>NZ_JBVHNP010000007.1:0-173270 GCF_055556675.1 Erwinia sp. PME.40.26/001
GCGGGAATAGCTCAGTTGGTAGAGCACGACCTTGCCAAGGTCGGGGTCGCGAGTTCGAGTCTCGTTTCCCGCTCCAATTTTTTACGTAGTAAAGCACCACCCAAGCGGGAATAGCTCAGTTGGTAGAGCACGACCTTGCCAAGGTCGGGGTCGCGAGTTCGAGTCTCGTTTCCCGCTCCAATTTTTTACGTAGTAAAGCACCACCCAAGCGGGAATAGCTCAGTTGGTAGAGCACGACCTTGCCAAGGTCGGGGTCGCGAGTTCGAGTCTCGTTTCCCGCTCCAAAATTTTGTTCGCAGAGAAATCACTATTTCTGTGGACCAGTAAAAAAAGAGCCGAAAGGCTCTTTTTTTATGCCTGCAATTGCGCAAAGTAGTGCCCCTGTTCCTGCGCAAGATCGACAAAGGCTCTTGCCGCAGCAGTCTGGTATCCCCCCTTTCTCTGTAAAAGCACTGCCGTCCTTTCCAGCAGCGGGGGCGTGAGTTCCACGGCCACCAGGTCAGGATGCGCAAAGGTCGTCATTGCCGGCAGCAGGCTGGCAAGCCCGGTTCGCCGGACGATCTCAATCACCGCGCTCAGTGAATTTGCTTCCATCAATACCTGCGGATTCAGGCTATTTTTCCGGCAGCAGCGATCAATCTGTTCCCGGGTGGAAAATTCAGCGGTGAGCAGCACCAGCTCCTCCTTATCCAGCGCCGCAAGCGCCATACGCCGATGCAGGGCCCCGGGATGATGGCTGGCGACGACCAGTGCCAGCGTTTCGGTAAACAGCGCCTGAGCAGTGATACCGGTCAGCCCCGGCACGTCAAACCCTATGCCGACATCTAACCGGTCATCCAGCAGGCTTTGCTCCATGGGTTCCTGAGGCATCTCTCGTATTTCCAGCGTTATGGCGGGGTAGCGCTGGTGAAAGGCCTGGATTAGCGGTCCCATCAGATAGTGGGTGAAGGTGGGGTTAATGGCCACACGTAACGCCCCTCGTTGTAAATTTTCCACGTCATGCAGCGCACGCTGCCCCTCAGCCAGGTCGCGCAGAGCCCGCTTTGCATAATGGCTGTATGTTTCTCCGGCATCAGTCAGGCGCATATTCCGGCCGCTGCGATCGAATAGTGGGCTGCCCAGCGTCTCCTCCAGCTGTTTAATTTGCTGAGAGAGCGCCGGCTGAGAGACATGCAGGGCCGTGGCGGCGCGGGTAAAGCTACGATGCTCGGCAACCGCCAAAAAATAGTGGATATGACGTAACAGCATGGGCTTCCCTATAAGAACAGCTTATGGCATCAATTATAAATGGGTCTTTTACATTATAGCTTACAGACCATAGCCTTATCTGTGTTAACCCTACTCTGAGCAGACATGGAGATGATAATGGATTTTGTACAGCGTACTATCGATCTGGCGATGAAAAACGTGGAAGAGGGCGGAAGGCCGTTTGCGACGGTGATCGTGCGTGACGGTGAGATTATTGCAGAGAGTCCGAATCTGGTAGCACAAACCAGCGATCCTACCGCACACGCTGAAATTCTGGCTATCCGCCAGGCTTGTACGCGGCTCGGCACGGAAAATCTTAGTGACTGCGATATTTATATTCTCGCCAGTCCGTGCCCGATGTGCCTTGGCTCACTCTACTATTGCAGTCCGAAGCAGGTGATTTACCTCACAACGCGTGAAGACTATGCACCCTTTTATCAGGATAACCGCAAGTACTTTGAACTGAATACCTTCTATGCAGAGTACAGCAAGCCGATAGAACAACGTCGCCTGCCGATGATCCAGCAGAAAAGCAGCAATGCGATCAAAGTTTATCAGCGCTGGCAGCAGCTGAACCCTTAACGCTGGCGAGGCTGGCCGTTCACCGGCAGCAATAATGCACCTGAGGGGCATTATTGCTGCGTCGCTATTGCTGCGTCGCAGGATTAGCATGAGCAAGCTGTCGCAGCAGAAGACAGCTTTTGCCGTAACCTGCCGTGCAGGAATCCTGTAATAAAGAGAGGCCATAGCGCTCATTTTTCTCCAGAACGTCGCCCGTCAGATACATTTTTCCCAGACTGTAAAAAGCAACGGGGGAACCTTTTTGTGCGGCATCGGCATAGAGTGAAAGTGCTTTTTTCAGGTCCTTATTCCCACCCTCACCGTATTGATACATTGATGCAAGGTTGACCTGGGCTTCCAGGCTGCCATTGCTATAGGCGTTGTTAAACCAGAAGCGTGATGCCACATCATCTTTGGGAACCTGACGTCCCAGGTAGTAGATTGTCCCCAGTGTAAACTGCGACTCAATATTACCGGCAATAGCAGATTTTTTAAGTGATTCGATAACATCTTCGTGCTGATTATTAACTTCAGGGGGGTCATAACGTTTAAAAAGGCTGTTGTTATTATCCGATAAGTAGAGCGCACACAGTGTGGAAATGATTGAGCTAACGATAATAATAATCAGGCCGTTGAGAATAGTCTTCATTGAAATACTCACCTTATTATGGCCAGCGGGAATTCCCCCGGTGGCCATTATTCAATCGGCCTTACCAGCCCCAGGCAAAACCTGCGGCAACGCCAGCGCCATTTTGAGTATCCCAGGAAGAGTTCACTTTCATGGCCGTATGTTCACTGGTTTTGAACGTCACCCCGGCGGCTAACGCTCCCTGATCCCGGTAGCCTGACATCGACATACCGAAAGAGAAATCGTCGGAATACACATGGGGAATGGCCGTCATCGCCATCGCCCCTGCAATCCCGGCATCAGCCCGTTTTTTATTCTTGTTAACTTCTTTCGCCAGGCTTCTGAATGAGTGATTCATGCCTGAGAAGGCGTTTTCAAGGTTGGTGATTTTTGATGAGTTATTGGCAATATCTGTCTTATTTTTATTAATATCTGTACGGTTAATTTCAATGTTTGCCGTGTTCTGCTCAACGTGAGTATTCGTCTCAAAAAGCTGAGAACCGTTAACCGCATCTTTCGAGTTCTTAGACAGCTCACCCTCTTTGATATTAGCGACGTTACGCCCGCCGACATCCAGGGTTGTTGTGCCTTTTCCCCCATCGTTGAAGACGATTTTATCGCCATCAATCTGCGTGACGCCTGCCTTACCACTGCTGATGTCACTGCTTAATTTACTGATATCGGTAGTGTTTTTAAAAACCTGTTGATTGGTTTCAAACAGTTGAGAGCCATTAACCGCCTCGGTAGAGGTGGCACTCAGCTCACCTGCGCCAATTCCGTTAATGGTGCGGCCGTCTAAATTGAGCGAGGATGCCCCTTTTCCTGCCTCACTGACGACAAGGGACTGCCCGTCACCACTCATTTCCAGCATACCGCCAGCCCCACCACCGCCGCTGTTACCGGCCAGTTTGGCAATATCATCGGAGTTTTTTTCAACGCGCTCATTGGTTGCATGCAGCTGACTGCCGTTAACGGCTTCGGTTGAGTCTGCACTGAGTGTGGCTGCTTTCACTCCGCTGATCGTGCGGTTTCCGACATTAAAGACCATCGCGCTGGCGGCCGCGCTGCTGAAAATCAGATTTTCCCCGTCCAGCTGCACCAGTCCGGCCTTACCGGTGTTCAGATTGGCAATATCACCGGTGTTTTGCTTTACTTCCTGCTCAGTTTTAAACAGCTGGCTGCCGTTGACGGCCTCCGTTGAGCCTTCTGCGATATTGCCATCAGTGACACCAGACAACGTGCGGTTGACCTCAAACTTATCCGCCTCTTTTGCCGCATCGCTAAAGACCAGGCTCTTGCCGCCGTCAGCTAACTGCACCAGACCGGCTTTGCCAGTCGAAATATTAGAGATATTTTGCGTCAGGTCGGTAATATTGCTGGTGTTTTTTTCGACATTCGCATTCGTTTCAAACAGCTGCGCACCGTTGATGGCGTCGGTGGAGCTTTCACTGAGTTCGCCCTTTTGCAGGCCAGTGATTTTGCGGTCGCCAAGGTCAAAGATCTTCGCCTCTTGAGCAATGTCGCTAATGAAGACTCTTCCATCATTGCTCAACTGAACCAGGCCGGCCTGTCCCTGATTCAGTGCATCAATATCGCTGGTGTTGATGGTGATATTTTTTTCGTTAGCACTGATTTTATCATCAAAACCTGCAACGCTATCTCTGACTACAGCCAGCTGGCTGCCGTTGACGGCATCGGTGGAACCTGTATTGACTTCGCCCTCCTGCAGGCCAGTGATTTTTCGAGCACCGAGGTCAAACGTGGTTGTCCCGGCTGCGGCTCCACCAACGAGTAGCGTTTTTTTATTTTTGCTTAATTGTATCAGGCCATCGCTGCCATCAATAAGGCTGTTAACGCCTGCGGAGTTTTTGCTAATACGTGTTTCGAACGCAGTAATCTGCTCATTCGTTTTATTCAGCTGACGGCCGTTGACCGCTTCTTTAGACGCAGCAGAAATCTCTCCGTCAGCCAGGTTAACCAGTTTTCGCTCCTGCCCTTTAGAACCAATGGAGACGGTATTTTCCTCGGTTGCTGTAGAGTTTGCGCCTATGGCAACGGCGTTTTTAACCCCACTAACGGACGCTGCATTTCCTATAGCGACCGAGTTCTCGGCACCGATAAGACTGGCATTGGAGCCCAATACCACCCCGTTGTTACTGGCCGTTATACTGGCCTTATTACCCAGTGCAACGGCATAGTCCGAGGCATCGTCTATAGAGGCCTTAGGGCCAATGGCGGTGCCGTAGAGCGACCGTGCTTCAGCGGTATCCCCCATGGCCACGCTGGCCCAGAATCCTTTAGACTGTGCACCGATAGCAATACCGTAGTCATTGCTGTACTCATCATTCTGGCCATTTTTATTGTCTGTCGCGTGGGCGTCGCCTTTTCCACCGCCTGCGATGCTGATCAACCCATTTGCTGTCTGATATTCCGGGTTAATACTGTTTGCTGGTGGTTCTGCGTTAGCCGCATAGGCCGACCCGGACATGGCCATCAGTAACGAGGAGACCAGCAGCGAAGAGCTTAACATCGTGGAGCTTCCCTGGCTTGCCGGTGTTAATTTTTTTCGTCCGCTTTTTACGGTACTTTTTGCCAGCTCAGAAGACACCACGAAACACTGGGCGCTTTTATTCCAAATTACTTTGAATATCTTATTCATATCGATAATAGTCCGTTAATTTAAGTAATTTCCTAACGAGAGGAGGTTTGACTTTTTTTATTGATTTAAAAGGGCCTTGTTTTTTCCTGGTAATACAGTCATTCAGTGTGGGATTTAACAGAATAATGGTAGCGATGTAAACGGCTTTATGTCAATCAGGGCGTGTGATTATCGATATTGTTATTCATTGATGTTAACTAATAGGTTAATTTTATTATTGTCTATAGGTTTTTAATGATTTTATTATTTTGTTTTCAGTATTTTTAGTAAAATAATCGTTTTATTACCAATGGTTTTTTTTCGGTATTAGTATTAATGAGGTTGATACTGATTTGCACATTTTAATACGCCAGTTCCATATTGATTTACTGGCGCGTTAGCACGTGGTGGGGATAAGGAGCGTCTCGTGTCAGGCGAGTGTGGTAACTCAGTGCGGGTTTTTTTTAGCCGGTTGAATTTTTTTTGCCGCAAGGCTTGCCAGCACCCGTAAACAGGTCCATAATAGCGACCTCTCCTGTGAAACAGAGAGATAAAAAGCAGTTTAATCAATAAGTTACATGCTTTTTAGTGTATTAAAGCAGCATCACTCCTCAGCGGGAATAGCTCAGTTGGTAGAGCACGACCTTGCCAAGGTCGGGGTCGCGAGTTCGAGTCTCGTTTCCCGCTCCAGATAAAAATATTTCTCAATTGCCTTCAGATTTATCCACAGCGCCTGACGCCGTGAGACAGCCTGCATTCTGCCATCATAAAAATCTTTTAAACAGACTTATCCACAGGTTATGTTATTGATCTTCGCGCGCGAAGAAACAGCTGCTTATTCCATATCTTTCGTAACTCGCTGTTTTTAAATCAATTATTAATATTTCAAATTGTTATCTGGATCGCTTGCTGTTTCTGTGACGATTGAATGACAACGATTTTTTATTTTTATTCACAGCATGTGGAAAACATTTCGCAGGGGAAAATCTCACTTGGTTGTGCATTTAAGCATCACGTGGTAATCCCTTCTCGATCGTACGCACCAGGCGTTTCTGCTGGCTGCTCTGTACTTCAATGGTATGTTCATCGCGTCGTGCCAGCTGGCAGGCAATCGCCCAGTCAATATGTTCATCCAGCATGGCATGCTCACCGCGACGCGCTTCCAGTGCTTTCAGATGGCTTTCATCCCAGGGGGCATTGCCGAGCGCTACCGCTATATTGCGCAGCCAGCGCAAATGGCCAATACGCCGGATGGCTGATCCTTCCGTAATCCGTAAAAATTTAGCCTCATCCCAGGCGAAAAGCTCCGTCAGCGGTGGGGCGTGCAGGACGGCGCGCGGGCTGAAATCATCTTCATCCGTGAGCTGCCCGTAACGGTTCCACGGGCAAATCAGCTGGCAGTCATCGCAGCCGTAAATGCGGTTACCGATCAAGGGACGAAACGCTTCGGGAATCGCACCTTCTAACTCGATGGTGAGATAAGAGATACAGCGGCGGGCATCGACGGTGTAAGGCTCTACGATGGCCCCTGTCGGGCAGGTAGTGATGCAGGCAACGCAGCGTCCACAGTTCTCTTCGACCGGACTGTCGACCGGCAGCGGTAGATCAATCAGCAGTTCGCCGAGAAAAAACCAGGATCCGGCTTCGCGATTAAGGATCAGCGAATGCTTACCCGTCCAGCCCAGACCCGCCTTCGCGGCCAGCGGACGTTCCAGCAGCGGTGCTGAATCGACAAAGGGGCGGAACTGGGCGTCGCTACAGTGTTCGCGGATCATATCGCCGAGCTTTTTCAGGCGATTGCGTAATACTTTGTGATAATCGCGGCCGAGAGCGTAACGGCTGACATAGCCCAGCCGGGGATTTTTTAGCGTGCTGGCGAAGGCGGCTTTTGCTGGCAGATAATTCATCCGCACGCTGATGACGCGCAGCGTACCGGGCAGCAGTTCATGGGGGCGGGCGCGCATCATCCCGTGGCGCGCCATCCAGTCCATTTCACCGTGGTATTGTTTGTCCAGCCAGGCCTGAAGACGGGGCTCTTCCAGGGTTAAGTCGGTATCACAGATACCGACCTGCTGAAAGCCGAGCGCCAGCCCCCACTGTTTAATATCCCGGGCGAGCTGATGATAATCGAGAGGATGTGACATGAATAACCTGAACCAGCAAAAAGACCGTATCAGTTTACCCTATTCTGTCTGGCCTGTGGAGGCGGTCGCCGGGCTGGAGCGTGAGGGGGCAGACAGTCTGGGTATCACCCTGTTTGAACTGATGCAGCGCGCGGGGGAAGCGGCGTTCAGTTTACTACGGCAGCACTGGCCGCAGGCGCACCACTGGCTGGTCCTGTGCGGGCACGGCAACAATGGTGGTGACGGCTTTGTCGTGGCGCGTCTGGCACAGGCTGCCGGGCTGAAGGTAACGCTGATTGCAGTGGAAGGGAATAAAACCCCGCCAGAGGAAGCCCGTGAGGCGCGTGAAAACTGGCTGGCGGCCGGTGGCGTGATCCACGATGCGCGCCTTTCCTGGCCTGATTCTGTTGACGTGATTGTTGATGCACTGCTCGGCACCGGGCTTAAACGCGCGCCTGAAGCGCCTTATGATGCGCTGATTGAGCGGATGAATGACCATCCAGCCCCGGTGTTTGCGCTGGATGTGCCCTCAGGGTTAGTGGCTGCTAACGGTACTGTTCCCGGAATGGCTGTTAATGCGTGTCAGACGCTGGCATTTATCGCTCTGAAACCGGGGTTACTGACCGGTAAAGCGCGTGACCATGTCGGACAGCTGCATTATCACAGCCTGAATCTTGATCCGTGGTTGCGAGGTCAGGTCGCGCCGATTGCCCGCTACGATGCCAGCCATCTCGCCACCTGGCTGCCGCCAAGACGGCCGACCTCACACAAAGGCGATCACGGCCGCCTGCTGGTGATTGGCGGCGATCATGGAACTGCCGGGGCGATTCGTATGACAGCAGAAGCCGCATTACGCAGCGGATCAGGATTGGTGCGAGTACTTACTCACATTGAAAATACAGGCCCCTTACTGACGGCACGTCCGGAGTTGATGGTGCATGAGATGACCGAGAAAACGCTGGATGCCGGGCTGGAATGGGCCGACGCGATCGTTATCGGCCCCGGCCTGGGCCAGGGGGCCTGGGGTAAGAACGCCTTGAAAAAGGTAGAAAACTCTCAGAAAACGATGCTTTGGGACGCCGATGCGCTTAACCTGCTGGCAATCAGCCCCGATAAACGTCAAAATCGAATTATTACGCCGCACCCCGGTGAAGCCGCAAGGCTGCTGAACTGTAAAGTCAGTGAGATTGAGAGTGACCGCTTACTGGCTGTACGCCGTCTGGCAACGCGTTATGGTGGCATTGTCGTGCTCAAAGGTGCCGGGACGTTAATTTCCCGCGAACAGGGCGAACTGGCGATTGCTGATGTTGGTAACGCCGGTATGGCCAGCGGGGGAATGGGAGATGTGTTATCTGGTATTATCGGCAGTCTGGCAGGGCAAAAGCTCTCACTGTACGATGCTGCCTGCGCAGGATGCGTAGTGCACGGAGCGGCGGCTGACGCAGTGGCACAGCAGCGCGGTACGCGCGGTATGTTAGCCAGCGACCTGCTCCTGATGCTGTATCCGTTTGTCAATCCTGAGATCTCGAATACAAAAGAATGATGACCTGTGTAATTGCACTGCCCGATGAGGCAGCAACCCTCGATTTGGGTGCCCGCCTGGCCCGCGCCTGTGATGGCGCGGCGATACTCTATCTTTATGGCGACCTCGGTGCAGGTAAAACCACCTTTAGCCGTGGCTTCTTACAGGCGCTTGGCCATCAGGGAAATGTAAAAAGTCCCACTTATACGCTGGTTGAGCCTTATGTCCTGCCAAATCGCCGGGTGTATCACTTTGACCTTTACCGCCTTTCTGACCCGGAAGAACTGGAATTTATGGGGATCCGTGATTATTTCGGCCCGGACAGCCTGTGCCTGGTCGAGTGGCCTCAGCAGGGGGCTGGCGTCCTGCCGGAGCCGGATGTTGAGCTGCATCTCTCTTATCAGGGACACGCGCGAGAAGCGCGACTTTGCGCCTGCTCGCCTCGCGGTGAAACGATGTTACAACGCCTGACCGCTGAACAGGATGGAGCATGATGCTGCGATTGAAAGCCTGGTGCCTGCTGGCCCTGTTCTGCTGCACCTTCAGTGCAGCGGCAGCCAACTTATCCGATATTAAAGTCTCTAACGGCAGTAATGAAGCCCAGGTCACGCTGAGCTTTGCCGGGCAACCGGTTTACGCGTTCTTTCCGTTACATAACCCGGACCGCGTGGTACTGGATATTCGCCAGAGCGGTATCGTGCAGGGGCTGCCGCTGACCTTCAGCGGTGAGAACATAGTGAAGCGCATCCGGTCCAGTACCGCCAAAGACAGTCAGAGTATCCGGCTGGTGTTTGAGCTGACTCAGCGGGGTAAGACCCGGGCGGTCACGCAGCGTAACGGCAGTAGCTACAATGTGGTGTTCACCATTTCCGGCACGCAGCCAGCCCAGGCAAGCCGACAGGCCGCGGTGAGCACTGTGTCTCCTTCCCGTCCGGTCAGCCCTCCACCCAAAAGTCCGTTTGATGCCAATCCGGTGACTTCGGTCAGCAGCGGCAACGAGGTGGCGCGTCCACGCAGTGCCCGCAGCAGTAATGATACCGTGATTGTGGCGATCGATGCCGGTCACGGCGGACAGGATCCGGGTGCGATTGGCGGTGGCGGTCTGAAAGAGAAAAACGTCACCATTGCCATAGCGCGGAAGCTGAAAGCGCTGCTGAACGCCGACCCGATGTTTAAAGGTGTAATGACCCGTGATGGCGACTATTTTATCTCCGTCATGGGTCGCTCCGATGTGGCACGCAAGCAGAACGCTAATCTTTTGGTGTCCATTCACGCGGATGCTGCCCCTAACCGCAGTGCTTCCGGGGCTTCGGTGTGGGTGCTGTCGAACCGCCGTGCTAACAGTGAAATGGCGGGCTGGCTGGAGCAGCATGAGAAGCAGTCAGAACTGTTAGGCGGTGCGGGCGATTTGCTGGCCAACAGCCAGGCGGATCCCTATCTGAGTCAGGCGGTGCTGGATCTGCAGTTCGGGCATTCGCAGCGCGTGGGCTATGATGTTGCCGTCAAAGTGATTGCGCAGCTACAGCGCGTCGGTGCGCTGCACAAGCGCCGGCCGGAACATGCCAGCCTGGGCGTACTCCGCTCGCCGGATATTCCTTCTCTGCTGGTGGAAACCGGCTTTATCAGTAACCCTTCGGAGGAGCGGCTGCTGGGCAGCAGTGCTTACCAGCAGAAGATTGCCGAGTCGATTTATAAAGGCCTGCGCAACTACTTCCTGGCGCACCCGCTACAATCCATCCCAAAGGAGGAAAACCGACCGTTGCAGGCCGCAACGGCGGTTGAAGTCCAGGCTAACCCGGCTCCTGCCAGCACAGAATATACCGGTGCGGTTCAGCGCCATGTGGTGAAACGCGGAGAGACACTTTCCGGTATCGCCGAAAGCTATGGTGTCAGTATGTCGACACTGCGCGCCATGAACACGTTAAAAAAAGATGTGGTGTGGGTAGGGCAGCGACTGAAGGTTCCTGCCGGGAGTAAAACGGCTTCTGCGGCGGCGGTGAGCAGCCGCAAGCCCGCCAGGCATAAAGTCGTACGCGGTGATTCGCTGACGGCGATTGCCGTGAAATACGGTGTCAGTCCGCAGGCTATCCAGCAGGCGAATAAGATGAAGTCGCAGAATGTGATGCTGGGGCAGACGTTAAAAATCCCGGCGTCATAACTATGGACGGATAATATCGGGGCGATCATTTTTTGCAGTCGCCCCGATAAATACCCGGTCGCGCCGTGCCAAACTGTTCCAGAGGATAGATCATGCCCATTCAGGTATTACCGCCACAGCTTGCTAACCAGATTGCCGCAGGAGAAGTGGTTGAGCGCCCGGCATCGGTGGTAAAAGAGCTGGTGGAGAATAGTCTGGATGCGGGGGCTACGCGCATTGACATCGATATTGAGAAAGGCGGCGCAAAGCTGATCCGCATTCGAGATAACGGCTCTGGTATCAATAAAGACGAACTGGCGATGGCACTGGCCCGCCATGCGACCAGTAAGATTGCCTCGCTGGATGACCTGGAGGCGATTATCAGCCTCGGGTTTCGTGGTGAGGCGCTGGCCAGCATCAGTTCCGTATCGCGTTTGATCCTGACGTCCCGCACTGAAGCACAAAGTGAAGCCTGGCAGGCCTATGCGGAAGGGCGCGACCAGGCGGTCACCGTCAAACCGGCGGCACACCCGGTTGGTACCACGCTGGAAGTGCTGGATCTTTTCTACAATACCCCGGCGCGGCGCAAGTTTATGCGCACCGAAAAAACCGAATTTACCCATATTGATGAAGTCATCCGCCGCATCGCGCTGGCACGATTTGACGTGGCTATCTCTCTCAGTCATAACGGCAAGCTGGTGCGTCAGTATCGTGGCGTCAGTGACAACACCCAGCGTGAGCGGCGCGTGGCGGCCATCTGCGGCACGGCCTTTATGGCTCATGCTCTGAACATTGAGTGGCAGCACGGTGATTTGAGCCTGCGCGGCTGGGTGGCTGACCCGGTGGGGTCGAAAGCGCTTAGCGATTTGCAGTACTGCTACGTTAACGGCCGCATGATGCGTGACCGGTTAATTAACCACGCTATCCGTCAGGCGTATCAGGATAAGCTGGGTGATCAGCATCAGCCCGCGTATGTGCTGTATCTGGATATTGATCCCTACCAGGTCGATGTCAATGTTCACCCGGCAAAACATGAGGTGCGCTTCCATCAGTCACGGCTGGTACATGATTTTATTTATCAGGGCGTGATCAGCGTTTTACAGGAGACCGGAGCGGAAGTGCTGCCGGATGTGCCATCTGCGCCTGCTGAACGCTGGCAGCCGGAGAACCGTCAGGCGGCGGGGGGCAATCACTTCTCTGAACCGGCCCCTGCTGCTGCGCCGCGATCTGCTTCCACCGACCAGGGGCAACGCGGTGGTGCTGGAAACAGCTGGCCGCGGCAGGAACCGCAGTATCAGAAACGCGAGGGCACGGTCTATCAACAGCTGTTGACTACCCCGCCCGCGCCATCTGCACCGGCTGTTCGTGATGATCCGCGCCCGGAAAGGCGGGTAAAAGATGAAAAGCCTGCCCCGCTGTCCGGGCACGTGCACAGTTTTGGTCGCGTGCTGACCGTCGTACACGAGCAGTATGCGCTGGTTGACGGCAGTTCGGGTGTGGCATTGATCGCACTGGCGGTGGCAGAACGCTGGTTGAAGCAGATGCAGCTGGAACCCGGTAGTGAAGGGTTGAAGCCCCAGCCATTGCTCATTCCGGTCCGGCTTAAACTGGAAAAAGCAGAGCGTGAAGCGGGTCAGCGGCAGTCGGACCTGCTAACGCTGATGGGGATTGACCTGCTGTTTGACGCCCATCATGTGATGTTACGCGCCGTGCCTTTACCATTACGCCAACAAAATTTACAAAACTTGATTCCAGAAATGTTAGGGTATCTGGCCCGGCAGCAGGATGTTTCAGCAAGCCAGACGGCGCAGTGGTTAGCGCGTCAGTCAGTTTCTGAATATCAGCACTGGAATCACTCGCAGGCGATTACCTTGCTGGCAGAAGTCGAACGACTTTGCCCGCAGTTAGTGAAATCGCCACCTTCTGGATTACTGCAATACATCGATATTGAAACGGCGATGAACGCCCTGAAGCATGAGTGAACAATCCACGGCTGGCCTGCCTAAGGCAATATTTTTGATGGGGCCGACGGCCTCCGGTAAAACCGCCCTGGCAATTGCCCTGCGCCAGGCGTTACCGGTAGAGCTGATCAGTGTTGATTCGGCGCTGATCTATCGCGGAATGGATATTGGTACTGCCAAACCTACCGCGGAAGAAAGGCGTCTTGCGCCCCATCGTTTGCTGGACATTCGCGATCCTGCTGAGGCCTATTCGGCCGCGGAGTTTCGGCGCGATGCACTGGCTGAAATGGCGGAAATTACCCGACAGGGTAAAATTCCGTTGCTTGTTGGTGGCACCATGCTTTATTACAAGGCATTACTGGAAGGATTATCGCCGTTGCCCTCGGCGGATCCAGAGGTACGTCAGCGTATAGAGCAGATGGCGCGTGAAGAGGGCTGGGAAGCGCTTCACCGTCAGTTATGTGATGTTGATCCCGTTGCTGGACGTCGTATTCATCCGAATGATCCCCAGAGACTCTCGCGAGCACTGGAAGTTTTTTTCATTTCGGGTAAAACTTTAACGGAACTGACTAAAACCTCGGGCGACCCACTGCCGTACGATGTTGCACAGTTCGCCATCGCACCCGCGAATCGCGAATTAATTCATCAGCGTATTGAGCAGCGGTTTCATCAGATGTTAACGTCAGGGTTTGAAGCGGAGGCTCGGGCGCTCTTTGCACGAGGTGATTTGCATACGGATATGCCTTCCATTCGTTGTGTTGGTTATCGCCAGATGTGGTCATTTTTATCCGGTGAAATTGATTACGATGACATGGTTTATCGGGGAATTTGCGCAACCCGGCAGTTGGCTAAACGCCAGATAACATGGTTACGTGGCTGGAAAGATGTTCACTGGCTTGACAGTGAACAGCCTGATGCGGCCTATGCCCGCGTGTTACAGGTTCTTAGTGCGAAGCCTGGGTGATTGTGTACAATTGGTGCGTTATCTTGCGCAAATTTTTTACGTCATATTTCGAACCGTATGGTTCTTAAGTTACAAACAACAAGCATATAAGGAAAAGATAGAATGGCTAAGGGGCAATCATTGCAAGATCCGTTCTTGAACGCACTGCGTCGCGAACGTGTTCCGGTTTCGATTTATTTGGTAAACGGCATCAAACTTCAGGGCCAGATCGAGTCGTTTGATCAATTTGTTATTCTTTTAAAGAACACGGTTAGCCAGATGGTGTATAAGCACGCGATCTCTACCGTTGTTCCGTCCCGTCCGGTCTCCCACCACAGCAACAATGCGGGTGGCGGAAGCAGCAACTATCATCATAGCGGCAGTAACCAGGGGGCGTCTTCTCAGCCTCAGCAAGACAGTGATGACGCAGAATAAGTAGCGTGACTGTCCCTCCTGGACGGGGGTCTTTTGTTACCGGTTCCCCGTCCTGGCAATGTTTTTATGGCAACGAATTTATCGCCTGGCTTCCTTATTGCGCTTAAGTCATTAAGAGAATCCATGCAAAAAACGCCGTTTAGTGAGCTGAACGCGCATTTTGAATCTGGTTTTGACGCAGTATGGCCAACGCGCAGCAGGTTTAACAAAGTATTGAGAGGTCTAAAGTTTGTTTGACCGTTATGATGCCGGTGAGCAGGCCGTACTGGTGCACATCTATTTCTCGCAAGACAGAGATACTGAAGACTTACAGGAGTTTGAAACCCTGGTGTCTTCTGCTGGCGTAGAAGCGCTGCGTGTTGTTACTGGCAGCCGCAAATCGCCACACCCCAAATATTTTGTCGGTGAAGGAAAAGCTGTTGAAATAGCCGAAGCGGTAAAAGAGAGCGGTGCCAGCGTGGTACTGTTCGATCATGCCCTCAGTCCGGCGCAGGAGCGCAATCTTGAAGCGCTCTGCGAGTGCCGGGTCATTGACCGCACCGGACTGATTCTGGATATCTTCGCCCAACGCGCCCGTACCCATGAAGGTAAACTGCAGGTTGAGCTGGCCCAGCTCCGCCACCTTGCCACGCGCCTCGTTCGCGGCTGGACGCACCTTGAGCGCCAGAAAGGCGGGATCGGCCTGCGCGGCCCGGGTGAAACCCAGCTGGAGACGGACCGTCGTCTTCTGCGTAACCGTATCACGCTGATCCTCTCGCGCCTGGAGCGCGTGTCGAAACAGCGTGAACAGGGCAGGCAGGCGCGTAACAAGGCCGATGTGCCTACCGTGTCGCTGGTGGGGTATACCAACGCCGGCAAGTCTACGCTGTTTAACCGCCTTACCACTTCTGAGGTCTATGTGGCTGACCAGCTGTTCGCCACTCTTGACCCGACGTTACGTCGTGTCGACGTGGTGGATGTGGGGGAGGTGGTACTGGCCGATACCGTCGGTTTTATCCGCCACCTGCCTCATGACCTGGTGGCGGCGTTTAAAGCGACGCTGCAGGAAACCCGCGAGGCCGCACTGCTGCTGCATGTGATTGATGCTGCCGATGCGCGCATCGAGGACAACATCAATGCTGTCAATGTCGTGCTGGAAGAAATTGAGTCCGATGATATTCCCAGCCTGCTGGTGATGAATAAAATCGATATGCTGGACGATTTCGTTCCGCGTATCGATCGTGATGAAGAGAATCTGCCCATCCGCGTCTGGCTTTCAGCGCAGACCGGTGAGGGGATTCCGCTGCTGTTTCAGGCGCTGACCGAGCGTCTGGCTGGTGAAATTGCTCAGTACGATCTGCGTTTGCCAGCAGCAGCCGGGCGGCTACGCAGCCGCTTTTACCAATTGCAGGCGATAGAGAAAGAGTGGAATGAAGACGATGGCAGCGTAGGGTTACAGGTGCGTATGCCGATCGTTGACTGGCGACGCCTGTGCAAGCAGGAACCTTCGCTGGTCGATTACATAGTTGCCTGACACGTGTATCCCGGCCTGGGATACCACCGCACACACAATTAATGGAGTATAAACATGGCGTGGAATCAGCCCGGGAATAACGGACAGGACCGCGACCCGTGGGGAAGCAGCAATAATCAAGGCGGCAACTCTGGGGGAAATAAAGGAGGGCGCGATAAAGGGCCTCCTGATTTAGATGATATCTTCCGTAAACTGAGCAATAAGCTCGGCGGACTGGGCGGTGGTAAAAAAAGCGGCGGTGACGGGTCAGGTAGCGGCAACGGCGGCGCGCAGCGTAAGCCGGGCAATGCCGGGCGTCTGGTAGGTATCGTGGCCGTGGCTGCGGTCGTGATCTGGGCGGCCAGCGGCTTCTACACCATCAAAGAGGCCGAACGCGGCGTGGTAACACGCTTCGGTAAATTCAGCCATCTGGTTGAACCGGGTCTGAACTGGAAGCCGACTTTCGTTGATCAGGTTCGCGCGGTGAACGTGGAGGCCGTTCGTGAGCTGTCTGCTTCAGGCACCATGCTGACCTCGGATGAGAACGTTGTGCGTGTTGAAATGAACGTGCAGTACCGCGTGACAAACCCAGAGCGCTATCTGTTTGCGGTGACCAGTGCTGATGACAGCCTGCGTCAGGCAACCGACAGCGCGCTGCGTGGCGTTATTGGCCGTTCGACCATGGATCGTATCCTGACCGAAGGCCGTACCGTCGTGCGTAGCGAAACGCAGCGTGAGCTGGAAGAAACCATTCGTCCGTACGACATGGGCATCACCCTGCTTGACGTCAACTTCCAGACGGCACGCCCACCGGAAGATGTGAAAGCCTCCTTCGATGATGCGATCGCCGCGCGTGAAAACCGTGAGCAGGCAGTGCGTGAAGCTGAAGCCTATGCCAATGACAAACTGCCACGTGCCCGTGGTGATGCGCAGGGCATTCTGGAAAAAGCGCGTGCCTACAAGTCCCGCGTGACCCTGGAAGCACAGGGTGAAGTGGATAGCTTTGCGCGTATCCTGCCGGAATACAAAGCAGCACCGCAGATCACCCGTGAGCGTCTGTATATCGAAACCATGGAGCGCGTGCTGGGTCATACCCGCAAGGTGCTGGTTAACGATAAAGGCAGCAACCTGATGGTACTGCCACTGGACCAGCTGATGCGTGGCCAGGGGGCTTCTGCCAACAGCCAGGATGCCAGCGGTGGGCTGCTGCGTCTGCCACCGGCATCAGGCAGTAACGAACGCGCCAGCGGCAGTTCGTCGTTCAGTCCGGACGACATTATGGATCAGCGCCGGGTGAATGCTCAGCGTAACGATACCCAGCGCGAAGGGAGAGAATAAGCGATGCGTAAGCCATTAATCGTAGTATTGATTGTTGTGCTGGTGGTGCTGTACGCGTCACTGTTTGTTGTGCAGGAAGGCCAGCGTGGCATTGTGATGCGCTTTGGCAAGGTTCTGCGTGATTCAGATAATAAACCGCTGGTCTATGCGCCAGGTCTGCACTTTAAGATCCCGTTCCTGGAGTCGGTAAAGTCACTTGATGCGCGTATCCAGACCATGGACAACCAGGCCGACCGCTTCGTCACCAAAGAGAAGAAAGACCTGATCGTTGATTCCTATATCAAATGGCGTGTAAGCGACTTCAGCCGTTACTACCTTGCCACTGGCGGGGGGGATATTTCTCAGGCGGAAGTGCTGCTGAAACGTAAGTTCAGTGACCGTCTGCGTTCTGAGATTGGCCGCCTGGATGTGAAAGATATCGTGACAGACTCGCGTGGTCGTCTGACCACAGACGTCCGCGATGCCCTGAACACCGGTAGTGCAGGCCAGGATGATGAAGTTGCTACGCCAGCTGCCGATGATGCCATTGCCTCTGTTGCCAAGCGCGTAGAGAGCGAGACCAACAGTAATGAACCGCCTATCAACCCGAACAGTATGGCGGCGCTGGGTATCCAGGTAGTGGATGTGCGTATTAAGCAGATTAACCTGCCAACAGAAGTGTCTGACGCTATCTATGCACGTATGCGTGCAGAGCGTGAATCCGTTGCCCGTAGCCAGCGTGCTCAGGGTGCGGAAGAAGCAGCAAAAGTCAGAGCTCAGGCCGATTATGAAGTGGAACGTACCCTGGCAGAAGCGCGCCGTCAGGCGCTGATTACTCAGGGTGAAGGTGATGCGGAAGTGGCAAAACTGTTTGCGAATGCCTTCAGCCAGGATCCCGACTTCTATGCCTTTATCCGTAGCCTGCGTGCTTATGAAAACAGCTTCAAGAGCAATCAGGATGTCATGGTGTTAAGTCCGGACAGCGACTTCTTCCGCTTTATGAAGAGTCCGTCAACCACGACGCGCTAACCCGTTGTAAAAAGATCGAAAGGGCCGGATTGCTTCCGGCCCTTTTTTTATGTTTCTGTTAAAACCAGACAGTGAGTGAAAGAGATGAATGGAACGGTGTGGATGGCGTTGGGCTTAGTGCTGGTATTCGAAGGGCTAGGCCCGATGCTCTATCCGAAGCTCTGGCGGCGGATGATTCTTTCGATGGCGCAGATGCCGGATGGCCTGCTGCGCCGGGTAGGGGGTGGGCTGGTCGTTGCCGGTGCGGTGATCTACTACATGCTTAATCGTGGTGGCGCGGGTTGAATCAAAAATACCCGGCAAACCGGGGTGTACATCTCCCTCGCTGGCAAAAAAGTACGCAATCGTATGCTAAAACTGCTGAAAGAGGGAAATGACGATGGTAGAATCCTTTTTTAAGCAATCGGTGATTTTGAAAAATGGGTAAGAACGTCGTCGTACTGGGCACCCAATGGGGTGACGAAGGTAAAGGTAAGATAGTTGACCTCCTGACTGAACGTGCTAAATACGTAGTGCGCTACCAGGGAGGCCATAACGCTGGCCATACGCTAGTCATCAACGGTGAGAAAACCGTCCTCCACTTAATTCCCTCTGGCATCCTGCGTGAGAACGTGACCAGCATCATCGGCAACGGTGTTGTGCTGTCTCCTGCTGCGCTGATGAAAGAGATGAAGGGTCTGGAAGATCGCGGCTTCCCGGTACGCGAGCGTCTGTTCATTTCCGAAGCCTGCCCGCTGATCCTTGAGTATCATGTCGCGCTGGACGTGGCACGTGAAAAAGCGCGCGGCGCAAAAGCCATCGGCACCACCGGTCGTGGTATCGGGCCGGCTTATGAAGATAAAGTAGCCCGTCGTGGCCTGCGTGTGGGCGATCTGTTCAACAAAGAAACCTTCGCGGCGAAGCTGAAAGAAGTGATGGAATTCCATAACTTCCAGCTGGTGAATTATTACAAAGTTGACGCAGTAGACTACGACAAAGTGCTGGCGGATACTCTGGCGATTGCCGACATCCTCACCGGGATGGTGGTTGACGTTTCCGAACTGCTGGACGGCGCGCGCAAGCGTGGCGACCTGATTATGTTCGAAGGCGCACAGGGCACACTGCTGGATATCGACCACGGTACTTATCCGTATGTCACCTCGTCCAACACCACCGCCGGTGGCGTAGCAACGGGGTCAGGCATTGGTCCCCGTTATGTTGACTACGTGCTGGGGATCGTCAAAGCGTACTCCACTCGTGTGGGTGCAGGTCCGTTCCCGACCGAACTGTTTGATGAAACCGGTGAATTCCTGTGCAAGCAGGGGAACGAGTTCGGAGCCACCACGGGTCGTCGTCGTCGTACCGGCTGGCTGGATGCGGTTGCCGTGCGCCGTGCCGTTCAGATTAACTCCCTTTCCGGCTTCTGCATGACCAAACTGGACGTGCTGGATGGCCTGAAAGAGGTGAAAATCTGCGTTGCTTACCGCATGCCAGACGGCCGCGAAGTGACCACTACCCCGCTGGCAGCAGAAGGCTGGGAAGGTATTGAACCGATTTATGAAACCATGCCAGGCTGGTCTGAGACCACGTTTGGTGTGAAAACGCTGGACGGTCTGCCGCAGGCAGCGCTTGACTATATCAAGCGCGTTGAAGACGTAACCGGTGTGCCGATTGATATTATTTCTACCGGCCCGGACCGTAGTGAAACCATGATTCTGCGCGACCCGTTTGACGCATAATGTCGTTTCAGGCCGGGCGTTGCCCGGCCAGCTCTTAGTCAGTACCGGTTTCCTGCCGTTCCCTTCTGCCGTTCTCACCTTAAATAAAATGGCCCGGCTAGCCCCGGCTGGTTTATTATCATTGTTAACCATACAAATTCTTGAGCGGATCACAACTTCACCTGCGGTTGTATCTTTGAGGTTATCGTGCAGCTAACCAGTTTTACCGATTACGGCTTACGCGCGCTGATCTATCTCGCTTCGCTACCGGCAGGCCAGATGACCAGTATCAGTGAAGTGACAGACACTTATGGTGTGTCACGTAATCATATGGTCAAAATTATCAATCACCTTAGTCGTGCCGGGTACATTGCTGCCGTACGAGGTAAAAATGGTGGCATCCGTCTGGGGCAACCCGCCGGAGACATTGTGATTGGTCAGGTGGTTCGCGCGCTGGAACCGCTGCAGTTGGTGAACTGCCACAGTGACTTTTGTCACATCACCTCAGCCTGCCGCCTGAAGAAAGCGCTGCATGATGCTCTGCAGAGTTTTCTGCATGAGCTTGACCAATACACCCTGGCCGACCTGGTTGAAGACAACAATCCGCTCTACCAAATTTTGCTGAGTGAACGACCTTCACTGAGCAGCTGACAACGGAGGAACCTCGATGTCACACGATCCCTTTCAGGAACGAGAAGCTGAAAAGTACGAAAACCCTATTCCCAGCCGCGAGTTCATTCTTGCCCACCTGGATAAACGTGAAAAACCGGCCAGCCGTGAAGAGCTGGCAGAAGAACTCTCCATCAGTGGAGAAGAGCAGACTGAAGCGCTGCGCCGCCGTCTGCGCGCCATGGAGCGTGACGGGCAGTTAGTGTTCACCCGCCGCCAGTGCTATGCGCTGCCGGAGCGTCTGGACCTGCTGAAAGGCAAAGTGATCGGCCATCGCGACGGCTTTGGCTTCCTGCGCATTGAAGGCAGCAAGGACGATCTCTATCTTTCTGCGGAACAGATGAAAATGTGCATGCACGGGGACATGATCCTCGCGCAGGCAATGGGTGCCGATCGTAAAGGCCGCCGTGAGGCACGCGTGGTACGCGTGGTTGAGCCACGTAATGCCCAGATCGTTGGCCGCTATTTCACCGACTCCGGCGTCGGCTTTGTGGTGCCGGATGACAGCCGTCTGAGCTTTGACATTCTTATCCCGGCTGACGAGCTGATGGGCGCGCGTATGGGCTATGTGGTGGTGGTGGAGCTGACTCAGCGTCCGACCCGCCGCAGCAAGGCCGTGGGTAAAGTCGTTGAAGTGCTGGGCGATAACATGGGGACCAGCATGGCCGTTGATATGGCGCTGCGTACGCATGATATTCCGCACGAGTGGCCAGAAGCGCTGGAAAAACAGATTGCCCATCTGAGCGAAGAAGTTCCGGAAGAGGCGAAACAGGGCCGCGTCGACCTGCGCGATCTGCCGCTGGTCACCATTGATGGCGAAGATGCCCGTGACTTCGATGACGCCGTGTTCTGTGAACGCAAACGCGGCGGCGGCTGGCGCCTGTGGGTAGCCATTGCTGACGTAAGCTATTACGTGCGCCCGGGCACGCCGCTGGATGATGAGGCGGTTAACCGTGGTACATCGGTTTACTTCCCGTCCCAGGTGATCCCGATGCTGCCGGAAGTGCTGTCTAACGGTCTGTGTTCCCTGAACCCGGAAGTGGACCGCCTGTGTATGGTGTGTGAGATGACCATCTCCTCGACCGGTAAACTGACAGGTTACAAGCACTACGAAGCGGTGATGAACTCCTTCGCGCGTCTGACTTACAACAAAGTGTGGAACATTCTGCAGGGGCATCAGGAACTGCGTCAGCAGTACGAGCCGCTGGTGAAGGATCTGGAAGAGCTGCACCGCATGTATCTGGCGCTGGAAAAAGCGCGTGAGCAGCGCGGTGGCATTTCGTTTGAAACGGATGAAGCGAAGTTTATCTTCAACGCCGATCGCCGCATTGAGCGCGTGGAGCAGGTTTCCCGTAACGATGCCCACAAGCTGATCGAAGAGTGCATGATCCTCGCGAACATCGCTTCAGCGCGCTACGTTGAGAAAAACAACGAGCCTGCGCTGTTCCGCGATCATGACCGTCCGGGTGATGAGAGCATTAAGAGCTTCCGCTCGGTGCTGAACGAGCTGGGCCTGACCCTTCCGGGTGGTGATAAGCCGCAGCCGGTGGATTATTCAGCACTGCTGAGTCAGATCGCGGGCCGTCAGGATCACGAAATGCTGCAAACCATGCTGCTGCGTTCCATGAAGCAGGCGGTTTACGACCCGGAAAACCGGGGCCACTTCGGCCTGGCGCTGGCGTCATACGCACACTTTACCTCGCCGATCCGTCGTTACCCTGACCTGTTACTGCATCGTGCAATTAAGTACCTGCTGGCGAAGGAGGCGGGGACGTTGCAGGGTAACACCACGCCAAACGGTGGTTACCATTATGAGATGCCGCAGATGCTGCAGCTGGGTCAGCACTGTTCCCTGACGGAACGCCGTGCGGACGAAGCCACACGAGATGTGGCCGACTGGCTGAAGTGTGACTTCATGCAGGATCAGGTTGGCGAAACCTTTACCGGCGTGATCTCCAGCGTCACCGGCTTTGGCTTCTTCGTGCGTCTGACCGATCTGTTTATCGACGGGCTGGTACACGTGTCGACGCTGGATAATGACTACTACCGCTTTGATGCCGTGGGTCAGCGCCTGATTGGTGAATCCGGTGGCCGCACCTATCGCCTTGGCGATACGGTGGAAGTACGCGTTGACGCAGTGCATATGGACGAGCGCAAGATAGACTTCGCGCTGATCTCAAGCAGCCGTAAGCCGCGTGGTGAAGGGAAAACCGAACGCGAACGCGAAAAGCGTGCAGCGCCGAAGAACAGCGGCAGCCGCCGTCGAGCTCCGCGCAAAGGCGCCAACTTTGAGCCGGACAGTGCTTTCCGCCCGGCGAAAGCCGCTGACGGCGCGGCGCCTGCTGCAGCGAAAGAGAAAAAACCCCGCAAACCGTCGGACAAGACCCGTAAAATCGGGGCTGCCACCCGCGCGAAGCGGGCGAAAAAAACCGACGCCGCACAATAACGGCAACAGCACATTGTCGATACGGGTCGACCCGAAAAAGGGTCGACTCCTGCGGTTCAGGGCAACCTGTTTCTCGTAGAGGCTGGCCTTCGGTCAGCCTGTAATATTCGTCATCATTAGCTTAGGGGCTGACCTTCTTTTCCGGTCAGCCCGCTTACTGAATATGAAAGTTGAGTAACTGAATCATGAGTGAAATTGTTTTTGGTATCCACGCCGTGCAGGCGCTGCTTGACAGCGATCCCCAGCGTTTCCAGGAAGTGTTTATCCTGAAAGGGCGTGACGATCGTCGTCTGCAAACGCTGGTTAAAGCGCTGGAAGCGCAGGGCATTGTCATTCAGGTGGCGAGCAAGCAGGTGCTGGATAGCAAATCAGAAGGTGCTGTGCATCAGGGCATTATCGCCCGGGTGAAACCGGGCCGTCAGTATCAGGAAGGCGACCTGCCGGACCTGCTGGCCAGCCTGGACAGTCCGTTCCTGCTGATTCTGGACGGCGTGACCGACCCGCACAATCTTGGTGCCTGCATGCGCAGCGCCGATGCCGCCGGGGTCCACGCGATTATCTTGCCTAAAGACCGTTCAGCCCAGCTGAATGCGACGGCCAAAAAAGTGGCCAGCGGGGCGGCCGAGCATATCCCGCTGATCCGCGTCACTAACCTGGCACGCACCATGCGCGTACTGCAGGAGGCTAACGTATGGATTGTCGGCACGGCTGGTGAAGCTGACCATACTCTGTACCAGAGCAAAATGACCGGCCCGATGGCGCTGGTGATGGGGGCTGAAGGGGAGGGGATGCGTCGCCTGACCCGTGAGCACTGTGATGAGCTGATCAGCATTCCGATGGCAGGAAGCGTTTCTTCGCTTAACGTCTCGGTGGCGACCGGTGTCTGTCTGTTTGAAGCGGTACGCCAGCGCAGCGCGAAGTAAATCTCCCGGGGCGTGACCTGCGCCCCGTCATTCCCCACCCCCACGATGTCTGGTGTTGCTGGCGTCGGATGCGGGCTTTATCCCCTCTGGAAATACAGATCAGCGAAGGCTACTGCGCGCCAGTGGCTGAAGCGCCGTAGAAGATCGCTGAGGCATACCACAGGCCCGGGGCGACAGTCTCACTGATCATCACAATTTGATAGTAGCGGGCCCCGGCAGCATTGGCTTTCGCTGCCAGTGCGCGCCCGGCATCGTCCGGGGAACCACGCACGGTAACGCTGGCGGTTCCCAGACGCGGCAGATTCGCGCTCTGTGCGCGGTTAATTTCCACCGCCTGAGAGGCGGGTGGTGGGGGAGGCTGTGGCGTGCTGTTCAGCACACCACAGCTGCTCAACAGCAGGACGGTCAGCAGGGCAATCAGTGGGCGCATGGTCATCACCTCAAAAAACGCTGATATCCAGTGTAAGCCAGTTTATGACTTGACGCTAAACACCTGTACCAGCTCGCTGAGGTGATGCCCTTTACGGCTCAGTTCCTGAGCGGTCTGCTCAGAATGCACGACCAGTTCACTGTTCTGATGCGTGGCCTGGCCAATTTGCGCCATGGCAAGGTTGACGTGGCTGATGCCGGTCGACTGCTCGTGTGATGCCACGTTAATTTCACTCATTAGCGCCTTAACCTGGTCTATGCGCCCGGTGATGTTATCCATTGCCTGGCGGGTCTGCTCTGAGAGATCGTGTCCTTGCACCACTTTCTGCAGCGAGTCGGCAATCAGGTGGTCGATCTCTTTCGCGGCGTGTGCACTGCGCTGCGCCAGCGCCCGCACTTCGGCGGCGACCACCGCAAAGCCTTTACCGTTTTCACCAGCACGTGCAGCTTCCACCGCGGCATTCAGAGCCAGAATATTGGTCTGGAAGGCGATGGATTCGATCACCTGGGTGATATCGGCAATCGCTTTTGAGGCGGTCCTGATATCGGACATGGTCAGCACCGACTGGCCCACGGTCGTTGCGCCGTGACTGACCGCGTCTGCCGCTTCACTCACCAGCCGCAGCGCCTGCGTGACGTTGCCAGCGTTCTGCTCTACCGTTGCCCCCAGTTGCTCCATACTGGCCGATGTCTCTTCCACGCTGCTGGCCTGACGGGTAATCTGCTCGCTGATATTACCGCTGCTGGTGACAATCGCCTCCGTGCCGCTGGCAATCTCATCGGCGGCGTGACGCACTTGGGCAACGACGCGCTCCAGCCCGTCGCCGATGCCGTTAATCGCCACAATCAGCTGGCCCACTTCATCCTGACGCCGTGTCTCCAGCGTTGCCAGCAGGTTGCCCGCCGCATACTGCCGCGCCAGGGTAATGACCTGCTGCAGGGGCTGACTCAGCCAGCGACGGGTGATCCAGACGAACATCACGGCGAAAACAGCGACCAGGGCCGCGCCAATCAGCAGGAACAGGTTGCGGGTTTGCTGTACCGGGGCCAGCAGGCTGGCTTTGTCGACGTCACCGACCACTACCCAGTTCCACTCCGGCAGGTACTGCCAGGCGAGGATTTTCTCCGTCCCTTTATCGTCAGTGACCTCCAGCTTGCCCTGTGGCTGCGTCAGCAGCTGCTGTAGCACCGCCTGGGGCAACCCGGGGAGCTTGCCCTCCAGATTGCGATGGAACAGGTAGTGGCCGTGCTGCTTGCCCGCTGTACGGTTCAGGACGTAGAAGTCCCCGCTGTCGCCCAGATGCTTCGCCAGCACTTTTTCCCGGATCACCGCATACTGTTTACTGATATCCACCCCAACAAACAGAATGGCAATGACCTGTCCTGTCTCATCACGCACCGGTTGATACTGGGTGATGTAACGTTTGCCAAACAGCAGCGCAACGCCGCGATAAATCTCACCTTTCTGTACCGGCTGCCAGGCGGGGCTGTGAGGGTCAAGCTGGGTGCCGATGGCCCGTTCGCCATCCTCTTTACGCAGCGAGGTGGAAACACGGACAAACTTATCGCCCTGGGTACGGACAAAAATCGTGGCAATGGCCCCGGTGCGATCTTTAAAATCATCGACCAGCACCTGGTCGAGGTTTAGCGTGCGCAGTCCGGCACGCAGCGTTGGCGTCTGCTGATCGCCCACGGTAATCTGCTGGGATGAATCCAGTGTGAAGCGCTTCGGCAGGAAGCTCTGGAAGAGAGCCGTGTAATTGCTGACTTCTTCACTGAGGGTGGTGTTAAACATGCTGGCCATATCGCCAATGCCGTTCACCTGGTTTTCCATATCTGCCTGCGTCAGTGTATGCACCTGTTTTGCTGCATTGTGGCTCAGTGTCAGAGTTAAAATGATAAACAGTACCGCGACGCTCGCCGAGGTCAGTACCGAAAGTTTTACGCCCAGACTCCATGTCTTGAGAGAGAGACGTTTCATTGTTGTGCCTTTAATCGTTAGGGTCTGGTACGGGTTAACGGCAGCACATCGGGAAAATTTACCCCATAAACTTAGGGGATAAATTGACCTTCACCCGCTTAACTGTCGCTCGTTATGGAGCGTACGCCCACTGACAATGGCAAGGAGAGGGAATGATTGAAGTGAACACAGAGTGTTTCGCCGGCATTGAATGCTTACATGCGTCCCCGGCGGGACTGCGGGACACGCCGTTACCCACCGTGCTGTTCTGGCATGGCTATACCTCTTCAAAAGAGGTCTACGCGTATTTTGCGGTCGCGCTGGCACAGGCGGGATTACGGGCCATACTGCCCGACGCCGCTATGCACGGTGCCCGTTATGATGGTGACGCTGAACGGCGGTTAACCCACTTCTGGGAGATCCTGCGCAGCAATATCGATGAACTGCCGGCGATTGAACAGGCGCTGCGTGAACGGCAGTGGGTAGACGGTTCGCGGCTGGCGGTGGCCGGGGCATCCATGGGGGGGATGACGGCGCTGGGCTCGCTGGCACGCTATCCCCAGCTACACAGTGCCGCCTGCATGATGGGTTCCGGTTATTTCAGCCAGCTGGCGCAGACGCTGTTTCCGCCGCTGGTGGCACAGACGCCTGACGAGCGTCACGCGCTGGCCGCCCGGCTGGCACCGCTGGCGGAGTACGAAGTCAGCCATCAGTTAGACAAGCTCGCCAGCCGGCCGCTGCTGGTGTGGCACGGGGAAGCCGATGAGGTGGTTCCGGCAGCAGAAAGCGTGCGGCTGGAAAAAGCGCTGCGTGACAGCGGTCAGGATAGTAACCTGACCTTTCTGACTGAAAAAGGTGTCGGGCACCGTATCACCCCCCCGGCATTAACGGCGATGACGACGTTTTTTAAACAGCATCTGTAATCGGTGGGAAAGACGATCGGCCCGGGAGGTCGGTCATTTTTCGTGCTGCCCAAAATAGTGGGCTAAAGACCGATCTTTACCTTGTGTTCGTCACCCCTCGCAAGTATGATTACGCGTCAATTTTTCAGCCGCATTCTCAGGTTGTGACCCGATAGTTATCAGGTCATGGCTTATAACGTTCCTTGCTTCCATGGGCCGCGGTTGACCCCGACAGGAGGCTGAATAATCCGTAAGGAGCAAATTCGATGCGTCATTACGAAATCGTATTTATGGTTCACCCTGACCAGAGCGAACAGGTTCCTGGCATGATCGAGCGCTACTCTGCGACCATCACTGGTGCAGAAGGTACGATCCACCGCCTGGAAGACTGGGGCCGCCGTCAGCTGGCTTACCCGATCAACAAACTGCACAAAGCCCACTACGTTCTGCTGAACGTTGAAGCTCCGCAGGAAGCGATCGATGAGCTGGAAACTAACTTCCGCTTCAACGACGCCGTTATCCGCAGCATGGTTATGCGCGTTAAGCACGCGGTAACTGAAGCATCTCCGATGGTTAAAGCGAAAGACGAGCGCCGTGAGCGTCGTGAAGATTTTGCTAACGAAACCTCTGATGATGCAGATGCTGGGGATTCTGAAGAGTAATTTCCGTGACGGCTAACCGACTGACGCTGTCTGGCACTGTGTGCAAGGCACCAACGCGAAAAGTCAGCCCGTCAGGAATTCCACACTGCCAGTTCGTGCTTGAGCATCGTTCAGAGCAGGTGGAAGCCGGTTTTAACCGGCAAGCCTGGTGTCGGATGCCGGTGATTATCAGCGGCAAAGCCCATCAGGCCATTACTCAAAGTATAACGGTCGGCACGCAGCTTACTGTTCAGGGTTTTATTTGCAGCCATCAAGGGCGCAACGGTCTGAACAAACTCGTACTGCATGCCGAGCAGATTGAATTGATAGATTCTGGAGACTAGCCAAATGGCACGTTATTTCCGTCGTCGCAAGTTCTGCCGTTTCACAGCGGAAGGCGTTCAAGAGATCGATTATAAAGATATCGCAACGCTGAAAAATTATGTCACTGAAAGCGGTAAGATCGTACCGAGCCGTATCACCGGTACTCGCGCAAAATACCAGCGTCAGCTGGCTCGTGCTATCAAGCGCGCGCGTTACCTGTCCCTGCTGCCGTACACTGATCGTCATCAGTAACGGCAACTGTCCATTAACGACTTTAAGAGGATAAGGTAATGCAAGTTATTCTGCTTGATAAAGTAGCAAACCTGGGCAGCCTGGGTGATCAGGTCAACGTTAAAGCGGGCTACGCTCGTAACTTCCTGGTACCACAGGGCAAAGCTGTTCCTGCTACCAAGAAAAACGTTGAATTCTTCGAAGCGCGCCGTGCAGAACTGGAAGCCAAACTGGCTGACGTTCTGTCTGCAGCTAATGCACGTGCTGAGAAAATCAATGCACTGGGCACCGTTACCATCGCGTCTAAATCAGGCGACGAAGGTAAACTGTTCGGTTCCATCGGTACCCGCGACATCGCTGATGCAGTTACTGCAGCTGGCGTTGAAGTGTCTAAGAGCGAAGTTCGTCTGCCGAACGGCGTTCTGCGCACTACCGGTGAGCACGAAGTGGACTTCCAGGTTCACAGCGAAGTCTTCGCTAAACTGACTGTAAACATCGTTGCTGAAGCTTAATCGCTGACGTTTCAGATGAAAGAACGCCGCCCCTCGGGGCGGCGTTTTTGTTTATAGCCTGAAATGTTACTGTTTTCGTCGCCGGATATCCGGCAATCGATTTTACTGTGCTTTTAAGAATGTCCCGTCCGCCTGTCGGGTAAACAGAATCTCTCCGTTCGTCCCTTCCAGCGTTAATCCCGTCACCACGCCCTGTGCATTCTGTCGGATTTTCACCGCCTGCCCCGCATGTAAGGTGCTGAGCGGTTTATCGTCGCCCTCTACCTGCGCCATGGCAAAGACATCATTGACCGGCAGATTATTATCGCGGAACAGCTGGGCCAGCGTCTGCCCGGATGCAATGGTGAAATCACGCCACTCGCCCTGGGCGTCCGGCTGCGGTGTGGTTTCGACCGGAGCAGGCGTCGGTGCGGGAGTTTCGCTGATCTCCGCCTGGAGCGGTACCTCAGTACCGGAACCACTTTGGATTGGCGTTACCGGGGCCACGCTGCGCTGGGGGGCGGGCCACAGGAAGGCCAGCAGAATCACCAGTACTGCAGCGATAATCCCACGACGGTGGCGCGGGGGAAGCGGGTCCATCCAGCGAACCTCATCTGGCAGGTGCCAGAGGCGGCTGAACCACGGCGATAAGCGTGATGTGAGCGATGCGTTTGGCATGGTCTCTTCCTCCTGGCGCGATACTCGCGCGAACGGTGAGCTTTTCATCAACCACTGTTTGATTCTGGCAACAAAAAGCGGCTTATTCCTTCGCCTGCGGGCAATCTGGCCCATTTAAACCTCTGAATACATCTGGCTGAGCCAATACGGGTTATCCCTCCGGGCTGTCTTTGTGCCCGAATGTTACCCAGTATAGGCTTAAGCACCCTGTCAGGTGCTAATAGTGAGTGGCGTTATTGTTTCCGTTTCCCGGGGAAAAGTCACCAGGGGAAGATGGGATTTTACGCCCGTTGTCTGCGCTGTTATGCTTCGTCTTCGGTTTTATCAATGATGAAAGGAAAATCCATGACAACCCCTTCTTTTGACAGCGTTGAAGCGCAAGCAAGTTACGGTATCGGTTTACAGGTCGGTCAACAGTTGCAGGAATCTGGCTTGCAGGGTCTGCTGCCGGAAGCACTGCTGTCAGGTCTGCGCGATGCGCTGGAAGGGAATGCCCCGTCCGTTCCTGTTGATGTCGTTCATCGCGCCCTGCGTGAAGTTCACGAGCGTGCTGAAGCGGTGCGTCAGGAGCGTCAGAAGGCCATGGCAGTTGAAGGTCAGAAGTTCCTGGAAGATTACGCACAGCGTGAAGGCGTCAGCAGCACCGAGACCGGTCTGCAGTTCAGCGTCCTGACGCAGGGTGAAGGGGCTATCCCGTCCCGTCAGGATCGCGTACGCGTCCACTATACCGGTAAGCTGATTGACGGCAGCGTGTTCGACAGCTCCGTACAGCGCGGCGAACCGGCCGAGTTCCCGGTCAGCGGTGTGATCCCTGGCTGGATCGAAGCCCTGACCCTGATGCCGGTGGGTTCCAAATGGGAACTGGTGATCCCTCACAACCTCGCTTACGGCGAGCGTGGTGCCGGTGCATCCATTCCTCCTTTCAGCACTCTGGTGTTTGAAGTGGAACTGCTGGAAATCCTGTAACGCCCTGCACACGCCCGGTGCTTAATGCGGCCGGGCGTCTTTTACCGTTACGGTTTTAACTGATAGATAGCAAATCCAATCTCATCCGTTCCCACCTGTTTCATCGGGTACTGCGCGTGGCTGCGAATAAATGCGGCGGCCTTTTCTCCCGGTGCAGTTTCGAAGCGAATATCCAGCGGCGTGCTGCTGTGGATTGGTGCCAGCCGCCAGTTATTATCTGCCTGCGGTTTCACCTCGCCTTGTTCCTTTGTCTGCGCGCCAATATAGGCGGCCAGCACTGACCGGTTTTCGTCCGGTGAAGCAAAGGCAATCTGCTTATCCCCGGTTCCGGCAAATTTACCGCCATAGGCGCGATAGTTATTGGTGGCGACCAGGAAAAGGGCGTTCGGGTCAATCGGCTTGCCGTTAAAGGTCAGATGGCGGATGCGCGAGGCCTTTTCATTGATCAGTCCGCACTCCGCGTCATAGCGGGCAGGCTGAGTGACGTCGATCTGATAGTCAACGCCATCAATCACGTCAAAGTTATAGGTACGGAAATCCCAGTTGATCAGCGACTGCGGTTTGCTGCTGTGGACATCAATCTGATTAAACTGCCCGGCGGAACACTCCAGCCACTGTTTAACCTGCTCACCGCTGGCTTTGACCACCACCAGGGTATTAGGATAGAGATAAAGATCGGCTGCATTGCGGAAGGTCAGCTGTCCTTTCTCCACTTCGACATAGCTTGCCGGATCGTTTTTACGGCCACCGGCTTTAAACGGGGCCGCGGCTGCCAGCACGGGCAGGCGGGAAAGATCAGGATCGCCCTGAATAAAGTGCCTGGTGTAGGCACGCTGGGCGTTATTAACGATTTGTACCGTCGGGTCATCCTGCACCAGCGACAGATAGCTGGCCATCACATCCGCTGATTTGCCAATCGGCTGGCTGACAAACTCACGCGTGGCGGCATGATCGTCCGCCAGCACCTTCACCAGAGCTGGGTCCTCTGCCGCCAGCGATTTTTTGCCTGCTTTGTCATACACCGGACGGGCTTCCGCACGGGCGCTGCCTACCTGCCAGCCTCCGCTGTCATTATTCAGCACCAGATCAATCACCCCCAGATGGTCGCCCCACATGCCCGGCATGACCGCCGGAATACCGTTCAACGTACCCTGTTTAATATCCGCGCCCGGGATGTCAGCAAAATCGGCACTGGGGAAGACCGCGTGAGCATGGCCGAACATAATCGCATCAATGCCCGGTACCTGGCTTAAGTAATACACGGAGTTCTCGGCCATCGCGTGGTAAGGCTCACTGGAGAGCCCGGAGTGAGGAATAGCCACAATCAGGTCAGCCCCCTCTTTTCGCATCTGAGGAACCCACTTTTTCGCGGTGGCAGTGATATCGTCAACGGTCACTTTGCCGGTCAGATTAGTTTTATCCCAGGTCATAATCTGCGGTGGGACAAAGCCGATGTAGCCGACCTTCAGGCTGTGCGTTTTGCCGTCACGGTCACGTACCTCAACGGCTTTAATCAGATAGGGCGTAAACAGCGGTTTGCCGGTACCTGCGTCAATGACATTGGCATTAATATAGGGGAAGCGCGCTCCGTGAAGGGCTTTTTTCAGATAATCCAGGCCATAGTTGAACTCGTGATTACCCAGATTGCCCACGGTGTAATCAAGGGTGTTCATCGCTTTGTAGACCGGATGAATATCGCCCTCGCTGAGTCCTTTCGCCGCCATGTAGTCACCCAGCGGGCTGCCCTGTATCACATCCCCGTTGTCGACCAGTACGCTGTTCGTCGCCTGCTGACGGGCGCTGGCGATCAGCGAGGCGGTACGCACCAGCCCATACTTTTCGGTGGGCTGATCTTTGTAGTAATCAAAATCCATCATATTACTGTGCAGGTCGGTGGTTTCCAGCAGACGGAAATCCACCGTGGCGGCGGCCAGTGAATGGCTGACCAGCAGTGCGGTCAGCGTAAGGCAAGACTTGAACATGCGTGCTCCCTTTATGTTCCGGTTTAAACTTTCGTCACCATCTCAGAATAGTGTGAAATTGTGTCGTGTCATTACAGGAAATTGTGATGAAAGTCGCGGATTTAACCCTGTCCGTTGCCTGAGTGCTACTCCGGGGTAAGGAACGAGGGGAAAAAGGCAGAAAATAACAGGAAACCGTGTCCGTCAGCGGCGGGTACGTTATGCTGTTGAAATGTAATAGCTGCCTGGCGCATCGATCAGGATAAATCGCCCCACGCGGCAAGCTGCTATCCTCATTACAGAGACTTCAGGATACAGGCTGGGGCCATAATTACGCCCGACTTTCAGGAGGTGGACAGTGTTAGATCAAATTTGCCAGATAGCCCGTGAAGCCGGTGATGCCATTATGCAGGTATACGACGGCCAGGCACCGCTGGATGTGGCGCATAAAGCAGATGATTCTCCCGTCACTGCGGCTGATATTGCCGCACATAAGGTGATTGTTGCCGGTCTGACGGCGCTCACTCCCGATATCCCGGTGCTGTCCGAAGAAGATCCGGCTGACTGGAACGTCCGCCAGCACTGGCAGGAGTACTGGCTGGTTGACCCGCTGGACGGCACAAAAGAGTTTATTAAGCGTAACGGTGAATTCACCGTGAATATTGCGCTGATCCGTGAGGGAAAACCCGTGCTGGGGGTGGTTTATGCCCCGGTGCTGGCCGTCATGTACTCTGCGGCCGGAGGCAAAGCCTGGAAGGACGAGGGCGGACATAAGGTGCCGATCCAGGTGCAGGACGCGCGTCCGCCGTTGGTGGTGATCAGCCGTTCGCATGCCAGCTCAGATGAAGAACTGAAAGAGTATCTGGCGCAGATGGGTGAGCACCAGACGACCGCAATAGGCTCATCGCTGAAGTTCTGCCTCGTGGCGGAAGGAAAGGCGCAGCTCTATCCACGCTTTGGGCCAACCAATATCTGGGATACCGGCGCAGGTCATGCGGTAGCCCTGGCGGCTGGCGCTCATGTGCATGACTGGCAGGGTAAAACCCTTGACTATACGCCGCGTGAGTCCTTCCTTAACCCGGGCTTCCGCGTGTCCATTTATTGATCTTCAGGGGCCGGCCGGAAAAGCGGATCGGCCCGGATAGGTTAAACATAGCGACCGCAGGGCCGATCGAAGCACGGGTCGGCCGCTAACGCTTACCGCTGAAGTAATGTCGTTAACAGCGCCATCACCTTCTTCACCTCATCCTGCGTCAATGCACCTTCTTTGATAAAGCGCACCCGCCCCTCTTTATCCAGCACAATAATCGCCGAGCCGCCGCTTTCCAGCTGCCATGCCCGATGCACTGCCCCCTGACTGTCGACAATAAACTGCGACCATGGGAACTGCTGTTTATTCGTTTCGATACTGCTGCGCACAAACATGCCGGTGCCCGGGATCGCATCGTCGGTGTTCACAATAGTGGTGGTCTGATAGCGATCGTGCGGCAGCTTCGCCGCTTTAATCACTTCAATCAACGCGGCATTTTGCTCTTTCGCGGATGAGCGGCCGGCAATGTGCTGGATGACCCGCACTTTTCCGCTCAGCCGGGCACTGTTCCAGTTTTTATAGCTAAACTGATCCTTCTGATAGACAAGTTCTCCCTTATCTTCCACGCCGACGGGGGCCAGGCGCTGGTCAACCCGGATGTTACTGGCGGCGACGCTGAAGGGCAGCAGCAGGGAAATCATTATCGCGAGATGACGGGCGAGTTTCATGGTGGCTCCAGTAGTGTAAGTGGTCTGATCAGTTAGTCATGCTACTGAAATAATAAGCGCGGATGATGCTGCTGTCGCATCGAAATAACATCTTTGCAACACATCGCACAAATCCCTGCATATTGAAGGTTTATACTGCGTGAGTACGGTCAGGTAACAGAGAGTTCTGTCATGATGTGTAAACACAGTAAAAAAATTCAATTTTAGGAACATTGGAAGCAAACGATGTTCTATAGTTATGGCACTTTGCGTTTCACCGGTTCGTGTCCGGCTTGGCCACGACGAGGCGTAGTTAATGTTTCAGGAGTGGATTCAGAATGAAAATCTTCCAAAAATATAACCCGTTGCAGGTTGCGAAATACGTTAAGACGTTGTTTCGCGGGAGGTTGTATATCAAGGATGTCGGCGCGTTTGAGTTTGATAAGGGTAAAATCCTCATCCCGCGCGTTAAAGATAAGCAGCATTACAGTGTAATGTCGGAAGTGAACCGGCAGGTTCTGCGGTTACAGACCGAATTTAACTGAAAAAAAAGGCGCTTTTAGCGCCTTTTTTGTGGGTGAGATTAGCCAGCCGGGACGCCAGAGACCTTACGGCTGTTCTTCAGGATCTTTCGGCAATACCGGCGTGGTCGGACGCGCATCAATGCGGGTCACCAGCAGCTGGTCGATGCGGTAACTGTCGATATCCACCACTTCAAACTTAAAGCCGTGGAATTTTACGAAGTCGGTACGTTTCGGGATCTTGCGCAGCATAAACATCATAAAGCCGCCAATCGTTTCGTAGTTACCGGACTGCGGGAATTCATCGATATGCAGTACGCGCATGACATCATCAATTGGCGTGCCGCCCTCCACCAGCCATGAGTTTTCATCACGGGCCACAATCTGCTCTTCCATTCCCTGACCGACCAGATCGCCCATCAGCGTCGTCATCACGTCGTTAAGGGTAATGATACCGACCACCAGGGCATATTCGTTCATGATCACCGCGAAGTCTTCTCCGGCGGCTTTAAAGCTCTCCAGCGCTTCGGACAGCGTCAGCGTATCGGGAACGATCAGCGCCGAACGGATCTGCAGGCCGCTGTTCAGCGTCATGCTCTGGTTACCCAGCACGCGCAGCAGCAGCTCTTTAGAGTCGACGTAGCCCACGATATGGTCAATATCTTCATTACAGACCAGGAACTTCGAGTGCGGATGGCGGGCAATCTTTTCTTTCAGGCTGCTCTCATCTTCGTGCAGATCGAACCACACCACGTTCTCACGGGAGGTCATGGAAGAGGGCACGGTTCGTGATTCCAGCTCAAAGACGTTTTCAATCAACTCATGCTCTTGCTTACGCAGTACCCCGGCCAGCGCACCGGCTTCGACTACCGCATAGATATCGTCAGAGGTGATGTCGTCTTTACGCACCAGCGGGATTTTAAACAGGCGGAAAAGGATGTTGGCCCCACCGTTAAAGAACCACACCAGCGGGCGGAACAGGAACAGACAGAAGCGCATCGGGTTGATGATTTTGAGCGCCATGGTTTCCGGCGCGATCATGCCCAGACGCTTGGGGAACAGATCGGCAAACAGGATAAACAAGCTGGTGACCAGCGTGAAAGAACAGACAAAGCTGATGCTCTCCGCCATTTCCGGTGTTGTCACACGTTCGAATAGCGTTCGGAAGGCGGGGGAAAACGCGGAATCACCGACAATACCCCCGAGGATCGCCACGGCATTCAGGCCAATCTGCACCACAGTAAAGAACATGCCAGGCGTTTCCTGCATCTTCAGTACGCGTTGTGCGTTGATATTGCCTTCGTCGGCCAGCAGCTTAAGTTTTATTTTGCGAGCGGCCGCCAGCGAGATTTCTGAAAGAGAAAAAAATGAGCTGATGGCGATCAGCAGTACGATGACAAGGAAGCTGTCTAACATAAAACATCCATTATTTGGCTCGGCTCAGTGGGCAATCAGGAAAGCAATCGCGCGAAAAGAGAAGGCCGGGTTAATCACTTGTCATTTTTGGCCTGGGCAGCGCGCAGCGTTTTGGTTCTGCGTACATCACATCAGGGAGTTCAGCGATTCAGGGCTATCCGTGCCAAAAATGTCTGCGGTTCGGCCGTGTGCCGGGGCAGAAGGGTAATCAGGTCGCGGTGCGTCCTGTGGGGTGATTATAGCTGTGGTGTCGGGCGCTTACAATTGCGGCAGTGATCAGACGTGGATTCATTATAAAGGCACAAAAAACATCGGGTTTATCGACGGGGGCACTGACTGCTCTTTTTTATTACCCGACGCCGCCTGACAGCCTGCATGTCTGACCAAAAGGGGGGCGTTTATGCCAGTGTGAGGGTTTGTGACTTGTCTCATACTGATAGCACGTTACACTCCATTTAAACCTAATTGCGATGTCGGGTTGTAACGTGGCGTGACTTTGCAGAGAATAAGCACAAAATTTGCCTTAGGTTCCGATTGACCGAAGCGGAAGAGTGGGTAGGGTGATACTCATTGCACGTTTTTTAAACGCCAGGCAAATTATTTTTTACCAGATTAAGCCCTTTGGATTGCGGGCTGGCAATAAAAACGGGAGTAAGCGTGCCACGAATTCATGTGTACTGCATGTCTTGCCTGCTGATCGTCGCGCCTGTCGCCCAGGCTGCGAATGTTCGTTTGCAGGTAACAGGGTTATCCGGGGAATTACAAAAGAACGTCAGGGCACGTTTATCCACCATCACCAATGATGAAGTCACCTCCGACGGGCGGTTTCGTTCGCGCGTCAGCGATGCCGTAAAAGAAGGGCTTAAAGCGCTCGGTTACTATGAACCGCAGATCGATTTCGAGCTGCTGCCACCGCCTGAGGGCGGCAAACGCCAGGTGCTGCTGGCCCGGGTCACGCCGGGGAAGCCGGTGAAAATCGCCGGAGAAACGGTGATCCTGCGCGGCGGAGCCCGCACGGATGAAGATTATCAGGCACTGGTGCGTAACGGAAAACCCAAGCTGGGTACGATACTTAACCACGGTGATTACGAGAAGTTCAAAAGTTCGCTGAGCAATATGGCGTTACGTAAAGGCTACTTTGACGGTGACTACCGCAAAAGTCAGCTGGGCGTGTCGGTGGAACGTCGTGAGGCGTTCTGGGATCTCGATTATGACAGCGGCCAGCGCTATCGCTTTGGCGATGTCAGCTTCGAAGGTTCACAAATCCGTGATGATTATCTGCAAAATCTGGTGCCCTTCAAAAAGGGGGATTACTACACTTCCCGCGATCTGGCAGAGCTTAACCGCCGCTTATCCGCAACCGGCTGGTTTAATTCGGTGGTGATTGCCCCCGAATTTGATAAAGGACGTGACAGCAAGGTGCTGCCGCTGCATGGCGTCGTTTCGCCGCGCACCGAGAACACGATTGAAACCGGTGTCGGTTACTCGACGGACGTCGGCCCGCGCGTCAAGGCCACCTGGAAGAAGCCCTGGGTCAATGACCGTGGGCACAGCTTCAGTACCAGTGCCAATATTTCGGCACCGGAACAGCAGTTAGATTTCAGCTATAAGATGCCATTGCGCAAAAGCCCGCTGGAGCAGTATTACCTGCTGCAGGGGGGACTCAAACGTACCGATCTTAATGACACCAAGGCCGACTCCACCACGCTGGCCGCGTCACGCTACTGGGACAGCTCCAGCGGCTGGCAACGCGCCGTCAATCTGCGCTGGAGTCTTGACCACTTTACTCAGGGCAGTGTCACCAACACCACGATGCTGATCTACCCGGGTGTCAGCGTTAACCGTACGCGCTCGCGCGGCGGTCTGATGCCGACGTGGGGTGACTCGCAGCGCTACTCAGTCGATGTTTCTGACACCACCTGGGGCTCAGATATCGACTTTGCGGTGATGCAGGCACAAAACGTCTGGATCCGCACGCTGGAAGACAAACACCGGTTTGTGGTGCGGGGCAACCTCGGCTGGATTGAAACCAATAATTTTGAAAAAGTGCCACCCGATCTGCGTTTCTTTGCCGGGGGGGACCGCAGCATCCGCGGCTATAAGTACAAAGGTATTTCCCCCCGGGATGACGAAGGAAAGCTGACCGGTGCCTCCAAGCTGGCCACCGGATCGCTGGAGTATCAATATAACGTCACCGGAAAGTGGTGGGGGGCGGTGTTTGTTGATTCCGGTGAGGCGGTCAATGATATCAAGCAGAGTAATTTTAAAACCGGTGCCGGTTTTGGCGTGCGCTGGCAGTCCCCCGTCGGGCCGATCAAGCTGGACATAGCCCGGCCGATTGGCGATCGGGACGATCGCGATATTCAGTTTTACATTGGACTGGGGCCTGAACTATGAAGTGGTGGAAAAAGGGCCTGATTGGCATTTTGATTTTTATTGTGCTGTTGTTTGGCGGCATCGCATTTCTCATTGGCACGACCAGCGGCCTGCATATGGTACTGAACGGAGCGGCCCGCTGGGTTCCGGGGCTGGATATCCAGCAGGTCAAAGGCGGCTGGCGTGACCTGACGATCGCTGGCGTGAAGTATGAAATGCCGGGCGTTACCGTCAATGCGGGTGAGCTTCATCTTTCCCTGAAGCTCGGCTGCCTGAAGCAGAGCGCGTTCTGCGTCAATGACCTGGCGCTGAAAGACGTCAACGTGGTTGTGGACAGCAAAAAGATGCCGCCACCCGCCAACCCGCCGGTAGAGGAAGAGAGCAGCGGCGGTGACATCAGCACCCCTTATCCCCTCACCCTCAGCCGGCTGGCGCTGCATAACATCAATATAAAAATTGATGATACGGCCATTTCGCTGGCCGACTTCACCAGCGGGCTGCACTGGCAGGGGCGTTCTATGACGCTGACGCCGACGCATATTCAGGGTTTACTGATTGCGCTGCCGAAGGCGGCGAAAGTCGCCGATGAGCAGGTTGTTCAGCCGAAAGTGCAGCGGCCTGCTGCTGGTGAACCCTCGCTGGGTGAAACACTCACGGCGATGTTTGCTAAACCTGTGCTGCCGGATCTGCCGGCGTTTACCCTGCCGCTGGATGTCGACGTGCAGGAGATCCTCGGCGAGCAGCTGCGGATTACGGGGGATACCGATATCGCTGTACAGCGACTGCTGGTGAAGGCCAAAACCGAAAATAATCAGCTGCAGTTGCAGACGCTGGATGTCGACTCACCGCAGGGACAGCTTAACGCTCAGGGGCAGGCGACACTCAGCGGTGACTGGCCGGTGAGTTTCACGCTTTACAGCCAGATCAACGTTGATCCGATCAAAGGTGAGAAGATCAAAATGACGCTGGGCGGTGGGCTGCGCGATACGCTGACGCTGGGACTGAACCTTTCCGGTCCGGTGCGCGCACAGCTTGATGCGGATACGAGGCTGGCTGAAGTGGGCTTACCGCTGAATATGACCTTACAAAGCCCTCAGTTGCGCTGGCCGTTAGATGGGCAGGCACAGTATCAGGCCGACAATGTTAACTTTACGTTCAAAGGTCAGGCGACAGACTACGTGATGTCCCTGAAAGCCGCGCTGAAAGGACAGGATCTGCCACCAGCGACGCTGACACTGGACGGTAAAGGCAACGTTGAACAGTTTTCGCTGGATAAACTGCGGCTGGCGGCCCTGCAGGGCAATACCGATCTGACGGCGCTGGTGGACTGGCGGAAAGCGATAAGTTGGCGCAGCGAGCTTACGCTGTCGGGCATTAACACCGCGAAACAGTATCCTGACTGGCCGGCGAAGCTGGATGGCAAAATCTCCACGCGTGGCAGCCTGTACGGCGGTAGCTGGCAGATGCGCGTCCCGGAGCTGAAACTTAAGGGTAACGTGCGGAATAATGCGGTCAGCGCTGACGGTACGCTGTACGGTAACAGTTACAATCAGTGGGATATCCCCGGGATTAAGCTGGTGCTGGGGCGTAACAACGTCAATCTGAAAGGATCGCTGGGTGATAAGCTGAACCTGGATGCTGATATTGATGCTCAGCACCTGGACAATGCACTGCCGGGCCTCGGCGGTGTAGCGAAAGGCACCATCCGCGCCCGTGGCGACCTGACAACCCCGCAGCTGCTGGCCGACCTGACGGCGACCGGACTGCGCTGGCAGGCAATGCGCATTGGGCGTATTAAACTCGATGGTGACGTCAGCTCGGGCGAGCAGATCCAGGGCAAGCTTAAACTGCGCGTTGAACAGCTTAAGCAGGACGCACTGGCGGTCAATCTGCTGACGCTGGATGCCAGCGGCACTGAAAAGCAGCATCAGATGAAGCTCGTCGTCCAGGGGGAACCGGTCTCAGGGCAGTTAGCGCTAAACGGCAGCTTTGATCGTGCGACACAGCGCTGGCAGGGTAATCTTAACAACACCCGCTTTGATACGCCGGTGGGGGAGTGGCGCTTAACCCGCGCCATCGCGCTGGACTACCTGAATGCGAAACAGACGGTCAGCATCGGACCTCACTGCTGGCAGAATCCTGACGCAGAACTTTGCGTGCCGCAGACCATCGAAGCCGGGCCATCGGGCCGTGCGCGCGTCGTCCTCAGCCGCTTCAATCTGGCGATGATCAAGCCGTTTATGCCGGAAGCTACCCAACTGACCGGCGTGTTCAGCGGCGATGCGGACGTCAGCTGGACTGCCGATGGCGCGCTGCCGACCGGACGGGTTTCCCTGAAAGGCAACGGTGTAAAAGTGGAGCAGGATGTGCAGGGCAATACCCTGCCGATCGCGTTCAGCACGCTCAACCTGAACGCTGCCCTGAAAAATGGCCGGGCGCAACTTGACTGGCTGATCCGCATTGCCAACAACGGTCAGCTTGATGGTAACGTGCAGATTGCCGATCCCGAAGGGCGGCGGACATTGTCCGGTAACGTCAACATCACCAGCCTGTCGCTGGCAATGCTGAACCCTGCGCTGATGAAAGGAGAGAAAATCACCGGGATGCTCAACAGCAATCTGCGTCTGGGGGGCGATCTGCAACGGCCGCAGGTGTACGGTCAGCTTGGGTTGCGCAATGTTGACGTTGACGGTAGCTTCATGCCGGTGGACCTGACAGCCGCTAACCTGTCGATGGTGTTTAACGGTATGAGTTCTACCCTGGAGGGCGCCATCCAGACATCACAGGGGCAGATTGCCTTAAACGGCGATGCAGACTGGAACCAGCTGGAAGCATGGCGTGCCCGTATTGCGGCGAAAGGGAGCAGGGTCCGCGTCACGGTACCACCGATGGTCAGGATGGATGTTTCGCCAGACCTGGTATTTGAAGCGACGCCAGAGCTGTTTAATCTGGACGGACGTGTGGATATCCCGTGGGCCCGTATTACGGTGCAGGAGGTCCCGGAAAGTGCGGTGGGTGTCTCTTCTGACGAGGTGATGCTTGATAAAGATCTGAAGCCGGTGGCACCCAAAACCAGCGGTATTCCCATTAACAGCAACCTGATTATTCACGTCGGTAATGATGTCCGTCTGAGCGCCTTCGGTCTGAAAGCGAAGCTGAACGGCGACCTGAAGCTGGCTCAGGATAAACGAGGGTTGGGACTGAATGGCCAGATTAATATCCCGTCGGGTCGTTTCCACGCTTACGGTCAGGACCTGATTGTGCGTAAAGGTGAGCTGCAATTCTCCGGCCCGCCCGATCAACCCTACGTTAATATCGAAGCGATACGAAACCCGGAAGCCACTGAAGATGATGTCACCGCAGGTGTGCGCGTGACTGGACTGGCGGATGAACCCAAGGTGGAGATCTTCTCTGACCCGGCGAAATCGCAACAGGAAGCGCTATCCTATCTGCTTCGCGGACAGGGATTAGGCGCTTCTGGTAGCGATAGTGATGCATTAACTTCCGCTCTGGTAGGATTGGGGGTTGCACAAAGTGGTCAGGTTGTGGGTAAAATCGGTGAGACCTTCGGGGTCAGTAATCTGGCGCTGGATACTGCAGGGGTTGGCGATAGTCAGCAGGTGCAGGTCAGTGGCTATGTACTGCCGGGTCTACAGGTAAAATACGGTGTTGGCATATTTGATTCACTGGCGACGTTAACGCTGCGTTACCGCCTGATGCCCAAACTCTATTTGGAAGCCGTGTCTGGTATCGATCAGGCACTGGATGTGCTCTATCAGTTTGAGTTTTAGCAATGCGAATAATTGTCTATGGTAGCCTGCGGCGTAAGCAAGGTAACAGTCACTGGATGACGAACGGGCAGTGGTTGGGCGATCATCAGATCGACGGCTACGTGCTCTACAATCTTGGTCATTACCCGGGCGTTGTAGCGGGTGAGGGCCAGGTTTATTGTGAAGTGTACCGAATTGATGCCTCCACGCTGGGCGAACTGGATGCGCTCAGGACCAAAGGCGGTGAGTATAAGCGTGAGCTGTTATCCACCCCTTACGGTAGTGCCTGGCTGTACGTGTATCAGCGTTCGGTCACCGGTAAAAAGCGCATCTCCAGCGGCGACTGGTTGTTGAGAGACGCAGAGTAGTCGTCAATCCTGCCGTTGTTTATTTTTCAAGCAAGCCGCCTTCTCTGAAGGCGGCTTTTCTCTTTATTCAGGCTGCCATAGCTAAATGAATAGCGTGGGCAGGCTGAGCCCTCAGCATGATGGGGTCATCGCGTTATTAAAGAATACCTCCGTGTTAATCTAAGTTATTTCTTATTTTATGGGTTTTCTTAATGTCTGAGGCCTCAGTCGTTTTCTGCGATTCTTTTTACTGAATTACTGCCGGTGCATGAAATGAAATGTTGTTTGGGTTTTTTTTGTGGTTTTTTTGTGGTTTTTATTATTGTCATTTATTTCTTTTTGTTTAAAACTCCCACCTCAGATTTTTGAGTTTAGTTTTTTTAATTTTATCTGGTCGCGTTAGTTGAATGGTTTATGGTTTGGGTTCTCTTGGGTTTTTATATTCTCAGAGTATGCCTCATTTATCCATTATTAATTGAGTTGTTCCATTGTCCTTTTTCAGGAAAGGAGCACCCAGAAATAAACGTGGTAAAGAATATTTGCCAATGTTTATAAAGGAGGTCATGCCTGCCAATATTGGCTTGGTTATTGACTTAAATTTATAGTAAATAAAGGATTATTGAAATGAAAAAGATAACCACGCTTGCAGCTCTTATCGTCGGTGTAATGGCCTCCGGTCAGGCACTGGCGAGCGGAAGCGCAAAGATGGAACTGAAAGCCACCATCGCGCCTGGTAGCTGTGATGTCACCCTTCCTACTGCCTCACTGGGCTGGGATGTGGACCCTGATTCAATTAAAAACCACCTGTACACAGATTTACCCGCTCAGCTGTTAACCATTAATGTGAATTGTCCGGGAAAAATGATGTTCGCCGTCAAAGCCGTTGATAATAACACCACGGGGCTAGCGTTGGCCGGCCCATTACCGTCAATGACAGGCAACTACTTTAGAATGAAGTCTCTTTCTGAGGGAATTTCCCCGACTGCTGGCTATAGCATCAAAGCGCTGACGGCGGGAAGCTCTGCTGATCAAGCCAAAGCATCGGGTATGGTTACCTTCACAAATGGTATCTGGAGTGAACAACCTGACAATGCGGACTACGCGTACTTTCATACATCAATCATTGGTAAAGATTATGCGCTGGATATGACGACCAGCGAAGGTGAAAATAAGTATCTGCGTAGCAGCGCAACGAATAAAACCTATGCCATCGAAGTTCAGCCGTGGATTGCCCCGTCTCCTGAAGGAACGCTGGGAAGCGCTATTGAGTACAGCGGCAGTACTACATTTGAAGTCATTTATATTTAATTGAAGTTGCTGCCGGCAGCGCTGCTTGCGTCCACCCGTAATAGCACGCTTTGCCGGTGGCTTTTTTATATAATAGATTCATGGATGAATACTATGTTCTTTAAGCTTCTGCGCTTATCTCTGTCATTGCTCTCTTTGCTCGCTATCCTTCCTGCCAGTGCAGTGATGCAGCCGAAATCATCGTTAGTGTTAATCAAAGAAGAGGCCGGAGGCGGCAGTATTAACGTCACGAATACCGATAATGAGGATGCGTTACTGTACGTTAAGGTGATTGATCTGCCCGATGACAAACATCCGCAGCTGATCGTGACCCAACCGGTAGTGCGTGTGCCGGCAGGCCAGACTCAGCGGGTGCGTTTTGTCCTGACCAGTGACCGTCCGCTCACCACTGAACATATCAAACGGGTAACATTTGAAGGCATTCCGCTCAAGACGAGAGAAAACAACAGTGTAGAAATCAGCTTGCGACAGAATTTGCCAGTGATCATTCATCCAGCCAGACTGGCAAAAAATAATGAACCCTGGAAAAAGTTACAATGGTCGGTTAAACAGGGAACGCTGACGGTAAGCAATACCGGTGAATGGGTGGTCAGAATGGCACCCAATATTACCCTGATACCCGGCAGAAAAAACCTCGTGCTGGCTAAAAACTATATTCTGCCGGGAGAGACGGTCTTTGTCGCGTCCCCGGATAAACACGCACTGGCGCAAACCACGAATGTACGCATTGATACGGTTTCGCAGTACGGTTACAAGATTGGTGATGTCGAGCTACCCGTAAGTCACGGGGAGTGAATTGTGTTCTGCGCATACCGCAATAACTCACACAAATTATGCCACTGTGTGCTGCTCACGGCAGGTGCATTGACGCCCGCCTATCTCTGCGCACAGGAAAAAACCGAAGATCCCCTTCGAATACAGAAAATATCGCTGTCCTCTGATGCCCCAGTATCCGCTGCTACCCGGGAGTCTCTCACTGAAAGGATCTTCAAGGCGAGGGGGATTGATCCTGCTTTACTGACCCAACTCGACAACCAGACTCATTTCCCCCCCGGGCCCGCGCTGGTCGATATGAGCGTCAACGGCGAGTTTCGTGGCGCTTTTGATGTGATATTTAATCAAAAAGGCGGGCTGTGCTTTACTCCTGTACTGCTAAACCAGTTGGGTTTAAGGCTACCCACAAGTAAACCGTTATCCGATACGGAATGCTTCGACTGGGTGGCGCAGGACCCTGCCATCAGCATCCGTTTTGATACGCAAAACCTTTCCGCCAGTCTCGTTGTACCGGAGGAACGCTTACTCCCGAAGGATGAGGCGATCACCGGTGAACCTGGGGGGGTGGGGGCGTTGCTGAACTATAACTATTTCAGTTCGGTAAACCGAAGCAAAGGTAGCAATAATCGTTACAGTTTTCTCACGCTGGAAGACGGTTTCAATGTCTCCAACTGGATGGTGCGCAGCTTGCAGCAGCTAAGCCTGCAGGAGGGAAGTCTCAGTACTGATATGAACTCACTGTACGCTGAACGTGCCTTTGAACGCTGGCAGAAACGTTTTCAGGTTGGGCAAATAGGCGTCAGTAATACGCTGTTTGCTCTGGGCGATATTAACGGAATCCAGCTGATACCTGATGAGGGATTTCAGCAAAATGGTGACGCTGAGGGCGTGGTGGAGGGGATCGCTGGCACCCCGCAGGCGCGGGTCGAGGTACGCCAGTACGGCGTGCTGATTTACAACACGCTGGTGCCCGCCGGGCCTTTTCGCCTGAACCACATTCCTTTGAAAAATCTGAACAGCGATCTGGATGTTACCGTGCTGGAAACCAACGGTCAGCGCCAGCAGTTTACCGTGCCCGCCAACCGAATGGTCAACGTTAATCCTCGCGGCAGACAGGGTTTCTCTCTGGCAACCGGTACGCTTCGCTCAATTGGCGGCGGGGGATCGGGGGCTCCGCTGTTGCTTACCATGAATCAGAACTGGCGACCCATGGAGCGGTTACTGGCGCAGAGCGGGCTTCTGCTGTCAGAGAAATATCAGGCGTTAGCGCTGTCGCTGGGGCGACAGGTGTCCCAGGGGTTACAACTTGCCGCGCAGATCACGGCGGCCTATGACCGCTATCACGGTACACGCAGTGCGCAGCTGTCAATGTCTGCAGATTATCTGATCGCCGAAGGGTTATCGATTGGGGGCAGTGTCAGTAAAAGCACGCCTTCTTATGCCTCACTTAATCAGGCCAGTATGCCAACCCAGGACTATTACGATAAAGATAATACGCAATATACGCTATCAGCCAGCTGGGCGACCCCCTGGCTGGGCACGTTTTCCCTTAGCCACGCGGAAAGCACCAGCTTTGACCGAAGCCAGTCGACAAACCGTTACAATATGGTGAGCTGGGGCACCAACATTAAAAAGATGATGCTGACGGTCAGTTATTCCCACAGCACGGGCTTGAATAAAAGCAATAAACAGCTGGCAGTTAACGCCAGTCTTCCATTAGGCCAACAGTACGTGAACAGCTATTACCGGACTTCACGCGAGCGGAGCCATCTGGGGGCGCAAATCAGCGGACCGGTCACCCCTGACGTGGGTTATAACCTGTCTGCGGAGCGGGATGTTAAGCATCATAACCAGTCGGTTCAGGGGGGCCTTAGCGCCAATCTGCATTATACCAATTTGTCTCTCGCGGCAGGCAGCAGTAATGATCATTCCAGCAACTACTCCGTTAGTGGCAGCGGTGGTATCGGCGTCGTCGGTAAAAATGTGCTTTTCTCCACCATTCCCGTTGGCCAGACGTTTGGCATGATCGCCATGAATGAAAGGCTGGCAAACGTGGCGATCAGTACGCCGGGGGGCACCACCTGGACGGACTGGCGCGGCCTGGCGCTCGCCCCTCAGCTGCCCGCATGGAAGCCCGCTAACCTGGACCTGGATACGGAAACACTGCCGAAAAAAGCGGACGTGAATAACGGTCACTATAGCGTCACGCTGGCGCGGGGAAGCGTTAAGCGTATTAACTACACGGTGCTGACCAGCCGACGCGTACTGCTCGATCTTACCCTGAGTGATGGTACGGCATTACCCCGCGGCAGTAAGGTAATGGATGAAAGGGGGGAGATGCTGACAATCGCTATAGATAATGGACTGATTTATTTGAATAATTCAGCAGTAAGCGCCACGCTGTTGATTGATGTGGCAGGGGGCGATAAACGTTGCAGCTTCACCTACCAACTGAAAGAACAGCCTGATAGCGACAGCCCTTATCAGAAAATTAGCGGTGTCTGCATTTAACCTGTGCCGCCATAAGGCATAACCTGTGCCACAGAAAGGAATTGGGCCATGGAACTTAAAAATAGCTTTTACGGCATCACGCTGCTGGCGGCAGGGGGGCTCAGTGCGACAGCCCATGCCAGCAATCAGGTGACTTTGCAGGTGCGGGGTGCCATTCAGCCCGCTTCCTGTGATATTCGCTTTGATGGCGGAGGCGTGCTGGACTGGCAGATGATCAGCGCCGCCAGCCTCTCATCGTCCAAATCAACGTCACTGCCGCCGAAGGGTATTAAGCTGAATATCAGCTGTGAAACGCCAACGCTGTTTGCGGTGCGTGCCAGAGATATTGCAGAAAAAGCCGGGGACGCGAGAATAGACGGAAAAACCGCTGAGACCAGTTTTAGCCTGGGAGCCACCACCGCCGGAAAAAATATTGGTGCTTACAGCATTATGACGCTGGCCGACAGATCCATGGTGGACGGGCATCCGATGCAGAGGCTTACGGTCTCCGCCGACGAAGGAAAAAACTGGTCAGAGGCAAAAAGCAGTGTGCTGTGGAAGTATAAGGGCGAAGAGCTGGTCTCCTTTACTTCGGATATGCTGCGCGTACCCATCCCGGCAAAAAACGTGGTTTTTGATATGAAGGTCACCCCCTGGATCGTGGCGCGCGATGCCCTGGGGACGGCAGATGAAGTGACGATTGCAGGCAGCGCCACCTTTGATATTGTGTACCTCTGATGGCCCGGTTGTCAGAGCGTTTTACCGATCTCTTCCGCCGTTACTGTGTGCTGTATGGGGGGGTGATTCTGCTTATCACACTGCCTGCATCTGCGGTGATGAAGCCTGAAACCTCGATGCTGATGATCAATGAGGCGGCAGAGGGCGGCAGCCTGAATGTCACCAACACAGCCGATCACGAGGCGCTGCTGTATGTGAAGGTTTATAACCTGCCGGATGACCCACAGCCGCAGCTGCTGGTGACCCAGCCGGTGACGCGCCTCGCGGCAGGACAGACCCAGCGGCTGCGCTTCCTGCTGCATACTCGTGGCCCGCTGAAAACGGAACACATGAAGCGGGTGATTCTGGAAGGGATCCCCACGCAGGTACTGGCGGGTTCTCATTCCGTGGGCTTAAGCCTCCGTCAGGATCTGCCGATCATTATTCATCCGGCCAGTCTGCCGGTGAAGTCTGATCCCTGGCAGGCGCTGACGTTTACGGAAAATCATGGCATTTTAACCATCGTTAACCCGAGCCTTTATGTCGTACGGCTGTCACAGACCCTCGCGCTGCTGCCCTCAATGAAAAATATCACTCTGAGTAAGAGCTACATTCTTCCTGGTGAAACGCTGACCGTTAAGGCACCGGATGCCGCTACGCTGAAAAACAGCAATCAGATTCAGATCCAGAGCCTGTCTAAGTACGGCTATGTCGCAGGTCTGTTTACACAACCCCTCGGTCATCATGGCTAATTTCTTCACGGCACTGCTGGTATGACACGGGAAAAATGAAGGAACGGAAAATGGACGGTAAAAAATGTTCGCGACTGCGCGGCCAACGGCCGCTGTGGCTGCTGGTCGCCAGTGTGCTGCTGTGTTCCGGGCTGGCTCAGGCCGGGTGCCGTATTAGTTCGGGAACCGGAATGCTGGATTATGGCAGGATAAACTCCCAGATATCGGGCGGGGAGGGGGGTAAAAATCAGCTGGCGTCGCGTTCCGCCGCATTTCGTGTGGAGTGCGATGAGCCCCGTCAAATCCGCCTGGCTTTTAACGGCCACAGTGGCCCTCAGCGAAAGTTCGCCTTTGGCCGTGACGGAGACCTGGAAATAAACCTCTCCGCGCTGGTACTGGACAATAACGTCACTGCTTACCGTGAGATTTCCGCAGGGGGGAAGCAGACGCGGGAGGGTGAACTGACGTCGGGGGCGCTGCTGCCGGGCAGTGAGATCGAGACGACAGGCACTGGACAGCATTTAAACTTTGTTCTGTCGGTCAGGCCTGTGTTTACAGACCGGCTTTTTGCCATCCAGGATGATTATCAGCCCGGCAATGACATTACGGTATCCCTCGTCGACTAGCGGCAGGTACAGGCGAAAAAAAACACCGCACTGCGGTGTTTTTTAATAGCGCAATCACGGCCAGAGGCTGTAAAGCGTTGTCTCATCGGCCGTGCTGAAGAATTACTTCTTCGCTGCGCGCTCGAAGGAAGAGACGATCTCTGCTTTCGCGGCTTCAACGCCTTCCCAGCCATCAACCTTAACCCATTTGCCTTTTTCCAGCGCCTTGTACTGCTCGAAGAAGTGGGTGATCTGGCCGCGCAGCAGTTCTGGCAGGTCGTTCACATCCTGGATGTGCTCGTACTCTTTGCTCAGTTTGCTGTGTGGAACCGCAACAACTTTGGCATCTTCGCCAGATTCGTCGGTCATTTTCAGCACGCCAACCGGACGGCAGCGGATCACAGAGCCAGGCTGTAACGGGTACGGTGTTGGCACCAGGACGTCAACCGGGTCACCATCCAGAGACAGGGTGTGGTTGATGTAGCCGTAGTTGCACGGATAGAACATCGCTGTCGCCATGAAACGGTCAACGAACAGTGCGCCAGTCTCTTTGTCGACTTCGTATTTGATTGGAGAGGCATTTGCCGGGATCTCGATGACGACATAGATATCGTCTGGCAGGTCTTTACCCGCTGGTACCAGGTTCAAGCTCATTATGAATTCCTTCAATCATCTTAGGTTGAGTGCCGGGTATTATAGCCAGGTCATCTTCAAAGTACCTTCCTTTTTCCGCCTTTCAGATTGCTCCGTGCCGGGGCATCAATGACAGTGAAATGCTGCGCTATGCGATGCCCGGCTCACGATGATGGCTAATCCTCCACGTCGGGCTGGGGTATGGAATATTCACTCGGTGCAAAGGGGGGTGGCTCACCGTTGACCATGTTGAATTCAGAGACAATATAACGGCGTCTCATCTTCTTAGTGGGTGAGCGTAAAGCGATATCAACCCGCCTGGCACCTGAGTTCTGCCTTCTTATATCGGCTATAGAAAAATCAGGGCTGTATTCAACCCGAAAGTACATTTCTCCATTGGGTGACATAGACACCCCCTTGAGTTGCAGACCAAAAGGCAAGTCACTGCCTTTATGGATCCACACTTACGGGGAGATGATCGTGTCGCGAAAAATTTCCTTCGCCATCTCAATCTCGCCCAATGTCATCAGGCGGCAGACTGCCGCTCTTAGTATCATGATCAAACATACAAATCCCCTGGTGTATTTGTGGTTATTTCTCGTGCAGCATAGCAAATGTCTGTTTTGCTAAAAATTCTACAATCTGTGATTTTCTTAGTGCGATGACATGACACTTGTCAGGAGTCTCTTTTCGCCACCGAACAAGACGAGGGCTGTCAGGAGATTAATTTGGTTTATTGATCATTGTTAAATCATTTCTCTTTTTTTACAGGGTTCTAATTCCTCATCGTCTGTATTTTCCTTCAGGTGCATTTCCCTTCTGACGTTTGTCCACAACAAAAGCGTTGAAATGCCCCTAATTCACGCTTACGGGTTTCCTGTTTTGGATCAATTTAATCATTGTTATGGTTAAAGCTGGGTAATGTTATTGCCGATAACCTTGTCGTTTCAGGCACAGGAAATGACCGGACTTCACATTATCGGGAAATAATCATGTTGAAAAGAATCTCAATACGTACGGGTTTGCTGGCGTTACTCGCCCTGATGACCATGCTGCTGTTGGTTGTCAGCGTGATGGGGATTATCGCCATTCAGAAAGGAAATCGCTCACTGGATGTTATCAATCGCATTCAGGGCATTGAATTAAATGCGTTATATATGAGTAACGGCAATCTGCTGCGTGCCCGTGCTACCGCGGCGCTGGCGATACGTAAACTCGAAGTGGGTCTGCCCGATGAAGCAGGTAGCATTGCCACGCGCTCTGCCAGCTACGTGGCATTGTCCGAAAACGAGCTGAAACGATTCATTGATGCCGGTACGGTGACAGAGCATGGGAGGGTACTGGCCGAAGCGGTAGTAACGACTCACCGGGACTACGTTGCCAGGGGGATTACCCCTCTCATGGACGCACTGAAAAAACAGAATGCTGACGATTACTACACCGTTCTGGAAGGGGATCTTTCTCATCTCGCGGGGCAATTCTCTACGGCGGTAGGCGCATTCGGCCAGTATGCCGATGAGGTCAGCGAACAGCAGATGGCCCAGGCAGCTCATAACCAAACGCTGATGACAGTGCTGATCCTCGTCAGCGGGGTACTGACGTTGTTGCTGGTGGCGCTGGCATGGATGATCCTGCGCGTCATGCTGCTGAAGCCTCTTGATAGTGCGATTAAACACCTTGAACATGTTGCCGGTGGGGATCTGACTCAGCCTGTGCCGGAAAGCGGTGATAATGAACTGGGGCGTCTGAATGCGGCGCTGGGAGCAATGCAAACGTCTCTTCAGCATTCGGTGGGCCTGGTGCGGGATGCCAGCATTCAGATCGACATTGGCAGCCGTGAACTGGCCTCCGGCAATCTCAACCTCTCACAGCGTACCGAAGAGTCTGCTGCCTCTCTGGAACAGACGGCGGCCAGCATGGAACAGCTCACCGCCACGGTTAAGCAGAACGCCGATAACGCCCAGCAGGCGCATTTACTGGCCAGGGCCGTATCGGATACGGCCGATCGTGGTGCGGAAGTGGTCTGCTATGTCATGGAGAAGATGACAGAGATTTCCAACAGTTCGCAGCGTATTGGCGACATTCTCGGTGTGATTGATGGTATTGCCTTCCAGACCAATATTTTGGCCCTGAATGCGTCAGTCGAAGCGGCACGCGCCGGAGAGCAGGGGCGTGGCTTTGCCGTCGTCGCGACCGAAGTGCGCAACCTTGCCCAGCGAAGCGCAACAGCGGCGAAAGAAATCCGAACCCTGATCAGCGAGTCACAAATCCGCGTCAGTGAAGGTTCAGATATGGCCACCAAAGCCGGTGAAACCATGGACGAAATCTCAACGGAAGTGATGCGGGTGACCACGTTGATGAAGGAGATTTCCAGCGCATCCCAGGAACAGAGCCACGGTATTGAACAGGTAAATCAGGCCGTGACCCAGATGGACGAAGTCGCTCAGCAGAATGCGGCCCTGGTGGAAGAGGCCGCTGCGGCGACTCAGTCGCTGGAAGAGCAGTCTCAGCAGCTGGTTCACACCATGGCCGTGTTTAAGGTGGCACAGACCGCATAAAGCCGAGGGCGGACCCGCTTTATCCGGGCCGCCTGCTGCTGCTGCACTCGGCGCTCAGCTGGTCAAGGGCGTCGCGCTGGAACTGTATAAACGCTTCGCGCGGCTGCTGCTGGCAGATAAACGACAGCAGCGGGTCTTCTACCGCCGTGCGGATCCCGCTTAATGTTTCCATAACTGCCAGCCCGCAGAAGGGCACGTAAGCTTCCGCATAGCCGCCCTCATGGACCATCACCAGCCTGCCGCCGCACAGCTGCGCGGCAGCAGCCATCATGCGCTCCGTCATGGCGCGAAAACTGTCGCTGTGAAGCTGCATGCGGGCCAGCGGATCCAGCGCATTGGCGTCATATCCGCAGGCGATAATGATCAGCTCAGGCTGGAACTGCTCAAGCTGGGGGATAACAATCCGATCCAGGGCATACAGATACGCATCATGACCGCTGCCCGCCAGCAGCGGAATATTGATGTTATAACCCAGACCGGCCCCTGCACCGCGATCGCTCTCACCGGAATACCCCGGCGGAAAACAGCGGTCCTGATGCAGGGAGAAGGTCAGAACATCATTACGCTGCCAGTAGATATGCTGCGTACCGTTGCCGTGGTGCACATCCCAGTCAACCACCGCCACGCGCTGCAAGCCAAAACGGGTTCTGGCGTGTTCAATGGCAATCGGGATGTTGGCCAGAAAGCAGAAGCCCATCGACTGATCCGGCAGACAGTGATGCCCCGGCGGACGCGACAGGGCGTAGGCATTGTCCATTTCTCCGGTCAGTACGGCCCCGACTGCGGCACAGACCAGACCCGCAGAGAGGGCGGCATAGTCATAGCTACCCGGTCCCATTGGCGCATCGAATCCGAGCATCCCGCCGCCGCTGTCGCTGACCTGCCTGAAATGTTGCAGGTAGTGCGCCGGATGGATACGCAGTAAATCCTCTTCACTGGCTGCCGGCGCTGAACGCAGCAGCAGCTGTGCTGACAGCCCGGAGACATCCAGCAGGTTCTTCAGGCGTCGTTTACTTTCCGGTGACTCCGCGTGGCCGCTGCCCGCAGGGGGCTGAACCCATCCGCCCACCGGTAACGTGGTGGCGTGAAGCCCGGTGCTGTGCCAGAAGCAGCGTTCATCATAAAAAAAGCCCGTAGTGTTCATTGTGTTCTCTCCCTCATCCTCACCGCAGATCATCCGACTACTGTATTCCTCCGGGCGGCCGATGGCCTCGTCCGGAAGAACGATGGCGTCAGCAACGGCTGCGGTTAACACTCAGGGGATCTGATCACGCACAGGGAGTACCCCATGAGTCATAACGCGAAATATATTCCGGTAGGCGAGTTGGCCACCTGCTTCGCCCCGGACGGCGATACGTTGCCAGCGGCATCGCCCGGGCAGAGCAAACTGACGTTCTGTTTTCATCATGATGAAGAAGTGCTGTGCCAGTTTTATCCGGACGGAACGCTGACGTGGGGAAGTCAGCCAGCGGTCGCGTTCCGGCTGACTTCATTACGTGACGGTATTGAGTTTATCGACTTTATCGACCACCGCCGGGCGGCATCGACGCTGACGCTGATCTGCGACCATCATCGCGGCTGTTTTACCGAAGTTCGCGGTCAGTTACCCACGCAGCAGCAGGCGCACCTGTCTGCACTCCAGCGCATCAAACTGGGTTTGCCGCTAACCGGAGTCAAGGCGGAGGTGCGTTTTGGCTGGTTTAAGGGAGGGAGCGATATGAACGTGCGCCACACCTTTAGCGATGAACTGACCGGGATGCGCAACCAGTATCGTTACAGTCCGAACGAGTGTTACGAGCATCTTTATCTGAACGCTGACTGTTACGCCTGGCACTGTCTGCAGGGGGGGGAACAAGGACTGGCCGATGTTGATCGCTGTCAGACCGTGAAAATAGACGACCGTCTGTATCTGTTTATCTGGCAGGAAAAGGTGGTACCCACGCTGGGCGTGGTGCTGATTGATCTGCAAGCCGCACGGACCGACGGCAAGATCTTCGGCTACCAGCAGGACGATTTTAAGCGGTTGAGCAATTTCGCCATGGGTGCGGCGCTGAAAGTGATAAATGTCACTCCCCGTTCTGCGGAATGACGTCTTTTTTCAGCGAGTTCTGCTCAAAGGCCCATCTGAACAGCCGATGGGCCTCCGCGCGCGTGGCTATCAGTTATCCGGGAACTCACGCAGGAAGCGTTCGGTATCTTCCACCATGTGGTCGTTGCCGACAAAGAACGGCGAGCGCTCATGCAGGCTTTGCGGCACCAGGTCCAGAATACGGTTTTTACCGTCAGAGGCTTTACCGCCTGCCTGCTCCGCCAGGAATGCCATCGGGTTGCACTCATACAGCAGGCGCAGTTTGCCCTTAGGGTGGCTGGCCGTGCTTGGATAGAGGTAGATCCCGCCTTTCAGCAGGTTGCGGTGGAAGTCAGCCACCAGCGATCCGATATAGCGTGAGGTATAAGGACGGCGCGTGGCGGCATCCTCTTCCTGACAGAATTTCAGGTACTTTTTCACCCCCTGTGGGAAGCGAATGTAGTTACCTTCGTTGATGGAGTAGGTGTAACCCTTTTCCGGGAAGGTCATACGTTCCGCACTCAGGCAGAAAACGCCCAGCGACGGATCATAGGTGAAGGCATGTACGCCACAGCCGGTGGTATAAACCAGCATGGTCGATGAACCATACACCACATAACCCGCAGCAACCTGCTGGCTGCCTGGCTGCAGGAAGTCTTCTTCCGTGACCGGCGTACCTGGTGGGGTAATACGGCGGTAGATAGAGAAAATAGTTCCGACAGAAACGTTTACATCAATGTTTGAGGAGCCGTCGAGAGGGTCCATCAGCACCACGTACTTGCCGTTTTCTACGCCTTCGAAGATGACGATCTCATCTTCTTCTTCAGACGCGATACCCGCGACAATGCCACGTGCCTTCAGTGCGGCTTTCAGCTTTTCATTGGCGAAGAGATCGAGCTTCATCTGCTCTTCGCCCTGAATGTTCTCAGCGCCGCTGGCACCCAGAATATCGACCAGGCCAGCCTTGTTGATATCGCGGTGGATGATCTTGGCACCCAGCTTGATCGCGGAGATCAATGCGGTCAGTTCACCTGTGGCGTGCGGAAAGTCGTGCTGTTTCTCGACGATAAATTCGCCTAACGTTTTCATAACACAATCCCTGAATCTGCGGTTGAGCAGCAGCTTGATTCACAAACTGCCAACGTATGCGTACGCAGTTTAGCCGATTGAACGCGAAAGAACATAGGGCAAATCCGTTTCTTCCGCACGTTGGGGGCGGTACACTAGGGCAGAACTTTTACGAAACGGACCTTTTATGCGTATTCATATCCTCGGTATCTGCGGCACCTTTATGGGTGGACTGGCGATGCTGGCCCGTGAGCTTGGCCATGAAGTGACCGGCTCAGATGCTAACGTTTATCCGCCAATGAGTACGCTGCTTGAAAAGCAGGGTATTGATTTAATTCAGGGTTATGACGCTTCACAGCTCGACCCCGCCCCGGATTTGGTGATCATTGGCAATGCGATGACCCGGGGTAACCCGTGCGTGGAAGCCGTGCTGGAGCGCAACATTCCCTATCTGTCCGGCCCCCAGTGGCTGCACGATTTTGTGCTGCGCGACCGTTGGGTGCTGGCGGTGGCGGGCACCCACGGAAAAACCACGACGGCAGGCATGGCAGCGTGGATTTTACAGGCCTGCGGCTATGAGCCGGGCTATGTGATCGGTGGCGTACCGGGAAATTTCGAGGTATCGGCAACTTTAGGAAAAAGCCCATTCTTCGTTATTGAGGCCGATGAGTATGACTGTGCGTTCTTCGACAAACGTTCCAAGTTTGTACATTACTGCCCGCGCACACTGATCCTCAACAATCTCGAATTTGATCACGCGGATATTTTTGATGATCTGCGCGCCGTGCAGAAGCAGTTCCACCATCTGGTGCGCATCGTACCGGGGCAGGGCAAAATTATCCTGCCTGAGCACGACGCGAACATTAAGCAGGTGATGGCGATGGGCTGCTGGAGCGAGCAGGAAACCGTCGGCGAGAACGGTCACTGGCTGGCAAAGAAACTGTCACCGGATGCCTCCCACTGGGAAGTTTTACTGGACGGTGAGCGTGTGGCCGAAGTGAACTGGTCGCTGGTCGGTGAACACAACATGCATAACGGCATGATGGCGATTGCCGCGGCGCGTCACGTGGGCGTGAAGCCTGAGGACGCGGGCCGGGCGCTGAACGACTTTATTAATGCCCGGCGTCGCCTGGAACTGCGTGGGGAGAGCAATGGCATCAAGGTGTACGATGACTTTGCCCATCACCCGACGGCTATTCTTGCCACGCTTGCGGCGCTTCGCGGAAAAGTCGGCGGTACGGCACGTATTCTTGCCGTGCTGGAGCCTCGCTCGAACACCATGAAAATGGGGGTCAGTAAGGACGATCTGGCACCGGCACTGGGACGTGCAGATGAAGTGTTCCTCTATCAGCCGCATCATATTCCCTGGCAGGTTGCCGAAGTGGCTGATGCCTGCATCCAGCCAGCACAGTGGAGTGCGGATATTGATACGCTGGTAGAAATGATCGCCAAAAAAGCCCAGCCGGGGGATTCTATCCTGGTGATGAGCAACGGCGGTTTTGGTGGGATACATCAGAAGCTGTTAGATCGCCTGGCGTAAGACGTGTTGTAGCGTGATTGAAAGGGCCGACCGGAAAACGACTGGCCCCTGAGCGCAGGGGCAGACCCGTTTTTTCGGGCTGCCCTGATCGTGCGTCATTACAACGCGGTGGCCAGCTCACGCAGATACTGGAAAATCTGGCGGTACGCTTTCGGTGGCTTGTTGGTGGCTTTCTCTTTCTGTGCGTTACGGATCATGGCACGCAGCTGCTGGCGGTCGGCATCCGGATAGAGGTTCAGCACCTCAGGGATCGCGTCATCACCCTGTTCAACCAGGCGGTCACGCAACACTTCCAGCTTGTGGAACAGCGCAACCTGCTGGTTGTGACGGTTTTTCAGCTTATCCAGTGCCGTACGGATCGGCTCTTCATCACGCGAACGCAGCATTTTACCGATCAGCTGCATCTGGCGACGGCGGCCTTCTTTCTTAATCTTCTGCGCCAGCTCAATCGCGGCACGCAGATCTTCATCCAGTGGGATCTTGTCCAGGGAGTTTTTCCCCAGTTCCACCAGTTCACCCCCAAGGCGCTTAAGCTCCTCGGCATCACGTTTTATTTCACTTTTACTGACCCAGATAATCTCATCATCTTCTTCTTCTTCGTTATCGGGTACATCATCGAGCCAGTCGTCGGGCTGCTTGGTCATTGGTACGGCTCCTGAAAAAGAGGCTAATGCTATCAGGTTACGAGGCTACTGCGAAATTGTTCTCTGAGTCTGTTAGACTCAAAATAATCTTTACCACCTTGAGAACGGTTTTCTCAGCAGGTATTTATCAACTTATTATACGGCAGGTCGATGAAATTACTCTCCCAAGTTGCAGAACAGCGTAAAACCCTGGAACAGGCGATAGCGACGGCACTCGAACTGGCAAAGGCCAGCAGCGACGGAGCAGAAGTCGCGGTAAGCAAAACCACTGGCATCAGCGTCAGCACACGCTATGGTGAAGTGGAAAATGTCGAATTCAACAGCGATGGTGCCCTGGGCATCACCGTTTACTACCAGAACCGTAAAGGCAGCGCCTCCTCAACCGACCTCAGCCCGGATGCGATTAAGCGTACCGTGCAGGCGGCGGTAGACATTGCCCGCTACACCTCACCGGATCCTTACGCGGGCGTGGCGGATCGTGAACTGCTGGCGTTTGATGCGCCGGATCTCGATCTGTTTCACCCGGCTGAGATCGACGCCGATCGTGCTATTGAGCTGGCCGCGCGCGCCGAACAGGCCTCACTGAAGGCCGATAAGCGCATCACTAATACCGAAGGCGGCAGCTTTAACAGCCACGTAGGGATTAAAGTGTTCGGTAACAGTCACGGCATGCTTCAGGGCTACTGCTCCAGCCGGCACTCCCTTTCCAGCTGTGTGATCGCGGAAGAGAACGGCGGTATGGAGCGCGATTACGCTTACACCATTGGCCGCGCTATTGGCGATCTCGACTCTCCGGAAGCCGTAGGTGAAGCGTGCGCACGCCGCACGCTGTCGCGCCTCTCTCCGCGTAAGCTGTCCACGATGAAAGCGCCGGTGATGTTTGCCGCCGAGGTCGCGACCGGCCTGTTTGGCCACCTGGTCGGCGCCATCAGCGGCGGCAGCGTGTACCGTAAATCCACGTTCCTGCTCGACTCGCTCGGACAGCAGATCCTGCCGGAATGGCTGACCATTGAAGAGCACCCGCATTTACTGAAAGGACTGGCTTCCACGCCCTTCGACAGCGAAGGCATCCGCACCCAGCGCCGCGACATCATTAAAGACGGTGTATTGCAGACCTGGCTGCTGACCAGCTACTCCGCGCGCAAGCTTGGCCTGCAGAGTACCGGACATGCTGGCGGCATTCACAACTGGCGCATTGCCGGTCAGGGACACAGCTTTGAAGAGATGCTGAAACAGCTGGGAACCGGACTGCTGGTCACGGAACTGATGGGGCAGGGCGTGAGCGGGATCACCGGTGATTATTCCCGTGGCGCGTCCGGTTTCTGGGTGGAGAATGGCGTGATCCAGTATCCGGTCAGTGAGATCACTATTGCCGGTAATCTGAAAGATATGTGGCGCAACATGGTCAGCATCGGCAGCGATATTGAAACGCGCAGCAATATTCAGTGCGGATCCGTTTTGTTACCAGAAATGAAGATCGCCGGGCAGTAATTTCCGGATTTACGCGTATGCTGAAAAGGCGGCGGTGAAAACAGCCGCCTTTTTCATGCCTGAACGATACCCATTTATAAAAATAGGATCTGAGATGCGTAAATTATTGATTGCAATGTTGAGCTCTACCCTGTTGTTTAGTTCCACGCTGCTGGCACAGGGCCTGGAAGGGGATATGGATATCCTGAAAGGCGCATACCGCACGGTGCAGAAAACCGACGATAAAGCCGAAATGGTTAAAGCATTAACCGATATGCGCTCTGCGGCGGAAAACGCCAAAACCCAGACCCCAGACAAGCTGGAAGGTCAGGCCGCGGGGAGTGCGGAAATGAAGGATTACCATGCGCAGCTGGATAAACTGATCGGCCAGATTGATACCAGCCTGAAGCTGGCAAACGGAGGGGATCTGTCAGGGGCAAAAGAAGAAGCGAAGAAGTTTGCTGCGACACGTGATGAGGGGCATAAAAAGTTTCGCTGACCGACCCGGCCAGTTTGGCAGTAGGTTGGCCTGAAAGTGGGAGGCGATAGCAGTGCGATCGCCTCTTTTAACAGCGTTCTGGTGATGCGGCAGAGAAATTATAATATATCGCAACCTTAAATTTTTCTGGCGTGTTTATCTGACCTTTTGGGTAATACAAATAAAAGCGACAGTTATCACCACAGGCAGTGATCTATAATATTTTCAATTAGTGGTTGTGGTATTTTTCTTTGTCTCAACGGCCATTTTACTCTGACGAAATCCCGTGTAGCAGCCGTTTTTCGTATGTCACTGACGTTATTTTTAGGTTCACTCTTGTTGTTACTCACCCAGCAGAACGATCGCATGGCGATAAATCAGCCCGTGATAAAAAACGGGCTTCTCTGTTTTCTGAAAAACTATTTCCCTCTGCTTTGGGGAGCGGGTCATAAGCTTTACTTCTATTTTCGTCATTACCCGGGCCAAAATTTTCCTTCTATTTCACCCCCGCTGCGTCTTTTATGCAAATACTCCTTCTGTATGTGATTTATCTCTCATTTTAAAACCCAGCGTGCGCGTTTCAACGTTTTTGCGACATCAAACCAGCGCTGTGCGTTTATTTCCACTTCCATGTGGAAAAAGTCGTTCTACACAGAAAGGCAGGGGGCAGGTAGTTTACTCCTGAGCTTATTAAAAGGGGACGAATGTGAGTAACGGGACAGCGCCAGCGGGCGCGGCAACACAACAGGATGACGCGATTCAGGCGCTGGCTGCGCAGGTTATGGGGAAGATTGCCCATCTGTTTTCCGCCAGAAATATTCATCCTAACCCTGTACAGCAACAGATGCTGACCTCGCATGTGCGGGCGATGGCGCTCCGCTCGGTCACTGGCGAGGGCTTACCTGACGTCGAGGCCGAACTGTTTGAGGATATTTCGTCACAGTCGATGACGCTGGCGCAGCAGGTCGTCGACCTGTTTGGCAATCTGCCGAAAGAAGAGGCCTGGCTGCTCTCTGTTCATTTCGAAGTCGCAAAAGAAAATGCCTAAATTCGGGTCGGCTTGCCCGACCCCGACAAAATACCCAGGAGCGGGACATGTCCCGTCTGAAGCCATTAAAAAAGGAAAACAACATGTCTCAAATTATCGTAGTCATTGGCGATCGTTTAGGTAAAGGCCAGAAAGTCGCAGCAGGGATTGAGAAAGCCGGCGGTAAGGCTATCGTGGTGCCGGGCGTGGCGGCAGATATGAAATTGGGTGATGTGATGAAAGCAGAAAATGCCAGCTTCGGTATCTCTTTCTGTGGCAGCGGCGGTGCCGGTGCGATTACCGCGCAGAACAAATATGGCTATAAAGCAAAACACGGTATGCGCTCAATTGATGAGGGTGTTACTGCCATCAATGAAGGGGCTAACGTGCTTGGATTCGGCTTTATGGATAAAGAAGAACTGGGTGAGCGTCTGGTGCAGGCGTGGCAGAAGAAGCACGGCTGATGAAAGAGCAATTCACCACCACGGTGAGCGTGAGCGGAAAAGGCGACAGTAAAGGCAAAGCCTTTGCCGATGCCCTGAGCCGGGTGCAGAACACCGTGCTGAAATCCACCAGCAAAATTCTCCTGCGTATTGAGCCCGTTGAGGTCAAGGTACTGCGGGCGAACGTGCGGGTCAAAACGGAAAAGTTTCTGTTCTTTTTTCTGGCGCGTGAAAGACGGTTGTACAGCGTCGACCTGGAGATCACCGTCAACGTCGTGGTGGTGGATACCGATAAAGTGGATTTCACTGTTTCCGGATAAAAATCGTCGGGGACAGACCTCCACGCCATCGGGCAGCAGCGATGCTTCCGTCGTCTGAAAGACGCAGAGGTTATAACAAAAGGAAAGGCTGATGTTCCTAATCATCTTATTTAAATCATTGATTATTGGCGGTCTGGTTGGCGTCGGTGTGGGGGCCGGGGCAGCACGTATGTTCCATGCACCCACCACGCAGGGCATGGGCGCATTTCGTACACTGGGTGAACTGAACTCCTGTGAGGGCGATCCAGCCTCTCACTTCTCCTTCGGCCTTGGCTTCTTCTTTAACGCCTGGGCTTCCTCCGTGGCGGCGGGGTCATTCACTCAGGACGTAGACCACCGCATTATCCCCAACTGGGGCGCAGCGGCCCTGATGGTGAAAAACCGTAATGTCGCCGACACGCTGCATAACCCGAAGAAGATGGCGATTGCCTGCGGCATCATCGGCATGATCGTGGTCGCATTTCTCAACTCCACCGCATCTGCCGTACCGGCAGCCCTGCAGGTGACGGCGGTAAAAGTGCTGGTACCGGCGGCTAACCTGCTGGTGAATACCGTGATGCCGGTGATCTTCTGGCTGGCAGCGATCGATGCCGGTAAGAAATCGGGTTTCTGGGCGACCATTTTTGGCGGTCTGGCGCAGTTGATTATGGGGAACGCCGTACCGGGTCTGGTGCTCGGTATCCTGATTGGTAAGGGCGTAGAGGAAGCGGGCTGGAACCGGGTAACGAAAGTGATGATGGTGGCCATCGTCCTGCTGTTCGTTCTCAGCGGCTTCTTCCGTGGCTTTGATATGAAGCTCCTGGAATCCTTCCAGCTGGGTGTGCCTGGCTGGCTGGAAATGATCCACAACTCCCTGAGTGGCAAATAAGAGGACGAGGGTAATGGAAGAGTCAAAAAGTGGTTTCTGGTATGCCGACTGGTCATTTCCAATCTTTGTCGGCCTGCTCTCTTCGGGCGTCTTTGCCGGTACGCATATGTATTACGTCTACGGACTGGGGGCATTTAACGAAGTGGCCTTTGTCTCCATGCTGCGTGCGGGGATGGAAACGGGCGTGTACGGTGCGGTAGCAGCCTTTGGTGCCAGCTTCCTGTTTGCACGCATTATTGAAGGTTCGCTGGTGGGGATCCTTGATATTGGTGGGGCGATCCAGACCGGGATTGGCCTGGGCGTGCCGGCGCTGCTGTTGGGGGCGGGGTTTATCTTCCCGGTTGCGAACTTCGCGGCCTCACTGGTCACCGGACTGGCGCTGGGCCTGGCAGTGGGATACCTGATTATCCTCGCACGCAAATTCACCATCAGCAACAGCGACTCCACGTACGGTGCCGACGTCATGATGGGCGCGGGTAACACCTCCGGCCGCTTCCTGGGACCGTTGATTATCCTGTCTGCTATGGCAGCGTCCATTCCGATTGGCCTCGGATCGCTGGTCGGTTCCCTGCTGTTTTATCTGTGGAACAAGCCGATTACCGGCGGGGCCATTCTGGGTGCGATGGCGCTGGGGGCGATGTTCCCTGTGGCGCTGTAACTGACTTTCGTGGCGGCAGGACGTCGCCACGCAGAGGAGTCTGCAATGTTTGATTTGATTATCCGGCAGGCCCGTCTTAGCGACGGGACGCTGAATGATGTTGCCATCAGCAACGGTAAAATTGCTGCGACAGGCCAGGTGGCGGGCCCGGCAAAACAGGAATGGGATCTGGCGGGTCGTTACTGGCTCAGTGCGGGCTGGATTGACTCACACGTTCACTGCTACCCGAAATCGCCCATTTACCATGATGATGCCGACCGCATCGGCGTGGAGACCGGGGTGACCACGGTTGTGGATGCCGGCAGCACCGGGGCCGATGATATTGATGATTTTTACCAGCTGACCCGCCGTGCCAGCACCCGGGTTTACGCCCTGCTGAATATCGCCCGCAGCGGCATTCTGACGCAGAACGAACTGGCAGATATGGCGCGTATTGACGCCGGAGCGGTGAGCGCAGCGGTACAGCGCCTGCCAGATTTTATTCTGGGCCTCAAAGCACGTATCAGCAGCAGCGTCGTGGAACAAAACGGTATTAAACCGCTGGTGCGCGCTAAGGCGATGCAGCGGGAAAACGGCGGTCTGCCGCTGATGGTGCATATTGGTAATAATCCGCCGAATCTGGATGAAATCGCAGATTTACTCACCTCTGGCGATATCATTACCCACTGCTTTAACGGCAAACCCAACCGCATTCTCACCCCGCAGGGGCAGCTCAGGGCGTCTGTTACCCGTGCGCTCGAGCGAGGAGTCCGCCTCGACGTCGGGCATGGCTCGGCCAGCTTCAGCTTTGAGGTCGCCCGGGTAGCGATTGCCCTTGGCATTCTTCCGCAAACCATCAGTTCAGACATCTACTGCCGTAACCGGCTTAACGGCCCGGTGTATTCCCTGGCGCATGTGATGTCGAAATTTTTATCGATCGGTATGACCCTGCCGCAGGTGATTGACTGCGTGACCCGTCACGCCGCTGACGGGCTGCGTCTGAAGGGCAAAGGGCGGCTTGTTCCGGGGCAGGATGCCGACCTTACCCTGTTTGACGTGAAGCAGGAAACCTGCCTGTTCAGGGATTCAGACGGCCAAACGCTGTCTGGAGAAACGCAGCTGATACCGCTGGCCGCCGTGGTGAATGGCCGCATATTCGTGACTAACGAAGGGAAAAAACGTGATGACTTCAGTGTATGAAAAATATGGCTTAAAGCAGGTCATAAATGCCTCCGGCCGCATGACCATTCTCGGTGTGTCCACCCCGAGCGCGGATGTGGTTGATACGGTGAGTTATGGCCTGAATCACTACTTTGAGATGAAAGATCTGGTCAATAAAACCGGTGCCTACATCGCCGGGCTACTCGGCTGTGAGGCGGCGGTGGTGGTGTCCTGCGCCTCAGCCGGTATCGCACAGTCGGTGGCGGCGGTGATCGTAAAAGACAACGACTGGCTGCTGGAAAATCTGCATGTGGCCCCGCTGACGGTTCCTCATGATATCGTCCTGCCGAAGGGGCACAACGTCAATTACGGTGCCCCGGTGGGGACAATGGTAGCGATGGGTGGCGGCCGGCTGGTGGAGGCGGGCTACGCCAACGAGTGTTCGCCGGACCAGCTTGCGGCAGCCATCACCCCGCAAACGGCGGCGATCCTCTACATCAAATCCCATCACAGTGTGCAGAAGAGCCATCTGAGCGTGGAACAGGCCGCTGTGGTGGCGCGTAAACACGGCGTGCCGCTGATTGTTGATGCCGCCGCTGAGGAAGATTTGCAGGTGTATTACGGCTATGGCGCTGATCTGGTGATTTACAGCGGCGCGAAAGCCATTGAAGGCCCGACCAGCGGGCTGGTAACGGGTAAAACCCAGTACGTTGAGTGGGTCAAACGCCAGTCGAACGGCATTGGCCGTGCGATGAAAGTCGGCAAAGAGGGGATCCTCGGTCTGACTCACGCGATTGAAAACTACCTGCGCATGGAGAAGGTGACCGGCGCGCAGATGGTGGAAAAAATGACGCCGTTTATCGACAGCCTTAACCAGCTGCCGGGCATTCAGGCGCGCACGGTGTGGGATGCCGCCGGCCGGGATATTGCCCGTGCCGAAATTCACTTTGATGAAGCCGTCATCGGGCATACCACCGGAGCGATCGTACAGGCGCTGAAAACCGGTGACATCGCGATCTATTTCCGCGGCTATAAAACCAACGAAGGCATTGTTGAAGTGGATGTACGCAGCGTTTCAGCCGACCAGCTGCACACCATATTTGTCTGTATTCAGGCACTGTTAACCAAGGAGAAATAAGCATGACGCTGACACCAAAATTTTACCGCGACCGGGTATGCCTCAACGTGCTTGCCGGGTCCAAGCAGAACGCCCGCGATATCTGGGAAGCCGCAGAGGGCCACGTACTGGTCGGCGTGCTATCTAAAAACTATGTCGATGTGGCGAGCGCCGTCGCGGATATGCGTGAATACGCCGCCCTGATCGACAACGCGCTCTCGGTCGGGCTGGGCGCGGGCGATCCGAACCAGTCTGATATGGTTAGCGCGATTTGTGGCCAGGTTCAGCCACAGCACGTTAACCAGGTATTTACTGGCGTGGGAGCCAGCCGGGCGCTGCTTGGACAGGCTCAGAGCGTCGTCAATGCGCTGGTATCACCCAGCGGTCAGATCGGCCAGGTGAAGATCTCCACCGGGCCACTGAGTTCGCGGGCCGCTGACGGGGTGGTTCCGGTCGCCACCGCCATTGCTATGCTGAAAGATATGGGCGGCAGCTCCATTAAATATTTCCCGATGGACGGTCTGACGTTTATTGACGAGTTCAAAGCCGTTGCGAAGGCCTGCGCCGAACATGATTTCTGGCTGGAACCAACGGGCGGTATCGATCTGGATAATTTTGAAACGATCCTGCAGATCGCGCTGGATGCGGGCGTCAGTAAAATTATTCCGCATATTTACAGCTCAATCATTGATGACGCATCCGGGCTGACCCGGCCAGAGGATGTGGCAACGCTGCTGGCCATGACGAAAAAGTTAGTGGGTTAATGTTGTCCCTGCACCCCGGCGATGCCGGGGTGTACTATTTTTTCATTAAAAAATAAGTTACGTTTTCCTCTGGATAATTGCTTAAAAAAGGGTGCCCTGTGAGATTCCCTAACCAACGCCTGGCGCAGCTGTTTGATCTGTTGCAAAACGAAACGCTGCCGCAGGATGAGCTGGCGCGTCGTTTTGACGTCTCCACGCGCACGGTACGTACTGACATTACCGTCCTCAACGAGCTGCTGGCCGATCATGGTGCCAGCCTGGTGCTAAACCGCGGGGCCGGTTATCAGTTAAAAATTAGCGACGCGCTGCGCTATACCCTGCTGCTGCAACAGTCGCCCTCCCATTTACGTGTGCCGCGCACTTCGCCCGAGCGGGTGCATTACCTGCTGACCCGTTTTCTTACCTCGGCTTTTTCCCTGAAACTGGAAGATCTGGCAGACGAGTGGTTTGTCAGTCGCACCACGTTGCAAAGCGATATGGCCGAGGTCAGAGAATGGCTGGCGCGTTATCAGCTGGCGATTGAGACCAAGCCACGCTACGGCATGAAACTGTTTGGCACGGAAGTGGCGATGCGTACCTGCCTCACTGACCTGCTGTATCAGATCGCACAAGAGGACGGCGACAGTCCCCTGCTGCGGCTGGAAGCACTGAACCACGGCATGCTCGAGACGCTGCAACCGCTGCTGCAGCACTGCCTTTCTCGTTTTAATATTCGCCTGACCGACGAGGGCGAGTTCTATCTGCGGCTTTACTGCGCCGTTGCGGTACGCCGCATGACTGAAGGCTACCCGCTGACGGATTTTGCTGCGGAAGATGTGGCTGAAGAGGTGCGAAGCGCCGCCCGTCATATTGTTAACCTGATGAGGCCGATCACCGGGAAAGCTATCTCACCGGCAGAGGAGGCTTATCTGTGCGTTAATATTGCCGCGCGCAGAGTGGAGGACAGCGCGGCCAGTGTGATCAGCCCCGATGACGGCGACTCGCTGGTGAACTACATCCTCAGCTATATCAACACCCACTATAATTTCAACCTCCAGGATGATCCCCAACTCCATGCCGACCTGTTGACGCATATTAAAACGATGATCACCCGGGTGCGTTATCAGATCCAGATCCCAAACCCTCTGCTGTCCAACATCAAGCAGCACTATCCAATGGCCTGGGATGTGACGCTGGCTGCAGTCTCCAGCTGGGGGAAATATACGCCCTATGCCATCAGCGAAAATGAGATCGGTTTCCTGGTGCTGCATATCGGGGTGGGGCTGGAGCGTCATTACAACGTCGGCTACCAGCGTCATCCGCAGGTCCTGCTGGTGTGCGATACCGGTAATTCCACCGTGCGGATGATCGAAGCGATGCTGCTGAGAAAATATCCTCAGATTGTCGTGCGTAATACGCTGTCACTGCGCGAATACGAACTGAAGGAGAGTGTGGAAGAGGACTTCGTTATTTCCACCGTGCGCCTGAGCGACAAAGATAAGCCGGTGGTGGTGATGTCCCCGTTCCCCACTGAATACCAGCTGGAGCAGATCGGTAAGCTGGTGCTGCTTGACCGCACGCGGCCGTACATGCTGGAGAAATTTTTCGATGCCAGCCATTTCCTGATCCTCGACCAGCCCATGGATCGCAGCGATCTGTTCCGCCAGCTTTGCAGTGAACTGGAACGGGAAGGTTGGGTCGATAAGACCTTTTATCCCTCGGTCGAAGAGCGCGAGGCGATCGTCAGCACCATGCTGGGTGAGGGGATCGCTCTGCCACACTCGCTGGGATTGCTGGCCAAAAAAACCTGTGTCTACACCGTGCTGGCACCGAAAGGCATTGCGTGGGGTGACGAGACGGCATACGTGATTTTCCTGCTGGCGATCAGCAAAACGGAATATGAAGAAGCAATGGCAATTTACGATCTGTTTGTGACTTTTATGCGGGAAAGGGCAATGACCCGGCTGCGTGACAGCAAGGACTTTGCCAGTTTTAAGGCGGTAGCGATGGATTGTTTAAGCCGGTTATAAGGCGTCTTGTGTCACAGGGGATGACCTTCTTTCTCGGTCAACCCCTGTGGTTCAGGCCTCACGCTGCGTAGGGGCCGACCTTTTCCGGTCGCCCCGCACAGGCTTACTTCAGAATGGTAAATGCAGTGGTGACGTGTGTGACGCCGCTCACCCGGCTGGCGATATCGGCTGCGGCTTTGGCTTCCGCGTCGGTCACCAGGCCCAGCAGGAACACTTCGCCATTTTCTGTGGTGACTTTCACATTGGACGATTTCACCTGATCACTACTCAGCAGCTGTGAGCGCACTTTCGTGGTGATCCAGGTATCCGAGGAGGCCGTACCAAAGCTGACTCTGCTCCCGGTGCGGATTTCGTTATACACCTCGGTCGCCCCGTCAACGCCCACAGCAATCTGTTTGGCGCGCAAAGCAAGATCGCTGCTCGGAGCCTGGCCCGTCAGCAGCACTTTGCCCTGATAAGCGGTGGCCACGATATGGGTATTCTGTTTGATCTGTTCGTCTTTGGACAACGCGTTGGTTACCCGCAGTTCTAATGTCCCGTCATCAACCTGAGTGCCTACGGAGCGGGGGTCAGTCGCGCTTTTCGTGGCAACGGCTGCACTGCCGACAACGGCAGCCACACAGCCCTGTAACAGTAACGCGGTTAGGATAACTGCACATGCAGATAATGCCTTCATTTAAGCTCCTTTAAACATCCTGGTGGGGAAACAAAGTGTTATCTATTAAATCGCACAGACAATTCACGGTTAACATATGCATTTCCTGAATTCTCGCACTGCGATGCGAGGGAATACGGATCTCCACATCCTGGGGACCCAGCAGACCGGCGAGCTCACCGCCATCGTAGCCGGTCAGCGCGATAATCGTCATATCACGCGTAACCGCTGCCTCTACGGCTTTGACAATATCACGGCTGTTACCGCGGGTTGATATTGCGAGTAAAATATCGCCGGCGTGGCCCAGGGCGCGCACCTGCTTGGCATAAATCTCTTCATGCAGACGATCGTTACCAATGGCGGTCAGCAGCACGTTATCCGCGCTGAGGGCAATGGCTGGCAGGCTTGGACGTTCGGTTTCAAAGCGGTTGATCATGCTGGCAGCAAAATGCTGGGCATTGGCGCTGGAGGTTCCGTTACCACAGCTCAGGATTTTGTTGCCATTCAGCAGCGACTGCACCATGGTCATCGCCGCGCGTGATATCGCATCCGGCAGCGCTTCTGCCGCTGCGATCTGCGTTTGAATACTTTCGGTAAAACAGACTTTAATTCTTTCCAGCACGTCATTCACCTGGTTAGTTTAGCCTTCAAAAACAGGCGCTTATTCTGCTGTAAATGCATTGGGTAACCACTCCACCTGTTCGCCGGTGATGGCTACCACATCAAATCGACAGTCGGCGGTGTCAACACTCAGCCCCCGGCCATACAGCCACAGCGCCGCAGCACGCAGCAGTTTTTGCTGTTTACTGCGGGTAATGCTGGCTGCGGCACCGCCAAAGCGGGCGTCGCGCCGGTAGCGCACCTCAACAAATACCCATACCTGACCATCGCGCATTATCAGGTCAATTTCACCGGTACGATAACGCACATTAGCGGCGATAAAACGCAGACCTGAGGCCTGCAGCAGATGGCGGGCCTGACGTTCGCGGGCCGCCCCCTGCTGCTGCCGGCTTAGCTGGCCGGAACGATCTGTCCCTGACGATACTGGCTCCACACTAACTTCCTGTTAATGACGCAGTCCTGAGTTGCGCTCAGTGTGCCGGTATCTCCCTGGATCTGGAAACCGGGCAGCGAACGCATCTCGCTAAAGTGGTTTGCCAGCGTCCAGGCGTCAATGCCCATCGCATACAGGCGAACCAGCGAATAATCATTGTTAAACGACTTTGCCGCCTGCTGCATCAGTGCCGGATTGGCACCGGAGAGCAGTGGAATATCGCTGAACTGTAAGCCGTCCACTTCAAGACGGTAGTCCGGGCCGGCTCCTGCCTGATAGCTGCGGGAACTGGCATACAGGCCCACATTATCACGGCTGCTAACGCGCATGGAGATCATTGGTTTGATCAACGCCATCTCATCCTGGGTGGCGACAATATACACTGAATCCACGCTGCCGTTGCTGCTGCTGACCTGCGCATCGGTCACCGGGGCCGGGATTGTCAGGCCTCCAATGGTGACGCCCGCCGCGGCGGCAGGCTGTGCATTCACCGGCGTACCGCTCAGGCGGATGCCCGCGCCGCTATTAATGCCCTGCTTCAGTTCGGCTTTCGAACCAAACTGCTGCTGCAGCACCTGGCTACCGCCCAGCTTCTGCCATTCTGCCGTAAACGCTTTACTCACGCGGTCGCCCAGCGAAGTGCGTGGTACCAGAAGCAGTGGGGTGCGTTTGCCCTGGTCCCACATATGATGCGCAGCATCACGCGCTTCGTCTTCAGGAGAAAGCGCAAAATAGCAAAGATTCGGACGGTTCTGGACGCTTTCCGGTGCATTGAGGGCCAGAACGTTCAGCGGCGTCTGGCTGTTTGCCAGCGCTTCCACGTGATTTTTCAGCAGTGGGCCGACCACCAGCGTGGCACCATCACTCTTCGCCTGGGCCAGAACCTGGTCGATGGGCTGGGTGCTGGTATCGTAAACCTGAACCTGGGTACTGGCAGAAGGCGCTGCCGTTTCTACGCTATTAGCCGGGGCTGACTGGGGCTGCACGTCGGCGCTCGCTGCTGCGTCAGGGGCAGCCGACGGGCTGACCACGGCATCCGGGGTGGCCTGAGTCGCTTCAGGTGCCTGAACCGGTACTGCCGCTGACGGTGCGCTGCCCTGTGCCAGCACACCATTTTTCGCGTCGTTAAAACCCTTCTGAATGGCATTAGCGAACACCTGCGCCTGGCCACTTAACGGCAGCAGAAGGGCAATTTTCCCTGTAGAGGCGGGCTGGAAGTTCTGCACTTGTGTGAGGGCGGTAGGCAGCATTTTTGCCGCCGGATTGTTCGGGTAACGTGTCTGCCAGTCGCTGATACCCGCTTTCAACATATCCGGGTCGCTGACGTTCGCGCGGTAGACGCCCAGCAGATCGAGCCAGCCCTGCAGGATGTTTTCACTGGCGTTAATGGCCAGACTGTTCATCTGGTCAGGTGTCATCTGCGTCAGCGTCTGCCAGGTCGCATCAATGTTCTTTTGCTTATCGGCCGGATTAGTCAGCAGCGGCTCCTGGGCAATCCAGGCGCGCAGTACGTCCAGCGAAGGGCGACCCTCGCTGGTGGCAATCTGCAACTGGTAGTAACGGACCTGCTGCTCCCTGGACAGGGCGCTGGTATCAAGCTGTTTCAGCTTTGCCACGGCATCCGGCAGATTTTTCTGTGCCACACTGAGCTGTGCCTGGAGCAGTAACAGCTCCTGACGCTGAGTGGCATTGAGATCCTGTGGCACCTGCGTGAGCTGATCGTTGGCCTGAGGAACCTTCCCTTCATTCAACAACGCTCTGATTGCGAGTAATTGCCAGTCAACCTTGTTATCATCTGCGCTTTGCTGCATCTGCTGAAGATAATAGTCAGAGGTGCCAGTGGCAGCCCCCTGTACATTCGCCTGAGGCGTTTGCGGAGCCTGGCCGGTACAACCGGCAAAAATCAGGGCGGCCAGCAGCAGCGGCATGGTGCGTACTGCTTTGCAGTGAACTACTTTCGAAGGAAGCATACTGTATCCAGTGATGTTTTTTTCAAGATGCTCAATATTAAATCGGCAATTCGGATCAAACAATGAAACAACACGATCGGGCAGATATTTCTGCCAGCACGCTCTATATCGTTCCAACACCGATAGGTAACCTGGGCGATATCACCCAGCGGGCACTAAAGGTGCTTGCGAGCGTCGATCTGATCGCTGCGGAAGATACACGTCATACCGGGCTGTTGCTACAACATTTCGCCATCAATGCGCGCCTCTTCGCATTGCACGATCATAATGAACAGCAGAAAGCGGAAGTCTTGCTGGCGAAGCTGCGCGAAGGTCAAAGCATAGCCTTAGTTTCTGATGCCGGCACGCCATTAATCAACGACCCGGGATATCACCTGGTGCGCCTGTGCCGTGAAGCAGGGATCCGGGTGGTGCCGTTGCCGGGTGCCTGTGCCGCGATTGCCGCGCTGAGTGCCGCTGGCCTGCCATCTGACCGCTTCTGTTACGAAGGTTTTCTGCCAGCCAAAAGTAAAGGGCGTTGCGACACCCTGCGCGAACTGGAACAGGAACCACGCACCCTGATTTTTTACGAATCAACACACCGCCTGCTGGACAGCTTACAGGATATGGTGACGGTGCTTGGCCCCGCCCGCTATGTGGTGCTGGCGCGGGAAATCACCAAAACCTGGGAGTCGATTCACGGCGCGCCAGTGGGGGAACTACTGGCCTGGGTGCAGGAAGAAGACACTCGTCGTAAAGGTGAGATGGTGCTGATCGTAGAAGGCTATCACGCTGAGGAAGAGGCGCTGCCACCGGAAGCGCTGCGCACGCTGGCGCTGCTTCAGGCCGAGCTGCCGTTAAAGAAAGCCGCCGCGCTGACCGCTGAGATCCACGGCGTGAAAAAAAATGCGCTCTATAAGTACGCGCTCGAACAGCAGGGTGAGTGACATCCAGGTGAAAACCCTATACACTGCGCGCCGAAGCTGACCAGACAGTCGCCGCTTTGTTGCCGTCCTCCTTCGGGGGAGACAGACAGAGGGGAGGAAAGTCCGGGCTCCATAGGGCAGGGTGCCAGGTAACGCCTGGGGGGCGCAAGCCCACGACAAGTGCAACAGAGAGCAAACCGCCGATGGCCCACGCAAGTGGGATCAGGTAAGGGTGAAAGGGTGCGGTAAGAGCGCACCGCGCGGCTGGCAACAGTTCGTGGCACGGTAAACTCCACCCGGAGCAAGGCCAAATAGGGGTTCACCAGGTACGGCCCGTACTGAACCCGGGTAGGCTGCTTGAGCCAGTGAGCGATTGCTGGCCTAGATGAATGACTGTCCACGACAGAACCCGGCTTACCGGTCAGCTTCGAACCATTCAGTGAAAACCCCGCTCCGGCGGGGTTTTTGCGTTTTAAAGCGTATTACTTTTCTGTGCGGTTTCGCCCGCGACTGTCCACGACACTCTCTATGGCAGGAAAGCGGCTTACCGGTCAGCGTCGAACCCTTCAGTGAAAACCCCGCTCCGGCGGGGTTTTTGCGTTGAGGGGAAAGTATCATCGTTAGTGTCATTATTTCTGGAGGGGGAACGACTTTCTTTTCCAAAAAGTTTTTATTAAAACCTATAAAAATTAATCAGCATCAATTGTCTCTTTGTCCCTACCACTTTAATTTATTGTCGGCAGGTGCTCTCCGCACGTGAGGCAGATTAATAAGCCTCTTTTTGCCACCGTTTTTTATCTTAAAGGAATAAGTGAAAATGAAAATGAGTGATGAACGTTTTCGTGTCGCGGTAGTACAGGCATCCCCGGTCTGTATGGATGTGAATGCCTCTGTTGATAAGGCGCTGGGGCTGATTGCCGATGCTGCACGACAGGGTGCGCGGCTTATTGCATTTCCCGAGCTTTTTTTTCCCGGCTACCCGTGGTTTCTCTGGCTGGGTAATATTCCATATATGGCACCCTTTATTACGGCCTATCACCGGCAGTCAATATCAACCGATTCACCGCAGTATCAGCGTTTACAACAGGCAGCACGAGATAATAAAATTTATCTCTCTTTCAGCTTCAGTGAAAAATATAATGCGACGCTGTTTATTTCCCAGGCCTTAATTGATGATGCCGGTAATACTCTTGAGGTCAGACGTAAACTTAAACCGACGTCCGTTGAACGCCTGCTGTTTGGTGAAGGCGATGGCAGCCATCTGAAAGTGCACCGCACTGCTCTGGGGCATATCGGTCAACTTTGCTGCGGTGAACACTTGCAGCCCCTGAGCTGTTATGCGCTGCATGCACAAAATGAGCAGATCCATATCGCCGCCTGGCCCTCTTTTTCGATTAACGGATTCCATTCCCTTAGCGGAGAGGTGAATGCCGCTGTCTCCCAGGGTTACGCTGCGGAAGGGCAGTGTTACCTGCTTTTCGCCTGTGCGGTGGTGTCAGAACAGGAAGTTAAAAGCTACTGTGTTGACGATCAGATGCGCCAGGTGCTGCTGACAGGCGGCGGATATGCGAGGATTTACGGCCCGGATGGTCGCTTGCTGACCCAGCCACTGGCGGAGGATCAGGAAGGCCTGTTGTTTTCCGATGTTGATCTCGCAGCGATTACCCTGTGCAAATTCCTTTACGATCCGGCAGGCCATTACTCCCGCCCGGATGCCACGCGCCTGCTGCTCGATCCCCACTGCCGCCAGCCTGTGATGGTACTGTCAGAGTGCCAGGACATCGCGGAAACATCAGAAGGTCACGACCCTGAGGCCGTTACACCGGAAGATCGATAACCAGCACCCGCAGGGCGGCCTCCGCCGTAAGAGTTACGCTCTGCTCCTCGCGCAGGAACGCACCATCACCGCAGGTCAGGGCTTCCTGCTGAGAATCCGTGGCCGCTTTCAGTGAACCATGAATCGACTGCAGATAGGCTCGCGTGCCGTGCAGAGGCAGGGTATAGCTTTCGCCGGGTGCCAGCACCACCTGATGGATCCACACCTGCTGACGTAACTGCAGGCTGCCCGCGCTGCCGTCTGGCGAGGCAATCAGCATATAGCGCAGATGTTCAGATACGGGCATCTGCTGCACCGCGTTATTTTCACGCTCAGGACAGGCATCCAGCCACAGCTGCATACGCGTCAGAGGGACCTCTTTACTGATGTTGTGCTCGGAGTAGCTGACGCCTGGCTGCGTTGCCAGCAGCAGGGCCTCGCCTGCCTGTGCCCTTACGTGGTTACCTTCACTGTCACGATACTCTGCCACACCCTGTAAAATCAGGTTCAGTACATCGACCTTAGGATAGGTTCTGGGTTGGAAGGAAGCCCCTGGTGCCAGCACTTCCTGATTCAGCACACGCAATGACGCGTAGCCAAGCAGTTGAGGATCAAAATAGTGACCAAAGGAGAAGGTATAGCGTGCCTGCAGCCAGCCATAATCGGCTTTGCCACACTGCTCTGCGGTTCGACTGGTGATCATACTTTTCTCCTTATCGGCCGGAAACATCCCGCCGTTTATTATCCTGTTATGGTAAGTTTCTGGACGCCGGATTGTTAGCCAGTTAATCTGCTGGCAATATTCAAATTTCCTGACAGAGAATTACTATGGCTAAAGATCGTGCTCTGACGCTGGAAGCGCTGCGGGTGATGGATGCTATCGACCGTCGCGGAAGCTTTGCCGCCGCCGCGGATGAGCTGGGTCGCGTCCCCTCCGCACTGAGTTATACAATGCAGAAGCTGGAGGAGGAGTTGGATGTCGTGCTGTTTGACCGCTCTGGCCACCGTACAAAATTTACCAATGTCGGAAGAATGCTGCTGGAGCGGGGGCGCGTACTGCTGGAAGCCGCCGATAAACTAACCACCGATGCTGAAGCGCTGGCGCGCGGCTGGGAAACCCATCTGACCATCGCTACCGAAGCGCTGGTGTCCACCGAACTGCTGTTTCCGCTGGTTGGGAAGCTGGCTGATAAAGCCAATACCCAGGTCTCACTGATGACCGAAGTGCTGGCCGGTGCCTGGGAGCGCCTGGAGCAGGGGCGGGCTGATATTGTGATTGCGCCAGATATGCATTTTCGCGCGTCATCCGAGATCAATACCCGCAAACTCTACACGCTGATGAGCGTTTATGTCGCCAGCCCGGAGCACCCTATTCATCTGGAGCCGGAACCGCTGTCGGAGACCACGCGCGTCAAGTATCGCGGGATTGCCGTCGCAGATACCGCCCGTGAGCGTCCGGTACTGACGGTGACGCTGCTCGACAAGCAGCAGCGGTTGACGGTCAGCACCATTGAAGATAAACACCGCGCACTGCTGGCCGGTCTGGGCGTGGGCACGATGCCCTACACGATGGTGGAGAAGGATATCGCGGAAGGTCGCCTGCGCGTGGTCAGCCCGGAATACACCCGCGAAGTGGACATTATTATGGCATGGCGGCGTGACAGTATGGGTGAGGCGAAGTCCTGGTGCCTGCGGGAAATCCCGAAACTGCTGGCGAAACGCCAGGGGTAACCCCCGCCGCGGGAAGGAGCGCTATGGCGCAGCGTTGGTTTCCTGAGCATGCTCAATGCTGCTGAAGGTTGAAAAAGTCTGATAGTAATAGTGCCCGACAAACGCGACGTAGCAGAGCATAACAACGGCAAAGCAGATTGCGACAGATTTGATCATGGCTCCATCCCCGTAGTGATTTCGTTTTAAGTGTTTACGTCAGTAAAGATACGTAAGCGCGAAAGAGGGGAATTTGTGCCAGATCAATAAAGGGTGCGGAACATCCAGGACGAGGTGAAAATCGCCCTGGTTGCTAACGGTTAACCGAAATGCCGGTCACGGCCGTGAGGAACATCCCAGTCGTACGCCGGACCCAGTGAGATCACCCCGCTTGGGTTAATGGTCTTATGGCTGCAGTAGTAATGATGACGGATATGCTCAAGATTAACCGTCTCCGCCAGACCTGGCGTTTGCCACAGGTCACGCAGAAAACCGTTCAGGTTCAGGTAATCACTCACCCGGTGACGGTCGCACTTGAAGTGAGTGACGTACACCGGGTCGAAACGCACCAGCGTGGTCCACAGGCGGATATCGGCCTCTGTCAGGTGTTCCCCGGCAAGATAGCGATGCTGGCCCAGCAGGTTTTCCAGGCGGTCGAGCGAGGCAAAGAGCGCGGTTACCGCCTCATCATAGGCAGGCTGGCTGGTGGCAAACCCCGACTTATACACGCCGTTGTTGACCGTGTCGTAGATCCAGCCATTCAGTTCATCAATTTCAGCATGCAGATCCTGCGGATAGTAGTCTCCGGCGCGCGCACCAACACCGTCAAAGGCACTGTTCAGCATGCGGATAATATCGGCTGATTCATTACTGACGATAGTGTGCTGTTGTTTGTCCCACAGCACCGGGACCGTCACGCGGCCGGTATACTGTGGGTCGGCGTGAAGGTAGAGCTGGTAAAGATATTCGTTCTGATACAGGCTGTCGCCGGTAGCAGCAGGGAAATCTTCATCAAAGGTCCAGCCGTTTTCCAGCATCAGAGGATGTACCACCGAGACTGAAATCAGATCGGTCAGTCCTTTTAATTCGCGCATAATCAGCGTGCGGTGTGCCCACGGGCAGGCGAGAGACACATACAGATGGTAGCGATCGGCTTCGGCGCGAAAACCCGCTTTGCCGGTAGGGCCCGCTTCACCGTCGGCGGTGACCCAGTTGCGAAAGGCGGATTCAGAACGTTTAAAACGGCCGCCTGTTGCTTTGGTGTCATACCACTGGTCGTGCCAGACGCCCTCAATCAGTTGTCCCATAGTGTTGCTCCTTTCCGTAACGTAAAAGGGGCGAGGATATGATCCTCACCCCCCGATAACCTTAGTATAACGCGTAGCGTGGAATTACCACTTCTTACCCAGCAGACGGTCAAGGCTCAGCGCGCCAGGACCAGTGATGGCCAGCAGCAGGAAACCGCCCGCAATGCTGATGTTTTTCAGGAACATGGTCGGGCCATCGACAGCAAAGTTACTGTGCGCCAGGATCGCGGTCAGTACGGTGAAGATGGCGGTAATCAGCGCGGTGGTACGGGTCAGGAAGCCGAACATAATCGCCAGACCGCCACCAAATTCCAGCAACACAGTCAGGGGCACGAAGAGTGCAGGGATACCCATTGAAGCCATAAACTGCTGAGTGCCTGCATAATCGGTCAGCTTACCCCAGCCAGCCACAACAAACAGAATGGCCATCAGGATGCGAGCCAGCACAATACCGCTATCTTCTAATTTTTTCATGATTATCCCCAAACAAGAATAGTTGGTCGTGCAAGCGGCCCGACCGGATTTTACTCAGGCCTGATGCGTGTTTACCGCTCAGTACCTTTCGTTGCTGGAGATAATAGTCGGGGACGCAAAACATTGTAAGCGAGATAATCTGTCGAAGTTATTCAAGAAAACTGGGGGAGGAGCGGCCGCAGCATCGCTGCGGCCGCTAGTGCAGAAGATTATCGGCGCGGCAGATAGTTACGTACCATGCGCCAGGTGCTCCAGGCACCGAGGCCACGCCTGGCCCAGCGGCCCATAAACCGCGGGTTACGCACGGACCAGATTGCCATGACCCCGCTGCCGATGGTCAGCCAACGTTTGGCACTGAGCAGCGTCAAAAACCCATGGTCGTAGCGAGCCGTAGTATCGAGCCAGGCTTTACGCCCGGCGCTCAGATCCAGCCGCTGCTGCTGGATCTGCCGTAACAGTTCAGCTTTACGTGCGTTCCGTTCGCGGCTCATCAATCATCCTCCAGCAGCTTGCGGTCTTCCGACAACTCCTTGCGGGTGGCGCTAAGAAGCGTTGAACGACGTGATTTAGCCAGCGTCCAGAGACCGAAAATCAGCGCCAGTGCAAACAGCACGCCGGTCGTAATGGCAATGGCCATCAGACGATACTGCGCATCCACCGCCCAGATAACCAGCACCATCAGGCTCATCAGACCAAAGGCAGTAAACAGCATCGTCAGGCCCACCATCAACAGCATCTGTATCAGGTTGGCTTTTTCAGCTTCCAGCTCTACTACCGCCAGCCGGATGCGTGTTTCCACTATCCCCACCAGAGTAGTAACAATTCGCTGACCGATGTTTAAGACCCCTTTGCCGGGGCCGTGGCTTGGCTGATGTTCTGCCATATTAACGACGGGTCAGCAGTACGCCCAGGACTACGCCAACTGCGGCGCCAATACCTACGCTGGTCCACGGGTTATCGCGCACGTACACATCGGTACGCTCTGCCGCTTCGCGGGTGGTCTGTGCAATGCGGTCGCCGGAATCACCCAGACGGGCGCGGGTCTCTTTCAGTGCGCTCTGGGCCTTGCTGCGCAGTTTGTCCAGCTCGGTTTTAGACTTCTCACCGGAGGTCGTTAATACTTCTTCCAGGGTGTCAGCCAGGTTTTTCAGCTCGGCGCGCAGATGTTCTGATGTAGTATCTTTAGACATTGAAAACTCCTTTACCTTAGTTTTAATGACGTTGGCAGAGTGTGGCCCTTACCAGGCTGTACTCTGCACTTCCTTCAGCTCATGTTGGGCATCAGCCAGTTTCTGTTCGCGTTTAGCAATCTTTTCGCGGTCATTTCCTTCCGCTTTTTCCTGTTTCAGTTCCTGTTCCCGCTCGGCCACTTTTTTCTCATGCTGCCTGATCTTGTCCTGGTGTGCTTCTTTCAAACCGGCGTCGCTACAGTTCGCGTGGGTTTCCGTTAACGCCCGTTCAAGACCGTTAACCCGACGCTGATTGTCGTGTTTTTTCGCCATATCGATTTCATGCCGGATAGACTGTTCTTTCTGCTGACAGAGCGTATCTGCCTGCGAGAAAGTGGCGAGTGTTAGCAGGCTAACGCCCAGAATAAAGTGGTTTTTCATCGCGGTTGTGACCTTCCTTTGCGAGATATCAAGTGCCGGATATCGTTGTCCTGAAACAGGTGTATCGCATTTTACTGCTTATGAAGCATAGACAGAAAATAGCAAAACCTCAAAAACAGAGAATATTCTCACGGATAGCCCCGGTGAAGGGGCGGGGGAATCAGCCGACAGACTGTGGCCGCAGGCTGATGCGATTTATCCAGGCAGCCGCATCATTATTATCATGGCGCGCAATATCAAAGCCGTAGGGCAACAGTTTACGCAGCACTTTTTCGGCGGCGGCGCTCTGCTCCATAGAGTCAAATTTGATAATCAGCGAATTCTGTTCGGGAGTGATACTTTTTATGTGGATGCCCTGTGCATTGAGCGTCTGATAAACATAAAAGCCATCCGGCAGGCTGATCCCCTGACGGGCAGCCCGGATCTGCAGGGCGTTTTCACTGCGAAACAGGCTGGGCATCAGGGCCAGAGCCAGCAGAGCGATGGACATCATCGCCATCAGCGGCAGCAGGCGCAGAATACGCGTCGGTAATTTCATAAAACCTGGCATCATGAGTTTCCTTTCTCATTGGTGGATTGCTTCTTACGCCACAGGACATACAGCGAACCGCACAGGCCAAACACCAGTAAAAACAGGGGCAGTAACATCAGGCAGAACATCAGTTGATCTTCATACTTCAGGAAAATCGGCGTCTTACCCAGCGCGTATCCCATCACGGTCAAAATCAGCACCCACAGCAGGGCGCTCATCCAGTTGAAAAACTGAAAACGGGCATTGCTCAGGCCAGAAAGGCCGGCAATGGTGGGCAGCAGCGTACGGACAAAAGCGATGAAGCGGCCCACCAGCAGCGCGGAAAGACCGTGGCGGTGAAACATCTGATGGGCACGCTGATGATATTGCGCAGGCAGATGGGACAGCCATTTTTGCACGGTGACCGTATTTCCCAGCCACCGGCCCTGTATATAACTTACCCAGCAACCAAGACTGGCCGCCGTGGTCAGGACACACACTGTCAGGGCAAAATTCATGGTCCCTTTGGCTATCAGCACGCCGACCAGAATCAGCAGGCTGTCACCCGGAAGAAAGGCGGCGGGCAGCAGTCCGTTTTCGAGGAACAGAATCATAAACAGAACAAAGTAAATCGCCCATACCAGCGTCGGGTCAGCGAGGGTGGCATAATCCTGTTGCCAGAGAGCGTGCACCAGAGATTTGAAAATATCCATTAATAGTCCTGAACGTCATAGTTGGCCTGTTTCATCTTTTTTGCACACTTAATTCATCGTTATATTGGTGCAGATAAGCATAAAACGGGCGGCGGAACAGCATGGCTGGTGAATATGACCTCTCCTTATTTACCCGCGCAGGAAAGGGTAAAAAAGGCAGATAACTGTAACAAAATTACGCAAGCCTGGACAGGAAGAAACACAGCGCTAACGATGTTTTACCGTTGTACTGCGTTGTCTGGAAGGAGTTTTACACAGGCTGACACTACTGAAGGTATTTTGACTCAAGGAGTTAACTCAGCCTGGATGAAGAGTGCTATTTTTCGCTGTTTGCCACTGTTTCTGGCATGACGACCGGGTTTTCAGCAAACATGTAGCGGTCAACGTTAAATTCGAAGTCATCTGTTGTGGCATGGAATAACATCTGTTTAGTGTTTTCCAGGTGCTGCCACATGGCCAGCTTACTGGCCGCCGGGTCCTTGCGCATCAGGGCTTTCAGGATATTGTCATGATCTTCACACCAGCTTTCAATCGACTTCTCATCAATATGTTCATGCAGTTTTAGCCAGTACGGGTTGTGCAGACGGTGTAACCACATCTTTTCTACAATGGCCGCCAGCGCGCTGTTTTGCGTCGCCAGCGCAATCTGCACGTGGAATTTCATATCCCATTCGGAATCGCGGAAACGATCTTCTTTCCGCGCCTGAGTCTGGATCGCCATTAACTGCAGGATGTCCTGGCGCGTCACCTGGGTGGCGGCAAACTCGGCGACGTTACTTTCAATCAGCTGACGGGCCTGCAACAGTTCAAAGGGCCCGAAGCTGGCAAACTCCAGCTGACTGCTGGTGGCGACGCGATTTTGCTGGCGCTGGGAAATGACATGGATACCGGAACCTTTCCGCACTTCAACGTAGCCTTCCACTTCCAGCATGATGATCGCTTCCCGAACCACGGTCCGGCTGACGCCCATCTCTTCTGCAATAAACCGCTCCGCAGGTAATTTTTCACCCACCGGGTAAATGCCCTGTTCCAGGCGTCTTTTCAGCTCGGCGGCCAGCTGTTGATAGAGACGGCGCGACTCGGTTAATTCCATGATCCACGTTCCCCTTCAGGTCACACTGATAATGGAATTTGTTATACCACTTTTCACGGTGGCGGGTCGACCCTCCTGCAAAAACGGTACTCGGTGTGAGATGAAATCCGCCACGACATCGCGGTGTCCTGCAGGGCGGCCCTGCGATTGTGGTCACCCTGGCTCATGCTCTGCCCCACGGGGCCGGTCTGCGCGACTGGCCGACCAAAACAAAAGGGCGGCCACTACAGTGAGGATACTGCAGGGGCCGTCCGCGGAATTATGCGGAATGCTGTGTCACCACCCCGGTCATTTTCTCTTTTTTCTCCTGCTCCAGCTCGGAAATGGGTTTATTTTTCAGCAGTGTCCAGATGGCGACCGCCCCTAACAGGTCAAACACCGCCAGCGCAGCAAACAGCGGGCTGAACCCCATGGTATCGGCGAGCGCGCCGACAACGAGGGCGAACATGGTACTGGCGGTCCAGGCTGCCATACCGGTCAGCCCGTTTGCGGTGGCCACTTCATTGCGGCCGAAAACGTCAGAAGAGAGGGTGATCAGCGAACCGGAAAGTGCCTGATGGGCAAAACCGCCAACACACAGCAGAGCAATAGCGGCATAAGGACTGGTAAACAACCCGATGGTGCCCGGGCCAATCATCAGTACCGCCCCCATGGTGACCACCAGCTTGCGCGAGACGATCAGGTTAACGCCAAACACACGCTGGAAGAACGGCGGCAGATAGCCCCCGACAATACAGCCGAGGTCAGCAAACAGCATCGGCATCCAGGCGAACATCGCAATCTCTTTAAGGTTGAAGCCGTACGCCTTGAACATAAACAGCGGGATCCAGGCGTTGAATGTGCCCCAGGCGGGTTCCGCCAGAAAGCGCGGCAGGGCAATGCCCCAGAACTGACGGTTACGCACGATCTGCCAGGCGGACATTTTTTTGCCGTTATGGGTCTGATGCTGGGCTTCCTGGCCGGAAAGGATGTATTCGCGCTCTTCAGGATCCAGTTTCTTCTGATCTTTCGGATGCTTATAGAACACCAGCCAGCACAGCGCCCAGATCATGCTCAACACGCCGGTAATGATAAAGGCCATCTGCCAGCTGTGTGCCACGATCGCCCACACGACCAGCGGGGGAGCCAGCATGGCACCAATCGACGACCCGACATTGAAATAGCCGACGGCAATTGAACGCTCCTTCGCCGGGAACCATTCGCTGCTGGCCTTCAGCCCGGCGGGGATCATGGCCGCTTCAGCGGCGCCCACGGCCCCCCTGGCAATCGCCAGCCCACCCCAGCTGCCTGCCAGCGCGGTGGCGGCGCAGAACACCGCCCAGAGAATGGCGAACAGGGCATAACCGATTTTGGTCCCCAGCACGTCCAGGATATAGCCGGCGACCGGCTGCATGATGGTGTAGCAGGCTGAATAGGCGGCAACAATATAGGAATACTGTTGCGTAGTGATATGCAGCTCTGTCTCCAGCGTGGGGGCCGCCACGGCAATGGCGTTACGCGTCAGGTAACCCAGGATGGTACCGATGGTCACCAGACCGATCATGTACCAGCGTAACCCTTTAATTTTACGCATTTAAAACCTCTTCCCGTAATTATTGTTGATGTCACGTCAGGGGGACGTGCATCTGTAAGGGGCGGGACGGCCTGCTGCGTACAGCACCCGCACGGTAATTTCACCACAACCTTGCCTGCTCAGTATCGAACGCCGACACGATAACTTGTCATACAGATTTAAAAGTTGAGAGCCATCACAAAAACCATTTTTGTAATGAGGGATAATAAAACTACTGAAAACACAGGAGGATAGCTTCTGAAGGCGTGAAAGACAGCGTTATTCGCGGATAAATAGTGATGTTTTTGTGATCGCATTCGCACTATTATTTCAGCGGCAATCGTAATTGGTATGATAACTTTACTGGCATCAGACCCAGCAGGAGAGACCCCATGTCACGCTTTATGAGTGAAGACTTTCTACTCGACAGTGAATTTGCCCGCCGGCTTTACCATGATTACGCCGCTGACCAGCCGATCTTTGACTATCACTGCCACCTGCCGCCGCAGCAAATTGCCGAAAACTACCGTTTTAACAATCTGTACGACATCTGGCTGAAGGGCGACCACTACAAATGGCGGGCGATGCGTGCTAACGGCGTTGCGGAAGCCCTGTGTACCGGAGAAGCCAGCGACCGGGCGAAGTTTGATGCCTGGGCGCGCACGGTGCCGGACACCATTGGTAATCCCCTGTACCACTGGACGCATCTGGAGCTGCGCCGTCCGTTTGGCATTACCAATACGCTGCTGTCGCCCGCGACGGCAGATGCCATCTGGAACCAGTGCAACGAAATGCTGGCGCAGGAGGCCTTCAGCGCGCGCGGCATCATGCAGCAGATGAAGGTGAAAATGGTTGGCACCACCGATGATCCGGTGGACGACCTGCGCCATCATCGCGCACTGGCCGAAGATGGCAGCTTTGCCACGAAAGTGCTGCCGAGCTGGCGTCCGGATAAGGCATTCAATATCGAGGCGGAAGGATTCACCGACTATCTGCACACCCTGTCTGCGGTAGCCGATGTCGCTATCACCCGCTTTGATGATCTGCGGCGCGCGCTGACCGTGCGGCTCGACCACTTTGCCGCCCACGGCTGTAAGGTATCTGACCATGCGCTGGATGTGGTGCTGTATGGCGAGGCGGATGACGCGACGCTGGATGCCATCCTGGCGCGCCGCCTCGGTGGGCAGATCCCGCCGGAAAGTGAGGTCGCCCAGTTCAAGACCGCCGTGCTGGTGTGGCTGGGGGCCGAATATGCCCGCCGGGGTTGGGTGCAGCAGTACCACATTGGCGCACTGCGCAATAACAATCGCCGCCAGCTACAGCTTCTGGGGCCGGATGTCGGCTTTGACTCGATTAACGATCGCCCGCTGGCAGAACCGCTGTCGAGACTGCTGGATGCGCAGAACCGTGATAACGCGCTGCCCAAAACCATCCTCTACTGCCTGAACCCGCGCGATAACGAAGTGCTGGCGACGATGGTCGGAAATTTCCAGGGGGAAGGGCAGCCGGGCAAAATGCAGTTTGGTTCAGCCTGGTGGTTTAACGATCAGAAAGATGGCATGGAACGGCAGATGACCCAACTGGCGCAGATGGGCCTGTTAAGCCGCTTCGTCGGTATGCTGACCGACAGCCGCAGCTTCCTCTCTTACACCCGCCACGAATATTTCCGCCGTCTGCTGTGCCAGATGATCGGCCGCTGGGTAGAAAAAGGCGAAGCGCCGGGGGATATCGCGCTGCTGGGCGGAATGGTGCAGAACATCTGCTTTAACAACGCCCGCGATTACTTCGCCATTGAGCTGTAACCGGATAATGAAGGAAGAGAAAATGCGCAAGCTGAACCGACACGATTTTCCGGGGCCGCGCTATCCTGAGCGCATTATCCAGTTCGGAGAGGGCAATTTCCTGCGCGCCTTTATCGACTGGCAGGTCGACCTGCTCAATGAGCATACCGACCTGGCGGCCGGTGTGGTGGTGGTCAGGCCGCGCGCCAGCAGCAGTCCCCGCAGTCTGAACAGTCAGGACGGGCTTTACACCACCCTGATCAGGGGGATCACTCCCCAGGGCAAGGTAGTCAGTGAGGCGCGACTGATCCGCTCGGTGAACCGCGAAATCCAGCCCGCAGAAGATTTTGCCGCTTTTATGGCGCTGGCACACGATCCCCGGCTGCGCATTGTGGTGTCCAATACCACCGAGGCAGGGATCTACGTTGACCCGGCAGATACGCTGGCGTCCGCGCCGCCTGTCAGCTTCCCGGCTAAGTTAACGCGCCTGCTGCTGGCGCGCTGGCAGCACTTTAACGGCGCGGCAGACAAAGGCTGGATCATGCTGCCGTGCGAGCTGATTGACGATAACGGAGAGGCGTTGCGGTCGTGCGTGTTACAGACGGCGCAGCGCTGGCAGCTGCCGGCAGACTTTATGCAGTGGGTCAGCCAGCACAACACGTTCTGTTCCACGCTGGTGGATCGCATCGTCACCGGCTATCCGCAGGATGCCCGCGAACTGGAAGCCGGGCTGGGCTATCAGGATGACTATCTGGTGGCGGGTGAAGTGTATTACCAGCTGGTGATCCAGGGACCCTCTTCTGTCGCGGAGGCGCTGCGGCTGAACAAGCTGGATCTGAATATCCGTCTGGTGGACGACATCAAACCCTATAAAGCGCGCAAAGTGGCCATCCTCAACGGCGCACATACGGCGATGGTACCGGTGGCCTTTCTCGCCGGTTTGAGCGCCGTGGGCGACGCGATGAACGATCCGGCTGTCGCCAGCTTTGTCGATGAGACGCTGCGTCATGAAATCATTCCGACGCTGGCACAGCCGGTGGCGGAGCTGAACGCTTTTGCGGATGCGGTGCTGACCCGTTTTCGTAATCCGTTTATTCGCCACCAGCTCAGTAGCATCGCCCTGAACGGCATGACGAAATTCCGTACCCGCCTGCTGCCCGCCCTGCTGTGGCAGCAGGCGCAGCACGGCACGCCGCCACCTTATCTGAGCTTTGCGCTGGCCGCGCTGCTGGCGTACTACCGGGGCGAACGTGACGGTGAGCGCTACCCGCTGCAGGATGACGCTCACTGGCTGGCGCGCTTTGCCGCGCTGTGGCTACAGGTTGATGACCACGTTATCACCCTGCGACAGCTGGTGGACGAGGTGCTGAGTGACACCGGGCACTGGGGCCAGGATCTGACCGGGCTGTCCGGCCTGGCAGAGTGCGTGACGGCGCAACTGCAGCAGATCACCTCATGCGGGATGCGCGCCGCGCTGGCACAGATCACACAAGGCGGGAAACATGCAAAGCATCATTAAGATACACAGTCTGGATAATGTCGCCGTCGCGCTGCGTGACCTGGACGAAGGCGAGCACATCCACGAGGTCGGGCAGTCGCTGGTGCTGAAGCAGCCGGTCGGCCGTGGACACAAATTTGCCCTCCAGCCGCTGCCAGAAGGCGCACAGGTCGTGAAGTATGGCCTGCCCATTGGGCATACAACCCAGGCGATCGCCGCAGGGGAGATGATCCACTCGAACAATGCGCGTACCAACCTCAGCGACCTGAATGAGTACCAGTATCAGCCGGATTTCGTCACGCTGCCTGAACAGGCCGCCGATCGTGAGATACAGGTCTATCGCCGCAGCAGCGGTGAAGTGGGCATTCGCAATGAACTGTGGATCCTGCCCACCGTGGGCTGTGTCAACGGCATTGCCCGCCAGATCCTGCAGCGTTTCCTGAAAGAGACCGCCGGGGCGGCCGGTATTGATGGCGTCCATCTGTTCAGCCACCCTTTCGGCTGTTCGCAGCTCGGCCAGGATCATGAGAATACCCGCACCATGCTGCAAAATATGGTGCGGCACCCCAACGCCGGTGCCGTGCTGGTGATAGGCCTCGGCTGCGAAAACAACCAGGTAGACGTGTTCCGCGAGACGCTTGGTCACGTTGACCCTCAGCGGGTGAAGTTTATGGTCTGCCAGCAGCAGGACGATGAAGTGGAAGCCGGCCTGGCGTTACTGCACCCGCTGTATGAGGCGATGCGCCACGATCGCCGCCAGCCGGGCCAGCTCAGCGAACTGAAGTTCGGTCTGGAGTGCGGGGGATCGGACGGCCTGTCGGGGATCACCGCCAATCCGCTGCTCGGACGTTTCTCTGACCAGATGATTGCCAACGGCGGCACCACGGTACTGACCGAGGTACCGGAGATGTTCGGCGCGGAACGTATTCTGATGAGCCGCTGTCGCGACGCGGCGACCTTTGAAAAAACCGTCACCCTGATTAACGACTTCAAGCAGTACTTTATTGCCCACAACCAGCCGATTTATGAAAATCCGTCCCCGGGCAATAAAGCCGGAGGCATCACCACGCTGGAAGAGAAGTCGCTGGGCTGTACCCAGAAAGCCGGACAGAGTCAGGTGGTGGATGTGCTGAAGTACGGGCAGCGCCTGACGCGGCCGGGGCTGAATTTACTCAGCGCACCGGGTAACGATGCCGTTGCCACCAGCGCCCTGGCCGGGGCAGGCTGCCATATGGTGCTGTTCAGTACCGGACGCGGTACGCCTTACGGGGGCTTTGTGCCGACGGTGAAACTTGCCACCAACAGCGAGCTGGCAGCGAAAAAGCCCCACTGGATTGATTTCGATGCCGGACAGCTGATCCACGGCGTGGAGATGCCTGCGCTGCTGGCGCAGTTTGTCGATACCATCGTGGCCATCGCCAACGGGCAGCAGACGCGGAACGAAGAGAATGATTTTCGCGAGCTGGCGATATTTAAAAGCGGGGTCACGCTGTAATTCCGCCTGTCACCGGCAACGGGTGAGCGGAAGGCACAGGGGCTGACCTGGTCTTTTGGTCAGCCCGTGGCGATTTACGCGTTCTTTGCGGCGCGGCGATCGTCGGCCATGCAGGCCGCAGCGGTAAACAGGATATCCGCCGACGAGTTCAGGGCGGTTTCAGCTGAATCCTGTAATACGCCGATGATAAAGCCCACGGCCACCACCTGCATCGCGACTTCATTCGGAATACCGAACATGTTGCAGGCTACCGGGATCAGCAGCAGGGAACCGCCAGCCACGCCCGAGGCCCCGCAGGCACAAATCGAAGCGACCAGACTCAGCAGAATGGCGGTCGGCACGTCGACGTGAATGCCCAGCGTATTAACGGCCGCCAGCGTCAGCACGGTGATGGTGATTGACGCTCCCGCCATGCTGATATTGGCACCAATCGGGATCGAGACCGAATAGGTATCCTCATTCAGACCGAGTTTTTTCGCCAGTGCCATATTGACCGGAATATTGGCGGCCGAGCTGCGAGTGAAGAAGGCGGTCACGCCACTTTCGCGCAGGCAGGTAAAGACCAGCGGATACGGGTTACGGCGGATCTGCCACCACACCAGCAGCGGGTTAAACACCAGCGCCATCAGCAGCATACAGCCAATCAGCAGTACCAGCAGGCTGGCATAGTCCCACAGCGCGTCAAAGCCGGTTGAGGCCAGAATCGACCCGACCAGGCCAAAAATCCCGATCGGCGCGAAGCGGATCACAATCCGCACCAGGCGGGTGACGGCATCGGAGGCATCATTCAGGAAGGTACGGGTGCTGTCGCTGCTGTGGCGGAAGGCAAAGCCCAGGCCAATCGCCCAGACCAGAATACCGATGTAATTGGCTTTCATCACGGCTTCAACCGGGTTGGTCACCATGCTCATTAGCAGGCCACGCAGCACCTCCAGGATCCCCGATGGCGGCACAATCTCAGTGCTGGCCGTCCTCAATGTCAGGTTCTGCGGCAGCAGATGGCTGCCCACCACGGCGACAATCGCCGCGCAGAAGGTACTGAGCAGATAAAGCATAATGATGGGGCGAATATTGGTTTTCTGCCCCTGCTGATGGTTAGCAATCGAGGCGATCACCAGCACCAGCACCAGCAGCGGGGCCACCGCTTTCAGCGCGCTGACAAACAGCTCACCGAGCAGGCCCACCGCCAGCGCATTGCTTTTCGAAAACCAGGCCAGGGCAATACCTGCCACCAGACCGATCATGATTTGTGTTACCAGGCTACCCTGCATCAGGCGACGAATCAGCCCGTGGCCACTTTTTTCAGTACGCATAGTTTAAAATCGCTATCGTTATCGATGTATTGGAGTGTGTTTGCGTGGGGCAGTATAAGGAAATCATCTGGCAGGGAAAGGGAAAAATGAGGGGCCGCACAGGGATATCAGGGTTATCTGTAGGGGAAGACCCTTTATTCTGGTCGTCGTGTGCCAGGAGGGCGATCGAAAAAATGATCGCCCCTGGCGATCCTACCCGGTGGGGGCGACCTTTTTCCAGCCGCCCCGTCTCGTCAGGATACTTTACGATCGTTACGGTAGTTGACCACCGCGTTGATAATCAGCGTCAGGGCCAGAATACCGCCTACTACGCCCAGCGAGATGGCAATCGGAATATGGAAGAAGTCGACGATTAACATCTTCACGCCGATAAACACCAGGATCACCGACAGGCCATACTTCAGCATCGAGAAGCGCTCTGCCACGTTCGCCAGCAGGAAGTACATCGCACGCAGGCCGAGGATGGCGAACAGATTGGAGGTCAGCACGATAAATGGATCGGTGGTCACGGCAAAGATGGCCGGAATACTGTCAACGGCGAAAATTACGTCACTCAGTTCCACCATAATCAGTACCAGCAGCAGCGGCGTCGCAAACAGCACGCCATTTTTACGCACAAAGAACTTCTCGCCTTCGATTTTGTCGGTCATACGCATACGGCTGCGCAGCCAGCGTACCAGCGGCTTGTCGCCAATAGCACTGTCATCTTCCTTCGCCAGGGCCATTTTAATCCCGGTGAACAGCAGGAAGGCACCGAAGATGTACAGCAGCCAGCTAAACTGAGTCACCAGCCAGCTTCCGGCAAAGATCATGATGGTACGCAGGACGATCGCACCCAGCACGCCGTAAATCAGCACCCTGCGCTGCAGCGCGGCCGGTACGGCAAAATAGCTGAACAGCATCAGCCAGACAAACACGTTGTCGACGGCCAGCGCTTTTTCAATCAGATAACCGGTGAGGAACGCCAGCGCCTGAGTGTCCGCCACTTCGCGCCCGACGGTGTCGTTGAGGTACCACCAGAAGGCAGCATTAAATAACAGAGAGAGCGTCACCCAGACCAGCGACCAGGCAGCGGCCTGTTTCATGGTCATGGTGTGCGAGCCGCGACGGCCCTGCAACAGCAGGTCAATCGCCAGCATTATCACGACGACGACAGCGAAGCTGCCCCAGAGTAACGGTGTGCCGACAGTGTTCATATATCATCCCGTGCAAAATAAAAAATGGCCAATTACCCGTCATCTTTCATGCTGCAGATACGTTGGCTGACTTCACGAACCCCGGTCACTTACTGATGTAAGCGGGTGGAGAACCGTTAAGTTGCCGCCTGTCTGCGACCTGACGTCTGTAGGGTATATCGGAAGGCATCAGCCACAATATTATTGATGCTGTAAGCAAACCTCGCCTCCCGGCAAGGTCTCACTTACAACCAGGATAAGGTTGCTCAGTAACCGGACATCATGTGGATGTCGTATTGACGATTAACTGACGAAGAAGTTACTCCCCTTTGCTGAGGCAAAAGATAGGCGGCCCGCTGCGGCAGGTCAATCTTCTTCAGTAATATTTAGAAATATTTACACAGCAGCCGTGTCAGCCGGGAACACCACGCCGGTCTGACGGCGGATTTCGGTCAGCACCTTTGCGGTGATCCGCGAGGTCGCCAGCCCGGGTTGATCGACCTGATTATTTTCCACCAGCCGGGCGAACACCTCTGCTTCGTACAGCATGGTGTTGATATGCTGCGGCTGCGTCAGATCCTGCGCCTTACCACCGTGCGGGACAAAACTGAGACGCTGACATTCGGAAACCTGCTCCACCACCAGCGAGCCGTCTTCACCCTGGATTTCACTCGGCAGGGTCGACTGGCTGATTTTGGAGTGCTGCAGCGTGACATCGAAATCGCCGTAGTTAAGGATCGCCGTGCCGTGACCGTCAACGCCGCTGTCCAGCAGGCTGGCGCTGGCGACGATGCTGTCCGGTTCACCCCACAGGCTCACCGCTGTCCCCAGGCAGTAGTAGCCAATATCCATAATGGAGCCGTTGGACCAGGCGGGATTGAACGTGTTGGGGTTTTCCCCGTCAAGGTAACGCTGATAGCGGGAAGAGTACTGGCAGTAGTTAATAAAGGCTTTACGCAGCCGGCCCACTTTCGGCAGCGCCTGTTGCAGTGCGAGAAAATTGGGCAGGCTGGCGGTTTTAAACGCTTCAAACAGCACCACCTGATGTTCGGCGGCACAGGCGATCATCGCATCGACTTCACGCAGATTGGAGGCCAGCGGCTTTTCACAGATCACATGTTTACGGTGGCGCAGGAACAGCAGGGCCTGCGGGCAGTGCAGCGCGTTGGGGCTGGCAATATACACCGCATCGATTGCATCCGATGCCGCCATCTCCTCCAGCGAGTCAAACAACTGCTCGACCGGATAGTCGCTGGCGAAGGTCTCTGCCTGCGCCAGTGAGCGTGAATAAACGGCGGTCAGCTTCATTTTCCCGGTTTCATGGGCAGCATCGATAAACTGACGGGTGATCCAGTTGGTTCCAACGACGGCAAAGCGAATCATAGTGTTCCTGTGCGGCTGAGTGAACGAAAAAGCAGATTACCATCTGTGTGCAGCCTGGCAATGACTAAAAGGAGGGATTTGATTTTTCAGCTCACCTCTCGCACCATACAGAAAATCATCCCGAGGGAACCCGATGAGCGTTCGCAGCCCGCAGAGTAAACATGCACTTAACTGGACCAGTATTCTGGTGGCAATCCCGGTCGGGCTGGTGGCTTCCCTGGTGACGCTGGGCTTTCGTGAAGCGATTAACCTGATCGATAGCCTGCTGTTTCGTGGCCAGACCGATATTACCCGGGCGATGCAGGTTTACCCCTGGTATATCTGGCCGCTGATTGTCGGCTGCGGCGGGTTGATCGCGGGTTTTCTGCTGCGCTATGCCACGGCCATTGAACAAAAACAGACGGTGCGTACCGACTATCTGGAGGTGATCAACGCACAGCTGGACGCGGTGCCTGCCCGTACCTCGCTGTTCCGCAGCCTGTCATCGCTGGCCAGTATCAGCAGCGGGGCGTCTATCGGCCGTGAGGGGCCGATGGTGCAGCTGTCGGCCTTAGCGGGGAGCCTGATGGGCCGCTGGTGGTTCCGGTCGCTACCGCTGAAAAACAGCGACGTGGTGGCCATGGCCGCGGCGGCGGGGCTCTCGTCGGTGTATCATGCGCCGCTGGCCTCCGCGATTTTTGTTGCTGAAATTGCCTTTGGCATCTCGGCCATGCAGCGGCTGATCCCGCTGATCATCTCCTCCGGGGTGGCGGTGCTGACCATGTGGTCGCTCGGCCACCGTTCCGCCATGTACCCCTTTTCCCACAGCCAGTTTGACCTGACACCCGGTAGCATTGCGCTGACCGTCGGTATCGGCCTGCTGGCAGGGCTGATGGGCTGGGCAATGCTCTGGCTGATCGGGCAGAGTAAGCGCTGCTTTACCCGCATCAACAACCTGCCGTTGCGCCTCGGGCTGGGGGGACTGCTGGTGGGCTCGCTGGCCATTGGCAGTACCCAGATTCTGGGTAATGGCTACGAAGTGATTGTGCGCATTATGGCGGGCGATTTTCTTCTGCCCGTGCTGCTGGCGCTGCTGCTGCTGAAAATGCTGGCGACGGCCATTTCCGTGGGATCCAGCGCAGTGGGGGGGCTGTTTACCCCGGCGTTGCTGATCGGCGCGCTAATGGGCGAAATGGTGTCGCTGCTGGCCTCTGCCGCCGGAATGCCGGTAGGGAACGCCGAAGTGTTTGCTGCCGTCGGCATGGGCGCGGTCCTCGCCTCGGTCAGCCAGGCTCCCTTAATGGCGATGCTGATGGTGCTGGAGATGACGCTCAACAGCAGCCTGCTGTTTCCGGCGATGATCGCCAGCGTGCTGGCCTCAATGACCGTGTATCGTCTGCACGCCCGCAGCGCCTATTCCATGATGAGCAGCCATTTCAGCCGCTCTGATGCCAAATTTGATTTTGATAACGGCATCATCTCCCAGTTTATTGTCTCCGGGGCGGCACTCACTCCGCAGGACTCCGTCGGCAAAGCGCTGGCGGTCAGCACGCTGAAACGCGAACGTTTTGTTTATGTCATTGGTGAGCAGGGCGAATTTCTTGGCGCGGTGTCAATCCACGATATCTCGCACAAGGTTCTGGATAAAGAGATTACGCTGACCTCGCCCATCAGCTGTGTCATGGATGCAAACTTCCCGACCATCTATGAAAACCAGACAATAAAAGAGGGCTGGGACGCCTTTGCCCGGGTCACGCTGGAGCGCCTGCCGGTGCTGAATAATCCGCTGGAGCGGAAATATCTCGGGGCGTTGACAAAAACCAGTTTAATCCAGCAGGCGAAAGATTTTATCTGAGCGCAGGGCTGACAGAAACAGAGTCAGCCCTACGAGTGATAATAGATGCCGAAGCGATCCATTTTTCTTTGGAAATCGGCTACCGTTCTGCATTTGAGCTTTTCCATGATTTTCAATTTATAATAACTGATGGTTTTAATGCTGAGCGGAAGTTTTTTCGAAATATCCTTATGGCATTTCCCTTCTGACAGAAAACGCAGTAAATAAAATTCCCGTGGGGTTAAAATATCGCGCTGGTCATCATTGATTTCCGGTTGCTTTGCTTCGTAATGAAACCCGGGTGGGATCATACACAGTGCAAGGTTGACCATGCTTTCATTTTTGAACAGCATAGTGCAGCGGGGTAAGGTAGTGCGCACGAAGGCAATCAGCGCCGGGTCGCGCAGACGCGTGTAGATGACCATTTGCAGCATGGGGCGGCGGCGTTGAAGCGCTTTGAAATAATCAATACAGGAAAACAGATTATCTTCATCCGTTGACAGCTCACACATCAGGACATTAATCCGGTGATGTCTTAACGCTTCTTCCAACTGAGCTAATGAGGCGCAGCCGATCGTACTAATATTTCGAGCAGAATAATATTCCTCAAGACCTTTAATGCAAAAGGCATTGCTATCAAGCATGGCGATATGAAACATAACGAGTTGACCGTGTAATTAGATTAATCTTATTACACTCTCAGCCCGGTATATTGTCTATCAGCGTACCCCCATAGTTGTGTGGTCATTGTCTGACGGGATGACAACGCGGAATTTTTCTTTTCGTGAAAGGGCAGCCTGACGCTGCCCCTGATTATTCTTCACTGAGGAAACGCTCAATCGCGCTGTTAAGGATCTTCAGCTCGCTTTCCGTCTCCTGCCACAGTACGCCAGCCTCATCCACAGAGACTTCTTCCTGACGGCAGACATCTTCCAGCCTGCGACACAGTGCTTCAGCTTTATTAGCGCTGATAATCTGGCAGGCACCTGACATACGGTGAATACACTTTGCCATCTCCGGCCAGTCTTCCAGCTCCAGCAGCTCGGCTGCTTCGAGCATATCCTGGCGCTGGGTGGCCAGGGTGACGCTGAGCAGGGAGTGCAGCAGGTCTTCATCGCCATGGGTGAGATTATTCAGCCCGCTGAAACTGAGCATCTGCTCCAGCTCGCTGGGCGCGGGTTTATCTTTTGCCAGCCGCAGCGCGACCTCACCGAGCATCGCCTGTAACTGCGGCAGATGCAGCGGTTTGAACAGGCAGTCATCCATGCCTGCCTGCTGGCAGCGGGCACGTTCTTCCGGCCATGCGTTGGCCGTCAGACCGACGATCATCAGCGGCTGGGTCTGATGGCTGCGGATCAGCTGGGTCAGCTCCAGACCGTCCATACCCGGCATACTACAGTCGGTGATGAGCAGATCGAACGACTGTTTCTGCCAGATTTCCCAGGCCTCTTCACCGTCGCTGGCTTCGGTGACCTGGTGGCCCAGTCTGGCCAGCTGGCGGCGCAGCAGCATGCGGTTTGCCGGGTGATCATCCACCGCCAGGATGCGCAGCGGCGGTACATCTGCCGCCGCAGGCAGGGCTTTCGCGGCGACCTCTTCCGGCCGTGAGCTGCGGGTGGCCACTGCCAGAGTAAAGGTCACCTCCGTGCCTCTGCCCGTTTCACTTTGCAGGGAGATATTGCCGCTCATCATCTGCACCAGCTGTGAACAGATAGCTAAGCCGAGGCCTGAGCCACTCTGGCGTTTTCCATCCTCTGCCTGCACCCATGGACTGAAGATATTCCCCTGCTCATCAGGGGCAATGCCTTTGCCACTGTCTTTTACCGAGACGCTCAGCCTGACTTCATCGTTGCCCAGCTGGGTGATATCAATATCGACGGCCACATGGCCTTTTTCGGTAAATTTGATCGCGTTACTCACCAGGTTAGACAGGATCTGGCGGAAACGCAGGGCATCGATAAACACTTCAAAAGGCATCACCGGCGGCAGCGTACAGCTCAGGCGCAGGCTTTTTTGCCGCGCCAGCCCTTCAAATACGCGCACTACCGGCGGTGCCAGCTCTGTTGTGCGTACCCATTCCGGGGCCAGCTCAAGACGACCGGATTCAATACGCGCCATATCCAGAATATCGCCAATCAGGCCCATTAATGAGCGGGCTGACTCCCACGCCACTTTGACCGGTTCGTCGTCTTCAGTTTTGCGTCCGGGGGCGCTGACCGCCAGCTCCAGCAGACCGATGATGGCACTGACCGGGGTCCGAATTTCATGGCTCATGGTAGCCAGGAAGGTACTCTTCGCCCGGTTTGCCTGCTCCGCGCGCTCGCGAGCCAGCGACAGATCGGTGGTCAGACGCTGATGTTCCGTGACATCGATCCAGCTGCAAATCAGTCCCGCTGTCTGCTGGGAATCGTCGAGATAGCGAACAGCGTTATGGATAACGCTGCGCTGGCTTTCACCGTTAAACAGCTGGAAAGCTCTGGGCTGTGGTTGCGGGCCCGTGTTGCTTCGCTGTACTTCATCTTTAATCTCACGCCAGATGACATTCAGCGGATTGTTATCATCCGCCACTGTGCCGCGTGCACTGCTGACTTCATCGCCTTTGAAAAATTCCTGCCATGACTGGTTAAACAACACCAGGCCGCCCTCGCGATCGACGACATACACCGGGACCTGTACGCTGTTCAGCAGCGTATCGCTGAACTGCAACTGCGATTGCAGGCTCTGCTGTGCCCGGCGACGGGCGGAAACCTGGCGGCGCAGATAGTAAATCCAGATGAGAGAGGTCAGACCAATCGCCAGCGTCAGGCCGCCCAGCAGCCAAAACTGTGTGCGGTAAACTGCCCAGGTATCCAGCTGCACATCCGGTGTGGTCTGCCATTTATTAATGACGCGGGTCATCGACCGTGGGGAAATATCGGCCAGGGCTTTATTCAGAATGCTGAGCAGTTCCGGCTGATCGGGGCGCACGGCAAAGGAAATCTGCGATGATTCAGTGCCCAGCGTCCTGGCAATCTTTAAGCCGTTGCGGAAATAGCGGTCGATCATATACCCGCCGCCCACCAGCGTATGCACGGCACCGTCAACTTTACCTTCATTCACCAGCTGCATCGCGATGCTGGCATTGGCCACGGTCACCAGGTTGATGCCCGGATACTCTTTTCTCAGTTCGGGGATCAGCATATTGTTTTCGGTAATCGCGATGCGCGTACTTTTGTTCAACGCCATTGGCAGGCTCTGAGACTGCCGGACGACCAGCACAAACGGGGAGGAAAAGTACGAGCGGGTGAAGCGCAGCGCATTATCGCGCACCTCACTGTAGCTGATGGCGGCAATAAACTGGCCTTTGCCCTCCTGAACGTCGCTGAACATCTCATTGACGGACTCCGCTACCACCGGTGTGAAATTGATGCCGGTCCGCAGGCGAATAAGACGCAATAAATCCGCGCTGATACCGTAAAAGTTACCCTGCTGATCGACCATGGTAAACGGGGCATACAGTGAATTCACCACCACCGGAATCGTCGGATTCTCTTTCAGCCAGCGCTTTTCACGGTCGTTAAAGCTCAGTCTGTTGACGATGGGCAGCATGTCAGAGCCTTCACTCCACTGCTGATAGATAACCTGATTTTGCGTGGGCGGGATGGCTCTCAGTACGCTATTGACGGCATTCACCAGCTGGGTGTCCGAGGCGCGCATCAGAAAGCGGGTGCCCGGCTGACGCACCGGGAAAATCTCCTGTATCGCCAGCAGGTTATTATAGTTGCGTCCCACCAGATAACTGGCAGTGGTCAGATTGCCGAGGTAGTAATCACTGTTACCGAAGGCCAGTGACGCCAGCGCATCTTCATCGTTGTCAAAACGCTGGATATTCGCATTGGGAAAGTGCTGGCTAAGCCAGTCAATATCAAGATAGTGGTGTGACACGGCCAGGTGCAGGTTCTTCACCTGCTTCCAGTCATAACGACGATCGTTAATCCGCCGCATCAGCGTAGGGTTATCCGCCAGAAAACTCTGGCTGCCTACCAGTGTGGTATGGCTGGGCAGCGGGTTTCCGGTGGGATCGGTCACCAGATCCACTTTGTGATCTTTCAGCGCCTGCAGCGCCTGCTCGCGGCTGGAGAAACGTAAAACCTGCGAACGTATTCCCAGATATTGCGCCACCAGCAGACTGTAGTCGGCGGTTATCCCTTCAAACTTACCGTTTTCGGTAAACATATCAAAGGGGGGCGTTTCGGGATCCCAGACCCCAATTTTCACTTCGCGTTTTTGCCCCAGCCAGCGCCAGTCCTCATCGCTGATGTTGAAGCTGCGCGGGTTGTAATTCTCGCGGCTGATAATAGACAACACTTCAGGCGCGTCTTCTGCCCGTGCCATCAGCAGTGGGCAGAGCAACACAAGCAGTAGCAGGACACGTTTTTTCACAGAGTCAGTCCAGATGGTTGCGCCGGGCGAAATCAATCAGTGCCAGATTAGATTCCAGCTCCAGTTTGGTCATCACCCTGGTTTTGTAAGTACTCACCGTTTTATTACTGATATGCATGCGTAGCGCAATATCGATCACCTTCATCCCCTGAGCCAGATAGCGCAGTACCTGAAGTTCACGACTGGAAAGCGATTTTAGCGATTCGGTTTCCTGCTCCGGGTGAGGGATATTGTCACCATTTTTACGTTTCAGCGGGAAGTAGCCGTAGCCGCGCATCACGGCTTTCACGGCATCGCTCAGCTCTTCAAGATTATTACGTTTGCTGACAAAACCATCGGCACCAATGCTCATACAGCGGCTGAGGTAATGTTCGTCATCGCGCGAGGTCAGCACCAGCAGGCCGCCTTTGAAACCGGCAGCGCGCAGCTTTTCAATGACTTCAATCCCGCTCAGCGAAGGAATATCCAGATCGACAATCACCATATCGGGTTCCAGCTGCCGCACCATTTGCAGTGCCTTCAGGCCGTCATCCGCTTCGCCCACCACGGTGTGCTGATCTTTTTCTAACAGCATCCTGATCGCCAGACGTGCGACGGGATGATCGTCAATCATCAAAATGTTAGCCATGATAACGCCTCTTGAATAAATACCTTTCCCGGATATTGTCATAATAATTACAGACTGTAAAAGTGAATTAATAATAATGCACAGAATTATCTTATCTGCTGTAGTCCATGAGGGAAAGGATGACAAAATAAGTAAAAATGCCTGCTTAAATGCTGTTCCTGTCTGATGTTAATTTTTTTGCTTTGACCCTAGAGTCTGTGCTGTATGTGTTTTTAATCAATCTGTTATGGTTTTTTTTGGCTAGTTATTAATTATTCAATTTCAGGTTTAAGCTTCAGGTTTATTAATTTTCGCCTTTAGCAAAGGTCTTTCTATTCTTTGCGTCAGGGGGCAATTCATTTTATTTTCTATAGCGCGTCTGCTCAGGAACACGCAATGAATCCAATATTCATACCTTCGCTATTATCTCAATGCTGCCTGCTGGCGCTGGCATCCGCTGCGCTTTCTCCCACTGCACAGGCCGGTAACAGCGTAACCGACGGCTCGACCCTGCTGGTGACCAGTGGCTATACCTCCAGCCTTGCAGGGGATTATCCGCTGCTGGCCAGCGGTGCAGGCAGCCTGTTACAGACCAGTGTCCCCCTGACTTTCCGCACCTCAGGGAATAACCTGTTCGCCGCGCGCATCCTTGACGGCGGCGAAATGGTGCTGTCTGGTGCCACGCTCAGTACCAGCGGCTTACAGGCCAGCGGGCTGGATATCACCGCAGGCCTGGCCACGCTGCGCGGCGGGCTGATCGCCACTAACGGAATTAACAGCAGCGCTGTCGCCGTGCGCGGTGACAGCCAGCTGACCCTGGCCGATCTGGCGCTGGTCACTAACGGCAACCAGAGCGTGGGGATTGATATGCGCGGCGGCACGTTGCAGGCAGATAACGTCAGCCTGGTGATCAACGGCAGCAGTGCCAGCGGCATCGCCCTTGGCGGCGGTGTCTTTGCAACGCACGTAGACGCGGCGCTTAATGATGTCAGCGTGCTGATGCAGGGCGCGGGAACGCAGGCGGCGATTGAAGTGGGCAATGCCCAGCTGAACGGCGACCGCGTGACGCTGAATGCGCTGGACCAGCACCGTGGCGTGGAGATCTACAACCCGGAAAACAGCCGTGGCGTGGTGATGCTCAGCAACAGCACCCTTGCTACGGAAAGCGGTGATGCCGTCTACCTGCTGAACGGGGATATCACGCTGAACAACAGCCAGCTGACGACGCAGACCGGTATCGGCGTCAACGTCAATAAAAATGCCAGCGCCCTCCTGAATCAGAGCAGCGTGACCACCAGCGGATACGCGGCGGATGCGGTATGGATCGCGGAGGCCAATTCGCACGCACAGATCGCCGATTCGCAGCTGGTCACCCGCGGCAGTGCGGCCACGGCGCTGAATGCGCAGTACGGTCCTGCGACTATCATCAACAGCGAGCTGGAGACCAGCGGCAGCGGCAGCTACGGCATCTACACCCAGAGCCAGGTGGATGCCGATGGCGTCACCGTCACCACTACCGGCGCTTCCGGCATGGGCGTATTTGCCGCGATGGGGGGACGGGTCAATATCAGCAACAGCACTATCACAACCGCAGGAGAACTGGCGGCGGGGCTGCTGGCCTATCCGGCTTCGGGCATTACTGGCGATCGGCTGACCGTGACCACCACCGGTGATAACGGTTTTGCCCTCTGGGTGCGCTCCGCTGAGATGGCTGTCAGCAACAGCACGCTGACGACTCAGGGCAACGCGGCTGGTCTGTATCTCAGTGGCAACAGCGCCGGTGATGCCAGTTTGGTCCGCCTCGACAATACGGCACTCATCAGCCAGCGCGCCAGCGGTATCCAGGCTGCGGGGGCACAGGGGCAGCTGGCGTTGAGTAACGGCACCGTAGTGACGGGCGGCAGTGGGACGGTCCTGCAATCGTCCGGCGGCAGCCAGCTGGCCGTCACGGCCGATCGCCAGGTCACGCTCAACGGTGATGTCAATATTGCGGCCGGTGACCAGGTGACGCTGGCCATGCGTGAGGGATCGACGCTGACCGGTGCGGTACAGAATCTGCAAAACCTGACGCTGGACGACAGCGTCTGGAACCTGACCGGGAATTCCGTTACCGGGACGTTAAGCCACAGCGGCACGATCAACTTTGTGCGCGATGGTGCAGGCTTCCACACCCTTAACCTCAGTACCCTGAACGGCAGTGGGCACTTCGTGATGAACACGGATATTGCCGGCCTGCAGGGCGATCTGATCGCTATTTCCGGTGATGCCAGCGGAGCGCATCAGATCAGCGTGCGCGACAGCGGGCGCGAACCGGCTGACAGCAGCGGCATTCTGCCGCTGGTGCATACCGCAGGCGGCAGCGCATCCTTCTCCCTGACCAGCGGTGTCGTGGATGCGGGCGTCTACCAGTATGAAATGCAGCAGCGCGGCGATGACTGGGTGCTGGCGGCAAAACCAGCCAGTGCTGACCCGGATATCGACAGCCCGGGTAGCAGCGACCCGCTGCCACCACCACCGCCAGCACCAGGGACCGATCCGGGAGAACCGCCCGTCGTCGCGCCAGGGACCGTCGTCCCGGTTAACCCTGCACTGACGGCATCATCCCGCAGCGTGCTGGCGCTGTCGAATGTGTTGCCGGTGGCGGCAGATGCCGAGCTGAGCACTCAGCGAACCCGTGCCGGTGAAATCCGCAGCGGGCAGCAGCAGGGCGGTGTCTGGCTGCGTACGCTGGTCGGTGAGACACATCAGGACGGCAGCCGGGGAACGGATGCCAGGCTGCAACAGAGCGGTGTGATGATTGGCGTGGATAGCGCGCGCGAAACGGAGGGCAGCACCTCGCTGTTCGGCCTGTTCACCGGCGTCAGCCATCACAACGTGCAGTACAGCGTCAGCGGCAGCGGCAAAATCGACAGCTACTTTATCGGTGCCTATAACACCTGGCTGCTTAATGACGGCTGGTTTGTGGATGCTGTAGCGAAAGCCAACAATTTCAACGTCAGCAACCGTGTGACCATGAGCGGTGGCGAGCAAAGCAAGGGCGGTTTCAGCACGCCGGGCTTCACGCTGTCGCTGGAAGCAGGCCGCCATATAGCCTTCAGCGACGGCTGGTTTATCGAGCCTTCGGCGCTGGTCGCGACAACCTGGATCAAAGGCCAGAACTGGCAGATGGATAACGGCATGCAGGTGAAAAATGGTCAGATGTCGTCAAAACAGGGCGAACTGAAGACGGTGGCCGGGCGTTCGCTGACGCTGGCAAACGGCGTCACACTACAACCCTGGTTACAGCTGGCGGTCATTAACGAATTTGCCTCAGGGGATGATGTCAATCTCAACGGTCATGGGTTCCGCAACGACCGCTCCGGTCTGCGCGGTGAGGCAGGGGCTGGCATCGCGGCACAGATCCATCGCGATTTGCAGGTCTACAGCGAAGTGACGCGCGCCAGAGGGGCCAACAGCGAGCAGCCATGGGGAGCGAGCCTCGGCGTACGCTGGAGCTGGTAAGACTTGATTCAATGCGCCTACAGAATGCAGGACGTGGACTACAAACCTGGATAGCCAGTCTGATGGTGAGCTCATCAGGCTGGCAGGATAATCAGTCAACTTAATCTGCCGCGAAACGGTACACTTTTACTTTCTGGAACCTGTTATGAAAACGTCAATTACTGCCATCACTTTACTGGCTCTCAGCCACAGCGCCCTGGCCGCTGACAGCGTTGATGTGCGCGTGGTCGGCACGATCGTCCCGGCCGCCTGTACGCCATCATTCCCTGGCGGCGCCGTGGTCGATTACGGCACCATCGTCGCCAGCTCGCTGAATAAGACCAGCTACACCGTGTTGAATGAGAAAGCGGTGGAGTTCGCCATCAGCTGTGACGCGCCAACCAAAATTACCCTACGTGCCATTAACGGCCGCCCGAATACCACGCCTGAGTCGAATGATCTGGCCTACGGATTTGCGCCGATGCCGATGGGGATCACGCTGTTAGGCAAGACCTTCCCTTCCGGTGCAGCGGGGCTGGGGCTGGACGGCGCTGCGCGCATCGGTGGCTATGCGATGATGATTAACAACAGCAGCGTGACTGCTGATGGTGTGGCGGTCACGACCATCAGACGACCGTTTAATAACGCCCCGAATACCTGGATTGCTTCTGATGGCACGCTGTTCCCGGTTTCAGCAAACGAAGTGACACCCGTCAGCTGGGCAACTACAGGGCAGCTGATTCCGCTGGCGTTCACCAACCTGTCAGGCCAGCTGCGCGTGCAGGGTTTCCTGAACAGAGTTTCTGCACTGGACGTGTCAAAACCGGTTCAACTCGATGGTCTGACTACGCTGGAAGTTAACTATCTGTAAGAAATGGCTTTATAAGAAAAAAGAGTGTCCTTAGGTGTCCTTTTTCCCGCTCCGGCGGGATTTTTTTTGCCTGTAGTCCTTTAGTTATGGTCAAAAATGGTCGATAGATCCTGTTGAGCAACTTTTTGCTCCCCTCAGGAGAACGCCATGAAACTGTCCCATTTTTCACTGCTGGCTGCGACGCTGCTGTGTGCTCATTCTGCCACCGCTGCAGATAGCGTTACGCTGCGCGTTACCGGGGTCATTATGCCGGTCGCCTGTTCGCCAGAGGTCGCCGGGCAGGCGCAAAAGCCAGATCTGGCGATAAACTGCATGAAGCCGCGCGCGGTCAATATTCGCTGGGCACCCGCCGGTGCAGCTGTGCCACTCATCAGCGCGCAGCTGCACCACTCCCCGCAGATCAACCTGACGCAGCACCTCTCTTCTGCCCGCGGCACCGAACTGGAAATCTACTACCTCTGATCGTCTTCCTGTCCCTTCGTGCAACCCCGGGCGCGGCATGCCACGCCCTTGCCAGACGCTGTAGGTAACGCCTTACAAATTCACATCCCAGGCTTTCATCCAAACGACTCCGCTCTCATTCTTAAGCTTTCATCATCCTGCGACAATGATTTCACTGAGCAGCGAGACAGAATTTGCCGGAAGGGTTAACACCAGCGGCAGAGATTCCTCCTCGACTGACCGTCAGCGTGAACTTTAACTTAACTTTTGGAATACCTGTCATGATGAAGAAAACTGTTGTTGCCCTGGCCCTGCTGGCTACCACCTCTACTGCTTTTGCTGCGGACAGCGTTGATGTGCGCGTTATCGGCACTATCGTTCCTGCGGCCTGTACCCCGGCCCTGACCGGTGGCGGCGTGGTGGATTACGGCACCATTAAAGCCGACACCATCAGCGCCACGGATTACACCGTGCTGCCAGAGAAACAGATTGCCTTCTCAATCACCTGTGATGCACCGGCAAAAGTGGGGCTGACCGTGGCCAATGGCCGTGCGGGCTCATTAGCTGGCGCGGTTGAATCCGCCTACAGCGCAGGCACTGCACCTGTTCAGCTGTTTGGTTTGGACTATGTCGCTGCTGCGGGTCTGGGGATGGAAGGTGCGGCGAAAATTGGTGGTTACGGCGTGCGTATTGACAGTTCGACTGTAACCGCAGACGGCGCGGCAGTGGATAGTCTGCGTGCTGATACCAATGCGCAAAATACTGCCATCAACTGGACCAAAGATGCTTACGCAGGCATCGTTTACTCACCGGCCAACCAGCGCATGACCTCCTGGGCAGCTCCTGGCACCAGTACGCCAGTAGCCTTCACCGCGCTGTCCGGCCAGCTGGGCGTGCAGGCTTATATCAACAAGGGTTCTGAGCTGGATCTGAGCAAGCCAGTTCACCTCGATGGCCTGACCACCATCACCCTGTACTACATGTAATCGATTGCCGTATGGCTGAACAGCCGTCCCTTGCGGGGCGGCTTTTTTTTTGGGGCCACCCGTAGTCCACGGCCTACAGATCTTCATCCCTGGCCTTCATCAGTCAGCCCCCCCTCTCATTCAGAACATTCCGTAGTCCTGTCAGACTTATTTCATCGAGCAGCGAAAGGACATCTGCCATTGCTGGCTAAAACCTGAACAACAGATTCAGGCTTAACCCTTTAATTTAATTGCACTTACACGTCGAGTAAAAATAATGAAACTGTCACATTCACTGCCTAAGCGCGCGCTGTTCCGCTTTTCACTTATCAGCCTGCTGGTGCTGAGTCATCTCGGCGCGCTGCCACCGCTGATGGCGGCAGAAGAGACGCAGTTCGACCTGGAAGCCCTGAAATCACGCGGCATTGACCCACGTATCGCGGAAACCTTCAAAAAGGCCGCACGATTTAACACCGGGGAAACTACCGTAGCGCTGACAGTGAATGGAAAGGGCCGCGGCAAGGTGAAAGTGCAGTTCGACGCGCAGGGGCAGCTGTGTGCGGATGGGACATTTATGCGGGCGGCAGGGCTGAATGTTCCGGGCAATACCGCCGATTGCTATGATCTCAGCGCGCTATGGCCGCAGACCGAACTGCAGCTCAGCCCGGAAGATGAAAGCATCACGCTGGTGGTCCCGGCAGAAGCCATCAACATGGACGAAAGCGAGAACACCCAGTGGAGCCACGGCGGTGTGGCCGGGCTGCTCAACTACGATGCTCAGTATCTGACCTCTTCCGGGGGCAGCAGCAACCTGAGTTTTTACCAGATCAACAGTGAGGCGGGTTTCAACGCCGGTGACTGGATCTTCCGCAGTCGCCAGACGCTGACGCATTTCAACAACACCGACACGCTGCAACACCAGAATGCCTACGCGCAGCGCACCTTTAAAGATGCAAAGCGCGTGTTACAGGTCGGGCAGATTGGGCTGGGCAACTCGATGTTTGGTGCCGGTCAGGTGCTGGGCTTCCAGATGTTCCCGGAGCAGGCATTGCAGGGCGGCGGACGCGGTATTGGCCTGGTGGAAGGGATTGCCGACAGTCAGTCGGTCGTTGAAGTCCGCCAGTCCGGCGTGCTGGTACACAGCACCACCGTGCCTGCCGGTCCGTTCTCGCTGCAAAACTTTCAGCTGCTGAATACCCGCAGCGATCTGGACGTGACGGTGACCGGCACCGGCGGTGAAAAACGTCAGTTTACCGTTCTGGCGGCGGCCTTCCTGCTGAACGGTAACCGTATTGCACCGGGCTTCTCTTTCGGGGCCGGGCAGCTGGACCAGCAGGGCAGCGGGCAGTCCCCGCTGCTGGCGACGGCGGCTAAGGGCTGGCAGCTGACGCCGGGCTGGATGCTAAACAGCGGGGTGCTGGCTTCGGCTCCCTATCAGGCGGGTGCGCTGGGGACGGATGTTCAGCCGTTTAACGACACGCTGCTTAATGTACAGATGACGGCGGCCAGGGACAGTGAGCACGGTAATCAGGGCGTGTCGCTGGCCGCCAGCCTGAGCCATAACCTGACCGAACGTCTGAGTACCAGCCTTAACGTATCCCGACAGAGCAGCGGCTACCGCGAACTGAGCGATGCCGTGGCGCGTGACCCGGAAGATGCGAATCGCAGCAGCAGCCAGTACGGCGTCGGCCTGGGCTGGTCCGGGGAGAGCGTCGGCAGTTTTAACCTTTCTTACTCGCAGGCACAGACTTTCGGCAGCGGCAATATCAGCTATGTGCGCGGCGGCTGGAGTAAAGCCTTTGGCCGCACCTATGTCGGAGCCAGCCTGGAGCGCAGCAGCGGGGGCTATAACGGTTCGGAAGATCGCTTTTACCTCACCCTGAGCGTGCCGCTGGGCGACCGCAGCATCAGCAGCTGGGTCAACGGCAGCAAAAACGGCAACCGTGCCGGAGTGCGCTACAGCGAGCGCCTGAGTCAGGATCGTAACTACAGTATTTCCAGCGAACATGACAGCGGCAGCAAGCGGACTTCGACCACCGGCAACTTCGATATGGTGACGCCGGTCAGTCAGCTGAGTGCCGGTATCAGCCGCGACAGTGACGGCTACACCAGCTGGTCAGGTCGCGCCAGCGGTGCCGCGGTCGTCCACAATCACGGCGTCACGCTGTCACCGTATAAAGTGGGTGATACCTTCGGCATTGCCAAAATTGGTGAAGAGAAGGGCGTGCGCGTCGAAACGCCAGCCGGGCCAACCTGGACTGACGGACGCGGCTACGCGGTGATCCCGCGCGTCGCCAGCTACAGCAAATCGTCGGTGCAGGTTGACACGCGCAGCCTGGGTAAAAACGTCGATATCAGCAACGCCCTCTATGAAACTGAAGCGGCACGCGGCTCCGTCAGCTACATCGACTTCGGCGTGGTACGCAACCGCCGCGTGCTGATCGACGTGAAGGACGCCCAGGGTAAGCCCCTGCCGCAGGGAGCCAGCGTGTTTGCCGCCGATAACAGCTTTGTCTCCGTGGTGGCCGATAAGAGCACGGTATTTATTAACGATGCCGCCGACGGCCAGCAATTCAGCGTCGAACGCCAGGGGCAGAACGACTGCCGCTTTACGCTGAAGCTGCCGGAAAAAGCCGTTAACCCAGGCCTGTATGAGGATGCCAGCGCGGTTTGTCGTTAAAGGCGTGTAGTCCCCGCCTGACAAAATCAGGGGGGAAGCCTGCACGGGTCCGCAGCGGTTCCGATATCGCCGTACGCGGCACTGGATAATAATTTCACTCAAGGTAGCGTCAGCCCTGAACGGGACTCGCGCCAGAAAATACACCACCTCCTTTTGATGGCGTCGGTGGTCAATCATGCACTATGGAAATCTCTGACAATGAAAAAATCTCTGCTCGCATTGCTGCTTACTGCCTCTACCTGTTCTGCTTTTGCGGCTGACAGCGTAGACGTAAAAGTTATCGGTACTATCGTCCCGGCGGCCTGTATCCCGACCCTGCCAGGCGGAGCTGTGGTTGACTACGGCACGATTAAAGCCGACACCATCAGCAAAACGGCCTACACCGTGCTGCCGGAAAAAATGGTCGACTTCACCATCCAGTGTGACGCACCGGCGAAGGTTGCGATCCATGCGATTAACGGGCGAAAAGGTTCGCTGGCAGGGGCGACTGAAAACCAGGAAGGTGGGGCGGTTGCGCCCGTGACGCTGTTCGGCACGGCCGGTACGGTGGCAGTCGGTCTGGGGATGCAGGGTGCCAGCAAAATTGGCGGTTACGGCATTCGCATTATCAGTGCCACCGCGACTGCGGATGGTGCACCGGTCAGCACACTGACCAAAGCTATCACCGGTGCAAGCTGGGTAAACTCGGCTTCAGGCGGCGTGCTGTATGACTCCACCTGGAGCCGTCTGGTGACCTGGGGTGCCGTCGGCAGCAAAACGCCGCTGGCGTTCACCGTCTTCTCCGGGCAGCTTTCCGTGCAGGCCTATATCAATAAAGGCTCGGCGTTGGATCTGACGCAGCCGGTACACCTTGACGGGTTAAGCACGCTGGAAATGTATTACCTGTAATTTCCCACCCGCAGCGTTGCCATAGCGCCCGAATTCGGGCGTTTGTTTATTCTCTGCCCTGAAACACACTCTGCGTAGTCCTGCGCCTACAGATCTTCATCCCAGGCCTTCATGCCTGCGCCGCCACTCTCATATTTGCCCGCCTCACAACCTGTCAAACTCTCTTCATCGGCACAGGGAGTTCCGAAAGGGAATACGAACTGACAGCACGGATGCTGTCACCTCCGACACGGAGGAAAAGCCGGGCGAAAAGACCCAGGCACCCGCAACCTTAATTGATTCACTCACACGTCGAGAACTGATATGAAACTGAATAAAACTTCTTCTTTACTGGCCGCAGGGGCGCTCTCTCTGTCCCTTTTCTCATCGCTGGCGCTGGCCACCGGTATGATCCCGGAAACCTCTGTGGTTATCGTGGAAGAGTCCGATGGCGAAGGGGCCATCAACGTAAAAAACAGCGATGGCTTCCCGGTATTGCTGGTGACCTCGCTGGAAAATATTAAAGAAGACAGTGAGTCCCTGCTGACCATCACGCCGCCCGCCGCCCGTGTCGAATCCGGGAAATCCCAGCGTGTGCGCTTTATCCTGACCAGCAAAACGCCGCTGAAAACCGAGCGCCTGAAGCGCGTGATTTTTGAAGGTGTACCGCCGAAAGAGAAAGGTAAGAACGAAGTGCGTATGACGGTACGACAGAACCTGCCGGTGCTGATCCGCCCGGCCGGGCTGGCAAAAAATGAAGCGCCGTGGAAGCTGCTGAAGTGGTCCTCTCAGGGCGGCAAGCTGGTGGTCACTAACCCGTCGCCGTACGTGGTTCGAATGGGCTCCAGCGTACAGACGCTGCCGGACAACAGCCAGTGGGCGATGGCGAACAGCTATGTCCTGCCGGGCCAGACTATTACGCTGAGCAATGATAAGAACAAATCTGTCAGCGGCAGCAAACAGGTCCGCATTTCACCGGCCACCACCTGGGGCTTTACGGTTCAGAGCTACGACGCCGCTTTGAATTAATCCTTCCCCTGTCGCTGCCGCCGGAGTTATCCGGCGGCAGCAGGATACCGCGATGAAAAAAATCACCCTGTTACTAATGTTACTGCACGCTGCCGCAACCCAGGCTGCTCTCCCGTCTCTGCCCGGCAGCACTGATGCCCTTCCGCCAGCGATTCCAACCGACAGCCGATGTGCCGTGAGTGCCAGCGGTAACCAGGCCGATTTTGGTGCGCTGTCGCGCTGGCAATTACAGCCTGCCGCAGAAGGCGGCGATCGTCTCTCCCTCGGCAAGCGCATCGTCAACGTCAGCGTAACCTGTCCCTTTTCCCGGACGATGACGCTGAGGGTCAGCGGCGACAGCACCCTCAACGGCGGTTTCCGTTATGGTCAGACCGGTGAGCTGCGGGTAGTGGTGAAGGAGGCCCGGCTCGATGGCCAGCCGGTGCAGCTAAAAATGCAGCCCGCTGGCCGCGCTGAACAGCCGGGCGAACTGGCCCTGAAAGCGAATGCAACGCTGAATGCGGTTAGCCAGGGGGGCGCAGCAATAAAAGGCAAAAGCCTGATGCTACAGCTGGAAACGGAACCGGTGCTGCGCGAAACCGATGCCCGCGTGGCGCAAAGACAGAATCTTGAAAGTGGATTTACAATAAACCTGTCCGATTGAAGCACTTGAACTGTGTTATCGAGCGCGATAACCGACCCTTCCCCGCGACGTGCGGGGTTTTTTTTCTCTTTTTTTCTAGCCGCGCCTCCGCGTTGCGTTGGGATAATACTTTGGCTGGCACCGGGGATCGGTATAATAGCGTCTCGCAAACTCACTGTTTTTAGGACGAAATAATGCCATTCCCTGCGCGTTTTCGCTGGCTGCTACTGCTGCCGGTGATGTTCTGGCTTTCCGGCTGCGACTATAACCAGATCCAACAGCGCGACGAAGCCGTCTCTGCTGAATGGTCCGAGGTGCTGAACCAGTACCAGCGCCGTGCCGATCTGATCCCCAATCTGGTCTCGACCGCAAAGGCGAGTGCCAGCCATGAAGCCGAAGTCTTTAAAAGCATTGCGGATGCCCGCGCCAAAATCGGCAGCCTGACCCAGGTGCAAAATGCCCCGGACGATGCGCAGGCGATGCAGGCGTTCCAGCAGTCACAGTCGGAGCTGAGCAGTGCCATGTCCCGCCTGCTGGTGATCAGCGAACGCTACCCCGATTTGAAGGCCGACAAAATGTTCAGCACGCTGATGGTGCAGCTGGAAGGCACCGAAAACCGGATTACCGTGGCGCGTCAGCGCTATGTGCGCGCGGTGCAGGACTACAATCTGCTGATCCGCCAGTTCCCCGGTTCGCTGACCGCCAAAGTGATGGGCTATCAGCGCAAAGAGAACTTCCAGCCGGAGAATGTAAAGCAGATCTCAACGGCACCTCTGGTCGATTTCTCAAAGCCTGCCAGCGCGAAATAAGGGACAGCCATGCGATATCTCACCCTGATCCTGCTGTTCTGTCTGCCCTTCACCAGTATGGCCGCAACGGTCGCTGTACCGACGTTACAGCAGCGTGTGACGGATAATGCGGGGGTACTGAGTCCCCGAGAGGTGGAGCAGATAAATCGCCAGATTGTGACGCTGGAAAAAAAAACCGGCCATCAGCTGGCAGTACTGGCGGTGGATACCACCGGGGATGACAGTATTGAGCAGTACGCTACCCGGGTGTTTGACGCCTGGAAACTGGGAGATAAGGCCCGCGATGACGGCCTGCTGCTGGTCATGGCAAAGACCGATCGTACCGTGCGAATTGAGGTCGGTTACGGGCTGGAGGGTGATTTTACCGACGTGCAGGCCAGCCAGGTGATTAATGGCAGCATTATTCCGCGCTTCAGGGAGGGGGACTATGGTCAGGGGCTGGTGGCCGGCGTTCAGGCCATCTCCCGTCAGCTTGGCGTGCCGGTGGAGGGGGATGCGCCTGCCGTCGCGCCGCGCCCGGTTGCTGCGCCGGTGCCGTCATCATCCGGTGACGCCATTTCGCTCTCTGCGGGCAGCATTGGTCTCTGGCTGCTGGGCATGATTGTTCTGCCCTTCTTCTTCCTGCGTCGTAATTCCCTGCTCAGGGGGCTGCTGGTCAGCGCGATAGTCACCGGCGTTTCCCTGGTCAACACGCTGCTAAACGACGGCATCGCGGGCGTCAGCGGTGATAATGTCGGCCTGCTGTTTGGCGGTAGCCTAATGATGCAGATGCTGATTTCCTCACTGATCGGCACGCTAACCGGGGGGGGCGGGGGGAGTCGCGATCGTTCTGACGACCGCGACGACGATCGTTCTTCGCGTGACGATGATTCAGACAGCAGCAGCGGCGGATTTAGCGGCGGCGGCGGTCGCAGCGGTGGTGGTGGCGCATCGGGTAAATGGTAAAACGCCGGCGCCTGGCGGTTTAGCCTTCACGTCCTTCCAGCGCCTGTGCCGTCAGCCACAGGCGCGTATCAAACTCCAGCTGGTGGTACTGCGGCTCCATATGGCAGCACAGCTGATAAAACGCCTTGTTGTGATCTTTTTCTTTAATATGCGCCAGCTCATGTACCACGATCATCCGCAGGAAGGCTTCCGGGGCATTTTTAAAAATGGTCGCCACGCGGATCTCCGCTTTTGCCTTCAGCTTGCCGCCCTGCACGCGTGAAATGGCCGTATGTAATCCCAGCGCATGCTTCATCACCTTAATCTTGCTGTCGTAGAGAACTTTGTTCAGCGGCGGTGCGTTACGCAGCGACTGATTTTTTAAATCCAGCGCGTAGTCATACAGCGCTTTGTCGCTGGTAATGCTGTGGGAGGACGGATAACGCTTATTGATCACCTCCGTCAGACGCTGCTGTTCAATCAGCGTGCGCACCTGTGACAGCAGCGATTCGGGGTAACCTTGCAGATAAATAAGCGACGACATACTGACTCCGGTAAAGAAAAACGTTTACTGTGCGCCCGTTTTAGGGGATAAAACGCGGGAATTTTACCACTAAGGTGATCCCATGAGCCAACTCGAACTAAGCAACCGCATGCTGACGCTGCATCGTTTTCCCCAAATGCGCGAAGAAAGCCCGTTGCAGGCCTGGGATGCGGCCGACGAATATCTGTTGCAGCATCTGGGCGATGCCCCGGTCAGCGGCGTGACGCTGATCTTTAACGACACCTTCGGTGCGCTGGCCTGTGCGCTGGCCGGTGAGGGCGTATACAGCATCAGTGACTCCTGGCTGAACCAGCAGGCGACGCGCCAGAACCTGGCGCTGAACCATCTGGATGAAGGGGACGTGCAGCTGCTCGACAGTCTGAGCCCGTTACCCGCCGCCCCGGCCCGCGTTCTGATTAAGGTGCCAAAAACCCTCGCGCTGCTGGAATACCAGCTGCGTGCGCTGCGCGACGTTGTGACCCCGGAAACCCAGATTGTGGCCGCCGGAAAAGCGAAAGATATCCATACCTCCACGCTGCAGCTGTTTGAAAAAATTCTCGGTGCCACTACCACCTCGCTGGCGCGTAAAAAGGCCCGACTGATTTACTGCACCTTCAGCGCGCCCGAGCTGAAAGCGGACGACGTGATTGCCCGCTGGCAGCTGGACGGCACGCCGTACCAGATCCACAACCATGCTAACGTCTTTTCGCGTGGTGGGCTGGATGTGGGGGCGCGCTTCTTCTTACAGCACCTGCCCTCCGATCTGGAAGGTGAGATTGTCGACCTGGGCTGTGGCAATGGCGTGATTGGCCTGATGGCGCTGCAGCAGAACCCGCTGTCGCAGGTCCATTTTGTCGATGAGTCGTATATGGCAGTGGCGTCCAGCCGGATGAATATTGAAGTGAACTGCCCGCAGGACAGGGAACGCAGCACGTTCCACGTCAATAATTCGCTGGCAGGTTATCCGTCAGACCGTCTGCACGCGGTGCTGTGCAATCCGCCCTTCCACCAGCAGAGCGCGGTGACCGACCATATTGCCTGGCAGATGCTGCGCGATGCGCGCCGCTGCCTGCAGGATGGCGGCGAGCTGCGGATTGTCGGTAACCGTCACCTCGACAACTACCATAAGATGAAGAAGCTGTTTGGCAACTGCACCACCGTGGCGAGCAATCAGAAGTTTGTGGTGTTACGTTCGGTAAAAATGCCGTAACCCGCCGGGCCCCCGGTGCTCTTACCGGGGGAAAAACACACCTCGTTCCTGACGTTATCGCTTCGCAATCCACGAAAATCGCTGCTGATAGCCCTGCTGAAAGTGGCTGTTGCGGCGGTAACTCGCCTGCTCCTCAGCCATACAGTAGGTACACACCTGCGATAGCTCAATCTGGCTTTCCGGCACCCCGGCGCGTAGCGCAATGCGTTTTGCCAGCAGTGGCAGATCAAACCAGATGCCACCGGTGGTTCCCTGCGCCTGCGGGCGCACGGCCGACGGGTTACGAAAGGGAGTGGCAGACCATGACATCAGCTCTGCCAGGTGATGCGGGTCATCCTGCTGTGCCCGGGCGATCACATCCTGACCGAGCTCATAGCAGCACGGGCCGATAGCCGGGCCGATGGCTATAAACAGGCTGTCCGGCGTGGCTCCGCGTACACACAGCTGCGCGATGGCGTTACCCATCACCCCGCTCAGTATGCCTTTTAATCCCCCGTGTACCGCTGCCACCTGTCGCTGACGCGTATCGGCAATCAGCACCGGCAGGCAGTCAGCGGTGTAGATCGCCACGGGCGTGCTGCCGGTACCTATCAGACCGTCGGCTTCCTGACTTTTCACCGGCCGGGCCTCCACATCGGAAATGACGCGGGCACTGTGGCGCTGCTGGTTATACAGCGTTGCTTCAGGGGGGCGTTCGCCTGCGGACATAAACGCGTAGTCAAGCCAGCTCAGGCGGGAGAGCAGGGCAGAATGACAGGAGTGCGGCATCGTAGGTTCCTTTTTATCTCGGAGGCGTTGCAGTGATACTACAGGTGCGATGCGACATTTTTAATGTTTTATTCAGTGCGCATTTTTCGCCATTCCTGCTGTAAACCGGGGACGGGAAACAGGGTATCCTTTGGGGACGATTGGATTAAATCACTGTCAATGGAAGGACATCCTATGAACACCCTGGCCGTTAGCCATCCTGCACCACAACGTCACGTTGCTGCAGCACTTTTCTCCGGTTTTATGGGGGGGAATGTCGCCAGTTTTGTAAAATGGGGAACCGAAAATCCCTTCCCGCCGCGAACCCCTGACCGGGCCATTCCTCCGGCTGAGATGCTCAGTGACTTTGGCTTTACTGTGAATAATATGGTTTATCACTATTCCGGCCACCTCGTAAACTGGGGGGTGGCGGGTGTGCATCACCTGTTTTCCCTCTTTTTTGCCATGTTCTACTGCTGGCTGGCAGAGATTTTCCCGAAAATAACGCTGTGGCAGGGCGTGGGCTTTGCGCTGGCTATCACCGTCATTTTCCATGGGATTGTGCTGCCCGTGGGGGGATGGGCACCCCCGATCTGGCACTTGCCGGTGGAAGAGATTTTTTCCGAAACCCTCGGGCATATCCTGTGGATGTGGACGATAGAGGTTTTCCGTCGTGAACTGCGCCGCCGCTGCGTGCAAACCAGCGGGGCAGTCACAGGATAATGCTTTAAATCGCCAGCGCCAGCAGCGTCCCCTGCTTAATGGCGCGACGGGCATCCAGCTCTTTCGCCACGTCGGCACCGCCGATAATGTGGGCAGTAATCCCCCGGGCGGCCAGCGCGTCGGCCAGGGATCGCTCCGGCTCTTGTCCGGCACAGATCACCACATTATCCACGCGCAGTGTCTGCGGTTCACCGTCGCGCAGGATATGCAGACCCTCATCGTCAATCCGCAGGTATTCTACGTTGCCCCACATCTGCACGCCGTGCATCTGCAGGCTGGCGCGGTGGATCCATCCGGTGGTTTTCGCCAGCCCGGCACCGGGTTTACCCGGCTTGCGCTGGAGCAACCACACCTGACGTACGGCATGCGGTCTTTCCGGCGGTAACAGCCCGCCAGGCTGGGAGAGCGTGCGGTCAATGCCCCATTCCCGGCAGAATGCACTGATATCCTGCCCGCCCGCCACCAGATATTCAGCCGTATCAAAACCGATGCCGCCCGCGCCAATAATCGCCACATGCTGCCCGACGGGTTTCCGGTCGCGAATGACATCGAGATAACTCAGCACGGAAGGGTGGTCGATACCCGGTATGGGCGGCACACGCGGCACGATGCCGGTAGCCAGTATCACCTCATCAAATGCGGCGACATCATCCGGTGTTGCGCGATGATTCAGCCGTAGCGTCACCCGGTGCAGCGCCAGCTGACGGCGGAAGTAGCGCAGCGTTTCACTGAACTCTTCTTTACCGGGGATCTGCCGGGCGATAGTGAACTGGCCGCCGGTTTCCGGCAGTGCATCAAACAGCGTCACCCGGTGGCCGCGCTGTGCGGCGTTGACCGCAAACGCCAGCCCGGCAGGGCCGGCTCCGACCACCGCCAGCGATTTGCTCTGCACGGCAGGCGTCATGACCATCACTGTTTCATGGCAGGCGCGGGGATTCACCAGACAGGAGGTGAGCTTACCCACGAAGATCTGATCGAGGCAGGCCTGATTGCAGGCGATGCAGGTGTTGATCTCATCGCTGCGCCCCTGCCGGGCTTTCAGCACAAATTCAGCGTCGGCCAGAAAAGGGCGGGCCATGGACACCATATCGGCGCAGCCTTCATCCAGCACGCGCTGGGCGACGTCAGGATGGTTAATACGGTTAGTGGCGATCAGCGGGATCGTGACGTGCTGCCGGAGCGCCTGCGTTACCCAGGCGAAGGCGGCACGCGGAACGGCGGTGGCGATGGTGGGAATACGCGCCTCATGCCAGCCGATGCCGGTGTTAATCAGCGTTGCCCCCGCCTGCTCAACCGCCTGCGCCAGCCGGACGGTCTGCTCAAGCGTGCTGCCCTGTTCCACCAGATCGAGCATCGACAGGCGGAAGATAATAATAAACTCCGTGCCAACGGCGGCCCGCACCGCCCTGAGAATATCCAGTGCAAACCGCTGGCGGCGGGTCTCATCGCCTCCCCACTCATCGTCACGCTGGTTGGTGTGCGCCACCAGAAACTGATTAATCAGATAGCCTTCCGACGCCATAATCTCCACGCCATCATAGCCTGCCTGCTGCGCCAGGCGCGCACAGCGCGCATAACTGGCAATCAGTTGCAGAATCTCATCATGGCTTAACGCCCGTGGGGTAAAGGGGTTAATCGGGGCCTGGAGAGCGGAAGGGGCGACCAGCGCGGGCTGATAGCTGTAGCGCCCGGCGTGCAGGATTTGCATAGCAATTTTGCCCCCCGCCTGGTGTACCGCGTCCGTCACCTGCCGATGATGAGGGATCTGCGCCTCATCATTCAGCACCGATGCTCCTGCGCTCACCACGCCCTCTGGTGAGGGGGCAATACCGCCAGTCACAATCAGCGCCACCCCGGCGCGGGCGCGCTCTGCATAGAAGGCGGCAAGCCGCGCCGGGCCATCCGGATGTTCTTCCAGCCCGGTATGCATAGATCCCATCAGAAAACGGTTTTTAAGCTGGGTGAATCCCAGGTCCAGCGGGGAGAACAGTGACACGCTCATCGTCAGCGATTCCTGAAGTGGTCGGATGAGTTTCACTGTAGCGGTCAAATGACCGCGATGAAAGTGCAGTTAATCGCTTTGTGATGAATGCCACTGAATATCTCGCAGAGAAAGGACAACGCGCTTCACGTTATGCGTAACATTGATTTAGTAACATGAATTTTGGTGATCTGATTCACAGAATTACAAGTTAAACATCGATTTGATAGGCGCCATATACCGACACGTACTGGAGACCACCATGAGCACCCTCACACAATCCTGCATGATCAACGGTAAAGAGCAGGTTGAAGTTATCAGCCAGCAGGTGAATTACACGGGCGAAGGCACGCTGGTTCGCATCACCCGTGGCGGCATCTGCGGCTCCGACCTGCACTACTATCAGCACGGTAAAGTCGGCAGTTTTGCGGTAAAAATGCCGATGATCCTCGGTCACGAAGTGATTGGGCAGGTGGTGAAAAGCGACAACCCGGCGCTGCACGAGGGCCAGAAAGTGGCGGTCAATCCGTCAAAACCCTGCGGCAGCTGTAAATATTGCCTGGCCGGTGAAGATAACCAGTGTACCACCATGCGCTTCTTCGGCAGTGCAATGTACTACCCACATGTGGATGGCGGCTTCACCCAGTTCAAAGTCGTCGACAGCAGCCAGTGCATCCCTTACGACAATGCTGCAGACGACAAAGTGATGGTGTTTGCCGAGCCGCTGGCGGTCTGCATCCACGCGGCCAATCAGGGCGGCGAATTGCAGGGCAAAAAGGTCTTTATCTCTGGCGTGGGCCCAATCGGTTGCCTGATTGCCGCCGCCGCAAAGGCCAAAGGGGCGGCAGAAGTGGTTTGTGCCGACGTCAGCGAGCGCTCGCTGGAAATGGCGCTTGCGATGGGGGCAACCGCCACTGTTCATGCTGCCAGCGGGGACTTCACCCCGTACCTGGCAGACAAAGGCTACTTTGACGTGGCGTTTGAAGCCTCGGGCCATCCTTCCTCACTGACGCGCTGCCTGGAAGTGACGCGGGCGAAAGGCACCCTGGTGCAGGTGGGCATGGGCGGCGACGTGCCAGCCTTCCCGATTATGATGCTGATCGCTAAAGAGATCAGTCTGGTGGGCTCGTTCCGCTTTACCACCGAATTCAACACGGCGGTGGAGTGGCTGGGTAACGGCACCGTCAACCCACTGCCGCTGTTCAGCGGTGAATATGACTACCAGAATATTGATGCGGCACTGCAGTTTGCCGGTGACAAGAGCCGGGCCGCCAAAGTGCAGCTGACTTTTTAAAGGATGACCATGACAACGCTTTTTTCGCTCGATAATAAACGTGTGCTGATCACCGGTTCTGGCCGTGGTATTGGTTTCCTGATGGCCAGAGGGCTGGCTGAAGCCGGGGCGGAGGTAATTATTAACGCCACCACCCAGCAGGGAGCCGATAAGGCTGCCGACGACCTGCGTCAGCAGGGGTACAGGGCGCACGCGGTGGCTTTTAACGTGACGCAGTCCGCCGAAGTGAATGCGGCAGTCGAGAAAATTGAGGCTGAAATTGGCCCGATTGATGTTCTGGTCAACAACGCCGGTATTCAGCGCCGCCGCCCGTTCCTCGAGTTCCCGGAGCAGGACTGGAACGACGTGATCGCGGTTAATCAGACGGCCGTATTCCTGGTCTCCCAGGCCGTTGCCCGCCAGATGGTGACGCGTCAGAAAGGCAAAATTATCAATATCGGCTCCATGCAGAGCGAGCTGGGGCGTGACACCATCACCCCCTATGCCGCATCGAAAGGGGCCGTCACCATGCTGACGCGCGGTATGTGCGTTGAGCTGGCGCGCCACAACATTCAGGTCAACGGTATCGCCCCGGGGTATTTCAAAACCGAGATGACCCAGGCGCTGGCCGACGATGAAGCCTTCACCGCCTGGTTATGCAAACGTACGCCTGCCGCACGCTGGGGTAATCCGGAGGAGTTGATCGGCGCGGCGGTGTTCCTTGCCTCGAAAGCGTCTGATTTTGTGAACGGGCACCTACTTTTTGTCGATGGTGGGATGCGCGTCGCGGTGTAGTTTATCCTTTATCTTCAGGCTGCAGCGGTGTTGGCTTCCTGCACACGTCCCGGTTACGCTTCGGGGAGGTGTTGAGTCGCCGCCCTGTTGCAACCAGAAACCTTCCGGATAAGCACGCTTATCAGAACTGTACCTCTACTTTTAAAGGAAGTGCTTTATGCCCATTACAATAATAGCTATTGGCGTAATCCTGCTGCTGGTGCTGATGATCGTCTTCAAGGTCAACGGCTTTATTGCGCTGATATTTGTCTCTGCCGTGGTTGGTGTGGCAGAGGGGATGACACCGCTGGCGGTGATCGCCTCCATTCAGAAAGGGGTCGGCGGTACGCTCGGCAGCCTGGCGCTGATCCTCGGCTTCGGGGCGATGCTGGGTAAGCTGGTGTCAGATACCGGGGCCGCGCAGCGCGTCGCCACCACGCTGATTGCCTCCTTCGGTAAACAACGCGTGCAGTGGGCGCTGATGGTCACCGGCCTGATTGTCGGTCTGGCGATGTTCTACGAGATCGGCTTTGTGCTGTTGCTGCCGCTGGTGTTTACCGTGGTCGCCGCCTCGGGCATGCCGATGCTGTACGTGGGGCTGCCGATGGTCGCCGCGCTGTCCGTGACGCACTGCTTCCTGCCGCCGCACCCGGGGCCTACGGCCATTGCCACCATCTTTGGCGCAAATCTGGGCACCACGCTGCTCTACGGCATGATCATCACCATTCCTACCGTGATTATCGCCGGGCCGATCTTCTCAAAATTCCTCAAAGGTTTCGAGAAGTCGCCGCCGGAAGGCCTGTATAACCCGAAAATCTTTGAAGATCACGAAATGCCAGGGTTCTGGACCAGCATCTTTGCTGCGGTGATCCCGGTGATCCTGATGGCGGTGGCGGCAGTATTTGAGCTGACCACGCCGAAAGAGAACGTGCTGCGCCAGTTCTTCGAATTTGTGGGGAATCCGGCGGTCGCGCTGTTTATCTCAGTGGTGATTGCGGTGTTTACGCTGGGTCTGCGCAACGGGCGTAAAATGGAAGAAGTGATGGAGATGTGCAGTTCATCCATTGCGGCTATCGCTATGATCGTCTTTATCATTGCGGGTGGCGGTGCCTTTAAGCAGGTGCTGGTGGACAGCGGCGTGGGTGACTACATCGCTAACATGATGAAGGGTTCATCACTCTCTCCGCTGCTGATGTGCTGGACGGTAGCAGCGATGCTGCGTATTGCGCTGGGCTCTGCCACCGTAGCGGCCATTACTACCGCCGGTATCGTTACGCCCATTATTGCCATTACCCACGCCGACCCGGCGCTGATGGTACTGGCCGTGGGCTCCGGTAGCGTCATTGCTTCACACGTCAATGACCCGGGCTTCTGGCTGTTTAAAGGCTATTTCAACCTGAGCGTGATTGAGACGCTGAAAACCTGGACGGTGATGGAAACGCTGATCTCCTTCCTCGGCCTGGCCGGTGTGCTGATTTTAAACGCCATCATCCATTAACAGTATTGCGACACAGGGTCAGGCAGGTGCCTGGCCCTTTTTTCTTTTGAACGCTGGAAACGCATGAGATCGCACCGCATATCGCTACAGGACATCGCCACGCTGGCTGGCGTGACGAAAATGACGGTCAGCCGTTACCTGCGCACGCCTGACCGGGTATCACCGGAAACCGGGGCGAAGATCGCGCAGATTATCGAAGAAATTAACTACATTCCTAACCGTGCGCCGGAGATGCTCCTCAGTTCGAAGAGCTATACCCTCGGCGTGCTGATCCCCTCGTTTAAAAATCAGATCTTTGCTGACCTTCTCAGCGGTATCGAAGCGGCGACCCAGGAGGGGCGCTACCAGACGCTGATTGCCAACTACAACTATGACAAACAGACCGAAGAGGAGCAGATCATTAATCTGCTGTCGTACAACATTGACGGCATTATCCTCAGTGAAAAAGATCACACCCTGCGCGCGGTGAAGTATCTGCGGGCGGCGCAGATCCCGATTGTTGAAGTGATGGATACCCAGGGCTCCTGCCTGGACATGCAGGTGGGGTTTAACAACTTCAGCGCCGGTTACGATATGACGCGCACGCTGCTCGACCAAGGGCGCAGGCGGGTGATCTACTTCGGTTCCCAGGATGACCGCCGGGATGAGTTTCGCTACCGTGGTTACTGTCAGGCGATGGAAGAGCGCGGCGGCGTGGGCAACCGGGTTAACCCGAAAGCGATCTCCTCGCAGAAACTGGGGGCCGCGATGCTGGCCAGCGCGCTGGAGCAGTTCCCCGATCTGGATGCCGTGTTCTGCACCAACGACGATCTGTCACTGGGCGCCCTGCTGCACTGCCAGCGCCACGGTATTGCCGTACCGGGCCGCATCGCGATTGCCGGCTTCCACGGGCTGGATATCAGCCGCGAGATGTACCCGAGCATGGCCAGTGTGATCACGCCTCGTTACGCTATCGGTTATACCGCCGCTGAACTGCTGCTGAAAAAGATCGGTGACAGCCGCTTCTCGGCAGACTCCATCGATCTGAGCTATCAGATCTTTATGGGGGAGACAATCTGATGCCGGGCAAAACAGGTTCCCCGCCGCGGCGGGTCTTCTCTGACAGACTGTGAAATGTAAATCCGCTTAAATTATGGCGCATTTACTGACAATAATTGATAACCCGGGTAACTAAATAATAAATTCAGCCTGAGCAGTAAGATAAGAATTTAACACTGTACCGGAAGGAATGTTGATTTGGTTTTATTAGTTAATAAAAGAGATTCGGGTATTTAAAAAACATTGCCATCCAAAATATCCTCTATTTCAATGTTGTGCTATTTTATTGTAACTTATTGATTTTATTTGCTTATAATTTTCACTGTTATTTATTTTGGCAGGGTAATAAGATTTACTTATATTTTTTCCATGCCTGCATAATGAGTGTAAATAAAGAAAATTTAAGCAAGTTTACATTTCCGTTATTTATTGCCAGTTAAGATTAATCTTAATCACTTTCTATTCACTAAGATGTTAGAACTTATTTCCCAGCTTCCCGGAAGAGAGATTCTATTTTGACGACCCTAAAACCCCTGTTAGCGAAAAACCGCAGTTGGGCCTTACAGCGACGCCAACGTAATCCGCACTATTTCCGGCAAAATGTGGACGGGCAGCAGCCCCATGCTTTATGGATCGGGTGTTCCGACAGCCGCGTGCCGGCGGAGGTGCTGACCGGTGCGCACCCCGGGGAGCTCTTTGTACATCGTAATATCGCCAATATGGTCGTGAGTCATGACGATAACTTTATGAGCGTATTGCAGTATGCCCTTGAATATTTGAAGGTTTCCAGCATTGTACTTTGTGGGCATTACGGCTGTGGGGGCGTGCAGGCGGCGCTGACCCTGCCGGACATCCCCCTGGGGGATGAAAACTCTCCGCTGGCACGGCGTATCACCCAACTGAGAAATGCCCTGTCACCCGCCCTGGCAACGCAGGCGGGCGATGAGGAACCGGGGGCGCACCTCAATCGCCTGGTGGAAGCGAATGTGCTGGCGCAGTTCAGCCAGCTGGTGAAAACCGACCCGGTGCTGAAGGCCTGGCATGAAGGTGTGGCGCTGGAGGTGTTTGGCTGCGTGTACGATCTGCACAGCGGGCATCTGAAAGAGCTTGTCCAGCAGACAGAAGAGGGTAGCGTATGAATATGAAGACCTTACGTCAGGATATTCCCGCCGGGCTGGTGGTGTTTCTGGTGGCGCTCCCTTTATGCCTGGGGATTGCCCAGGCCAGCGGGCTGCCGCCGTTTGTCGGCCTGCTGACCGGGGTGATAGGGGGGCTGGTGGTCACCACCTTCAGCCCGTCAAAGTTTGCGGTCAGCGGTCCGGCTGCCGGGCTGGTGACGATTGTCACCGGGGCTGTCGAGACGCTGGGATCCTTTTCAGCCCTGCTGCTGGCGCTGATGATAGCCGGTGTGTTGCAGTTCCTGATGGGGGCGCTGCGTGCCGGACGTTTTATTACCCTGGTACCGGGCAGTGTGATCAAGGGGATGCTGGCCGCCATTGGTATACTGCTGATCATCCAGCAAATTCCGGTTGCCCTTGGTGCGGCGGGCGAAAGCGATCTGGCCTCACTGCTGAACGGCGGGTCGCTCAATATCTCTCTGCCCGCGATCGCCGTGGCGTCTGCAGGGCTGCTGGTGCTCTGGCTGTGGACCACTAAAACCGTCAAAAATAACCGCTGGCTGGGCTGGATGCCGGGCCCGCTGGTGGCGGTGTTGCTGGGCTGCCTGGCCACGGTGCTGGGGGGGCGCTTTTTCCCCGACCTCGCATCCGGTCTGCCGCGTATCTCTCTGCCCACCTTTGACAGCTTTTCCGCCCTGACCGGCGAGCTGGAACGGCCGGACTGGCAGGCATGGCAGAATCCGGCGGTCTATCTGGTGGCCGCCACGCTGGCGATTGTGGCCAGCCTGGAAACCCTGCTCAGTCAGGAAGCGCTGAAAAAGCTGCGCCCGCAGTATCCGGCCCCGTCACCCGATAAAGAGATGCGCGCACAGGGGATCGGTAATGCCTTGTCCGGCTTTCTCGGCGGACTGCCGATCACTGCGGTGATTGTGCGCAGTTCGGTCAACGTCAGCGCGGGGGCGCAGAGCAAACTGTCGATCCTGTTGCACGGCGCGCTGCTGCTGGTGTGTGGTCTGTGGTTTAGCGGAGTGCTGAATGCTATCCCGCTGGCGAGCCTTGCGGCGGTTCTGCTGTATACCGGTTACAAGCTGGCCACACCGGGGCTGTTTGTCTCGCAGATCCGTCAGGGCGCACCGCAGTCGGTGCCGTTCCTTGCCACGATTGGCGGTATTCTGATGTTTGGGATGCTGGCGGGGATTGGTATCGGCCTGGCGACGCAGATCCTGTTCAGCATCTATAAAAGCCACCGCAACGCCATGCTGCTGACGCGCTACGACGATCATTATGTTCTGCGCTTCCAGCAGAATCTGACCTTTATGCACAATCCACGTCTGAAGGGGCTGCTTGCGGAGATCCCGGAGAACAGTGTGGTGATTGTCGATCACGATAGCGCGGAATATATCGACCCGGATGTCAAAGCGTTGCTGCATGATTTTGGCGAAGGCGCGAAAAAACGGGGAATTCAGCTGAATCAGTGGCCGTGGCAGGGCACGCTGGCGCAGGGGTAAACGCCCTAATAAGGCCACAGGGTGTGGCCTTATTTCTCTGCAGCCTTTACACCGGGCGGCAGGCAATCACGATGCGGGCCAGCGGGATGATTTCGTTCAGCCCGCACTCGAACTGCTGCTGGCCGTTGGCCACCCGCACACGTCCTGGCGGAATACGGGTGAGGCTGCGAACGCTGATCTGGCCCTCCAGCGACACCAGCCAGTCACCGTCCTGGATCTCACTGAACGTCTGCTCGGCGATGAACTGCTGCTGGCCGTCAATCACCATCAGCGGCCGATCGGGGGCGACGGACCAGCCTTCAAAGAAGGCGGCTTCCAGCGTCATGTCAGCCAGGTCGGTCAGTTTCCCGCCGTCCAGCCGCTGGCGGGGCAGCGACTGGCCATGCCCGGCGGGGGAAGGCCGTGGGCCATCGTTCCCCGGGGTGGCAGACGGCGACTCTCCCTGGCCGGTCGCCAGCCACTGCAGCGTGGCATGGGTATCCGCCATGCAGCGGATCACGATGTCTGAGGGAAAATGGCCGCGTGAATAACGATTAGCCAGGCTACTACTGGCAATACCCAGATGTTCAGCCAGCGCCAGCTTCGTGGTAAATCCGTAGGCCTGGAGGACACGATCCAGCACCTCTTTTGCGCCGTTCTGAAAGTCGATTTTCAGGCTCACTCTCATACTCCTGGTGATTTCATTTTTTGGGGAGTGCGCAAATATTATTGTAGCTTTATGGGCACGTCAGGGTGGAGAGCATAAGGATTAGCGTAGATTTTGCCCGATTATGGTCATTTTTACAACCCGAAAACCCGCCGTTTTCGTCATGCCAGACCCGCAATTCATCTTTAGTGAATAATGCACAGCGCCCCGCTGTGCGCGGCATCCAGATGAGCCACGCTAATTAATTAAGCGGCGTTGAAGCCCTTTTTTAAACATGACAACCTCACGCTGATGACCCGAAATAAAGGCAAGAGAGCCGCAGAGGTGGCAGACATCCCTAAAGGGGATGTGACGGATTATTTTGATAATTATCAGTGTGATAAAGATTGTTGCTGGTACGCGTAAAAAACTTTTCTTATTGGTAAGTGCTATGATACTGTATATACGTACAGTGAAATGGAGGGGGAGTTGTGGACAAAGAATTAGCCGAAAGCGTGATTCTGGAACGCGTGGAACTGATAGCAAGATTAACCTCTGAAGGGGTTTGCAGGGAGCGTGACCGTGAAATAGCGCTGCTTTTGATCGCCGATATTGCCAGCGGTATAGAGCTGAAAAACGCCCAGTTCTCGGTCGTCTTTTCCCCCCACAAACCTGAACGTTAACGTTTATCAGCACAGGCTCCGGGTGTCCTCTGTCGCCCGGAGACGCCGATCGCTGTCTGGCTGGACATGATATTCCCCCCTGCATCCTGTTCTGCTGAAGCCTCCTGACGGAGGCTTTTTTTTTGCCTGTTGCCCCCGCCGTACCGCCGCCTGCCAATGAATACAGGCCGTATCCGCCCCGGCCAGGGCGCTTCACGTTGTCACACTCGCCTTACAACACCCCCCGATTGAGCGCCGGTAGCCGAAAACGCACACTGACTGTGGTTACCCGGCAGTGGGAAGCAGGCGTGATATCACCGCCCCTTTCCCGGCCGTTTCTATCAGCGTAATACCCGCTACGGGAGAGTGAACGATGAAAATTTTTGCCCTGCAGGACGACAGCGTCGATGAAATCTGCTTTCGCCACTACGGCCGTACGCGGCAGGTGGTGGAAGCGGTTTACGCCGCGAATCGCGGGCTGGCTGAACAGGGAGCCCGGTTGCCTCACGGTTATCCGATTGAGCTTCCGCTGCTCTCCCTTTCTGCCACCCATGAAACGCTCAATCTGTGGAGCTGACCGATGGAGAAAAGCAGCTCACTGATCGGCTACTTCACGAGCGTAATGATGATGTGGGCCAGCCGGCACACCGTGCAGGACATCGCCTTTATGGTGGGTGCGCTGGTGGCCGTGGTGACGCTGTGCATCAACATCGCCAACTTCTTTATCAACTGGCACTACCGCCGTAAGACCTGGCGGTTGTGGCAACAGCGACAGAAAAACGGGAGCGAAGATGAATTCACCCGCTAAAAAATGTGCGGTGCTGGCCGTACTGACGCTGGCCGTCACGCTGCCGTCGTTCTCCACGTTGCAGATCTCCGGCGAGGGCCTGCAGCTGCTGGCCAGGGCTGAGGGCTGCCGGACATCACCGTATCAGTGCAGTGCGGGCGTCTGGACGAACGGTATCGGCCATACCCGGGGGGTGACGCCCGTGACGACGGTCAGTGAACGTCAGGTAGCGGTCAATCTGATTGACGACGTACAGCGGGTAGAGCGCGGTATCGCCCGCTGCCTGCAGGTGACGATGCCGCAGGGGGTCTGGGACGCCACCGTCTCCTTTGCCTTTAACGTCGGCGTGGGCGCGGTCTGTCGCTCCACCTATGCCCGGCTGATCAATCAGCAGCAGTGGCGGGCAGCGTGCGACCAGCTGATGCGCTGGGTGTATGTCGCGGGCGTACGTAATAAGGGAATTGAGGCGCGAAGAAACGCTGAACGCGCCCTGTGCATGAAGGGGGTGGGATGACCCGATTATGGATAACCCTGGCGCTGGTGCTGCTGATCGCGCTGGGCGGCGGCGGGCGCTGGCTGGCCATTCTGTACCGTGAGCGCATCGAACTGCAGCAGCGTAACGCCGTGCTCCACGCGGGGCTGGATCAGCGAAACGCCGTCATCAGGCAATTGAAAGCGGATATCACCCGCCAGGCCGAGGCTGAGCGCGCGCTGCGCCAGTCACTGCTCAGGGCCGGCGATATCACCCTGAAACAATATGTCAACGATCAGAGGGTTCTGCACAGCAATGAGGCACTACAAAACTGGAGCCATGCTGCTCTGCCTGACGGGATTATCCGGCTGCAGCAGCACCCCGCTTTCGCCACCGCCAGTGATTATCTGGCGTGGCTGTCCCGTCATCAGCAGCTGTCCGGTACCGGCGGTTCAGCCGGAGACGCAGGGGGACCTGCTGACGGCGATCCGCCAGCTGGAGCAGGCGCTGCTGACGTGCGGCCTGCAAGTCGAAACCCTTAAACAGTGTCAGGAGCAACATGATGTTAAAACCCAAACGACTGCGCGAGGCCTTACTGGCCCGCGTACCCGACCTGCAGAATCACCCTGAACGGCTCACCCTTTCGCTGGAACAGGGCAGGGTGGTCTGTACGCCCGCGGCCTCGCTGAGTTTTGAATACCAGTACCCGCTGCGCATTACCGTCAGCGACGCTGGCGACGACCGGGATGCTCTGGTGGTCTCCCTGCTGCTGTGGCTGCGGGAAAATCAGCCCGACCTGATGACCACGCCCGCCAGGCGTGAAAACGGCATGGTGTTCAACAGCAGCGTTAACGGCGACTTCAGCCTGGTGATCCCGCTGACCGAGCGCGTGCTGGTCAGCGAAAGCGACGGTGCCCTGAGTGTGACCCATTTGCCGGAGCCGGCGGTGCCGGAAGCCGTGTCCCGCCCGTGGCAGCTCTATATCAACCATCAGCTGGTCAGTGAATGGCCTGCCGCCTGAAAGCCAGAAGGAGTACGCAATGAATGAATTTGTCGTGGAAACCCGCCGCCAGCTCAACAACCTGTTGCGCATCGGTACGGTCAGCGAGGTCGATCTTCCCCGGGCGCGATGCCGGGTAAAGAGCGACGGCAACCTCACCGGCTGGCTGCCGTGGCTGAGCAGCAGCGCGGGCCAGGTTCGCAGCTGGCATGCCCCCTCGCCGGGTGAGCAGGTGCTGCTGCTGGCGCTGAGCGGTGAACTGACCACCGCCTTTGTGCTGCCGGGGATCTTCTCCGATGCCTTCCCGCCGCCTTCGGCATCGCAGGATGCGGTGTGCTGGCAGTTCCCGGACGGGGCGCAAATCGCCTACGAACCGCAGAGCGGTGCGCTGACAGCCAGCGGTATCCAGTCGGCCAGCATCCGGGCGGCGGTAAAAATCACCCTCGACAGCCCGCTGGTGGAGTGTACTCAGCAGCTGAAGGCGAAAACTTTTGTGCTCAGCGAGGGGGGCACGCTACAGGGCACGATCAGCCACAGCGGCGGCAGCTTCTCTTCTAACGGTATCGTCGTCCACAGCCACGTTCACGCGGGTGTCGAGAGCGGCGGCAGCAAAACAGCGGGGCCACAGTGATGAGTACATCAACCTGGTCAGGTATGCAGCGCGACAGCGGGCTATCACTGGCAGACAGCGATCATATTCGCCAGTCGGTGCGCGATATTTTGCTGACTCCGCAGGGTGCGCGGGTGATGCGCCGCGACTACGGATCGCTGCTGTCGGTACTGATCGACCAGCCGCAGAACGAGACGCTGCGTCTGCAGATTATGTCAGCCTGCTACATGGCGCTGCTGCGCTGGGAGCCGCGCATCACGCTTGACAGCATCAGCTACCAGCCGGGTCTTGACGGCCGTATGGAGGTCGCGTTGAGCGGTACCAGCAATCAGTCCACTTTTTCCTTATCCATTCCAGTGAGTTAACTACTATGGCCACCATTGATTTAAGTCAGTTACCTGCGCCGAACATCGTCGAAGCGCTGGATTTTGAAACCCTGCTTCAGGCGCGTAAAACCCGTCTGATTGCGCTCTATCCGGCCGATCAGCAGGCGGTCATCGCCCGCACTCTTGAACTGGAGTCCGAGCCCATTGTTAAGCTGCTGGAGGAGAATGCCTATCGCGAACTGATCCTGCGGCAGCGGATCAACGAAGCCGCGAAAGCCACGATGGTGGCCTTCGCGACGGGAAGCGATCTCGACCAGCTCGGTATCAACAATGGCGTGACCCGTCTGGTCCTGAGGCACGCAGATAACAGTACCCGCCCCCCGGTTCCCGCGTTGCTTGAGAGCGACGACGATTTCCGTCTGCGTATCGCTCAGGCTTTTGAGGGGCTGAGCGTAGCCGGTCCGGGTGGGGCGTATGAGTACCACGCCCGCAGCGCTGACGGGCGGGTGGCTGATGTCAGTGCGACCAGCCCGGCCCCGGCAGAAGTGCTGATCACCGTGCTGTCGCGCGAAGGTCGTGGCGAGGCCAGTGCGGAGGTGCTGGCGGCGGTCAATATCGCGCTGAATGATGAAAATGTCCGCCCGGTCGCTGACCGCGTCAGCGTGCAGTCGGCGGCTATCGTGGAGTACAGCGTGGATGCCACGCTGTACCTCTATCCCGGCCCGGAAGCGGAACCCATCCGCGCGGCGGCAGAAGCGCGGCTGGCTGCCTTTGTCACCGCACAGAGCCGTCTGGGGCGCGATATCCGCCAGTCGGCGCTGTTTGCTGCGCTGCACGTTGAAGGGGTACAGCGAGTGGAGCTGACTCAGCCCGCGCACGACGTGGTGCTGGATAAAACCCAGGCGGGCTGGTGTACCGGCCACCGGATCCGCGTGGGAGGCTCCGATGAGTAACCGCCTGCTGCCCGCCGGATCGTCGCCACTGGAGGTGGCTGCCGCCGAAGCCTGCGCCCATCTTCAGCAGTTACCGGTGCCGCTGCGCACCCTGTGGAACCCGCAGACCTGTCCGGTCGCGCTGTTGCCCTATCTGGCCTGGGCCTGGTCCGTTGACCGCTGGGATCAGACCTGGCCGGAGGAGACAAAGCGTGCCGTGGTGGCGTCCGCACAGTTCGTTCACCGCCGTAAGGGCACCATCGCCGCGATCCGGCGCGTGGTCGAGCCGCTGGGGTATGTCATCAACATCACCGAATGGTGGCAGAACCAGGAGCCGCCGGGCACGTTTCGCCTGGAAATTGGCGTGCTGGAGTCGGGTATTGATGAAGCGATGTTTAACGAGATGGAGCGGCTGATTGCGGATGCAAAAGCCGTCAGCCGTCATTTAACCGCCCTGACGATCACCCAGGATATTCAGGGCATTGTCTGGACAGGTGCCGTTCAGTATGACGCTGAAACGGTAACGATTTTCCCCGCGTGAGAGGTTTTACATGGCGTTAAAATTTAAATCTGTCGTGACCACGGCAGGACAGGCGCGCATCGCCGCAGCGATGCAGGGTGGTACTCAGGTCGATATCAAAACCATGGTAGTCGGTGACGGCAGCGGCCAGCCGACCACGCCGTTGCCGGGGCAGACCGGACTGGTGCATGAGGTGTACCGTCAGGCTGTCAATTCAGTCAAGGTGGAGAGCAGCCATAAAAACTGGCTGGTGGTTGAAACCATTATCCCGGCCAGCGCTGGTGGGTTCTGGATGCGTGAGCTGGGCCTTCTGGCGGGAGACGGCACGCTGCTGGCGGTAAGTAATATGGCCGAGACCTATAAGCCGGCGCTGGAGGAGGGTTCGGGACGAACGCAGACCCTGCGTATGGTACTGGCGGTCAGCAGCAGTGAAGCGATTGCCCTGACGCTGGATGACAGCCTGATCTTTGCTACCGAAGAGTATGTCAATCTGCGCATCGCCAGCCATGAGCAGAGCCGTAATCATCCTGATGCCACGCTGGCGGCGAAAGGAATGGTGATGCTGAGCAGCGCTATCAACAGCAGCAGTGAAACGCAGGCCGCGACGCCAAAAGCGGTGAAAGCGGCTTACGACCTGGCTAACCGCACTCAGCCTGATGCCACGCTGGCGGCGAAGGGAATGGTGATGCTGAGCAGCGCTATTAACAGCAGCAGTGAAACGCAGGCCGCAACGCCAAAAGCGGTGAAAGCGGCATACGATCTGGCTAACCGCAACGTCCTGAACGAGATCTATCCGGTCGGGATCGTCACCTGGTTTGCCCAGAATAAAAACCCGAATACGTTATTCCCCGGCACGACGTGGAAATATATCGGTGAAAACAGAACCATTCGCCTGGCGAAAGCGGACGGGAGCGATACTTTTACTACCGGTGGCGCGGATGCGGTCAGCCTGTCGGTGGCGAATTTGCCCGCGCATAACCACACCTTCTCGGGGACCACCAGTTCGTTTGATTATGGAACTAAGCCGACCAGTACGTTTGACTATGGTAGTAAAAGCACCAACAGTACAGGGGAACATACTCATACGATTAGCGGTCGGAATAAGGAAGGCAATAAAACCCAGCTTTCATTCATTAGTACAACGGATGCGAGTTATATTACTCAAACAACAACTGCTGCCGGTGCTCATATTCACACAGTCGCTATTGGCGCTCACTCACACACCGTTGGTATCGGAGCCCACACCCACACCGTTTCCGGTACCACCGCCAGTACGGGGTCGGGCGCGGCATTGGCCATTACCAACAGTTTTATCAAGTTAATGGGCTGGTATCGCAGCGCGTAGTACGCTGTTTTCCGCCTTATCGCACGTTTAATGAAAAGCTCCTCTGCTGACAGGCAGGGGCGCTTTTTTTTTGTTTTTTAAAACATTCTGTCGTCGTTGAACAGGTTTTTTATCTTTCTAACTACCTGTTTATATTAACTTTTTTAAATGTTGCGTTGTCCCCTTCTCCCCACAACGCCCATCGCATGCCCGCCCGTTAATTTCTTGTCATCATGACCTCACCCCAACAAAGGAGTGCAATAAAGATGGCAAATTACCACCACGGCGTACGCGTCGTAGAAGTGAATGACGGAACCCGCAGTATCTCAGCGGTTTCCACTTCCATCGTCGGCATGATCTGTACTGCAGAAGATGCCGATGCCACCACCTTCCCGCTGAATACGGCGGTATTGATCACTGATGTCCTGGCCGCGCTGGGTAAAGCCGGTACCCAGGGTACCCTGGCACAGTCACTGCGTGCGATTGCCGACCAGAGTAAGCCGGTGACCGTTGTGGTGCGCGTAGCGGAAGGTAAAGACGCCGCTGAGACGACCAGCAACATTATTGGCGGCACTGACGAGAACGGGCGTTATACCGGGATGAAAGCGCTACTGAGTGCGCAGACTGACCTCGGCGTTAAGCCGCGTATCCTCGGCGCCCCGGGGCTGGACTCGCTGGAGGTCGCTACCGCCCTGGCCTCGGTGTGTCAGCAGCTGCGTGCGTTCGGTTATATCTCGGCTTACGGCTGCAAGACCCTGACTGAGGCCATCAAGTATCGCGATAACTTCAGCCAGCGCGAGCTGATGGTGATCTGGCCAGATTTTGTGGCCTGGAACACCCTTACCAGCGAGGCCGACACCGCCTGGGCGACGGCGCGGGCGCTTGGACTGCGCGCCAAAATTGACAACGACACCGGCTGGCATAAGACCCTGTCCAACGTTGGCGTTAACGGCGTCACTGGCGTTAACGCCTCGGTATTCTGGGATCTGCAGCAGACCGGTACCGATGCCGACCTGCTGAACGAAGCCGGCGTGACCACCCTGGTCCGCAAAGACGGCTTCCGCTTCTGGGGCAACCGCACCTGTAGCGATGACCCGCTGTTCGCCTTCGAGAACTACACCCGCTCGGCGCAGGTGATTGCCGACACCATGGCCGATGCGCATATGTGGGCCAACGACAAACCGCTGACGCCCACGCTGGTGCGCGAAATCATCGCCGGCATCAACGCGAAATTCCGCGAGCTGATCAACGCCGGTTACCTGCTGGGCGCTAACTGCTGGTACGACGAAAGCGCCAATAATCAGGAGAGCCTGAAAGCCGGCAAGCTGTATATCGACTACGACTACACCCCGGTGCCGCCGCTGGAAGATCTGACGCTGCGTCAGCGTATTACCGACAGCTACCTGGCGAACTTCGCCGCTTCTGTGAACCGCTAAGGAGAAAACCCCATGGCAATGCCCAAGAAACTGAAATACCTGAATTTATTCAACGATGCTAACAGCTACCAGGGCGTGGTGACCTCGCTGACGCTGCCGAAACTGGCGCGCAAGCTGGATCCCTATCGCGGCGGCGGTATGAACGGCGTGGCGCACATTGATAACGGTCTGGAAGACGATGCGCTGGATCTTGAATGGACCCTTGCCGGACTCGACGATCGCATCCTTACCCAGTGGGGCGGGGCCACGGTGCCGCTGCGCTTTATGGGATCTTACCAGCGTGACGACACCGACGAGACCATCGCAGTCGAGGTGGAACTGCGCGGCAAGCATCAGCAGTTCGATTTTGGTGAAAGCAAGCAGGGTGAGGAGAGTGAAACCAAAATCACCACCAAATGCACCTATTACAAGCTGACCTGGAACGGTAAACCGCTGATCGAAATCGACACTGTGAACATGGTCGAGATAGTGAATGGTGTCGACCGCCTGGCCGGGCACCGTAAAAACATCGGCCTGGTGTAACCCGTCCCGTAATGACGTAACCGCAGGGGGCGGGCAGACCCGCCCCTAATTGCATACCCCGCAGGAGTCGGGCATACCCGACCCGCTTTACCCGTAAAGGAACGCTTATGTCACAAGCAGAAAATACCCTCCAGCTGGTCACGCCGATCGTGCGTGGCGACACCGTGATTAACAGCGTGGAACTGATTAAACCCAACGCCGGCACGCTGCGCGGTACGCGTCTGGTCGATCTGGCCGGATCGGACGTCGACGCGTTGATCACCGTTCTGCCGCGTATCACGCTGCCGAACCTGACCAAATCGGAATGCCTCAATCTCGACCCGGTCGATCTGATTGAGCTGGGCGGACGGGTGATCGGTTTTTTGTCCGCGAAACCGGACACGTCCGCTGGCCCAACGGCCTGACGGTAGAGGATCTGATGGCGGATATCGCCGCCATCTTTCACTGGCCGCCGTCGGAGATGAACGCCATGTCGCTGGCTGAACTGCTCGACTGGCGGCATAAGGCCATTGTGCGTAGCGGTACACAGAGTGGAGAGTCGTGATGAGTATTAACCTCGGTCTGGATGGGCTGCGCAAAGCGGTGATCCGGGCGAACCTGTTTTTAAACGATCTGCCGGGGGAAACCCAATCCCTCGGCCTTGCGATGTTTCAGCAGCGCGTGGCGCTGAGGGCCAGCGCCGAACGTACCCGGGCAGCAACGCGCAACAGTAAATCCGCACTCGACGCCAGCAGGGAACGCCTGCAGGTGATCCGCGTGACCGAGGCGCAAAAGCGCCCACAGCGTGTCAGAAATAACCTTAATAAAGCACAACAGCGCTTTCAGCTCGGGCAAGGCAAGGTGCAGCAGCGCTTTCAGGCCGGGCAGGGCGTGGTGGATAAAATCGGTGCGGTCAGCAGCCAGGCGATGGGCGTGGCGCGCCAGGGGGCGAAGCTGCTGCAGCCGGGCTATCAGGTGATGACGGCACGGTCGGGCGCGCCGCCAAAGGAGGCGGCAACATCGTCTGATGTCCGCCCGCCGTCCGCAATCGCCATGCCCGCCGCCGATAACCTCGCGGGGGATATCGGCCAGCTTAATGCCGCGATCGACAGCATCAGCCTGACAGTGTTTACCCAACTGGACGGTACGCTGCGTTCCCTGACGCAGACCGCCACCGGGCTATTAACCGGCGTTGATCAATGGATCCAGGACAACCCCACGCTGGCGGGCGGGATCACCCAACTGGTGGCGGGGGGCGGGCTGCTGATTGCCGCACTCGGCGGGATCGGTTCCGTGGTGGTGCCAGTACTCAGTGGCCTGAATCTGTTGATGGCGGGCGCTGGGATCCTGAGTAGCGTGTTTACTTTTGCTGGTGGGGCGATCGCTGCGGCGCTGGGGGCGATCACGTTGCCTGTCGGTATAGCCATTGCCGCTATCGTCGGCGCTGCTGCGTTGATTTACCAGTACTGGGAGCCGCTCAGCGCGTTCTTTGGCGGGGTGGTTGAAGGGATCAGCGCTGTGCTGACGCCACTATTCGACGCATTTAAACCGTTAACGGTCATTTTTGATGAGGCAGGTAAGCAGATTGACAGTGCTTTTGACAGTATAAAGGCATTTTTCTCACCGATTGAAATGACGGCGCAGAAGCTGGAGCAGCTGGGGAATCTTGGACGTTTTGTCGGTGAGGCTTTGGTAAATGGATTGAGTTTGCCCCTGACGATTTTACGTACACTCGCTGGAAAAGTCAGCTGGCTGCTGGAAAAGCTTGGGTTAGCCGATAAAAAAGCGGCCGATGCAGAAACCTCGCTGAGTGACGATCCGTCAGCACAGCGTCCCTCGGTCGCCCTGGGGGGCGCAGACTTCGCTGCGCCGGATACTCCCGCACCTGTCGCCTTTGGCGGTGCCCGCTATCAACCCGTTACAGCGTCCAGCACCAGCACCAGCAACAGCCAGCAGAACACCTTTAACAGCAGCTATGTGATCAACGTTCCTACAGGTATGGGGGAAGCGGAGGTTCGCACGATGATCGACAACCATCAGCAGCAAACGCAGGCGCGTGCTGCTATCAACCAACGCAGCAGCTTCTGGGGGCAATAAACCATGATGATGATACTCGGTATGTTTATTTTTAAACGTCGCACTTTGCCATTTCAGACGATGACGCAGGAAAGTGCGTATCGTTGGGCAGCGGGCAGCCGTATTGGTACTCGCCCGGCACAACAGTTTCTGGGTGTCGGCGAAGAAAACATCACGTTGCAGGGTGAGTTGCGCCCGGAAATCACCGGGGGAGCTCCTGCGTTGGCGGCGCTGATGGATATAGCAGAAGCGGGGCAGGCATGGCCTTTACTCAATGGTGAAGGATTTCTTTATGGCATGTTTGTCATTGAAAATATCAACGGTGTGCATGCTGACTTACTGGAAAACGGCACGGCTCGGAGGATCAATTTTACGCTAAAACTGAAACGAGTCGATGAATCGAGAAGTGCCATGTTTGGTGATCTCAAGCAGCAGGCGGAGCGAATTTACGGCAATGTGAGTTCCCAGGTCTCAACCCTGGCAGGGAGCATCGTATGAATAACAGTTTACCGGTGGATATCGGTGCGCCGTTGGCACCTGACTATCTGATTCAACTTAATAATCTGGATATCACTGAGAACCTGCGGCCACGCCTGCTGAGTATGACCATTGATGATGCTCGCGGTTTAGAAGCTGACGCACTGACGCTGTTACTGGATGACAGTGATGGCAGGCTCATGATGCCGCAGCGTGGCGCTATCCTGCGGGTGTATATCGGCTGGCAGGGCAGGCCACTGTTCTGCAAAGGGGATTTTGTTATTGATGAGTTGCATCACAGCGGTGCTCCCGATCAGTTGAAGCTGGTCGGGCGCAGCGCCAATCTGAGTGATTCGTTAATGGAAAAGGGAAACCATTCATACGATAAGACCACGCTGGGGGCCATGGTATTGCAGATTGCGAAACGCAATGAACTTGGGGCAGAAGTTGCTGGTGAACTGGCCTCAATTGAGATTGATCATGAAGATCAGAGTGGTCTTACCGACGCGCAGTTTCTGACCACTATGGCAACAAAATATGGTGCAACGGTCACGATCAAGAAGGACAAAGTGTTGATGCTGGTACGGGGGGCGAACAAAACCGTCAGTGGGCAGGCGATCCCACAACTCCTGCTCACACGTAAAGACGGTGATAAGCATGATTATCAGGTGGTATCACAGATGCATTTTAGTGGCGTTAAGGCCAAATGGATGCAGCTCGATAAAGCCAGCAGTGGCACGGTGAGAGTGTTCCGAGTCATCCCTGAAAACCAACCCGATCGTTTTCCCGGCACGGCCAGACAGGACATCCCGCAGCCGCTTTATGAACGTTATGCTCAGATACCTGGGGTATTTAAAACCCAGGAAGAGGCGATGGACGCCGCGAAGGCTGACTGGAAGAAACGCCAGGCGATGACCGCGAGCATGAGTTTTGTGATTGCTCAGGGAATGCCAGTGTTGATACCGGAAACACCGATACGGTTGAGCGGGTTCAAAACGATGATTGATGCCCAACAGTGGACAATAATCAAAGTGAATCATGTGATTGATAATAATGGATTTCGTACAACGGTGAACCTGGAAAAATCGGTGGGTGGTGAAACCTGGGACATTGACGTTAAACCGAATAATGTCACGGGAAGTGAAAAAACCACTTGATGATTCACTTAAAGTGAATATAATTAGTTTTATTCACAATGTGTGAGTTTAACTGATGACCAGTGGAGGTCAGCCATGATGCCTTGCCCGATTTGCCAGCATAACAGCCATGCCCGTTCCAGCCGGATCCTCAGCAGTGAGACCAAGGAACGCTATCACCAGTGCCAGAATCTGAACTGCAGTTGTACCTTTAAATCGATGGAGAGTATTACCGGAATTGTGGCCCGGCCGGTGGAGGCCACCACGCCGCCACCGGCAGCGGTGAAAACCCGTACCAGCCGTCTTGGCAGCTAACCCCAGCGGCGGGTTCGTGCCCGCCCTGGTTTTTGCCTGTCCCCCATTCAGCCAAACTGCGCTATCCTGTTCCGCTTCTCAGGCGAACGCTGGCGCAACCATGACAAACTCTTCTCCGAACGCTCCCCTCTTTGACGGTCATAACGATGTGTTATTGCATCTCTGGCTGCACCATGCGCAGGATCCGGCGCAGGCTTTCCTGCATCAGCGCCTCAGTGGCCATCTTGACCTGACGCGGATGCGCGAAGGCGGCTTTGCCGGCGGTCTGTTTGCGATTTTTGTGCCGCCAGCGGATTACGTGGCGAAGTTCCCCACGCGTCAGGCAGAGCCGTTCGATGCGCTGACCATCACCGGAGAGCAGATCGCCATCCTGCACCAGCTGGAGGCGCAGTCGGCAGGCCAGGCGAAAATCTGCCGCCGCGTCAGCGACATCGAGCAGTGTATGGCAAACGGCGTGCTGGCGATGGTGATGCATATGGAAGGTGCAGACGCGCTGGATGAGGATCTCAGCCAGCTGGAAAGCTGGCAGCAGGCCGGGTTGCGCAGCATCGGGCCCTTCTGGAATCTGCCGAACCGCTTTGGTACGGGGATCAGCGGCAGCTTCCCGGGTTCACCGGATACCGGAGACGGGCTGACCGCGGCAGGTGAGCGTCTGATCCGCGCCTGCAATCAGCGCCGCCTGATGATCGACCTGTCACACATGAATGAAAAAGCCTTTTGGGACACGGTGCGCCTGAGCGAAGCGCCGCTGGTGGCCAGCCACTCAAATGTCCACGCCTTATGCCCGCAACCGCGCAATCTGACCGACAGCCAGCTGGCCGCTATTGCAGAAAGCGACGGGCTGGTGGGGCTGAACTTCGGTACGGCGTTTCTGCGCCCTGACGGCAAACGTGACGGCGATATGCCGCTCAGTGTGATGGTGCAGCACCTCGACTATCTGCTGGAAAAGCTGGGGGAAGACCGCGTTGCTTTTGGCTCGGACTTTGATGGCATCAACCTGCCCAACGAGATCGGGGATGTGACCGGGCTGCCGCGCCTGCTGGATGCGCTGCGTGAAGCGGGTTACGGGGAACCGCTGCTGGCTAAACTCTGTCGAACCAACTGGCTGCGGGTACTGAAAAAAACCTGGGGTGAATAAGATCTGAGTTTTGAACCAAATAGTTCAAAAACAGCATAAACCGCGCAGATTTTAGGGTTGATATCGATTTATCATAGGCGCAACATCTGTGCCGCCAAATTCCTGTAATTTGACAACATGCCGATCATTTGCCGACACTGAATGCAGTGCGGCCGTTTTTTAAACACCTGAGGAAATGACTATGTGGACTAAACCGACCTTTATCGATATGCGTCTGGGCCTGGAAGTGACTCTGTACATCTCCAACCGCTAATTCGCCGTCATACTTCAAGCTGCAACTGCGTTGGCTGCGTGTGCTCACCCCGGTCACTTACCTGAGTAAGCTCCCGGGGATTCTCACACTTGCCGCCTTGCTGCAACTCGAATTATTTAGGCTAATGCCTGATCTCCATACTTCGCACTGTCACTGCGACAGCACGAATTATTCAGGTAAGTCATGTGGATGCCTGCGCTGTAGCAGGCATTTTTATTTCTTCTGCTGGTTGACCCATGAAAATCAAAGTTCTCGGCTCTGCGGCTGGCGGTGGTTTCCCACAATGGAACTGTCACTGTCACAACTGCCAGGGCGTACGTGACGGCACTATCCCCGCCACCGCGCGGACGCAGTCCTCGATTGCCGTCAGTGATAACGGTACCGACTGGGTGCTGTGTAATGCCTCGCCGGATATTTGCCACCAGATTGCTGCCAACCCGGAGCTGCACAGGCAGGGCGTGCTGCGCGGCACGGCGATAGGATCGATCATTCTGACCGACAGCCAGATCGACCACTGCACCGGTTTACTTAACCTGCGTGAAGGTTGCCCGCATCCGGTGTGGTGTACCCCGGAAGTGCATGCGGATCTGACCAGCGGCTTCCCGATCTTTACCATGCTAAAGCACTGGAACGGCGGACTGATCCACCACGCCATTGCGCCCGCGCAGCCTTTCTCTGTGGCGGTCTGCCCGGCGTTAACCTTTACCGCGATCCCGATCCTTAGCAATGCGCCCCCCTATTCACCGTATCGCGGGCGACCGCTCCCTGGCCACAACATAGCGCTGATGATCGAAAATACCACCAGCGGCAGTAAGCTGCTGTATGCGCCAGGCTTAGGTGAGCCCGATGCGCCGCTGCTGGCGTTAATGGCGCAGGCCGACTGCCTGCTGATTGATGGCACGCTGTGGCAGGATAACGAGCTGGCGAATACCGGCGTCGGACGCAATACGGGCCGCGATATGGGCCACCTGGCGCTGGGTGAAGAGCAGGGCCTGATGACGGTGCTGAGCCGTCTGCCGGCAAAACGTAAGATCCTGATCCATATTAATAACACTAACCCGATCCTTGATGAATCCTCTGCCGAGCGCCAGGCGCTGACCGCGCGGGGCATTGAGGTCAGTTATGATGGCATGAGTATTGAACTATGACCCAACCGACGCTGATGACCCCGGAACAGTTTGAACAGGCGCTGCGCGATCGCGGTGCTTTTTACCATATCCACCATCCGTTCCATATTGCCATGCATAACGGTGAGGCCACACGTGAACAGATCCAGGGCTGGGTGGCGAACCGTTTTTATTACCAGACCCGCATCCCGCTGAAAGATGCGGCGATCATGGCGAACTGCCCGGATCCGCTGACGCGGCGTAAGTGGGTGCAACGCATTCTCGACCACGACGGGCAGGGCGACAGCGATGGCGGCATCGAAGCCTGGCTGCGGCTGGGGGAAGCCGTAGGGTTGGAGCGTGATGTGCTGCTTTCTGAGCGGATGGTCTTACCCGGCGTGCGTTTCGCCGTGGATGCTTACGTTAACTTTGCCCGCCGCGCGGTGTGGCAGGAAGCGGCCTGTAGCTCGCTGACCGAGCTGTTTGCACCGCAGATCCACCAGTCGCGGCTCGACAGCTGGCCACAGCACTACACCTGGATTGAAGAAGAGGGATACGGTTATTTCCGTGGCCGTCTGAGCCAGGCGCGCCGCGACGTAGAGCATGGTTTACAGCTGGCGCTGGAATACTGTAATACCGTGGAAAAACAGCAGCGGATGCTGGAAATTTTACAGTTCAAACTCGATATCCTGTGGACCATGCTGGACGCCATGACCATGGCTTACGTCCTCAACCGCCCGCCGTACCATACCGTGACGGACCAGGCGGTCTGGCACAGAGGAAAACTGCTGTGATCAATGAACAAACGACCCCGATGTTCCGCCGTGGCTATCGCCTGCAGTGGGAAGAAGTGCAGAACTGCCATGTGATCCTCTACCCGGAAGGCATGGCAAAACTGAATGACAGCGCAACGATGATCCTCGAGCTGGTCGATGGGCAACGTACGCTGTCAGAGATTATCCTGGCGCTGAACACGCGCTTCCCGGAAGCGGGTGGCGTGGATGACGACGTGAAAGAGTTCTTCGCGGCAGCCCGTGAACAGAAGTGGATTATCTTCCGTGAACCCGCTTAACCCTGCCGTTAAACCGCCGCTCTGGCTGCTGGCCGAGCTGACCTACCGCTGTCCGCTGCAGTGCCCGTACTGCTCTAACCCGCTGGACTTTGCGCAGCAGGAAAAAGAGCTGACCACCGCGCAGTGGATCGAGGTGTTTAAACAGGCGCGGGCGATGGGCGCAGTGCAGATCGGTTTCTCCGGTGGGGAACCGCTGGTGCGTAAGGATCTGCCTGAGCTGATCAAGGCCGCCCGCGATCTGGGTTTTTACACCAATCTGGTCACCTCCGGCATCGGCCTGACGCAGAAGAAGATCGACGCCTTTGCGGAAGCCGGGTTGGATCATATCCAGATCAGCTTCCAGGCCAGCGATGAAGTGCTGAATGCGGCCCTGGCCGGGTCAAAGAAAGCGTTTCAGCAGAAGCTGGAGATGGCGCGGGCGGTGAAGGCACACGGTTACCCGATGGTGCTTAATTTCGTGCTGCACCGCCATAATATCGACCAGATCGACCGTATCATCGAACTCTGTATTGAGCTGGAAGCGGACGATGTCGAACTGGCCACCTGCCAGTTTTACGGCTGGGCCCAGCTCAACCGCGAAGGGCTGCTGCCCACGCGTGAGCAGATCGAGCGGGCGGAGGCGGTGGTGCATCGCTATCGCGAGAAAATGGCCGCCAGCGATAACCTGGCTAACCTGCTGTTTGTCACGCCCGATTATTACGAAGAGCGGCCTAAGGGCTGCATGGGCGGATGGGGGGCGATCTTTCTCAGCGTCACGCCGGAAGGCATGGCGCTGCCCTGCCACAGCGCCCGCCAGCTGCCCGTGCAGTTTCCGTCGGTGCTGGAACAGAGCCTGGAAGATATCTGGTTTCACTCTTTCGGCTTTAACCGCTATCGCGGCTTTGACTGGATGCCGGAACCCTGTCGTTCCTGTTCAGAAAAAGAGAAGGACTTTGGCGGCTGCCGCTGTCAGGCCTTTATGCTGACCGGCAATGCGGATAATGCTGACCCGGTGTGCAGTAAATCAGAGCATCACGGTATGATCCTTGAGGCGCGTGAGCAGGCCAACTGCACGAATATTCAGGTGAGCCAGCTCCAGTTCCGCAACCGCGCGAACTCACAGCGGGTCAACGCTCAGCTGATCTTTAAAGGGTAACGGATGCAGCATCTGCAGCGACGCTTAAGCAACGGTTTACGGGTTGAGCTGATCCACGATCCGCAGGCCACTCGCGCCGCCGCGCTGCTGCAGGTGGAGGTGGGCAGCCATCATGAACCGGACGCGTGGCCGGGGCTGGCCCATCTGCTGGAGCACCTGCTGTTTGCCGGCAGCCAGGCTTTTCAGGATGACCAGCGGCTGATGGCCTGGCTGCCCGCACGCGGCGGACGGCTGAACGCCACCACGCTCGGCAGCAGCACGGCGTACTTTTTCGAGTGCGCCCCCGAGCAACTGGCTGATGCGCTGCCCCGGCTGACGGATATGCTGGTGGCACCGCTGTTGTCTGCCAGCGCGATCCGCCAGGAAGTCGCGACTATTGATGCCGAATGCCGCCTGCTGGCCGACCATCAGGACACGCTGTGTGATGCGGCGCTGAGCACAGCCTTCGTTTCCCATCCGTGGCACCGCTTTCAGACGGGTCATGCAGCGGGCTTTGGCGACGATCACACTGCGCTGCGTGCGGCGCTGCAGCAGTTCCATCAGCGTTATTACCATGCGGATACGGTGACGCTGTGGGTGCAGGGACCGCAGCCGATCGCGGTGCTGTGGTCACTGGCCCAGCAGGCCGCCGAAGCCTTCCCGGCGGGCGTGGTGCTTCCCCCCGCCTTGCCTGCATTAACGCCTGCTGCTGAGTGTGATATCGCCCTGCAACTGACCGGTGCGCCGCGCCTGCGTCTCTCCTTTTTGCTGAACCAGCGGATCGACGGCGGGCTGACAGTGCTGCGCCAGCTGCTGCTGGACGAAGCGGCGGGCAGCCTGATGGCCACGCTGCGCGAGCAGGCACTGTGCGATGCTGCCCGCTTGTTGTTACCGTATCGCAGCGCACAGCAGGCGGTGATCACGCTTGAACTGGTACTGGTGGACGCCGGGGATGCCGATCGGGCTGAAGCGTGCGTCCATCGCTGGCTGGCACAGCTGGCCCGACTGACGCCCGCGCAGCGCGCTCATTACGCGCAGCTGGCCAGCCGTCGCTTCGCGCAGTTACCGGTGATGGATCAGTTGCGCGAACGTGCCTTTGGTTTTGCTCCGGCCGGGGACGACGAGGGCGCGATACGGTTCCCACAGCTCTCTGCCGCGCCCTTATCACGGCTGTGGATTGCTGACAGCACCCCGTTGGATCTGCTCGAGGTGCAGGGCTGGATGCTGGCCTGCCAGCCGGGCGTTCGGGCACCGGTACAGCCTGATACCTCAGGCGAGGCGTTCGTGTTCTTCCCACAACCCCTGCCGCCTGCCATCCCCACGTTGCCTGCGCGTCAGGCAACGCTGGCCCACCATCGCCGCGATGAATCGCCCGCTGTGCTGCTGCTCAGTCCTGAATGCAACCTGCCAGCGCCCTGGGGGCAGATCGTGCAGGCCCGTCTGCGGGCGCTGGCGGCGGGTTGCGCCCATCGCGGGGGCGAACTGGCGATCGTTTGCCCGCAGGGGCGCTGGCTTGTCCAGTTACAGGGTGAGGCGGGGCTGATGGTCAGCACGCTGGCATCGCTAAATGCGCTGCTGGCGGCTATTCCGCCTGGGGTGATAGCACGCGGAGAGCGGGAGTTTCTGCGCCAGCGTCAGGCGCTGCACGATGATATTGCCGTGCGGGCATTACTCGGTGCGCTGCCGGAAAAGTTGCAGCCGCTGCACCCTCCCGCAGACGCCCAGACGCCGCTCAACCTCCCCTGGCGTGCGGTACTGGAAGGCGGCGATCACGAGCTGCACCGGCAGCTCGCCTGCCTGCTGAGTGCCTTTCCGGCGGCCATTAACCCGGCGAGACGTGCGCTGCCTGAGGCTTTACCACCACAGCCTGAATACCGGGTGGCAACACGCAGCCCGGAGGCCGCCCTGCTGCGCTTCTGCCCGCTGGTGGAGGAGAGTACGGCGTGCCTGGCCGCCTGGCAGCTGCTGGCGATGATTTATCAGCCGCTGTTTTTCCAGCGCCTGCGCGTGGAACAGAATATTGGCTATGTGGTGAGCTGTCGTTTTTATCAGGCGGCGGGGCGATCGGGTATCCTGTTTGCACTGCAATCCCCGCATCTGACGACGGCGGAGCTGGCGGCATGTATTGACCATTTTTTAGTGCAGATGAATACCGAGCTGGCGGCGCTCAGCCCGGAGGCGCTGTGGGAAACATGCCAGCCTTTGCTGAAGGAACAGCAGCAGGTGCCAACCGGGGCGCTGGAAGCCAGTCGCGATCGCTGGCTGCGGGCACAACAGATGATTTCTCCGCCCGGTATCACCGACTTGCAGGCGCTGACGCCTGACAGCATGCTGGCGTTCCATCAGCGCCTGCTGGCCGACGGTCAGCGCGCCTTCAATCTGGTTAACCACTCCCTTTTTTGATCGCTAGATCTTCTTCTCTGCCAGCAATGCTGCTTTTGCGGCGGTCAGGAATTCATCGGACAGGCCGTCCCCGGACGTGGCCCGGGCCAGCGTCAGTGCCCCGGTCAGCAGCGCAAGCTGCATCAAAGCCTGCTGACGGCGCTGCGCCTCATCCCCGCAGTCAGAGACCGACTCCAGCATCGCCAGCATCCCTTTTACGCCCTCAAGCCAGACATTGCGCACCGGTTTATCCGGGCTTTCCCTGGCGATATCGCTGGCTAACGCCGCGATCGCACAGCCGCCCTGCACGCCGTCACGGTGGTCAGGGGAGAGATAGTGTTCCACCAGCGCGTGCAGATCCCGTTGGCCCGGCATCGCCTCCCAGCGCGCCCGCGAGTCGTCAAAGGCCTTGCGGCTGGCGATGGCCGCCAGATCGTCTTTGGAGTCAAAGTGACCATAAAAACCGCCGTGGGTTAACCCGGCGGCGGCCATCAGATCGTTGACGCTGACGCCGTTCAGACCCCGCTCACGAAAGAGCGCCGAGGAGACGCTGATAATCTCCTCGCGGTGACGTTCCATCTGCTGTTTTGATACCCGCGCCATTGTCTTCTCCTGCTTTATCCGGGCCTCATCTTAGGGGATGCGTCTCACTGACTCAACCGGTGATGCCACTTCACTCACGGACTCAGGCGCGCGGCGGCCAGCCTGACGCCAGGTCCATGCCGCCCCGGGTCGAGGGTAATGTTCCGGCAATCTGCTCATGCGGCGTGCCGGCCGGGATTGCGCTGACGGCATCCAGCCGTTCGACCTGGGCCGCCTCCAGTCTGACCGTCAGGGCCTGCAGGGTATCGTTTAACTGCCCCAGGTGACGTGAGCCCAGGATCGGGATCAGGCTGGTGCTGGCGCGGGCGGCTTTATGCTGCAGCCAGGCGATGGCGACCTGCAGCGGCAGGATCTGCAGCTCCCCGGCAATGGCAATCACCGTATCCAGCAGGGTGGTGTCCTGCTCGGTATGCACCAGCCGCCCGCCGAAGCCGGTCAGTCGGCCTTCGTTGCTCTGACGATACTTGCCGGTAAGCAGACCGCCACCCAGCGGTGACCACAGCGTTGCCGCCATGCCCAGGGCTTCGGCCATCGGCAGCATATCGCGCTCGGCGGTGCGCTGCACCAGGCTGTATTCCACCTGGATCCCGGCAATGCGCGACCAGCCGCGCAGCTCTGCGAGGGTATCTGCACGGGCTACACGCCAGGCGGGGAAGTTTGATAATCCGGCATACTGGATCTTACCGGCCCGCACCAGATCGTCGAACGCGCGCACGATCTCCTCCAGCGGCGTTAGCTGGTCATCGAAGTGCGCCCACAGCAGATCGATACGGTCGGTTTTCAGCCGCTTAAGGCTGCTCTCCACCGACTGGATCATATTCTTCCGGCTGTTACCGGTGCGTGAGATCCCGCCTGCGGGGGAGGCACCCAGGGTGTATTTTGTCGCGACCACAAAGTGATCGCGCTCTGCGGCGATAAACTCCCCGACCAGCTGTTCGGACTGGCCAAACTGATAGGCATCGGCGGTATCAATAAAGTTACCGCCAGCTTCGGCGTAGCCGTCAAAGACCTGCTTTGCTTCTTCCCTTTCCGAACCATAGCCCCAGCCGGTACCAAAGTTACCGGTACCGAGCGCCAGCTCAGAGACGCGTAAACCGGTGTTACGGCCAAACGTGGTGTATTTCATGCAGATGCCTCGCTGTTTTTAAATGTTGGTTGACATTTATTATATATGTCATACATCATCTAAAAAGGCAATGATGATAATCATCATCTATAAACCCGATTAAAGAGAGCGCCGCCATGAGACTGACCTGCTTACAGCCCGACACCGGCCTGTTCACCCTCCTGACCGGAGATCGTGCCCATGACATCCACTAAACCCGTTGCACTGGTCACCGGCGCGTCGTCCGGTATAGGCAAAGCGACGGCGGAGGCGCTGTTGCAGGCCGGTTACGCCGTCTACGGCACCAGCAGACGCGCTGCCGACACTGCGCCCGGATCGCTGCCGATGCTGGCGCTGGACGTCACCCGGGAGGCATCGGTGGCAGAGGCCGTCAGCGAGCTGATGCAGCGTGAAGGTCGTATCGACCTGCTGGTGAACAATGCCGGGGTCGGCCTCAGCCCGGCGGGGGCGGAAGAGAGCTCTGTGCTGCAGGCGCAGGCGCTGTTTGATATCAATTTCTTTGGCATGGTGCGGATGATCCGTGCGGTGGTTCCCCATATGCGGCAGCAGGGCAGCGGGCGGATCATCAATATTGGCTCCATCCTCGGGCTGGTTCCCGTGCCGTACGTGGCGCTGTATGTCGCCAGTAAACATGCGGTGGCGGGGTACTCGGAAGCGCTCGATCATGAGCTGCGCAATCGGGGGATCCGGGTGTCGGTCATCGAACCGGCCTATATCCGCACCCCGTTTGAGGCGAATAACCTGATGGCGGATGCGCTGCTGACAGAGTATGCCGGCGAGCGGGAGACGGTCAGCCTTGCGGTCGGTCAGGCGATGGCCAGCGCTGACGCCCCCTCCGTGGTCGCCGCTGTGGTGCTGAAAGCCGCGCGTGCCGCCAGGCCTCAACGCCGTTATACCGCCGGTAAGGCCGCTGCCCGGCTGCGGTTGTTACGTCATTTTGCGCCGGACAGCGTGCTGGACGCGGGCATTCGTAAAAACCTGAAGCTGGCCTAGCGCGAGGCGTTATTGCACTGCCGCACCTGAAGGCTCAGGGGCGAACAGACACAGCACTGAATCAATGGCGGGAGACAGATTATGCAGGCGTATATCATTGACGGTTATGGCCGTCAAAACGGCGGACGAATAGCTGAGATGCCGGAGCCCGCGCTGCGCGGCGACGACGTGCTGGTGCAGGTAAAGGCGGCCAGCATCAACGTGCTGGACGCCAAAATTCGCCAGGGGGAATTCAAAATGATCCTGCCGTATCCTCTGCCTCTGATCCTCGGTAACGACCTCGCGGGTGTGGTGGTGCGGGTCGGCGCGGAGGTGCAGCGCTTCCGCCCCGGGGACGAGGTGTATGCACGGCCTGACGCGCGACGTATGGGCACCTTTGCTGAATATATTGCGGTCAGTGAGCGCGATCTGGCGTTAAAACCTGCCAGTCTCAGTATGGAAGAGGCTGCTTCCCTGCCGCTGGTCAGCCTGACCGCCTGGCAGGTGCTGGTAGAGACGGCAAAACTGAAAAAAGGGCAGAAGGTGCTGATCCACGCCGGGTCCGGTGGCGTCGGCACCGTGGCCATTCAGCTGGCGAAACACCTGGGGGCGTATGTGGCGACCACCACCAGTGCCGCCAGTGCGGCGTGGGTCAAAGCGCTGGGGGCGGATGTGGTGATCGACTATAAAACGCAGGATTTCTCTACCCTGCTGCACGATTACGACGTGGTGCTGAACAGCCTGGGCGCTGATGTGCTGGCAAAATCGCTGCAGGTGCTGAAACCCGGCGGCCAGCTGATCTCCATCTCCGGTCCGCCAACCCCGGCATTTGCCACGGAACAGGGTCTCTCCTGGGGGCTGAAGCAGGTGATGCGCCTGCTGAGTTACCGCATCCGGAGGCAGGCTAAACGGCGCGGCATACGCTATTCGTTTGTCTTTATGCGCGCCAGCGGCGAGCAGCTCGCTGAGATCGGCACCCTGGTGGAATCGGGGGCGATCCGGCCGGTGATCGACCGGGTGTTTCCCTTCGCCGAAACCCGGGAGGCGCTGGCGTATGTCGAAACCGGGCGAGCGAAGGGGAAGGTGGTGGTGCGGGTGGAGTAGCAAACTGAAGTTGCTTGAGCGGAAAAATGAACCGCTCAATAACGTTGAACCCGCCTCTTATCCCAGGCGGGCGATACGCGATCTGGCCTCGTCAAGGTGGCGGCGTAAGGCTTCAAGGCACGGGGTGAAACGGGCAGAAAAGCGATCGCAGTTGCTGGCTATAGCAAAAAAGTTCTCCGCCAGATCCAGTGCTTCCCGCCAGGTATCTCCGCTAATCACTTCCGATAGTGACGCGGGTCGAAGCTCGTTCACGATTGCGCCACTCGCTTTGGGTGCGAACCCCATAGGCAGAACGTCATAGGCCGGTGCGAGGTGATATGGACGACCATGGTGACTGATGAACGACAGGTTTCCGTGGTGCATATCGGTATTGCCAATCAGGACCCCGAATGCCCAAAGCCGTGCGGTGTCGACGGCGGCATCAGGATGGACATGCCCCTCCGTAATCAGGCTATTGACCAGCGCTGGCCATGAAGCCCTGGCATTACCGACAAACTCTGCATCCAGTGCCCGTAGCGAGAAGACGCCGACACGGCCCATTTGGCCAATGCGATCGAATCGGGGGATCTCGAGGAAGCGCTGTCCAGCAAAATCAAACACCTCTGTTTTAACACCCAGCACCTTCAGCGCCAGGTGTTCGGCCAGCAGGAGGTCGCGCCAGCGTTCGCTAACCGGGTTGTCATCCGGGGCCGAGAATTTCACTAACACATGGCCACGTTCTGTATAGGTACAGAATTTCGGCTGTTCACCACCCGCAGATGATCCTGGCGCCTCACCCGCACCCGCCGCCACGGCCAGCGCGGGGTAGGTTGTGTCGCGATCAACGGGGTGGGGTTCTGGCATCTCCAGGAAACGATCCCGTGCCTGCTCCCCTATCAGCAGGTTGCCGATCGCATCATGGCCCTGTGCGAGCAACGCCCTGACCACATCCGCGTCTGACCATTGCTCTGGGTTCGCCGCCAGGCCCAGCCCGACCGCGTGCGTCGATGCCCAGGCACGCCCGAGATATCCTTGCGGTCGCATGTCAAACAGCCACCACGGCAGCCCGTCGCTATGGAGGCCCACATTGTCGGTTTGCACCATGACAAACCCGTCAGGGCGAACCGGAATCAATTCGCCAAGAGGCTGAACGCGCCCTTCACCGGTGATGCGGTAAACAGGCGCAGAGCTGAATCTGCGCCAGGTATCGCGTAGGGCATATTGAATAGAGGGACCTGCCCCGAATCGAACAAGATCGTCACCAATCTGCCTCAATGCGCGGGACAGTGTTGGCTGGCTAATGTTCATTTTTTCAATCAGTTGCCGTGCCTGCATTGGCCCCTGACTGAGCAACTGGCGTATCGTGTCGAAGCGATCAGGCATAATGTTGAATCACTGAGTGAATAGATAAATGAATAGATAAATGAATAGGTATCCTATCACTTACTGTGTGATCCGTCACCTCCCCAAAGAGGGAGGCAAGCCGTGGCATAAGAACCGGGTAGGGAAATCAAAGCATAAAAAAAGCCACTCCTTTCGAAGTGGCTTAGTGTCCTGATTGAACAGGTAAAATCTGGTGGCCCCAGCTGGACTTGAACCAGCGACCAAGCGATTATGAGTCGCGTGCTCTAACCAACTGAGCTATGGGGCCTGAGGCGCAGGATTATAATGTAACTCAGCGGCGCGATCCAGCGCTTAACTCGCGTCTGCTGCATTTCCAGGCAAAATAGCATTTTTGCGAACTGATTGAAAAATAACCGTAATCTCTCCCGAACTGCCCCCATACGGCCTGCACGACCCGGGTCAGTCACATCAGAGAGGGGCTAAATCACCGGCGGATGATAGATTGCGCTGCTCCAGTAGCGGCTGCTGGCGTGTTTTTCTCCCAGCCAGCCAAGGTGCCGCAGCCTGCGCGCAATCAGCTTGTTCATAATACCGTGCCCCACCAGCAGCACATTTCCCTCGGCGGAAAGCGCGATCAGCCGATCGGCGGCCAGTATTGCCCGCTGCCTGGCCTGAGTACAGGATTCGACTTTCCCGGCATAACCAAACAGCCACATACACCGCAGCACCGGCAGCCAGAACAAAGGGGGCAGGGCGGGGAAAGTCAGCGGCATGACGGGCATTGCCACCTCACAGTACAGCTCATCGATATGGCTGGCGGATTTGCCCAGTTTTGCCAGCGATGAGCGCGCGCGCGGTAGCGTACTGGTGACGATCACCGCCGCCTCCGCGGCCAGCCGCAGGCTGCGTTCGGGCGGCAGGTCGCAGATCTCGGCCAGATCGTAAGCCTCACACCACTCAGCCATCGCCAGCGCAGATCGGCGGCCGGGCAGGTGGTGGTCGGGTTTGCCGTGGCGCATCAAAGTAATGGTCATTATTTTTCGCCTGGAGGGTTCGGTTTTCAGCTTACCCACCCCCCTGGCGAAACACAAACAGCGGCTCAATCTTTACCCTGTCATCTGCGCGCAATACTGACGCGCTATAACGTTGAATCAGCGCCTTAATACGCATTTGTCTTAAGGTTGCGCGATGTTTGAACGGTGAAAAAAAATCGGCTATTTTTCAGGCTGATTATTTCATTGATTTTATTTGGTTTTCTGACGACGCCTACCGGTTGAATGTCAAGAAAATCTAATTAATACCTTCTTGCTTCCTTGATTTATCTACGCGTGTAGATACAATAGCTGTGTAGTGAAAATTCACGGTGCTTGATGGTTATCAGCGTCCTGAAGGTCAATGTTTGTTTCGCGTAACTTATACGACTGGTCAATTTTAGACCGTCGGCGCAAAGCGAATAGATGCGTTCCAACACCAGGGAACCTCACTGCCCGCCAGGTCCGGGTGACCGGAAAAAGAGTGGCCTCCTGAGGCAACCTGTTTTCCGGCACTCTCCTTATTGAGGGCAGACCGACCTTTCGTCATGCTTTTTAACACGGCATCTTCACTGGCGAATTTTCCTCCGCAGGAGGAGTGCGTGCCAGGGACGGTACCGAACAGAACTCCTCACATCAGGGAATTTTTCATGTCTACACCTCAACGCGTTGCACAGGATACTGCAATGCCAGCCGACTCGGCGGCAGATGAACGTTTAGCCACCCCGGAAGGGCGCAAGGATTTCTGGCGTGCGACGCTGTCCTGCTGGCTGGGCACGGCAATGGAATACGCCGACTTTGCGCTGTATGGTCTGGCCGCCGGTATTATTTTCGGTGATGTTTTCTTCCCTGAAGCCACGCCGGCAATGGCCTTGCTTTCTACCTTTGCCACCTGGTCAGTGGGCTTTATTGCCCGCCCGATTGGGGCGCTGTTCTTTGGCTGGCTGGGCGACCGTAAAGGTCGGAAAGTCGTCATGGTCTCAACCATCATCCTGATGGGGGCCTCCACCACCCTGATTGGTCTTATCCCCAGCTATGCCTCGATTGGCGTATGGGCACCGGCATGTCTGGTGCTGCTGCGTTTCAGCCAGGGCTTTGGTGCGGGTGCAGAACTCTCCGGCGGCACGGTGATGCTGGGTGAATATGCCCCGGCGCAGCGTCGCGGTCTGGTCTCTTCGATTATTGCCCTGGGTTCAAACAGCGGCACGCTGCTGGCTTCTCTGGTATGGCTGGCCGTGGTACAGCTGGATCAGCAGTCACTGCAGGAGTGGGGCTGGCGTATTCCGTTCCTGTGCAGCTCGCTGATTGCGCTGGTGGCGCTGTGGATCCGCCGTCATCTGCGGGAAACGCCGGTATTTGAACGCAAAAAAGCCGAGCTGGAAGCGCAGCGTGAGCAGGTGCTGGCCGCCGAACCGCCTGTGCAGGACACCCGTGGATTCTGGCGTCGCAGCCGTGCCTTCCTGACCATGGTCGGACTGCGCATCGGTGAAAACGGCCCGTCGTATCTGGCCCAGGGCTTCATTATCGGTTATGTGGTCAAAGTGCTGGCAGTGGACAAATCCGTGGCGACTACGGCGGTGTTTATTGCGTCGCTGCTTGGCTTCCTGATCATCCCGCTGGCCGGCTGGCTGTCCGACCGCTTTGGTCGTCGCATCACCTATCGCTGCTTCTGCCTGCTGCTGATTATCTACGCGTTCCCGGCCTTCATGCTGCTCGACTCGCGTGAGCCGGCCATTGTGATTGCCACCATCGTCACCGGTATGGGGCTGGCATCGCTGGGTATCTTTGGCGTGCAGGCGGCCTGGGGGGTGGAAATGTTTGGTGTTCATCATCGCTACACCAAAATGGCCACGGCGAAGGAGCTGGGGTCGATCCTCTCCGGCGGAACTGCACCGCTGGTGGCCTCCGCGCTGCTGGCCTGGACCGGGCACTGGTGGCCAATTGCGACCTATTTTGCCGTGATGGCGGGTATCGGTTTCCTGACCACGTTTGTGGCACCGGAAACCCGGGGCCGCGATCTGAATGCACCGGAAGATGCGATTTAACCACGGAAGACAGCGTTAAATAGCGTGGGCTGCGGCCCGCGCATTTTTCGTGCAGGGCAATCTTAAGGAACTCGCGGGCCGGATATTTTTCCGGCCTGAACTGTTTATTGGTGAGGAGAATGCCTGTGGCAAAAACCATTCATCACCGGGCTACGCGGGCCGACGTGGCGAAAGAAGCCGGAACGTCGGTCGCCGTGGTGAGCTACGTGGTCAACAACGGTCCGCGTCCGGTTGCGCCCGCCACGCGCGAACGCGTACTGGCGGCGATCAAACGCACCGGCTACCGCCCCAATAGCGTGGCGCGTGCGCTGGCTTCCGGGACGACCAAAACCTACGGTCTGGTGGTACCCAATATCGGCAATGCCTTTATTGCTTCACTGGCCCATGAGCTGCAACAGCAGGCGCTGGCCAACGATATGGTGATGCTGCTGGGCGATGCCGGTGACAGCCGCAAGCGTGAACTGCAGCTGATCAATAATCTGTTAAGTCAGCAGGTGAACGGCCTGTTCTATATCAGCGTCGATCGCCATCCCTACATTGATGTTCTGCAGTCCAGCGGTACGCCGTTTGTCATGCTGGACAGGGTTGACCCCGGGCTGCCAGTAAGCGTGATCCGCGTTGACGAGCGGGCGGCATCGCACCAGGTGACCGCCCATCTGTTGAGCCACGGCTATCAGGAGGTGGGGATCATCTGCGGTCCGGCAGAGATGCTGAATACGCAGGATCGCCTGCGCGGCTGGCGTGATGCGCTGGCGGAGTACGGCGTGGAAGAACGCCCGGAGTGGATATTCCATACTCCTTATACCCGCGACGGCGGCTACCAGGCGGCACAGCAAATGATGCAGGATGCAACGCGCCCGCGCGCGCTGTTTACCTCTAACGAAGCCCAGGCGATCGGCTGTATTCGGGCGCTGTCGGAACACGGTCTCCGCGTGCCGGATCAGCTGGCGCTGGTCTGTTTTAACGGTACTGACCAGTCGGCCTATCACGTGCCCTCGCTGACCACCGTGCGTCAGCCGGTACGCAAAATGGCAGAGACGGCGATTAAAATGCTGGCGGCATGGAAAGGGGAGGAGACGTTAAGTGAATTCTCTCATCACCTTGAGTTGGGTGAGTCCTGCGGCTGTAAGTCGGGAAAATAATAAGATAAAACGATGAAAAGATTGATTATTGATTGTGATCCGGGGAACGGTATTACGGGAGCCAACGTTGACGACGGGCTGGCTCTTGCACTGGCGCTGGCCGCGCCGGAAATTTCACTGGAGCTGATCACTACCGTGGCGGGTAACACCCCCAGCCAGGTAGGATACAGCGTGGTGAAGGATCTGATGGCGCGCCTCGGACTGCCGGTAACGGTAGCGAAAGGCGCAGAGGCAGCGTTGTCTGAGCCAGCGGCCCCGTGGCGTGACGCGTTGGATCAGCGTGTTCACAGTAACCAGCTGGCACACCTGTGGCGCGGCGTGCGTCAGCCTCAGTCATTTCCTGCGCCTGCGGTCGAGGCGGCAGACGCAATGGGGCAGCTGATTTGCGCTAATCCGGGAAAAATTACCCTGGTGGCGATCGGCCCGCTGACTAACGTCGCACTGGCGCTGGAGCGCTACCCGGAGATGGCCGATGCGGTTCAGGAAATCGCCATTATGGGCGGTGTCTTTGCGCTGGATGATTTTATTAAAGATACCAACTTCGGCATTGACCCGGAGGCCGCGCACCGGGTGCTGACCAGCGGGGCCAATATCACTCTGGTGCCGATGGATGTCACCAGCCAGACGCTGATGACGCATCAGGATCTGAACCGGATCGCGCAGATCGACACGCCGCTGGCGCGTTTCGTTACCGAGACGCTGCGTCCGTGGATTGATTATTCCATTCAGACCCGTCATCTGCCGGGCTGCTGGATCCACGACGCGCTGGTGGTGGCCTGGCTGCTTAATCAGCGGGTGGCAACGGCGGCAGACTATTTTGTTGATGTGGAGCTGCGCCCGGGAATGACGCGTGGCAAGTCATGGCGCTTTCGCCAGCCGCTGCGGGTGGATGTGGCTATTGGTGAGCCGACAGGCGGGCTGGTGCATGTCCTGCAGTCGGTGGATAATCAGCTGCTGCTGGCGATGCTGGAGCATTATCTGGCGAAGCCATTAGCGTAACGTCCGTTTGGCCTGTTCCGCGATCCGGAGGGGCTGACCGGAACAAACGTTCAGCCCCTACAGATATCCCGGTGCTGTATTGATGGTCAGGCGCGCACGGCGCGCCGCCAGCGCCACACATCCACGCCCAGTAACACCAGCAAACTCACGCCCATCACTGGCAAACAGACCGCCACCACCGCCGTCACCACCAGCAGCAGAAAGCGTGCGCTGATCGACAACGGCTGCCAGCAGCCCAGCAGGGTATCCAGCGGGGAAATCTGCCCGCTCTGCGGCCGGCGCAGCCACCACATGCGATAGCCCATCACAATCATCACGCACAGCCCGCCGCCAGACAGCACCAGCACCAGCTGGTTTGCTACGCCGAACAGCACGCCCATATGTGCATCCACCCCCCAGCGCGTCAGTTTGGCCAGCAGACCAAAGTCGGCGAACGCCACTTTATCGGTCACGCTGTTGTTCTGCGGGTCCACCGCCACGCTGTCAACCTGCGTCGGCCAGCGGCGGTCAATCTCATTCACGGTCCAGGCTTTATCCGCCAGGTAGGAGGGGCGGATCTCCAGTTTGGCCGCGTCGATCCCTGCGGCACGCGCCGCGTTGAGCACGCCATCAAACTGTGCCGGACTGACGGCGGCCGGGTGGGCTGGCGGTGCAGCATGAGGGGCAACGTTCATATGGCCGTAATGCTCCGCATGTTCATCCGCTGGCATTGCCATTTTCAGGGCGGGTTCAGGTTGCAGAGCGGTGTTCACCGCGGGCGTCATCCAGCCAAAGTGGCTGCGCATCAGGGCGATATTGTCCCCGGCCCAGCGTGACCAGGTCAGCCCCGTCGCGGAGAAGAACACCAGTCCCAGCAGCAGGGTAATACCCAGCGTGGTGTGCCAGTGGCGATGACCGGCCAGACGCTGTGCCCGCGTCGGCGCTGCCCGCACAGGTTTACGGGGCGGTGTGCGCTGAGTGGCCCACAGCAGCGCGCCGCCAAGCGCGGCAATCCACAGCCAGCTGGCCGCCAGCTCACTGTAGTTGCGGCCAATATCCCCCAGCAGCAGGTTGCGGTGCAGATAGTCCAGCCAGGTGCGCAACGGCAGTACGCCGCTGGTACCGTACACCGTCATTATCCCCGCGACGTCCAGCGTTTTCGGGTCAATAAACACCGCCCGGGTTTCCGACGGCCCGAGATCGGCGCTGGCAAACATCACGCGGGTCGTCTCTCCCTCATTCGGTGCCGGACGTACGGCAGCGATTCTGGCTGCCGGCTCCATCACGCTAACGGCTTTGGCCACCTGTGCAGACAGCGGCTGGTCCGGCCCGGTTGCCGTGGTAAACAGCTGCGAATGATACAGCCGGTTTTCCAGCTGCGGCGTCATCACATACAGCGTGCCGGTCAGGGCCGCGACAAAAATAAACGGCGCGATAAACAGGCCAATATAGAAATGCAGTCGACGCAGCAGCGCCATCAGTGCGCTGCGGGTGTGGGTGACGTGCGCAGCCGCACGTCGGATATTCTCTGACATAGTCTCTTCCATCCACCTGTTTTGCAGGTATTCACGGGGTCTGCGGCGGGCCCGCAGGTCAAATTAACGTGAAGCGAGCGTCAGCGGTGGGGCGCGGGGATGGAAGCAGTGAGGAACAACGCGGGCGACGACCGGCTGGAACAGCGGCACGTCCGGCAGCGTGGCGGCCTGTAATGACGACCACAGCAGTGGCAGCGTCATCAGGTCGAGGGGCAGATGAACCAGCAGCACGCAGTAGCCGCAGGCATTGTCATCCATCATGGACATCGGATGGTGTCGGGGCAGGGTATTCGCATCACCGCTGTCTGCCATTTCATGATGGACAGCGGGCATCTCAGACATGTCCATCATCATTCCGTGATGCATCATCATCGTGCTTTCACCGCCGCGCGCCTGCGCCAGTGATTTAGAGATCACCGGTGCAACGAACAGCAGCAAAATAGCCAGCAGGGCCAGCCAGGCGGCAGGACGGCTGCGGACGGTAGAAAATGAGATCAGTGACACGCCTTTTCTTCAAGCAGGAATACCCGGCGGGAGTGTACTTGAATTTGCCATGTGAGGTGAAAAGTAATCTCTTTTTCAGGCGGCCTGGCGTAATAAGGCGGGGGTTTTTTCCGTACCAGTGGCGACTGTATACATGGGGTATTATCTTCACTATTTCTACTTGTTTCCGGTTAATTCCAGATGGTGAATTTGACTTATGGTGATTTATGTATTTTTTCTTAAATATTGTATAATTTATTGATTAATAAGATTTTAATTTTCATTATCTTTCGTGTGGATAGCCTTTTAGCGGGTGTTTTTGTGTTCGAAAATGTGAGTCAAATGTAAGTATAATGTAAGTTTAGGAACAATCCTGGAAGAGAAATCGTTAAAGTACCTGGCATCAACATCGTATAAATAATAAACCTTGCTCAGGGCAACACTATGCTACGGATTGCGTCTGGAAAAGACGGGGTAACCCCTGCACGTCTCAGTAGTCTGGCCGTTATTATTAGTTTATTTCACGCAGGAAGCGTGGTCGCTGCCACGGCTGGCGATCAGCAGCTGATTAATCAGCAGGAACGTCAGCGCGCCGCGGAACGTCAGCTGACGCCGCCCACCCCGGACGTGCGTTTACAGGCACCGGGCAGCTTCTTCAGTCACCTTCAGTTCCCCAGCGAACAGCCCTGTTTCCCGCTGCAACACATCGAGTTGCAGGGGCGGGATGCCTTCCCGCACTGGATGCCACTGCAAAAGCTGGCCGATCAGGCGCAGGGGCAGTGCCTGGGTGGGAAGGGGATCAACCTGCTGATGAGCGCCGTGCAGAATCGGCTGGTGGATCACGGTTATGTCACCGCCCGCGTGCTGGCACCGCCGCAGGATATTAATAGCGGCACCCTGAAGCTGATGCTGGTCCCCGGAAAGGTGCGCAACATCCGCCTGACGCCGGACAGCGATCGCTACGTCCAGCTCTATACCGCTCTGCCTTCCCGTTCCGGGGAGTTGCTGGATCTGCGCGATATTGAACAGGGGCTGGAAAATCTGCAGCGGCTGCCAACCGTGCAGGCGGATATGCAGATTGTTCCCGGCGAGCAACCGGGAGAAAGCGATATCAACGTCAGCTGGAAACAGACTCGCCACTGGCGGCTCGGCGCGTCGCTGGATGACTCCGGCAGCAGAAGCACCGGACGCTATCAGGGTGGCCTGACGCTTTCCCTGGATAACCCGCTGTCACTCAGCGACCTGTTTTACGTTTCAGCCAGTCAGGCTTTGCAGCCCAAAACCGATCGCGACAGCAAAAATACCCTGATCCACTACTCTGTCCCCTTCGGTTACTGGACGACCGGTGTCACCTTCAGCGACTACGATTATCGTCAGTCGGGGTTGGGAACCGGCTTCGACTACCGCTACAGCGGCAAAAGCAAGAACCTTAATTTCCAGCTCGGACGCGTGCTGCACCGCAGCGGCAGCCAGAAAACCTCGTTTACTTATGAGGTGATGACGCGCGAATCCAGTAACTACATTAACGACACAGAGATTGAGCAGCAGCGCCGTCAGACCTCTGCCTGGCGTCTGGGCTTACAGCATCGCCACTATATCGGTCAGGCCACGCTGGATGCCGGCGTCAGCTATCAGCGCGGTACCCGCTGGTTTGGAGCCCAGCCTGCACCGGAAGAGAATTTTGATGAAGGCACCGGGCTGGCGAAGATTATTCAGCTCTCCCTGCAGCTGGATGCACCGTTCGAGCTGTGGGGCCAGTCCTTCCGCTATAACGGCCAGTTCCAGCGTCAGATGACCCACTCCCGGCTGACGCCGCAGGATCAGATGTCCATTGGTAACCGCTGGACGGTGCGCGGTTTTGACGGGGAATTTACCCTGAACGGCGACGAAGGCTGGTACGTGCGTAATGACATCGCGTGGCGAACCCCGTTACCGAATCAGGAAATTTACCTGGGTGCGGACTATGGCGAAGTGAAGGGCGGTATTGATTATCAGGTCGGGCGTCACTTGGCGGGCGGCGTGATTGGCCTGCGCGGTAATGCTTTTAATACCGGCTATGACCTGTTCGCCGGGGTGCCGTTCTCTAAACCGGACGGTTTCAGCACCAGCCCGGTCACCCTCGGTTTCAATCTGAGCTGGCAATACTGATATGGCGATCCCGGTGAAGGGTTTTCAGGTTATTTCCCCGCTGCTGAGTGACACCTTCAGCGAGTCCGAAGTGCTGGGGGCCAGCGTCTGGCTGTGGATGCACTCGGCGCAGCATCGCGACATTCCCCTCAGCGCGCTGCCGACGCTGCTGCTGCCCGCCATCAAGCACCAGCAGTTTGCGCTGGCGATGCGTGACGGCAAACCGGTGTTTTTCCTGAGCTGGGCGTGGATGGATGAAGAGGCGGAACAGCGTTATCTCACGCAGTCCGGCATCCACGTACAGGAACGGGACTGGAACAGCGGCAACCGCCTGTGGATCCGCGACTGGATTGCGCCGTTCGGAGAGCAGCAGGCGCTGCGCCGGCTGGTCGGTGGCACGCTGTTCCCGCACCACTGCGTACGTTCGCTGTATCACAAGGGCGAACAGCGCGGTCTGCGCGTTATGAATTTCCGTGGCGATGCGGTCACGCATCAGGATTTTGCACGCTGGCAGCGCGAAACGCCGCTGGCAAGCCGTTAACTGGAAGGGATGAACCCCGGTGAATAAGAATCTTTATCGCGTAATTTTCAACAAGGCGCGCGGCCTGTTGATGGTGGTGGCTGAAAATGGCCGTGGTCATGGCAAAGGCCCGGCGGTCAGCGGCGAAGGGCATACGCTCAGTCAGCTGATTGGGCAGCTGTCACCGCTGGCGTTCTTCACTCTGGGCGTGCTGGGCATGGTAGCGCTGGTGCCCCAGGCGCAGGCGGCAGGGATTGCCGCAGACGGTAAAGCGCCTGCCGGCCAGCAGCCGATGGTCGGCAAGACGGCCAACGGGACGCCGCAGGTGAATATTCAGGCCCCGAGTGCGGGCGGTGTGTCGCGTAATACCTACAGCCAGTTCGATGTGGATAAAAAAGGCGTGGTGCTGAACAACTCCCATCGAAACGTGCAGACGCAGCAGGGGGGCTGGGTATCGGGTAACCCTTACCTGGCGCGCGGCGAGGCAAAAGTCATTCTGAATGAGGTGAACTCGCGCGATCCCAGTAAGCTGAATGGCTATATCGAAGTGGCGGGTAAAAAAGCCCAGGTGGTGATTGCTAACCCTGCCGGGATCACCTGTGAAGGCTGCGGTTTTATCAATGCCAACCGTTCAACGCTGACCACCGGTAAAGCGATTATGCAGAACGGCCAGATCGCCGGTTATCAGGTGAATGGCGGGGAGATTGTGGTACAGGGTGCCGGGATGGACAGCAGTCGTCAGGATTACACCGACCTGATTGCGCACACGGTAAAAGTGAACAGCGGCATCTGGGCGAAAGACCTGAAGGTGACGACCGGCAAAAACCGCGTCAGCGCCGACGGGGAGAGCGTCAGCAAAAATGCCGGAACAACCGATGATAACGCGGTGAAGCCGGTGGTGGCGCTGGATGTTTCCGGGCTGGGCGGCATGTACGCTGGAAAGATCCGGCTGATCGGTACGGAGCGCGGTGTCGGCGTGCGTAACGCCGGGACCCTCGGTGCTCAGGCCGGCAGCGTCACTATCAGCGCTGACGGCCATATTGAAAACAGCGGCACCGTGAATGCCAGCGATGATATTCAGGTTAGCGGCAGCGGGTTGAGTAACAGCGGTACGCTGTATGCCCAGCGCGACATGAAGGCCACCGTCAGTGGCCAGCTGAACAATGCGGGTATGATTGTTGCGGCGCGGCACACCCGCGTCGGGGCAGGCCAGATTGACAGTAGCAAAGAGGGCGTCTTTGGTGCCGGGGTGAAGAACGCGGGCAGCCTGGGGGAAAGCGGCGATCTGACCCTCACCAGCAGTGGAAAACTGGCCAGCCACGGACAGAACCTGGCGGCAGGGAAACTGGCGGTGACGGGGACAGATATTGACCTCAGCGACAGCCAGAGCAGCGGGGCGGAAGTGGCAGTGACAACCGGCGGGATGCTGAACAACGATCGCGGCGCGATCTCTGCCACCCGGGGCGATCTGACGCTGACCAGCGGCCAGCTGACTAACAGCGGGGGATCGGTCTATGCCGGACGGGATGTTAACGCCAGCGTCAGCGGGCAGCTGAGTAATGACGGGCTGATTGCTGCCGGTCGCGATACGCACGCCCGCGCCGGAGAGTTGAACAGCGGGAAAAATTCGGTCTTTGGCGGCGGTATTAACGCTGACGGCAGCGTAAGAAAAAGCGGCGATCTGACGCTGACCAGCAGCGGTAAACTGGCCAGCCACGGGCAGAACCTGGCGGCGGGTAAGCTCGACGTGCAGGCCGCAGACATTGACCTGAGCGACAGCCGCAGTGCGGGCTCGGCGGTGACGGTTACGTCTCCGGGGGCGATCGGTAACGATCGCGGCATGATCTCCGCGCTGGGGGGCGATCTCACGCTGAATGGCGCGCAGGTCGACAATAACGGCGGACGGCTGGAATCTGCGGGTAACGTGCAGGTGCGCAGCACCGGCCTCAATAACGTCGGCGGGACGGTGGTTGGCCAGCAGTTGACGCTGGAAACGGGCGGTCTGGCACTGAACAACCAGAACGGCGGTATTGCCGCCGTAGAGAACGCAACGCTGACGGCAGGCGCGCTGAATAACGAGGGCGGCAAAATCATTGCCGGAAAAAATCTCAACGCCAGCCTCCAGTCGCTCAACGGCAGCGGACAACTGCTGTCCCTGGGCGATATGCAGCTGGGGGTTAACGGCGACTTCAACAATACCGGCAGTGCGCTGGCCAACGGCAACCTCGACCTCGGCGTTCAGGGCACCCTGGATAATGCCGGTCAGCTGGGCGCGGGCCAGCAGTTAGCGGTGACGGCGGCCAGCCTGAATAATCAGCAGAGCGGTGATATCAGCGGGCAGCGTACACATCTGAATATGGCCGGTAGCCTGACTAACCGGGGCATTATCGATGGTGTCGAAACCGTGCTGAAGGCGGGGACGGTGAATAATATCGGCACCGGACGCATTTACGGCGATCACCTGGCGATCCAGGCCGGGGAACTGAATAACCTGACCGAAGGCGAGAGTGCGGCGACGATCGCCGCCCGCCAGCGCCTGGACCTCGGCGTCGGCACGCTGAACAACAACGCTCACAGCCTGATTTACAGCGGCGGCGATATGTCGATTGGCGGTCAGCTGGATGAAAATAATGCCGCCACCGGGCGTGCCACCACCCTCAACAACCACAGCGCCACCATTGAATCCGCCGGTAATATGCTGATCAATACCGGCACGCTGAACAACATCAATGACCATTTTGCTACCCAGATGGTACATATCTCGGAGGAGCAGAAAGAAGAATATATGGTGCCGTCGCTGAACAACGGCGTCCATTACGGCACCAGCGACTACGACATTACCTTCTCGCATAATGAGGTGCAGCACATCTGCATTAACGGCGTGGTGTGTAATCAGGATCACTACTATCAGTATGCCTATACGCAGAACACCTGGCAGGAACAGGTCACCGAATCCGATCCTGCCCAGATCATTGCCGGCGGCAGCCTGGGCATTAACGCCGACAGTACCCTGAACGATAAGAGCCGTATTATCGCCGGTGGCGATCTGTTGATCAGCAACGCCAACCTGAAAAACGTGGAAGTGGCCGGCACGCTGCTGGTGCAGAAAGTGGGGCAGGTGATCGAATGGGACCGCATCCACAAGAAAGGGCATGATAAACAGAAACACGATGCCTCACCTTATACGCCGCCGGATGAAATCCAGTCGATTTCTCTGTCACCGGGTGTTGTCAAAGGCAATACTCAGGTACAGAGCAGTGCCCCAACGTTAGATGGCTACAGCCTGGGCCTGCTGAACGGTGGCGATCTGGCATCCCTGCCGGGCGGCCAGCGTATTGAAATTGCGGGCCAAACGGATGCGACGGTCATCCGCTCGCAGGTGCCGGACACTACGCTGCCGGAAAACAGCCTGTTCAGTCAGCTGCCCTCCGCCTCCAGCAGCTACCTGATCGAGACCGATCCGCGCTATACCAACCAGAAAACCTGGCTCAGTTCCGACTTCATGCTGTCGCAGTTACAGTCCGATCCGGATATCACCCAGAAACGCCTGGGTGACGGCTTCTATGAGCAGCGGCTGGTGCGCGAGCAGCTGGTGGAGCTGACCGGCGATCGCTACCTCGCCGGGTATCAGAGTGATGAAGAGCAGTACAAGGCGCTGATGGAGTCAGGCGTGGCCTTCGGTAAAGCCTTTGGACTGGTACCGGGCGTGGCGCTGACCGCCAGCCAGATGGCCAACGTGACCAGCGATATGGTCTGGCTGGTGGCGCGTGACGTCACGCTGGCCGATGGCAGCCGTCAGAGCGTGCTGGTTCCGCAGGTCTATGCCCAGGTTAAACAGGGCGATATGGACGGCAGCGGCGCACTGCTTGCCGGACGCAACATTGCCATCGGCGTCAGCGGTAACATGCTCAATACGGGGCGGGTCAATGCCAGCCAGCTGGTGAGCATTAGCGGCGATACGATCACCAACGTCGGCGGTATTATCAGCGGCGGCAGCGTGCAGCTGCTGGCCAATACGGATCTGACCAATAACGGCGGGCTGATCCAGGCGCAGAATTCGCTGGTAGCCAGCGCGGGACGCGATCTGAACCTCGTGTCGCAAACCACCCACACGGAAAGTACCAACGGCAGCAACCGCTTTAGCCGCGACACGGTGTCCCGCGTGGCTGGCATGTATGTGCAGCAGGATGATGGCAAACTGGCGCTGCAGGCGGTACGCGACGTCAATCTGCAGGGGGCAAAAGTGGTCAACGCCGGGGAAAACGGCCAGACCACCGTGGTCGCCGGGCGCGATATTAACCTGACGGCGGTCAATTCTGGCAGCAGTGACAACATCGTCTGGAATAAAGACAATCACCTGAGCCAGAGTACCACCACCGCACAGGGTAGTGAGATCACCGGCGCAGGCAATGTGCTGATGCAGGCGGCAAATAATATCACCACGGCAGCGGCTAAGCTGAATGCGGGCAACGCGCTTAACCTGAGCGCCGGTAACGACATCAGCATCGGTACCGCCGGTGAGGATGCCTCCCTGGATATGGCGTCGAAGGTTAAGGGGTCAGGCTTCCTGTCCAGCAATACCACCAAAACCCGCGCCGGGTTTACCGAAGAGAACGCGGTCGCCAGCAGCCTGGGTGGAAAAAATATCACCCTGATGGCCGGGCACGATCTCGGTGTCAGCGGCAGTAATGTTGCCGCAGATGATTCACTGACGATGAAAGCAGGTAACAATCTGACGGTGGACACGGCTCAGGAGAGCCGCGACGCCTGGGCGATGAAGCAGAAAACCAAGTCCGGCCTGATGAGCAACGGCGGGCTGGGTGTCAACATCGGGACTAACTTCACCAAATCCACCAATGAAACGGTCAGTGCAACGGCGCAGGGCAGCCAGATCGGTTCGGTCAGCGGCGATACCACGCTGATTGCCGGTAACGATCTGAAGGTTAAGGGTTCAGAAGTGATCGCCGGTAACGATATCAATCTGATCGGCAAAAACGTGGAAATTGGCTCGGTGGAAAACAGCGCCAGTACGCACAGCACGTCAGAAACGCGCTCCAGCGGCCTGACGCTGGCTCTTTCCGGCGCGGTCGGTGACGCCCTGAATACGGCCAACACCATTTCTGAGATGGAAACCGATAAGCAGGACGACCGCATGGCGCGTCTGCAGCTGGTGAAAGCGGGCCTGGATGGCTATCAGGCTACGCAGGCCATCCGCGGGGCACTGCAGGATCCGAGAAATGACAGTTTTGTCGGCATCAGCCTGTCGCTGGGCATGCAGAAAGAACACAGTGAGAGCCAGAGCGAGCAGATGACGTCGGCGGGCAGCGCTATTCAGGCCGCCCACAATCTGAATATCTTCGCGAACGGCAGCGACGGCGCGACGCAGAATGGCGACATCCTGGTACAGGGCAGCCAGCTGCAGGCGGGGAATGAGATGCTGTTATCCGCTGCGCGCGATATCAACCTGCTATCGGCAGAAAACAGCCAGGTCTCCAGCAGCGATAAGAGCAGCGGAGGGGGTTCTGTGGGTGCCAGCATTGGCGCGGGTTCCGGCGGTGTCGGTCTCAGCATCTTTGCCAAAGCCAACAAAGGTAAAGGCAGTGAAGACGGCGACGGTCTGACCCACAGCGAAACCACGCTGGACGCGGGTAACAAGGTGACGCTGCTCAGCGGCCGCGATACCACCCTGACCGGGGCGCAGGTCAGCGCCGATCGCATCGTGGCGGATGTCGGGCGCGACCTGACCATCACCAGCGAGCAGGACAGCAATAACTTCAAGTCAAAAAATCAGAACGTCAGCGGCGGGCTGAGCTTCACCTTTGGGTCGATGACCGCCAGCGGCAGCCTGTCGGTCAGCAACGACAAGCTGAAGAGCAACTATGACAGCGTGCAGGAACAGAGCGGCATTTTCGCCGGAGACGGCGGCTATGATGTCACGGTTGGCAATCACACCCAGCTTAACGGGGCGGTGATTGGCAGCACCTCTGAGGCGGCGAACAATCGTCTCGACACCGGCACCCTGGGCTTCAGCGATATTGAGAACCGTGCCGACTATGCGACCTCTGGCGTGAGCGTCGGGCTGACCAGTGAGTTCAAACTGGAAAAAAGCGCTGGAGCATCGAACGGAGATCAGAGTAAAGAGAAGACCCCCTACACGCCGAAACTGACTCAGCTGGGGCAGAATATTGCGCCAACCTCGATGTCGGCGGTACAGACCTCCGGCGACGGTTCCAGCACCACCCGTTCGGCCGTATCTGACGGTACGCTGATTGTCCGCAATGCTGACCAGCAGCAGGATGTCAGCACCCTGAGCCGTGATGTGGAACACGCTAATCAGACGCTCAGCCCAATCTTTGATAAGGCGGCGGAACAGAAGCGCCTGCAGAAAGCACAGCTGATCGGCTCGATTGCGTCTTCCACCATGAACACTATCCTTACCGAGCGCCAGCTGTATGCCAACCAGCAGGGCATCGAGGAGGTGGGTGAAAAGCCGGGGGCCAATGCGTCGCCAGAGCTGCGCAAACAATACTGGGATGCGGTAACAGGCAGCAGCGCCTACAAGAAAGCAATGGAAGGCTACGGCCCGGATGATACCTGGGTGAAAGCGGGGAATGCGGCTGTGACGGCGATCGGTGCGCTGGCGGGAGGTGACCCGGCGAAAGCGCTGGCGCAGGCCTCGACGCCTTATCTGGCCGGGGTGATTAAAGATGTCACCTATAACGATCCGAAAAATCCGACTGCGCAGGAGATTGCCACCAATGCCTTTGCCCACGCCATCCTCGGCGGGGTTGTGGCGGAAATGAGCGGGCAGAATGCGCTGGCAGGTGCCGCAGGGGGCGCGGGCGGCGAGCTGGCTATCCGTGCCATTCATAACGCACTGTACCCGGACGTTGCAACGGACCAGCTGGATAATCAGCAGAAAAATACCATTAAGAACCTGGCGCTGATTGCCACCAGCCTGACCGGTGCACTGGTGTCCGGCGATACCGCGGGTGCGGTGGATGCCTATAAAGCTGGCGATAATGCCATGACCAATAACTACCTCAAGCCTGAGCAGATCGACAAGTTTGCCGCGAAGGCGCAGGGGTGTGAAGCGCGCGGTGACTGCGCGACGGTCAGAAAAGAGATGCAGCAACTCAGCCTGAAACAGCAGGACGAGCTGATTGCCGTCTGTGCGACCGATGCGGCAGCCTGTAAGGCCAACTTTGGTGATGTGACCGCTAACGGTATGCTGGTACGTGAGGCGATCGATCGGGTGCTGGGGTCGGATGATGTGCCGTGGAAGATGAAGAACGACATGTCTGCGCTCTTTGCCCAGCAGATGGAGGCCGAAGGCGTGGTGTCCAGTACGCAGTTCGCACAGCAGCTGCAAAGCCGCTACGGTATGGATGCCGATCGCGCGCAGCTTCTGGCGGGTGCAGCGCTGGGCGCGCTGAGTGGCGGTATCAAAGGCACGCGTAGCCCGGTGAGCAGCGGCAAAGGTAGCAGCAGTACGGCGACGCCACCCGCCACCGGCAGCGTACGCGACCCGGCCCTGCCGCTGGGCAGTAAACAAAATCAGATGAATCAGCCTAAAAACCCGTCTTATCAACCGGTAAGAAACGAGGCTGGCACCATCAGCAACCGCGAGTATTCAGGTCACTCTTTAGATAGAATGCAGGATCGCGGCATCATGCCGTCGGTGGTGGAAAACACCATCAAGACGGGCGTTGCGACCCCAAGCCGGGGAAATACAACGTCGTACTATGATGCCACTAACAATGTTTCGGTCGTAACGAACAGTTCTGGAAAAGTGGTGACGGTGAAATATGGTAAATAAGGCGCAGTTGATCGAACTGGCAGAGCGGGCTTCAGAGGATCTGTTTGCCTGGGCCAGCTTTGTCGCACACACCGAATTTTTGTGGCAGGACAGTGCGCTGGTCACGGACGCGGACGCCTGGCAAAGCCTGTGGTTTGAACTGGAGATCGTCAATGGTCTGGCGCTGGCGGAGTGGGAAGAGCAGGGACGTCCCGCCGACTGGTCGGCAAGCTGGCGTGAAAACTATCAGCAGGATGCCCGCGAACTGGCTGCGGAACTCCTGGCACTGACCGCCTGATCCCCGATGAGGAGAACGACCGATGTTGCGTAAAACCACACTGTTCCTGCTGCTGGCCTCCGTTAGCGGCTGTAGCCAGTTTCCGCATAATTCCTTTTTCACCCCGCCTGCCGCGGGTGAAAATACCGCCTCGGTGCGTATTGTCGGCGGCACCGAGCAGGCCTCCATTGAGCAGGAGGTCAACGGCCAGACGACGGGAGGGCTGGTGCGCAGCAGTGAGTTTATTCTGACCCATACTCAGGATCGCGGGATGCCGGTGGCCAGCGATCAGGACAAATCGTCCTGGAGCGACTATTACGAAACCCCGGTGGTGGCAGGCCAGAAAACCATCATCGGCCTGGCCTATGACGGCGGCAACAACCGGTGCAGCAGTACCATGAGCTTTGTGCCGAAGAAGGGGCACTACTATCAGTTCGGGTTGCAGGTTGACGTGCGTCTGCGCCAGTGTCGCGGTTTGCCATACGAGCTGAAGCAGAATGCTGCGGGACAGTGGCAGCTGGAGCGCATCAGTGATGTCACCTGGGGCGGGCAATATGGCCATGAAGATGCTAACTGGAAAAAGATGCCGGACAGGCTGGTGCCCCCGTCTCCTCCTGTTGACCTGCGATGAGTCCGGAAACCATCAAACAATCGGTGCTGCAAAGTGCCCGTGGCCTGTCACTCGGCGCGCTCTGGCAGCATATAGAGGTCGAGTGCCGCACGATCCCGGATAACAGCAGCCTGAGAAAAGCGATCTTCTTTGAGCTGTTACGCCAGGAGCTGAAGGGCGGGCAGATCTGCCTGGCTAGCGATGGCCACTTTCTGGCCGGGTCGGTGGAGGAACAGCTACAGCGCCTGGCTGACGCCTGGCCTTCGCCTGATTCAGACGATGAGTCAGACGATGTTGATGACACCGGCCTCTGGTTTCTGGCGAAAGCGCCCGCCGGGCTGGTATGGATAACCCCGGACGGGCAGGAAGTCTGGACGTGATAACGGCTGACCGATGAACTATCGCTGGAGTTTCGCGCTGACCGGACTGTGGCTCAGCGGCTGTAGCCTGCTGCCACAGCAGGAATTCTTTACTCCGCCTCCTGCGGGTGCGGACGTCGCCATGCTGCGTATTATGGGCAGCACGGAGAGTAACGCGCTGTATCAAATGGACAACGGTAAACTGCGCGGGGGGCTCATCCGTGAAAGCCGTCTGGTCTTGCGTAATACGCAGGATCAGGGCATGCCCAGGGTGAGCGGTAAGGAAGCGACCTACACCAGTGATTATTTTGAAACGCCGGTTTATGCGGGCCGAAAAACCACGGTATATCACAGTTATCATCGCGGTAAGAACCGCTGCATGAATATCGTTAGCTTTGTCCCTGAGAAAGGACATTATTATCAGCTGAGTCAGGCGGTCGACCTGAAAATGTATCGCTGCCGTGCCTGGCCGAATGAGCTGGTCAAAGACGCGGGCGGACAATGGGTGTTGAAACCCATTGCCAACGCCACTTACGGCAATAAATATCTGCCGCAGGATGGCGGCTGGCAGGCGATGGTGCCGCGGGTCATTAACTGAACACGAATAGCACAATCTGTGCCCTGATACCCGCCGCCCGCACTGACGATCACCTGCCTTGCCGCAAACGCGCCATGATAACGGCTCTGACGATCAATCAAGGAGTGGGCGATGAGTAGTGCAGTGGATGTGGGGTTCACCCACGTAGCCTTTGAAGTGCAGGACTTACAAAAAAGTATCGATTTCTATCAGCGTTATGCCGGGATGCAGGTGGTACACCAGCGCGAGCCGGGAGTGCCGGAGGCCGAAAAAGTGGCCTGGCTCTCTGACCTGACCCGACCGTTTGCGCTGGTGCTGGTGCAGACTGCGGTCAGAAGGGATACCCCCCTCGGGCCGTTCGGCCACCTTGGCGTTGCCTGCGCCTCCCGCGAAGAGATTGACCGTAAAGTCGCGCTGGCAGAAAAAGAAGGGGTGCTGCGCAAAGCGCCGGTTCAGTTCCCTGAGCCCGTCGGCTACTGGGCCTTCTTTGCCGACCCGGATGGCAACACGCTGGAACTCTCTTACGGGCAGCAGGTGGGGTTGCAGGCGATGATTGCCCGTGACCTGTAACGTCTGAAAGCGCTGCTTACCAGGCTAATTATTAGCCTGGTAACACAATGACATGCCCTTTTACAGTCTGGTGATAAGCCTGACAAACGCGTCATAATCCACTTCTGTCTTACATGCTATAAACAAGTTATTAACATTCTTGTGAGCCTCTAAGACAGGACCCTCCCTATGTTTAACTGGACCTCTACTCAGCGCAACGTCGCCTTCGCCTGTTTTGGCAGCTGGACGCTGGATGCGTTTGACTTCTTTATCCTGGTCTTCGTGCTCAGTGATATTGCGGATAATTTCCACGTCAGCATCACCGATGTGTCGCTGGCGATTATGCTGACACTGGCGGTGCGGCCACTGGGCGCGCTGCTGTTTGGCCGGCTGGCAGAAAAATGGGGTCGCCGTCCTGTGCTGATGGCCAACATTATCGCCTTCACCATTTTTGAGCTGCTCTCCGCCTGGTCTCCCTCACTGCTGTGGTTCCTGGTCTTCCGCGTGATTTACGGGGTGGCAATGGGGGGCGTCTGGGGGGTAGCCTCCTCCCTGGCAATGGAAACCATTCCCGACCGTTCACGAGGGCTCATGTCCGGGGTATTTCAGGCGGGGTATCCCTTCGGTTATCTGCTGGCCTCTGTGGTGTTTGGCCTGTTTTACAGCCTGGTGGGCTGGCGCGGGATGTTCCTGATTGGTGCGCTGCCGGTGTTACTGCTGCCGTTTATCTATTTTAAGGTGCCCGAGTCGCCGGTGTGGCTGGCAGCGCGCGAGCGCAAAGAGACGGTGGCCCTGCTGCCGGTGCTGAAAAGCCACTGGAAGCTCTGTGTCTATCTGGTGCTGCTGATGGCCTGCTTTAACTTCTTCAGCCACGGTACGCAGGACCTCTACCCGACCTATCTGAAAGTGCAGCAGGGTTTTGCACCTCATGTCATCAGCATCATTGCCATTTTCTACAATATTGCCGCGATCCTCGGCGGCATTCTGTTTGGCGCGCTGTCGGAAAAAATAGGCCGTAAGAAGGCGATTATCATCGCGGCCTTCCTGGCGCTGCCGGTGCTGCCGCTGTGGGCTTTTTCCAGCGGCTCCTGGGCGGTAGGTGCAGGTGCGTTTCTGATGCAGTTCATGGTGCAGGGTGCATGGGGCGTGGTGCCGGGCTGGCTGACGGAGCTGGTGCCTGCCGGGGCGCGTGCGGTTCTGCCGGGGTTTGTCTATCAGTTGGGGAACCTGGTGGCATCGGTCAACGCCACGCTACAGTCAAAAATCGCCATTGCCAACGGCAACAATTATGCGCTGGCAATGGCGATCGTCGCCGGAACGGTGGCGGTACTGATCTGCGCGATCGTCGCCTTTGGCCGGGAAACGCGGGGAGCGATTATTTCGGGTCAGTCATAAGACCCGTCCGGGGCGGGTCAGCTGGCCTCCTGAAAGGGCTGGCAAACATCAACCCACTGAGCCTCGGTCAGCTGCGCCATATACTCAGGTGCGATGCGTACCGCGCTGTGGATGGCTCCGGCGGCGGGTAGCACTTCCTGATAGTCCCTGAGGGACACGTCGCAGTAAACGGTCAGTGGGTTCTCGAGGCCGAAGGGGCAGACCCCGCCCACCGGATGCCCGGTCCAGCTCACCACCTCATCGGTATTGAGCATTCTCGCTTTCGCCCCCAGTGTCTCTTTCAGCTTGCGGTTATCCAGCCGCGCGTCACCCCGGGTGACAATCAGGACCACACGATCTTTCACTTTTAACGACAGGGTCTTGGCAATCTGCCCCGGCTCAACCTGATGAGCGGCAGCAGCAAGGGCGACGGTGGCGGTGCTTTCTGACAGTTCAATGATGTCAATTTCGGGTGCGCGATCGGCAAAAAACTGCCGTACTGACTCCAGACTCATGCTTATCTCCTGCGTGATGAAGAGATAAAATTGCCATATTGTCCACAATCTGTAAACGTCAAAAAAATGGCTTTTGCCCGGTAAGAAACAAACACCATCGTTAATCATTTAAAAACTTAATTCGCAGCAATATCTTATTTTTCGCGGGCTGGATGGGGATTTGTATTAAAGAAAAGGTTAAGCTTTTAAAATGAATGGGCCTTAAATAAGGCCGTCTTCATTTTTTATAACGCATCGGCAGCCTGGCTTAAGTGTTTTTTAACCAGGTCATGATGGGAGAGAATAGTATTACGTCCCTGGTTTTTAGCCAGGTATAACGCCCGATCGGCATTTGCCAGCGCATTGTCAAAATCATCTTCCATCAGTGGGGCAATGCCGGCACTAATGGTGACATGGGTGGCAACCCGATCGTTGAAGCGGTGAGGGATTTCCAGGTCCAGTACATATTGGCGGATACGCTCGGCCAGCTTCAGGGCAATGGATTCATTCACGTTGGTCAGTAAGACGAGGAATTCCTCACCGCCGTAGCGCGTCACGATATCGCGCGATCTTACCGCATCGCGAATGGCGACCGACACGCGTGCCAGCGCCTGATCACCCATCGCGTGGCCATAGTTGTCGTTATAGGCTTTGAAGTTATCAATATCCAGCAGCAGGACGAAATGGCTGCCCGCATGATTATCCAGAATATTCTCCAGCCGGTTTTTCAGCCCGCGACGGTTATACAGCCCGGTTAACGGGTCCAGCATGCTCAGGTCGCTGTAAGTCTCTTTCTCTTCGTACAGCTGGCTCACCAGACGCCGGGTAAAGTTATCACGCCGCCGCAGCATCAGATGATGCAGGGTGAAACCAAACAGCGGCAGGATAATGGTAAACAGCAGCACGAACGTATTCTGGCCGTGATCGAGTACCAGCACCGTCACAGAGGCGGGCGCCGTGTGCAGGCAGAAAGCGAGCAGGTGATCGCCCAGCGCGATGGCACTGATAAAAAATACGCTGACCAGCGAGACCAGCAGGAAGCTGTTATCAAAATAAAAATTTTGTTGGTACTTTAGCCCAATTTGCCAGGCCCAAAGTACGCCAGTGATCAGGGCCGCACTATTTAATAGTGGAAATTTGCCCAGAGGTTTTAAAATCATCCAGATAAGTAACAATATGCTCAATATTATAATAGTCGCCGTAGGTGGAGTCACCATGGGGGCAGAAAGACGATTAACGTTGAGCATGGAAAATACGGCAGTCGCTGTGTTTAAAAAAAGAAATAGCATCAGCGATAGCCGATGCTTGCTGTGAAGCAATTCATCGTAGCTTTGTAATTTCATTATGATTACTCGTGACTGCCCTGAAATATCAAAGCACTATCATAGTGAATGGCTGATATTTCATAATTGGAATAGTTTAGAGCCGTTATTATTAGATTTTTCTGAATGTTGATCGCTGCCAATCTACCACTTAAACGCGAAGCTGTCATCTGGCGGGATAAAGTTTCAACAACAATGTGCTGCAAAGTGATAAAAACTATCATATGATATTGGTAATCATTATCATTTGAAACTGTGTGGACACCGCAATGCTGACGGCAGTAGTGACCGCGTGCGGGTTATGGGGGGTAAGCTGGGTGATGGGCAAAAGACTGGATAGCGGCTGGGGCGTACTGCTGCCCTGCGCGATGATGCCGCTGGTGGCGCTGATGGAGCTGTCATTCACTGAGTGGCGGGTGCTGATGGTGGTAGCGTTGCTGGCAACCGTAGTAATGCTGTTTCATAAGCGTCTGCGCCATTACCTGCTGCTGCCATCCTGCATCGCACTGGCTGGCGGACTGGCTGCACTGTCGGTAAATTTTTCCGGGCTGTAGTCCGGTAAGATCAGACGGTAAAAAGGCATTAGAGGGAAGTGTTTTACTTAACAGAGGCCGTGCTGAGAAAGTACTGAGGGTCAGAAAGAGGGGAAGCTGAGGTACTGCAGGGTATTCAACATGGTGCGAAGAGAGGGACTTGAACCCTCACGTCCGTTAAGACACTAACACCTGAAGCTAGCGCGTCTACCAATTCCG
>NZ_JBVHNP010000008.1:0-95655 GCF_055556675.1 Erwinia sp. PME.40.26/001
TGGACCGTGAGTTGCTCTGGCACGTCGACGGTTACTCTATCGACAACGAGTGATGTGAAACTACGCTCCGGGTCGGACGGAATCGATTCCGGATTATATATAGAGGCAGAGGGAGTAACGACGTTGGACTTCACCGCCGGTAACTACGCTCGCCAAGTGGCGATCCTGTCCAAACTCAAATCCTCCACAGCTCAACCCGGGAGCTACCAGGGGCCGGGCATTATAACCGTCTCATGGCCTTAACCAGATTGGGTCTTACAGGAAGTTTGACCCTCGACTGGATTATGAACCCAGGTCCGGCCGAACCGAGTGAATATATCTGATCTCCAGGGGGCAAGTGGATTGAAGGACGGCGGCAAAGAGAGGAAGGCAAGGTACCCGTGAGCACAGCCCACAGCCGGGTACCTGATCTGATATGCGATTTAACATAATTAACGTTGTGCGTACCGATAATGTAACGGCTAAATTCAGATATCCGCCTCTGGCTATATTGAGATGTCCGCTTTATCGTCCTTTTTCCAGGGGTTCCCGGCTGAGGACGCAACTGATGACGGCTTACGGTTCGGAGTGCTTTACGATGAATGAAGTTAACCGCCTCAAGATCCTGCAGGACGTCATTGATGGCAGGCTCACCACTTCGCTTGCATCACAACGACTTGGCCTTACGGATCGCCACTGCCGGCGTCTGCTACGTGGTTAGCATGCCGTCTTTATAATTTTATACCTTTGAAATCAACAGGAGCATGTCATGCTGAAAATGAATGCGCTGATTCCTGAATTGATCGTCTCTGATTTGCAACAGAGTTTGCAGTTTTATCACGATATTCTGGGGTTCAAAATTGAGTACGGTAAGCCGGTTACGATTGGTCATAATGTATGGATCGGCGGCCGCGCAATCATTAACCCGGGAGTGACGCTGGGCGATAATGTTGTTGTTGCATCAGGCGCAGTGGTAACGAAAAACGTGCCGCCAAACTGTGTTGTTGCAGGGAATCCAGCCAGAGTGATTAAAGAACTGTAGATATCTGATGGCACTGAGAACTGTCATAAGAGGCATCGAGAGGATCCACCGGGTCATAGACGGTATCACAGGGTAGCGTATATACGCTGTGATACGTCGTATGTTGGGCCAGAGACAACGTGTGAGTGGCTCGTTACCTGCTGAGAAGCCGAACGATTGTGCTTCGGCTGCGGTATGCACTGAATCGGCCCCAATATTAAGCGTCAACCGAGCGGGCAACTTCCCTGACGGCATTTTCCATACGTTCAGAATTCTGCTGGATGCTGGTAATCACCTCACCGGCCTCACGCATCAGGGTGACACCCTGACCAGTATTTTCAAGACTGACTTCTATGCCCCTGAGAACCTCTCTGGCCAGCTGATGGTTACCGGAGACAATCCGTTCAATTTCTTCTGTCGCGCCGCTGACGCTGGCTGCAAGGGTACGCACCTCGGAGGCAACAACGGCGAAGCTCCTGCCTGATGCCCCTGCCCTTGCGGCCTCTATCGCCGCATTAAGAGCAATGAGGCGAGTCTGCATGGCAAAGCCTCTGATGGTTTCCACCATACCGTCAATGCTGACCGACTGACTGTTAAGACGTGATATGTCGGCGGAGACAACGTTCATGTTTTCCGCAATCCTGTTAATGACCCGGATACTGTTATCAATCACCGCTGCGCCAGCCTGAGCGCTTCCCCGCGTCTCTACGGCCATATTCCAGGCATGGACGGCCGCATCCTGCTCACTCTTATTGCGTATGACCTGTTCCGTCACGTCGGAAGCGAATTTGATGATTTTATAGAGCTGGCCATTACTGTTAAAAACCGGGTTATAGGTCGCGCGGAGCCACAGGGTTTCACCCTTCCGGTTGAGGCGTGGAAACTGACCGGAAAAATACTCTCCCTGATTGAGCCTCTCCCAGAACTGCCGGTACGCTTCGCTTGCGCTAAGTTTGTCTGAACAAAACATCCTGTGATGCTGCCCGAGCACGTGTTCCCGCGTATAGCCGGTAGCTTTCAGAAAGTTATCGTTAGCATCGAGTACCACGCCGCCAGGGCTGAATGAAATGATCGCCATTGACCGGCTGATCGCATTAATCACAGATTGCTGCTCCAGCGCAGACTCCATTCTCTCTGAAATATCCGCAGCTATTTTGATGATTTTGAATACTCTGCCCCGTCGGTCGGTTACCGGGATATAGCTTGCTTCAAGCCAAACGGGACGCCCGCCCCGGGCCAGGCGAAGGTATTTATCACTGAAACGTTCGCCAGCAGCGAGACGCTGCCAGAAGTTCCTGTATTCCGGTGTGTTAATCAACGAAGGAGGACAAAACATACTGTGATGACGACCCAGTATTTCCTCCGCACGATACCCCATTGCTTCCAGAAACAGAGGGCTGGACTTCTGGATGATGCCGGAAGGACTGAACTCAATGACAGGCATGGATTGAGCCAGTGCTTTTAATGAAGCAGAAGAATGCTGACCGCGATGGCGGTTCAGTAAGGCAAAGAGATATTTCAGTAACGATGGGCGCATCAGCAATTCCAGTTAACCAGGGGACTGTCCCGATTATCGGCAGCCAGGTCGTACGCATCACGTATCACTGCGATAGTTTCGGCTGATTATGGTGTGCAATCGTTAACCGTGTAATAACCCGGAAACATTTATCCTGATCCGCCAGGATTACCGCGAATATGTGAATCTTACAATCTGATGTTCCTGATACCGAAATCATGGCTGGGCGTGATGCAGGAGATGCCCGGTGTTCAGAGGGTAAGTGAGCACATCAGCAGGCTCTCCGGAAGGATAAGTATGCCCGAAAATGCCATGTCCATTAATTCCAGTAAGCCAGATAGGTAAGTGTGAAAGCCGAACAGAAAGCATAGGGGCTTAAAAGCAAAACATCCGAATAATGAATTTCAAATATCTTGGTTACAGGCCACGCCAGTACAACCAGCCACATGAAGATTGTAGAGCACACTATAAATAAGCTACCTTTTACAGTGGCATCAGGATAAAATCGCTCTGAAATCATCAGTAATGGTACACCAATTATTAAAGAACCCATTATGGTCCCAATAATACTCATCATGACGATGAAAAAGTAAGTAAAAATAAGACCCAATACGGATGTGCTACTATCTCCCCAAGAAAGATACATTAAAAACACTAATGAACCAACGATACTACTAAAAAGTGCTTATATTGTGGCTTTTATAACCAAACTGTCGTCAATGATTTTCTTCATAATGTTCTCTACGTCTGTGTATCTATATTTCGCACGGCATATCTGATTGAATTTTTATAGATGTCATAATCTTCGATGTCGGATAATACTGCCAGGGTAAAGGCTGCATCCAGTGAGTGTACAAAATAAGTTTCTCTTCCAAAAGTATCACCCTGGTGGCAATAAATTTTTCCTGACCTGTCATTCATCTCCAGAGGTGAAAGTATTGAGTCTTTGCTGGCTGTGAACCGATAATATCTGGCGATATTATGCAGAGAATGAAGGCTGGCCCAGACATCGTCCGCTATAAGCGGCGAGTCGCCAGCTTCCCATATTCCGACAGCATTGCCGTTGCTTCATCCATCCTTTGGCGATCAAGTTTATAGAATACCCAGTTTTTGATACGTTTCGAGGTCACAATTCCGGCTTTAGCTAGATTTTGTAGATGGCCTGTCACGGTGGGCTGACTTAACCCAATTTTTTCAGTGATAAACCCGACACATACACCATCTTTAACCAGATCGCCGTCCTGCTGCTCAGGAAAATGTGACCTTGGATCGGACAGCCATTCGACAATCACGAGCCGGTGCTCATTACCGAGGGCGCGAAAGATATCGGCCATGGATGTCTTTGAGTTGTTCATATAGCCAATTACCTATATAGTTAATGTCTTATATAACTTCACGGGCATACTATGACAAACCACACACTAAGGCCAATGGGCAGTGTCATGTTGAAAGATATTTACGCAGCTTCCCGGCTAATTAAGACAACAGTATGCAGAACTCCGCTGGTGCCTTCGTTCGCGCTGTCTGCCCTTGTTGGGACGGAGGTCAGGCTCAAGATGGAAAATCTCCAACATACCGGTAGCTTTAAGCTGAGAGGCGCCGCAAACGTTCTTGCCTGTCTCAGCGCAGACCAGCAACGTGCCGGCGTCATCGCCCCGACGGCGGGGAACCATGGCTTAGGGCTTGCTTGTGCGGGACAGGTAGCAGGCATACCCGTATCCATATTCTTGCCGCTGTCAGCAGACCCCATTAAGGTCTCGGCGATGAAAAGTTATGGTGCTCAGGTTACGTTTTTTGAAAATATTGAAGATGCGAGACAGGCTGCCATTATTGCAGCGCAACAGTCAGGCGCACTATTCGTCTCCGCCTATAATAATGAAAAGATGATTGCCGGGGGCGGCACTGTCGGTCTGGAAATTATGGAAGACTGGGCAGACGCTGACGTTATTCTGGTTAACATTGGCGGCGGCGGCCTGGCCTCCGGTATTGCAACGGCCATCAAAGCCATAAACCCTGCAGCCGAAGTATGGGCAATACAAAGTGAAGCGAGCCCGACATTTGCGCGTTGGAAAGATGCTGGCGAAACGATCCCTGTGGAAATTACGTCGTCAATCGCCGAAGGTATCAGTGGCTATATAGAACCTGAAACGATGACCTGGCCACTTATACGCGACCGCGTCGATCGTGTCCTTCTCGTTTCGGAAGCCGAAATTAAAGCAGCGATGCTGTTAATGCTTAATCTACATAGCCATGTTGTCGAGCCTTCAGGAGTACCCGCCGTTGCGGCGGTCCTTCGTTATGCAAAAGAACTGAGCGGGCGAAAAGTTGTCTGTGTGGTTAGCGGCAAAAACATATCTGGCTCCCGCTATCTCACATTAGTTAATGAGGCTTCACTCTGAAGAATCATTCCTTTTGTCTCTACGATTTTACAGACCTTTTGCCAGCGGCAATCGTCTTCAGCACCGCTGGTATTTCTGCAAAATGGCACATAGTATTATTCTGTTTTGAAAAGTAAAATGTGCGGCACAACCTGTTAATAACGAAGATAAACATCATGCCTCACGCTCCCAGTTCTACCGCGAAGAAGGTAAAATTTTCCGCCCTGTTTATGCTGACGTCGCTGCCTTTGATAGCCGTTGGCATTTTCTTTTTGATCAACCTTGAGGGATCGAACAGGATTATCGGGCCGGTTGTCACCTTTTTAGCCGCTATCAGCATTGCCCAGTTACTGTGGAAACACATTCAATAAGCCTCAGCAGAAAGTTCTCCGTTGCGGGTGTTTCCCACTGCCGGGGCATGCAGAACGGAGCTTGCCCGGGTAAGGGACGGGGGCGGTCTTCTGCCCCCGGGAGACGTTAGCGCGTGGCCATCCCCGGCACCAGGATCACCTTCCGGCACTCCTCCTCGCGTTTTTCAAAAATTTCGTATCCTTTCGCAGCATCTTCCAGCGGCATATGGTGGGTGACAATCTCTTCAGGCTTCAGGTGGCCCTTTTCGATAAGGGAGAGCAGGTCCGGCAGCCAGGCGTGAACATGGGTCTGCCCCATCTTAAACGTCAGGCCCTTATCAAACGCATCACCAAACATAAAGCTGTGGATGAAGCCAGCGTAAACGCCGGGGACGCTGACCACCCCACCGCGCCGCACGGCAGCAATACACTGCCGCAGCGCCTTGCCGCTGCTTCCCTCAATTTTCAGCGTGGTCAGCACGGTTTCGGTCAGGCTGCCTTTGGCTTCAAAGCCCACGGCATCAATGACGGCGTCCACACCGCGGTGGCCCGCCGTGTTTTCAATAATCAGTGCGGCAGGATCGTCATTTTCATCAAAGTTAATCGGGATAACGCCATAGCGCTCACGGGCAAAGGCCAGACGGTAATCATTATGATCGACCATAAAGATCTGTTCCGCCCCTTCGTGCCGGGCGCAGGCGGCACTGAGTAACCCTACCGGGCCGGCACCGTAAATGGCAACGCTGGAACCCCGGGTGATCTCGGCATTCTTCACCGCCTGCCATGCGGTGGGTAAGATATCTGAAAGAAAAAGGACTTTTTCATCCGGCAGCGTTGAGGGAACCCGGAAGGGGCCAGTATTGGCTTTGGGGACCCGAACATATTCAGCCTGTCCGCCGGGAATGCCCCCGTAGAGATCGCTGTAGCCGAACAGGGCTGCCGGAGGCGTGATGCCTTTTCGGTTCAGGATGGCGCCTCTCCCGCTGTTGGTATTCTCGCAGGCGGCATACTTGTGCAGATGGCAGAAAAAACAGTCGCCACAGGCGATCACAAACGGGATCACCACGCGGTCGCCCTTTGCCACCGCGCTGACCTCTTTGCCGGCGTCCACCACCTCACCCATAAACTCATGGCCAAATATGTCGCCGTGATGCGTGCCGGGTATTTTTCCCCGGTAAAGATGCAGGTCCGAACCGCAGATTGCCGTTGCCGTGACGCGAAGAATAATGTCATCCGCTGCCTGCAGGGCCGGGTCCGGAACGTTGTCGACGCTGACCTTATGCGGTCCGTGATAGGTTAATGCTCTCATGTGCTGCTCCTCCAGGAAGGGGGGAAAAGGACGTGACGATAAAAAGCATAGAACAAACCCGATGAGTTAAGCCAAAGTGGTAGCGTAAAATCTCAAAAAACCGGCTCCCGCCCTGGCCGTTTATGCCCAGGCAGGTTCACTGATAGGAAAAGGTAATGCTCGCTAAGGCCTTTGCCGTGCCGGGTGTCAGATCCCCGGTGCGCACGAACCTGGCCTGAAACGGCAGTGTCAGCGTCTGCGCCGACGTGGTTGTTTTAATATAAAACTGGTTAGTTGTGCCTTCGCTGGTGTTATCAGGCCCCATCATCAGCGGGCCGGTACCATTGTAGAAAAACTGTACGCCGACGCCGGATGCCGTCGAATCGCCTGTCAGCGTGACCACCGAAGAGGTATTCGCCGGCGTGGTCTGATCGGTCATGACCGCATTCACCGCCACTTTCTCATCACAGGTCAGGCTCACGTTGAACGTACCGGAGGCGGAAACGCTGCCTGGGCTGGGCAGGGTGCGGACATCCAGGGTGCCCAGTTTGACGTCTGCCTGTGTTGTGCTGACCGTACATCCGCTGGCGGTCACAGTAATAGTGGTCGGGTTGATTCTGACTCTGGCGGTTTTTGTTTCGTTGTTATACGCCGTCAGGATCGCGGCATCGATACTCGCCGTTTGATAGGTGCCCGATTTCAGCGTCTTGTTGGTTTTCACAAACGTCACCTTTGCTGACCAGCCTAAATCCGTTGCCACGGCACTGGTTCCTTGCGCGGGATACGTCTGAATCACACCGGTTTGCAGCGGAATATAGGTTGTGCCGTTAAAATCACGAAGACCGATAACGAAGCCGACACCCGGCACGCCGGTTTCGAAAATGGCATAATTTGCGCCATCTATTGCCACCGTCATGCCGGTGGATATCGCACCGCTGCCAGGCTCCATCGTCCCTTTGTTGCAGGTGGCTATCCATCCGCACCAGAAAACCTCCTGAACAGTGGCCGAAGCGCTCCAGGCATTGCCAATAATCTGACCCGGCGTAACGGAATCTGCCGGGCCTTTGTAGGTCATGGGCGGGGGGGAAATGGTAATGTCTGATTTCCAGTCCAGCGCACAGGCGTTGTGGGCGAAAAGCAGACAGCCGATCACTATCCAGTGACGCATTACTGATACTCCGTAGTCCAGGTGGCAATGGCCGACACCGGGCCGACGCTGACAGCATCGCCCGTCGCAATCAATCGGGCATAAAAGGTCATCTCAACGCTGTCACTCCCCTCAGTGCCATAGGCTTTGGTCTGAGTGTTGAGCGGGATCGGTGAGCCTGTAGCATCGAGGATCTGTACCGCCACGCCCGTCGCCCCGGGTTCCGCCACCTTGATGAACTGTGGCGATACACTGTCCGGGGTACCACTGAAGGTGATCCTGACGCCGGCAAAGGTGGGGCCACACTCTTCCAGCTTTAGCGTAAAAGGGGTTTTGATATTGCTGACGGCCCCTGCCCTGCTGAACTGCTTAATGCCAATGGTGCCGAGCGGGACGTTCTTCACCAGCGAATCGGCGGCGACCACACAGGTATTACCAATCAGGGTGCCTGTTACCGAGACCAGGACGTCATATCCCTGGGCTGGGCGCATACCGGTCAGCAAAAGCACAAGAGCGGCCAGACGAAGGCTTACTCGCATAGCACCTCCTGCGCATATAGCCCCGTATGGGGGTTATAGTTCTGTTGAGTCAGCCGGTAGCGGATAGTGCACTGCCGGTCGTGGCCCTGTCCCCAGGCAGCCTGCAGCGTTCCCTGCGGGGTTAAGCCTGAGAAATACAGACTGCCGCCATCGCCGACAATGCTGCTGGTGTTGCCCTCGGCAAAGGAGACGAGGGTGCCGAAAGGCAGCACATCCTGACGATGCCGAACGATAAACATCACTTTCGCGCCCTGATGGGTTGTGATCGTCGCGCGCACCATCGCGCCTTCAGCCGGTGTGGTGTTGACGATGGCATTTTCCACCTCAACGTCACTGCCCGCTGTCGTGACATCCAGCGCAACCTGGTTCACCCGATACGGGGTAGCGTAAGGGATCACGGCATAGCCGCGACTGTCGGTTTTTATGCCCTTCTGATTGAGTATTGCCACCTGGCTGGCGCCTGTGGCTTTCACCAGAATATTGGTATTTCCGAGCGGCTGGCTCAGCGTCAGGCCATCTTCATGCAGCACCACGGCCCCGTTGATGCCATAGTTAACGGTTTTTGAGTCCTGACCATAGCTGTAGCCGACGTTGTAATCGCCCCACTGACCGTCATATTGCAGTGCGGCATCGCCGCCGTACTGCTGCTGCTGGCTGTAACGCTGATTCACGCTGTAGAACAGATTCTCATTCCCCGGCACATAGCCACTGACCCCTGCGCTATGGGTGGCCCCGGTCGAATTGGCCTGTGTCGTGGCGAAGCGCACGCGCGTAGAGTGTGCCGGACTGCCTAAGGGCACAGAAACGGACATCGCCAGAATGTTATCTTTCTCGTTATCGTAGATGCTGGTGCTGCGCTGCACGCTCACACCGACGGAGACCCGATGGAACGTCGCGTTCCAGGCCAGCTGCATACTCTGCGTGGTGTTAGGCGTATTCCAGTAGGTTTGTTGATCCCAGGAGAGCGACAGCGAACCCAGCTCACCCAGCGGCTGCATTAATAACACCTGGTTCTTCGCTTTACGCGTCAGGCGCAGGTTGTAGGCACTCTGATAATCAGAGGTGCTGGTCGTGTCTCTCGCGGTACTGTTTTCCGTCCCGCTCCCGGACATGACTTTATAGGTGGTGTCAGACAGGGTATAGAACCCTTTCGTGGAGTAGCGCAGCGAGAAGAAGTTCAGGCGGGTACCGTAGTCGTTCAGCAGCTTACTGTAGCGCAGGCGGACAGAATTACCGGCGTAATGCCGCTCATCCGCCAGCTCGCTGCGGGCATGAGTGATATCCAGCGAGTATGCGCCAAATCTGCCGATGTTTTGCCCGATGCCGGTCGCTATCGCGTTGTACTGATCCGCAACCTGCGCTCCGCCGTAAAAAGTGAGCCCGTATCGCCAGCCATAAAAAAATTCCCCCTGGGCAAAAGCAGGCGCGTTCTGCTGAGTACCGGGCCTGTAACGGCCTGCCCCAAAGGCATACTGCACCTGTCCGTTACGTACCAGGTTCGGTACGCTGGCAAAAGGCTGCGTGTAGCGGGTGATCCCGCCGTCGCTTTCATTAATCGTTACGTCGAGGTCACCACCCGTTGAGGTGGGATAGAGATCCTTCAAGACAAATTCTCCCGGCGGCACGGAGGTCTGATAGATAATGTTGCCGTTCTGGCGCACCGTGACCGTGGCGTTGCTGCGTGCGATGCCGCGCACCTCCGGAGCGTATCCGCTCAGGCTTGCCGGCAGCATATTATCATCGGTTTTTAACGCGACACCGCGTAAGCCAACGGCATCAAAAATCTGCGAAGAGGAATAGGTTTCTCCGGCATAAATCTGAGCCCGGAGAGCGGGTATATCCCGCTGCAGCCAGGTTTGTACGTGTGTGAGTTCGTTGCTGTCCTTTGCCCACGTCGTGTAATCGCGCAGTCGCCATGCGCCGAGGTTAACGCCGCTATTTAAACTCATGAACAGCTGCTGTTCACGCGTGCGCTCGCTACCCCGATATTCGGAATTCGACCCGTTAATGACGTAGTTCACCCATGCCGACGTAATACCATATTCCCAGCTGTCCGGGTTGACGAAGCCGCGCGGCAGCGTGCGCATTGCTCGCTGGGGAAAGGTGAAATTGAGGCTCAACGTTTGCTGGTCGAGGCTAAAGTGAGTGTCATCAAAAAGCTCTCCAGGAAAATAGCAGGGGCTGACTAACGGTAGTTTGCCGCCTTTAGCCTGACGGATATCGACACCCAGCGCGGAAATTTGCTTCTCCGTCAGGCATGGCTGGGCATCGCCGATGCCTCTGCCGTCAACCCTGAATGCGATATCCCCGGTGAAGGCATAATTATTATTCGCAGAAACGTTCAGATTATATTCACCAGGGGGTAAAGCACTGCCTGCGTTGATCCATGACAGATCGGCAGTGTTTGGATTTTCGCCACTGAGAAAAGCCGGATTAAATTGCAACGCGTTTTCTGCGGCGATGGCTTGCCTGCCAAGCTGGTAAATAACCAGAACACACAGCGTTCGTAATTTCACGGTGTCGCTTATTGATGTAAAGGCAATAGAGTGACAGGCGTCCATGCGCCGTAATCATTAATGGTCTGATAACTGAAGTTCTTTGCACCATTAAATGATTCTGACAGCGTAACGCCGCCTTTTGGCGGTATCATGACCTGCTGCACAGCTTTACCGTCAACACTCACATTGATCGTGGTGATGTAATAAGGCGTTGGGTTCGTCAGCGTGATATTGCCTGCATGAAAACGGCCGGTAATTTTCCTGCCTGCCTCCCCGGCTTCGCCGTGGAGTCCCACAGGGCGATAAAATATTTTGATTCGGTTCGCGGAGGCAAACTGCAGTGAATTACCCGCACTCTCTTTATTCTGCTGGGGAATGGCTTTCACCGTCATCCAGTAAAGGGTTTCACGATCCTGTGGTAAGGCATTGCCGCTAAAAAGGATTTTAACCACGCTTTCACTGGCGGGTTTCAGCACATACAAGGGGGGCGTAATCACAAAATCGTTCGTCCGTTCACCCCGGTCATTTTCAATCCATGACTGAATCAAAAAGGAGGCTTCAGTATGGGTATTTCTGACCTGAAGCATGGATTGCGATGTTGAGCTGGAATAGATCATTCTGGTTGCGCCCAACCCCACGCCTCCGGCGTGAACGGCTAATGAGCACAGCGCACAAGCCAGAAAAATCCCTATTTTTGCACGCACTGGTTTCTCCTTAACGTGAAAGAAGACCCGGTCGCAGACCGGGCCTGCGACTTATGAATAGGTAATGGTATAGGTCGCGACGGCACTGGCATCACCGGCCGTGGCGCTGCCTTTGGGTGAATAATATTTTGCGCTGTAACTGAGGGTGTTTGAGCCTTTACGAATCGGAATGGCTTCTGCTGCTTCACCCAGCTTCACCACATTGCCTTGCGCGTCATAAAGACGTATTGCGACGTTTTGCGCGGCAGCGCTGCCTCCGTTTGCGCCCACGGCGAGGCTGTTGGGGTCCGTGCCGTCGGGTGTACCGCTGAAGGTGACTGACACGGCAGTGGCCGCAATCGGAGCATCCGGGGTTGAAGCTGAGGTATCAGCGATTTCGCAATCTTCCAGCGTAATCTCGAACGATTTTGCCGTGCTGGCTTCACTGCCCGCTGCCGCGAGTGCAGCGGTTCGGACCTCACCCATTGGCACATCGATAACGGCGCTTTTTGCGCCAATAGCACAGGCAGACGTCACGACGCTGCCATTAAAATTGACCGTACCACCGCTTGTCCCTGCGGCGATAACTGAACTGACTGGCATCAGCGAGGTAATAACCAGCGCCAGCAGAGTTTTAGTATTATTTTTAACGTTCATTGTCTTTATTCCATAATGGTATTATTACGATATTTGCCACGTCAGGTAGCACATTTAACGGGGTGGGAATACGATTAAATATGTATTGCCCTCCACCCTTGGTTTCTTTCTTATCAATCCGGGAAAAGATCAGGTGATCCAGTCAATGACTTTTTAACACTGTCTCTTCATAAGAAGATGCCAGGAGAAAATAAAAATAAAATACCCGCTTGAGAATGGGAGGGTAATTTCTGTTAACAGCTCTCTCTCTCAGGCCTTAGCATGTATCACCCGTGCATCTTATGAAATTACGTGAAAATGCGTAGTCAAAAGAAAAGTTGTCTGTCTGGTCTGATAGTTGTGATTATTTTGGTTGTAAAGGCTGCAGTAATCTAGCTTTTCAGTTTTATGTGCTGGGTGTTTCGTTTAGGGTGAGATGTTTCTTAAGTGTTGCAGGTGTATAAAACGGCAGGATATTATACTTTTTGTGTGGGATTTGTAAAAAAGATGAAAGATAGGGTTGTTTTTAAATGAAAAAAAATCAAACAACAGTTCGTAATAATGTCCTGTTCTTTCCGGTAGATGTACGCAGTGGATCACGTCAGGCTGTTCATAAAGCCGAAGCTTCAGACTTCAGAATAGCGACTCTGCAAGCAGGATAAGCGCAACACGATAATAAAAAGGAAGTACGTGGGGTGCAGAACCGGCAGCTGCAAGGCAGCAGGCAGGCTGAACGACCTGCCGCTCAAGGGGGGAATGGCGGGATAAAGGGGAACAATAGCAGAAGAAATAACCAGGCCCTGAGGGGGGAGCCTGCGACAGACGTCAGGGAGGATATCGTCGTTAACACTAATCGAACATTAATTATGTAGGATGACGGGCGTTCATCTTATCAGGGCAGACAGGCGAAAAGTTATAGTGCTTTGCACTTTGCATAGAGCTCACATAAAATACACGGGAAGATTTTTTTAACGTTATTGATCTTATAGCCTCTCCGGTCAACCTTTAAGATCGCGTTCTCGTCCACGTCCATCTCACGAAGAATGGTATTGACACGATTGATGCTCCGCCTCAAAGCCTGTTCAGATGAGCTTAATCCATAGCTGTCCCACACTTCATATAAAATATAATCAGCGCTGACGTAATCTTCTTCAAAGTTATTCAGAAGAAGGTAAAGAAGCCGGCTGACCGTTTTTCGTAGTTTGATGACGTTGTGTTTTCGGTTGTTCTTCAGAGCGTAATTAACAAGTACTCTTTCTTTGGGAATAAAAAGCACTTTGTCATTTATCAGGTACATTCCTTTTTCTTCACTTTCCAAACTTTTTAATCTCCACACCTCTTTGAACGGCATGTTATCAAAGATAATAAGCGTATCATTGGCCAGTTCATTAACAGCATTTAACAAGACTAATAAAACAATTTTTTGGATTTAAATTCCAATTTTTGTATAAAATATGGAATTAAAATCTAAATATTAAAGTTTTATAGGTTTTTAATCCCGTAAAATGTGAAGCAAAAAGGGGCAGTGTTTTATGTTTTTTGATAAAAACTGATTAAAATTAATGCGTTGTGATGTAGTGTGGGCCTGGCGGGTGTCAGAACCCACCTTACCGCCTGTGACGGTGGCGTCTGCCTTACCACGGGATCTGTTGTATCCCGTCTGGAGAGGGCCATACCGTTCCTGGCAATGTGCGCCGTGCTCCGTAATGGGGGATAACTGCCCGGCAAGGTCTGTCTGATGTGGATAACGAATCAGCGAGGGCAAGGTGAAGAGGCGGAGTAACAGGCTTTCAGCGAACCGTTTTCATATCTCTTTTTATCAACGCCATTAATGAAAAAGGCGCAAAAGTGGCAATCAGACAGCCTCTTAACGTTTTCAATCCGGTATCCGCGGCGGTAAACCCGTTTGATGCATTCCCCCTCTTTTCGTCCGGACATCTCAATGATTTTTTTATTAATCATGTTTACGCTACGGTACAGCGCCTGGCTCGATGAACTTAATCCATGAGTATCCCAAACTTCGTACAGGATTTTATCATCCGGGACATATTCTTTATCACCTGATTTCAAAATAACAAATAATACTCGTGCGGTGGTCTGCCTGAGCTGAAGGATCCTGCCTGTCCCTCTGGCCGCAGGTTTCAAACTCAGCATTTTTCTGAACTTAGGAAAAAAAACCTGCTCATCGCCAAAGATGAAAATATCATTGCAGTTGTTCATTATCATTCTCTTCCACGTGTCATCGCAGGCATATTTGTTTTAAAAATGACGGATTACCAGGGGCTGCCGGGTTTGTGCGTCCGCAGGACGATGGTTGAACAGGGTATTAAATGACGGCGCAACGTCCCTTTCATTGCTGACGCTGACGCCTGTACGCAGGGCCCGGCGTCAGCGATAAAAGGATTAAAATTCGTGATTAATGGTCAGGTTTTTATTTATGCAGCAACAGGCTGGTACGGGAGCCTGTCTGGCAGCGATCGTTTGACCACTTCACATAGCGCATCTCAGACATATCACTGAAATTGTGCTCGAAGATGATATTCCCGGCGACACTGGCACCCGGGGTGAGTCCATCCGCTATGATTTTAGAAATTTCCGGGCTGGCACCCTGGGAAACCACTGACTGCCCATTTTTAGCGAATAAAACGAAACAGCCTTTCCCAAATTCAAAACGTTGATTGCTGTCGTTACGTACATCAATCCAGACCAGGGTGATGTATTTATCCGGCTTGCCGTCTACGGTATAAGCGCCGGACTCCTGTTGAAAAGCATCTATTTTCAAAGAATTTGATAATTCGGCGGAATGCGACAGGTTCGTTGATAATACAAAAGTAATAATAAATAATGCCAGCTTCTTCATTAAAGTGTGCATGTCAGCTCCTGAAATACCAGGTCATCCTGGGTTTTAAGGTAATTGTGATGGTGAGTATTTCCAGATGAGAGACAGAGACACTCTCAACTGAAATATTTTATAACCCTGTAAAGTATTAACGTAAAAGGGCAAGAGAAATTATTTCATACTCACCACTTTCCACTGTCATATTTTTTTTCGGTTATACGTCAAAAAAATCAACCTTACCGCCAGTAAGATGATACATACTGCCAATGATTTTAATTTTCTTCTGACGTTCCAGATCCTTCAGCACCGGGCTGTTATTACGGATATTGGCGATGGTGAGCTCGACGTTTTTCCTTGCCACAGAATCGACAAAGTCGTAGTTATTTCCCGTACGTTCTCCCGGATACTCGGTTTTTTCAATTGCAGGTTTAATTTCATTCAGCAGTCCCGTCAGATTACCCAGTTCAGCATTATCAATCGCCCCACGTACTGCACCACAGCGGGTATGTCCCATCACCAGCACGACCTTCGCGCCGGCAACCGCACAGGCAAACTCCATGCTGCCCAGAATATCGCGATTACTGATATTACCTGCAACCCGGGAATTAAATGTTTCGCCTATCCCCGCATCCAGGACGATCTCCGCTGGGGCGCGTGAATCAATGCAGCTCAGTATTACCGCTGCAGGGTACTGACCCGCGATAGTGCTGCGCTTCTGTACCAGGTAATCATGCTTTGCCGGACGGTTTTCCCGAAAGCGCAGATTGCCTTGTTTAAAGCGTTCGATGACGGCATCCGGCGTCATACGATCGCGCTCTTCTTTGCTGAGTGATGCCGCAAAAGAGAGGGTTGGCAGCGATAATGTCCCGATCCCGGTGACGGAAAGTGCCGAAACAGCCAGAACTTTCTTCAGGATATTCCTGCGGGACGGTTCAGCCGGTAGGGTATTTTTCATAAGGTTTTCCAGTCCAATTTACAGCGTTAACGATAAAAAAGAGGGAGCCGGCAGAGATAAACCGGGGGCACTGACCCGACGGTCAGTGCCACTTATCGGATGAGGATAATGAGCCCGACCGCCAGTCCGGCGTCTGGTGTTTACCCGCCATTAACGTTGATGGCCCATCGCTCAATGAGTCAGCGAGCCCATCGGCCACGTCAGCCATTTCTCTCTGGCTGCTGCACGTATTGCTAATGGCCCTAAGACATGCCCGCTGGCGCTGTGAGTCTTTCTCACTGGCCGCCATGCCTGCCAGCGCCTGGATCAGTGCCGAAGAACTTATTGCGTCGCCGTCCAGCAGCAGTTTAAGTACGGCTTCACCGAGCATGATATCGGCGAGCAGTTCTCTTTTATTTCGGTACATAGTTTTCTCTGTTAACGAGGTTATCCGTCTCTGGCAGGGGCGGGGTAATATCGCCCTAAAAATAACAGCTTGTCTTATTTTCTTCGTTGGAAAGATAAGGCAAGCCGTCGGAGAAAGATTATGCCATGAGGGCAAAAACCGGACCGTGGAAACGCGTTTATGCCAGTTAGTCTGCTTATCAGAAAAACTCTGCGTTTACCCTTTTTAAAAACAAAGTTACAGGCATTTTCGCGTAAAGAAAAAGACATTTCAGACGCGGATAAGGCTAGCACCTCAATCCTAAATATCTTATATATAGAAGAGTCGTTGTTTGTAACGGATTAGTATTCATGTTGTTGAAAATTGAACGATGACCTGCCGGATAGATAAATGAAAATGACAGTGATAAATAAACAAAGAGTTTTCAGTTTAATAAACCTTTTACGTTAAGATTTTTCTGTGTAAAGTGCAGCTTAATCCGTTAACGGTTATCGAAAATGCCTGCGCCTGCTGGTGAATTTTATGCGGTGGGGTTTAAGACAGCGGCGGCGAAAGTGCAGTGAGAGGTATCTTTTAACCACGTTGAGAAGAGGTTACAGTGAAAAAAATTGCCATGGTATTAACCGCATTAGCCCTGTGTGGCTGTGTTGATATGGGCCGCGTTGGCATGCACCCAAAAGTGAAAACAGCGTATTTAAATGCTCACAGGCATGTCGGGACTGACTGTCTTTACCAGGCGGCATACCGCCAGCATTTGAGCATGGAGAAAGACGATCCCTTACCGGGAGGAACAGAGCGCTACAATCTGCTGGATAAAAATTATGAAACGGTGGCATGGCTGGATGCCTCGCCTTTTGGTAAAAAGCAGACCAGCGTTGATTTCTACTATGGCCCGGATGAGCCTGAGATTGAACGGTCAATAGAGGCGATGATTTCACAATGTAAGAACCCTTTTTAAACGCGGGGGGTAACCTTCTCATCAACCTGTTTACGTTTACCGTGCTATCATCACATATGCCCGATCGGGCACCTTTTGCCGGGAAACTGACGATCTGCTATGAATTATAATATCGACGATATCGTGCTTTTTAACGCAGATTTGAACACCCTGACCCAGACAGAGACCCATGAAAGTATTTCACTGACCCTGTCGCAGTCAGTGTTGCTGGAGCTGATGCTCAAATCCAAATCAGAGATTTTATCCAGGGACAGCATCATTGATACGTTATGGCAGAGTCACGGTATCAACAGTTCGGGTCATACCCTCAATCAATACATCAGCCTGCTGAGACGTTTGTTTGCCCAATTTGGTCTGAATGACCTGATTATCACCATCCCCAGGGTGGGAGTAAGGCTGAATCCTGATGTGCGGGTTTCAGAATGTACTCAAGATACGGGTCCTGCTGTAACCACAGAAGCGTTTGAGCTGACGCATCCCTCCGCCAGCGGAGTGCGAACGGCATACCCCCTGCGGCGTTATATGATATCGCTGTTGCTTTGTCTTATCGCCGGACTGGTCCCGGTCCTTTATTTTTATCACGCCGACAGTAATAAACAGTCGCTGAACGTTGTCACGTACGATGGATGCCAGATTGGTTTACTCGGGCATTTCACTCCCGCGGACAGTAAGTTTATTTACGGTCAGGTCCGGGAAATCATGGTTGAAAATAAGCTGGTCTGCGGCAAAGACCGCACCCTGTATTTTGGATTTAATAAATCAAATGCAGGCCCGGATTTGGGCAGAACATTTTTAGCTTTTTGCATCCGGGGAGATAATAAAAGATTAATCTCCTGTGATAACTATTATTACCGTAACTGGAGAGTGGAATGAGGGGGGCTAACCTTATCATCACATTCATTTTCATTGTGGCTATCGCCATCGCCTCGTTTTTCTTATCCCGATACTATCGTGAGCAGGCAGTGACTGAAGTCCGATGCCTGTCGTATGTCAGAATGGACCTGGGCATAAATGCTTCACAGACGCTGCTTATTGATGCCGTAATCAATTTTCAGCGCAACAAGGAAGGGGCCGTGATGCTGATTAAAGGAACCGCAGAAAGTGATCAAGGCCTGTCGACGTTATCCAGGGAGATTATCCTTGATACCGCTAACGTAGATGATCTCAACGGTTATGAATATACCGTCAGGCATATCAGACCAGGACCTACGGATGATACGCCTGAGGGGAGTTTTTATCAGTTATTAGGTGAGATATCGGGTGACGATCATCACGTCTTTCTGAATGACAGAATTATACGCGATGACGCCGTGTTGATTGGTGGGCCCTATTCCAATCTTTTTATGTGCGTCAAATACTGATGCCGGCGGGCGAGAGGGACAGCGCCACTACTCAGATTGTCACCGTCAGACAGTGATGTTTTGTGGTATCATATTCTGTTTATATTAATAAATTTGGATTAATCGTTTATATACTGGAGTGCATTGAATATTTTGCACTGCATTCAGCCCTGGTTTGTTATCGTTTTTGCAGACGGGCAACCCGTGACAGTCATACCGGAGGTTGCCCAAAAGTATAACAATCGTGAGGTCTGTCGCCATGACGCTGTTACCGACATTTACATACGAAAAAATCAGCAGAAAGCTGCACAAAAATCATATCCTGGACAGGATAAGGCTGTATGGCTTTGATGAGTGCGCCAAAATTATCTCCTTTCTCAATTATGTCTGTGACGATGAAGTACTTGATACGCCTTCGCTTCGTTATATCTACGGGAAAGTGTCTGAATGTCTGCATAATCACGCCTCCGATACCGGGCGTTACGGTTATAATGTTTCGCAATGCTACTTCAGGGATCTTATTTCCCTGCGCGATGAGCTTGAATTTGTCATCTCAATTTCTTGTAAAACCCGTGTTCAACAGCGGGCGTGACGTCCTGTTTTAATGTAAGCCAATAAGGTCTCTTCAGGGAAGATGCCAGGAGAGGAAGACCTTACTGACAGCTGGATGAGAGTAACGGGAATGGGCAGTGAGCAAACCGCTCAGGAAAAATTCATATATATTGTCGCTTTGACGTCATATTTTTCCGTTCTCCCCCGTTTTTTACGAGCTGCCTGAACGACAGGCGTGACTGTTTTACTGTTTCCATCTTTTATTACACCCATCGTGTATTGCGACAGGGTTTTTTCCATCCATTCCGTTCCTTTCTGCGCATCGTTCACCCCATAGAGCCGCTTTAAAATAACGCTGTTGTCTTCATTCAGGTGACCGTCAATGCCGCGACTGCTGGTATTTAGTGTCAGGTTGATTTTAGGCCTGTATTTTACTGACAGGCATATTCCGCTCAGGAAAGCGACAGCCAACCCACCTCATTTTTTAAGTTCGCTTGCAACACTGCTCATCCGCTGGCCACCAGCCAGCGATAATTGATGACTCCCTGCTTCCCCCCGGTACGGCATTAAAGCTGCTGAACCAGTGCCTTAAGCTGCCGGATCAGCGGATCCTCCGCCCCTGTAACCGCCGGTCGGGCGGTGGACTCCCTGATCATCAGGGCGGTGGGAAGCAGGTCGGTAAAGACAGCCTGCGGGGAGTTCATCCTGTTTAACAGATGAGTGACGGCTCGTTGACCGATAAGGTCAAAGTCCTGCCTGACCGTGGTCAGGGCCGGGTGGAAATACTGACTTTCGGGCGTATCGTCATAGCCGATAACGGACACATCCTGGGGGACACGCCGGTTGAGATGCCGCAGCGCGCTGATGACCCCTAAGGCCATCTGATCGCTGGCCACCAGCATCGCAGTGATGTCAGGATGGCGGCTGAATAATTCGATGGTTTTTACCCAGCCGCTGCTGGCGCTCCAGTCGCCGTATTCGACGTCTCGCTCCAGGACGCCGGCCTTGCAGAGCGCGTCGCGCCAGCAGGCCAGGCGAAGCCGCGCGGAAATGGAGCTCTCAGGTCCGGCCAGCAGGCCAAATTTTTCATGACCCAGACTGAGCAGAAGATTGACGCTGCTGGCTGTTCCGTCGTTGTGCAGAAAGCCGAGATGACAGACGCCGGCAGTGGGAGGCACGTCGAGGAACAGCAGCTGCATATGCGGATTATCCTGTGCCAGCGTTTCCGCCTCGGTTTTTTCCAGCGGCAGGCTCATCACTACGCTGTTGATCTTCTGCGCGCTGAACTCACTTAGCGCGGTCTGCAGATCATTCAGCTGCCCGTCTTTCAACATCGAGATGGCCACCTGATACCCCACCTTTTCCGCATGGTGTTTAAAGGATGACGCTATCTGCGACGGAGCATGCAGGGCCAGAGAGGTGGTGAGCAGGCCAAACGTGGGCAGGGTCTTGCCCGCCAGAATCTGCGCCGAGCGGTTAGGGACATAATTCAGCGTATTCATGGCGCTGAGCACTTTGTTGCACGTCCGCTCAGAGACAATGTCAGGGTTATTCAGCACCCGTGACACCGTCTGCTGGGAGACGCCCGCCGCTTTGGCTACATCTTCCAGTGTTGCCTGCCGTTTATTCATTATTTTTCCTGGTCATAAACACTTCTTGTCGGAAAATGTATTAAATAGATAATAAATGTCATGCGTACGACATTACAGGAAATAATCAGCTATTAGCGTGATTTGGCTCAAAAATACCGGTCAAAAGCATTGCTCATACTGACTGATATCGTTTTTACTCCAGTTTAAATGTATGGCGCTATACATTTTGGGCGGGCAGGACTGGAACACGGAAGAACGAGGTGTTCCGGCTACCCGGCACCCCCCCGGGGGGCAGAAAATGCAGTGGTGCTATTCAACATCAGGAAGCGTGGACGGGGCGTTTCATCCCCATGACAGAATAATAATCCAGGTGACACTATGAAAATGACGCAGCTTTCTACGCAGGAACGGCATAACTTTATCTATTTTATGCTGTTTTTCTTCTTTTACTATTTCATCATGTCGGCTTATTTTCCCTTCTTCCCGATATGGCTTTCGGACGTCAATCACCTCACTAAGTCTGAAACCGGTCTGGTGTTCTCCTTTATCGCCTTATTTGCCATCGTTTTCCAGGTGGCTTTCGGTTTGATCTCCGACAAGCTGGGCCTGCGCAAGCATCTGCTCTGGGCGATAGTCGTGCTGTTGATTTTGTTCGCCCCGTTCTTTATCTACGTTCTCGCGCCTTTGCTGCAGTACAATATTTATGCCGGTGCGCTGGCGGGGGGGCTGTACCTGGGGTTTGTATTCTCCGGCGGCGCGGGGGCAGTGGAAGCCTATATTGAGCGGGTCAGCCGGACCAACCGCTTTGAATATGGCAAAGTCAGGGTGTCGGGCTGTGTGGGCTGGGCTATTTGTGCCTCCATCACCGGGCTGCTGTTCAGTATCAACCCCAATATCACCTTCTGGATCGCCTCAGGTTTCGGGGTAGTGCTGGCGGTATTGCTGGTGGTGTCCCGTCCGCAGCCGAATCAGACGGCTCAGGTGCTGAATAAACTCGGTGCAAACCAGCGCGAGTTCTCGCTGGCGATGGCGCTGGAACTGCTAAAAATGCCGCGCTTCTGGGCCTTCCTGTTATACGTCATCGGTGTCGCCAGCATCTATGACGTCTTCGATCAGCAGTTTGCCAACTTCTTTAAAGGATTCTTTTCTTCGCCCCAGCGGGGCACTGAGATCTTCGGGTTCGTCACCACCGGCGGGGAATTACTCAACGCCTGTATCATGTTCTGCGCACCGTTTATCATTAACCGCATCGGGGCAAAAAACGCCCTGCTCGTGGCCGGAGCCATCATGTCAGTCAGGATTATCGGATCCTCATTCGCCAGCAGCGGCGTCGAGGTGATCCTGCTGAAAATGCTGCATATGTTTGAGCTGCCTTTCCTGCTGGTGGGCACCTTTAAATATATCTCGTCGGTCTTCGATCCCCGGGTGTCGGCCACTCTGTTCCTGATTGGATTTAACCTGTCCAAACAGCTCTCCGGCGTGGTGCTGTCCGCCTGGGTGGGAAGAATGTATGACACAGTAGGCTTCCATCAGGCCTACCTGATCCTGGGGCTGATCACCACCACCTTTACCGTGATCTCCTATTTTACCCTGACCGGACGCGGCCTGCGTCCGCTGGCTAAGGCGGATACGGCCACGCTGTAAGCCGAAGCCAGCAGAGTGTCGTACCCGCCAGCCGATCTGGCGGGCACGACGCTGGCCCCTTGCCGCTGGGTATACGGGGATCGGTAGCGCCAGCCTGCAGTGCCAATGTTATCCGTTATACTCTCCTTTCCGGGACTCCGGGCGCTAAGCTGCCGGGGATAAACGTCAGACAGGAGAACCAGGATGAAAAAAAGCGCGCTTCCGACAAAGATTTGCACGGTGTGCGGACGCCCTTTTAGCTGGCGAAAAAAGTGGAAGGCATGCTGGGAGGAGGTGCGTAAGTGCTCCGAACGCTGCAGGCGTAAGAAAGACCCTGGCTGAAGAGATCCCCTCCCCCCTTTTTATCAACGATTGGCGTCGGTGCTTCAGACGATCACTTTTCCGGTTTTATAAGGGGTTGCCCACCGTTGTTTATAACGCCAGTCTGCATCTGATGCGCCAAGAGAAAACCGCATCTCTTTTTGTCTCGTTTCACAGTGCTGCCTGGCCGCCTGTATGTTTTTCCACATCAGCAGGCTTCCCGGACTCAGGGATGAAAAACAAGGGTCAACGCCGCCGTTGGGGACGTCAAAATAGATTTGATTATCACTTTCAGCATGCAGAACCAGGTCCATCGCGCAGGGCGCGTCTCTGACAAAAAGAATGCTGCCAAAAACAAGATGCCTCAGTGACGTCAGGGTGGCTGTCAGAAGCCCCGTATCAAAACACTTCACCTTTCCCTGAAATCTTGCCGTAAATAAATGCACATAGATCTCAGAGAGCTCTTCAGCAGAAAACACTGACTGATCGCGCACCATCCCCCCGGCTTTAATAAAACGGTTAAATTCATTCCTGCGGTTTTTCTCACTCTTGGTCGAGAACTGCTGCTTAACGATGCAGATGGCATTTTTACGAGCCAGAGTATAATTGGCGTTTAGCAGCAAATTATTATGGGTGGGTGATAATCTGTTGGATTTTTCAGGAAAGAGTATTTTCGCATGAGGAGACAGCGGCAGCATAATTTCGTCATAGGAGAAGGGGTATTTCCCCCACAGATTCACGCCAACGCACTGCTCTTCAATAAGCGGGTAAGCACCTGTAATTACGCCATTTTTCTCGCGATGAAAGTAGCTGATACGCAGGTTTTCATGATTGGCAATGAAATCAAGCACATCGGGGTTAACATTCAGGCTTCCGCCAAATAACTGATAAGCGTTCCGGTATATTTTAGCATCGGATTTTTCCCAGCCATAAAGCACTCTTTTTAACTTGCTCATAATATAATTAATTGCTGTTAATCGAATGGCTATACTAAGCAGCCTTTATCAAGATATGTTCAAGATAGAGCAGGAAAATGATTTTCCGCTGGGGGGATTCTCTGCCGGTAAACTATTGACTGAATCTTGACGATATGGTGATAAAAGCAGGCTGAATTATCCGTCAGTTCCCACTGAAAAAAGCGAGACATCCGAACGATATCGGTTATCGACGTTATAACTCCGCTCTGCCTTTTCCTTATTCCCGAGGGTTGCCACGTCGCACGGGGATCTCCGGGCGGTACTGGCGGGTATCCGTATACGGAATTAAAGCCAGAACCCGCACCACACCCGGACCCGGTCACCGCAGTTTATCCCTCAGCCATTATCGCGAAATCCGGGATAGAGACTCATGCCGCCATCGATGAACAGCGTGGTGCCATGAACATAGTCTGACAGATCACTGGCCAGCCAGACGACCCCGTTTGCCACGTCCTCCGCGTCACCGATGCGGCCGTAAGGGATCAGCTTCAGCAGCTTTTCTCCCGCCTCTCCCCGTGTACTTTCCTGATTGATTGCGGTCGCAATTGCACCGGGGGCGACGGCGTTGATGCGAATGCGCTCACCGCCCAGCTCCTGTGCCAGCGACTGCATCAGCATATCCACCCCGCCCTTAGAGGCGGCATAATTACTGTGCCCCGCCCATGGGATGCGCTGATGTACCGAACTCATATGGATAATTTTACCGGCGGCCCTGCTCACCTCAGGCCGGTGTGCCTGTTGACGGAACTGCCGCACGGCGGCCTGTGCGCACAGGAACTGTCCGGTTAAGTTGACCGCCAGTACTCCGTTCCAGTCTGCCAGCGTCATCTCGCTGACGGGCGCGTCTTTCTGCAGGCCGGAGTTCGCGACAAGGATATCCAGAACGCCAAATTCGGCTATCGTGCGGGCAAAAAGCTCTTTCACCTCAGCTTCTTTCGATACGTCGGCCTGGAGCGCAATGGCACGGCCACCCGCGGCGCGGATCCTGTCGGCCAGTGCCTCTGCGGGTTCAGCCTGACGGTGATAGTTGATCGCCACACTCGCGCCGGCCGCTGCCAGCGCTTCTGCACAGGCGTACCCGATACCGGAGCTCGCGCCGGTGACCAGCGCCACCTGCCCCCTGAGTGATACCCTCATAAACTCTCCTCATTCTGCGAATGTTGTCGTGTCTCTGCCCCTGCCGTCCGCGTGGCGGCAGAATTCGTAACGCACCGGTCTGTCGCCGGTCGTTCAAGTTTAGAGGACCCTGGCCGATAGTGATGAATAATCCCTCCTTAATTATCAGGATCTCTGACGTGGAAGATCGGTCTTCTAAATTACAATGGCGACTGGCTTTCTGGTTGTTTATCTCTCTCATCAGCGTCGCAGCCCTGGCCACCCTGTGGGAATTTACGCTCGAAGGCATCGTTCTGCCCTGGCTGGGTATTCCCTATGACGGTGGGTTTGAAACGGCGGAACGCTGGCGCTTCGTGTTCACCTCGACCGCTTTTGCCATACTGTCTATTCTCATTCCCGGCTGGATTATCCGGCGGTTGCTGATTTCACTCAGCCAGAGCTATGGGGAAATTATGGCGGCCCGCAAGGAAACGCTGCGGCTGGCGCGTCATGATGAGCTCACCGGGCTGCATAACCGTCGGGTCTTTATGGAACGCCTCAGGCAGGCGCTCAGCACCCCTGAAACCGGCACAGCCGTGATGATCATTGACCTCGACAAATTTAAGCCCATCAATGATACCTTCGGGCACGCCACCGGCGATGAGGTGCTGTGTGAGCTGGCAGAGCGGCTCAGGCATTTCCGCCGTGAGGGGATTAGCGTTGCCCGGATTGGTGGCGATGAATTTGCCCTGCTGGTCGACGGCAGCATGACCCAGGATGAGCTGGCTCTGCTGGCATCGGGCATCTGCATGGCCCTTTCTCAGCCGCTGGTATCTACTCCCCACCCTGTTTCCGCCGGGGTAAGCATTGGTATTGCCCTCGCCCCGCTGGATGCGAATGAGCCGGACCTGCTGCTGAAATGCGCCGATACGGCGATGTATCACAGTAAACATACCGGGCGCGGCGCGTACCGGTTCTACGATCCGGCTTACGGTGAGGCCGTGCGTGCCAGAGAGCGTTTTGAACGTGAAATCACTGACGCGGTGCAGCAGGGGCAGTTTGTTCCTTACTTTCAGCCCATCGTTAACCTGCACAGCCAGCAGATCTCAGGCTTTGAAATTCTTGCACGCTGGCATCATCCCGGGCGGGGGCTGCTGATGCCTGCCGATTTTATTGCTGACGTCGACAGAATGGGCCTCATGCCCGCCCTGACCGAACGGATGCTGCGCCAGTCGTGCCGCATCGCCCTGAGCTGGGAGCCGCATCTGACGCTGGCGGTCAATGTCTCTGCCTCGATGATTGACGACCTGGACTTCCCGGAACACCTGCGCCAGCTGCTGCTGGAAGAACGCTTCCCCTGTTCACGCCTGGAAATTGAGATCACGGAGGAGGCATTGATTGCCAACCTGCATAACGCGAAAGCGAATCTGAATACCTTCAGGGCGATGGGGATATCCGTATCACTGGATGACTTTGGTACCGGCTACTCCGGCCTGTACCATCTGACGCAGCTTTCAATCGATAAGATTAAAATTGACCGCTCTTTTATTGCCCTGCAGTCGTCGAATAAAAACCAGATGGTTGATGCCATCCTGGCGATGGGTAAAAGCCTGGAGATGCAGGTCACCGCTGAAGGGATTGAAAAAATAGACATGGCACAGTGGCTGGCGATACATGGCTGCGATTTTGCCCAGGGGTATCTCTTCGGCAAGCCGGTTCCCGGAGAGGCCGTGTCCCACCTGTTCAACGGCGCTGCACTGAAAGAGCTGAGTGTACTCTTAAATGAAAGAATGAAGAGTGGGGCAGTGCTCACAGCGGAATAAGTTGTATACCGTTGACGGGGGAAACGCCTGATACTTCCCTGATGCCGACAGCCTGATGGTCTAGACTTACCCGGTGTAAACAGCCCTTTTATCTGAGGCTGACTGACCGGGAGGTGACATGAAGTTAACACTATCATCCTTGATGGCCTGCGTTTTTCTTTCAGGCTGCGGCGGCAACAACACCGGGCCCCAGGTGACGTCACCTGGCCAGCCGACCTCCCCCGGACTGAGCGCGTTATCCGCCGGTGCCGGGGTCATTCAATCCAGACCCCCAATTGCGGCGATTAACACGTATCTTGATGGTTTCCACTTTTACAGCGGGGACCGCAACGGTCAGATGGAGGCACACCATTATGTGACCGTGCTGAATGACGACGTCATGCAGGCGGTGATTTATGATGGAAACACGCGCGACGCGCGGCTGATGGGCATTGAATATATCATCAGTGAGCGTCTCTATAAGGGCCTGCCGGAGGAAGAGAAGCGGCTCTGGCACAGCCACCGCTATGAGGTAAAGTCGGGCACACTGATAGCTCCCGGCCTGCCTGCTCCGCTTGAAAAGCAGCTTATGGCGAGGATCGTCAATACTTATGGGAAAACCTGGCATACCTGGCATACCGATCGCGATAAAACGCTGCCCCTCGGCATCCCGGCGCTGATGATGGGATTCACCGCCGATGGTCAGCTCGATCCGCGCCTGCTTGCCGATCGCGATCGCCGGTTCGGGACGAATACGCAGAGTATTAAACAGTCCCGGCAGGATCTTAGCAGTGAATCTGTCGACCCGCAGGCAGATGCCTGGCAAAAAGGCCATGTCATCCAGTTAAAGAGGGTAGCGGGAGGAGGTGAACATGCCAGGGGAAACACATCTTTCTCAACCCCGGAGCGCATCTTAAACCACGCTCAGGGTCACGCTGTTCCAGCGGACGATAACGGGATTTAACCTGCCCGGGGGCATGAAAACCGATTAGCGGTCAGCGTGATTATCGTTAATATCCCGGCCCCCGGCATCGCGAAGCGCCGCCACATGTCGCGCAAAACTCGCTTTCATTTCCGGGCTGTCGGTATTGACGCTGGCATTGCCATCCTCGTCGATCAGGATCGCCTCCTTTTCCAGCCGGGCTTCCTCCATGTCTTCGCTGGACAGCACATTAAGCAGATTTTCAGGGCTGCTGAACAGATTTTTCAACAAACGAAACACCGTATTCTCCTGTAAACAGGTTAACCCCTGCCCCGGCTAACCTGTTTTCACATGCGGGTGCGGCTCCCTTATTTTTCAACGGGGGGCTCCGAACCCAGCTCTGCACCCGTGACCGGATCCAGCGTGATATCCGACGCGGTACGCAATTTCAGATTATCCAGATTTGCCTGGGCTTCCGGCGTCAGGGCCACACTGGCACCGCCATCCCCACCGTCCACGGCTGGTGCAGGATCGTCGACATAGCGGAAGTTTTCGTCAGAATTCCAGCTCCCCCTGACGTCTCCACCCTGCGACATGTTGTAATACACGTTGGCATACTGCTCCACAGGCGGCAGTTTGCCCGGTGGGAAGTGATTACGGATGGCGTACAGCGCCTTTTCAAAAGAGAGCTGGTGGGCCACTTCCCGGGTCATTAAAAATCCCAGCGCGTCTTTAACGCCGGGATCGTCAGTGACGTTAATTAGCCGTTCATAGAGGATTTTTGCCCGCGCTTCGGCAGCAATATTGGAGCGCAGATCGGCTGTGACTTCTCCAATAGTGTCAATATAAGCTGCGGTCCAGGGAACGCCAGCCGAGTTAGTCAGCGGCGGCCCGCCCCCGTACAGCAGGGAGGTCAGATGGCTGTCATTACCCTTCCCGGTAATTTCCCGGTAAAGCTCCCCCTCTTGTTCCGTGCCTTCAGCAAGTGCGCCCTTCGCCCCCTTATTGAGCATGCCGACCAGCGAACCGATAATTTCAAGGTGGCTCAGCTCTTCGGTAGCGATATCCATCAGCATATCTTTCCGTCCGGGATCGTCATCACCCAGCCCCTGAGTGAAGTAACGGCAGGCGGCGGCGAGTTCACCCTGAGGGCCGCCGAACTGTTCAAGTAACAGGTTTGCCAGGCCGGGATTGGGTTCCGCGACCCGGACGGTGTACTGCAGTTGTTTGACGTGTCTGAACATGGTTTACTCCCGCTGTTCATGAAAAACCTGCCCGAAAGCAGGCCGTAGGATCATCTATTTTTTGGCTTCCACACCGGGCGTGGCAGAGCGCACCATAAACTGTTCCGTCACATCAGGAAGATGTTGCAGCGCCCAGTCGGCCATGGCCACTTCCTGTTCCCGGATCTGTTCAAAAATGCGCGCCCCTTCGATGTCGCCGACCAGTTCCGCGGCGGCAATCAGGGAGGTGTAGCTGGCAATTTCAAAATTTTCGAAGACGTAGCCGCTAATGGCCCCTTTTACGACCTCATCGTCTGCCATCATGCCTCCCATCGCCTGGCCCATGGCAGAGAGCTTGCCCATGGCATCTTTCACCATCGAGCTGGAGGTGTCGTAACGATCAATAACTGACTGAACCAACGCCTGCTGTTCACGTGTCTCTTCAATATGCTGTTCAATCCTCGCCCTCAGGTCCGGATAGTGTTCAAGTCGTGCCGCCATTTTTTCCAGCATACTCTCCGCCTGTTTTTCCATGGCATGAGCGTCTTTTACCCAGGAAAGATAGTGGTCTTCGTAGTTCATAGCATTCTCCTCGTTGAACAAATGCGCGTGCCGCGTGGACTCACGGGCTGACGGTCAGCAAGACCGGTCCCTCAGTTCTGTTGTTCTGCGATTACGGTCAGTTTTTCATCGGTGGCTTTCTCTTCTTCAAGCGTTTCTGCCAGCAGGCTGGCCGCTTCTTTATAGCCCAGACGGAGCGCCATGGCATGGAGGGTGCCGTAAGTGGCGATTTCATAGTGCTCCACCTTCTGCGCGGCGCCGATCAGACCGGCATCCCGCACCGGACCGGCCTCCACCGCCTCAATGATCTCCTGTGCTTCCTCGACCAGGCCTTCCAGCGCGTGGCACTTCATTCTTTTAATGCGAACGCCATCGGTCACCTCAACCAGCTTGTCCAGACGTTCAATCTGGCCCTGCGTTTCTTCCAGGTGCGCTTTAAAGGCAGAAATCAGTGTTTCATCTGTTGCTGCCCGCGCCATTTTTGGCAGCGCTCGCGTAATCTGCTTCTCGGCGCTGTAAATGTCAGATAAGTCATGAATAAAAAGGTCTTCCAGCGTTGTAATTTTCATCGTCATATCCAAATAAAAGTGAATAAAAGAAAGGGAAGTATTCCACAGACGGTTTTAAGTTTAGTCAGGATGGGGTGAAGATCATGTTCATATTTAAAAAATATGATAAGAATATTCTTAATTGCAAGGTTTGTCGGGTTTTACGATGGCAATGTTAATATTGTACATTTTTTATTTTTTTGTATAGATTGCTTTTTTTTGATGCTTTGCCACAATTGTTTTTCGGTGGAGAAGAGTGAGGGTTTTTATTAATCGAACCCGCATCTTCTTCCTCCCTGCATCCAGGTCTATATACTGTCGGGAATGGCTCGTTTCGGATTGAGTAGAGTTTTTCCTCGTGAACGTGATGCTGAAAGTATTCGCATTCTTATAACGAACTTACCCTGAGGCGGTAATGGAAAAACAACGAATCTTCGCGCTGATATCAGCCTGGCCACGACTGAATTTTGTCGCTATCAAAATCATCCGTGGTAGATGTGATTGCTCAGGAAAGTGGTGCAATGAGCTTTATCTCACTGATAATAAAGAGCAACCTTCATTGCTCTTTATCGGTAAAGTGTCCGAGGAACAGGCGGAACGCTGTATCGTCAGGCTTTCTGCATGGCTGATGGAATACAGCCATCAGCACGGAAAGCATGCCGGCTTTTCCCAGGAGAAAAGAGCAACACCTGTCTCTGATGACCTTCACATGACGTTGTCCGCTGCCGACTGGCGACTGACCAGAACGGGGGCGCGTATATAAGAAAATTCGTGTCTCAGTCATTTTTTATTTAAAAAAGTAAAAGTCAGAATTATTACTCAATCGCTCACGTCATTTGTATCCGGCCTTAGCGCTTTACTGTTTACGTAACGAGTGTTTATAACACCAGAGAACATTACTGGAGGATTTGCTTTGCCAGAGGTTAAAAGAATGAATTTTGCGGTGAGAGATTTCTCCTGGGCCCTGCTGGTGGCCGTCAGGCTCTTTCATCAGAACAGACAACGCTCACTCCTTGAAGAACATATTTTTATTATGCGCTGGCTTGAACAGGCAAAAAGAAAAAAGGTTTTCCCGGTAAGTGTTGCCCCCGAGATTGATTTCTTTCTTAAAGAAGGTAAACGTCTACATTATCGGGCAGGACTGCGGGCAAAGGCTGAATATATCTGGAATACCTGTACAGGAAAAAAAGAAGCGCTGTCCGATCTCCGCCGCATTACCTCTTTCTTTGAGGCGATGCAGATGGTGGGCTGGCGCGATGTTCTGGTGCCGGACAGTGAATGGGACAGCATGATCCCTAAAGGGGTGACCTATCCCGCCGTCTATCTGCGCAAGTCCGCTCTGCACCAGGGCTTTGATCTGAATGAAAACATGCTCTACCCGATGACCCTGCGTCTGAGTGCGGCGTTTCCCGGCCTGATGCTGCTGGCGGAGGATGCGCGATTAAATGCGACCGGCTTCGTTGATGAACGCGGATTTTACAGCGTGACGCTTTCCAGCGTCTCCGCGACTGAAGCGCCTGATATCGGGGAGCCTCAGTCATGATCCGCCGCAGGGTGACTTAACCAGACGGGTCGCCCCGCGTAACCCTGCGTTGATCGGCCCTGCGCCCACGCCAGTACTCCTCCAGATAAGGCAGAATTTCAAAAAGGATAATCGCCGTCATGACGCTCACCAGGTAACCCGCCGGTAACGGTGCCTCCCGCAGGCGTAATGTAAAATCGCTGGGCTCTGTCCCGGCACCAAACAGAGACAGAAACTGCTGCCAGTGCCGGGAAATAACCAGCAGAAGCGCCATTAAAGGCACCATTTCGAGAAAACTGTGCACATGCTGTTCAACGGGCGAGACGCGTCTCGCCGTAACGGCATAGCTGACATCCCAGAGGGCTGTGGCTTCGTGACAGAAAAAAAGGGTAATCATAACCAGCAGGAGCAGGGCATTGACCTGCATGAAAAGTGCCGCCAGCAGCGGGATCCCCATTTCCAGAAACATCAGCAGGTGGATAAAGGATTCCTTACTGCCTGACGTCGTTTCAATGTCCGATGCCCGGTGACACAGCCAGTCACAAAATCCGGCAATCAGCCAGACGGGCAGAACACCATAAAGTAATAATAAGAGTTCCGGGTCGGCATGCTGCATCATCAGTGCGTGCCTTATCTCAATGGATCTCGTGGCTCACCTTTTCCGCGCGGTTGTCCACGGGGAAAAGCTGGTTCCGTGTGATATCCGGCAGGTGCTCAAGTGCCCACCTGACCATCTTAAAATCTTTCTGGATAATTTTATCGAATAACTGAATAGCTTCCTGGTCTCCCAGCGCTTCTGCCGCCGCAATCAGCGGCGTCAGACAGCCGATTTCGTAAGCTTCCAGCAGATAACTGCCGATGAAATTATTGACCGGGTCCGGTGACATCAGCAGGCTGTTTATCCCCTGGATACAGTTCCGGAAATGAGACACTCGCTCGCTGCCCAGCGCAACCGAATCGATCTGGCGCTTTTGCATAAATTCAGTCAGCAGGGCAATGTTAGACTTGGTTTCTTGAATGTGCGTTTCTACATGGTCCTGCAGTTCAGGCCACAGCGTCAGGTGCTGTTTTAATTCATTGAGGGCGATCTCTGCGTGACGCTCAATCGCACACGCATCACGTAGCCAGCAGTGGTAACTTTTTTCAGGTTGCATTCCATTCTCCGTTAGAGGGTAGCGTGATATCAGACTCTCGCCTGAAACGTCAGGCATTGCTGGCTTCCCCATATTCGCTCTGTTGCTGATGTATGCTCAGGGCCCGTGAAACGCCATCGCGCTTTCACAGGCCCTGATCGGTCTTCACACGGTGACATCAATCATTGCGATGACTGTTTTGTCCACCTTTGCGGCCGGCTTCGGCCGCTCTTTCCGGATCGTTTTTAAAGTTACCGCCACTGTTCTGGCCGCCTTTATGGCCGGCTTCAGCAGCACGCTGCGGGTCATTTTTAAAATTCCCGCCACTATTCTGACCGCCTTTGTGGCCGGCTTCTGCAGCACGCTCTGGATCGTTTTTAAAGTTCCCACCGCTGTGCTGACCGCCTTTATGGCCCGCTTCAGACGCTTTCTCTTTATTTTCTGCAAAATTACCAGATCCACCACGATGTTCAGTCATAATGTGTTCCTCATATTTTCAGATTAGAGAACGTCCTTATTCCGTTACGTTTCGCTTGTTCATCGACATTCCGTGTGCATTTAAAGTTAGACAAACTGTTTCTCGTGCGCAAATGGAAGTGATAAAAAATTATTATTATTTTTTTCGTTTTTACTTAACCTCAAGTAATTAAAAAGAAATCATCGAGGAATTATTTTTCCTCTGTTGTTTTTTTAGTCTTTTAAATTATACAAGTTAAAATATCTCGTACAATTATGCGTGATAGCGCAGCGATTTTTTAAGATATTGTTCTTGTAAATCAGTAGCTAAATCATTTGTTAGGAATATTCCTAATTTTATAGCTGGGTTGTACAAGTTGTATATTATTAGAGTTCGTTTTTTACTGTTTACCCTATTCACCACTGTAAAGAAGTAGCCGGTTAATCGTTCTTTACACCAAGGAGAGTGGTTAAGTTAGCCTCTTGTAACGGCTTTTCACCTGAATACACCGAGGAGGTGCGGATGACAGATGAAACAACATTTAAGAGAATTAAGGATCGCTACCGTAACGAAAAGAAGCGTGAAAAAATCCTGACTGAAATCGCTAGCGGTTTCAGTGGATCTCCCTATGATAAGAAACGGATGGAAATAATTCTTCAACAAAGTCGTCAACTATTACGAGAGCTTCAAACCTCCCTGCTTCTCCATTCTCTGCCCCGCTGTGCCGTTATAGAAAACATGGCTTCCGCTTCGTTACGCTTTCAATGTGATAAAGACCCGTCGCCGGGAAACGTATTTAAAAATGAACGTGGCAGGTATGACGAAACATTTTCTGTGAAGACTCAGGAACGGGTTATCTGGCGCTGAATATGTCGTGCTAGCCGTTTTCAGTAAAAACGTCCCGCTTAGGAGCAATCTGCGAATCCTTCAACACCGTACGGTGTGTCCGTTAAACGTCATGATCAGCATTTGAGAGGAGCGGTATGCGAATTCATCACCTTAACTGTGGCTGTATGTGTCCCTGGGGCGGTGCCTTATACGACGGGTTCAGCAAAGGGATAAAGGCGCACCTGGTTTGTCACTGCCTGCTGATCGAAACGGAGAGACAGGGGCTCATTCTGGTCGATACCGGCTTTGGCCGGGATGATGTGCGCAGGGCGGATCAGCGCATCGCCGGTTTCTTTCGCCTGATGAATAACATCCAGTATAAACACTCCCTGACGGCTTTATCCCAGATTGAATCGATGGGGTATTCTGCCCGCGATGTCAGACACATTATTCTGACCCACCTTGATTTCGATCACGCGGGTGGCCTCTCTGATTTTCCCTGGGCAAAGATTCACCTGATGCAGCAGGAAATCGATACCGCCCGGTCGCGTCACAGCTGGCTTGCCCGATCGCGATACCGGCCGGCACAGTGGCAGGGGGCTTCCGGCTGGACGGGTTATCAGACACAGGGGGAAACATGGTTTGGTTTTGATTCCGTGACCGGACTGGATGGGCTCCCCCCGGAAATCCTCCTGATCCCCCTTGCCGGCCATACGGCAGGCCATGCGGGTATCGCCATTGATACCCCGGAAGGCTGGCTGCTGCACGGCGGCGATGCCTGGTTTTATCGCAGCGAGATGTCGGGCGAGCGGCGGCACTGCACACCCGGGCTGCGCTTTTATCAGTGGCTGATGTCCGCTGATGGGCATGCCCGCCGGACGAATCAACAGCGACTGCGAGAGCTGGCCTGCTCTGCCTCTGCGAATATCACGCTATTTTGCAGCCACGATGCCCGTGAGCTGGCCGCGTTTCTCCCCGAAGAAGCGCTTACCGCGTCGGACGGACACTCAGCCGTCTGACGCCCTTCCCCTTTTCATTATGATGCGAGGATCCTTTTATGTCAGAGATGAATCAGCTATGTGTCAGTGCCTGTCTCAGCTGCCTGGCGGCCTGTGAACGTTGTGCCTCCGCCTGCCTGCAGGAGCCGAATCTGGAACATTTGCGGGACTGTATCCGCCTTGACAGGCAGTGTGCTGCGTTATGCGCAATGACCGCGCAGCTGCTGGCAATGGACAGCGAATATGCGCCTCAGGTCTGTAAGCTCTGCGCCGACGCGTGTGAAAAATGCGGAAAAATATGCAGCCAGCACGATCACGATCACTGCCAGATATGTGCAACGGCCTGCTTTGATTGTGCTGAAAGCTGCAGGGGCGTCGCCATGAGACTGCCCTGACCCGCAATCGCGGTGAGTTTTACTGGTTTCCGGGAGGCGTGATGGTGATAATCAAGGTCAGCTCACTGATGAGAGGACTGCTATGAAAACCCCTTCTGCAACCATTACTGAGGTGGAAGCGCTGGAGCGTCTGTATGGTGCGGTTGCCAAACCCTCCCTGACCAAAGTGACCGACCATATTCACCCGGCCTATCGTCCCTTTATTGAATCCTCACCTTTTGTTGCGCTGGCGACGTCAGGCGCTGAAGGTATGGATATCTCGCCCCGGGGCGATCCGGCCGGATTTATCCACATTGAAGACGCCCAGACGCTGCTGCTGCCCGATCGTCGGGGGAACAACCGGATTGACAGCCTGCGTAACCTTTTACTGGACAACCGCGTGGCACTTTTGTTTCTGATCCCGGGTATCGGGGAGACCCTGCGCGTCAACGGAACGGCTGAAATCAGTATTGACCCGGCCCTGCTTGCCCGGTTTTCCGTGGATAATCATCTTCCTCTGTCCGTCATTCGCATCACCGTACAGCGGGTGTTTTTCCAGTGCAGCCGGGCCATTCTCCGTTCCCGGATGTGGGATCCCGCGCTTCACCTTCCGCGCACGGCCCTGCCGAGTACCGGCACGATCCTGAAGCAAATCTCGCACGATGAGATTGACGGTGAAGCCTATGATAAAGCGCTGCCTGAACGGCTGAAAACGACGCTCTACTGATCCGTCCTGCGGCCGCGGGCGGAGGACGGTCACCTGTTCTGGCTGGCAACCTCACCGGGGGTAAAAACAGGTGCGTCTGAACCGGGCATCTGCCGGGGCCGCGTTCTGACCGGGCGGCTGCCCGGGTTGCCGTCATAACGGGTTTTTTACTTCCTTGCTACGCCTTCTGCACAATTGCATAAAATACGGTACCTGTCTTTCCCTTGTCAGCTGATTAACTCTATAATATTGGGTATTAACGATGAAAAATCACTTTAAGGCCCGTTATTATGGATTTAACTCTCAGCAAACCCGATGAAATTGTCAGGCTGCTGTGCGGGCGTCTGCGCAAAGAGCGGCTCACACAGCAGATGACCCAGGCCGACGTTGCGGCCAGGGCGGGGATTGGCGTCAATACCGTGTCCAATCTGGAATCAGGACGCAGCGTGGGGTTTGAAAATCTGGTCAGGGTAGCGATGGTGCTGGGGCGGGGTAAGGAACTGGAGGCTCTGTTCGCGCCGAAAATCGACAGCCTGGACGACCTGCTGCGCTATGAGAAAAACACGGCCCGCCAGCGTGTAAAACGGAGTATTCATGATGGTGAGTAAAGTCGATGTCTGGTACGAAGGATGGGGTGACCGCTGGCTGTGGGGAAGCCTGGTCTCCTCAACCGCCCTCACCGGACGCCCGCAGATCCTGTTTGAATACAGCGAAGAGGCGGTCCGCCGTGGGCTGGAGCTGGCCTCGCTCACTCTGCCGCTCAGCGGCCCACGCCTGCGCAGAGCGTTCCCGGCCCATCAGATGGGCCTGCCTGGCCCGGTATATGATGCCCTGCCCGACGGCTGGGGTATGCTGCTGATGGACAGGCTGTTCCGCCAGCGCGGGCTAAACGCGGCACGCATCGGGCCTCTTGAGCGGCTGACCTGGATCGGGGATAACGCCATGGGCGCGATGTCGTTTGTCCCCTCGCAGCAGGAGGAGACCCGCCAGGCGGAAGATATTGCCCTGGCGCAGCTCTCGGCTGAGGTGCAGGAAGTGCTGGACGGTGAGGGCGGGCAATTTTTACAGCGGCTGCTGCTGATGGGTGGCTCACCACAGGGGGCGAGACCGAAAGCGTTGTTGTATCGTGATGCCGCCAGCGGGGCCTTTACCACCGTTGCCAGTGCAGACAGAGAGGCGTGGCTGATTAAATTCCCCGCCCGGCAGGAACACCCTGAGGTTTGTGCGATTGAAGCCGTTTATGCGCAGTGCCTGCGTGCGTGCGGTATCAGCACGCCGGAGACCGCCTGGTTTGCCCTGCCCAACGGCCAGGCCGCGTTTGCCTCACGGCGTTTTGACCGGCAGAACGGCCTGCGCGTGCCGATGCAGAGTCTGGCCGCATTCACCGGGGCCAACTACCAGACGCCAGGGGCGCTGGATTATACGAATTTTCTCCGTGCTACCGGGCTGTGTACCCATGATGTCCGACAGAAGGTGCTGGCGTTTGAGCGGGTGGTGTTCAACGTGGTGTTTAACAACCGCGACGATCATCCCAAAAACTTTGCCTATCTGATGTCCGCTTCGGGTCAGTGGCAACTGGCCCCGGCGTATGATGTCACCTGGTGTGAAGGGCCGGGTGGTTATCACCAGATGGATGTGATGGGGGAAGCGCTGGATATTGGCCGCGCACACCTGTTAGCGCTGGGGCAGCAGGAGGCTGAACTGACCGCCTCACAGGCCGGGGAGGTGATACAGCGCCACTGTGAGGTGGCGTCCGGGTTTACCCGGCTGGCCGGCGAGATGTTCCCCGGGCAGATCACCCGAGAGACGCTGCGCACTATTCAGCAGCGCATCGATGACACCCTTAAACGGATACAGACGTAATGCCAGACGGTCGGGAGAAAAATATTTTCTTCCGACCGCAACCTTTGTCCTGTCCGGTGCGAAACTCTGGTTAAGGTTATCAGGGCGCTGTCGCCTGCCTCACACTGGAGAACTATTATGCGTATGAAAAGAACCCTCTGCACGCTGGCTGTCACCGCCCTTCTCGGGCTGGCGCTGCCCGTCACGTCTGCCTTTGCCGCTCTGCCAGCCGGTGCAAACGCCCCTGACTTTCAGCTGAAGGCGGCGCTGGCCGGTAAGCCGACCACCTTCTCGCTGCAGCAGGCCCTGAAGAAAGGCCCGGTAGTGCTGTACTTCTTCCCGGCCGCCTTCAGCGCGGGCTGTACGCTGGAAGCCCATGACTTTGCCGAAGCCACCGATGCGTTCAGCAAGCAGGGCGCAACCGTTATCGGCGTGACCGCCGGGAATGTGGATCAGATTGAGAAGTTCTCCCAGCTGGAGTGTCGTGACAAGTTCACGGTCGCCGCCGATCCGGGGGCTAAAGTGGCTGCAGAGTACCAGAGCACCATGCAGATGAAGGGGCAGACTCTGTCGGATCGTACGTCGTACGTGATTGCGCCGGACGGTAAAATCCTGCTGAGTTATACCGATAAAAACCCGGACACACATATCCAGAAAGCCATGGATGCCGTGAAAAAATATCGCCAGGCCAATCCGGCGTAACGTCCCGACTCAACGCAGGTAACGCTATGCTGACTGCCCTTGCTGCCGCCTTTCTTGGCGGCCTTATTCTCAATCTGATGCCGTGCGTCTTTCCGGTGATTTCCCTCAAAGCGCTGAGTATGATCCGCCATCACGACCGGCCTGCTCAGGCACGGGCGGAAGGGCTGGCGTTTCTCGGCGGTGTTGTGGTCACCATGCTGCTGCTGGTGGGGGTGCTGTTACTGGCCCGCGCCGGCGGATCGGCCGTCGGCTGGGGCTTCCAGCTCCAGTCGCCGCTGGTGATCGCCCTGCTGATCCTCGTGATGCTGGCTTCCGCCCTTAATCTGTTCGGACTGTTTGAGGTCGGACTCTCCGTGCAGCGGGTGGGAGAAGTCGGCGGCGGTCGCGGCGGGCTGACCGGCTCGGCGCTGACCGGGGCGCTGGCGATTATTGTTGCCACTCCCTGCAGCGCACCGTTTATGGCCAGCGCTGTTGGCTATGCGCTGACTCAGCCGCCGCTGGTGAGTCTGGTGATCTTCACTGCCCTGGCGCTGGGCTTTGCCGCGCCGTTTACCCTGATCGCCTTCTTCCCGCTGCTGGCCCGCCTCTTACCGGCTCCCGGTGCATGGATGGTGACGCTGAAACACGCGCTGGCGTTCCCGATGCTGGGCGCGGTGGCCTGGTTGATCTGGGTGCTGGAACGTCAGGCGGGTTCAGGGGCTCTGGCGCTGATCCTCGCCTGCTGCATCGTACTGAGCTTTGCCGCCTGGCTGTATGGCATCGCGCAAAAACGCCGTATGATGGGGCGGCGTCACTGGCCACAGCATCTCGCCACGGGGCTGTTTGTGCTGATAATGGTGCCCCCGCTGGCCAGCCTGACGTCCTTGTCTGCTCAACCGGAGGCGGAAGCAGGTGCGGACGCGGCAGCCGCGGTCGCCTGGTCTCCGCAGAATGTTGACGCGATCAAAGGCCAGGGGAAACCGATCCTGGTGAACTTTACCGCCTCATGGTGTATCACCTGTCAGGTGAACGATCGCACCTCGTTGTCAACGCAGGCGGTGAAATCCGCGATGGCGCGGACCAACACACTCTATATGGTTGCGGATTCAACGAAGTACAATCCTGATGTGGAACAGGCACTCAGTGACTTCGGCCGGGGTGGCCTGCCGCTCTACGTGGTGTATCCTGCCGACGGTGGGAAACCGGTGGTGCTGCCGCAGGTACTGACGCCGCGCATCGTGATCTCTGCACTCGAACATGCCGCAAACAACGGAAAGAAAACGTGAATGAACCGATGAGTGAACGCTGTTGCGATGTCCGCTGACCACCCGCTGAATGCCCTGACTGGCGGGAGCGTTTATGGCAGGCACTGATACCCGCGCACGGGAATGGCCGCGACTGATGGCGCAGGCGCAGGCGGGTGACAAGGCGGCCTATAACCAGCTGCTGAAAGCGATGGTACCGGCCATCCGTGCCTTTGCGCGCAAAAAAATCAGCGATGACGCCCTGCTGGAAGATGTCGTGCAGGAAGCCCTGCTGGCAATCCATCGCGTACGCCATACCTACGATCCTCAGCGTCCCATTCTGCCCTGGGTAGCTGCGATCACCTCGGCGCGGGCGATTGATGCCCTGCGGCAGCGCGGCCGCCGCCCGGAGGTTCAGGATGATGACGCCCTGCTCCGCCAGGCGGCCGATGTCGGGGACGAGAGTGTCGTTTATGACGAGCTTACCGGCTATCTGGGCGCGCTGCCGTCGCGCCAGCGCGAGATGGTGGAGTCGGTGCATCTGCGTGAACAAAGTCTGGCACAGACGGCAGCGGCCAGCCACCTGTCGGTTTCTGCGGTGAAATCACTGTTACATCGCGCCATGCTCAATCTGCGTAAATATGGACGGGGGAATGATGAGAAATCATGACCAACTGATCGACGAACTCAGCCAGACTGTCAGGCCGGTCACGCGCACCTGGCCAACGGCCTGGCGCGTGGCCGCGTGGGCCGCCGCCGTGCTGCCCTGCGGCATGCTGACCAGCTGGGCATTGCACAGCCGGTTTACCGACTGGTCCCAGCCGGGATCCTGGCTGGCGCTGATCACCCTGCTGCTGTCGCTGGCCACGGGCACGGGCACGATGGCCGCGGCCTTTACCGTCAGCATCGCCGGTCGCCAGGCGTCCGGGTTGAAGTGGTGCGCGCTGCTGGCCGCTGTCTGGCTGGCCATTAACCTGCTGAACAGTGTACCGGCCTCGCCACCGACGGGCGCCGGGCACTGGGGAGAAGGCCTGCACTGCTATCTGTTTATGCTCAGTGCCAGCCTGCCGATGATCGCCATCTCCATTGCCTGTCTGTACCGCACCCGATCGCTGCGCCCCGGGCAGAGCCTGGCGCTGGCCGGGGCGGGCATAGCCTTTATGTCATCCATGCTGCTGTCGCTGTGCCATGAGGTTCACCTGCACCGGCTGGACTTCACCCTGCACCTGGCGGCGGGCGTCACCATTGTGATGCTGACCGTACTGGCCGGACGGCGCTGGATCCAGTTAAGCCGCTAGCCGTAGCGGCCTGCCTTCCGCAGCGTTGCATCAGGTTGATCGGCGATGCGCGGTGAGATAACGCTTCACCAGCACAAAGAACAGCGGAACAAAGAACAGTGCCAGCACGGTGCCGGCCAGCGTTCCGCCGATAATCCCCGTACCGATGGCAATGCGGCTGTTGGCCCCCGCCCCGGTGGCCACCGCCAGCGGCACCACGCCCGCCATAAAGGCCAGTGAGGTCATCATAATCGGCCGCAGGCGTGACCGCGCGGCCTGCAGCGCAGCAGCGCTGAGGGATCGTCCCTGCCTGACCGCTTCTTCGGCAAATTCGATAATCAGAATAGCATTTTTCGAGGTCAGCCCGACGGTGGTCAGCAGGGCGACCTGGAAGTAAATATCGTTATTCAGCCCCCGCAGCGAGACGGCCAGTACGGTGCCGAGCACGCCCAGCGGAACTGTCAGCAGGACGGAGAACGGTACCGCCCAGCTTTCGTACAGGGCGGCCAGGCATAGGAAAACAATCAGAATCGAAATCGCATACAGGGCAGTGGACTGCCCTCCGGCCTGTTTTTCCTGCAGGGAAAGTCCGCTCCATGCGCCTGTCGTGCCAGGCGGTAGCTGTTCCTGCAGCGCCTCCAGCGCAGCCATCGCCTCGCCTGAGCTGTACCCCTCTGCGTTCTGTCCCTGGATCTCGAAGGCGGCAGAGCCGTTGTAGCGGTTTAGGCTTTCCGGTCCGACCGTCCAGCGGGTGGTGGCAAACGCGGAAAACGGCGTCATGCCGCTGTCGGCATTGCGGATAAACCATTTATCCAGGTCGCCCGGCGCGGAGCGATACGGTGCGTCGCCCTGCATATAGACGCGCTTCACGCGATCGCGATCGATAAAGTCATTGATGTAGGCCCCACCCCAGGCCCCGGTCAGCGTGTCGGTAATGTCGGCGGGTGCCAGGCCCAGCACCACGGCCTTATTGATATCTATATCCACCTGCAGCTGAGGCATCTGTGGCAGAACGTTACTGCGCACCGCCGCCATCTCCGGGCGGTGGCTGGCTTTTTCCAGCAGCGTATCACGCAGGGTTTCCAGCTGGCTGCGCGGCGTTCCCCCGCTGGCCAGCAGCTCATAGGTGAAGCCGCTGTTTTGCCCGAGGCCCGGCACCGAGGGGGGGGTGAGGGCGAAGATCTGGGCATCACGGATGCCTGACAGTGCGGCCGTCGCGCGGGCGGCAATAGCTTCAGCGGAGTTCTCCGCCCCCGGACGCTGATCCCAGTTTTTTAGCTTGATAAAGGCCATACCCGCGTTCTGTGCAGCCCCGCTGAAGTTAAAGCCATTGATGGTAAAGACCACCTCAACATTGTCTTTCTCCTCCGTCAGGAACCAGTCGACAATTTGCTGGTTAACCGCCTCCGTGCGGCTGCTGGTGGCTCCGGCTGGCAGCGTTGCCTGCAGCATGACGCTCCCCTGATCCTCATTAGGCAGGAAACTGCCCGGCAGACGGGTGAACACCACAAAGAGGATCAGCCCCATGGCACCGTACAGCACCACCATCATCACCGGGCGACGCAGCGTGCCCAGCACCTTGTGGCGGTATTTTCGTTCGGTCGCGGCATACAGCCGGTTAAAGCCCCCGAAGAAGCCACGGCGATGAGGTGTGACGGGCCGCAGCAGCATGCCGCACAGGGCTGGCGTCAGGGTCAGGGCCACCACCACGGAAAAGGTCATGGCGGCAATAATGGTGACGGAAAACTGACGGTAAATGACGCCGGTTGAGCCGGCGAAAAAGGCCATCGGCAGGAATACCGCTGACAGCACGAGGGCAATGGCCACGAGGGCACCTGAAATTTCCTTCATCGATTTTTCAGTGGCTTCCCGGGCAGGGAGTCCCTCGTCGTGCATGATGCGCTCGACGTTTTCCACCACCACTATCGCATCATCCACCAGCAGACCGATGGCCAGCACCATGGCAAACAGCGTCAGCGTATTGATGGTGTAGCCCATAACGGCCAGTACGCCGAAGGTGCCCAGCAGCACGACGGGGACCGCCAGTGCGGGGATCAGCGTGGCACGGATATTCTGTAAAAAGAGGTACATCACCACCACGACCAGCGCTATTGCTTCAATCAGGGTGATCACCACGTCCTCAATGGAGATTTTGATAAAGTCGGTGCTGTCCAGGGCATACGAGACTTCATACCCGTCCGGCATGGAGTGACGATACTCTGCGATGGTGGCCTTTACCCGCTTCGCCGTGTCCAGCGCGTTTGCGCCCGGTGCCAGCATCACCCCCACCCCGGCCGCAGGATGACCGTTCAGGCGGGTGCTCATATCATAAGATTCGCTGCCGAGTTCGACCCGGGCAACGTCGCCGACGCGCACGATGGCCCCGCTACGGTCGCTTTTAACGATGATATTGCGAAACTGCTCCGGGGTCTGCAGGCGCGACTGCGCGCGCACGGTGGCCGTCAGTTGCTGATTGTCAGGTGACGGCAGTCCGCCGATCTTGCCGGCGGAAATCTGGACGTTCTGCGCCCGGATAGCGGCGGCTACATCCGAAGGCTGTAAGGCATAAGAGTAAAGTTTTGCCGGGTCCAGCCAGATGCGCATTGCATACTGACCGCCAAAGACCTGAATATCGCCGACGCCCTCTGCGCGCGCCAGAGGTTCCTGCATATTGCTGACCAGCCAGTCGCCGATATCTGAACTGCTGCTTTTATCGGTTGTATCATACAGGCCCATCACCAGCAGGAAGTTTGACTGGGACTTGGTGACGGTGACGCCAAGCTGCTGAACCTCTGTTGGCAGCCGCGACAGCGCCTGCTGCACCTTATTCTGCACCTGTACCTGCGCCGTGTCCGGGTCGGTGCCCTGGCTGAAGGTGACATCAACGCTGACGTTGCCCTGTGAGCTGCTGCTGGAGGTGAAGTAAAGCAGATTATCCAGCCCGGTCAGCTGTTGTTCAAGGATCTGGGTAACGCTGTTTTCCAGTGTTTCGGCAGAGGCACCGGTGTAGGTGGCGCTGATGCTGACCGACGGCGGAGCAACATCGGGATACTGCTCCACGGGGAGCTGCGAGATGGCCAGCGCACCGAGCAGCATGATAAGAATGGAAATGACCCACGCAAAAACCGGGCGATAGATAAAAAAGCGAGAAAACATCAGCGTATGCCTCGTTGTTTTCCAGCCTGATATGTCGCCGTTACCGTCGGGCGGCATGTTCAGATGAAAAACGAATGTTCTGACCAGAGTAAAACTGTCAGGGGGTGAAGTCTGACAGAAAATAAAGGCGAAAAAGTAAGGCGATATAGTAAGTTAAATTAACGGTTTTGGGTAATAACATCACCGATGTTTTCCAGAAAATCCCCAACGGCGTATTCGACTTTGAGCAACGATCCTGACCAGGGCGCGAGAGCCAGCTGACGGGCAGACAGGCCCAGCCGGGCTGAGGTAATGTATAAGGTTGTTCCGCTGCCATCAAAGGTGCAGCTGGTCGGGCGCGGCACAGGAAGGGGTAGCCAGCGAACGGTTTCACCATCGGGCGAGATACGGGCAACAGCCGCCCCGTCAAAAAGCACGCTAATCAGATAACCCTCGCGATCGACCACCAACCCGTCCGGTTTGCCGTACTGACGCGCGAGGGTAACCAGCGGCTTGCAGATCCCCATCCGCCCGGTCAGGGGATCGCGGGGACAGGCATAAATCATGCCGGCGAGGGAGTCCGTGATATACAACATCCGCTGGTCATCACGCCAGGTGAGGCCGTTGATCAGGGTAAAACCATCGTCGATCGTTTGCCAGCGCCCGTCCGGTGACAGGCAATACAAATAGCCTGAACCCGCTGTCAGCGCTTCATTGATAAGACCGACCCAGAGACGGCCGCAGGCATCAAAACAGGCATCGTTGAAGCGGTAACCTGGCTGCGCGTGGGGGGCGGTGGCGATACGCTGTCTGCGGCCTGCGCGGTCAATCCGCTCAATGTGGCAGCCTGTGCCGATGACCAGCCCGCCGTCCGGCGCTTCTCTGACAAACGCCAGCGGAGCGGGCAGGGTCAGCGTCCGGTGGTGACCGGTCAGCGGATCAAAGCGATGGAGAACGCCGCCCGGGGTATCGACCCAGATGACCTGCCGATCGGCACGGTGCCAGATCGGAGATTCCCCGAGAAGCAACTCGCCTGCCACGGCGACAGATACCGCATTCATCCGCGCGGCTCAGGATGATGTACGGCAATCTGCGCCCAGTTTGCGGCAACATCGTCTGGCGTGGCGGCATGCACTGCGCGCAGATCGTAAGGATAATGTACACCACTGGCTTCTGCTGCGCGTGTGGCATGAAACTGGCCGTTAGCCGCCCGCAGTATCCAGCCACCTTCGCGACAGGCTGGGGAAGCCAGAAAAGCCACGCCGGGCGCGACGTCTGCGGGCCGCAGATCACCCGGTTCGCCGTCCACTCCCCACATCCGCGTTTTCGCCACGGGAGACACGGCATTCACCACGATCCCCGATTCTGCGCCCTCGGCGGCCAGCACGTGCATAATGCCAACGACCGCCATGCGTGACGCCGCGTAAGCGGTCAGTCCGTGCTGCACATACTGCGGATAAAGCGCCCGGCAGGAAGTGGTCACGACGATCCGCCCATAGCCTGCGGCTTTCATCCCGGGCCAGGCAGCCTGTGCCAGCCAGAGCGGTGCCTTTGCGGCAATGGTCATCATCCTGTCGAAGGCCGCATCCCCGATGGCTTCCACCGGCTGATACGCCACCCAGCCCGCACTGTGAATCAGCGTGTTAACCTGTCCCGTCAGGGCTTCCGCGCGGTTGAAGAGAGCATAACAGCCCTCCCGGGTGCTGATATCGCCCGCTATCGCCCGCACCGTTAACCCTTCCGATCGGAGCGTGGCGGCAGCGTCTTCCGCAACCTGCGGATCGACGCTCTCCCCATCGCTGGCGGCACCGTTATCCTGAATCAGTACCGTTGCCCCCAGTTTGCCCAGGAGGCGGGCATAGGCCAGGCCCAGTCCTCGCCCTGCTCCGGTGATCAGCACCGTACTGTTGTTAAAATTCATGCTCTCTCCTCAACGTTAAACCTATGAGGGGGAAGTATGGGAGGGCTGCTGCGATATTAAAAATACTCTTTACCGGCATTCATGATAGATTTTTTATATCGTATTGACGTGAGGGGGATGAGATGGGGACGGGTAATACCTCAGCGATCACGCTACGTGCGATGGAGCAGTTTGTCGCGGTGGCGGAAGAATTGCATTTTCACCGGGCGGCAAAGCGGCTGAATATGTCACAGCCTCCGCTGACCAGTGCCATACAGAAACTGGAGCACGATCTTGATGTCATCCTGATTGAACGTGGTAACCGCGTGCTGGGCTTAACGCCCGCCGGGAAAACCTTTCTGGCTCAGGCTTATCTTCAGTTGCAGCAAAGAGAGCAGGCCGTCATTCTGACCCGTGATGTGGCTGCCGGGCGAACCGGCATTGTGCGACTGGGCTATGTGGGCAGTGCGCTTTACGGTTGTTTACCGGATGTGATACGCCAGTTCCGCCTGACACACCCGCAGGTGCGTCTCGAGCTGCGCGAAGCCACAACGGCGGCACAAATTATCGCTTTGCGTGAAGAGGCGCTGGATGTGGGGGTAGTGATCCCCCCGGTGGCCAGTGCTGATGACATCAGCCTGACGCCCTTCGACAGCGATGCCCTGTGCATCGCCGTACCACAGGATCACCCTCTCGGCAGGCGGTCAGAACTGACGCTTGCCGCGCTGGCCGACGAGCCTTTTATTTTATGGCCGCGCCTGGAGGGCCGGGGGTTTCATCTGCAGGTGATCCGCCTGTGCGCGAAGGCGGGATTTGTCCCTGACGTGGCGCAGGAGGCCTTCGGCATGCACGCCGTGCTTTCCCTGGTGGCGGTTGGTGCGGGTGTGACCCTTGCTCCACAGAGCATGAGCCATTTTCTGGCAGACAGGATCCGTTACTACCCTCTCCCGGACGCGGATGCCCGCTTTGATCTGGTGCTGGCGCATCGCCAGCTTTCACCCGCTGCTGCGGCGTTTATGGGGAGGGAGGATGATTTTCCTGCCCACCGCCAGGGGAGGATAGAACAGCCCTGAGAAAGCAGAGTGCCCTGCGCTGGCCAGCCGCCAGGCAAGACTGCAGAGGATGCGTTACTTTTTCCCCTGCCAGCTGGCCCAGGGGTCATCGGCCGGCGGCGCTGCCTGCTCCCGAGCGTCTTCCTCCAGCGAGGCGATATAGAGATCTTCGACCTCTTTTCGTGCCCACGGGGTGCGGCGCAGAAATTTCAGGCTCGATTTAATACTGGGGTCGCTCTTGAAACAGTTAATATTGACGCGTTTCGCCAGCTCTGCCCAGCCGTAACGCGCCTCCAGTTTGATTAACAGGGCTTCGAGGGTCAGGCCATGCAAAGGATCTTTCGCAGCGTGAGAGGTCATGGTTAAGTCCGGCGAGTCTGGGGAAATTGCGCACACGATACTGAGCAGGAGGAGCAGATGCAAATAAACCCTGCGCAATATCAGCCCTGCCGCGCTATAAAAATCAGGCTGTGTTTACTCGCCTCCAGCATGATGTCACGGCTGGCGAGCAGATTTTCACCCAGCATTGGATCTCCTGCGGTCACCAGCGATAGAAAAAGGGCGTTTATCGGCTCATTTCAGACATCCCTTCTCTCATTTTATTAACGGTTTGCCGCGAGGATCGCCAGGTGCCTGAAGCCACGCTGTTCCAGGCGCGCGGCGGCGCTGGCTGCACGGAGCCCGCTGGCGCAGACCAGCACAATCCGGCGGCCAGCTGGCGGTTGCCAGTGGTCGATCTGCTCTGGCAGAACGCGGACAGCGCGATCGCTGATACTGCGAGGGGCTTCCTCTTCGCTGCGCAGTTCAACAATACAATCGCTGCTGGTCAGCAACGGCCTGTCAATAAAGGGGACGCCGGGTCTGTCCGGCTCATCTGCGCCGTCAAAGCGAAACTGCCGGAAATGCCACGTACTGAAATCACAGTTAATCAGGCAGCCAAGCGGTGAGGGTGAAAATCCGAGCAGAATACTGAGTGCCATCTGAGCCTGAAGTGCGCCCAGCGTCGCCACTGCCGGCCCCATCACCCCGGCGGTATTGCAGTTCGCTGCGCTGCCTGGCAACTGCGGGAAAAGTGCACGGTAGCCGGGTGCTCCGCCGCAGAAGCCCCCTACATAGCCCTGCCGCCCCAGCACAGATGCGCTGACCAGCGGAATGCGACGCGGCAGGCAGGCGTCGGAGAGCAGATAAGTGACGGCGAAATTATCGGCGGCATCAATAGCCAGATCGATGCCTTCCAGCGCCTCGGCGACCCGGCTTGCACTCAGAGCCAGTGGCCGTACATCCACGACACACTCGGGGTTACGCCTGTATAGGGCCTGCTGTGCGCACGCTGTTTTCAGATTGCCAATATCCCCCATCCCGAAGAGCGTCTGGCGGTGAAGGTTGTGTTCCTCCACCCGATCGCCATCATAAATCCGCAGGTAACCGACACCGGCCCCGGCCAGCAGCGGAAGCAGCGTGGCACTCAGTCCGCCCGCGCCCACCACCAGCACCCGCGCATGGTGCAGGGCCTGCTGCCCTTCGTCGCCAATTTCCGGCAACATTGACTGTCGTTGATAGCGGCTCATCGGCTACAGCTCCCGTGAGTGAAACTGCGCCATACCAAAAATCGGCGTCGAGGCGCTGGCCATATCGCGACGTTCGACCAGACCGGCCTGCCGGGCATCCCATCCGGCCTGTATGGCAGCAGCAAAGGCCCCTGCCATCCGAACCGGATCCTGCGCTTTGGCAACGGCGGTATTCAGCAAAATACCGTCGAACCCCATCTCCATAGCTTCAGCTGCCTGGCTGGGTGCACCAATCCCGGCGTCGATAATCAACGGAATATCGTTAAACCAGGCGCGCATTGAGCGCAGCCCTTCTCTGTTACGCAGCCCCTGCCCCGACCCGATTGGCGCGCCCCACGGCATCAGCAGTTCACAGCCTGCTTCGATCAGTTTTTCACCCAGAATCAGGTCTTCTGTGGTGTAGGGAAACACCTGAAATCCGTCGGCGCAGAGGATACGCGCTGCCTCCACCAGGGCGAACGGGTCGGGTTGCAGCGTATCGGCATGACCGATCACCTCCAGCTTGATCCACCGCGTATCAAACAGCTCACGCGCCATATGGGCAGTGGTGACGGCCTCCTTCACGCTGTGACAGCCCGCCGTGTTCGGCAGAACCCGCTTATTCAGCCCGGTCAGCAGCTCGCGAAAGGCTGTACCGTGGCTGCCTTCACGGCGCAGACTGACGGTGATAATTTCACTGCCGGAGGCCGCAAGCGCCTGCTGCAGGATCGCCGGAGAGGGGTACCCGGCGGTACCGAGCAGAAAACGTGACTGGGGTACAAAATCATAAAACATCGTTTATCCCCCCTGCATGGGTGACAGGACTTCGAGTTCACAGCCTGATGTGATCGGCTGCGTTTCATAGCGGGCGCGGGGCACGAACTGTCCATTTAACGCGCTGGCGACACAGCCTGCGTCAATCTGCTGTTCGCGCAGCAATTCCGCCAGGGTGCGGGCGGCAGTATCGACCGGCTGGCCGTTAAGCTGAATTTTCATATCAGGTTTTCCTGTATCAGTTGCTGCATCAGGTTTTCCGCCATCACTGGCGCGAGAAGAAAGCCGTGCCGGTACATGCCGTTAACGGACCAGACGCCGTTATGGCGATGAATGGCAGGGACATTATCAGCGTAGGCCGGACGCAGCCCGGTGCCGCTTTCCAGCACTCTGGCTTCGGCCAGTGCCGGGTGGATGGCGTAAGCGGCACTTAGCAGCTCCATCATGGCGCGGGCGCTGATCGGGCTGTCATCGTGGCTTTCCACCATGGTCGCCCCCAGCATAAAGCGCCCCCCCGTGCGCGGTACGAGGTAACAGGGAAAGCGGGGATGGAGTAAGCGGATGGGCCGGGAGAATTGCACCTCATCGCTGTGCAGGATCAGCATTTCGCCGCGAACGGCGCGCAGTCCCGGCTGTTCGTGGGCAGCGTGGATCCCCCGGCAGTCAATAACCGTGCCGCCGGGCTTGTCCTGATGGAAGTCAACGCCGTGTTGAAGCAGGCTGGCCCGCAGCTGCTGCAGCGCGCTGCGCGGGTCGAGATGGGCCTCGCCGGCAAAGAACAGCCCGCGGGCAAAGCGCCCTTCCAGGGCGGGTTCCAGCGTGACCGGTTCCACCCACTGATGGGCGTGCGTCATGCGCGAAAAACGGGTGAGTTCAGGCGCGTCGCGCGGGGGGGCGACTACCAGGGTGCCCTGATGCTCCACGCCTTTGACACGTGCAGACCACCACGGGGCAGACCGCTGGCCCAGCTCAACAACCTCCGCCGGGGCGCTTTCGCCTTCGCACCAGGGGGCCAGCATTCCGCCTGCCCAGTGGGATGCCGCATCATGCCGCGGTGAAGTGATCACCTCCACGGCCTGGCCGTGCTCTGCCAGCATCGTGGCGATGCACAGCCCGGCAACGCCGTCACCGATCACAGACCAGCGGCTCATGAGGTAAGGATCCTGACAGGGAGAAGGGGGGTTACCAATAGCGTCACGTTAGCCTCTCAAAACTAGATGAGACCCGTGATAAGGATAAGGAAAAAGGCTGAGGCGGAATAAACACAGGCCTTCGCGCGGGTACGCTGGGTGGCCGGCTGGCCCGTCATCAGGGTACGCGTCTTCCTACGCCAGTATCAACTGGGTCAGGTTCTAAGGGTCGCTACGCCGCGATAAATCGCTCATTAGCCTCTCAGTCTCTCTGGCGAGACTCCCCTGACAGGAAATAGTTTTATTTTACCGGGTGGGAATCGTCAAGCGATATGCGGTTTTAATGGGGAAAAAGACGGCAATTTGAGACGCTGAAATTTTTTTAATTGAATGCTCAATCAATAAAAACTATCATTCGTGCTTCTGTTTACACAAAATTTACTTTCCGGAGGCGATTTGAGTCAAGAGTTATAACGATTAATCAATAAATTACACTAATATTCATCCTGATGGTTCTCCCAGTGTAATTAGCGGATATACGGCGGATTTTACCCAGTATGCGCTAATGCGCGCTTCGCAGAGCGGACTTCAGGTTCTTTCCCTGATCATTTTTTGCGGAGACATTATGCCGACGACTGAAATACCAGGAAAGCCTCAAAAAGATCGTATCAACCCCGTGGTTTTCTACACCTCAGCAGTATTGATCCTGCTGTTCTCCATGACGACTATTCTGTTCACTGATTTTTCCGATCGCTGGATTAATCGTACCCTCGACTGGGTATCCAACACCTTCGGCTGGTATTACCTGCTGGCCGCCACGCTGTACATCGTGTTCGTTATCTTTATGGCCTGTTCCCGCTTTGGTTCCATTAAGCTCGGTCCTGAGCAGTCCAAGCCCGAGTTCAGCCTGATGAGCTGGGCAGCCATGCTGTTTGCCGCCGGTATCGGTATCGATCTGATGTTCTTCTCCGTCGCCGAGCCGGTCACGCAGTATATGATGCCGCCAGAGGGCCAGGGACAGACGATGGAAGCCGCGCGTCAGGCGATGGTCTGGACGCTGTTCCACTACGGTCTGACCGGCTGGTCCATGTATGCCCTGATGGGCATCGCCCTGGGTTACTTCAGCTATCGCTACGGCCTGCCTCTGACCATTCGTTCGGCCCTGTACCCTATTTTCGGTAAACGTATTAACGGGCCAATCGGTCATACCGTGGACATCGCCGCCGTGCTCGGGACGATTTTTGGTATTGCCACCACATTGGGCATCGGCGTTGTGCAGCTGAACTATGGCCTGAAGGTGCTGTTTGATGTGCCGGAAGGACTGACGGCGCAGGCCGGGCTGATCGTGCTGTCGGTCATCATGGCCACTATCTCGGTCACCTCTGGCGTGAATAAGGGCATTCGCTTCCTGTCAGAGCTCAACGTGCTGCTGGCCTTTGGTCTGATCCTGTTTGTGCTGTTCGTCGGTGATACCAGCTTCCTGCTGAATGCGCTGGTGCTCAACGTCGGGGATTACATCAACCGCTTTATGGGCATGACGCTGAACAGTTTCGCCTTCGATCGTCCAACGGAATGGATGAACAACTGGACGCTGTTCTTCTGGGCCTGGTGGGTCGCCTGGTCACCGTTTGTTGGCCTGTTCCTGGCGCGTATTTCCCGCGGCCGTACTATCCGCCAGTTTGTGGTAGGGACGCTGACCATTCCATTTATCTTTACCCTGCTGTGGCTGTCGATCTTTGGTAACAGCGCCCTATACGAGATTATTCACGGCAATATGGCCTTCGCTGAAGAGACCATGGCGCACCCGGAGCGCGGCTTCTACAGTCTGCTGGCGCAGTATCCTGGCTTTACTTTCAGCGCCTCGGTGGCCACCATCACCGGCCTGCTGTTCTATGTTACCTCCGCGGACTCCGGTTCACTGGTGCTGGGCAACTTTACCTCGCGTCTGGCGGACATCAACAATGATGCGCCAAACTGGCTGCGTATCTTCTGGTCGGTCACCATTGGCGTCCTGACGCTGGGAATGCTGATGGTTAACGGCGTGACGGCGCTGCAGAAGACCACGGTGATCATGGGGCTGCCGTTCAGCTTTGTGATTTTCTTTGTGATGGCCGGTCTGTATAAATCACTGCGGGTTGAAGATCACCGCCGGGCCAGTGCCACGGTGAACACGCCACCGGTAGCGGTATCGCGTGACGATCGCCTGAACTGGAAACAGCGCATTTCACGCGTGATGAACTATCCGGGAACGACCCACACCCGAAAAATGCTGGATAACGTCTGTCGTCCGGCAATGGAAGAAGTCGGGCGTGAGCTGGAACGTCGTGGTGCCAAAGTGCAGGTGAATGAGCTGCCTGCGGTGGAGGATGAGCGTCTGAACCATCTGGAACTGCTGGTTGATATGGCGGATGAGCAGAGCTTCCTCTATCAGATCTGGCCGCAGCGTTACTCGGTACCCGCCTTTACCTACCGGGCGCGCAGCGGCAAATCGGATTACTTCCGTCTGGAAACCTTCCTGCTGGAGGGTACGCAGGGGAACGATTTGATGGACTACACCAAAGAGCAGATCATCAATGACATTCTCGACCAGTATGAGCGTCACCTGACCTTCCTGCATATTCACCGGGAAGCACCGGGTAATTCGATGCCCTTCCCTGAAGCATAAACCCTTAAAAAACCAGACTCCGGTCTGGTTTTTTTTGCTCAGAAAACCGCGTCGTTCTCCTTATTATTGTGGAATGGCGCTCAGGCGAAATGCTTCGCGCCGGCAACACAGAGAATAATCGCCGCCGCACTGACCACCATACTCAGGGCAACCGGCTCGTGGAGGAACAGCGCGCAGAGCAACAGACCAAAAAACGGTTGTAGCAGCTGGAGCTGTCCGACCCCGGCGATGCCACCCAGCGCCAGCCCGCGATACCAGAAAATAAAACCAATCAGCATACTGAACAGTGAGACATAGCCAAGGCTGAACCAGGCGGGCGCGCCGATCCCCTGCCAGCTGTGCGGCAGAGTCATCAGGCCCGTCACCACCATTACCGGTAGCGACAGCAGCAGCGACCAGCTGATCACCTGCCAGCCGCCCAGCCGGCGCGACAGTTCTGCCCCTTCCGCATAGCCCAGTCCGCACAGCAGAATGGCCGCCACCATCATCAGGTTTCCGGTCAGCGATCCCCCTCCGCCTGCTGAGAGAGCAAAACCTGTCACGATCCCGGCACCCAGCAGGGAGAACAGCCAGAAGGCCCGCGCTGGCCGTTCTCCCCCGCGCAGCACCGCGAAAATAGCGGTGGAAAGCGGCAGCAGGCCGATAAAAACCAGAGAACAGGCGGCGGTCATCTCGCGCAGGGCCAGGGCTGTCAGTAAGGGAAAGCCGACGACGACTCCCGCAGCCACCATCAGTAGCGATACCCTGTCGCTGCGCCCGGGGCGTCGCTGCCTCAGCGCCAGCAGCAGTCCCCCGGCGACCAGTGCGGCAATCACCGCGCGGGCAGAGGTCAGAAACAGCGGTGAAAATCCGCCAATGGCCACCCGTGTAGCCGGCAGGGAGCCGCTAAAAATCATCACGCCAAAAAGTCCACTCCACCACCCTGATGTTGTTCGCTGCATAAGTCCTCTGCGTAAGTATAAAAACAGGCATATCCCACGGATAGTAGAGGTCAGAACGGCGGATTCGAAGATACACTACCCCTACAATTAAGTTGTTCTGTATGGGGAGTCTTTCCCATACAGTTGATCACTGACAGGCTGGGATACCGATGACGCTTACCGAAACACTGATTGACGAAATCCGCCGCAGTATTCTGACCGGTACGCTGGCAGCCGGTGACCGGCTGATGTCGGTGCGCCGCTTCGCTGCCGCCAGGAGCGTGTCACCTTCTACGGTCGTCGAAGCCTATGAGAGGCTGGCAGCAGAAGGGGTGATCCGGGCACGGCGCGGTTCCGGTTTTTACGTGTCTGGCACTCCGCTTGTTGGGCGCAGTCTGATTGATACGCGCATCGGGCAGCCACGGGATGTCGATCCTTTCTGGGTCTCCCGCCAGTCGCTGGATGCAGCAGTGGGTGAACTGACGCCGGGCTGCGGCTGGTTGCCCGACGACTGGATGCCTCATGAGGCACTGCGTAAAGGGCTGCGGCAGCTTTCCCGGCTCGACAGCCCCCTGCTGACCGACTACGGCAGTTCCCACGGGTCGCCCAAACTGCGGCGTCTTTTGCTGGCGCGTTTTGCCCGGGAAGGGCTGTCTGCTTCGATGGACCAGCTGATGCTGACCGGGTCGGGGAGCCAGGCTCTGGATTTACTCTGTCGCTATCTGCTGCGCCCGGGCGACAGCGTGGTGGTGGATGACCCCTGCTACTTCAACTTTAAGGCGCTGCTGCGTGCCCACCAGGTGAAGATCACTGGCGTACCCTATACGCCAACTGGCCCCGATATCGCGGTTTTTGAACAGGTTCTTGCTGCGGAGCGCCCGCGTCTTTATATCACTAACTCCGCTCTGCATAATCCGACGGGTGCCTGCCTCTCTGCGCAGACTGCCTATCGCGTGTTAAGTGCCGCCGCGCTGCACGATACGCTGATCATTGAAGACGATATCTTTGCCGACTTCGAGCCGGACCCTTCGCCGCGCCTGGCGATCCCCGACGGGCTTGATCGCGTTATCCGCACCGGGAGTTTTTCGAAAACCCTCTCCGCCTCGGTGCGCTGTGGTTATATTGCCTGCCGGGCCGGGTGGATCGATGAACTGGTTAACCTGCAGATCGCCACCAATTTTGGCGGACCAGGCCCGCTTGCCAGCGAACTGATTGCCGGGGTGCTGTCGGGGGGAAGCTATCGTAAGCATTTGCAGGAGGTGACAACGCGGCTGGATCGCGCCAGAAAAGAGGCGGTGGAACGCCTGGCAACGCTGGGTATCGTGCCGTGGCAGGTACCGCGCGGCGGGTTTTATCTCTGGTGCCGCCTGCCGGACGGCGTGGATTCCACGCTACTGACCCGGCGCTGCCGCGAAGAGGGGGTCATTCTGGCACCGGGGAATGTCTTCAGCGTCTCGCAGACCGCCGGTGGATTTGTACGTTTTAACGTGGCGCATCTCAGTGATGCACGGATTTACTGCGTGCTGAAGCGCGCGATAGCGGAGCAGCACCGGTAACGGGTATGACGACCGCTCGCGTTCAGACTTACCGTCTTGCTGTCAGGCACGAGTCAATCAGCCAGTGCGCATTTTTTCCCGCAGTTTTTCCAGCAGCCATAGCAGGGCCGGGTCGTGGCTGCGGCGCTTATTCCACAACAGGGAGAGGGTAAAGGGCGGTACGCTGACCGGAACGGCGCTGCTCTGCAGGCCGAAGTGTTCCATCCAGCCCGCTGCCAGTCCCTGCGGGACGGTGGTCAGGGCCGGGATCTGCTTCAACATCAGCGGCAGTGAGGAAAAATGGGGGGTCACATAGCGCACCCGGCGGGACAGATTCAGCCGCGCCAGTTGCTCGTCTATCTGGCTCTGACTGGCACCGCGATAAGAAACCAGCAGATGATTATGGGATATATAGTCATCAAGGCTCAGGGGCGAAGTGAGTGCTAACTGGAGCGGGTGCCACAGCGTGCAGAATTCCATACGGGTAACCGGCTCACGCACCGTCCCGGCAGGAATGCCCTGCCCGACCGAAATCGCTACGTCAACGCGATCCTGTTGTACCATTTCCTCATCGTGGAAGGGATCGCTGGCCGTGATATGCAGGGTCACTCCCGGTGCCTGGCGGTTCAGCGTCGACAGCAGGTCGGGCATCAGCCAGCCTTCCACCCAGTCGCTCATCCCCAGACGGAACCGGTGCGTATCGGTTTCAGGTGAAAAGGATGGCGGCTGAAACAGTACCTGCTGCATCTCTTCCATCACCGGAAATAACGAGGCTACCAGTGTCTCGGCGCGCGGCGTCGGCGACATCCCTTTTGCCGTGCGGACAAACAGCGGGTCGTTAAACATCGTACGCAGGCGCGCCAGCGCCCCGCTGACGGCTGGCTGACCGAGGTGAAGGCGTTCAGCGGCGCGTGAAACGCTGCCCTCGCGATGCAAAACCAGCAGCACCATCAGCAGATTCAGGTCGATACGGCTAAAATCATTTTCTCTGATAGTGTGCATTATTTTAATCGATTTGAATGATGTCATTGAGGTCAGGATACTGGCACTCACGCAAAAACGACATGAATTAACGAGGTTAAAATGAAAACGATGGTAATGATGGCCGGTATTGCTTTCTCTGCTTCGGCGCTGGCCGCACCCGAATCTGTTCCGCCGGAGACCCAGGCGCCTGGATTTTACCGCATGACGCTGGGCAAGTTGCGTATCACCGCTGTTTCTGATGGCACGGTCACCATCCCGCTGGATAAGTTACTGACTCATATCAGCCCGCAAAAGCTGCGCGACCGTATGGCCAGTGATGCCATGACGCCGCAGGCAGAGACCTCAATTAACGCATACGTGATTGATAACGGCCAGCAGCGGGTGCTGGTGGATGCCGGGGCGGGCGACCTGTTTGGCCACAACGGCGGTCATCTGCTGGAGAATCTGGCGGCGGCAGGCTATCCGGCAGAAAGCCTCAATGCGGTGCTGCTGACACATATTCATGCCGACCACTCCGGCGGTGTCTCGCGCAGCGGCAAACTGGCCTTCCCCAATGCCCGGGTTTACGTTGAGAAGAAAGACGCAGACTTCTGGCTGACGCCCGGCAACGTTAAGAAGGTGGCAGCCAGCCAGGCCCACACCTTTGCCGAGTCTGAACGTACGTTGCGCCCGGTCATTGATGCCGGACGTCTGAGCACGTTCAGCGCTCCCGCGACGGTATTTGCCGGTATACGGGCCATCCCGGCACCCGGACATACGCCGGGTAGCGTGCTGTACCGCGTGGAGAGTGAAGGACAGACGCTGGTGCTGTGGGGCGACATTATTCATGCAAAATCGGTTCAGATGCCCGATCCGCATGTGGCAATCCACTTCGATGTTGACCAGAAAAAAGCCGTACAGACGCGTGAGGCGGTACTGGCGCAGATGGCGCAGGAGGGGAACTGGGTAGCTGCTGCACACATTGCCTTCCCGGGGCTGGGACACGTTAAACGCGACGGTAGCGGCTATCGCTGGGTGGCAGCGAATTATACAACGCAGCTCAGCCATTAATCCCCGGTCAGGGGCACGTCTGTGCCCCTGACCGGATGCCGACATTACCCACACCCTGCTCTCTTCTGTCAATCGCTGCATAAGCGCCAGCGCGTTCAGTGTTGCTGCGTTGAATTCGCCTGAAATCACGTTATCATCCTTATCGTATCCTCGTGCAGACTGGCTGACGCAGGGTTTATCGGACCATTTCAGGGAAAAATCGATGATATTAAGACCCATGCAGGCGGACGAGTTTCCGGCTTACCGTCAGATCGTGATTGCAGAGTATGGCAGAGACCTCGCAGAGTCGCGGCGTTGCTCCCTGGAAGATGCCCTTAGCCGCGCAACAACCCTGATTGACCAGGCCCTGACCCAGGGCGTTAACAGCCCTCCCCAGCGTTTGTTGTGTATCACGGCAACGGAGGGCGCCGAGCCGCCGGTGGGTTACCTTTGGATCAGCGTCAGCGAAAATATCGCCTGGATTTATGATATCTATCTGCTTCCCGAATGGCGCGGGAAAGGGTATGGAAAACAGGCGCTGGACGTGATTAACCAGCAGCTGACCCTGGAAGGCATCACGGAAACCGGTCTGCGTGTAGCAGCCAACAACAGCCGTGCGAAAAAGCTGTATGAAAGCCTTGGGTTTGTGTTAACGGGTTACAATATGTCTAAACGGTTATGACCGTTTCCGCCTGCCCGGGACACAGGCAGGCGGAGGATTACTGTTTTTCGCCCAGGGGTAAGATGGGGCGGCCAAACTGTTCGTTAAGCACTTCGGCCATCGCCAGGTAAATCGCGCTGGCACCACAGACCAGTCCTGTCCCGCCTGCAAACCGGATGATTGCAGCGTTATCCATCAGATGGCCAATGGCCAGCAGCGCAAACAGCACCGTCAGGCTGAGAAATACGAATTGCAGCATGCGGTTGCCGTTCAGGGTGGCGAAAAACATAAACAGAGTGAAAATGCCCCACAGGCCGAGAAACGCCCCGAGGAAGTGCGCGTTGGCGGGCTCTGACAGGCCCAGTTCAGGCATCAGAATAATGGCGACCAGTGTCAGCCAGAAGCAGCCGTAAGAGGTAAAGGCAGTCATACCGAAGGTATTGCCTTTTTTATATTCCAGCAGGCCTGCAAAGACTTGTGCGATCCCGCCGTAAAACATGCCAGTGGCGAGGATAATACCGTCCATCGGGAAAAAGCCTATATTGTGCAGGTTCAGCAGGACCGTTGTCATACCAAAACCCATCAGTCCCAATGGTGCCGGATTCGCTAATGTCGTGTTACTCATAAGTCCTCAGAAAATGATGATGCGCAGAAAATGTGGATGCCGCACTCAGGGCGGGGCGCGGGATCATAATCAGTGTGGCCGTTATGCTCTTTGATCTCAGCAGGGAGAAAATGAATATTTTGCGCGATGTCGGTATCGTGAAAGCAAATAGTCCGAGTTATAGTTACAACATACGGGTAGTTACTATTAAAATCGACCTCTGTAAGATCGGTATTCAATTCAAATTCGCGGAATCTGTAAGTATATAGCTAAGGCAGGAAAAATCTCTGTGTTCACCAGGCATCCCTGCCCGTTCATGCACCAGAAATAAAATCGCTTAATATTTCAGTTTAAAAGCACCCAGCACGATCACCATAAACGCGACGGCGACCAGGGCAAAAGCGACATAAAGATTGGTCAGATGCGCCACCCAGCCAATCAGTGCCGGACCACCCAGTATGCCGAGATAGCCGAGCGTGGCCACCAGAGCCACTGCGCGGTGAACCGGCATTACTTTCTCCTGACCCGCCAGGGTGATCAGCACCGGGGCAATATTGGCCGCACCAATGCCCACCAGAACAAAACCGCACAGCGCCATGATCCAGCCCGGTACCAGCACCACTATCAGATACCCTGCAATGCCCAGCATGCCGCCGGCGACCAGCACCCGCTGTCGACCCAGCCTATTCACGACCGCATCCCCCGTTGCGCGCATCAGGGACATCGCGACCGCAAAGGCCGCGAAGCCCCAGCCGGCATGTTCCACCGCCATACCGCGATCCTGAATCATGAAAATACCGCTCCAGTCCAGAATGGACCCTTCAGCCATAAAGCAAATCATCGCCATGATCGCCATCAGGACCAGACGGAAGTTAGGCCGGCTGGCAGTATCAACTGGCTGATGTGGATCGTCCCCGCCAGCAGTCAGCAAGGCAGGAAAAGAACAGGCCGTGACCAGTACAATCAATGCCACCGCCCAGAAAGTCGCCGCCAGGGGAGTGACCCCTGCCCCAAGCAGCAGCGCACCGCCACCGGCACCGGCGATGCCGCCCACGCTCCACAGGCAGTGGAATCCGGACATTAAGGGCTTGTCCGCGGCCTGCTCAACCAGCGTCCCCTGGACGTTTATGGCCACATCGGCCAGCCCGATCCCCATGCCAAACACAAACAGGCTGGCGGCCAGTAAACGGATATCATCCAGCGTGGCCAGCAGTGGCAGCATCAGACAGTAAAGCACCACAGAGACAACAATCACCCGCCGGCAGCCCGCTATGCCGATGATGCGACCCGATCCCAGCATGGCGATCAGCGAGCCGGCCCCCAGGCACAGGAGCAGCAGTCCGAGATGACCGGCTTCCGCATGGGTGCGCATTTGCGCATAGGGTACCAACGCCGCCCACAGGCCCATGGCCATGCCGGTGACAAAAAAGATTGCCCGGGTAGCGCTGCGTCGGGCCTGACTTCCTATCTGCTGAGAGAGAACATTCACCGACATCGCGCACCTTTTTAAAAAAGACTTATTAAAAGACAATTAGTAAGTAAAAAGTATAGGTACGGTTTGAAAGAGATGTCAATGAGCGCGAGAGGAGACAGGTGGCAACCGGATGGATTACCGTTCGTCATTATTCGCCAAATAAACGGTGATGGTTGTAGTTTTCAAGCGTCAGCTCAGCGATGCCCTGCAGGTAATCCTGACGAATTGAGGGGCGGTAAATCAGGGCAGGAAGGTGCTTTTCCGGAATATGCTTTTGACAGATCTGCACTATCTCGGGGAGCTGAGACTGGTTGAGACGCGTTCCGGACAGGGCCACCATCACCGGGTTAATCAGTGCGGCCAGGGAGACCACAATGTGTGCCAGTTCCTCTGTCAGCGATAGCGTGATACCCGGGGTAAACGGCAGATGGGAGACCTCGCCGGCGAAGTTATTCGCCCCGGTCAGCACCTGACCGTTGATCACCATGCCACACCCGGTACAGGGAACATCAGGTTTGAAAATATAGGCAACCGGTGCTTTCACGCCGGGACAGTTACTGCGGTAAAAGCCCCATGCCGTAAAGTTGATATCGTTGCCCACTTCAGTAAATCGCCCTGAGCGCGAGGCGATCTCTGCGGTAACCGCCATGCCGGTAAACAACGAGATATCGCAGGAGGTGACGACCCCGTCAACAATCACGCCGGGCAGGCCGATGCCTATCGCCTGTACGACCGGAAATACCGCCAGCAGCGAGGCAATCTGCTGATAAAATCGTTCCGCCGTCAGGGGGATAAAGGGCATATCTCCGCTGTCCAGTGGCTCTCCGGTCGCAGAGGTCACTGACCAGACCAGCTCGGCGGCCTCATCGCTGCCAGCGGCATAGAGGCTGAGTACAGAGAAAAAATCGGGATTACAGGCGTATCGCTGCGCGGGCCTGCCGCCGCGGGAGGCTTCCCGCTCCAGTGTCAGCACTTCACCACTGGTAGCGAGTTCATTCAGCACGGCTCCGCAAGTGGCTGCACTCAGCCCGGTGTTTGCGGCCACCTCCCCCTTCGTCGCCGCCCCCAGCGCTTTTAGCGTGCGGATGACCAACGCAATATTATTTTTGCGTATTTCACGGGTGGTACTGTTTGCCGGAGTGTTCATTTCGCCTCAATCTGCTGCAGAAAACCGGCCTAACTTAGCACAAAAGTAGTTACTGACGCCCAAAAACCGCATGAGTTCACTCACTTGTGCAATGCAGAACTCATCCTTCACTTTCCCCGGCGGTTAGAAGTCGTAATTCAGCTAAAGTAAGTTGAAAATATAATTTCACATTGTTTCATTTTGTTTTTTTTCTTATTATCTCGGCTCGTAATTCATGACAGTATAAACAAAGGATGTTAAATGAATCGTGTTGTAAAATTACTGATCGTTGGCGCTTGCCTTTCTTTTCTGACCGCCTGTACCGGCCACGTCGAAAATAAACAAAAAAACTGTACTTATGACTACCTGCTTCATCCTGCAGTATCTATTTCAAAATGGATCGGCGGCTGCGGCCCGACTGAAAAGTAGTTACCACAAGGCCGGGGGAAAAACCCCGGCCTAAAAACGATTATTTATCAACGAAGTAAAAAAACCAGCAAAACATAACCCTTTAAAATAAAATCTATCACAGAAAAATGCTGGCAACGCTACCGGCTCTTCATGACCCCGGCCTGATGAAAAACATTACAGTTAAATAAAGAGTACTACCAGTGTAATTCATGGCAGGTCTGTCTTGCATTCTCACCCCATCTTTCGTTGACGATTACCGACACTTTATTAATTAAACCGATAATAAATAATTCCACTGATGTTATTTTATCTCTTATCGCTTTTTTAACGGATGGGTGAATGAAAGACATTGTCAGCAAGAAAATCAACGAGTGCACGGATCTTGGGTGAGGGATGCCGGCTGGCAGGCCACAGAATATGGAAAGTCCCCCGCCACTCAATATACTCACCGAGTATCGGCACCAGGCTACCGTCTGCCACCTGCTGGCGAACAGAAAAATCGGGCAGGCAGGCGATGCCCAGACCACGCTGGGCAAAACAGACGCGGGTTTCGATATTATTGCATACCATGGACGCGGGGATCGCCAGATCGCCTGCGCCGCGCAACGGCCATTTCTCCAGTTTTCCGCTGTGGGGGAAACGATAGTGCAGGCAGCGGTGCATCAGCAGATCGGCAGGCTCCCGTGGTGTTCCTCTCTCCGCAAGATAGGCCGGGGAGGCAACCAGCATCGCGCCAAAGTAGCCCAGTCGCCTTGCAGACAGGCGTGAATCAGCGGGCTCCCCGGTTCTGATCACCGCGTCAAATCCCTCTTCAATCACCTCAACCATCTGGTCGGTAAAGTCCAGATCCAGTTCGATATCAGGATACTGGCGCATAAAATCACCCAGCACTGGCAGCATCAACGTACTGACCAGCGGCAGGCTGATGCGCAGACGTCCGGCAGGCTTACCGCTCACCTGCGACAGCTCCAGCTGCGCGGCCTCTACCTCGGCCAGAATACGCCGGCAGCGAGCCAGAAAAAGCGCACCTTCCGCGGTAAGGGTGATGCTACGAGTGCTGCGGTGAAACAAACGTACACCGAGCTTCTCCTCCAGTCGCGCCACGTTTTTACCCACCGCGGAGGGCGAAAGCCCCAGCTGCCGTCCGGCGCTGACAAAACTGCGTGTCTCGGCCACCTGGACGAAAACATTAAAACCACTCAGGCTGTCCATTACGCCCTCATTAGAGAAAATTATTCCGGAGTAACCCGCACTATACCCCAGTTTTTCTTTAATACGGCATTGATTAAGGTGAGCGGGCGATTCACGCCTCACTCACGGAAAACACTCATGACGCTTATAACGACTACTCAGGGCAACGTTGCTGACAAACTCCCTGTTTCTGCCCTGCTCGCGCTGGCGGTAGCAGGCTTCATTACCATCCTTACCGAAGCACTTCCCGCAGGCATGCTGGCGGCAATTGCAGACGGCCTCCGCGTGACGCCAGCTCTGGCTGGGCAACTGGTCACTGTGTATGCCGTCGGATCGCTGCTGGCAGCTATTCCACTCACCCTGGCGACACAGACTCTGCGGCGACGCCCGCTGCTGTTAAGCGCTATTGCGGGTTTTGCCGTCGCAAATACCCTGACGGCGGTATCTGAGCATTATCTGCTGACGCTGGCAGCACGTTTTGTCGCTGGGGTATCGGCAGGGCTACTGTGGGCCCTGCTGGCAGGGTATGCAGCCAGAATGGTCAAGGACGCCATGAAGGGTCGGGCGATTGCCCTGGCAATGGTGGGCACGCCGCTCGCGCTGGCGGTCGGCATTCCACTGGGCACCTGGTTGGGGCAGATAATAGGCTGGCGCAGCTGTTTCCTGTCGATTAGCGCACTGACGCTGGTGCTGATGGGCTGGATCCTGTTCAGCGTACCCGACTTCTCCGGTCAGCCTGCACAGCGTCGCCAGCGTTTAATACCGGTTATGAAGCTTCCCGGTGTTCGTCCTATTCTGCTGGTCACGCTGATTTTTGTACTGGCGCACAACATTCTGTACACCTATATTTTTCCCTTCCTTGAGCGGGCAAATATGGCTGGCAGTATCAGCGGGATCCTGCTGACCTTTGGTCTGACATCGTTACTGGGGATCGGTATCGTGGGTGCCAGAGTGGATCGCTGGCTGCGGGGGCTGTCACTGCTGGCAACCGCGCTGTTTGCCCTGTCTGCCGTGTTAATGACTTCAGCTCTTCCCTCTGCCATTTATACAGCCACCGGCCTGTGGGGGCTCGCCTTTGGCGGGGCCGCCACTCTGTTTCAGACGGCACTGGCAAAAAGTGCCGGGGATGCGGCAGATATCGCTCAGTCAATGCTGGTAACGGCATGGAATCTGGCCATCGCTGGCGGGGGGCTGGCAGGTGCAGCCATTCTGCACAGCCTCGGGGCCGGCTACTTTCCCCCGATCGTGCTGTCGCTGCTGTTGCTGACTGCGTTGATCGTCTTGCTGGCGAAGCAGCACGGTTTTCCACCGGCAGACAGTGATTAATCAACCACCTGAATGCCCAGCCGCTCTACCAGGAAACACACCTGTGCGCTATCGAGTTTGACGCCTTCGAGGTCGGTGGTGCGCAGGTCGAGTTCACTCGTCACCGAACGTGTCAGATCGCAGTGGGTAAAATCCGCCGAGCGCCAGTCAAACGAATTAAATTCACCGCCTGACAGATCGGAACCGCTGAAAGAGGCCCCGAGTACATGGGTTCCTACCCAGCGGTTCTCCCACAACTCACATTTTTCCAGCACAACTTTGGAAAAGTTGGCGTAACTGAGATTTGTTTTGGTGATGAAGGCGCTGCAAAACCAGCTCTTTGTGGTGATCATATTCATAAAGCTGGCCCCGCGAAAATCGACGCCCTGCGCCCGGCACTCACTGATCTCAATGCCCAGCGCATCGACCGAACGAAAGTTATTCATGGTCAAATCGCAGTGTCTGAAGCTGGCCTCCCTGAGAACCGCCCCGCTGAAGTTGCAGCCCTGCTCAGTTTCGCGGTCATAGAACTGGCAGTGAACAAATCGTGAGTCGGTGAGGTCGCAACCGGAGAAATCACAATTGATAAAGCGGGTTTTTTCAACGGTGCGACCGGTAAAATGTTGGGTGGTGAATTTTTCATTACGGTAAACCGGTGACACTGTCATTTCAGGGCTCCATATAAAGTAACGCGCGCTCATCGAGCTGCAGTTTTTCGCCGGGATAACGATGTTCCAGGGCATGGTAGGATTCCGCAGCGATAATCCGTTCAATACTGTCGGACAGCGCATTCAGTGCCTGCTGCATTTGCGGCAGATAGTTGTGCGTGTCATACACCCGGTCAATGCCTTCCAGGGCATGATTCATGATCTTACGGGCGACATCATTAGGGGTATTAAGAGCAGCCAGCCGTGAACGTGCGCTGCGTCGCAGATCGCGCGTGGTAAATGCCTCAAGTCCCAGCCCGCGTTCCGCGCGAAGCATCCGTCGTAATGCCTGAGTCACCGCCCCGCGCGACAAAGGTTGTGACACCGTCACGGGTGACGGCACCAGCCAGGGTGAATCCGGCGGGCTGGCGTGTAACAGGGCCTCAATGCAGGTACGCATCAGCGGCGTCAGCGGCAGGATATGTTCGCGCTGCGACTTGTTACGGGTACCCTGCCGCCAGATGCCGGACGTGAGGTTAAATTCCTCTTTTCGCGCCTGAACAACCTCATCAGGCCTACGAGCCGTCAGCAGGCAAAGGCGCAGCGCCCAGCGGCACTGCTCTGAGAGTTCCCAGGCATCCAACCCGTGCCAGAACACCCAGACTTCAGCGTCGCTCAAGGTTCGGTTGCCCGGCGGTGAGCTTCTGCCTGCAACATCGCGTTTTTTCATCGCACTGAGAGGGGAATGCTCAATGTAGCCCTGCATCTCGGCCCAGGCAAAAAATTGCTTACACAGGGCAAAAACGCGGCGGGCCTCCTCTTTTTTACCCTCAGCAATCAGAATATTAAACAGGCGGTTAAGCTGCAGGCGGGTGATCCCGGCCAGCGGCCGCTCTCCGATCGCCGGCAATACGTGCTTCAGCAGTGACGAGATGGCAATTTCCGGACGCCGACGCGTTTGTAACAATGACAGTCTGACCCACAGCTTCATCACCTGCAGCACCGAGCCCTCACTACCGCTGGCTTCCAGCTCAATCAGCGACGATCCTCGCACTTCGTGCAGCCAGAGAACAACATGGCGACCGACCAGCGGGGATGCAATAATCCCAGGATTACAGGATTCAAGCATCATGTAATCCTGGGATTATATGATTCTCTCTTGCTCTCATTACTGTCCTCCCGGGTCCGCCCCACTGGTTCCTGCCACGCTGAAGCGATGATTTTACCGCGTCCGGTCTTATGACTCCAGACTTAATAGGTCTGGAGTCATAATGATTGCACAGCGACCATAATGAGACGTTCAACCTCACTGACGGGCACACCCTCAGTTTTGCCCAAAAAGGCCGTGGCCAGGATGATGGCAATGATTTTAAAGCAGCGTCGGTGACATGATGCGGACACCCGGCAACAAACCCTCTTTTCCGTGGCGAGGGAAAAGCAGCATAAATATCCGGCATGACGCCCGGAAGAAACAGAAAACGGCAGTCATGAGAGAAAAACACGTTCAGGCACCGGGCATAGCGGGAAAAACCGCACGCTCGCATTAATCATGACGTTTCCTGCTCTGTCACGTTTATCTTCGTATAATTACGATTATCTCGCCTGCCGTTAAATAAATAATTAAAAAAAGTCAGGCGTACTAACAGGCCCCCTGACAGGTCAGCACTCTTCTGTCCCGGTAAAAAATCTGAAAGTGCAGATAATAAACCGGCGAGAGACTCAGAAGGAATAAACAGACCGGTTTAAAGCCATTTTCCGGTAGCATCGCCAACCGAAAAATAACAACATCGGGGACATTTTATGACAGCAAACACGGAGACAGGACCGGGCTTAAAATGACGCTTTTCCTGCTAAAACCAGGATCTGTGACGCTATTGTCGGCAAATGATCGATAGCAGTGATCATTTGCCGTATGTTGTAACTAAAAACAAAAGAAATGTGCAGAGGGATGAAGAAAGTCTGTGTGCTCCCTTTTATCTGACAGTTATCTGTTTTTTACGCGCTGGCTATTATCGCCAGACAACGAGGTCAGCTTCACCAGCCCCCCTGAGAACAATAAGGAATAGCATTTCTGCAGGAGATTAGAATCAACCTATTCACGATACATAACATTCAGTGACAGGCCCCGTTGCATTATCTTTTTTAAGCAACGCCGTTACCTGTATAATCCTGACAGCCACTGTGCCAGCTCACACGGCCTGACGAAAAAATGGGCAGAAAAACGAGAGCATCAGTCTTCAGACGGAAAAGGGCGGGTATACAATACGTTATGAATGGGGGGGTTTTCAGCGGTATTTCATGATATATACTGTCAAAAATCATGGATAAAGTTTCAGCTATCAACTTTTGATTTCAACAGATTCGTTAAGATTTATCCCATAAGTTGTAAATATAACGATATGCCACCCTGTTCTGCAGAGGACGAAAGTGATATCCCGGTAACATTTAAACCAATATTTTTCTACTTTAGTGTTTTTTCACTCTTCATTTGTCTGTACACTGAGTCTCGTTATGTAGTATCTAATTTAAACCAACCCACAGGTTATGGATTCCGTTATGAGCGAAACACTGAAAGTATTAAATAATATTCGCACCCTTCGTGCCCAGTCTCGTGAAGTGTCTTTAGCTGAACTGGAAGAGATGCTGGAGAAACTTGAAGCGGTTGTGAACGAACGTCGTGAATCAGAAGCCGCTATCGCATCTGAGATTAAAGAAAAAGAAGAGAAACTGGCTAAATATCGCCAGATGCTGCTGGAAGACGGTATCGATTTAAGCGAACTGACCGCAGCAGATAATACCGCCAGCAAAACACGTGCCAAACGCGCACCACGTCCGGCCAAATATCAATATACTGATGAAAACGGCGAGCAAAAATCATGGACCGGCCAGGGCCGTACCCCGGCAGTAATTAAACAGGCACTGGATGCCGGCAAGAAGCTTGAAGATTTCCTGATCAAGTAAATGCCAACCGGCCGCCAGACGGGCGGCCGGACGATTTATTTCGCTTCAGACAGCGTTTGCTGATAGATCCTGCTCAATAATACCTTCAGTTTTTCCGTGTGGATATTCTCCGTGCGCCATGAACAAATACTGATACGCAGCGCCGCTTTTCCCTGCCACACCGTTCCAGAAAACCAGGCTTCTCCTGACGCCTGCAATACCTCACGCACTCGCGCCGTCTGTGCATCGTCCTGTGCCCGAAACAGGATTTGATTGATCACAACTCTGTTCAGAATCTCGTATCCAGCAGTTTGCAGTCCGGTACTGAGCTCCCGCGCCAGTTCACAGTGGCGTTCGACCATCGCTGCGACACCTTCACGCCCCAGCGTACGGAGCGCCGCCCAGACAGGTATCCCCCGGGGACGACGGGAAAACTCCAGCGTCAGGTTTTTCTGCGCATCCTGCGCAGCAGCGGAATAGACAGCATCCGCGTTCATCGCTTCAGACAGCGCCTCCGGATGGCGGCAGATGGCCATGGCACAGTCATAGGGTGTATTCAGCCACTTATGCCCGTCCGTCGTCCAGCTGTCAGCCTGTCCGACCCCCACGGTCAGTCCTTTCAGGGCCGAAGCGCGAGCCCACAGGCCAAACGCGCCGTCGACGTGTACCCAGGCCCCGGCGGCATGAGCCACCGGGATCAGCGTGGCAAAATCATCAAACTCCCCGGTGTTCACCTCTCCGGCCTGTAAACAGAGCACAGTAGCGTTGTCCAGCGGGGGCAGGCGTGCCGCATCAATTTGCCCTCGTTCATTGACCGGAGCGACCTGCAGATTTCTCAGCCCAAAACCCAGCACCCGCAGCGCTTTTTTCACGGTGATGTGGGTCAACGCTGAGATCACCACCTTGATCTGCGGCGCACCGGCCAGCCCATCCAGGTCAACGTCCCATCCCTGCCGCAGCAGTAGCTCACGGCGCGCGGCCACCAGGCAGCTCAGCGTACAGGCTGTGGCACTGGTGCCAAACCCGACGGCACTGTCGCGGGGCAGATCGAGGATCTCCAGCAGCCAGCGGCCGGCCAGGCGTTCCAGCGTAGCGGAGACCGGCGAATTATCCCATCCGGATGCGCACTGATCCCAGGCGATCATCAGCCGCTCGGCGGCTGTCGCCACGGGAAGTGAGGCTCCAATGACAAAACCAAAATAATCCGGACCGTTGGAGGCCACGGTGCCCGGTGACCCCGCATCATCCAGCAGCGCCAGCGTCTGCTCTGCGGGCAGGCCTTTTAACGGCAATGCTTCGTCAAAGCGTGCCAGCCCGGCCAGCGCTTCGGCATCGGGGAAAACGCGTCGTGTCGGCAGCGAGGCGCTGTAGCGGCCCGCACGGATATCCGCTGCAGTTATCAGGTCAGCTTCATTCATTATTATCCCCTTTTTAGTGAGTTCATTTTCCAGACAATCAGAGCCAGCAGACTGACCGCCGATCCCGACAGGCACACGGCTCCCCACCCTCCCCAGGCAAAGGCACGGGTGGAAATCAGCGCTCCCGCACCGCTACCGACAGAGTAAAACAGCATATAACCGGCAATAAGCCGCCCTCCCGCCTCTTTTTCGCTGGCAAAAATCAGGCTCTGGCTGGTAACGTGCAGCGCCTGGCCTGCAGCATCCAGCAGCAAGATCCCGGCAATCAGGAATACCAGTGATCCGGCCCCCAGCCACAGCGGCAGCCAGCTTAGCAGCAGCAGGATCAGCGAAACGGCACTGGTGCGCTCTGCCAGTCCACGGTCAGCCCAGCGACCTGCGCGACTGGCAATCAGCGCACTCATAGCCCCCACCAGACCCAGCGCGCCTATCTGCCCGTGGGTCAGCTGCCATGGCGGCGCACGAAGCAAGAGGACCAGTGCGCTCCAGAAAATATTAAAACTGGCAAACATCAGCAGCGCCAGCACTCCGCGGACCTGCAAAACCCGGTTGCTGCACAGCAGTCGCCACAGAGTTCCCGGCCCCTGCACCCAGCGGGCGGGGGCCGCAGGCGGTAAATCAGGCAGCCTGCGCCACAGGATCGCTGCCAGCACCGTCATTACCAGCGCCGAAAGCAGGTACACCCCACGCCAGCCGGTGATATCCGACACCATCCCGGCCACCGCCCGCGCCAGCAGCAGACCGATCACCACGCCCCCGGACACTGTCCCGACCACCTGACCGCGCGCTTCCTCGCTGGCGGCGGTGGCGGCATAGGCGATCATCCCCTGAGTCATTGCGGTCCCGAACACACCGATCAACAGCATCGCCACCAGCAGCATATGCGAACTGTCCACCGTGCAGACCAGCAGTAAAGCCGCTATCAGTCCCCCCAGCTGACAGCGCATCAGCGTCCGTCGGTTGATGACATCACCTAACGGCACCAGCAGTAATAACGCCAGTGCGCAGCCCACCTGAGTGGCAAAAATCACACCACCTACCGCCGCAGGGCTGATAGAAAAGTCGATTGCCAGCGCATCCAGCAGCGGCTGCGCGAAATAGACGTTGGCCACGCTCAGTCCGCAGCTGCAGGCAAACAGGCCGGTCTGCCAGGAGGTTAATCCGCGACGGGATGTACTTTTTTCTGTCAGGGTAGTCATCCTGCCTCCAATTGGTTTCAAAACAAAACCATTTGCAGACTGCCGTATGTAGTTTTAAAATGCAACCAAATTCATTCCGGAGAATATCACCATGGCGGAACATCCTTCTCTGAGTCAGTCTCCCTGCCCGGTAGCCCGCAGCATTGATCTGATCGGGGACCGCTGGTTGCTGATGATCCTGCGCGATGCGTTCGACGGTGTCCGGCGCTACAGCGAGTTTCAGCGCAGCCTTGGAGTAGCGCGCAATATCCTCGCCAACAGGTTAAAAAAACTGGTCGCGGCTGGGTTATTGAAGGTGCAGCCCGCATCCGATGGTTCTGCCTGGCAGGAATATGTGCTGACCGAACGCGCCAGCGATCTGTTTCCCCTGATCGTTTCCCTGCAGCAGTTTGGTGAGCAATACCTGTTTTCCGCCGGGGAAACCCACTCTGATCTACTGGAGATTGCCAGCGGAGAACCGCTGGCCCCGCTGCGCGTGCGCAATCAGCAGGGAGACGTGGTCACGCCGGACAAGACTCGTGTGCAAAAAGCCCCTTAACCGTTATGCCTAAAACGCAAATAGCCAGACGAATTTCTTGCTTTTCCTGACCCCGTGTCAGGCATGATATTGATGGTCAGCCACTTAGCACACTGACCATCAAGGAATATATCATGCGCGTTTCTCTTCGCCTGACGGCGCTGGCCGCGGCCATGACCGCACTGGCCGCAGGGGCGGCAGACAAACCGGTACAGGGCGGCATCCTGGTTTATCTGGAGCAGCAGGCTCACACCAACCTCTATCCCCCGGCCGGCGGCTTCTATCCGAACGGCGGCATACTGAATCAGATCACCGATAAACTGACCTGGCAGAATCCGGAAACGCTGCAGGTCGAACCGTGGATCGCAGAAAGCTGGACGCGCAACGCCGATAATACCGAATACACCTTTAAAATCCGTCCTGGCGTGACATTCTCTGACGGAACGCCGCTGGATGCCCGGGCAGTGGCTAAGAATTTTGATACCTATGGGCTGGGCAATAAAGCACAGCGTCTGCCGGCGTCAGAAGTGATCAATAACTACGCGCGCAGCGAGGTCATCGATCCGCTGACGGTGAAGTTTTTCTTCAAAAAACCTTCGCCTGGCTTCCTGCAGGGTACCGCGACCATCGGCTCCGGTCTGGTATCACTCAGCACGCTGGCGCGAAATTTCGATGAACTGGGAGACGCCCGCCATATTATTGGCTCAGGCCCCTTTGTCATCAGCGGAGAAAAGCTGGGGCGTGAGGTGGATCTGATAGTACGCAAGGACTATCGCTGGGGGCCGAAAAACCTCGCACATCAGGGCCGGGCAAATCTCGACGGCATAAAGATCATTGTCACGCCGGAAGACAGCGTGCGCATTGGCGCACTGCTGGCCGGACAGGCTGATGTCATTCGCCAGGTGCAGGCTTATGATGAAAAACAGGCCCGGCAGCAGGGCTTCCCCCTCTATGCCGCCCCCACGCGCGGGGTCAATGACAGCCTGAGCTTCCGTCCGGACAATCCGTTAGTGGCCGATATCAACGTGCGTAAAGCCCTGCTGCACGCCACCAACAGTAAGCAGATTGTCGACACGCTGTTTTCACCAAACTATCCGCAGGCCAAATCCGTCCTGGCCAGCTCAGCCGCCGGTTTTGTCGACCTCAGCGATCGGCTGACCTTCGACCCGGTTCTGGCGAAGACGCTGCTGGATCAGGCCGGATGGCTGCCTGGCAGCGACGGCATCCGTCAGAAGGACGGTAAAAAACTGGCGCTGACGGTATATGAGTCCCTGCCGCAGCCGCAGAATAAAGAGGTTCTGCAGCTGGTGGCCCAGCAGTGGAAACAGGTCGGCGTCTCCCTGTCCGTTCGCGCGGGCGACGCCGGTAGCCGGACCGTTGACAATCTGGATCCGCTGAAAACCCCGCTCACTGTGTCTGAAGTGGGCCGCGCCGACCCGGACGTGGTGAAAAGCATGTTCTACCCGACCAACCGCGACGCGTTGTTACAGAAGGGCGGATCCAGCAGCCAGGTGGTGGCCTTCCGTGATGACAAACTCAATGACTTACTGGAAGGCATTGCCAGCGAAACGGATGCCCGCAAACGTCTGGCCATCACGGCGGATGCCCAACGCTACCTGATCGACAATGCCTATAACATCCCTATTTTCGAAGAGCCTCAGGTATTTGCCGGGGCCCCGTGGCTGAAAGGACTGACGTTTGAAGCCGTCGGGCGTCCGGGATTTTATGCCGCCTGGCTGGATAAGCGGGGGTAACGGAGCATGATGAGTTATCTGGCCCGGCGACTGGGGCAGGCGCTGCTGGTGTTGTGGGCGGCGTTTACCGTTGCCTTTATTCTGCTTCAGGTGCTGCCCGGCGATGCAATCCTGATTAAGTTTCAAAATCCGGATCTGGGCCTGAGCCCGGCGCAGATTGAAGAGATGCGTCAGGCTTACGGTGCCGCCACGCCGCTGTGGCAGCAGTACCTGCACACTCTTGGCAGCCTGTTGCACGGTGACGCCGGCTTCTCCGTGCAGGCGGGGGTGCCGGTCAGTGAGTTACTGGCGGAAAACTTCCCCGCCACGCTGCGGCTGGCCATTCCCGGATTTCTGCTGGCCACCCTCCTCGCCGTGCTGATCGCATTCGCTTCCAGCCTGACGGGCCTGCGCTGGCTGCGTAATACGCTGCACGCCCTGCCGTCGCTGTTTATCTCCCTGCCAACCTTCTGGCTTGGCATCGCGCTGATTCAGGTCTTCTCTTTTCAGCTGCGCTGGATACCGATTATCAACCCCGGCGAGTGGGTGGGGCTGATCCTCCCCGTGATCACCCTCGCCGTACCGATTTCCGCCCCGCTGGCACAAATTCTCATTCGCAGTATTGACCAGGTGCAGCTTCAGCCGTTTGTGTCGGTTGCACGTGCCAAAGGGGCCAGCCAGCGGCGCGTGCTGTGGCATCACATCGCAAAAAATGCCCTGCTGCCCGTGTTAACTATTGCCGGGCTCCTGCTGGGGGAGCTGATTGCCGGAGCGCTGATCACCGAAACGGTGTTCGGTCTCAACGGACTGGGCCAGCTGACCCAACAGGCAGTAAACAATCAGGACGTGGCCGTACTCCTGGCTATCGTCATGATTTCAGCCACGGGGTTTGTGCTGATCAATTTGCTGGTCGACCTGCTTTCTCCGCTGCTCGACCCGCGTCTGAAACCGTTCACGAGGGCAACACGATGAGTCTGCTCGATGTTTTCCGTGTTCCTGCGGCTGTGCCGCGGCGTGCGGACTTTCGCTTTTTCCCCCGCCTGAAACCCGGCCTGGTGCTGGCATGGACCGTCATGGTGCTGGTGATCCTCTGGGCGCTGGTACCCGGCTGGTTTACCTCCTGGAGCAGTACGGAAGGTGTCGCCGGGGCACAGCGTCTGGCACCGCAGGCTGGCCACTGGCTGGGAACCGATCAGCTGGGCCGTGACCTGTACACCCGCATTGTCTGGGGAGCGTCCCACTCCCTGAGCGGCGCACTGGTCGCGGTGATACTCGGCCTGACTGCCGGCACCCTGCTGGGGGTCACCGCAGGTGCACTGGGCGGGCGCAGTGAGAACCTCATTATGCGACTGGTGGATGTGCTGCTGGCTATTCCCGGCCTGCTGCTGTCACTCAGCATCATCATTTTACTCGGCTTTGGCACGGTGAATGCGGCCATTGCCGTCGGTATCACTTCCGTGGCGAACTTCGCCCGTCTCGCCCGTTCGGAGGTCGTTCGCGTGCGCCACACTGACTATGTTGAGGCCGCGCGCGGCAGCGGCGGTACCTTTATGTCAGTACTGTGGCGGCATATCCTGCCGAACTCTCTGACCCCGGTGCTGGCCTTCTCCGCACTGCAGTTTGGCAGTGCGATCCTGGCGATATCGACCCTGAGCTTCCTCGGCTATGGCACCCCACCGCCCACCCCCGAATGGGGGCTGCTGATCGCCGAAGGGCGCAACTATATTTCCACCGCCTGGTGGCTGACCACGTTCCCGGGACTTATCGTTGTCGCGGTGGTACTGGCTGCTAACCGTATCAGTCACCATTATTCAGGAGGTCGCCGGTGAGTGAATCCCCTGTTCCGGTCCTGCAAATCGACAGGCTCAGCATGGCTTACCATACCGGCCGGCAGCGTAAACGGGTGGTACATGACGTCTCTTTCCACGTTAATCGCGGCGAGGTGGTGGCCCTGGTCGGTGAGTCAGGATCCGGCAAGACCACCACCGCCCAGGCAATTATTGGCCTGCTTGCGCAGAACGGCGAGCGCGAAAGCGGCAAAATCTGGTTGAACGGCACCGAGATCTCCCAGTGGTCGCAAAAGCGGCTGAATGCGCTGCGCGGGGCCTGCATCAGCCTGATCCCGCAGGACCCAGGCAGCTCGCTAAACCCGGTGAAAACGATTGGCGATCAGGTGGGCGAGATCCTGCTGCTGCATGAGCGACTGTCGCGCAGCGATCGGGAAGCGAGGGTGATTGCCCTGCTGACCCGCGTGGGCCTCTCACACCCGGCACAGCGGACCCGGCAGTATCCGCATCAGCTGTCCGGTGGCATGAAACAGCGGGTGCTGATCGCTATTGCCATCGCGCTGAAACCGGCGCTGATTATTGCCGATGAGCCGACCAGTGCGCTGGACGTTACGGTGCAAAAACGCATTCTGGATCTGATTGATGACCTCCGGCACGAATCCGGCACCGCCGTGCTGTTAGTCACGCATGATCTGGCCGTGGCTGCGGCACGCGCCGATCGTATTGTGGTATTTCGCCAGGGAGAGGTTCAGGAGCAGGGGCCCGCCCGGCAGATTATTCATTATCCACAGCATCCGTACACCCGCCAGCTGTTTGCCGATGCGCCGGCGCTCTCCGGCACAGCGCCAATCCCGCCAGCGCCAGGTTTTTCGCAGCCAGCCATAGAGATCGCGGGTCTGAGCCACTGCTTTCCACTCGGCAAAGAGGAAGGCTTCCAGGCGCTGAATAATGTGTCGTTCAGCGTGCCGCGGGGCACCACGCATGCGCTGGTGGGCGAGTCCGGATCGGGAAAAACTACCCTGGCCCGTATCCTGCTCGGTTTTCAGCAGGCGGACAGCGGGCGCGTGCTGCTGGACGGCATCGATATCGGCTCGCTGCGTGGGGAAGCCCTGCGCCAGATTCGGCAGAAGATCCAGCTGGTCTGGCAGAATCCGTTTGCCTCGCTGGATCCGTCTCAGACCCTGTTCCGGGTCATAGAAGAGCCGTTGCTGAACTTTGCTCCGCTCAGTCGCGAGGTCAGGCGGCAGCGTGTGGAAGAGGTGGCAAGCCGCGTGGCACTGCCGCTGGCACTGCTGGACCGCAAACCTCATGAGCTGTCCGGGGGACAGCGGCAGCGCGTGGCTATAGCCCGCGCGCTGGTACTGCGGCCTGAGATCCTGGTGCTGGATGAAGCCACCTCAGCGCTGGATGTCACCATTCAGGCGCAGATCCTGACGCTGCTGCAGACGCTGCAGCAGGCGCTGGGGCTGACCTACCTGTTTATTTCTCACGACCTTGCCACGGTTCGCCAGCTGGCGCACAGCGTCTCCGTCCTGCGCGCCGGACAACAGGTTGACTGCGGCGAGACCCACCGCATTTTCACGCATCCGGCCAGCGAGTATACCCGTGAGCTGATCGCCGCCATTCCTGCGCTGACCGGCGCTAAGGATCCTGTATGACCCACAAACGCCTTGGTTTTTTCACCCGCCTGCTGGACAGAGCCAGCGCCGCAGAGCGTTACCGACTCGCCACCTTGCAAATCCAGCATGCGGAACGCTGGGGTTTCGACACCGCCTGGGTGGCCCAGCACCACTTTCACGAGCATGAAGGCGGCCTGCCTTCTCCGCTGCTGTTTCTGGCCAGCGTTGCAGCGCAGACTTCACGTATTCGCCTGGGTACGGCGATTATTACGCTGCCCATGGAGAATGCGCTGCGCGTAGCGGAAGACGCCGCCGTGCTCGACTTACTGAGCCAGCAGCGCCTGGAGCTGGGTCTCGGCTCCGGCGGTACGCCCACGTCCTTTTTACCGTTCGGACTGACCTTTGATGAGCGCGCCGCAACGTTCGAAGCAAATCTGGCTACGCTGCTTCAAGCCTGGGCCGGTGGAGCACTGGGTGATGAGGACAACCGGCTGTATCCGGCAGCACCGCTGCTGGGAGAGCGGCTCTGGCAGGCAACCTTTTCCGTGGCGGGTGCCGCACGTGCCGGTGCGGCGGGTCACGGGCTGATGCTGTCACGGACCCAGCCACGCCCCGCAGCGTCGCCCCACCTGACGCTGGATGAGATCCAGAATCCGCTGATCGATGCCTACCTGAACGCGCTGCCACCGGGGATAACCCCGCGTATCCTGGCCTCGCGCACGGCGTTTGTCAGCCGTGACGGAGCAGAAGCCCGCCGCCTGGCGCTGCCGGGACTGGCCGCCCAGGCCGCCCAGCACCGCGCAGCAGGGCATCTGGTATCGGGGACGACGCTGGATGCTTATATTGCCTCCTTCGACGTGCATACCGGCACGCCACAGCAGGTCGTGGCCTCACTGCAGCGGGATAGCGCCCTGAATCGCGTCACTGACGTCTCGTTCCAGGTGCATTCGATCGACCCACCGCATGATCAGATCCTGACATCCATTGAACTGCTGGCGACCGAAGTCGCCCCGGCTCTGGGCTGGCGCCCCCCCGTGACCGCTCATTCTCATAAGGAGACCGTATGATCCCGTCCGATGATTTACTGCAGGAGCTCGCCGGTATCACCCCCGACAGCCCACTGGCCGCCGCACGCCTGACGCGTGACGCCGCCACCGAACATGCCCAGGCCAGCTATGATGTGCTGTTCTCCGCGCACGGGAACGGTGATTTCCCGCTGACCGCCCGACTGGCTGTGGCGCAACAGGTGGCACACTGGCACAGCGAGCCACGTCTGGCTGCACACTATGCTGCACGGCAGGCGGACGCACGCCCCGGGACGAAGTGGCAGAGTGCGCTGGCGCACACGGAACGGCTGACGTTTCAACCTGCCGCTGCCGGGCCCGCACACCTGCGAGAGCTGGAAGAGGCGGGCTGGTCTGCAGACGATATCGTGACACTGTCACAGTTAGTGGCGTTTGTCAGCTTTCAGAGTCGCCTCCTGCGCGGTTTACGACTGCTCTCTGGCAAAGACCTTGCGGCAGAACGCCCTGAACCGGCCGTGGCCGCGGCCTGGCGTACCGAACCGACGACAGCCAGTGGCCAGCCTGCGCCTCCGGCATTTACACGTGCGGAACTGGGCTGGGAGCCCTGGCTGGCAGCCAAACAGCTGGAGGAATTTTCCGCCGCTGAAAAAGCGACGCTGGCAAAATTTGGCCACAGTGACTCTGACTATTTCCGCCTGCTGGGACGCAACCTGCCGCTGCTGGAACAGCGCACGCTGACAGACAAAGGGATTTTTTATACGGCCGGCGGCCTGCCGCGTAAAGAGCGAGAACTGGCGGCCACGGTGGCCAGCAAGGTCAACGGCTGTATCTACTGCGCTTCCGTCCACGCCCGTAAGGCGGCGCAGCTGTCAAAACAGCCTGAGGATGTGCAGCGGCTGATTGATACTGCACCGGGTCAACCGCTGGCAGCCGATCAGGCGGCACGCTGGCTGGCCATCATCGATTTCGCAGCATCCCTGTCCACGACGCCGCCCGCACCTCGTCAGACACAGCTGGTTCAGCTTCGGGCGCAGGGTCTGAGCGAGCTGGAGCTGCTCGATCTGATACAGTCCACCGCCTTCTTCGCCTGGGCAAACCGCCTGATGCTGACGCTGGGCGAACCCTTCACGCCGGCCCCGTAAACCGCCACCCCGGGTAAACATTCACCCGGGTGTTCAGATAGCCTGACAGGGGCCGGTGTCGTCAGGCCAGGGTGTCAGCAGGTCAAACCCGTTTTCCGTTACCGCGATGGTATGTTCCCACTGCGCCGAGAGAGAACCGTCCAGCGTCACCACCGTCCAGTCGTCCGGCAGCACGTCAGTCTCGTCCTTTCCGGCATTGATCATCGGCTCAATGGTAAAAATCATCCCCGGCTTCAGCCGCATCCCGGTACCCGCTTTACCGTAGTGCAGCACATCGGGCGTGTCGTGATAGACCTGCCCGATGCCGTGCCCGCAGTAATCTTTCACCACCGAAAACCCGGCCCTTTCTGCCACCTGCTGAATGGCCGCGCCCACATCACCCAGGCGGGCACCCGGACGCACTGCACGGATCCCCGCCACCAGCGACTGCCAGGTGACGTCCACCAGCCGGCGGGCCTGTGCCGAAGGCTCACCGACAAAGTACATACGGCTGGTATCGCCGAACCAGCCCTCTTTGATCACCGCCACATCTATATTGACGATGTCGCCGTCCTGCAACGTCGTACTGTCCGGGATACCGTGACAGACCACGTGATTGATCGAAGTACAGAGCGTACGGGTGTAGCCGTGGTAGCCGATATTCGCCGGGATAACGCCCAGCTTCTTTACGATAAAATCATGGCAGCGCCGGTCTAACTCATCGGTGGTCACGCCAGGACGAACGAAGGGGGCGATCATCGCCAGGACCTGTGCAGCGGCATGGCCCGCTGCGCGCGCATATTCGATTTCTTCCGCTGTGTGGAGGGTAACCATATTTTCAGACCGCCTTTTCATTCATCACATCGCCGTTCAGTAGGCGTATAAGATCCATTCCCCCTTCAAGCTCCGTCTTCACCAGCGCTTTTGCCAGCTGATGGTGAGTCAGGTTAGGATAGAGTTCGGCCAGCATGCCGATTTTCAGCCAGTGCTCAGCCTGGGCGTTTATCGAGCGGCTCATGGCCTGACTGGTGATGCGCAGATTCTCATGCATCAGATCCGAAATTTTTACGATCCCCATACCACACCTATACGAAACATATATATAACGTATACTGTCAGAGTTTTTGGCAGATGGCTACAGAAAAGGGATGGAATGGGATAGCAGAGACCTGTTAGCCTGGTACCCGCTTTACCGGGTTTACGCTATTCTGCTACAGACTTATTATGGCGAAGCACTCAGGCAGATGAGGATGACGCTCTGCCACAGTAAAACCAGAGTCATAAGCACTACTGTCTAAGGAAGTTAATGAATATTACAAAAAAGTTTAATGCCGTATGCATTGAAGGCATTGATGAAGATGATGTACTCACGCTGGCGGTGGGTGACGATAAGCACAACCCTAAAAATTTCGTCATCATCAGTAAATTTGAGGAGGAGAATCTGTCAGCTGATGAGTGCATTGGTTTTCAGAGTGAGTCTACTCCCTATGAGATCCCGTCCGCTATTGAAAATATTGAATGCAGCAGCAGTGAACTGGTCATTGCACTCACTGACGAGGCAGAAAAAATAGCCGGTTTTAAAAAAATTCAGGCACTGTTAAATAGCTCAACAGACCTCAATATACTTAAAAAATATTTACATGCTATTTTTGATGACAGCCGTATTCCACTTATTTTCAGATAGATAAGTTCAGGACAATATGAAAATCTGTGCTCGAACAGGCCTGAACCTGACTCATAAGGCTACCTGGAGTATATGCTGCGCTGGTCAGAATCTGCCACTGGGTAAAGTCGATTCTGTGGCAGAAAGGCTGGTAAATTTTAATTAAAGGTCTCTTAAAAAGAGATAATCACCCATCGCATTTAGAGCAGGGATAATTAATATTCAGCACTCCCAGGAAAGATAATATACGGCCGCTTCTTTCAAGATTTTACCCGGGCAGGTGAAAATACCCTGCTGACAGAAGGTGAAATACCCCCTAAATACCTGATGTATTTGCAAGAAAGGAATGACAAACCCTGTTTATAGCATATGCGCCATGCCTCGGTTTTGAGCCGGACATCTTCCAGCGATATTAACCCGCTCTCGTTCAGACATCCCTGCCGCAGCCTGCCGTTGATGGGCACCATCGTCGTTTACATATAAGTCCTGGGGCGGGCAGATTTAGTTGGGCCTGCCATCACCACCCCCTTTTGCCGGCACGACATGCAGCATCGCCCTGGCGTGGATCAGGTTGGCCTCCCATTTTCAGCTGCAGATCTGCCTCTTCCCGCTGCCGCATTTGTTTAGGCTCTGAAGGATCATTCCCGCCGTATTTTGCCACCACGTACAGAATGTGGCATCGGATATACCCAGCTTGCTGCAGATGTCCGGCACCGACATCACCCGGTCAGTCTGCTTCAGGGCAAGGACAATCTGCTCTTTGGCGGAGGGAGACTTTTTCATCGGCACCACCTCCATTTATGAGAGAAATGCTCATTCAGCAACACTGTTTCTGAGTGAAGCAGGTACCCGGGCCCTGGTAAGCCCAGGAAAGTTGCTAGAAAAATTCAAGATACCCAGGATTTTAGTGAAAAAACCCAGCTAACCATTAAAAATCAGAATAAGCATTTCCATTTATTATTTTAATATCTCATCGCGTAATAACATTATCTATGAAAAATCTTAAAACACCTCACTCCCATTGTTTTTTATTTTTCTCAAAATTGACAGCCATTACGATATGCGTATAAATTTAAAAAACCAAAGCACTCTTTATTTACTGGACCCTGCCCTCCCCGTGGAAATACTAATCACTTTGGAATAAGTGATGATTAAAAATAAACAGAAAAGCATTTAAATGCCTTTCCTGGATTCATCGTGATAAATGTTTCTTCATGTCAGCAGAAAACATAATACTCACCCAGATAAAAATGGAATTGTGAATGAATAATATATTTAAGACAGTGTGGTGTGACGCAAAAGGAATGTATGTTGTTTCTTCTGAATTTGGAAAGGGATGTTTCAAATCAAAGAGTTCTTCAGGGTTAATGAAAAAAAAGCCCATTTCATTAGCACTGAAAAGCGTAACTGCCTTTTTAATTATAGCAACCCCAGCATTTAATACTTCAGCTGCTAATGTGCAACCTACGTCGAATAATATTGATGCTACTCACTCAGCGCTAAATGGAGAACTTTCCATTGCCGGAGGCTCCGTCAATTCTTCCTGGGCCACTGACAATCAAAATATGCAAAATGCCGGTTCTGGTCGTGATTATGGTATAGCTCTCGGAGCTTTATCAAAAGGTTTTTGGGCGAGCGTTGCAGTTGGGGACTCTGCTGAGGGCCGATCTTTATATGGCACAGCATTAGGCCCTCACGCTAAAATAGATGACAGCTCCGACTACGCTGTTACCATTGGGCAGAATTCAGACATCAATAAAAGTAATAATGGTATTGCTCTGGGATCTAAGGCTCTGTTAAGTAATGCTGAAAATTCGGTGGTAATAGGTGCCAATGCCTCTGTTAATGGTGCTAAAGGTGCTGTTGCAATAGGTTCTGATTCTATTGCCGAAAATGATAATACTGTATCTTTCGGATCCTCATCCCTGAAGAGAAAACTTATTAATTTAGATACAGGAACGTTATCAAACAATTCATCAGATGCCGTCAACGGCTCACAGCTGTATGCCACCAACGAGGCAGTGGCGAAAAACAGCACTGACATTGCCAGCAATACCAGCAGCATTACCAGCCTGAGCAGCGACATTTCCTCCGGCAAGATGGGGCTGGTGCAACTCAGTGAGGATGGCAAATCACTGGTGTTTAACGATGCAGCAAAAGATGCTCTCACGTTTAACGCCGGCAACCGTGTCATGACCGGGGTAAAAGCCGGCAGACTGGCGGCAGGATCCACTGACGCGGTCAACGGCTCACAGCTGAACGCGACTAACCAGGACATTGTGCAGAACACGACGGATATTGCCAATAATACGACCGATATTCAGACCAGCAGGGCAGATATTGCAGCAAACCGAAACAATATTGCCACCAGTAAGACTGACATACAGGATCTGGTGTCCGGCAGAACCGGCGTGATACAGATAAGCCAGGATGGCAAGTCACTGGTGTTCGGTGACGTGGTTAAAGATACGTTAACCTTCAACATCGGTGATCGTGTGATGAGCGGGGTGAATGCCGGGAAGCTGTCTGCGGACTCTGATGAGGCGGTGAACGGCTCACAGCTGTATGCCACCAACGAGGCAGTGGCGAAAAACAGCACTGACATTGCCAGCAATACCAGCAGCATTACCAGCCTGAGCAATGATATTTCCTCCGGCAAGTCGGGGTTGCTGCAACTCAGCGAGGATGGCAAATCACTGGTGTTTAACGATGCAGCAAAAGATGCTCTCACGTTTAACGCCGGCAACCGTGTCATGACCGGGGTAAAAGCCGGCAGACTGGCGGCAGGCTCCACTGACGCGGTCAACGGCTCACAGCTGAACGCGACTAACCAGGACATTGTGCAGAACACGACGGATATTGCCAATAATACGACCGATATTCAGACCAGCAGGGCAGATATTGCAGCAAACCGAAACAATATTGCCACCAGTAAGACTGACATACAGGATCTGGTGTCCGGCAGAACCGGCGTGATACAGATAAGCCAGGATGGCAAGTCACTGGTGTTCGGTGACGTGGTTAAAGATACGTTAACCTTCAACATCGGTGATCGTGTGATGAACGGTGTGAATGCCGGGAAGCTGTCTGCGGACTCTGATGAGGCGGTGAACGGCTCACAGCTGTATGCCACCAACGAGGCTGTGACGCAAAACAGCACTGACATTGCCAGCAATACCAGCAGCATTACCAGCCTGAGTAACAATATAGCCTCCGGGAAGTCGGGCCTTATCCAGCTGAGTGACGATGGCCAGTCGCTGGTGTTCGCTGACATAGCAAGCAGTGCAACGCGATTTAACGCGGGTAACCGCGTTATCAGTGGTGTGAATGCCGGGAAGCTGTCTGCAGATTCTGATGAGGCGGTGAACGGCTCACAGCTGTACGCCACCAACGAGGCAGTGGCGCAAAACAGCACTGACATTGCCAGCAATACCAGCAGCATTACCAGCCTGAGTAACAATATAGCCTCCGGGAAGTCGGGCCTTATCCAGCTGAGTGACGATGGCCAGTCGCTGGTGTTCGCTGATATAGCAAGCAGTGCAACGCGATTTAACGCGGGTAACCGCGTTATCAGTGGGGTGAATGCCGGGAAGCTGTCTGCAGATTCTGATGAGGCAGTGAACGGCTCACAGCTGTATGCTACCAATACAAAAGTAGATAAAAACACTAGCGACATCAGCAGCATGTCAGATGCCATTTCAAACGGTAAAACGGGAATTGTGCAGTTGAGCGATGATGGTACAAGCATGGTCATCAGTGATGCTGCACAAGGCGCCGATACATTAAATCTTGGCGATCGAACTATTTCCGGTGTTAAAGCGGGTGAGCTAAGTGAAACCTCGACTGAGGCCGTCAATGGGTCACAACTCCATGCTACTAATCAACAGGTTTCACAAAATACCAATTCGATCAAACAATTAACGAATGATGTTAAAAGTGGTAAAACCGGTGTAGCACAGGTTAATGGCAACAAAATCGTTTTCGACGACAAAGGTCAAGGCACAACCACTATTGATGCGGGTAATCGTGATATTACCAACATCAAAAAGGGAGAGGTATCAAAAACATCCTCGTCTGCTGTCAATGGTTCTCAGTTATATGACACCAACATGAAGGTTGAAAATAATACTGCGGAAATTGCAGTCAATAAAAATGATATCAAGACAAATAAATCGGATATTGCGGTTCATAGTCATCAAATTGCCAATCTGGAAAGTTCATTTTCAGAAATGAATGGAGCATTTAAAAATCTGACAAAGGAAGTTGATAAGAATAAGAAAAGGGCTGATGCAGGTATTGCTGGAGCTATGGCGATGTCAGCTATCCCCTACGTTAGTTCACAGGATGTTTCTTTCGGCATGGCCGTTTCTGGATATCAGCAGCAGGGAGCATTAGCTGCAGGTATGACGTTCAGAACAAGTGATAACTCAGCGATAAGATTAAATACTTCCTGGGACTCCCAGCATGGCAGCGGTGTGGCAGCAGGATTTGCCGTTGGCTGGTAGGCCGGATAATGAGTGAATCAGGCCCGAAAAGAACCTAATGTCGCTCATTTAAGGAGCCGTTGAATATTCCAGTAGTTGTGTTAAAAACCGTAATCTTCGATGAGATTACGGTTTTTTTACAGGCATTTTCATAATGTCAGTATCCCGCCTAAGCACACCATTCACCTGAGAGACCTTGCGGCGTAGACAATCTGCCAACGAAGGTGGGTGCTCCACGACACGAAGCATGCCACAACGCTGTTTTACTTTTTTGCGAACAGCTGCATCACAGATAAGCCTGAACTGCGTGACACAAACATGGCTGATAACTATGTAGATGCCAGACAGACCAGCCGCAACAAGTTTTTCCGCCCCCACTGAGTATTACAAGTTTCAATAAGAAAGGTAAAAAGATCGTTCCGGCCCTAAAGACGGCATGATACTGATATGGCAGTATAAAGCTGATGTACCACACAGGAGAAGTTCTCAGTGATTGATGATTCCGCACGACGCTGGTTGCTCGCGCTTTCAGCCCCGATGGTGGCGATAAATGCCGGGTCGGGTGCCGCCTGGGACTGCGATCAGTTTTATCCTTTTGATACCCGAGTTGACCTGAAGGGTAGCTGGGGCATTGATTCACGCGAACAGTTGTTTGAGATGATTCTGAGAATGATCGACAACGGCCATGCAGAGGATCTGGCTCATTATTTCAGACTGTGGCACCGGCTAAGCCTGACAGAGTGGCAGGATTATGTCGCGCATCAGACGCCGGATGTACAGGCTAAACTGGCTCTGGTGGCGGACAGCGCCGTGTTGTGCGGTGACGGCGGGATCCGTGCCTGGGATTTGGCCAGGATGGGCTTTCTTTGCCGCATCGGGCTGCTTAACGGCTGGATAACGCCGCCGGAAAACCTGTGGTTTCACACCCGCCTTGGCGTGCGGGCGCGCTACTATTACTCCAGTTGGCAGAACTACAATGCCGGTTTCATCACCGGCAGACTCTACTGGCAGTCACTCAACGCCTCTGACGCCGATGCCCGACGTTATGCCTTTAGCGCAGACGCCGGTAGCACCACTAACATTGAATTAATGCGCCAGCTTTACACGCATCCGGAGAGCCCGATATCCCAGCTTCCCTGGCATATCGACGTGCCTGAAATGGATAAACCCGCATCATTGCCGGAGATGGACCTATGAGTAATCAGCCATGTTGGGCAATCCTGGGCATTGAACCGACAGAAGATCAGCAGGTCATTCGCCAGGCCTATCGCGAACTGCTGCCCACGTTTCATCCGGAAAGCGATCCGGCAGGTTTTAAGCGTTTGCGTGAGGCCTATGAACAGGCGCGAAAAGGCATGGAAGCAGCACCCGCCACCCTGTTGCCTGTTGAACCGCCGGTTACAGCAGCAGATACCGACCCCACAGGTCTGCTTGATGCTTTCAGCAGGCTACTCGCCTCTCCGGCTGAGCGTTATCTGCCTCTGAGCTGGCAGCGGTTTATCAGCCGGTTGGACGATCACCCCGTCGCCACTGTCGATCAGCTTCGCTGGCCGTTGCTGGAGACCGCTTTGCTGGTGCACCCTGTTTCTGCTGACTGCCTTTTACTGCTGGCTAACCGCCTGCAGTGGCGGATGCGTCTGCCGGAGCTTGATCAGGACACGGCGCGGCGGGCAGACGAGCTGCTGGACTTTGCCGACAGTGGCGACATGTTCGATCTTGCCACGCTGGCCCCTCTCAGCCTGGCAGCACAAGACGAAACGCGGAGTTATTTCCATCAGGTCCGCCATTTTTACTGGGAACAACCGACGGGCTGGTTACGCTATCTGCTGGAAGAACCGCGTGTCATTTTCTGGCCATCCTGTCCGCGCCTGATGAATCAGGTCGTACGCTGGTTTAATGTCGCGGCGACGTCGAATGCGGTAGTGCGTGACTACTGTCTCGGGCAGCTTGAACGCCATCCACACGATCCGGATTGGCTCTATCTGAGCGCCAGCCACTGCGGCATGATGGGGGATAATGAAACCGCTTTCCCGCTGTGGCTGACCCTGCATGAGCAGTACCAACATGCCGAAGCTGAGCAGTGGTTGCTGGCCTGGTGTGCCCGCCATTTTACGGATTATCTTCCCCTGCTGATTCAGGCCTTTGACCGCCCGGAATTTGCGCCTGCTGACTGCGCCACCGGCGATAATGAAAGCACATACCGCCCACAGGCACAGTCCCCGCAAACGCTGGTGCGCTGGGCCGAAGCAACGCAGGTCGATGTTTCGCCCCTGGCCGCTGACTACATCAGTTGGAAATCGGGCCGCTATCGCCCACAGGTCATGTTCGCGCATCTTTTGCAGGAAGATGGTACAGATGAGCTGCGGCATCTCTACTGGCAGGCCAGCATGTTAACCCTGGGCAATGAAGCGTTGCTACAGGCTATCGTCGACCAGCCGGTTTCCGGCACGCCGCTGCAAATGCTTATCTTACGCGGTCTGCAGCGCCAGGCCCTGCAGCGTCTGGCGTGGCTTCAGGGCTCACCGGTGGTGGCCGAGTTTAGCGCGTGGTTATCCGCGCCTGAAGAGACGCCGTTACCTGAAATATTTGCCGACAGTGAGGGGGCGGCCTGGAAGCAGAGCATCGCCTGGTTGTGGCACTGGCGGCCGCTTCCCCGACACAGCCTGACCCGGCTGGCGCAACATGCGGCCTATGGCGAAAGTGTCTTGCCAGCGCATACCAGCTGGCTGTGCTATCTCATCGAAAATGCCGCGATTACGCTACCGGAAGACAGCCAGACGCCACCACGTGATGCGCTGCGTCAGGTGATGTTGCTGGTGGCGATGCTCGATCTTGAGGTTGATAACATCGCCCTGCTCAGCCAACTGAAAGATTTTCCGCTGGATGAATCGCACCCCTTCTGGTCGATGTATCAGGTATTTACCCAAATTGACCTGGCCCGGGGCGATGAAGTCAGCCAGCTGAAAAGCCACCTTGAGCTGAACAACTCACTGCATTTCAACTGCTGGACCCGGCTGCCCGTCAGTATCGAAGAATACATTGCCCGGCGTGATGAGATCTCGTCCAATGGCGCTCACTATTTCTATCGTTATCAGCCAGCGTGGCAGGAGCGCCTGGGTCAGTCGCCCTTCCCTTATCAGGCCCTGTTCCATGCGATTTTTCTGTCGCATGAGAATGCGAGTTATGCCCAGGATCACCTGGACGCCCTTGAAGCGCTCACTGCTCACTCGCCGGAAGACGTCGCCTTTAAACAGCAATTACTGTTGCGCCAGCGGCCGGTGTTGCCCCCTGATGAAATGCTGGCCAGCGGAGCCCTTCACGCGCCGGCGGTTGCCCGGGGGATCCACCAGCTTGGCAGCAGTCCGGAATATGTACTGGACGCAAAGCTGCGTGACGCTGCTGAAGGCTGTGCTGACGATCCCGATGCAGACATCACGTTGCGATTAGCGGCAGCGACAATGCTACAGATCAATACCAGCCGTCAGAATACGTTTGCGGAATACCCGCAGCGCCGCAGTTATTTCTGGCAATTCTGGCGAGTCAATTCACGCCTGGGGCGGGTGGGGCTGGTATTGCAGATTGCGCTGGGAAGCAAGCTCGCTGTCCTGTTTGTGAACATGATTTTGGTTGAGGGGCAGCTGGCAAATACCGCCCTGTCGGCACTGCTGATCGTAATGAATCTTTACAGCGCTGTCGTCCGACGTGGGCGGGATTTAGGTCTGGCCTCTGCGGATAAGCTGAAAGAAATTAAAATACCGGTACTCAGGCTGCTGGGGATGTATCTGTTCAAACGCGGCATGCCTGAGCCAAACCGCTTTGGGCCTCCGCCGGGATGGTGGCGTAAAAAAAGCAAAAAATAAGTATATGCCGCCCGTTTGACGGGCGGCCGTTCTTTACCGGTTACGGGGTCATGTCCTGCAGCAGCGCCTCCAGACGCTGACGCAGCGGGGTGATATGGCTTTCCTGTTGGCTGGCTAACGCTGTTTCAAATTCTTCTAACCACAGACCAATCTGTCCCCGGGTGTCCCCGAGCGACTGCGCCCAGGATTTCTCTAAACGCGCCAGCAAGTTGCGGTTCACCAGCGTGTCACGGGGATGAATTTTCACCGACGCTAAACGTTCACGACTGCGCTGTTGCTGTTCAGGACTGAGACCAATCGGGCTGTGATCGATCACTTTACTGAATGACTCACCGCTGTCAGGCAGGTTGACGTCCACTTCCAGCAACCCGTTGATGTCATAGCTGAAACGCACGTCGATATTCTGCAACCCGCCGTTGGGTTTCACCGGCACCTGTAATTCATCAATAAAGATATTGTTGGCGACCAGGGGGTTTTCGCCCTGATAGATAGCAATGCGTATCATCGTCTGTTCGGCATGGCGGGTGGTGAAGGTCTCCACCCGTGAAGCCGGTACGACGGTATTACGCTCCAGGATCGGTGAAAACAACCCACTCCTGTGGTCGCTGGCAGTAGCAATGCCCAGCGTATATGGGCAGACATCGGTGAGGATCACCTCTTCAATATCTTCATTACGCAAGCGACAGGCCGCCTGGGCAGCGGCACCCAGCGCCACAATGGTGGCAGGATCCAGATGTTGATGCGGTAATTTACCAAACAGCTTCACCACCAGTTTCTGAATCACTGGCATCCGTGATGCCCCGCCCACCAGCACCAGATGATCAAGCTGTTCCGGACGCAGACGGGCATCGTGCAGCGCCTGTTCGATGGGGGCACGCAGCCGGGTCATCAACGGTAGCCAGATCTGTTCCAGTTTCTCCTCATCAAATGAGAGCGTCCAGGTCTGCTCCTGCCACTGCCAGCGCAGCTGCTGCGAAGCATTATGCTGACCGAGCTGGCATTTGAGCTGTTCAGCACAGTCGTACAGGTGCGCCAGTTCAGTGGCGGGGAGCATCTCCGCAGTGAGTTTCCATTCACTGAAACAGGCCTGAATAATCGCCTGGGTAAAATCTTCGCCACCAAGATAGTTGTCGCCGGCAGAGCCATGCACTTCAATCAGTGGCAGATCATACTCCAGCACCGTCACGTCAAAAGTTCCACCGCCAAGATCGAAGACCAGCGTCCGGCCGGTGTTCTGGGTATGTAAGCCGTAGGCCATAGAGGCGGCGGTAGGTTCGTTAATCAGCCTGACCGCATTGAGTCCGGCCAGTTCTGCGGCAAAGCGGGTCTGTTTGCGTTGCTCATCGCTGAAATAGGCGGGAACGGAAATCACCACATCAGTGATCTCCTGACCGAGATAGGCCTCGGCATCCGCTTTCAGGGATTTAAGCACAAGCGCCGACAGCTCAGGCGCATCGAAGGTTTCTGATCCAAGCCGAAACTGCTTCTTGCTGCCCATAAAACGCTTAAATAGCGCTGCGGTTCGCTGCGGATGGGTTGTCAGACGCGACAGTGCCGGACGGCCAGTCAGCATGCGGCCATCGTCGTCCAGGCTGACTACCGAGGGTGTGAGATATTCATTTAACGCATTGGGGATCAGCCGGGCCTGCCCCTCCTGCCAGACACTGATCAAACTGTTGGTGGTGCCTAAATCAATGCCGATCGCCGGGACAGCCATCTTCAGTTCCGTCATGATTCTTTCTCATCAATGATGTGTTAAATGGATTTTATTCAATCGCATTGAATTATAGAAGCATTTGTCATGCCCCTGCGTCAGAACACCTTCTCAGGGGGACATGACGCAGGCAAACCCTGTTATGGTCTCCCGCTCAGCTTTTCAGCCTGCCGACCTTCTGCGGCCAGGGATCGTTAAACGCTCCCCCGCCCTGCCACCAGGCGATTTCCTGCTCAGTCAGAAAGCAGCGGTGCAGCGCGAGGCAAAAATCATCCAGCTGATTTCGCTGTCCGATCACCGTCAGTCGGCAGCGGCGGTCGCCAAAACGCCCCGACTGCGCATCCAGCTGCTGTTGCAGTATACGACGTTCTTCAGCACCCAGATGGTTGTCTTCGTGGGCGAGTATCCCGGCTTTCCAGTAGCTGATAAATTCCAGGCCAATACTGCCCGATGCCTGATTCCATAACAGCGCCAGATCGTCCCGGCCGGGCAGCCAGAAAAAACCTTTACTGCGGTGGATCCCCTCACCCAGCTGCTGCTGACAGGTGTCCCACAGCCGCCGCGGATGAAAAGGACGATCGTCCTCGATCACCCGCGATTCAATCTCATAGGGCTGGCCGCTTCCGGACGGCTGTTCAACGGCCTCCTCCAGCTCATCAACCAGCTTCGCCACGCGGTGGAAATCATACTCCGGTATCGCCAGCACCTCCTTCAGGGGCAGGTTGCCCCAGGGGAGTGCTGTCACCCCCACGCCGGGATTAATCTGCTGGAGCGCGCGGGCAATCGTCATTACCGCACCGGCGGGCAGGCGGTCGGTTTTAGTCAGCATCAGATGACTGCAAAACAGAAGCTGCTCCGCCAGCAGATCCTCGATCCCGCGCCGGCGCTGGCGAACATTATCCTGCCAGCGCGGAAGCAGCGTGCTGGATCCGGCATAGTCGTTTTGCAGCATCACCGCATCCATCAGTGACAGCAGACCCTGCAGTCTGACGCGGGGGTGGTCGCGCAACAGCTTGATCAGCGGAAGCGGATGGCTGCTGCCGGAGGTTTCAAGGAAAATATGGTCCGGCCGCCGCCCTGCCATCAGCGTATCCAGCGCGGCAGCAAGTCTGACAATGCCGCGGCTGCTGCTGATGCTGTCGGCAGAAATGGTAATGAAATTATGCTGTTCACGTCCGATGATTTCCGTGTTGGCAATCAGCACGCCGTCGATATCCAGCTCACTCATATCATTAACAATCGCGCTGACGGACAGATGCTGGCGATGCGCCTGCATCAGCAGGCTTTTTAACAGCGTGGTTTTGCCTGCACCAAGAAAGCCATTGAGGACAGTAAGGGGTATGCGCTGCATCGGGTGTCGTGATCCTGAAGGTAAAAGGTCTTTTATTGATACGTTATATTATAACAACAAAATACCCGTTTGCGGCGGTTGCTCAGCGTCAGGACATATTAAGCCAGGATTTCCGTGATGTGATCGATGCGATCATTGCCGGTGATGGGAGGGTTGGCGGGCTGGGTAAGCGCTATACGCGTATCGCCGCCTTTCAGCAACCACTCTGGCGGCGTTAGGGTGGACTGACCAATCCGAGCGATATTGAGCAGATGATCGCCCATACGCTGCGTGCGGCAGAGTCGATTCACGCCCTCCCTATGCCCGTCACGGCAGAGAGCCTGCGTACTGCGTTAATAATTTAGTAGCATTAGGCCTGCGAGGTCAGTGAAGATGCAGTGACATGATGCTTATTGAAAAATAAGCGTTTCTTTCATTAGCCATCTGAGGCAGACCGTAAGAGATAGTTAATGTGGATAAATTTCCTGTTCATGACATCCCTGGGTCAGCCCACACATGATCAGGAAATTTATCCACAGAAACGGGGGATAATCCGGTGCGTAACTTGCTTTAAACGGGGAAAAACCTTCTGGAAGCTGTTATCAACCATTTGATTTAAAGACTATTTTTTTGCACGTTCGGCAACTTCTGCCATCACACGTTTGTGGCTGATTTTATCGCCGATTGTTTTGTACCAACCGGCCAGCTTTCTGACATCCGTAAGGGGGACTTTCTCTGCGCGATCGTACGCCGTCAGACGGGTCCGGTACTGCTCCATAATGGTTATACAGCGACGAGCCCAGTCCCCTTCCAACTCGGATCCCGCCACCGCCCGCGGCCGGCGCGGGAATTTTGGCCTGAGGGGCTTGCTGGCTTCCGGGGTCGATTCATCCACGTAGGAAAACTTGATTGACACGACGGTGCGGCCTTTTTTGACTGGCTCCCAGATCACCGAAATGTCGGTATTTGCGTTAATACGTGCCAGCGTTGGCTCCAGCAACTTCTGACGAAAGTCGCGATAGTCCTCGTACTTGCCCTGAAGACCTGCCTTTTCGCGCATCCAGTCGAGCGCCAGCGTTACTTCAATAGCCTTACTGGATTTACGGCCATACAGGTTTTTCGCCTTGATCAGCCAGCCGTACAGCCGTACGGAAAAAGAGGTATCAAGCTTGGCAATATTGGCAAAATTGAGCTTGGTGAACGACTCTTTCAGCTCGTAGAGATAGGGGGCCACATCCTGTCCAAAGCGCAGTACGACAGCACTTTGCTCGTCACTGCTGACATATTCAAGGCGGGAAAACCACGACAGTTGTACGGTTCGCATCTTGCCGGTCTTACGATCGGGAAGATAGATGGTCACGGGTTTTTTCATCAGACTTTCTGCGGCTTCCCGCAGCTGACGGTGGCTGCTGGTGGGGTTAAGGCCGTAAATACGCTGATAATCATGGGGAAAAAGACGGTAGAGCGCATCGGGCTGAGGTTTCCTGCTGTCAATCTGGGCGAGCGCAAGGTTCAGCAAACGCATTTCGTCCAGGGTGACGCTGTACGCGCCCTCCAGGAGGTCATTACCTTGCACGACCGTCAGTTTGTTAAGCTCCATTCTTGCAGGATCCCTTTGTGGAATGTTCAGCAAAGTATTCCACACAAAAAATATTGAGGTAAAGTGAAATATTGTCGTTATTTTATATTTAAAGTCAATGCCTTACAAAGAACCCAAGCGCATGGGAACATAAAATCTTTCCACATTGGCCTGTATCAGGATCGTCTTTCACGCTGTAACGATCCTTTTTAGCCCCCCTGCCTGACATAAAATTTCTCCACGTAGCACCCATGCCAGTAACAGAAAATCCCTCCACCTTTAGCAGCCCTCCTACAGGAAATTATTCCACATCAGCGCGACAGCCAGTACAGGACAATGAAACGGCAATACGGGTTATAATGATTGACTCACTTATTCAACAGGTTAAGCCCCATGCTTTGCAGGAAATCTTTCCACATTACCGCCTTTAACTTACCCTGCTGGCGTACGTTCTGGCGATCAGCTGATCGTTCAGCAGGAAAAGTCTCCACCTTTCACAGAAAATTTATCCACGTATCCCCGTGCTACGGCACTCAGCATAAAATGATTCCACATATCAAACAAAGGTGACATTGTCACATCATCCGGTACTGACAGAAAATTTCTCCACATTAGCTCAGTGCGGCGTCCTTCCCGCCAACAGGAAATCATTCCACGTAAAAATGTGCAGGCAGATTTCTTACCGAAAATGTCTCCACGTATAAATTATATGTTCTGGTAACTTATTGGTATAACTCGTTAAAATATGCCCATCGCAAGTGCCCCCTGAGACGTTACAGGTTATATTACAGTGACGATGTCATTTTAATGTGACCGGCAACAGGAGTGACACACCACATTCATGCGGAAAGCGACGAGAGGAAGACGGCATCAGAAAGGATCGTGAAGACAGTTATCCACAGAAAATGTCTCCACATAATAATATTTCGATAAATCATAAAGTTATCAACAGAAAAAAACTCTACATTTAACAGGAAATCATTCCACATCAGACAGAAAATCACTCCACCTGACGCAGGAAATCACTCCACATATTACTCTGTAAGGCGCTGATCCTTAAAAGAAAAAACAGCCCTTAAAGTTAAAGATCTAAACAAATAAAAAGAAAAACAAAGACGATGAGATCTCTTTTTTAAAAGGATCCTCCCCGGGATCGCGTTTCAGAACGGTGCCGGACTGCTCAGGAAGGATCCGCGGTTGACCAGGCCGCAGGCTATCGGGCTTCATTCTCGGGCAGCCAGCCTTCAATGAGCTCTGTCAGGACGTCTTTCATTTCGCGACCCTGCATAAAACAGGCTGTTTTGAAGCGACGGTGAAGTTCTTCGTCAATATTCGTTTGCAGTTTTTTTACTGCGCCAGTGACAGGCTTACTGACCGCATCCAGTGCGGGTGCCAGCTGACGATGTTGTCCCAGTTTCATTTTCATGCCAGTAACTCCAGGATCTCGTTAGTCATCACTTCAATCTCCCCTTTCGCATTCCCGTCGGTTGTATCGAATACCGTTCCGCCATCGAGCATCGTGCGGATATACACCTGACGCTGCGTTGTTGCTGTTTTGAGCGCAGGTACACCCGTATCCTGGATAGAGTCTTTCAGGACTTCGAGCATACGCGTTGACGCCACTTTTTTAGTGATCAGGAAGCGGGCGATCACCGGCTGCAAATTTTCTCGTGCTTCGACAACGGCAAGAATGGCACCACAGGCGGCGAAATCAAGCGGCGAAGGTGTGACCGGGATAAGTACCAGGTCGCTGACCATCACTGCAGCAGATGAAATGGCAGTAATCGCTGCAGCACCGTCAATCACCACATAGTCATATTCTTTTAACTGCTTACGTACGGTATAAACCTCTTTTTCAGAAGCCGCCTCAGCAAGGTCAAATTTGCACTTTGCTTCATCGTACCAGTTACTGATACTGCCCTGAGGATCGGTATCAACCATCACCACCTTATGCCCCTTTCGGGCAAGGCAGGTGGCAATGTTGATGGAGGTAGTGGTCTTCCCTACCCCACCCTTTCCGTTCAGGAAAGAGATGATTTTTGTCGCCATGACGCACTCCTGCAGGATTCCGGCTGGTATCCCGGGATTACAGAATCCTGGGATTATAGGATTTTTACATCACAGGATTCTGTCATCCTGTGATACAAAGATACCGTAATCAGCGATTGCAAACAATATCCCGGGATTTTATAATCATGTAATCATGTAATCATGTAATCATGTAATCATGTAATCATGTAATCTCAGGATTGTAGAATCCTTCTCTTATCCCCTTTTTCTTTGTCGCTTTTAGCACACTGCTATGCCGATTTATCTGCATGACGTAATGTGAAAAGGGTGATTCCATAATCATTGAATCATTGAATCATTGAATCATTGAATCATTGAATCATTGAATCATTGAATCCTGAGGTTCCCACCATTACTGTTTGTTGTCGTTTAGATGGATGATAAAATTATCCTGAAATCCTGAAATCCTGAAATCCTGAAATCCTGAAATCCTGAAATCCTGAAATCCTGAAATCCTGAAATCCTGAAATCTTCTTATTGACACTCTCCTCCTGTATCCTTTGCAGTATCCTGAGATGCTGAGATGCTGAGATGCTGAGATGCTGAGATGCTGAGATGCTGAGATGCTGAGATGCTGAGATGCTGAGATGCCTGCTATTGATTACCCCTGTCAGCAGTAAATAATACCTGGCTGAATCCCTGAATCCCTGAATCCCTGAATCCCTGAATCCCTGAATCCCTGAATCCCTGAATCCCTGAATCCCTGAATCCCTGAA
>NZ_JBVHNP010000008.1:95755-142016 GCF_055556675.1 Erwinia sp. PME.40.26/001
TCCCAGGATTATGAGGTGAGTGTGGGATAAAGACATCGGTAGGGTTTACCGGTAGGGGAGGGGGGAAGCGGATAGCATTATCCCCCGGCTCATTTAGCGGGGAAAGGCAGCAAGCAGGGTATCAATAGCGCAGCGAAGCCGTCGGGGCATCGCCGGGGTTTTCAGCCATACGACATAGACGGGCAGACCCGGACCGCGCGATCCCGGCAACAGCTCGACCAGGTGACCGGTGCGAAGATCTTCACTGACCAGCCAGCGGGGCAGTTGGGCAATACCATACCCTGCAAGAGCGGCGGCATACACGGCGCTCATGGTGCTGAAACGCCGCCGGTCGTCGGGCTGCCAGTGAGTCAGCGTATGCACCGCTGTCTTCAGCAGCCACGGCTGCGTACGCCCCTGTTCCAGCAGCGTCAGATGGGGGAAACCCGCCAGGTCGCTGATGTCTGCTGGCGAAGGCCGATCGGCCAGCAGGGCAGGACAGGCACAGAGCAGGAGCTGCTGCTCGCCCAGCTGTCTTGCTGTCAGATCGGCATGCTGGCCCGGGTCGCCAATACGAACGGCCAGATCCACCCCCTCAGCCGCCAGGTCGGTGCGCTGCGTGGAGAACTGCATGTCGAGCGCCAGCGCATCCCACTGTTGAGTGAGCGGCAGCAGTACGGGCAGCACCCATTTTTCACCGAAGAGGGGAGGGGCGCTGATCCGCAAACGACCCGCGGGCTCACGGGCATGCTGGGCCAGCCGGTTTTCTGCGGCATCCAGGCTGGCGAGGATGTGCAGGCAGTCTTCGTAAAAGCGCCGGCCTTCGCTGGTCAGAGACAGCGAACGTGTGGTGCGCTGAAACAGTTTTACCTGCAGACGGGCTTCGAGACGCGCAACGGCTTTCCCAACCGTGGAACGGGACTGGCCAAGCTGCTCCGCCGCCCGGCTGAATCCGCCCGCCCGGGCCGCCTGTACAAAAGCACGAATGCTGTGGAGTCTGTCACTGTTGATCATCTCAGCCCCTGAATGACGATGTCGATTCGCCAGTATGACGAAATTATCGCGTAAAAGAAGACAGAAATTCGTGTCAGGCTGGAGCCATCCCGATTTAAGGAGCCCTGCAACATGACAAACCCGTCATCGCTATACCGACTGCAGGCCGGCATTTGTCTGGCCAGCTTTTTAGGGTGTATTGACTTCACCATCGTGAACACCGCACTGCCGGCCTTACAAAGGCAGTTTACGGTGGGCCCCGGCAGCGTGCAGTGGGCGATGACGCTATTTGTTATGGCACTTTGCTGCTGCATGGTGCTCACAGCACGGCTGGCGGAACGCTTCGGACAGCGTCAGATGCTGTATGCCGGCATGCTGGTATTTGGCCTGGCCTCGCTGGGTGCCGGGCTGTCATCGGGGCTGATGATGCTGAACCTCTTCCGTCTACTGCAGGGCGCAGGGTGTGCCGTACTGTACACTGTGACCGCCGCCATACTGGTTGAAGCCGTTCCCCGGGAACGGCGGGGGAGGGCGCTTGGCCTGCTCTTTGCGGCTAATGGACTGGGGCTGGCGGTTGGTCCGGTAGCCGGAGGATGGCTGATGAGCGTGTCCGGCTGGCGATCTATTTTCCTGATCAACGTGCCGCTGATCCTGCTCAGTTTTACGCTCTGTCTGGGGCTGATACCTTCAGCGCCCCCATCACCCCGCCCGCGCGTGGATTATCGCGGCTGGCTGCTGATGGTGGCTGGTCTGGTGCCGCTGCTGGTCTGGTCGGGTTATGTAACGCGCTGGGGCTGGTCGGCTTTCGTTTCACTGGCAACGCTGGGGACGGCCATCCTGTTCCTGCTGGTTTTCGTGCGCGTAGAGCGGCGGACGGTACAACCGCTGATTGATTTCAGCGTTTTGGGTTCTGGTGCCTTTTGCCGCGCCTGTGCCTTATCGGTTCTTCTGGCCATCTTTTACTGTGTCGCTTTTATGATGATACCGTTTCGTCTGGTTGAACGCTTCGGTCTCAGCGATGCGCAGCTGGGACTGATGCTGCTGCCGGTGACGCTGGTGATGGCGCTGATTTCACCTCTTTCGGGCAGGCTGGGTGACAGGTACGGGCCGTGGAGGGTGATGACGGCCGGATTTTTTCTGCTGGCCTGCTCCGCGCTGTTACAGAGCGCGTCCGGCAGCACGCTCTCGCTCAGTCGGATCGCGCTGGCCGGGGTCATGATGGGGGCAGGATGGGGGGCGATCCTCGGGCCTTCGGTGACGGCGGCGTTGGATGCCTTGCCGCAGTCTCAGCACGGGCAGGGTATAGGAATAGCCTGGACGCTGCACAACCTCGGGGGCGCACTGGGGCTGGCGGTGGCAACCCGTATGTATCAGTCCGGTGGAGCGGTTTACGGTTATCAGTGGGTGATGTGGCTGCTGGTGTTGCTCTCGTGCGTGGGAGGGGCGGTGGCGCTCTATTCGGTACGCCGCGCCAGCCGGAGACAGCTGGCGCGGGAGGATAACTAGCCCGTGACGGTCTTCGCGGCAAAGCGCTTACGCAGTTTCTGCAGCTTGGGGGGGATTACGGCCAGGCAGTAACGGTTTTCCTGTCCTTCTCCGGCCCAGTAGTCCTGGTGATAATCTTCAGCCGGATACCAGGTGCCATCGGCTTCGATGGTGGTTACCACCGGATCGGTATGTTCAGCCTGAGCACGTGCAATAGCCGCCTGTGCTTCAGCCTCCTGCTCAGGGCTGGCAGGGAAAATAGCAGAACGGTACTGCGTGCCAATATCATTCCCCTGGCGGTTAAGCTGAGTGGGATCGTGCGTGGCGAAACTGATATCCAGCAGATCGCCGTAGCTGATAACGTCAGGATCAAAGCCGATGCGGATCGCTTCCGCGTGCCCGGTATCCCCGTTGCACACCTGCTTATAGGTCGGGTTTTCCGTATGGCCGCCAATATAACCACTTTCCAGTGACTGCACGCCGTTGATCTGTTTGAACACGGCTTCAGTACACCAGAAGCAGCCTCCGGCGAGGGTTGCGTATTCTGTCGACATTTGTCACTCCTTCAGGGGTAGGTCTGCTGTTTGACTAAGAATGTGAGATTAACCTTAGCGCGTTACGGTGCGAGGTCAATGCGTTTTTCATCTTCACCCTCCGTCCATACTTCCTGTCTGTCCGGTACGGCAGGCTGATAAAAGAGATCGGCGTCTACCTTTTTTCTTAGTTTATTTCGGTATGTACTATAACCGTTGGTTATTGGCTGTCGGCGTTCTTAGGGAAGAAAATGGCGGTAATTTATAACGTATTGATTTCTGTCAATACCTTATTAAAAAAGGTGTCTTTTGAACATTTCACTTACCGCCCAGCTGGCTCAACATATTTTAAGCCATCATCCCGGCGAGCAACAGCGGCGTTATGCCCGTGACGGCGTAACGGATTATTTCGCCTGTCTGTTTCCTGTGCTGCACGGCAGTGTCATCGATAGCGGTCTGGATGCGGTGTTTCGCGTTTATCCGGCCGAACACTCTCTGGAAAACCTCGCCTTACAGCTTGGGTATATGAGCCATTCGCTCGATTTTGATGATTATCATACCGATTTTCGCGGTCATCCGACGACCGTGGTGCTCTCCGCACTGCTGGCGTTAAGTAAAGATCGGAGCTCAGTCACGCCGGAACAGTTTCTAGATGCTTACATCGTGGGCGTCGAGCTGGCAGGCCGGCTGGGGAAAGCCATCGGCACCCGCCATTATTCTGCCGGTTTCCACAGCACCGCCACGCTGGGCACCGTTGCGGCGGCGGGCGCTGCCTGTCGTCTGCTGGCTCTCAGCACGGCGGAAACCCAGGTAGCCCTCGGGCTGGCGGCGACCCAGGCCTCCGGGCTGCGCAGCCAGTTTGGTTCAGCGGCAAAGCCACTGCACGCGGGCCTGGCGGCACGCAGTGCGGTCAGCAGCGTACAGCTGGCACAGGCAGGGTTTGGTGGTCAGCGCAGCGGTGTACTGGACAGCTTTCTGCAGACGCTGGGCTTTGGCGCCGCTCAGCCGCAGGCGCTGCTGAGCGGCTGGGGTCAGCCGTGGCGCATTGAGGAGCCCGGCCTGGAGTTTAAACGCTATCCAACCTGCGGCGGCACGCACAGCGCGGCAGAAGCGGCATTCGTGCTGCGTGAACAGCTGCTGGCCGCCGGGGAAGAAATAACCCCGAATGTGATCGAACGCATAGAGGTCAGTTTCCCGCCGGGTGCGGATACCGCTGCAAATATTGTCACCCCGCAGAATGGAGTGGAAGCGCGCTTCAGCCTGGAGTACGTCATTGCTGATGCACTGATCAATGGGGGCGTGGCGCTGGACAATTACAGTGAAGCCCCGGTGAAGCCCGCTATTGCGGCGCTGGCGTCACGTGTCACCCGCCGGCCGGATCCCACCGCACCGGCCGACGAACTCGATCCTGATCGCCGTTTTCACTGTGTCACGCTGTGGCTGAGTGATGGCCGAACCCTGAGCCACTGTGTTACCCGCCGCGAAACCGCGGCCGCTTTCACCGATGTGCAGGCCAAATTACAACGCAGCCTTGCGGCACTGCCGGCTGCGCAGGCGCAAACCCTCCTCACGGAGGCCCGTCTGCCCGACGCAGCCGCACTGCACCGTCTTATTTTTCTGATTAGCCAATAACGAAAAGGATCTCTTATGTCTGTGCAAAAAACGTCGTCACGTCAGCTGCGCCTCGGTCTGTTTGTTCAGGCGCTGGGCCACCATGTCGGCGGCTGGCGCGCGGAAGGTGCCAAGGGGTCGCCAACCGACGTTGACTGGTTTACCTGGATCGCCAAAAAAGGCGAGGAGGGGAAGTTCGACATGTTCTTCGTCGGTGATGCGCTGGCCACCAGCGTGCACCGTTTGCCCTCCACCATGTCCCGTCTGGAGCCGCTGACGCTGCTGTCGGCGCTGGCCGTACAGACGCAGCACATCGGTCTGGCCGCGACGGTATCGACCACCTTTGACCAGCCGTTCCATCTGGCGCGCGCGCTATCGTCCGTCGATCACATCAGTCGCGGCCGCGGCGCGTGGAATGTGGTGACCTCATTCTCTGCCGATGCTGCGCGTAACTTCAGTCGTGAAGATCTGCCGTCACATGCGGAGCGTTATGACGTGGCGAGAGAATTCCTTGATGTCACCTTCAAGCTGTGGAATGGCTGGGAAGAGGGAGCCATCGTGCGTGAAAAAGAGACGGGCCGGTACTCTGACGAAGCGAAAATCCACGCCGCGAACCACAAAGGAAAATACTTCCAGGTCCAGGGCCCGCTCAATATTGCCCGCTCCCCGCAGGGGCGTCCGGTGATTATTGAAGCTGGTTCTTCTCCGGCGGGCCAGAAGCTGGCGGCAGAAACGGCAGAGGTGGTGTTTACCGCGGCGGCGTCGCTGGAAGAAGGGCAGGCATTTTACCGCAGCCAGAAACAGTTTGTCCGTGAAGCCGGGCGTCATCCCGACCATCTGCTGATCCTACCGGGAGTGATGCCGATCGTGGGGCGCAGCCGCGCAGAGGCACAGGAAACCTGGAACCAGCTGAACGAGCTGGTGGACCTCGACAACGGCATTGAGCAGCTGTCAGCGCGCTTTGGTGTAGACATGACCGCGTATCCTCTGGATGGCCCGGTACCGGATATTGGTGGTACCGAAGGCGGGCAGAGCCGCGTCAAGCTGCTGACCGAACTGGCAGCTCGCGAGAATCTGACCCTGCGCCAGCTGGCCGCCGTAGCCGCCGGTTCTCGTGGGCATCGCGTGGTCGTCGGCACGGCCGAAGAGATTGCCGATGACTTCCAGCAGTGGCTGGAGCAGGACGGGGCCGATGGTTTCAATATCATGCCTGCCGTCCTGCCTAATCAGCTGGAACTGTTTGTTGAGCTGGTGGTGCCTGAGTTACAGCGTCGCGGCCTGTTCCGTACTGAATACCAGTACTCAACCCTGCGTGAAAACCTTGGCCTGCCGCCGTTTGATGAAAATTTTGCCGCCGTCCCTGCACTGGCGACTGATAAGGAATAAACGATGAAATTCTCTGCCCTGACCGCCGTTCTTCTGGCTCTGGTACCGCTGTCGTCAGCCCTGGCGGCCGATCGGGACGTGGCGTTTACCAGCAGCGTTAAAGCCAAAGAGGATGCGACGCTGCACGCCACGCTGCCCGCTGAGATCCTGAAAAAAGGCTATATCGTGGCGGGAACTAACCCCAACACGCCGCCGACCACCTTCTATCAGGCGGATAACAAGACCCTGGCCGGACGTGAAATTGATATCGTCAGCGCCGTAGCCGACCGTCTGGGTATTGCGGTGCACTGGCGGGATACCGGTGGCTTTGACAACATCATTCCTGGCCTGAAATCCGGCCGGTACGATCTGGCCGCGTCGAATATCGATGCCAATAAGAAACGCCTGCAGCAGGTGGATTTTGTCGGCTATTACAATGCGTCAAAGCTGGCGCTGATTGCCCGAAAGGATGCCGGGCTGGGGCCGTATAACACTTTTGATGAACTCTGCGGAAAAACGGTAGGGGCCGGGGCGGGCACCTCGCAGATCACCCGTCTGCAAACGGCCAGCGATGCCTGTGTCGCGGCGAAAAAACCGGCCATTACTATCCCGGTGTTTCCGGATCGTCCGGCGGGAGTTCAGGCCGTCATGAGCGGTCGCGTACCAATGTTCTTTGGCCCGTATGAAGGCCTGCGCTATCAGGCCAGCCAGGTCAAAGCGCTGACGCTGGCTGGCGAAATCACCATTGAAGATACCATTGTTTCACTTGCGCTGCCGAAAGGGTCGCCGCTGGAAAAACCGGTACAGGCTGCCCTGAACTCGCTGATTAAAGACGGAACGTACCAGCAGATCCTCGACAAGTGGGAGATCGGCTTTGGTGCGGTGAAAACCGCCGGTCTGAATGAAGAGATCACGAAATGAGTGTCAGACCTGACGACCCCAGCGCCGGGCTGCGTATCGTCGGACACCGTCACTACGGGCGCTGGTTCAGCGCCCTGATTGTGCTGCTGCTGGTGGTACTGATGGGATCGTCTGTAGTCAGCAATCCGCGCTTCGAGTGGGATGTGGTGGCGCAGAACCTGACGGAAGCCTCGATCCTGAATGGCGTGATCATGACCCTTAAATTGACGGCCATCTCCGTTCTGCTGGGCTTTGCCGGTGGAACGCTGCTGGCGTTGATGCGCCTGTCCGCCAACCCGGTGCTGGTGGGGGTAAGCTGGGCTTATACCTGGTTCTTCCGTGCGGTGCCGATGCTGGTGCAGCTGTTCCTCTGGTACAACATTGCGGCGCTGTATCCTAAGCTATCGTTTTCCCTGCCGTATCTGGGGGAAATCTGGAGCGCCAGCACTAATGAAATCATCAGCCCGTTCAGTGCGGCGGTGATTGCGCTGGTCATGCACCAGTCGGCGTATGCAGCCGAAATCATCCGCGCCGGGATCCAGAGTGTTAATCCGGGGCAGCTGGAAGCGGCTAAAGCGCTGGGCTATCGTCCGGGCCAGATTTTCCGCCAGACTGTGCTGCCACAGGCAATGCGTACCATCTTGCCGCCCGCCGGGAATGAGGTGATCGGTCAGTTGAAAACCACCGCCGTTGTCTCGGTGATCGCCCTGCAGGATGTGCTTTATTCCGCACAGATTATTTATCAGCGCACCTATGAGGTGATCCCGCTGCTGCTGGTGGCCACGGCCTGGTATTTGCTGATGACTTCCGTACTGTCAGTGGGTCAGCACTATGTGGAAGTGTGGTTCAGCCGTGGCAATACGCCGGTAAAAAAACGCTGGTTCCGCCGGGCAGTTGAACAACAGGAGCATCAGTCATGAGTGAGGCGATCAGCCTGCGCGGTATTCACAAGCAGTTCTCTGGCCGCACGGTGTTGCAGGATATCAATATGGATATTGCCGCCGGGTCTGTGACGGTGATCCTCGGTCCTTCCGGATCGGGAAAATCCACGCTGCTGCGCTGCATTAACCATCTGGAAAAACTGGATGCCGGAACCATTCACGTCGGCAAGTCGCTGGTGGGCTACCGGCGTAAAGGGCAGCATCTGGTCGAGCTACCGGAAAAGAGCGTCGCCGAACAGCGCCAGCGGATTGGCATGGTCTTCCAGCAGTTCAACCTGTTTCCACACCGGACGGTGCTGCAAAATATCACCGATGCTCCGCTGCGTATTCGCCGGGAAAAACGCGCGGTCGTGGAGGCGCGTGCGCTGAAACTCCTGGAGCAGGTCGGGCTGGCGCATCGTGCGCAGGCCTGGCCGCGTGAGTTATCGGGCGGTCAGCAGCAGCGTGTGGCGATAGCCCGCGCGCTGGCGATGGAGCCGGAAGTGATGCTGTTTGATGAACCGACCTCCGCGCTGGATCCAGAACTGGTGGGAGAGGTACTCCAGGTGATGAAACAGCTGGCGCATTCGGGCATCACCATGGTGGTGGTGACGCATGAAATTGGCTTTGCCCGCGAGGTGGCCGACAACATCGTATTTATGGATAACGGGCAGGTGGTAGAGAGCGGTGATGCCCGCACGCTGCTGGACAATCCTCAGCACCCGCGCCTGCGTGAATTTCTGGCCAGCGTGCTTTAAGGCAACTGAGCCTGCCTCCGGGGCAGGCTCAGTAATATCACTCGTCGACATGCCTTCTCACCCACTCAATAATCCCGCCCCAACGTTAACCGACAGCCCCAGAATCGCCAGATTAAACACAAAGGAAATCACCGACTGCAGCAGAACAATCTGACGCATATCGGTGGTGCCGGTCGCCACATCGGCCGTTTGTGCCGCCACGGCGACGGTGAAAGAAAAATAGAGAAAATCCCAGTAACCGGGCGCGTCGGGTTTATCCGGGAACATCATCGGCGTCACCTCCCGGGTCCGGTGCAGATAGTGGTGGTGCGCATAATGCATGGCAAACGAGGTGGGCAGCAGCGCCCATGACACCATCAGCGTGCTGGCGGTGAGCAGCATATGCAGTGTACGCGGGGTTCCGCTCAGATGCTTCAGCGTGCCAAGCTCCAGCAGAATGGCCATAACGCTGACCAGGCAGCCGAGGGAGACCATGCTCAGTACCAGCGAAGCGCTCTCGTCCTGGGAGCGGGCAAGGTGAGGGATATCTTTCGGCACCGTGCGCAACATCAGAAACCACAGGAAAAACAGATACAGCATGGCCAGCACGTTCCAGCCGATCAGCATCCGCTGCAGCAAACCCAGCTGTTCGGGCAGGGCAAAAAAGCAGACCATGCCGGCGAACACCGACATCAGCAGACGCAGACGGGAACGAAGGTGTACGTTGTACAAAATACGCATGATGGCAGGGGCTTATAGAAAGCAATTTCGATAGCTTAACTGTAGACGCTGCTGTCGGAAAATACGCGATATTCCATTTGGTTATAAACCATCGCGTTTCAGTCGTTTCCAATAATTCCCGGTCTGATTACTATCGTTTGGCAATTAGTGCTACCAATAATCTATGAAAAATAATCAGTTTAATTAATCAGCGGCGTTGGCTGATAAACCGGCAGAAAACAGGCATCAGATGATAGTTTTGCGCAACGTTTCTAAAATTTTTAACGCCAAATCAGGCCCGGTGACCGCCGTTGATAACGTCAGTCTGCGGGTGGAGCAGGGGCAGATTTACGGCATTATCGGTTACAGCGGGGCGGGAAAGAGTACGCTGATCCGCCTGCTTAACGGGCTGGAAAAACCCACCTCCGGCAGCGTGGTGGTTGCCGGGCAGGACATTGCCCAGGCCAGCGGAGAAGCCCTGCGTCAGGCGCGTCTGAAAATCAGTATGGTATTCCAGCATTTCAACCTGCTGTGGTCGCGCACCGTCAGTGAGAATATCGCTTTTTCTCTGCAGATTGCCGGCGCCCCGAAAGCGGAAATCCAGCGTCGGGTACAGGATTTAATCGCGCTGGTGGGGCTGACCGGAAAGGAGCAGGTTTATCCGGCCCAACTGAGCGGTGGGCAGAAACAGCGTGTCGGCATTGCGCGTGCCCTGGCCAACAGTCCGGATGTGCTGCTCTGCGATGAAGCCACGTCAGCGCTCGACCCACAGACTACCGATGCCATCCTTGACCTTCTGCTGGATATTAATCGCCAGCTCGGGTTGACGATTGTGCTGATCACTCATGAAATGCACGTGGTGCGTAAAATCTGCCATCACGTGGCGGTCATGGAGGACGGTAAAATCGTGGAAGAGGGCGACGTGCTGTCGGTATTCACCCATCCACAGCAGGCGATCACCCGTACGTTTGTCAAACAAACCACTGAATACAGTCACGCAGAGACGCCGTTTAATCTGGCGCTGATCGACGCGGATGACGGGGTGGTGCTGAAGCTGACCTTTATCGGTAAAAGCACCCGACAGCCGGTCGTCGGTGAGCTCACGCTGAAGTACGCTTTACCGTTCAATATCCTGCATGGAAAAATGAATCAGACCCCTCAGGGGGCCTTTGGTGAGCTGTGGCTGCAGGTTCCGGCTTCGCCGGCCCAGCTGGACGGTATTCTGCAAGATTTACATGCTCATTCTGTTACCACCGAGGTCGTCAGCCATGCTTGAGAACCTGTTCCCGCACCTGAAACTGGATCAGCTCTGGGCTGCCACCGGTGAAACGCTGTATATGACCGCGCTGTCGGGCGTGGCGACCTTCGTGCTGGGCATCGTGCTCGGACTGGCACTGTTCCTGACCGCCCGCGGCGGGTTGTTCCAGAACCGGGCCATTTACGCGGTGATTTCCGTGCTGGTAAACGTGTTTCGCTCCATTCCGTTCATCATTTTAATCGTACTGCTGATCCCGTTCACCAAAACGCTGATCGGCACCATTCTCGGGGCGGATGCGGCCCTGCCTGCACTGATCGTCGGGGCCGCGCCGTTCTACGCCCGGCTGGTGGAAATTGGCCTGCGCGAAGTGGATAAAGGGGTCATCGAAGCGTCCCGCTCCATGGGGGCCCGCCTCAGCACCCTGATTTTTCGCGTGCTGCTGCCGGAATCCTCTCCGGCGCTGGTATCGGGGATCACAGTGACGCTGATAGCACTGGTCAGCTACAGCGCGATGGCTGGCGTGATCGGTGCCGGCGGGCTCGGCAATCTGGCGTATCTGGAAGGTTTTCAACGTAACCACGGGGATGTAACGCTGGTGGCGACGGTAATGATTCTGGTGATTGTTTTTATCATCCAGTTCTTAGGTGATGTGCTCACGACACGGCTCGACAAACGTTAATTCTTAGGAAAATAAAATGAAAAAAACACTGACGCTGCTGGCTGCGGCTACTCTGGGTGCGCTGAGTCTGAGCGCATGGGCGGATACGCTAACGGTGGGCGCGTCCAACGTCCCGCACGCTGAAATTCTGGAACAGGCGAAGCCCATCCTGGCGAAGCAGGGTATCGATCTGGAAATCAAACCGTTCCAGGACTATATCCTGCCCAATACTGCGCTGGCCAGTCGGGATATCGATGCCAACTATTTCCAGCATATTCCTTACCTTAACAGCGTGCTGAAAGATCACGCCGGGGATAAAACTTACGATTTCGTCAGTGCAGGGGCGATCCATATTGAGCCGATTGGTATTTATTCGAAGAAGTATAAATCCCTGAAAGACCTGCCGCAGAATGGCAAGGTGATCATGCGTGACGCGGTGGCTGAAGAGGGGCGTATTTTGTCTATCTTTGAAAAAGAGGGCGTGATCACACTGAAGCCGGGCGTCAGCAAAGTGGATGCACGTATCAGCGACATCGTTGAGAACCCGAAGCATCTGAAATTCCTTGCCAACGTTGAAGGCGCACTGCTGCCGCAGATGTATAACAATGATGAAGGTGATGCCGTGGTGATCAACGCGAACTATGCGATTGATGCAGGTCTTGACCCGGTAAAAGGTCCGATTGCCGTCGAGAGCGGTGAGAATAATCCGTATGCCAATATTATCACCGTTCACCGGGGAGACGAAAACAAACCGGATGTGAAAGCGCTGGTTACGGTGCTGCATTCCAAAGCGATTCAGGACTGGATCCGCACCAAATACAAAGGCGCGGTGATCCCGGTCAATAACTGACCATCGCAGGCCGGGAAACCGGCCTTTTTTACCTCCGCGTATGACGCATTGCTGGCAGATCCTGGCACCCCAGCGCCTGACGGGCGGGCCGGTGTTCGTCAGTCAGCGTTGCCCGCGAATATTCCTTCCGCTGTTCAGATGCCCAGCTTGCTGAGCACCGGCCACTGCAACATCAGCGTATCAATCAACGCATCCAGTTCGGCATGTGTGGCCCCTTCCCGGGCGCGCACGGACATGCCCTGCAGCAGGCAGCAGAGATAGGCCGCCAGGCCTGCAACGTCAGTACGGGCGTCAAGTTCCCCGGCGGCCTGCCGGGTCTGCAGAAACGTCAGCAGATGCTGTTCCTGATTGCTGTGACGATTACGCAGCATTTCGGCGACTTCCGCAGAGTCGGCGGACAGCGTGCTGGAAGTACAGATAAAGAAGCACCCCCCCGGTTTTTTTCCGTCGGTGAAACAGGCGGCGGTTGAGCGGAAGTACTTCTCTATTCCGCCCGCGACGCCGGTTTCCGGGCACGCCAGTGCGGCTTCACTTCGGCTGGCGAATTTTTCGGTGTAGCGATCGACAGCCGCGCGGAACATCCCTTCTTTATTGGTAAATTCTGCGTATAGCGTCGGTGCTTTGGCCCCGGTCGCTTCCACCAGATCTGACAGCGAAGTGCCTTCATAGCCATGACGCCAGAACAGCTCCAGCGCTTTATCCAGCGCGGCATCCCGGTCAAAAGTTTTAGGCCGGCCCCGGCCTTTACGTGTACCTGCGTCCTGCTCAGTATTCATCTTTCCTCACTTACGCAATCCCGCCCGGTTATTAAGTTATCAATCAGTATAAAAACAATAACCCGCGCTGTCGAGCGGCGATTTGAGGCGTTGTTAACCTGGGCTGTGAAGAAAAAAATATAACTTTATTTGAAACAAATTCAAGGTGTTAATTAATAAATTATCGATCATTAATAAATCATTGTTGACGCGAATCAATAACAGGATTAACATTTACCTATCGATCGTTAATTAATAACGACGGCAACATTAAACCACCGAATTCAACTGAGAGTAAACATCATGAAAACCATCAAAATGACCCTGGCCGCTATCGCTCTGACTTCTGTTTCTTTCGCCGGTTTTGCGGCTGACCTGGTCAGCGCAGAGCCTGCGCAACAGCAGCAGGTAGGGGTGATTTCAGTTAGCGGGGCTTCGAACCTTTCTGCACTGGAATCCAAACTGTCTGCCAAAGCCGATCAGGCGGGTGCTAAATCTTTCCGTATCACCTCTGCCGTGGGTGACAATAAACTGAACGGCACCGCAGTGATTTACCAGTAATAGCGATGACAAACATCTGCATCAGGGGGGAGCAATGAATGTGATCCACACCGCCCTTGTTGCCGTCATCCTGGGCACCCTGTCGGGTGCCAGCCTGGCAGCACTTCCCGAAGGGCATACGAATACGGTTCAACCGTCAGTGGCCACCAGCTATGTTACCGGCAGCACCACGCTGGTTTCGCTGGACGTCCAGCTCTCGGGAACCCCTGCCGCAACGGCGTCCAGACCGATAGCCCTGGCCCGTGTGTCAGGCGGTGCCAGCCTGTATGGTACGACCATCAGCTATCACTGATCACCTTATAAAAAAACCGCCGCTGATCCGGCGGTTTTTTTTACCTCTCATCCGCCGGGCTTTTCCCTCCAGTCGTCCTTTCGAACGATACACCTGCCTGCTGTCTGATGGTGTGATGTCATCAAACGACAGGCAGGACAGCAGGGGCGGGGATGGATATCAGAATCGATGCGCTGAACTATTACACGGCGACAAAAAAGTATGACCTGCACTTTGCGCCGCTCAGGGACGATCTTGACGTTGATGTGGTGATTATCGGCGGGGGCTTTTCGGGGATAAATACGGCACTGGAACTGGCCGAGAAAGGGATCACCCGTGTTGCGGTACTGGAAGCCCGCCATCTCGGCTACGGGGGATCCGGCCGCAACGGTGGGCAGGTCATGCCCGGCATAGGGCATGACATCGGCGCGGTGCAAAAGTACGTGGGCCGGGAAGGCATGGCTACGCTGTTCAGCATGGCGAACCTCGGCGCTGACATTATCCGTGAGCGCATAGCCCGCTACCAGATTGATGCCGACTTTATCCCGGGCTATGCCTATCTGGCCTATAACGCCCGCCAGGAAAAGGCGCTCCGACTGTGGCAAAAGGCGTTTAAACGCGTGACGCCAGAGGTTGAGACTGAACTCTTTACCGGGGCTGACGTGCATAACGTGGTGGGCTCCTCATGTTACACCTGCGCACTGAAGCATATGGGGGGAGGCCAGATCCATGCGCTGAACATGCTGCTGGGGTCGGCCTCTGCCGCCGCCGGGCTTGGCGTGCAGATCTACGAAAACTCACCGGCCGTGGAGGTCGCCTACGGTCCGCGCGTCAGGGTTCGCACCGCCACCGGGACGGTCAGTGCTCACAAACTTTTGTGGGCATGCGACAGTTTTCTCAACCAGCTTGAGCCTGAGCTGGACCGTAAAACGCTGGTGACTTACTCCTATCAGATGGCCACCGCCCCCCTGTCAGAGGCGCTGATTGAACGCATCAGCCCGATGCGCGGTGCCTTTAGCGATATCCGCCCGGTCATCAACTATTACCGTATCACGGCAGAAAACCGCCTGCTGTTCGGCAGCGCCACGCGTTTTGTTGAATATACTCCCCGTGATTTTGCCGCCTGGAACCGCACGCTGCTGCTGCAGATTTTTCCCTATCTCCACGATGTCAGAACAGATTTTGTCTGGGGTGGACCGATGGCCTGCAGCGCTAACCTCTTTCCGCAGATTGGCACCCTGCGTCAGCATAACAACGTCTTCTATGTTCAGGGGTACTCGGGGTTCGGCGTCACGCCCTCGCACATCATCTGCAAAGTGTTAGCCGAAGGAATGACCGAGGGCTCTGCGCGTTATGACCTGATGAGCCGTATACCCCATGCCACGATTTATGGTCGTGACGCCCTTCGTCCGGTGCTGATGACCGCCGGAAAGTTATTCCATCAGGCTGCGGGTTTCTTCAGTGGACGTCAGACGTGACCGCATTAAAGCGTAAACCGTCCTGCCCGCGCGGGTGCAAATTGTCAGCGTGGTGGAACAGCCTGCCCCCTTTTATCAACAGGAGTGATTATGAGTGACGTTGCAGTGCTTCCGGCAGTGAACGCATTTTTACAGCGTGAACACGGCCACTATATTAACGGCAACAGTCTGCCCGGTCAGGGCCCGTTGCGCCCGGTCATTAACCCGGCGACGGCGCAGACTATTGCTCAGGTGCGGGATGGCGGGGCGGGTGAGGTGCAGGCCGCCATGGCTGCCGCGCGGCAGGCGTTCAGCGGAGGATGGGGCACTCTGCCCGCGCTGGCGAGAGGAACGCTGCTGCTGAAGCTGGCCGATGCGCTGGAGCAGCATCGGGAGGAGCTGGCACAGCTGGAAACGCTGTGTTCCGGCAAGTTGATCACCCTGTCACGCGGGCTTGAGCTGGATCAGTCCGTGGCTTTCCTGCGCTATTTTGCCGGATGGGCTGGAAAAATAACCGGTGAAACGCCAGAGTTGTCGTTACCTTCCTTTCACGGTGAAAAGTACCGGGGGTTTACCCTGCGTGAACCGCTGGGCGTCGTTGTGGCGATCCTCCCATGGAATTTTTCCATCATGATTGCCGTCTGGAAAATGGCGGCGGCGCTGATCTGTGGCTGTACCCTGGTGCTGAAGCCGAGCGAGTTTACGCCGCTGACTATGCTGCGGGTGGCGCAGCTGGCAGGGGAGGTGGGATTTCCGCGCGGAGCAATCAATATCGTTAACGGTGATGGCACGCTGCTCGGCCCGTTGCTGACCGGTCATCCTGACTGTGCAAAAGTCACCTTTACCGGCTCTGTACCGACCGGCAGGGCGGTGGGCAGTGCCGCCTGCGCCCGGGCGATCCCCTTCACGCTGGAACTGGGGGGCAAAAATGCGGCTCTTTTTCTGAAGGATATGTCCGTCGACGAAATGGTCGACGGCATTATTGAAGCCGGCTACCTCAATCAGGGTCAGATCTGTGCGGCTGCCGAGCGTTTTTATCTTCCGGCGGAGCAGTGCGATAGCGTGCTGGAGGCGCTCTGCCGACGGCTGGATCAGCTGACGGCGGGATCGCCGCTGGATGAGGCATGTCAGCTGGGCCCGCTGGCCAACAGCGCCCACCTTGAAAAGGTGCAGGCGCTGGTGGCTCAGGCGCAAAAAGAGGGGGATGAGCTGCTCTGCGGTGGGCGTTCCCCTGACCTGCCGGGTTACTACTTCTTACCCACGGTGCTGAAAGTACGCAGCGCCGATGCCACGCTGATGCAGCAGGAGACCTTTGGTCCGGTCGGGGCCTTCCTGGCTTATCACGATGAGGAACAGGCGCTGGCGTGGGTGAATGCCTCCCCCTTCGGGCTGGCGGCCAGCGTGTGGACCCACGATCTGAGTCAGGCGCTGCGCTACAGCGAGCGGATTAGCGCAGGGACGGTCTGGGTGAATATGCACACCCTGCTCGATCCGGCGCTGCCGTTCGGCGGGGTGAAAGGCTCCGGTAACGGGCGAGAGTTTGGCAGCGCCTTTATTGCGGACTACACCCGGCTGAAGTCCGTCATGATGCGTTACTGAACGGCGGGCGATGCCGTGGAAAGGGTATTGCCCGGTTCAGTACTGAGCGTCGCGATGGTCAGTCAGCCCCAGACCGGCGGCCAGCTCGGTGCGGCTGTTGACGTGAGTTTTCGCGAAGATATTGCGCAGGTGGGTCTTGACGGTGGACAGCGAGACGTCAAGTTGCCGCGCAATACGTTTGTTACAGGCCCCCTCACGCACCATACCGACAATTTGCTGCTCTTTCGGCGTTAACCGGCAGTGTGCCGTCGCGGGGAGCAGCTCTTCCGTGGCCAGTTCAATCAGCGGCAGCGATGCACGCAGGCGGAGTCGCTCAGCCGCGCTGAAAGGAAGGTCACGCATGATCGACAGGCCCGCCACGATGCGTTTATGCCGGCGGACAAAGATCTCCGTCATATCTCCCATATGATTGGGCACCATAAACTGCCGGTAATATGGGGTGGTCTGCATCGCCTCATTCAGCCCGGCAAGGGTCACGGCCTGATGATTAAAACGCCGGGGGTGAAGCGGATCCAGCGGCAGAAAATCCTGCAGATAAGCCTGATGGGTTTCTGCAGAGATACCGGACAGCAGGTGCTGACCCGGCACCAGATTGCTGTCCACCAGGTAAAACACCGCCGATGCACCGGGGATCAGATGCGTTATTGTGTGCAGGCATTCATGGATAAATGCCCCCGGCTGAACGGAGGGTGTGAGCGTGCGCATGCCTTCTCCTTGTCAGTGCGTCTGTCTGTTCCCGCAGGGGTGTTTGCTTCTGAACGAACTGACTTAATTAACACATTATAAACATCTCAATAACGTGAGCTGCGGCAGGAAACGCTCAGTATCGTTCCTTCGGACGATACTGAGCGCTCTCAATGCCTGTTTACACTCTTTATTACCCGTCCTTTCCCGGAAGATTGAAATGTTAAAACACAGGCTTGCGGCGCACCTTAAACAGGGAGCCGTCGGTTTTCCCACCACGCTGGCCAGTTCGGTGGGGCTGATCATGGCCAGTCCGGTGATCCTGACGGTGACCAGTGGATTTGGCCGCGGAGGAGACACCTTTGCCCTGGCTATTCTGATCGGTTTTATTATGATGCAGGCCCAGCTGATGAGCTTCTCAGAGGCCGCCATCCTGATGCCGACGACCGGCTCGGTCTACGACTATATCTCCTGCGGGATGGGCCGTTTTTTTGCTATTACCGGCGCACTGTGCGCCTATCTGATCGTGCATGTGTTTGCTGGTACGGCGGAAACCATCCTGTCGGGGGTGATGGCGATGGTCAACTTCGGCGACGCCGGTCTGCATTCTGGCCCCCATCCTGACAGCTGGCTGGTCGGGGTTGGCATGGTGCTGCTGTTTGGTCTGCTGAACGCCACCGGCATTGAGATTTTTGGCAAGGTGGAGGTGGTGCTGACTTTCATTATGTGGAGTACGCTGCTGATCTTCAGCCTCTCCGGGCTACTGGCTGCACCAGTTCCCGCGTCGGTGGGATGGTTTGGCCTGTCGCCGGACTTCCACCATCCTCAGACGCTGATCAGCATGACGGGGATGGCGATGTTCATGTTTGTCGGCTGCGAACTGGTAACGCCGATGGCACCGGAGATCCGCCGCGCGGATAAAACCATTCCCCGGGCGATGGCGCTGGGCCTGTGCGGCGTGGCCGGCTGTATGCTGCTTTTTGGTGCGGCGCTCAACCGGCAGGTGCCGAACGTGCTGCTGGATGCGGCAAACGGGCTCCACCTCTTCGATACACCGTGGGTGATCCCGGCGTTTGCCGGGCGGGTGATGGGGGAGCCCGGAAAGCTGTGGCTGGGGATCGGCATGCTACTGGCGGGGGCAGCCACCATCAATACCCTGATGGCCGCCGTCCCACGTATTCTTTATGGTATGGCGCTGGACGGAGCCCTGCCCAGATGCCTCACCTGGCTGCATCCCCGCTTCAAAACGCCAGTGGTGGCTATCGCGCTGGCCGTGCTGATCCCCTGCCTCCATGCGTTTATCCTGCGGGGTAATCTGGACCGCATCCTCCCGATGGTGCTGGCGGCCGTCTGTGCCTGGGGCGTCTCCTATCTGCTGGTCACGCTGTCGGTGGTGCTGCTGCGGCTGCGGCGGCCCGATCTGCCGCGTGCCTGGCGCGCTCCGCTGTTTCCGTTACCGCAAATCCTTTCCAGCGCGGGGATCCTGATGGCGATGTGGAACATCACCCCTCCCGGCGTCAGTCCCCATGCTATCCTGGTGCCCTTCTGGACGATTCTGGCCCTCACCTCCTGTTATGCCCTGTGCTGGTGCCTGTTCGTGATGCGGGTGAATCCCTTTAAGCCCGTTGCGGTTGAAGCCGTACTGGAGCGGGCGTTTTCCGACCGTAACGCGGCGGTGACAGGTCACGATGTCCTGCGTTCACTGGAATGACCCCCTGCTGACGCGTCTGAGTCAGGATCTGGCCGGCTGGCGGATCAGCCAACCCGTTCCCGGCATGATGGCGATCGCGCTCGATGCGCAGCGGCAGGTGACCGTGATCCGTCGCAGAGAGCGTCTCTTTCTGGGGCGGATTGATCATGCGGTGTTTCGTATGGAGGGGTCGTGCACGCTGCAGGGTCCGCTGACGCTGCGTGCCCGGCAGCCCGGCTGGCTGAAGCGCCGTCCGGTAGCGTTTTATACCCGTGAGTCCGGTGCCGCAGCGGAGCAACTGCTGCACGTGCTGAAGCGCTATCCGGTGATTGCGCAGACGCTGGGCGAACTGGACTACCGGCGTTTTCGCGTTGACCTCGCGTGCGGGCGCTGGTGCTGTGAAATTGAACTCTTCGCGGCCTGTGAAGCGCGCCTGCGCATCCCGCCCATGCAGCGTTATCTTCGGCTGAGTGCCAGCCAGCGGGTTCTGCTGTTAAGCCTGTTTCAACTGCTGGCGCAGATGATGGCGATACAGGAGACGTAGCCCGGCCTATGCCAGCTGAGTGAACGCTTCCAGCAGCTGCGTTAACTGGCGCAGTTTCTCCTTACCGAACTGCCGTTCGATTTGCAGATAACCCGCATCCACTTCACGGCTGGCCTGCTGGTACAGAGCCTGTCCGGCAGGCGTCAGGGCGGCCACCAGCTTGCGCTGATCATTAACGGGTTTAAGGCGTGATACCAGTCCGTCACGCTCAAGGCGGGTCAGGATGCCAGTCAGACTGGGACGCAGGATGCACGCCTGCTGCGCCAGCTGATGGAAGTCCAGCATGTTCACTCCGGCCAGAATACGCAGGATGCGCCACTGCTGCTCGGTCAGCCCGTAACGATTAAGGATTGGGCGAAAATAGCCCATGGCGGCTTCCCGCGCCTGTAAAAGAGCAATGGTCAGTGATTCGTGCATTTTTTCGCTGTGATTAAATATTTTGTTAATACTAACATAATCTGCTTATCTCCGGCATACCCCCACTTCAGGTACTTTTCATTTTGTTGCGTGTACTTATCAACACTATGAAAAACATGAGTTTATTGTAAGTTTTATTTTTTTGCCTTCAAGGTCACAACTCAATAAAACTGAGTTGATCCTCTTTGTGATTACGCGTAATCCTGACTTCATTAATATATTAATGAAATGGCTGAGTTGAGGGTAATCATGAAAAAAACCATTTTTGGTGTGGCGTTGAACCATCAGTCGCAAACCGCGGCTTGGGCAAAAAAATTCCATCAGCCACCTTATAACACCCCGCCACAGACGCCGGTCTGGTTTATCAAGCCGCGTAACACCTGGCGACATCACGGTGACACCATTGGTTTACCGGTCGGGGAGACCGTCTTCAGCGGGGCGACGCTGGCCGTCATCATGGCAAAAACCGCGCGCAGGATCCCGGTGTCGGCGGCGGAAACGTGTATCGAAGGCTACGCGCTGGCGAATGAGGTCAGCCTGGCAGAGGACGATTTTTACCGTCCGGCTATCAGGGCTAAGTGTCGTGATGGTTTCTGTCCAGTGGGCGAGGTGGTGCCGCTGCGTGATGTCAGCGCGCTGCATATCATCACCGAAATCAACGGTGAAGTGAGGGACGTGTGGGACACCGGCGGTCTGCACCGTCATGCGGCTGAACTGATTGCGGCACTGAGTGAGTTTGTCACCCTGCAGCCCGGCGACATGATCCTGTTGGGAACGCCGCAGCAGCGAGTGGCGCTGCAGGAAGGTGACAGTGTCACGATAAAGGCCGCCGGTTTCCCCTCGCTGACCAATCGCTTCAGCCAGCAGGCACCGCACATCGCACAGCCCGGGGCGACACCCACGCTGTTTGCGCTGGGATTAAATTATGCCGACCACGCCAGCGAGCTGAACTTTACCCCGCCGAAGGCCCCGCTGGTGTTTATTAAGGCAGCGAATAGTCTGACCGGAGACGGCTGCGTATCGGTCCGGCCTGACCGGGTCGATTACATGCACTATGAGGCCGAGCTGGTGGTGGTGATCGGCAAAACAGCCCGCCGCGTCAGTCGCGATCGGGCCATGGAGTACGTCGGCGGATACACCCTGTGTAATGACTACGCGGTGCGCGACTATCTGGAAAACTACTACCGTCCTAACCTGCGGGTAAAAAGTCGCGACACGCTGACGCCGCTGCGCGCGGCCATCGTTGATCCCGCCGCGTTGCCTGACCCCCATAACCTGCAGGTGAAAACCTTCGTCAACGGTGAGCTGCGTCAGAGCGGCAGCACGCGTGACATGGTGTTTGATATTCCGTTTCTTATTGCCTGGCTGAGTGAATTTATCACCTTACAGCCGGGGGACATGATCGCTACCGGCACCCCTAAAGGACTGTCTGACGTGCGCCCCGGCGATGAGGTGGTGGTGGACGTGGAGGGCGTCGGCCGGCTAACCAACCGGATCGTCAGTGAACAACAGTATGAGGAAGGTGCACGATGAAAAAGATCAATCACTGGATCAACGGCAAAAACATCAGCAGCAGTGACTATTTTACCACCATCAACCCGGCCACCGGCGAGGTGCTGGCGGAGGTCGCTTCGGGCGGTGAGCGGGAGGTGGCTCTGGCAGTAGACGCGGCGCGCACTGCCTTTCCGAAATGGGCTAACACCCCGATGAAAGAGCGTGCGCGGCTGATGCGCCGTCTCGGGGAGCTGATCGATCGCGACGTACCGCATATTGCCGCACTGGAAACGGCCGATACTGGTCTGCCTATCCACCAGACAAAAAATGTGCTGATCCCCCGGGCCTCCCACAACTTTGAATTTTTCGCTGAGATCTGCCAGCAGATGAACGGCCGGACCTACCCGGTCGATGACCGGATGCTTAACTACACGCTGGTACAGCCGGTCGGCGTCTGTGCGCTGGTGTCACCCTGGAACGTGCCGTTTATGACCGCCACCTGGAAGGTGGCACCCTGCCTGGCTCTGGGCAACACCGCTGTCCTGAAAATGTCTGAGCTTTCGCCGCTGACGGCCGACCGGCTGGGCGCGCTGGCCCGTGAGGCCGGCATTCCCGCAGGGGTGTTAAACGTGGTGCAGGGCTACGGAGCCACGGCAGGTGACGCGCTGGTGCGGCATCAGGACGTACGTGCCGTGTCGTTCACCGGGGGCACCACCACCGGGCGTAACATCATGAAAAATGCCGGTCTGAAAAAATACTCAATGGAGCTTGGTGGCAAATCCCCGGTGCTGATCTTTGACGATGCCTATATCGACCGGGCCCTGGATGCGGCGCTCTTCACCATCTTTTCGATCAATGGCGAACGCTGCACCGCCGGGTCCCGCATTTTTATTCAGCAGAGTATTTACCCCGAGTTTGTGCGGCGCTTTGCCGAACGGGCTAACCGGCTGCGCGTTGGCGATCCGACCGACCCGGCGACACAGGTCGGTTCGCTGATCAGCCGCCAGCACTGGGACAAAGTGTCGGGGTATATCCGCCTGGGGATGGAAGAGGGGGCGAGGCTGCTGGCCGGGGGGCCGGAAAAACCGGAAGGGCTGGATCGCGGGCATTTCCTGCGGCCGACGGTGCTGGCCGACGTGGACAACCGCATGCGCGTGGCGCAGGAGGAGATCTTCGGCCCTGTCGCCTGTCTGCTGCCGTTTAAAGATGAAGCGGAGGGACTGCGGCTGGCCAATGACGTGGAGTACGGCCTCGCCTCCTACCTCTGGACGCAGGATGTCAGCAAGGTGATGCGGCTGGCACGGCGCATTGAGGCGGGGATGGTGTTTGTGAATACCCAGAATGTTCGCGATTTGCGTCAGCCTTTCGGCGGTGTGAAAGCCTCGGGCACCGGCCGTGAAGGGGGGGAATACAGTTTTGAAGTCTTCGCTGAAATGAAAAACGTCTGTATCTCTTTTGGCGATCATCCGATTCCACAATGGGGTCTGTAAGGAGGGAGCATGGGAACGTTAGCGCTGGCGGCCAAAATCACACACGTGCCGTCAATGTATCTGTCTGAAATGCCGGGAAAACATCACGGCTGCCGCCAGGCGGCGATAGAGGGACATCATGAAATCAGCCGCCGCTGCCGGGCGTTGGGCGTAGATACGCTGGTGGTCTTTGATACCCACTGGCTGGTGAACAGCGCCTATCACATCAACTGCAATGCCCACTTCAGCGGCATCTACACCAGCCACGAACTGCCGCATTTTATCCGTGATATGGCCTATGACTATGAAGGCAACCCGGCGCTGGGTTATCTGATCGCCGAGGAGGCAAGGGCAGAAGGCGTCCGCGCGCAGGCGCATGCCATCGAAAGCCTGACGCTGGAGTACGGCACGCTGGTGCCGATGCGTTATATGAACAGCGACCGCCGCTTCAGGGTGGTGTCGATTTCTGCTTTCTGTACCGTCCACGACTTTGCCGACAGCCGCCGTCTGGGCGAGGCGGTGCGGCGGGCGGTCGGCAAATACCCCGGTACCGTAGCGGTGCTCGCCAGCGGCTCCCTCTCGCACCGCTTTATTGACGACCGGCGGGCAGAAGAAGGGATGAATGCCTGGACCCGGGAGTTTGACGAGCAGATGGACCGGCGGGTGATGAAACTCTGGCGGGAAGGACGCTTTACCGAGTTCTGCCGCATGCTGCCGGAGTACGCAGATTACTGTTACGGCGAGGGCAATATGCACGACACCGTGATGCTGATGGGCCTGCTGGGCTGGGATCGCTATCACCAGAAAGTGGAGGTGATCACCGACCTGTTCCCCAGCTCGGGTACCGGGCAGGTCAACGCGATCTTTCCCCTGACGGCGTAAATAAGGAGGTCCGCGATGCCGCACTTTATTGTCGAATGCAGTGAAAATATCCGCGAACAGGCGCAGTTTCCGGTGCTTTTTTCCCGGGTCAATGCCTACCTTGCCGACAGCGGGCTTTTCCCCCTGGCGGGCATCCGCAGCCGCGTTCACTGGGTGGACACCTGGCAGATGGCTGACGGTAAGCGGGATTACGCCTTTGTGCATATGACGCTGAAAATAGGCCACGGGCGCAGCGAGGAACAGCTCCGGCCGGTGATGTCAGGGCTGTTTGCGCTGATAAAAAGCCACTTTGCGGCGTTAATGGCCCGGCGCTATCTGGCGCTGTCGCTGGTGCTGGAAGAGCTGCATGCGCAGTTCAATTTTAAACAAAACAATGTTCATGCCCTGTTTCAGGCGTGAAGGAAGGGATCCTATGTTAGACGATCTTACGCTGGACCGGCTGGCGGCCGAACTGAATCAGGCAGAAAAAAACCGGGAACAGGTCCGCCAGCTCTCACTGCGGCATCCGGAGATCACCCTGGACGATGCGTATGCCATACAGCGACGCGGCATTGACCAAAAAATCGCGGCAGGGCGCGTGCTGAAAGGACACAAAATTGGCCTGACCTCTAAGGCGATGCAGGTGACTTCTCAGATCAACGAACCTGACTACGGCGCCCTGCTGGACGACATGTTTTTTGTTGAAGGCGGTGATATTCCGGTAGCGCGCTTCATTGTGCCCCGGGTGGAGGTAGAGCTGGCCTTTGTGCTGGGCACCTCGCTGCGCGGTCCGCAGTGCACGCTCTTTGATGTGCTGAACGCCACGGACTACGTGATCCCGGCGCTGGAGATCATCGATGCCCGCTGCCACGGCATTGACCCTAAGACCCAGCGGCCGCGCAAAGTCTTCGACACCATTGCCGATAACGCCGCCAGCGCCGGGGTGGTAATGGGGGGACGGCCGGTCAGGCCCGATGCGCTCGACCTGCGCCGCATCAGCGCCCTGATGTATCGCAACGGGGTGATCGAAGAGTCCGGCGTGGCAGCGGCGGTGCTGAATCATCCGGCCAACGGCGTGGCCTGGCTGGCGAATAAGCTCGCGCGACATGACGTTCAGCTTGAGGGCGGGCAGGTGATCCTGAGCGGCTCCTTTACCCGGCCGGTAGCGGCGCGTAAGGGGGACACGTTCCACGTTGACTACGGCACAATGGGTGCCATTGGCTGCCGTTTTATCTGAGGAAAGTGTATGTTTATCAATGAATTTAAGCAGGCATTACAGCATAAAGATCCGCAGATTGGCCTGTGGCTGGGGCTGGCCGATCCTTACAGCGCCGAGCTGCTGGCCGGGGCCGGGTTTGATTGGCTGCTGATTGACGGTGAGCACGCCCCTAATGACGTACGTTCGGTACTGGGGCAGCTGCAGGCAATCGCCCCTTACCGCTGCCATCCGGTGGTACGCCCGGCGTGGAATGACCCGGTGCTAATCAAACAGCTGCTTGATATCGGGGCGCAGACGCTGCTGATCCCGATGGTGCAGAATGGTGATGAAGCCCGCGCGGCGGTCAGGGCCTGTCACTATCCACCGCAGGGCATTCGCGGCGTGGGCAGCGCACTGGCCCGCGCCTCCCGCTGGAACCGCATCGCAGACTATCTGCAACGGGCCGGGGAGCAGCTCTGTATTCTGGTGCAGATCGAAACCCGCCAGGCCGTGGAGAATCTGGCGGAGATCCTCGCTGTCGACGGGGTTGACGGAGTATTTATAGGCCCGGCAGATCTGAGTGCCGATATGGGGTTTCCCGGCCGTCCTGGCCATCCCGAAGTTCAGGCCATCATTGAGCTGGCTATCGCCAGTATCCGCACCGCCGGAAAGGCCCCGGGGATCCTGACCGCCGATGAAACGCTGGCGCAGCGCTACCTGGATCTGGGGGCGCTGTTTGTTGCCCCGGGTGTTGATACGACCCTGCTGGCGAGATCGGCCGAGGCGCTGGCGGCACGCTTTACCACCCGACCGACGCCGGTCATTGACGTGTCGTCACGGTGACGGTCGGGGGAGAGAGCGATGCCACCATCTTCCATAAGGACGGCCGGTAACCCTGAACAGGATGGACGGGAGAGGGCAATGGAAAATATTAATATCAGCCAGGCGTTCGGTGAGGCACACAGCGGCAGCGATGACGTGCACTATGCCGTCTTTTCCCGTATGGCGGCATTTTTTGGCCGCGATATGCGTCCGCACTGGCATGACCGCTATTTTCAGCTTCACTGTCTGACTACCGGTAAAATTGAGCTGCAGCTGGACGACCACCACTATTCCGTCCGCGCTCCGCTGTTCGTTCTGACACCGCCCTCAGTCCCCCATGCGTTTATGACGGAAGAGGACAGTGACGGTCATGTATTAACCGTCAGGCAGGAGCTGATCTGGCCGCTGCTGCAGGCGCTGTGGCCTGGCAGTCGTGATGCGCTGGCCATTCCCGGATTCTGCCTGTCGCTGGCGGGCAGCGTGCAGACGCGTGGGGCGCTGGCGCACCTCTGGCCCCTGGTGGCACAGGAGTTTTCTCAGCAGGGCCCGGGGCGGGACACGCAGCTGCGTCTGCTTTCCCAGACGCTGTTTTTACTGCTGCTGCGCGAGGTTTCGCCGGAAGAAGGGGGAACCGGGCACGTCAGCGTGCGGGGAGAGATGACCATGTTTCAACGCTTTACGCGGATGGTGGATGAAAAATACCGTGAGCACCTGACGGTACCGGACTACGCACGGGAGCTGGGGATCAGCGAGTCGCGTCTGAATGAGTTGTGCCGCCGCCTGGCCAACCAGCCGCCGAAGCGTCTGGTGTTTGAACGGATGCTGCGCGAGGCAAAAAGGCTGCTGCTGTTTAGTGCGGGCAGCGTCCACCAGATTGCCTGGCAGCTGGGCTACAAAGATCCGGCCTATTTTGCCCGCTTTTTCCACCGACTGACCGGGTGTTCACCCAGTGAGTTCCGCCGTCGCTAAGGTGATGTGTCATCCGTGCGGTAGCGCTGCAGCGTCGGATCGAAACGATAATCTACTGAGATATCGGCTTTCTGACTGTAGCAGTTAAGCGTCACACGTTTCCCCTGATTAAGGGACTCAATATTCTGATAGATGGCCGTCATATAAAAACCGAAGTCACACTGGTGTTGCTGCGGGTCGAGGATCTGATCGACCCGCCCGGTTTTTTTATTCAGCACACTGACGCGGTTGATGACGATACCGTCGGGACCAGTCTGATAGTGGCCGATGAAGCTGTGGCTGGCGGTCTGCCCCCAGAAGGGGATATCGATCCCGTCCCCGGTAATGCTGCCTGCTGCGGTGTTGTCCAGCGATGCAGTGTGCTGCAGCGTCACCGGATAGCGCCGCGTGCCCTGTTGCCATTCACCCTGCAGGCGATCGCCTTCGCGCGTGAGGCGGAAAGGACAGTCGCGGGTGTCCACCGCCTCCGCTGTTCCCTGATTCATTACCCTGTCAAATTCCGCAGGGCTGTGGATTTCGCACAGTTCGAACGTGGTGGCGGTTTGCCTGCCATAGAGCGGGATCGGTGCGCGATGCTTATCGTAGTAGTAGCTGCCCTTGATATTCAGCCCGCTGCCATAGCTGTCGTACTGCTGCACAGACAGGTGTATCGGCCAGGCGCCGAGCGTCCCGGTATAGTTATCCACCACGTACCATCCTGCGTGTGCGCCGGCGGTGGTAAAGAAGGCACTGAATGCCAGAAGCGTTTTTACTTTCATCATTTCTGTGGATCCCCGGAGAGGGCAGCGAGGCCAGCGGATTCCGTCCGGCGGCTTTTTCATGCTGCCTGTTGACGCCAGCGGGCAGGCTACTGAAAAGTGCCTGAGATAGCCAGAAACGTCTCTTCCTGCGTCCGGTTTCCCACGCTTAAATAACAACAAAATTATAACAACCTGCGCACGGGTCGCGCATTCCTCTACTCTGAATCCGAGAAAATACGATGAAACCTGAAGATCACCGAGCCTCGCCCACGCGTCCGTTTACCGGCAGTGAATATCTGCAAAGCCTGTGCGACGGGCGTGAAATCTATATCTATGGCCAGCGGGTGGAGGATGTCACGCGCCATCCGGCCTTCCGCAATGCGGCCGGAAGCGTTTCCGCGCTGTACGATGCCCTGCACGATCCGCAGCAGCACAACCTTCTGTGCCGCGACACGGATACCGGCAGCGGTGGCTATACGCACCGCTTTTTCCGCTATGCCCGCTCGGCGCAGGAGATCCGCCAGCAGCGCGACGCGATAGCTGGCTGGTCACGACTCAGCTACGGCTGGATGGGCCGTACGCCGGATTATAAGGCCGCCTTTGCCAGCTCGCTGGGAGCCAACCCCGATTTTTACGGGCCTTACGCAGACAATGCGCGCCGCTGGTACACCCGTATTCAGGAGGCGGGGCTCTATTTCAACCATGCCATCGTCAACCCGCCGGTTGACCGCCACAAGCCCGTCGATGAAGTGAAAGATGTCTACATCCGGGTAGAGAAGGAGACGGACGCCGGGATTATCGTCAGCGGGGCGAAAGTCGTGGCCACCAACTCGGCGCTGACGCACTTCAATTTTATCGGGTTTGGCTCCGCGCAGGTGATGGGCAACGACCCGGACTTTGCGCTGATGTTTATCGCCCCGATGGATGCGCGCGGGGTGAAGCTGATTTCCCGTGCCTCCTATGAGCTGACGGCGGGTGCCGTGGGGTCCGCATTTGACTATCCGCTCTCCAGCCGCTTTGATGAAAATGACGCGATACTGGTGATGGATAAGGTGCTGATCCCCTGGGAAAACGTGCTGATCTATCGCGATTTTGAGCGCTGCCGCCGCTGGTATGCGGAGGGCGGATTCGTCCGGCTCTATCCTATGCAGGCCTGCGTCAGGCTGGCGGTGAAGCTGGATTTTATTACCGCCCTGCTGCATAAAAGCCTGGAGTGTACCGGTACCCTTGAGTTTCGGGGCGTACAGGCGGCGCTGGGGGAAGTGGTGGCCTGGCGTAACCTGTTCTGGTCGCTGAGTGATGCGATGGCATCGGAGGCCAGCCCCTGGGTCAACGGAGCGTATCTGCCCGATGCCCGGGCAATGAACACCTACCGCGTGATGGCCCCAATAGCCTGGACAAAGATTAAGAATATTATCGAATGCAACGTGGCCAGCGGGCTGATTTATCTGCCTTCCAGCGTACGTGATCTGCAGAATCCGGAAATCGACCGCTACCTGGCGCGGTTCGTACGGGGTTCCAACGGAATGGACCACGAGCAGCGCATTAAAATTCTGAAGCTGATGTGGGATGCCACTGGCAGTGAGTTCGGGGGACGCCACGAGCTGTATGAGATCAACTATGCCGGCAGCCAGGACGAAGTGCGCATGCAGTGCCTGCGTGATGCGCACCACTCCGGGGCGATGGACGACATGATGGCGATGGTTGACCGCTGTCTGGCCGACTATGACCGCCACGGCTGGAAAAAATCGCACCTGCACAACAATGACGATATCAGTCAGCTGGATCGTCTGCTGAGCGGAGGGGACGGTCATGACTGATGACTGTGCACACCGTATGCCATTTCGCGATGCCATGGCCCGTCTTCCTGCGGCGGTCTGTATCGTCACTACACAGGGGACGGCAGGGCGCGGTGGCCTCACTGCGACTGCCGTGTGCCCGGTCACCGATACGCCGCCGACCGTACTGGTCTGCATTAACCGCAGCAGTGCCATGAATCCGGTTTTTGAGCAGAACGGACGAATGTGTATCAATGTGCTCAACCACCGGCAGGAGGCGATGGCGCGCCATTTTGCCGGTATGACTGACCTGGCCATGGCGGATCGCTTTTTGCTGGACGGCTGGCGGCAGGGCGAATACGGTCAGCCGCTGCTGGGCGGGGCGCTGGCCAGCCTGGAGGGGGAGATCAGCCAGGTGCAGAGTCTGGGTACGCATCAGGTCTACCTGCTGGCGGTGCGGGCAATTTGGTGGGAAGAGGAGGGCGACGGGCTGATCTATTTTAAACGGCGTTTTCATTCTTTGCCTTGCCCCGTAAGCTGAGGTTTCAGGCCGTTTCTTTCAGCAGGCGTGCCATCGCCTGCAAATTATTTGACTGTATCCCCTTGCGCCACACCAGCCAGATAGCAATCTGCCCCATGCCCCCACTCAGCGGCCAGGCGTGAACGTTGTCGCGTCCCGGCATATTGTCCAGCATGCTACGCGGGATCAGCGCTAACCCGGCACCAGCGCTGACGCAGGCGAGGATGCCGTGATACGACTCCATCTCAAAAATTTTGCCCGGGGCCGCATTCTCGCGTGAGAACCAGTCTTCAAACAGCCGGCGATAAGAGCAGTTAGCGCGAAACGCATAGACGGTCGAGCCGGAGATGCTGGTGGCGTCAGGAACGGGCGGGTGATTCAGCGCTGAGATCAGCACCATTTCTTCGTTAACGACCGGCATACCTTCCAGCTGTGGATGCTTCGGCGGGCCGTCGGTAAACGCAGCGCTGTACTGACCGGCGAGGACACCGTCGATCATATCCCCGGACGGACCGGTGCTCAGGTCGAGCTCAACCTGCGGCCAGCTCTGGTGGTAGCGCGCAATCAGCGGAGGCAGGCGCACAGCGGCAAAACTCTCTATTGCGCCCAAGGTGAAGATGCCCCCCGGCTGCTGTCCGGAAACGCTGTGTTTCGCTTCGGCAGCGAGTGCCAGAAGGCGCCGGGTATAATCGAGAAAGGTCCTGCCGCTGTCGGTGATGTGCAGGCGCAGCTTTTCGCGGCGAAACAGCGAGCAGCCCAGTTCCTCTTCCAGCTGTTTCAGCCGGGTGGAGATATTAGAGGGGACTCGATGCAATCTCTCGGCCGCCGCCGTCACGCTGCCCTCTTCCGCAATGGCGCGAAAGACTTCCAGCTGGGTCAGATCCACATCATTCTCTTATTGAGTAAATTATTTTCTTTATTATTCATTATTAAAGAATATACATCAAGACTAGGATGGAGCCATTGTGAATCACCTAAGGGAGCCATCATGACGCATATTTCTTCAGCGGTAGCCATTTCACGCAACCCCACCACAGGTGAGGTCGTTGCCCGATATCCTTTCGCCAGCGGAGCAGAGGTGGATGAGGCGCTGGCCTTAACCCACACGGCCTTTCGTACATGGCGGCACAGCGCCATCACTGATCGTGTCAGGTTGCTGCAAAACATCGCCGGTGGCCTGCGTCAGCAGGCGCAGCCCCTGGCGGAGATGATGACCCGTGAGATGGGTAAACCCGTGGATCAGGGGCTGGCAGAAGTCGAGAAAAGCGCCAGACTGTGCGAATGGTACGGCGAGCACGGCCCGGCTTTCCTCGAGCGTGAACCGACGCAGGTAGAGGGCGATAAGGCCTTTGTCGATTATCTGCCGCTGGGGCCGGTACTGTCGGTGATGCCATGGAATTTTCCAGTGTGGCAGGTGCTGCGCGGTGCTGTTCCCATCATGCTGGCGGGGAACAGCTATCTGTTGAAGCCTGCGCCGAACGTGATGGGCTGTGCGCTGTTGTTGCAGGAGATCCTGACGGCAGCGGGCGTGCCTGAGGGGCTGTTTATGGTGGTCAATGCCGATAACGACGGCGTGGCGCAGGCGATTAATGATAAACGTATTGCAGCCGTCACCGTCACCGGCAGCGTACGTGCCGGTGGAGCCATTGCTGCCCTGGCCGGTGCCGCCATTAAGAAATGCGTGCTGGAACTGGGTGGTTCTGATGCCTTTATCGTGCTGGCCGATGCGGATATTGATGCTGCGGTGAAGGGGGCGATCGCCGGACGGTTTATGAATAACGGCCAGCTTTGCATCTCTGCCAAACGTATCATTGTGGAAGCCGCCGTTTTTGAACAGTTCAGCGAGAAGTTTGTCAGCGCGGTGAAGGCGATGAAGATCGGCGACCCGCGCGAGCCGGGTACCTGGATTGGCCCGATGGCCCGCTACGATCTGCGTGACGAACTGGACGCGCAGGTGCAGGCCACCCTGAAAGAGGGGGCCACGCTGCTGGTGGGCGGTCATGCCCTGCCGGGTGAGGGTAACTACTATGCGCCCACGGTGCTGAGTGACGTTAAACCCGGTATGACCAGCTTCGATCAGGAGCTGTTTGGCCCGGTGGCCTCGCTGATTGTGGCTGATGATGCCGCTCACGCGGTGGCAATGGCCAATGACTCCGAGTTTGGCCTCGGCGGCAGCCTGTGGAGCCGGGATCTGGCCCGGGCGCAGACGCTGGCGTCACAGATTGAAACTGGCGGTGTGTTTATCAACTCCCCGAGCTTCTCCGATCCGCGCGTACCGATCGGCGGCGTGAAAAAAAGCGGCTTTGGCCGCGAACTGTCACACTTCGGCCTGCGTGAGTTTACCAATGCGCAGACGGTATGGGTGGCGTCCTGACCGTCAGGCCTGGGGATAATGTGAACGCAGCCAGCGCTCCACGCCCTCAGGAATGAGCGGCCGGGAGTAATAAAAACCCTGGATTTCATCGCAGCCCAGACGCTGCAGTGAGGCCAGGGTTTTTTGATCTTCCACGCCTTCAGCCAGCACCACATAGTGCAGCTCTTTCAGCATGGTGATGATATGGCGGGCGATCACTTCGCTGGCCGGGTCGTGGGACAGCGGCTGGATCAGCGAACGGTCCAGCTTGATCACATCCACCGGAATGCGGCACAGGGTATTAATATTGCTGTACCCGGAGCCAAAATCATCCAGCGCAATGCGGAATCCGCGCTGCTTCAGCTTATTCAGTCCCCGCCTGGCATCGGCATTTTCCAGCACCTGCTCGTTCTCCAGACACTCTATGCACAAATCGCCCGGTTTTAATCCGGCATTGAGCATTCTGGCTTCCAGCTTATCGGCAAAGTCCACACGCGAAAAATCACTGATGCACATATTGACCGAGACCGGTAGATCCAGCCCCTTGCTGCGCCACAGGCGAAGCTGAGCGATGGTATGGTCAATCACCCATTCCGTCAGTTCCTCCATCAGGCTGGTTTGTGCCGCCAGCGGGATAAATTCATCGGGGGGAATGTTACCGTACACGGGATGATCCCAGCGCAGCAGTGTTTCCAGCCCGACCGGCTTGCCCAGGCGCAGAGACATCTGTGGCTGATAAACCAGATACAGGCCCGGTGCGCCGCGAACCGCCGCGGCCAGGTCGTGCAGCAGCCGGAAATGCTGACTTCTGCGGCCATCGCTGTCGGCATTATAAGCCATATAACTCTGTTTCAGGCTGATGGCTTCGTGCAGTGCGCTGACCGCACGGCGCAGTACCTCAGGTACCTCCGACCCGGTGGGTACAAAGTTCACCTCACCAACATGCGGTTTCGCATCAATGGTAATGTTGTCGAACAGATGGGCGCGTATCTCTCCCAGTTGCTGACTCATTTCGCGCCCGCCCGCACGTTGCTGGCTGTTGCTCAGGAGGGCAAAGCGCCCGACCGCAACGGTATACAGAACGTCATCACTCTCCAGCCCGAGGCGGGTGCGCAGAATAGCGGTCAGCTCCCTCAGCAGGGTTTCCACGGCGTTCATACCGACCGATCGGGCAATCTCATAGGCACGCGGCATATCAATGCAGTCGATCAGCGTCAGATGATGAGGTTCGTTGTTGCCGGCCTGCCGCAGCAGTTCAATATCTTTCATCAGGCGTTGACGGTTTGGCAGACGGGTCACCACATCCTGATAGCCGGCAATATACCAGGCATCCAGATAACCAATGACCAGGCTGGCCAGCAGCTCCAGCAGGCGGATCTGCTCTGCAGAAAACGCCTGCGGCTTAATATCGGTGACGCACAGGGTGCCGATGGTGATGCCGTCGCGGTTGCGCAGCGGGGCACCCACGTAAAAGCGGATAAAGGGTTCACCCAGGGTCAGCGGATGCTGGCTGAACCGGCTATCAAGATGGGTGTCGTGGCACACCAGTACTTTGCCCAGCTCCAGCGTATGACGGCAAAAAGCATGCTGCAGCGACGTTTGTTTCAGGTCAAAATTACAGGAAGCTTTAATAAACTGGTTTTCATCATCAAGAACCGAGACAAAGCTGCCGGGAATGCCCAGCAGTTCGCTGGCCAGCAGGGTAAATTTTTGAAGAATGTCATCGCGATCCGCATCATCGGCTTTGAGCATCTCAAGCGCCGCCAGGCGTTTTGCTTCGTCGCTACAGAAAGTCCCGCTCATATTCAGTTTCACATTCCAGATTCAACGGCCGTAAAGCGGGGCCAGGCTAGGATCGGTATCGGCCGCGCACCGCCAAACTTTAGATAAACAACCTTGCAACATCCAGCAGAACAATTCACTAATACGTGCGTAATTTAACTTTCTCATCACGGAACGCCTGAGCGCACTTATCGTATAGGAGGTAAACCAACACTTCATGTTCATGGAGAGTGAGTGGTTGTGGTGCCAGCTGATGATTGTTTATCTTTATGACAGGCAGGGGACTTTTATGGTTAAGAATAATATTCCATGCCAGACGAAAAAGTAGTTAAGATGAAAATTAAACCTTATGTGCAAGGATTGTTATCATTGATTAGGGATATCATGAGGTTTGTTGAGAATGGTGATCTCGGTAGGTGTTTTTTATTTGCGTTCAATATCAATGTGAGGGACGCATTTTGTCTGTTCTGCTGAAGCCGGAGGTCAGTGGATGGCTGAACACGCCTTCTTCTGTTTGATATGATTCTGGCTCCGCTCTCTGATACATAAAAATCCGGTCTTAAGCAGAGTAAATAGCCCGGCTGATGTCGTTTGATTGATTAAAACAAATCAACGCAATTGCATTTATTTACATTCGCTGTTTTTTTGCCAGGCTGTTGTTTGTTTTTTTAGCGGGTTTTTATTGCTAATCACCGTATCGGTTACAAAGAAAATATGGGTTGGATAATCCTTTAAAAATAAATGTGTTTTTTTTAGTTTCCTTTATTTCAACATAAAATTCGACACCGTTTTTTTCTGGTGTAATGTAACGTTGCCAGAATTCCTCAGGGACGTTATCTATGGGGTGAATGGTTTGTTTTACTATAGTCACCCTATTCATAGAGCTTAATTTTGACTCGTTCACTTTAAGTGACAAGCTTCTGGATATTTTATAATCATGATTACTTCCTTTAAGTGTCCCTATTAACTTCATTGCGCCTTTTTCAGGCGTGGTAAAAACGATGTCTATATGCAGGTTGAGGTGTAATTCGTCTTGTCCCTCGATAGCGATCCTGGATTTCACTTGAGTATCACAACGAAAGTTCCCCCTGGTTAGATAGCTATGGAATGTCAGGATTATTAAAGTGATAATCACAATGGAAAATGACATTATAAAAATTGTTCTTTTCATGAAGTATCACTTAATTATTTTATAGTTGATGCAATTATTATAGCTGTCATCGTCAATTTTAACACAAACTGCCATAAAGAAAACCCTAAGGAATTCATTGTTAGGGCGAGTCTCCGCATAGTAAACATCAGTCTCCTCCTGGGAGCAATCTATACCTTCAGCAATTATCATTTTCCTTGCTTTTAGGGCCAACCCGGACGATGGAAGACTACCATCAACATTATAAATGTTGCATTTGTTCTGTATGGCGCTGGAGGGTCTTGCCTCCTTCTTGAAAAAGTTAGCTAGTGTCAGGCCTGCAACGGTAACGACTGCTATCAAACCGACTATCAAAAGAGCGTTTTTTCCCCTGATTTTCATTCCGTTATCTGTTGACGATTCTACAGGACTGGCGTCTATCACCATGGCTGCATCTTCTGTTAACAGAGGCGTGTTTTCTGTCTGTACTACCGGATTGTTAACGTTAGATGCTGTTAAAACAATAGGATAGATTTCTGCTTGCAGCCTGAACCCAAGACGCGGCAGGGTGACGATAATGTCCTTGTTGGCCCCTAAACTCTCGAAGGCTTTTCTTAATTCACTAATGTGATTATTCAGAGTGGCATTAGAGGGCGAAAACCCATAATCCTCCCATACACGCTTGATCAACTGATCGCGGGATAAATCAATGTTGCTGTTGTTAACCAGTTCATTTAACAGGCGAGTTGCGGGCTTCGATAAACCCAATGATAACTGACTGTCGTTTTTCAGTACCAACTCTCTGCCTTTGGGATCGAAAATTATTGTTAAATTTATAATGTATTTCATGGGTATCTCACTTGTCCCTTAACTCGAATTTTTTGTTTACTGCGCAATAAGAATAGTCTTGTTTTTTTGCTGCCCGGAATTTAGAGGTTTTAGACGCTCCTCGTCAACCCTAAAGTTGGTAATTATTTTTTAGCAAAAAACTTATAAAAATTATCGCTATATAACTTGTAGATGCTTTAGAAGAACCTGGGTATTAATGCTCTTTGCTTGCCATGATTTTTGTTAATCTGGTTTTAAATGCTAATTTTGATCGATTAATTGGATTATTTGTCTTTTTTTTATTTTTTTATGTAGCATTTATTCAGTCGCCGAAGCCCTGTTCATGGAGTTAGGCAGTGGGTACGTTGCAAATAGGTGACGACCCGCTATGCCTCTCAGGGTGTGATATCGCATTAACTTGCCGCGACGAAAAGAAAATAGGATAAACTTTTTTATTAAGGACGAAGCAAAAAATGAAATTGAATAAAATCATGATGGCAGCAGTATTCGCTTTCGGTACTATTTCTGGCGCACAGGCTGCCGATCAGGGCCACGGTAAAGTAACATTTACGGGTTCTATTATCGATGCTCCTTGTTCAATTGATCCGAATTCTGTGGACCAGACGGTAGATCTTGGTGCAGTTTCTAACGTTTCCCTGCTGAAAGGTGGTAATTCCGCGCCTAAACCTTTTGACATCCATCTGGAAAAATGCAGCCTGGAAACGGCCAAGTTGGTAACAACGACCTTTGATGGTGCCCCAGGTAAAGATGGCTTGCTGGGTATGACCGGCGACGCTAAAGGTGCCAGTATTGCTATTACCGACGGCAGCAACAATGTGATAAAGCTGGGCCAGCCAACTTCTGAAAATACTATTAGTGCCGGCTCTACTGAAACCACACTTTCCTTCAGTGCTTATCTGAAAGGTGATGGTGGCGAGGCTGAGACTATCATTCCTGGTAAATTCCAGAGCGTGGCAAATTTCATTCTGAACTACAAATAATCCGGTCCAATGACATAGTTAATTATGCATGCGGGTGTATCCCGCATGCATTCTTTTGAGTATTGTCTACGGAAGGTTTGTCAGCAATGAAACATCTAATGATTCCTTATTCGACGCTTTGCCTGTTGATACTTTTACCTTTGCCAACTAGTCAGGCGGTGGCGAGTTGGGGGCGGGTCAACATGCAAGGCGCTGTTATAGAAACAGCCTGCGCTATTGATACAGACAGCCGCGATCAAACTATTGATATTTCCGTGATGCCATTAACCAAAATAATACGTGACGGACAAGGGCTGACTCATCCATTTACTATTCGGTTAGTTAACTGTGTTTTAAATAGAGTTGACGATAATTTAACACAATGGCAACGTTTTCAGGTGACATTTGATGGCCGGGTGGATAATGGACTATTCGGTGTCGATGGGCAGGCTGAAGGTATAGCCCTGCAGCTTACTGACCGTCACGGCAATATAATCATGCCCGGGAATCCAACACTTTTGCCTGATGTTGTCGTGAGCGATAGAGAGCTTAATTACTTTCTGCGATTGGTCAGTAATCAACAGAAGTTACGGAGTGGGGAATATACCTCAACGATCAGATTTAAAATGGATTATTACTGATCGGTTCTTGCTGGCTCGGACTTTAAGAGCGGAGACTGATTGAATCGGTGTGTATGCTATTTTTCCGGTGCATGGGTTTTTCATTGATATCGCTGGCACAAGAATAAAAATGGATTTATTAGCATGATAATGCCTAAATGGAATTTATTACCCTTTCGCCCCCGTGCTTTGGGTTTTTATATTGCCTGTGCACTGGGGTTCTTCGTGTGGGATGCCAGTGCGGAAGAGGTGCAGTTTAATACCAATGTGCTTGATTTAAAAGATCGAGAGAATATTGATTTGGGACAGTTCTCTCGCGGCGGCTATATCATGCCGGGCAGTTACATGATGCTGGTACGAATTAACAGGCAGGAGTTGCCTGAGCAATCCGTAATTTTTTATCCCGCAGAGAGCGATGCCAAAGACAGTGCAGCCTGTATCAGCCCTGCAATGGTCGAACAGTTCGGCTTAAAGCCGGATATGAAAGAAAAACTGACCTGGTGGCATCAGGGTGAGTGCCTGACTCTGGATAGTCTGCAGGGAATGTCGGCGCGTGCCGATCTGGGCAGCGCCAGCCTCACCGTAAACCTGCCGCAGGCCTATCTGGAATATGCGGCAGACAACTGGGATCCGCCTTCACGCTGGGATGAGGGTGTTCCGGGCCTACTGATGGATTATTACGTGAATGCACAGACCCAGCGCCAGCAGCAACGTGGCCAGCAGAGCTACAACGTCAGTGGCAATGGCACGGTTGGCGCCAATCTGAGTTCGTGGCGGCTGCGTGCGGACTGGCAAACTCGCCTGGATCATCAAAACGGCAGCGCTGAAGGGACGCGTCAGAACTGGGACTGGAGCCGCTTTTACGCTTACCGGGCTATTTCCCGTCTGGGGGCGAAGCTGTCGGTCGGAGAGGATTACCTGTATTCCGACATCTTTGATAGCTTCCGCTTCACCGGTGCCAGCCTGGTCAGTGATGACAGCATGCTGCCGCCGAACCTGCGTGGCTACGCGCCAGAGGTGACCGGGGTGGCGCGTACTAATGCCAAGGTAGTGATCAGCCAGCAGGGGCGTGTGCTGTATGAGACTCAGGTCGCCTCGGGCCCGTTTCGCATACAGGACATCAATGACGCTGTCTCCGGGCAACTGGATGTGCGGATCGAAGAGCAGGACGGTAGCGTACAAGAATTCCGCATCGATACCGCCAGCATTCCGTACCTTACACGGCCGGGGACCGTGCGTTACAAAGTCGCGAGTGGTCGACCTTCTGACTGGAAGCACAACATTAACGGAGCGCTGTTTGCCACCGGGGAGTTTTCCTGGGGGGTTAGCAACGGGTGGTCGCTGTACGGCGGCGGCTTGGCGGGCGGGGATTATAACGCGCTGGCAGTGGGTGTGGGGCGTGACCTGATGATGTTCGGCGCGCTGTCGTTTGATGTGACCCAGTCGCGTGTGAGCTTGCCACAGTGGGAGGATAGCACCTTGACCGGCGGCTCTTACCGGTTGAGCTATTCGAAAAACTTCGACGAGTATGACAGTCAGGTGACTTTTGCCGGTTACCGCTTCTCTGAGCGTGACTACATGTCGATGAGTGAGTACCTGGATGCGCTGACCTATGGCACCCGCAACCAGAGCAGCAAAGAGATGTACACCATCAGTTTCAGCCAGCACTTCCGCGATCTCGGATTAAGCGCCTACCTGAACTATAACCACCAGACTTACTGGAACAGTGCTGCCAACGATCGCTATACCCTGACATTGTCGCGCAATTTCGACATCGGTCAGTACAGAAACCTGAGCCTGTCGTTGACGGGGTACCGCAATAAGTATAACGGCACCAACGATGACGGCATGTACCTCTCGCTGTCGGTACCTTGGGGTGGCAGCAAATCGTTCAGCTACAGCAGTAGCTATGATCGCAGCGACAACACTCATCAGGTGGGTTATTACGACCGACTTGAAAATGGTGACAGTTATCAACTGAGCAGCGGTATCACCCGCAGCGGCGGTACGGCGAGCGGTTATTACACCCATCAGGGCGATATGGCGCAGGTGAACGCCAACGCCAGTTACCAGGAAGGGCGTTACTCATCGGCGGGGTTATCGTTACAGGGGGGGGCAACGGCCACCCTTCAAGGCGCCGCGCTGCACAGAGCCGGGATGATTGGCGGCACGCGCATACTGCTGGATACCGACGGCGTAGCGGATATTCCGATCGGCGGTTATGGTGCCGTGACACGTACCAACGGCTTCGGTAAAGCGGTAATCACCGACGTGAACAGTTACTACCGCAACAAGGTCAGCATCGATCTGAATAAACTGCCTGAAAACGCCGAGGCGACGCGATCCGTGGTGCAGGCGACCTTGACCGAAGGGGCCATTGGCTACCGCAGGTTTGAGGTGATAGCCGGTGAGAAAGCCATGGCGGTGCTCCGCCTGGCTGATGGTTCTACGCCACCGTTTGGTGCCACAGTGCAAAACCACAAAAAGCAGGACGTGGGTATCGTTAACGACGGTGGCAGCGTTTACCTGAGCGGGATTAATCCGGGAGAAGCAATGACCGTGCACTGGAACGGGCAGGCGCGATGTGCGCTTAAGCTGCCGGCGCAAATACCGCACTCCGATACCACAGACCTCCTGTTGCCATGTCGGCTACTGCCGGTAACTGCAGAGGCAGAGTGAGTGATGTATACGACAGTAAAAGAATTTTTAGCCATTGTGGCAGGGTGAAATAGCTTCATCTTTCTCCGGCCAATTTTTACTGAATTTAAAGAAATCAGATAGCGAGTAATTAACGATGAACTCTATGAATAAACCTTTCTTATCCCTAACGGGCGGTCTGCTGATAAGTGTGTTGTGCATGCAGCAGGCACAGGCGGCGATTGCGCTGGATCGCACTCGCGTAGTGTTTAACGGTGCTGACAAATCGGTCAGCCTGAGTATCAGCAACGAGAACAAACAACTGCCCTATCTGGCTCAGGGCTGGGTGGAAGATGCGCAGGGCAATAAAATTACCACGCCGCTGACGGTGTTGCCGCCTTTGCAGCGCCTGGAGCCAGGTGCAAAAAGCCAGATCAAGGTGCAGGCCTTACCTGCCGCTAACCTTTTGGCCCAGGATCGCGAGACGCTGTTTTATTTCAACCTGCGCGAGATCCCGCCAAAGAGCGAAAAGCCCAACACGCTGCAACTGGCGTTGCAAACGCGCATCAAGCTGTTTTACCGGCCCAAAGCGCTGAGCAATACCGAAGGTGCGGCCCCGTGGCAGGAACAGCTGACGCTGACCAGGCAGGGTGACAAGTATCAGGTCAATAACCCGACGCCATATTACGTGACGATTGTCGAGGCCAGCGGCAAGCAAGGCGGAGCTGGCGCTAAGGGGTTTGAACCGCTGATGGTGCCGCCACAAGATAAAGCGATGTTGAATCTTGGCGTATCCATTTTGGGTAATGCGCCGGTGTTGACTTACGTTAACGACTACGGCGGCCGCCCGCGGTTGCAGTTCAGTTGTGGCGGGGCCGACTGCAAGGCCAGGCCGGTCAAACAAAGCTGATGACTGGTGTAACACAGGGAGCGGAACATGCAACAACGAAGACAAGGGAAGGGGGGCTGGTCTTGCCCTGCACAGCAGGCTGCAGCGGTGTTGATGGTATTAGGCAGCATGATGGCACTGCTGGCGGAAGCCCGCGCCGCGGATAACGGGAATGTTGAGGGTGCCAATGGCGTGTTGCGTGTGCACGGTGCGCTGACCGAGAGCGCGTGCCGGTTGGAAATGGCCTCGGCTTACCAGGATGTGTGGCTGGGGGAAACCGGTACTGGGCGCATGGCGAAAATTGGCGCACAGGGCACACCGGTAACCGTCAGGCTGCGCCTGCGGGACTGCCTGCGCAGCACGGCGAACAACCGTGATGACCGTAACGCAAATCTGTTGTGGAGCCTCCAACAGCCTGCCGTGTCTGTCAGTTTTGTTGCCCCGGCGGATGCGAACAACCCACAGCTGATAAGCGTGCGTGGGGCCTCCGGGGTGGCGTTACGTATGCAAGACTCGCTCGGCCGGGATATTCGCCTGGGTAGCCGTGGGGCACCTTTGCTGCTGGCCGCAGGCCAAGACTCGCTGGACTACGTTGTGACACCGGAACGCACGCGTGCACCGCTACAGGCGGGTGCGTATTCGGCCCATGTAGACTTCAGGCTTAACTATGACTAAGGCGGGTGACATGGATACGGGAATGTTATGCGGGCAGAGAGCGGCGCTGTATGCGCTAGGCCTGGCACTGGCCTGTTGGGGAGCGGGATCCCAGGCGATGGAGAATTCCTCCTCGGCTACGGTAACGGTCAACGTGACGGTGGTGGCAACGCCGTGCGAGATCAACCACAACGATCTGATCGAAGTGAAGTTCGGTAACGACGTGATGACGACCCGCGTAGGGGGAGATTATAAAAAGATGCCGATCGTCTACTCGGTGCAGTGCCAGGGCGGTACGTCAAATGCGGTGAGGATGTTGATAGACGGCAATGGCGCGGCGTTTGATGGTGACGTCCTGGGTACGGCAAAAACCGACTTTGGCATTGCCTTGCTTAATAACGGTAACCGTATGCCGATCAACACCTGGCTGAATTTTACCTATCCGGATTTGCCAAAGCTTGAGGCGGTGCCGGTTAAACGCCCAGGCGCCAGCCTGACCGGCGGGCCATTTTCTGCCGGAGCCACGATGAAAGTGGAATATCGATGAAGCGCTATTCATGCACTCTCCTGCTGCTGATTGGCAGCGTGCTGAGCCCGGCAGGGCTGGCTGCGGAAAATATGCGGCTCTACGGTACCCTGGTTGAGCCGCCCGCCTGCACCATCAACAACGGCAGCGAGGTCGATGTCGATTTTGGCAACCGTGTGGGGGTGAAAAAAGTGGATGGAGTGCAATACCTGCGGCCAATGAATTACCGGATCACCTGCGATCCTGACGCCAATGCTTTCGCGATGACGCTGGAAATCGTCGGCACCCCGGCGGATTACGACCGGGCGGCGGTAGTCGTGACCGGCGTTAACGATCTGGCTATCCAGATTAAGCAAAATGGCGTGCCCTTTGAACTGAATAAACCGATCCCCATCAGCCTGACCAACCCACCGCAGCTTGAGGCCGTGCCGGTAAAGCGGCCGGGTGCAACGTTAACCGAGGGGCCGTTTGAAGCCACCGCGACCTTAAAGGCGGTCTATCAATGAAAGTACTGATTTATGCGGTACCGATCGGCTTGCTGATGGCAGTTAGCGGCGCGGTGCAGGCCGACAATGTCCGCCTGCATGGTGCACTGGTGGCGGAACCCTGTGTGATCGCGCCGGGTGATGAGAGTGTGAAGTTGGAATTTGGCACGATGATCGACAAATACCTGTACACCAACCAACGCACTCGTGGCCAGGCGTTTGCTATCCGGTTGACGGCGTGCGATCTGAGCCTGGGAAAAACGGTAAAGGTGACCTTCAGCGGCACGGAAAACCCAAGCCTTACGGGATTGCTGGCGATTGACAGTGGAAGTCAGGCTTCCGGTATTGCCATCGGTATGGAAACTCCGGAGGGGCAGAAATTGCCGCTCAATAAAATCGGCCCAGGCTACCGGCTGGACGAGGGCAGCAACACGCTGACGGTACAGACCTATGTGCAGGGTGAACCGGAGGCGATTGCTAAACGCAGCATTGAACATGGACCGTTCAGCGCCATTGCCACCTTTAATCTGGAATATGAATAAGGCGGCCAGTGACGGGTTAAATGCTTAGGCCTGGCTTGGGCCGGTGGTTTACTTCTACTGGAACCACCATTGCACCATGTGCGTTAGAAAATCGCCATCTAAAACGCCGGTGGCTTTACGAGCACGCCCCGACGACGAAGTCTATTACAGGCGGCTATCGATGAGCGGCGGGCAGGCGTATGAAGAACGGTGAAAGATTTGGGTGATGCAACGATGAGTGAGGACTACTGGTGGAACAGATTAACGACACCGGGTCTTGTATGTGCTCGCCCGTTTACCACTTCCTGCTTCATTTCATTTTGAGGTCACTATGCGTTTGACTCTACTTGTTTTTTTATTCTTTTCTACCATAGCTGCTTACGGTGCTTCCCTCGATCTACAAATAGATCCTACCGGAAATTATTACATCGTTACCGGGATCGACGTAAGTGGGATCAGTTCGACTTATTACCAACCGGGCGCATCCTGCTTCGGCAGCACCGTTCACAGCGGTTTAACAATTATTGGGCCCAGATCCTACTCATGCTCTACTGAATCGAGCACTTGTAGGGTCCCTAGCGCTACTGCTACCAGAACCGACCCAAGCCGTATAATAGCTACCCTTATTGGAGCGCATATCCCCGTCGCGTATGTCATCGGAGCCACTGGATGGAGGATCCAGACGAACAACGGACTATTTTGTACCGTACATGCGAGTATAACGCCGTCGCGTGCCATCATGGCGTGGACGAGCACCACCTGGAACGTAGGCCCGCCCGAGCCCGTTCATTGCAGTGTAACCGGGCCTTCAGAGCTGACTCATTCGGTACAAAAAACAACCGGTATGTCGAGTACCGTGCATGACATCTGGACCGTGAGTTGCTCTGGCACGTCGACGGTTACTCTATCGACAACGAGTGATGTGAAACTACGCTCCGGGTCGGATGAAATCGATTCCGGATTATATATAGAGGCGGAGGGGTTAACGGCGATGGACTTCACCACCGGTAACTACGCTCACCCAGTGGCGATCCTGTCCAAACTCAAATCCTCCACAGCTCAACCCGGGAGCTACCAGGGGGCGGGCATCATAACCATCTCATGGCCTTAACCAGATTGGGTCTTACAGGAAGTTTGACCCTCGACAGGATTATGAGCCCAGGCCCGGCCGATCCCAGTGAATATATCGGATCTCCAGTGGGGAAAATGCATAGTCTCTCACGGTTCTTCATCGCGCCACGCGCGTAAGAAAATCACCGTGCACAACGCCGGCTTTATAAGTAAGCCCGAAGGCTGGGGCAGTTACAGACAGCCATCAACGAACGGGTGCAACGTTAACCGAGGGGCCGTTTGAAGCCACGGCAACTTTAAAGGCGGTCTATCAATGAACGGGCGCAACGGACTGATTTATGTGGCACCGATCGCTTTGCTGATGGCATTTAGTGGCACGGTGCAGGCCGACAATATACGCCTTCATGGTGCACTGGTGGCGGAACCCTGTGTGATTGCGCCGGGTGATGAGAGTGTGAAGTTGGAATTTGGCACGATGATCGACAAATACCTGTACACCAACCAACGCACTCGTGGCCAGGCGTTTGCTATCCGGTTGACGGCGTGCGATCTGAGCCTGGGAAAAACGGTAAAGGTGACCTTCAGCGGCACGGAAAACCCACGCCTGAAGGGGCTGCTGGCGATTGACGGCGGCAGCCAGGCTTCCGGTATTGCCATCGGTATGGAAACTCCGGAGGGGCAGAAACTGCCGCTCAATAAAATCGGGCCAGGCTACCGGCTGGACGGGGGCAGCAACACGCTGACGGTACAGGCCTATGTGCAGGGTGAACCGGAGGCGATTGCCAAACGCAGCATTGAACACGGACCGTTCAGCGCCATTGCCACCTTTAGTCTGGAATATGAATAAGACTGAAAGCGACGGGTTAAAAGCTTATTTGTGTTGCTTGCCCGTACGCGTTGGCAACTGCGGCGCAGTGTAAAGCGTAGGCATGAATTTTTTAATCTGAGTGGTTTTGCAACGCACCCGGATAAAACCCAATTGGGAAGGATTGAACATGGATTTGACTGGCTGGGCCTGTGGTTCACCCCCACGGGGACCTCCATCGCGCCACGCGCGTTAGAAAATCATCGTGCACAACGCATGCGGCTTCACGAGCAAGCCCGAAGGCGGGGGCTATCACAGACAGCCATCGACGAACGGGTGCAGGCGTATGAGGCACGGTGGAACATATGGGCGAAAGGGATGCTGCGGCGCTAATTCGCTTCTCTGGAAAAACAACCAATACCCGAGGGCGTCTATGCGCATCGTTAACTCTATCGCACTAATTCTATTGTTCCAACTTACTGCCATCCCTTCCCACGCATTCTCCTATTCGCCACAGGTCGATCTCTCACGACCGATTGATGAATGGTCTCCCCTCAAGCTCTCCAATTTTGTATTCACGCAGTACAAGGCGTGGCAACCCTATCCGGACACAATGCGTATAGAGGTTGTAATTTCAACGACCCGGCCGTCGGCCATCAATTCGGGAGTTGAAGCCGCGTACCGTACCCTGGATTTTCCCTGCATTCGGAGTATCGACAGGCGTGAATATACATGCGGAGGTGTGTTTGTCAGCGAGGTCAACGACTCTGGCGAAGTCGCACCGCCCACCGAAACCGCGATACTCAATGCGGTCAAAGTTAATATCGAACGAGCACCGATCCGACTGGAATTGTATAACAACGGATCGGTGATTGCTGCGGGCCGCTGCGATCTGTTTGCATCCCTGGAAATCACAGGTAAGGGCGGGGGGCGCTGGGGATATCGCGATTCGAATTGCTCCAACACCACTCCTCCTCAGACCGTTCATTGCAGTGTAACCGGGCCTTCAGTGCTGACTCATCCGGTACAACAAACAACCGGTATATCGAGTACCGTGCATGACATCTGGACCGTGAGTTGCTCTGGCACGTCGACGGTTACTCTATCGACAACGAGTGATGTGAAACTACGCTCCGGGTCGGA
>NZ_JBVHNP010000009.1:0-138026 GCF_055556675.1 Erwinia sp. PME.40.26/001
AGTGAAACGCCGTAGCGCCGATGGTAGTGTGGGGTCTCCCCATGCGAGAGTAGGGAACTGCCAGGCATCAAATAAAGCAATAACCCCGACCGAAAGGCCGGGGTTTTTTGCGTTCAGGCTCCGGGAAAAAAAGCCGCAAAACTGCGCAAAGAGTGCATTTTTGAAGATACTGCACGAAATAAAACCTTAAATAAGGTCTTCCGGGTGGTTAAAATTGCGAAATGCAGACTCTGCATGGGCAAATAAAACACTGTGTCCCCCTGCCTGCTGAAGAAAAAGCAACAATTTACGATCCCCACCGGCCAGGTAGTGCTGCAGTGAACCCGCAAGACTGTGGTGCAGCAGCGCCAGGGTGGGATGCTCACGATCTTCTGTACGTGCCCACACTGCTCGTGCCTCCTCTTTATGCTGCCAGAGATGCTGAACCAGATCGGCAGGCAGGCTGGGCGTATCGCAAGACGTAAAAATAACCCATTCTGTTTGTGCCTGTTGCAGGGCGGTCAGCATGCCCGCTAACGGACCCGGGAAGTCAGACAACGTATCTGATATCACCGGAAATCCACTCTGTTGATATACCTCAATATTACGGTTGGCATTAATCCATACAGTAGTGACCTGGGGCTGTAAACGCTGTAAAACGTGTTGATACAGCGGCCTGTTCTGCCACAGTATGAGTCCCTTATCTTCGCCACCCATACGACTGCCTCGCCCGCCGGCCAGGATCACACCGGTTATTGCTACAGGGATTGGCGGTGAGTCGATCTTCATTTGTTTTATACCCTATGCTTACTCAGGGTTTCTTTATACAGGGACAACAGCATGAAATGCCATCGCCTTAACGAATTAATCAGCTTGCTGCAACCGGCCTGGCAACAGGATCCGGATTTGAATCTGGTCGCATTTTTACAGAAGTTAGCCGATGAAGCCGGCTTTAAGCAGCCTGTGAGTGAATTAACCGATGATGTACTGATCTATCATCTTAAGATGCGCGGCAGCGACAAAAATGCTGAAATCCCGGGTCTGAAGAAAGATTATGAGGATGATTTCAAGACGGCACTCTTGCGCGCGCGCGGAGTGATTAAGGATTAAATCAGCCTGCCGCCCGGTCGCTGAGACCATTTAATGATATTCTTGCACCTATTCTTTACTGATGATCAGCGAGCCTCCCGGATGAAAGAACCTGCCTTTAACTTCCACGCCCTCACGCCAGATACTATCCTTGATGCGCTGTGGGAAACCGGGCTGCGGGTTGAATCTGGCCTGACGGCGCTCAACAGTTACGAAAATCGCGTGTATCAGTTCTCTGATGATGACAAACGGCGCTACGTGGCCAAGTTTTATCGACCGCAGCGCTGGTCGCAGGAGCAAATAGAAGAAGAGCATCAGTTCGCCACAGAACTGTTTGCCGATGAGATCCCGCTGGCTGCTCCTCTGACCCTGCAGGGCTCAACGCTTCACCAGCATCAGGGCTACTGGTTTGCTGTTTTCCCCAGCCTGGGGGGGCGTCAGTATGAAACCGATAATTATGACCATCTGGAGTGGGTAGGCCGTTTTCTCGGACGCATCCATCAGGTTGGCCGTCGCAAGACGTTTGCCGCCCGACCAACCATCGGTTTACAGGAGTATATCGATGAGCCGTTGCAGGTGCTGACAGACAGTCCGCTGGTTCCGTCGAAGCTAAAAAGTGATTTACTGGCCAGTATTGGCCGGCTGCGCACAACTTTACAAAACTGCTGGCATACTCAGTGGCAACCTCTGCGACTGCACGGCGACTGCCATCCGGGGAATATTTTATGGCGCGACGGTCCACTGTTTGTGGACCTGGACGATGCGCGTAATGGCCCGGCAGTGCAGGACCTGTGGATGCTGATTAATGGTGACCGTCAGGAGCAAAGGCTGCAATGGGATATTTTGCTGGAGGCCTACGAGGAATTTTGTGAGTTCGACACTCATGAATTGTCACTGATTGAGCCTTTACGTGCTATGCGGATGGTTTATTATCTTGCGTGGGTTGTCCGCCGCTGGCAAGACCCGGCTTTCCCGGCCAGTTTTCCGTGGATGACGGATGAGGATTTCTGGCGCCGACAGATTTCCACTTTTAACGAACAGAACAAGCTGCTGCAGGAACCCCCGCTCCAGCTTGCGCCTGTTTTCCAGGTGTGATCACCCTTTGGTTCGCCTATTGAGATGTATTCAGGAGAGAGTTTGACGATGAAAAAGATTTTGTTTGCGCTCGTTGGTATGGTTCTGGCATTCAGCGCTTCTGCCGCACAATTTACCGATGGTCAGCAATACGTTACGCTGGATAAACCGGCGACTGGCGAACCTCAGGTTCTCGAGTTCTTCTCATTCTTCTGCCCACATTGCTATCAGTTCGAGCATGTCTGGCATGTAAGCGATGCCGTGAAGAAAGCGCTGCCGGCTGACACAAAAGTGACCAAGTACCATGTTGAGTTCCTGGGTGGCGAAATGGGTAAAACCGTGACGCAGGCCTGGGCTGTGGCGATGGCGCTGGGTGTGGAAGACAAAGTCACTGCCCCTATTTTTGAAGGTGTTCAGCAGACACAAACCATCACCGATCCGGCCAGTCTGAAAGCGGTATTTGTGAAAGCTTCGGGTATCAAGCCTGAAGAGTATGATGCTGCCTGGAACAGCTTCGTGGTGAAATCGCTGGTCGCCCAGCAGGAGAAAGCCGCTGCTGACCTGGATTTGCGTGGCGTGCCTGCGATGTTCGTTAATGGTAAATATATGGTGAACAATGGTGGCCTGGATACCAGCTCACAGGAAAACTTTGTTCAACAGTATGCCAACGTGGTGAAGTTCCTGATTTCTCAAAAGTAAGCCCCTGACGATTTGCAACACGCCGGCCAGCCCGGCGTGTTTTTCCCTTCGCGACAAAATTATTATCGTAAAAATGTGCTTTCCTCAGTGAGAGATCGCGGATCTTAACTCACGAGCGTCAATTTATATCCACATCACTCATATTACATAAAACCTGAAGCTATTCCTGGTGTGAATAAATAACCAAATGATTATAAAGAAAAAATAATCGTACCTTTTCAGTTTTCCGCACAAGTTATTCCATGTTGGTAAATTTACACACAAACTTATCCACAGAACGTTCATGCGAAGTGCTGCGCAAAATGACCACCTGATGTGGATTAATCGTCGTTGAGATTTCATCTTTCAGGGTCAGCTGTGGCATCCTTACTCCTAATCAAAAACCAAAGAAGAACGTGACGACTTATGGCTCAAATTGCAGAAAACCCGCTGATTCTGGTAGATGGCTCTTCCTACCTGTACCGTGCTTATCATGCGTTCCCTCCGCTGACCAATAGCGCAGGCGAACCCACCGGTGCAATGTACGGCGTATTAAATATGCTGCGCAGCCTGCTGCTGCAATATAAGCCAAGTCATGTGGCAGTGGTATTTGATGCCAAGGGTAAAACCTTCCGCGACGAATTATTTGAAGAGTACAAATCACATCGCCCGCCGATGCCGGACGATTTGCGTGCCCAGATTGAACCGCTACACGCGATGGTAAAAGCGATGGGGCTGCCGTTGCTGGCGGTTTCCGGTGTGGAAGCCGACGATGTCATCGGTACGCTGGCACTTGCCGCAGAAAAAACCGGCAAACCCGTGCTGATCAGTACGGGTGATAAAGACATGGCTCAACTGGTGTCAGCTAATATCACGCTGATCAATACCATGAATAATGCGATTCTGGGCCCGGATGAAGTGGTGGAGAAATACGGTATCCCACCGTCGTTGATCATTGATTTCCTCGCCCTGATGGGTGACTCCTCCGATAATATTCCTGGCGTGGCAGGGGTGGGGGAAAAAACAGCCCAGGCCCTGTTACAGGGGCTGGGCGGTGTAAAAGATATCTATGACAATCTGGATAAAGTGGCAACGCTGACGTTTCGTGGCGCGAAAACCATGGCGGCCAAGCTGGAGCAAAATAAGAAGATGGCTTTCCTCTCCTATCAGCTGGCAACAATTAAAACCGACGTTGAGCTGGAATTAACCAGCGAGCAGTTGACGGTGAAAGAGCCTGCAGTGGAAGAACTGCTCGGATTGTTTAAGCATTACGAATTCAAACGCTGGATTGTCGATCTGGAAGAGGGGAAATGGCTTCAGGGCAATAAAGGCAACGTTGCTGCGAAGAAAGTTGCTGTGGCTGAAAGCCAGCTTGCCGTGGAGGAATCCACCCGCGTGCTCTCTTCAGAAGGCTATGTCACCATTCTTGACGAAGCAACGTTCGACGGCTGGATGAAGAAATTACAGCAGTGCGCGCTGTTTGCCTTCGATCTGGAAACGGACTCACTGGATACTCTCAGTGCCAATATTATCGGGCTGTCATTTGCCACTGCTCCCGGAGAGGCGGCCTACCTGCCGGTGGCACATGACTACCTTGATGCCCCGGAGCAGTTAGATCGTCAAGCGGTGCTGGCACGTCTTAAGCCGCTGCTGGAGGACCCGAAAGCACATAAAGTCGGCCAGAACCTCAAGTACGATCGCGGCGTGCTGGCAAACTATGGTATCGAATTGCAGGGAATCGCGTTCGACACCATGCTGGAGTCCTATGCGCTGAACAGCGTAGCGGGTCGCCATGATATGGATACGCTTGCAGCCCGCTGGCTGAATCATAAAACCGTCACTTTTGAAGAGATTGCCGGCAAAGGCAAAAATCAGCTGACATTTAACCAGATTGCTCTTGAGGAGGCGGCACACTATGCCGCAGAAGATGCCGACGTCACGCTGCAGCTGCATCTGAAAATGTGGCCAGAGCTGGAAAAAGAAGCGGGGCCGAAAGCGGTCTTCGCGCAGCTTGAGATGCCGCTGGTACCGGTTATTTCACGTATTGAACGTAACGGTGTGTTGATTGACCAGAATATACTGGCGGCGCACTCGCAGGAGCTGGGGAGTCGTCTGGCGGAGCTGGAGCTGAAAGCCCATGAGCTGGCAGGCGAACCGTTTAACCTCTCTTCCCCGAAGCAGCTACAAACTATCCTGTTTGAAAAGCAGGGTATCAAGCCGACGAAGAAAACCCCGGGGGGAGCGCCGTCTACCAGCGAAGAGGTGTTAGCCGAGCTGGCGCTGGACTATCCGCTGCCGAAAGTGATTCTGGAGCATCGTGGCCTTTCCAAGCTGAAGTCCACCTATACTGATAAGCTGCCGCTGATGATTAATCCCCACAGCGGACGCGTACATACCTCGTATCATCAGACGGTCACCGCGACGGGCCGCCTCTCTTCCAGCGATCCAAACCTGCAGAATATCCCGGTGCGTAACGATGAAGGACGACGCATCCGTCAGGCCTTTATTGCACCGAAGGGATATCGCATTGTCGCGGCTGACTACTCCCAGATTGAACTTCGCATCATGGCGCACCTGTCACAGGATAAAGGATTGCTTACAGCCTTTGCCAGCGAACAGGATATCCACCGTGCTACCGCGTCTGAAGTCTTTGGCGTGCCGCTGGATAAGGTCAGCGGAGAGCAGCGCCGAAGTGCCAAGGCCATTAACTTTGGTCTGATTTACGGCATGAGCGCCTTTGGTCTGTCGCGTCAGCTCAATATTGGTGCCGGAGAAGCGAAGAAGTATATGGATCTCTATTTCGAACGTTACCCTGGGGTGCTGCAGTACATGGAAAGCACCCGCGAGCTGGCCGCAGAGAAAGGCTACGTGTCAACGCTGGACGGCCGGCGTCTGTACCTGCCTGATATTAAGGCCAGCAATGCCATGCGTCGTAAGGCGGCTGAGCGGGCGGCGATCAATGCCCCTATGCAGGGGACCGCGGCGGATATCATTAAACGCGCCATGATCGCTGTTGATGCGTGGCTGATGCCTGAGACCAGCGGGGACGTAAAAATGATCATGCAGGTACACGATGAGTTGGTGTTCGAGGTTCAGTCCACTGCCGTGGACGCGGCATCGGCGAAGATTCGCGAATTGATGGAAGGCAGTATGAAACTGGACGTTCCGCTACGGGTTGATATCGGCGTGGGCGATAACTGGGATCAGGCACATTAAGGTTTAATCCCGGTGCGGCGGGCTGTTTTGATTCTCAGCACAGCCTGTCGCTTTACACGGTTCAGCTCTTCGTCGTTTTCCCTGCTTAACGTCACCTCTGCTAACCGTCTCAGCTAAAACACTTTTTTAGTAATTAAGCTACATGTTCGATGGTTTTCTGTGACTTGAGTTGGATAATGGATGTTGTTTTCTGAAAATTAACTACAAAAAACCCTTTTGAGCGCTCAAAAAATGAGGTAAAGTTTCAGACGTAGGGTACAGAGGTAAGATGTTCTATCTTTCAGACCTTTTACTTCACGTAATCGGATTTGGCTGAATATTTTAGCCGCCCCAGTCATTTATGACTGGGGCGTTTTTTATTGTCTTTTACCCGTCACACCTGACATCACCGCTGGGTCAGCGGCGATCACCTGTTCCGATGGTTTTATGTTCGCATGAGGCAAGAAAGAGTGTCTTGCTGCACAGTCAGACGGTGGGTGACAGATCGCCGTTCTTAGCCGGTGACTTCTTCTTCCGTTGCCGGAGGAATATCGCGGTACCAGCTGTCCAGCTTCTGGCTCAGTTTATCCACGCCAATTTTTTTCAGGGATGAGAACGCTTCAACATCCACCGTACCGAGGAAGGTTTTTGCTTCTTCACGTACCGCATTCAGCTGTGCTTTACGCGCGCCAGAGGCCAGTTTGTCGGCCTTGGTCAGCAGGATCAGGACTTCAATTCCACTCTGTACCGCCCACATGACCATTTGACGGTCGAGATCTTTCAGCGGATGGCGAATATCCATCAGCACAACCAGCCCTTTCAGACAGTTACGATCGCGCAGATATTCTGCCAGCGCGCGCTGCCATTTTAACTTCATCTCTTCGGGAACCTGCGCGTAGCCATAGCCTGGCAGGTCGACCAGGCGGTAACCTTCCGCCACCTGGAACAGGTTAATTAATTGGGTACGCCCCGGCGTTTTACTGGTACGGGCGAGGCCCTTCTGATTGGTCAGCGTATTCAGTGCGCTGGATTTACCTGCGTTAGAACGTCCGGCAAAAGCAACCTCAATGCCGGTATCGGCAGGCAGGTGGCGGATATCAGGGGCGCTGGTGACAAAATGGGTGACGTGATAATTCCAGCCAGACAAAATAGATACTCCAGATAAAAAAGGGCAATTGCGCTGATTATACCCTGTATGGCGTCAAAGCGCCCGGTAAGACACTGCCCGAGCGGCCGCTGTGAGACATTGACCATTGGTGTTGCCAGCACTCTCTGCATTTTGCGTTTTTAAAAATGGATTTTTTACTAATTTTCAGAGGGTTAAAAAAACACCTAAAAAAACAGAGTAAAAATTACCTGCGTCACCTTGTTTGCTGGACGGGTTAGTCTACATTTGTAGCCAGAAACAGGATATTTCACTTCAGGATGAAGCGCTCATGGAGTATCAGGACGATCGCGGGCGGGGCAGGAGACGTGCACAGGCGTGCGCGACAGGGACTCAGGAAGGTTCACAGGATTGAGCAAAGGCAAAGGAAAACAGGGATGCTGGCTGCTAATAAGGACGCTGACAATGTCAGTCCTTCCGCGGAAGGTGCGAAAAAAGGCGACAGGGTGACCTGGCGCCTTTTTTCTTTGCCTGCTTTCTGCTAGATTTCGCGGCAATTCTATACTGAAGATAAACGTCTGAGAGCAGAAACCATGAAGCAACCCGCACGCACGCCCCAGGATAAAAAACCGGGAGCTAAAGTGAAACGTAAAACGCGTGATGAGATCAACCAGGAAGCGCGTGACCGCAAACGTGATAAAAAGCACAGCGGCCATGCTTCCGGTAGCCGCGCGAACCCGGTCACTGAAAGTCAGAAAAACGCCAACGGCAAACCGGCTAAAGATCCGCGTATTGGTAGTAAAAAACCGGTCGCGCTGGGTAGTGATGCAGTGGCCAGCAGCAAGCCAAAGCCGGTTAAAGCCGCGAAGCCCGCCCCCGAGAAAAAAGTGAACCTGTCGCCGGAAGAAGAGCTGGCGAAGCTGGAAAATGATGAGCGTCTGGATACCCTGCTCGATCGTCTGGAAAATGGCGACGCCCTGTCGGCAGAAGATCAGGCCTGGCTCGATGCCTCACTGGATCGCATTGATGTCCTGATGGAACAGTTAGGTATTGCCCTGGACGATGGTGCTGAAGATGAGCAGGCAGAAGAAGATATGTACCGTCTGCTCAAGGGCAAGGATTGATCGCCGGCGATAGCCTGTTTCTCTGACGTTCCTTGAGGCAGCGCAAATTAGCGCTGCCTTATCCTTATAGGGTTTTTGGTGATGATTTGGCCTGGATCAATGATTGCGCTGATTCTGCTGTGCTGGCTGGGGTGGTTATTCGTTAAACTACAGCGGCTATCGCGGCTGAAAACCCGGCTGCGCAGCAGGATCGTCAGCCAGCAGCTTCCTGTCACGCGGCGGTCAGTGCGACGACGATAAGGGAAGTGAGCATGAAAACGCAGACCACCGAGTGGGATCTCCCACTGATCCAGAAGTACAACATCGCCGGCCCCCGCTATACCTCTTATCCGACCGCCCTCGAATTCCGTCAGGATTACGATGAATCCGCCTTTTTGCAGGCAACGCAACGTTATCCCGATCGCCCTCTGTCGCTGTATCTGCATATTCCGTTTTGCCACCGACTCTGTTACTTCTGCGGCTGTAATAAGCAGGTGACGCGCCAGCAGCATAAGGCAGATGAGTATCTGGATGTGCTGGTGCAGGAAATTGCCGAGCGTGCGCCGCTGTTCCGCCAGCGTACGGTGAGTCAGATGCACTGGGGCGGCGGTACGCCGACGTTTCTCAACCCGGCTCAAATCGGCCGCCTGATGGCCTGCCTGCGCCAGCATTTTCACTTTGCCACGGACGCTGAAATCTCGATTGAAGTCGATCCGCGAGAAATTGAACTCAACGTGCTCAACCATCTGCGTGCAGAAGGCTTCAACCGCCTGAGCATGGGGGTACAGGATTTCAATAAGCAGGTGCAGGAGAAAGTGAATCGCGTACAGGATGAGGCGATGATCTTTGCTCTGATGGCCCGGGCGCGTGAGCTGGGCTTTGCCTCCACCAATATTGATCTGATTTACGGCTTGCCCCTGCAGACGGCAGAGAGCTTTGCCTTTACCCTGCAAAAGGTCGTTGAGCTTGATCCTGACCGCCTCAGCGTTTTTAACTATGCCCATATGCCGGCGCTCTTTCCGGCCCAGCGTAAAATTAAGGATGAAGACCTGCCCGACGCCCGGGAAAAACTGGATATTTTACGGCAAACCATCGCCACGCTGACGGCACAGGGGTATCAGTTTATTGGTATGGACCATTTTGCCCGCCGTGACGACGAACTGGCGATGGCACAGCGCGCGGGCGAGTTGCATCGTAATTTCCAGGGCTACACCACGCAGGGCGACAGCGACCTGCTGGGCATGGGCGTGTCTGCCATTAGTATGATCGGGGACACTTACGCGCAGAATCAGAAAGCGTTGAAGCACTATTATGCGGATATCCGGGCAAAAAAAACGGCCCTGTGGCGCGGTCTGCAGCTTAGCGAGGATGACTGCCTGCGTCGTGACGTGATTAAAAGTCTGATCTGCAATTTTGCGCTGTCCTTCAGCGAGATTGAAGCCCGTTATAGCATCGATTTCCGCCGGTATTTTGCCGCCGATCTTTCAGCGCTGCTGCCTCTGATTGAGGACGGGCTGGTGGAATACCAAGATAATGGCCTTGTGGTCACTGCTAAGGGACGATTGCTGATAAGAAACATCTGTATGTGCTTTGATCGCTACCTGCGGGAGAAAGCGTCTGGTGCGCAATTCTCACGGGTGATCTGACTGGTGGGTGTGAAGGAAACAACAGGTCGGCCCCTGCGGCGATCTCACGGGTAGTGACCTGCGGGGATGTTGCAGGGGCGGACCTTTTTTCCGATCCGCCCGGATGACGTACCTGACGGTTATTCCATTCCCAGCTCTTTCAACTTACGGGTCAGCGTATTCCTTCCCCAGCCCAGCAGACGCGCGGCTTCCTGCTTATGGCCCTGAGTATGACGCAGGGCGGTGGTGAGCAGGGTCCGCTCCATCTCTGGCTGGGCTTCTGACAGCAGGTTTTGATGACCGGAACGCAGCGCACGGTCTGCCCACTGTGCCAGCAGCGTTGCCCAGCTGTCCGGTAGGGACTGTACCGGGTTTTCCGGGGTCGAGGTTTCAAACAGCTCCGGCGGCAGATCCTGAATCAGTACTTCCTGTCCGGCGGCCATCACGGTCAGCCAGCGGCAGGTATTCTCCAGCTGACGAACGTTACCGGACCAGTGCAGACGCGTCAGTGCGGTTTCTGTTTCCGGATGCAGAATTTTGGCCTCCACACCCAGTTCACGTGCGGCGACCTGGAGGAAATAGCGCGCCAGACGTGGAATATCTTCCCGACGCTCGCGCAGCGGGGGCAGATGCACGCGGATCACGTTCAGGCGGTGAAAGAGATCCTCACGGAATTTTCCTTCATGCACGCGCAGCTCAAGGTTCTGATGGGTGGCGGCAATAATACGCACATCCACCTTCACCGGGGCGTAGCCGCCGACGCGATAGAACTGGCCATCGGCCAGCACGCGCAGCAGGCGGGTCTGCACATCCAGTGGCATATCGCCAATTTCATCCAGGAACAGCGTGCCGCCGTCGGCCTGCTCAAAGCGTCCCTGACGGATCTGACTGGCACCGGTAAAAGCCCCTTTTTCATGACCAAACAGTTCGGACTCGATCAGGTCTTTGGGGATCGCGGCCATATTCAGGGCGATAAACGGCGCTTTGGCGCGCGGACTGTGCCGGTGCAGCGCGTGGGCCACCAGTTCTTTACCGGTACCCGACTCGCCGTTGATCAGTACGCTGATCGACGAGCGCGACAGGCGACCGATAATACGGAACACATCCTGCATCGCCGGGGCTTCACCGATAATATCCGTGGTAGGGCCACTCACCGGTTGATTACGCGGCTGCTGCTGTTCCTGGTAGTGACTGATGGCACGTTCAACCAGCGCCACCGCTTCATCAATATCGAAAGGCTTGGGCAGATAATCAAAGGCGCCCTGCTGATAGGCGCTCACAGCGGCATCCAGGTCGGAGTGCGCGGTCATAATGATGACCGGCAGCATCGGGTGTCGCTGCTTGATCTGCTTCAGCAGAGCCAGACCATCCATCCCGGGCATGCGAATATCTGACAGTAAAACGTCCGGGGTTTTGCTCGCAAGCGCTTCCAGCACCTCACTGGCGCTGTCAAACGTTGCACAGGTTAAACCGGCTCCAGTGAGCGCGCGTTCAAGCACCCAGCGGATGGAGCTGTCGTCATCGACGATCCAAACTATCCCTCGTTGCATAGAAACCTCACTGGCGAATAGGCAGGTAAATCGAGAATTCAGTGTGTCCAGGCCAGCTGTGGAACTCTATTTTTCCCGAATGCTGATCGATCAGGCTGCGGGCTATGGATAATCCCAGCCCGGTTCCGCCCTCGCGGCCGCTCACCATCGGATAAAATAGCGTGTCCTGCAGCTGTGCCGGAATGCCGGGGCCGTCATCCTCAATATCGATGCGCGCCACCAGGCGATAGCGTGTGCCGTGCAGCGTAAGCTGGAACGCCGTCCGGGTTCGTAAAATAATGGTGCCACCTGCCTCACCCAACGCCTGCAGGGCATTGCGTACGACATTCAACAGGACTTGCTCTATCTGGTCGGGATCGTGCGGCAGCTCCGGCAGGCTTGGGTCGTAATCACGAACCAGCGACACATTGTCGGGCAGCTCCATCGACACCAGATTGACCACCCGTTCCGCGACCTGATGGATGCTCTGTGTCACATGCATCCCCGGCTGTTGCGGGCCCAGCAGGCGATCGACCAGATTGCGCAGGCGGTCGGCCTGTTCAATGATGACCTTGGTGTATTCCGTTAACGCCGGGTCGGGAAGCGCTTTGGCCAGCAGCTGCGCTGCGCCACGTAACCCCCCCAGCGGGTTTTTAATTTCATGAGCCAGACCGCGCACTAAATCACGCGCGGCGACCTGCTGCGCATGTTGAAGCTGCTCCTGACTGAGACGGCGCTGATTGTCCATCGGTGCCATTTCCAGCAGAACAAGTCCATCGGGCAGACGCTGTGCAGTCAGCGACATCACGTGCGCCCGGCTGTCGACCACCAGGGTGACTTCGCTGTCGGTAAAGCCTTGTCCTGCGTCCAGACTTTCGAGCATGACCTCAATATTCAGGGAAAAATACCCCATTAACTCCGGCAGGGGAGTACCAAACAGCTTGCGGGAACTTTGAGCCAGCAACTGCTGTGCAGCGGGGTTGGCGTAATGGACCACCAACTCACTATCAACCAGCAAAATACTGTTGATCAGTGAATTAAGGATCTGCCCAGCATCGGGCGGCGTGCCGGTAGCCATACAGCGTTCTCCTGAGGAATTTTTGCACCAATTTAGTGCATTATAGCCATATAACCCGAAAATCATCCCGTAAACAGGGAATTTGCGGTGAAAAAAGCCCATCCTGAGATGGGCTGAAAGTTTCCACGGCAACAAAACCCCGGACGCCTTTCACGTCGCAGCGTGATGGGCTCCCTCCGTTACCCGAATGGCCTGGTCTTACCCGGCACATCGGGATTCCTTTGGCCGCCTTACTGCAACGTAAAGGGCACCGGGCTTACTTCAAACTTAAGGCGATGTTAAACGCTGTAATACAGTTCGAACTCAACCGGATGCGGTGTCATACGAACACGGTCCATTTCAGCTTTACGCAGTTCAATGTACGCTTCGATTGCATCGTCAGTGAACACGCCACCACGGGTCAGGAACTCGCGGTCTTCGTTCAGGGCCGCCAGGGCTTCGTCCAGAGAACCTGCCACTTTTGGGATCTCGGCTTCTTCTTCCGGTGGCAGGTCGTACAGGTTTTTATCCATGGCATCGCCAGGGTGGATCTTGTTGATGATGCCGTCCAGGCCAGCCATCAGCAGTGCAGCGAAGCACAGGTATGGGTTTGCCGCCGGGTCAGGGAAGCGCGCTTCAATACGACGGGCTTTCGGGCTGGCAACCACTGGGATACGGATAGACGCAGAGCGGTTACGGGCAGAGTAAGCCAGCATTACTGGTGCTTCATAGCCCGGGACCAGACGCTTGTAAGAGTTGGTGGTCGGGTTGGCCAGGGCGTTGATGGCTTTAGCATGTTTGATCACACCGCCGATGTAGAACAGAGCCATTTCAGACAGGCCGCCGTATTTGTCGCCAGCGAACAGGTTAGTGCCGCCTTTTGACAGAGACATATGGCAGTGCATACCAGAGCCGTTATCGCCAAACATCGGTTTTGGCATAAAGGTCGCTGTTTTGCCGTAAGCGTGAGCAACGTTGTGGACGACATATTTGTAGATCTGAATTTCGTCAGCTTTTTTGGTCATGGTGTTGAAGCGGGTAGCCACTTCGTTCTGACCGGCCGTGGCCACTTCGTGGTGGTGAGCTTCAACCACCAGACCCATCTGCTCCATGGTCAGACACATGGCAGAACGGATGTCCTGCGCGGAGTCAACTGGTGGCACCGGGAAGTAGCCGCCTTTCAGACCTGGACGGTGGCCTTTGTTGCCGCCTTCGTACTCTTTACCGGAGTTCCAGTAAGCTTCGATATCATCGATAGCGACGTGAGAACCGGACGTGCTGCTGCCGAAACGGATGTCATCAAACAGGAAGAACTCTGGCTCTGGCCCAAACAGAACGGTGTCTGCAATGCCGGAAGAGCGCAGGAAATCTTCAGCACGTTTGGCGATGGAACGTGGGTCACGATCGTAGCCCTGCATGGTGCCTGGCTCGAGGATGTCACAACGGATGATCAGGGTAGAATCTGCAAAGAACGGGTCAATGACCGCCGTGGTAGCGTCAGGCATCAGAACCATGTCGGATTCGTTGATACCTTTCCAGCCACCAATGGAGGAGCCGTCAAACATTTTGCCTTCTTCGAAGAAGTCAGCATTAACCTGATGAGCGGGGATAGTCACGTGCTGCTCTTTACCTTTGGTGTCAGTAAAACGCAGGTCAACAAATTTGACTTCATGCTCGTTCATCATCGACAGAACGTGTTCAGCGGACATACTTAACTCTCCTGGATTTTGTCATTGTCGTCGTGACAGTGAACTTCACGGGTGCGCTTTGCGTTTCAGGGCGCTTACTCCGATAATAAAGATCTCTGCCGCGCTATCAACCGTTGTGGAAACTGGCGTTTTTCGCTTAAAGAGTAATTGCGAAATCTATGCCAACTTTTTTATTTCATGAAAAAAGCGCTATGATGCACCCTCTCGTGAAACGGGGACTGCACCACAATGGAAGTCGCGCACCATTTTGGTGCTATTGAGTGATTAATGGGCACTGTTTTGGTGCAATTTTTCGTCACAGTGCAATCTTTGCACTGAAAATGGCTATAAAAGCAATCCGGACAGTTATCTTTATATGAAATATGTGATCCTGTTCAGTCCTTCGATTAATCCGTGTACAATAGCGCGCTATTTCTAAATGCCTGAGGCAAAGCTGTGATCGAAAATTTGCGTAACATCGCCATTATTGCCCACGTTGACCATGGTAAAACTACCCTGGTTGATAAGTTGCTGCAGCAGTCCGGGACCTTTGATGCCCGCACCGAAGCAACCGAACGCGTAATGGACTCCAACGATTTGGAGAAAGAGCGTGGGATTACCATCCTCGCAAAAAACACCGCCATTAAATGGAATGACTACCGCATCAACATCGTGGATACCCCAGGACACGCCGACTTCGGCGGTGAGGTAGAGCGTGTGATGTCTATGGTCGACTCGGTGCTGCTGGTTGTGGATGCAATGGATGGCCCGATGCCGCAAACCCGTTTCGTGACCAAAAAAGCGTTTGCTAATGGTCTGAAGCCGATCGTGGTAATTAACAAAGTTGACCGCCCTGGCGCGCGTCCTGACTGGGTTGTTGATCAGGTCTTCGACCTGTTCGTTAACCTTGATGCGACCGATGAGCAGCTCGACTTCCCGGTGATCTATGCGTCTGCCCTGAACGGCATCGCAGGTCTGGATCACAACGATATGGCGGAAGACATGACCCCGCTGTACGAAGCGATTGTTCAGCACGTATCACCACCACAGGTTGAACTGGAAGCCCCGCTGCAGATGCAAATCTCTCAGCTGGACTACAACAACTACCTGGGTGTTATCGGTATCGGCCGTATCAAACGCGGTAAAGTTCGCCCTAACCAGCAGATCACTGTGATCAACAGCGAAGGCAAAACCCGTAACGCGAAAGTCGGTAAAGTTCTGACCCATATGGGCCTGGAGCGTATCGAAGCCACTGAAGCGGAAGCTGGCGATATCATCGCTATCACCGGTCTGGGCGAGCTGAACATCTCTGACACTATCTGCGACCCGCAGAATGTGGAAGCGCTGCCAGCCCTGAGCGTTGATGAACCGACCGTAACCATGTTCTTCTGCGTTAACACCTCTCCGTTCTGCGGTAAAGAAGGCAAGTATGTGACGTCACGTCAGATTCTTGATCGTCTGAACAAAGAACTGGTGCATAACGTGGCACTGCGTGTTGAAGAAACCCCAGATGCTGACGCCTTCCGCGTATCAGGTCGTGGTGAGCTTCACCTGTCAGTACTGATTGAAAACATGCGTCGTGAAGGTTTCGAGCTGGCGGTTTCCCGTCCTAAAGTTATCTTCCGTGAGTTCGAAGGCCGTAAGCAAGAGCCATTCGAAAACGTGACCCTCGACATCGAAGAACAGCATCAGGGTTCTGTGATGCAGGCGATGGGTGAGCGTAAAGGTGACATGAAAAACATGGATCCGGATGGCAAAGGCCGTGTGCGTCTCGACTACGAGATCCCAAGCCGTGGTCTGATTGGTTTCCGTAACGAATTCATGACCATGACGTCCGGTACCGGTCTGCTGTACTCCACCTTCAGCCACTACGACGACGTGCGTCAGGGCGAAGTGGGCCAGCGTCAGAACGGCGTACTGATCTCTAACGGCCAGGGTAAAGCGGTAGCGTTCGCCCTGTTCAGCCTGCAGGATCGCGGTAAGCTGTTCCTCGGCCACGGTGCTGAAGTGTATGAAGGCCAGATCATCGGTATTCACTCACGTTCAAACGACCTGACCGTAAACTGCCTGACCGGTAAGAAGCTGACCAACATGCGTGCTTCCGGTACGGATGAAGCCACTACGCTGGTTCCGCCACAGAAGATGACCCTTGAGCAGGCGCTTGAGTTCATTGATGATGACGAACTGGTCGAAGTGACGCCACAGTCGGTGCGTATCCGTAAACGTCACCTGACTGAAAACGACCGTAAGCGCGCAAGCCGCGGTCCAAAAGAAGCGTAATCACGCTTGCTCAGGGCCGGAGTTTTCTCCGGCCCTGTCCTTCCTGCTTCATCTTCCCCGCAGTTTTCAAAGCCCTCACCTGTTCAGTCTTCCAATTTACCGCTAGAGTGAATAACTCACCGGAACAAAAGGAGATGGCCATGCTGTATATCTTTGATTTAGGTAACGTCATTGTTGATATTGATTTCAACCGGGTTCTCGGTGTCTGGAGCGATCTGAGCCGCGTACCGTTAGCGACCCTGCAAAGCCGGTTCAAGATGGGGGAGAGCTTTCACCAGCACGAGCGGGGTGAAATCAGTGACGAAGAGTTTGCGCATAAAATGTGTGAAGAGCTTGAGCTGCCCTTAAGCTATGAGCAGTTTGCTGCTGGCTGGCAGGCCGTGTTCATCGGTGTGCGCCCGGAGGTGATTGCCATTATGCAGCGGCTGCGTGAGCAGGGAGAACGCGTCGTTATCCTCTCCAATACTAACCGCCTGCACTGCCAGTTCTGGCCAACGCAGTATCCTGAAGTTCAGGCTGCCGCAGATAAAATTTATCTGTCGCAGGAGATGGGTGTACGGAAACCTGAGCCGGAAATTTTTCAGCGTCTGTTAAACGAAGAAGATTTCTCCGCCGAAGAGGCGATCTTCTTTGATGATAATCACGATAATATCGAAGCTGCACGTCAGGCAGGCATACACAGTTTGCTTGTCACCGATGCCAGCGTGCTGCCTGCTTTCTTTGCCGATCGTCGCTGAATGTCTGTTTTGAACCATTACCGACACCGGTTGCGGGCCTTCTGGGCGTGGATAAAGCTGCTCTGGCAGCGTATTGACGAGGACGGCATGACGATGCTGGCCGGGCATCTGGCGTATGTATCTCTACTGTCGCTGGTGCCGCTGATTGCCGTTGTCTTTGCGCTGTTTGCCGCCTTTCCGATGTTTTCGGACGTCAGCGTTCAACTGAAAAACTTTGTCTTTAACAATTTCGTGCCGGCGGCCGGTGCCACTATCCAGAACTATCTGGAGCAGTTTGTCGCCAATGTCAGCAAGATGACCGCCGTGGGTGTTGGCGGCCTGGTCTTTACCGCGCTGTTGCTGATGTATTCGATTGATACTGCCCTCAACGTTATCTGGCGCAGTAAACGTAAGCGACCGCTGGTCTACTCCTTTGCGGTCTACTGGATGATTCTGACGCTGGGGCCGCTGCTGGCGGGAGCGAGCCTGGCGATCAGCTCCTATCTGCTGTCGCTGCACTGGGCAACCGTCAGCGGTGTCAGCATGCTGGTCGACATCGGACTGCGTATTTTCCCACTCCTGCTCTCCTGCCTGTCGTTCTGGCTGCTGTACAGCATTGTTCCCACCACTCAGGTGGCAGGACGCGATGCACTGGTAGGGGCTGTCGTGGCGGGTGCCCTGTTCGAACTGGGTAAAAAAGGCTTTGCGCTGTATGTTACGATGTTTCCCTCGTACCAGTTGATTTACGGCGTGCTTGCCGTTATCCCCATTCTTTTTTTATGGGTGTACTGGACGTGGTGTATCGTTTTATTAGGGGCGGAAGTGACCGCCACGCTGGGCGACTACCGCCGGCTTAAACAAGAAGAACAAGAAAGAGAAAACGAGGGATCATGATTGCCTTAATTCAACGGGCGCTTTCTGCCAGCGTCACCGTGGCGGGGGAAACCCTCGGCGAGATTGGGCCGGGTTTGCTGATTTTGCTGGGCGTAGAGAAAGGGGATACCCCGGGGACCGCACAAAAGTTAGCGGATAAGGTGCTGGGTTACCGTATTTTTGCCGATGAAAACGACAAGATGAACCTGAACGTGCAGCAGGCGGGGGGCAGCGTGCTGGTGGTGTCCCAGTTCACGCTGGCAGCCGACACCAAAAAAGGGATGCGCCCAAGTTTTTCCGGCGGTGCTGCGCCGTCCGACGCTGAAGAGCTGTATGAATACTTCGCTGCCTGCTGTCGTGATAAAGGTATCGCCACGGAAACCGGGCGTTTCGCCGCTGATATGAAAGTGGCGCTGATTAATGATGGCCCCGTAACCTTCTGGCTGCAGGTGTGAAGTCGTTAGCCGGACGGCACAGAAGTGACCTTGCGGGACCTGAAAGAGAGAACCATTTTATGTATCACCTCCGTGTGCCAGAAACTGCAGAAGAGTTAGATATCTATTACCAGTTCCGCTGGGAAATGCTGCGTAAGCCGCTGCATCAGCCGATGGGGTCGGAGCGTGACGCCTGGGATGCGCTGGCCCACCATCAGATGGTGGTGGATGAGAAAGGGGACCCGGTGGCCATCGGGAGGCTGTATATTAATGCCGACAACGAAGCCGCTATCCGTTTTCTGGCGGTCCACCCCTCCGTGCAGGGCAAAGGCCTGGGCACGCTGGTGGCGATGACCCTGGAGTCGGTGGCGCGTCAGGAAGGGGTCAAGCGTGTCGTCTGCAGCGCGCGTGAAGATGCCGTTGAGTTCTTTTCCAAGCTCGGCTACCTCAACCAGGGGGAGATCACCGCACCGCAGACCACGCCGGTACGCCATTTCCTGATGATTAAGCCGGTGGTGACGCTGGATGATATTCTGCACCGCGCTGACTGGTGTGGTCAGCTCCAGCAGGCATGGTATCAGCATATCCCGCTCAGTGAAAAAATGGGCGTGCGCATCCTGCAGTACACCGGTCAGAAATTTATCACCACCATGCCGGAAACCGGCAATCAGAATCCCCACCATACCCTGTTCGCGGGCAGCCTGTTTTCGCTGGCGACGCTGACCGGCTGGGGCCTGATCTGGCTGCTGCTGCGTGAGCGGCATCTGGGCGGGACGATCATTCTGGCCGATGCCCACATTCGCTATAGCAAACCGATCAGCGGCAGGCCGGGCGCGATTGCTGACCTGGGTTCTCTGAGTGGCGATCTTGACCGGCTGGCGCGTGGCCGTAAGGCGCGGGTGCAGCTTGAAGTTGAGCTGTTTGGTAACGATGAGTCGGGTGCGGTGTTTGAAGGGGTGTACATTGTACTGCCCGCCGACCCGGACGGCCCGTTGGAGCCGGGCGTGGGCAGCGGGCAATAAAAAAGTGCCTTAGCGGCCCTTTTTCTTGCGGCCCGGCTGGTTAAAGCGTTTACGACCCGCCGGGCTGGCAGCCGCTTTATCTGGCGTTTTTGCCCCGCTGCTGGTGGGCTTTTTCACGGCGGTTTTTTTCGCTGGTGCCTTCTTCGCGGATTTATCTTCGGAGGAGGAGTCCTCGATCAGCTTAAACAGTGCGATCAGCTCATCATCGGTCAAATCCCGCCATTCACCCGGCGGCAGGCCTTTCAGGCTGATGTTCATAATGCGAACACGCTCGAGCTTTGTCACCTCATAGCCAAAGTGCTCTGCCATGCGGCGGATCTGACGGTTCAGCCCCTGTACCAGCGTAATGCGAAACACAAAGGGTGCTTCTTTTTTCACTTTGCATTTTTTGGTCACCGTACCCAGCATCGGTACGCCTGCGCCCAGCCCGCGAATAAACTCTTCCGTCACCGGCTTGTTCACGGTCACGATATACTCTTTTTCGTGATCGTTACCGGCGCGCAGGATCTTGTTCACCAGATCGCCGTGGTTGGTCAGCAGGATCAGCCCCTGCGAGTCTTTATCCAGGCGTCCGATGGGGAACACCCGCTTGCTGTGGTTAACGAAATCGACAATGTTGTCCCGCTCACCGTCTTCCGTTGTGCTGACGATACCAACCGGCTTATTTAGCGCAATCAGCACCAGGTCATCTTCGTTACGCGGTTCAATAAGCTGGCCGTTTACTTTCACCACATCGCCAGCAAAGACCTGATCGCCCACCGAGGCACGCTTGCCGTTGATAAAAACGTTTCCCTGTTCGATGTATCGATCGGCATCGCGGCGTGAGCAGATGCCGCTCTCGCCAATGTATTTGTTCAGACGAATGGATGAATTGGTCAGCATGGTTCCCCCGTAAAAAAACGGACTATACCTTACCCGCGTGAGGTTGCGAAGCCCGGACGGGGCAGATAGTACCCCGAACGAGAATTACTGCGCGCCAGCGACCTGGCCTGCCTGCATGGTCTGTTGCACCGATTTATCGCCTGCCGTCACTGTCAGCGTGCCATTAGCCGACGATTTCAGTGATTGTGCCGCCGACAGATTGCCCTGCAATTTCAGCTGGAGATTGCCGTTACCCTGCAGTGGCACCTGTGGCCAGCCCCAGTCATGTAACACATTCACGGGCACCTGACGGCCACTCAGGGTCAACGATAGCGCACGTTGCGGTTGCTGGCTGAGCGTTGCCAGTCCCTCCAGCATACCTTCATGGCTGAAAGCACTCATCTCCGTCACGTTAATGCTGTTATCCCCGGCGTTGAGTACCAGCGAGGGATGGCGCAGGTCGACACGGTTAAACGTGGCTTCGGCGGCATTGACGCTCAGATCGCCTGACCAGATTCCCCACTGATGTTCACGAGCCATCAGCAGACGGTTGCCGGTGCCGTCCAGGGAGGTCATCTGGAAAGGGAAGTCCGGATTGATATCGATAATCAGGTTGCGATTAGCGCTGAATTTCGTCACTTCCACGCTGTCAAGCCAGGCGGGCAGCGGCTGCATCCAGCGTTCGCGCCAGTTGAGCGGCAGGGTATATTCCAGCCCGGCGATGACCAGTTCGTCCAGCGTCAGTTTCCGGTCACTGCGGGTCCAGTTACCCTGTGCACGCACCAGACCGTTGACCCAGCGTGAGCTGAACTGCGTAATGGCGATCCCCTGGGGGGAGAAGTCCATATTGGCAATCGGATCGTTCAACTGCAGGCTGCCATTCACAAAGCTGCTGGCGTTCAGTGACAGCGAGCCGTTATCGCTCTGCCAGTCACCCTGGCTCAGGCTCAGGCTCAGGTTTTTCAAATTCAGGTCGAGATCGGTCACCGCCCAGTCCTGTCCTTCAAGGCGGGCATCGGTCACATCGATGCGATCAAAATGCACTGGCGGCAGCGCACCCAACGGCAGCAGGAAATCGCGCAGCGTCTTATCTGTTTGCAGGCGGATGCTGTTCAGACGCAGGGTGGAAACCTGCCACGTACCGTTTGCATCGCGCTGCGCGCTGGCGGTCACGGAGCCCAGCGCCATGTCCGCCCCCAGGTTACTGAGCTGCAACTGTTGTCCTTTCAGGCTTCCCTGGATCAGCACGTTAGCGGCAGGGATGCCGTTCAGCGTCAGCGAGCCGGCACTCATCTGGAAGCGGGCTTCCTTGCCGAGAAGCTTACCGGCCTCCGGCTTCCACGGCATCACACCGCCATCAACACGCTGTGCCTGCAGCGGCCATTCACCCTCGCTGCGGTTCAGCGCCATCTGGCTGAGTTGCAAACGGTCAGCCTGTAATGAGAGCGGCGCACTTTTTTCACTGAGATTTAGCGTCCCCTGATCAAGGCGAATACTGGCAAAGTGCAGGGGATTGCTGAACTGGATCAGACCCAGGCCCAGATTAACGCGTTTAGCAACCAGCGTGGCGGGCTGACCTTTACGGCCAAAGGAGACGTTATTCAACAGCAGATGGCTGGGATCAGAAAAGTTATGCTCCATTTTACTGAGTGACAGCTCATAATCACTGTCGGCGCTGACCTGGCGACCGATCCAGCCCGCGCCCCACTGCGTCTGCAGCAAAACATACAGGGCAACGACCACCAGCAGTAGAAACAGCAGCAGCGTGAGCAAAACTTTTCCGAGAAACTTCATCGTATCCATCCCTATGAATTCTGGTAATGGCTTGTTATGCCTGATTTATCGCCGCATCTCAACCTGCATGCGGCGACCGGGTGAAATTTCCACACGTCTCCAGAATGACAGGAACCGGTTTATTTTTCCTGCGGGAACACCAGATTCAGAATGATCGCAGTGATACCCCCGGCGGCAATGCCGGAAGAGAGCAGCGTTTTAAGCCAGTCCGGTGCAAATTGCAGTATCAGCGGCTGCTGCGATACGCCGAGGCCGACGGCCAGCGACAGCGCAATAATCATGATAGCGCGGCGGTTAAGCGGTTCACGCGACACAATACGCACGCCGGACGCGGCGATGGTACCGAACATCACAATCGTTGCGCCGCCGAGTACCGGTTCAGGAATATGTTGCACGAAGCCACTCACCGCGGGGAACAGCCCCAGTACTATCAGCATCAGCGAGACAACAAAGCCGACGTAGCGGCTGGCCACGCCGGTAAGCTGGATCACACCGTTGTTCTGCCCGAAGCAGGAGTTAGGGAAGGTATTGAACAGTGCGGAAACAAACGAATTCAGGCCGTTAGCCAGCACCCCGCCTTTCAGGCGTTTCATATAGACCGGACCACTGACCGGCTGCTCGGAGACATCCGAGGTGGCAGTGATATCCCCGATGGTTTCCAGCGAGGTGACCATAAACACCAGCATCAGGGGGATAAGCAGGTTCCAGTCGATGCCCAGTCCGTAATAAAAGGGCATGGGAAGGGTAATCAGCGCGGTATTGGCCGGTGTCGTATTTTCCGGCAGCATGCCCATGGCCCAGGCCAGCAGGTAGCCTACCGCCATCGCGATCACCAGGGAAGCCACGCGCAGGTAAGCATTACGCTGGCGGTTCAGCAGAATGATTACCGCCAGCACCACGCCAGCCAGCAGCAGGTTTTTTGGCGCCCCGAAGGTGTGATCGTTCATCGCGGCAAAGCCCCCGCCGATGGACGTCAGGCCGACCTGGATCAGTGACAGGCCGATAATCATCACTACAATCCCGGACACCAGTGGGGTAATGACCCGGCGCGCCAGGTGCAGCACGCGCGACAGCGCCATTTCCGTGCAGGATGCCAGCATCAGCGTGCCGAACAGAGCCGCCATCATGGTGGGCACGTCAGCCCCGCCATTTTTCAGCGCCAGGCCGCCCATAATCAGCGGAGTCACAAAATTGAAGCTGGTACCCTGAATCGACAGCAGACCGGAGCCCACCGGGCCCCAGGTTTTTATCTGCAGAACAGACGCCACGCCGGAGGCAAAGAGCGACATACTGATAATATGCTGGGTATCCTGCGCGGGCAGGCCCAGGGCCTGACAAATCAGCAGGGCCGGGGTAATAACCGCGACAAACATCGCCAGCAAGTGCTGACAGGCTGCAAACAGGGTTTGCGGTAACGGTGGGCGATCTTCAAGGCGGTAAATAAGTTCGCTTTTGCCAGTAGCAACAGGGCTACGGTCGGCGGCAGCATCTTGGGTTTCAACGGTCATGTTAAGGCTTCCCGGGGCAACAAAGGGGCGATTTTAATCTTCTTTAGCGCAAAAGCAATCGTTTGCCAACGTGGCAAACAGGAATCTAAAACATTCATGATCAGGCGTTGGTATAGCGTTCGGTTTCCGGTAGCCAGCGTTCGATCAGGGCGACTGCCTGCGCCGGATAGTGCTGATGAATATGGCGCGCCACGCGCTGGACTTCAGGGATCATTGCCTGATCGCGCAGCAGGTCGGCGACTTTGAATTCGGCATTCCCGGTCTGGCGTGTGCCGAGCAGCTCACCAGGACCGCGAATTTCAAGGTCACACTGGGCAATGACAAAACCATCGTTGCTGTCGCGCAGTACCTGTAAGCGTTTCTGGGCCGTTTTACTCAGCGGCGCTTTATACAATAGTACGCAGTGAGAGGCGATCGCCCCACGGCCGACGCGGCCGCGCAGCTGGTGCAGCTGTGCCAGGCCCAGACGCTCCGGGTTCTCAATAATCATCAGGCTGGCATTGGGGACATCCACCCCGACCTCAATGACCGTGGTGGCAATTAACAGGTGAATATCACCCTGTTTAAAGGCCTGCATCACGGCCTGTTTTTCCTGCGGTTTCATGCGACCGTGTACCAGCCCGATATTCAGCTCAGGCAGGGCCAGTTTCAGCTCTTCCCAGGTGGCCTCAGCCGCCTGCGCTTCCAGCAGCTCAGACTCCTCGATCAGCGTACACACCCAGTAGGCCTGGCGGCCTTCGCTGCCACAGGCCAGTTTCACTCTGGCAATGATATCGGCCCGGCGCGTATCCGGGATCGCCACGGTAGTCACTGGCGTGCGGCCCGGCGGCATTTCGTCGATGGTGGAGGTGTCCAGGTCTGCATAGGCGGTCATCGCCAGGGTGCGGGGGATGGGCGTCGCGGTCATAATCAGCTGGTGTGGATGGAAACCCTGCTCTTCGCCTTTCTCCCACAGCGCCAGGCGCTGGTGGACGCCAAAGCGGTGCTGCTCATCGATAATGACCAGCGCCAGACCGTTAAACTGCACCTGCTCCTGGAAAATTGCATGGGTGCCAACAATCATCGAAACCTGGCCGCTGGCAATGGCTTCCTGCTGGGCGATGCGGGCTTTGCCTTTTTGTTTACCTGCCAGCCAGCCGACTTCCAGCCCCAGCGGTGCAAACCACTGACGGAAGTTATTCGCGTGCTGTTCGGCCAGCAGTTCGGTGGGAGCCATCAATGCTACCTGTTTGCCAAAGGCAATGACATTCAGCGCGGCCAGCGCCGCAACCAGCGTTTTCCCTGAGCCCACATCACCCTGAACCAGACGCATCATCGGGTAGTCGCGGGCCAGATCGGTTTCGATCTCACGCACCACGCGTGCCTGGGCGTTAGTCGGTTTGAAGGGCAGGGCCGCCAGCAGCCTGTCACTCAGACTGTGGCGGGCCTCCATCGGCAGGGCATGATAGCGCTGGGCTCCGGCACGCACCGCCAGCATGCTGAGATTGTGCGCCAGCAACTCCTCCATAATCAGCCGTCGCTGGGCAGGATGGGTGCCGCTGTCCAGATCGGCCAGTGCCATATCCGGCGGCGGCCGGTGCAGGGTTCGCAGGGCCGCGGGCAGGCTGATCAGGCCCTGGCTTAACTCCGGCGGCAGCAGTTCGGCAATGGCGCAGGTGTCCAGCAGGGTTAACGCCTGGTCAGTGAGATTCCGCAGTGTGGCCTGGCGGACACCTTCCGTAGTGGAGTAGACGGGCGTCAGCGTCTCCTGGAGCGCCGTCACGCTGCTTTCCCCCTGAACCTTATATTCAGGATGAATAATCTCTGCGCCACGCTGGCCGCGTTTGATCTCGCCATAGGCGGTAACGCGACGGCCAGCGGCGAGGCTGTTTTTCATTCCCGCATTGAAGTTAAAGAAGCGCAGGGTCAGCACGCCGCTACCGTCGCTGATCTGACAGGTGAGCATACGACGACGGCCAAATGAGATGTCGCAATGCAGCACTTCCCCTTCTACCGTGGCGTAAATGCCCGGCAGCAGGTCGTTGATGGCATACAGCTGGGTACGGTCTTCATAACGCATCGGCAGGTGCAGCAGTAGATCCTGTACCGTCAGCAGGCCGAGTTTAGCCAGCTTTGCCGCCTGACTGGCACCCACACCTGATAGCGTGTTCAGCGGGACGGCATCGAGCAGACGGCCCTGCATTATTTATGCGCCTTCGACTGCATGGTGGCCCACCATTCCGGTTCCGCTACGACTTCACCCCGATCGTTAATTTCCGGGTAGGGTAGTCCCTTATGCTTTGCCACGCGGGCCAGTACCGGATAACCCCCCTCGAATAGCAGACGCTGCTGCTCCGCATAGTCCAGCGTGCTTTCTTCACGCAGGTACATGCCGGCATTTTGCCGCTGACGCTGGGCTTCATAGAGGATCAGTGCTGATGCCACGGAAACATTCAGCGACTGCACCATCCCGATCATCGGAATGATAATATCCTGATCGGCCAGGTCGAGCGCCTCCTGGGTGATCCCGGTTTTTTCCTGCCCCATTAAGATACAGGTGGGGCGGGTGTAGTCGATTTCACGAAAATCAACGGCCTTGTCAGAAAGGTGGGTGGCCAGAATCTGCATGTTCTGATCTTTAAGATGGGTCACGGCGTCCGATATGGTCCGGTGAGTTTTCACCTGTACCCAGCTGTTACTGCCTGCAGCGGAAGATACCATGGTGCGCATACGGCTGCCTGGCCATACGGCGTGAACTTCATGCACGCCAACGGCGTCAGCGGTACGGATCACTGCAGAAACGTTATGAGGTTTATGCACCTGCTCCATACAGACCGTCAGGTCATGCTGACGGGCGGCAAGCATTGCGCGGATGCGGGCATAACGTTGAGCATTCATGAGAAGCAGACTCCCTAAAAATTAGTCATTCCGTCAGACCGGCGATCGGGGAGCAGAAAGAGACGGAGCAGGGCTCCGTCCCTGACTTAATTGCGGTTGCGGTGCACCTTGATCACATCCGGCATCACGCGAATTTTACGCATGATATTCGCCAGATGAACGCGATCGCGTGCCGTCAGACGGATAAAGGCGCTGTACACACGACCGTCTTTCTCTTCGGTGTTCAGGCTCTGAATATTGGAACCCGCGGTGTTGATGGCCGCCGTCAGGTTAGCCAGCGCGCCCTGGTGGTTAAACATATCCACCTTAATTTCAGCCACGAACTCCTGCTCGGTCACCTTATCCCACTCTACGGCCATGTATTTCTCAGGCTCTTTCTGGTAACCGCGGATATTACGACAGGATTCATGGTGTACCACCAGGCCTTTGCCCGGGCTGACGTGCGCCACAATCGGGTCACCGGGGATGGGACGGCAACATTTGGCGAAGGTGATCAGGACGCCATCGGCACCTTTGATTGGCAGCTTGCTGCGCGCTCCGCTGGCAGGTGACGTGCCCGTTGCTGACGCCGTACTCTGGTCACTCTGCTGCAGATTTTTCGCCACCACCACGCTCATCGCGTTGCCAAGGCCAATTTCAGCCAGCAGGTCGTCCAGCGTGGCCAGCTTCATACGCTCCAGCTCATGCTGAACGTTAGCTTCAGGAATTTCGGCCAGCTTACGGCTGCCGCCCAGAGCGTGATTGAGCAGGCGACGGCCCAGGCTGACCGAGTCATCGCGTTTAAGATTTTTCAGCAGTTGGCGGATCTTGGCGCGCGCTTTGGAACTGACAACAAAGTTTAGCCACGCCGCATTCGGGCGGGCACCCGGTGCGGTAATGATTTCTACGGTCTGGCCGCTGGTCAGCGACTGCGACAGCGGATAAGGCTGGCGATCGACACGTGCGCCGACGCAGGCATGACCGATATCGGTATGGACAGCATAGGCGAAGTCCACTGGCGTCGCGCCGGCAGGAAGTTCGACAATGCGCCCTTCCGGAGTGAAGACGTAAATTTCATCCGGGAACAGGTCGGATTTAACGCTTTCGATAAATTCAAACGAGCTGCCGGCGCTCTGCTGCAGCTCAAGCAGGCTCTGCAACCACCGCTGGGCGCGGATCTGTGCCGTGGTGCTGCTTTCGCCCTGCTCTTTATAAGCCCAGTGCGCGGCGACCCCCATCTCTGCCATTTGATCCATATCTTCGGTACGGATCTGCACCTCAACCGGCACGCCGTGCGGGCCGATCATTGAGGTATGCAGGGACTGATAGCCGTTGGCCTTGGGGATAGCAATATAGTCTTTGACCCGGCCAGGGCGCGGCTTGTACAGGCTGTGCATCTGGCCCAGTACGCGGTAGCAGGTATCAACATCACGGACAATGACCCGGAAAGCGTAGATATCCATAATGGAATGGAATCGCTGCTCTTTCAGGTGCATTTTGCAGTAGATGGAGTAAAGGTGCTTCTCACGTCCGCTGACGCGACGGGTAATACCGGCTTCTTCGAGGCGACCGTCAATTTCGGAGAGGATTTTTTGAATCATCTCTTTACGGTTGCCGCGTGCTGCTTTCACCACTTCTTTAATCACGCGATAGCGGTTCGGATACAGGGCTTCAAAGCCCAGCTCTTCCAGCTCGGTTTTAAGGTGGTGAATACCCAGGCGGTGTGCCAGCGGGCTGTAAATTTCGAGGGTTTCCTGGGCAATGCGGCGCTTTTTATCGGGACGCAATGCACCCAGAGTACGCATATTATGCGTACGGTCAGCCAGCTTGATCAAAATGACGCGGATATCCTGCACCATCGCCATGATCATCTTGCGGAAGTTTTCAGCCTGGGCTTCTTTTTTATCGCGGAATTTCAGCTTATCGAGCTTGGAAACCCCTTCGACCAGTTCCGCAACAGTCTGACCAAACAGCTGTTCCATATCCTGGTAGGTGGCAGGGGTGTCTTCGATAACGTCGTGCAGAAGGGCGGCCATCAATGTTTCATGGTCGAGCTTCATTTCAGCCAGGATACAGGCTACGGCAACCGGATGGGTGATGTAAGGCTCACCGCTGGAGCGTGTCTGTCCCTCGTGAGCATCACGTGCGACAAGGTAAGCTTGCTTGAGGCGCTTTATTTGCTCCTCAGGCAAGTATCTTTCAATCAGCTGATTGAGGCTTTCAAACAGATACAAGGCGGGCCTTCAAAGCGAATTAACGACGACCTTCAGCAATAGCGGTAACAGCCTGCATTTCAGCGGCTTCCTGCTCATGCTGCTCCTGGCGATCGCGAACGTCGAGGATCTGATTAGTGATCAGGCCTTCTTCGATTTCGCGCAGCGCGATAACGGTAGATTTGTCGTTCTCTTCCGGAACCAGTGGGTCTTTGCCGCCAACCTGCATCTGACGTGCGCGACGTGCTGCTACCAGAACCAGGTCAAAACGGTTACCAATTTTTTCTACTGCGTCCTGTACGGTTACGCGTGCCATAAGTGTGATACTCCACGGGTGGTGACGAAATGACTGGGCATCATACTGAGTTGTCCTCAGTCTGCCAATAGTTTGCTGATTAAAGCATCATGACGGGCTTTTTGACGAGCCATGCGCAAACGCTCTGCGCGAATAATATTTTTCAGGTCGGACAGCGCCAGGTCGAAATCATCATTCACGATCAGATAGTCGTACTCTGCGTAATGGCTCATTTCTGCTACGGCCTGCGCCATACGTTTAGTGATCACTTCTTCGCTGTCCTGGCCGCGGCCTCGCAGTCGGCGGTCCAGTTCGTCTTTCGACGGCGGCAGCACAAAAATGCTACGTGCGGACGGCATTTTCTCACGAATCTGTTTTGCACCCTGCCAGTCGATATCAAGAAATACATCAACGCCGGTCGACAGCACCTGCTCAATCGCTTTACGCGAGGTTCCGTAATAGTTACCAAACACTTCAGCATGTTCAAGAAACGCATCTTCGCTGATCATGGAGCGGAACTCGTCGTGATTGACGAAGTAGTAATGCTCTCCATGATTTTCACCCGGCCGGACGCCACGCGTGGTGTGGGAGACGGAAACCTGTGTATCGTACAGCGGTTGCGTTTTTAACAGTGCCTGAATCAGGCTGGATTTACCCGCGCCGCTGGGGGCGGAAATAATAAAAAGTGTGCCTTGAGCCATGATTATTCTTGATATGCCAATAAAGCGGAGTCTACTTCCTGCACAGTATACACAGGTGCAGCCCGTCATGCAGCGTTTAGGGTGCGTTAACCCGTTTTTTCTGAAGAAACAGGCCGCATCGCGCAATTTTTTGTCGGCGGATATGAGCCGGGAGCGGAAGTTCTGAAGCCATCTCCCGAATGGTCGTTTCCTTCCTCGCCATCCGTCCGGACCTGCGTTTTACTGCCGCCCTTCACTGGCACGAAAGGAGGAAAGGATGCGTTACGTCATCGTACTGATGTGGGGGTTCAGTTCAGCGGCCATTGCCGCGTGCCCGGTCTGGACGCCCGTGCGTGCAGAGGCTGAGATCAGCGCACTGGACGCGCAGTTAACGCAGTGGGATGACGCCTATTACCGTCAGGGAAAAAGTCAGATAAGCGACGCCGACTACGATGCTTTACAGGGCAAAATGCAGCAGTGGCAGCGCTGTTTTCAACCTGCCAGTGACCGTCGGCCACAGCTGACTACCGATGGTCACGTACTGCACCCTGTTGCCCACGTCGGCGTCAGGAAGCTGTCGGGGAAAGCGGCGATGGCGAAATGGATGGAGAGTAAGCCAGACCTGGTGGTGCAGCCTAAAGTGGACGGGGTGGCGGTAACGCTGGTTTACCAGAACGGTATCCTGGCGAAAATGATCAGCAGGGGGGATGGGATCGTCGGGGAAGACTGGACGGCCAGCGCCAGGGCGATCGCGGCTATTCCCGACGTTATACCGCTTTCATCCGGGCAACAGGTTTTTCAGGGGGAACTGTATCTGATGATGAACGATCATCACCAGGCTGTCGACGGGGGCAAAAATGCCCGCGCCATCGTGGCAGGTGCCATGAGAGCCAAAAACCCTGGCGGCGTGCTGCGCAACATCGGGCTGTTTGTCTGGGCCTGGCCGGACGGACCGGAAACCCTTGCACAGCGGCTGTCCGGGCTGCGTAAAGCCGGATTCCCTGATGTCAGCGCCTGGACGCGCAGAGTGAAGGATGCGGATGAGGTTGAGGCATGGCGTGAGCGCTGGTTTCATCAGCCCCTGCCGTTTGTCACCGATGGCGTTGTTGTACACGCCATTCCCGCTCAGAAGGGCAATAGCTGGATGCCGGATGCTGGCGACTGGGCGGTGGCATGGAAATATGCACCGCCGCAGGTGTCCGGCGAAGTGCAGTCAGTGTCATTTTCAGTCGGTCGCACCGGGAAAATCAGCGTAGTGTTAAATCTTGAGCCAGTGCAGCTGGATGATAAACGTATCAGCCGGGTCAGCGTGGGGTCATTAGCCCGCTGGCGGCAACGTGATGTTATGGCAGGCGATCAGGTTCGCATCAGCCTGGCTGGCCAGGGGATCCCGCGGCTGGATAGCGTTCTCTGGCGCGTTGCGCAGCGCGACCTGCCTCGTCCGCCTGACGGCAACTTTCATGCACTGAGCTGCTTTCATCCGACACCTGAGTGTCGTCAGCAGTTTCTGGCAAGGCTGGAGTGGTTGAGCGGAACGTCGGGGTTGAATCTGACGGGAATAGGGCGGCAGCGCTGGCAGCAGTTGATTCAGTCCGGAAGTCTGACTCACCTGTTTTCATGGCTGACATTATCGCAGGAGCAGCTCCAGGCCATTCCGGGGATAGGGAAGGCAAAAGCGCAGGCTTTCTGGCAACAGTTTCGTTTAAGCCGCCAGCGCCCTTTTAAATGGTGGGTCAGGGCACTGGGAGTGCCTATACCCGCGCAGGCAATGCATTCGCTGTCAGACGACAGCTGGGTACCGCTGCTGTCACGCAGCATGCAGGAGTGGCAGCAACAGCCGGGCGTGGGGCCCGGCCTGGCAGGAAAAATCTATGCTTATCTGCACCATCAGGAAGTGGAATGGCTCATCCGCTGGCTGGAAGCATCAGCCTCCCGTGATCAGTGGTCACCGTGAGGGTAGTTGAACACCGGGAGCCCCAGTTTGAAACGCAGCGCTAAAAGACGCGCACTAAATCCGGCGAGCAGCGTGATGATAATCACGGTTTCCGTTGCCATTGTCGTTTTCAGCAACAGGATATAGATCCAGCCAGAGGCGAAGGCGATCCCGGCGTAAAGCTCCTTCTGAAAAACCAGAGGAATACGATTACAGAACATATCGCGGAGTACGCCTCCGAAGACCCCGGTGACGACCGCGCTGATCGCCGCAATGATCCCAGCGTGCCCCATATCCAGGGCAACCTGAGCTCCAATGATGGAGAAGACCACCAGACCCAAGGCATCCAGGACCAGAAAAACTTTACGCAGGTGCGGCATCAATGGGGCAGCCAGCGTGGTAATCACGGCGGCGGCGGCCACGATCATAATGTATTCGGGATGCCTGACCCAGCCAAGCGGGTAATGGCCCAGTAGCATGTCGCGCACCGACCCTCCACCAATCGCGGTAACAGACGCAATGATGATAACGCCGAACATATCCATCTTACGTCGGCCAGCGGCCAGCGCCCCGGTCATGGACTCTGCGGTGATACCAATGATGTAAAGTACAGTGAGCAACATAGCCATCTCCTCAAAACCTGGCGGCAATGCTAAGGGGTTCGCGCCCAAACGGCGACAGAAATTTTCTCCGGCTGATTTTCACCACGATGCGGGCTTAAAGGCCTTAGATACGCCGCTTCAGGCCATGATCGGTTTTTTCGCGATATTTCATTCGGAAAATAAATTATGAGCAACGTGTGTTTTTAAGTGTACCTGTTATTAGTCGCTTTTAATCTAAAGGTGTCGGAATTTTTATAAAAGATGCCAGTCTTAACGCTTTTATTTTATATTTTATATTTTTTATAGTCTCACTTGTGAGTCATGTGTGTTTATTTAACGCAAAAGCTTGCCATTCCGTACGTCGCGCAATTAAGATAATTTTTTGGATTCTGGTTTTAATAGAACGTGTATTGATTCGGGATGAACACCCACATGGAGGATGTATGTATAACAGATACACAGTGGCAATCTCTGACGACCACCCGCACATCATTAATTCACTCAAGGTACTGTTCGCCAGGAGCGATCGTTTTTCTATTACTAGCGAAACAGTATGTGGAAAGAGTTTACTGAATGTTTTAGCCTCCACACCAACAGATATCGCTATTACGGATTTTTCATTGAGTTCAGACCGTTCGGCTATCGATGGTTTTGCCAAGCTTCGTGCTTTGCATAGCCGTTTCCCGGCGATGAAAATTGTTCTGCTCACTTCGCAGAATAATACGGCGATCCTCAGAGGGGCGTGTGATTATGGCGTTAAGGCCATTGTTAGCAAAGCGGATCCGGTTGATGAAACAGTACAGGCGTGCCAACACATTACCACGCAGTCGGGATGTTATTTCTCATCGTCATTCAGTCACATTAAGAATTATCTGGTAAAAGGTCAGGAAAAAGGAAGTCCGCTTACTCCAAAAGAGTTAGAGGTGATTAGGCTCTTTTCATCGGGCTATACGCTATCAGAAATAGCTCATCGTCAGAATCGAACGATCAGTACCATATCAACGCAAAAATATAACGCGATGCGTCGGCTGGGAGTCTCTTCAAACATAGAGTTAATTCGTTATGCCTACGCTCAGGGATTAATTTAAGTTTACTGGCGTCTTACTTTTTTCCATTTACTCTCTTTATTTGACAGTAAGCGTCTCAGGACTGCATTAGCGTTCAAGGGATGAAACAGCGGTTTTCCTGCTGGCCTGTTATTTGATCAGTACCTGGTACCATCACCGCGTTGTACCGTTTAACCATCGTCCCCCTATCGCCCTGAACTCACGGCGGGGTGGCCCATTAAAAAGGCGGGGAGTTTCCCCCCCGGTCGGGCAGTCACAGGTCTGTTGCTCTCGAACCGAATTAAGTGCGTACAGGCATTCACCGGCGATCGGCGAAGCCTGACGACTCACAGCTTTTCCCAGGCTTTCTTCAGTCCGGTCTCTTCGTCGGGGTCGGCCCCCTGAAGTGGCGGTGTTTCCTCTTCTTCCGTGACGGCCTCACTGTCAAATGACGGCATGGTTTCCTCAATCATCTGCTCATCAAATGCCGGATTCAGTGCAGGAGACAGCGGAGAGCTCATCAGACTGTCTGGCATCGCAATATGCGGAACCGGTGCATCTTCCACGAACTGTGCTGCATCCTGTTTCACTGTTCTGCTCAGGCCGACAATCATCAGCCCACACAGGGCGAAGAAGGCATACAGGGTATTGCCCCCCAGCGGCTCCATCAGTAGCCCCACCACTAACGGTCCGATACTGGCACCTACCCCAAAGGCCATTAACAGGCAGGCGGCCAGTGACACGCGTCGTTCCGGCTCAACCAGGTCATTGGCCAGCGCCACCGCCAGCGGGTAGAGTGAAAATTGCAGCATGCTGACAACGAAACCGAGCACCAGCAGCAGTGAAAAACTGATCTGCGGCAGGATCGCCAGCGGCAGCGCGGCAACGATCAGCACAATGGCATTCAGACGCATCAACAGGGTTCGGTTATAGCGGTCAGACAGCCAGCTGAGCGGGAACTGGGCCACCAGACCGGCAAATATCGCGATAGCCATAAAGAGGCCGGTTTGCCCGGTGGTGAGCTGCTGCTGGCTGGCGTATACGGGGGCAAGACCGTAAAAAGAGCCGACCAGCATCCCAATAGCCAGTGTGGTAGCCAGCACCTTCGGGATTGCGCCAACAAAATAACGCAGCTCCATCGGGGCCGGGGAAAGCTGACGGGCGTGCGTGCGCGTGGTCAGCGCAATAGGTACCAGGCAGAGTGAAAAACAGAGTGCTATCAGCAGTAACGTACTCAGGCCAAGGTCAGTTTGCAGCATCAGCACCACCTGCCCGAGCGACATGCCAAGATAGGTGGCCACCATATAGCAGCCAAAGACTTTGCCGCGCTGTTCCGATTCAGACTGATCGTTGAGCCAGCTTTCCAGCACCATATACTGGCACATCATACACAGGCCAATAATCAACCGCAGGCCGACCCAGACCGGGATAAACCCGGTTAACCCGTGGCACAGCACGGCGGCGGTGATGATGCCGGCACAGGAGACGTAGGTGCGAATGTGGCCGACGCGGGCAATCAAAAAGTGGCCGACTTTGCCACCGATCACCAGACCAATGTAGTTTGCAGCGATAATCGCCCCGATCAGCCCCCCGGACACATGGGCCGAGGTCAGGCGCAGTGATACGTAGGTCGTCAGCAGCCCGGAACCGAGCAGCATTAACAGCGTCGTGGTATAAAGCGGGAAAAACACGCCTAACGTCTTATTCACTCTGCCCCCTGGGGAAATATTGAGCCGGTCCGTTGAGCGCCGCACGCCCTTAACACATGAAGTTTGTGCCTTGTGATACTAGCAGTTTCAGACGTGAGGGCAACTCAGGTGGGAAAAGAGGGGGCCAGTAGCGCTGCGGCTACTGGCCGGGATCAGTTCTTTTTCACAAACTCGGACTTCAGCTTCATCGGGCCAAAACCATCAATTTTGCAGTCGATGTTATGGTCGCCTTCCACCAGGCGAATACTTTTTACTTTCGTGCCCATCTTCAGCGGCGTGGAACTGCCTTTGACCTTGAGGTCTTTAATCACCGTGACGCTGTCGCCGTCTGCCAGCAGATTGCCGTTGGCATCTTTCACCGTCAGGGTATCGTCGGTGGCTGCATCTGCGCCGTCAGCCCAGACATGTCCGCACTCAGGGCAGTTGAGCATTGCGCCATCCTGCCAGCTGTATTCTGAGTGACATTTTGGGCAGGGAGGTAAAGTTTCCATTATCATCCTCAAGTAAATCCATAATAAAGTAAGGGAATAGTTTACCCTGTCAGCGACTTTCTTCCTACCGCTGTTTGCCCGCAGCGATGATACCCAAAAGGTATCGCCTGGTTTGAAATTCAGCGCATAACTCAATCATGAAAGAATACTGTTTCATTTTATGGAGGGGTTATGAAAACAAGACAGCTGGGTCAGGATCTGAGCGTGAGTGCTATCGGCTACGGTGCGATGGGGCTGAGTGAATTTTACGGTGAAACAGACGATAGCCAGTCTCTGGCACTGCTCGGCCAACTGGCGGAGGCGGGCGTAAACTTCATTGATAGTGCAAATTTATACGGCCGGGGTCATAACGAGCGGCTTATCGGCCATTTTTTAGCCCAGCTTGATCCTCATACGCGCAGTCAGTTTAAAGTGGCCACTAAATGTGGCATCGACCGCGATCCTGATGACGCCTATGCGCGAAAAATAAATAACCACCCGGATTATATTGTTCGCTGCTGCCATGAATCTTTACAGCGTCTGGGCGTGGAAAAAATAGATCTTTTCTATCTTCACCGCGTGGATAAAGACGCTGATATCGAAGAGAGCATGCGCTGTTTGTCCCGCCTGGTGCAGGAGGGGAAAATCGGTCATGTCGGGCTGTGCGAAGTCTCTGCTACCACCCTGCAAAAAGCGCACGCCGTGTTTCCAGTGACGGCGCTGCAAACCGAGTACTCGCTGTGGACGCGCGATATTGAAGAGAGCATTTTGCCGATGGTGAAGTCGCTGGGGATTGGCTTAGTGCCTTATTCTCCACTGGGTCGGGGTTTTCTGACGGGTAAATATCTGAAGAACGCGGACTTCCCGGAAGGAGACTTCCGCCGGAACAACGCGCGTTTTCAGCAGGATAATATCGATCATAATCTTAAGCTGTTAGACGCCATTGCACCGCTCACGCAAAAGTACCACTGCACGTCGGGGCAGATTGCACTGGCATGGTTACTGGCGCAGTATGATAAAACGGTGCCTGTCCCCGGAACCAAGAATGTAAATTACCTGGCAGAGAATGCTGCCGCTGCCGATCTGGTACTGGATGCGTCAGATGTCGTGGCGCTGAATAATATTCACAGAACGATTTCGATTAAAGGTAGCCGTTATTCCGAAGAAGGGATGAAAGGCGTTAATGCTTAACCAACTGATGAGCCAGTAAAAAAACCCGCCAACTATCCGGCGGGTTTTTTTTGAGTATTTTTTCTGTGCGCATGTTAACGCGTTACGCTGAGTGCGACACCTTCCCCCCCGCCGATACATAGCGCAGCGATACCTTTATGAAGGTCTTCACGAATTAATCCATGAATTAACGTGACCAGAATACGGCAGCCGGACGCACCAATGGCATGCCCCAGAGCGATCGCGCCACCGTGTGGGTTAATTCGCTCTGAGGGGACGCCACAAGCGTGTGCTACAGCCAATGCCTGGGCAGCAAAAGCCTCATTTGACTCCAGAATATCGACCTCCTGAGGCGACCAGTTCATGCTCTTGATATTCATTTCAATAGCGTTAATCGGTGCAGCCCCCATCAGTTCGGGCTCAATACCGGCATTAGAGAAGGCACCGAGTGAGGCGAGAACAGCCATTCCCCGTTTTTCTGCAGTTTCCCGACGACAAAGCAGCACTGCAGCTGCACCATCATTCAGAGACGAAGCGTTACCCGCTGTCACTGTTCCCTCTTTTTTAAATACGGTTTTTAATCCAGACAGCTTTTCAATGCTGGTATGACGAGGACATTCATCCTGAATCACACTCCGTGGTTCGCCTTTCCTGGTCACCCATTTTACGGGAACAATTTCTTCAAAGAACAGTCCTGCTTCCTGAGCTTTTAACGCCTTGCGGTGAGAGCTCAGGGCGAACTCATCCTGCATTGAACGGGAAATATTATAGTCAGCAGCGACATTCTCAGCGGTCACGCCCATATGGTAGTGATGGAACGCATCCCACAGACCGTCAGCAATCAGACTGTCCTGTAGCGCACCTTCACCCAGCCGAATTCCCTGCCTGGAGCCTGACAGGATATGTGGGGCATTCGACATGCTTTCCTGGCCTCCGGCAATCACAAACTCGGCCTCCCCACAGATGAGTGCCTGCATGCCAAGGTGTACGGCTTTCAATCCTGAACCACACACTTTGTTAATTGTTAGCGCGGCGACCGCGACAGGAAGGCCGGCATTTAGTGCTGACTGCCTGGCGGGATTCTGGCCGCAACCAGCAGTCAGAACCTGACCCATAATGACCTGGTCCACATCCTCTGCGGGCAATTTACTGTCGGCCAGCAGCGCTTGAATCACTACGCTACCCAACGACGTGGCCGAATGTTCGGCCAAACCGCCCATAAATGCTCCTGTTGCCGTTCTTTTCGCCGCAACAACCACAATTTCATTCATTTCTTTCTCCACTGTTATGAGAAGAGAAGCGTGCAGTTGCTGCGCGATAGGCCGTCAAGCCATTCATACAGGCAGGAACACCGGCGTATACCGCCATCTGGATGACTATCTCAAGCAACTCTTGCGGTGTGACACCGACATTCAGTGCGCCACGCATGTGCAACTCAAGCTGAGGCTGTGCATTACCGGATGTTATCAGCGAGGCCACCGTTAACATTTCGCGTGTTTTGAGGTCCAGACCGGGGCGCCCAACGATGGCCCCAAAAGCATAATCAGTAATCAGATTTGGCAGGTCTGCATCCAGTTCTGCCAGCCGGGATGTCACAGAATCGGCGAGCCCGTCTTCGAGGCGATCCATAATGTCACGGCCATAGCGGGTCAGTTCAGCATCGTGTTTCATGCAATATTCTCCATCATATTTTTCGTAACAGGCTTGTCGGATGGAATGAACACAACGAGCAGGAAGGAAAGAGCGATAGCCACGCCTGCGGTCACAAAAAGTGCCGGAAGTGACAGGGCAGAAACCATCCAGGCGCCAACAGAGGCACCGATACCGATCGCGGCGTTAAAGAAAGAGACATAAATTGCTGAGGCAGGAAACGCTTCTTCTCCAGCCACACGGAGTACCCATGTCTGGAAACCAACAAAGATGCCTGAAACGGCAATTCCCCATAGCATGACCGCTGCCAGTACTAAAGGTAGGGGCAATGACTGAGCCTCCAGACCCAGCGCGACCAGTACGATACCAATCAGCAGAACGGAAAGAGAGACGGTCATTTTAAGGTATTTATCGATCAGCATACCGGTCAGGAAGTTTCCGGCCAGACCGGCGATGCCGTAAATAAATAACACAACCGGTATGAAAGCCGCGGAGAGTGCAGGCTGGGTTTGCAGCCAGGGTTCAATAAAGGTGAAGGCAGCAAAGTGCGCGGTAATAGCCAGCAACGTCGCGGAGTAGATTTTCCACAATGTGGAGGAACGTAAAACATTTTTCAGTGCGCCCAGCCCAATCGTACTTTTGACGCTGATATTCGGGACAACCCACATCATGCCAACAAAGGCAACCACGCTCAGAATTGACATCAGCCAGAAGGCCTGACGCCAACCGAAGTTCAGACCAATATAGTTTGAGAGAGGCACGCCAAACACGCTGGCAGCCGAAACACCGCCAAACACAATGGATGTGGCTACTCCGAGGTACTTAGTTGGAACCATAGCCACCGCCGTGGCTCCAATCATTGCCCAGAATGCGCCGTGGGCCAGTGCGCCGACGACACGTGCCGCCAGCAATACCTCATAAGAGCTCACTGTTGCAGACCACACGTTCGAAATGAACAGGACAACAGTGAGTGACAGGAGGAGGATCTTTTTGGGGAAATTACCCAAAAATACCGAGGCAAAGAGTGCACTCAATGCGCCAATCCAGGCATAGAGTGATACGGTCATACCAATCTCAGATTCAGAGGCATGAAGCCCGTTGGCGATAGGCGTGAGTAAACCTACCGGAGCCAGCTCTGTCGTTACAATGGTAAAAGTGGATAAAGCCAGAATAAATAATGCCACCCATGTGCGGATGGACATCGTTGACTCTTTTATATCAGAGACCATGATAATTTCCTTGTTAAGTTTTAAATGTTGCGCCAGCCTTTCAGTGCCGCATAATCCATTAGCCTGATGTTCTTCCCTACGCAAACAGGATGTCCTGTTGCTTCCAGCATCGGTATGTCGGAGATATCATCACCATAGGCATAGCAATCTTCAGCCCGAATATCGTTATCATCACAGAAGGAAAGTATTGCCTCTTTTTTTCCGCTTCCAATTGTTTGTGGCGTGCCAATCTTCCCTGTTAGCGTACCCTTTTCATTGATTATTAAGGGGGCGCAAATAATGTTTTTAACGCCTAAGTAATCTGCAATAGGCTGCAGAAGAGGCAACATCGAGCCGGAAACAAAAACGGGTGTTATTCCATTTTTCTGATGAAAGCGTAGCTCTGAAACTGTTTCGTTAATAAATATGTCTTTATTAAGGCATTGCTGGAACCATTCCTGGCCAGACTTATTCAGCGCATCGAGAGGGATATGAGTAAATTGCTGGTAATAATCCTTATTTAGCAGCTCTCGTCGCTTTCCATTTTGCATGTCTTGCTTAAATCTGGTGATATATTCATTATATTGAGTTAAAAGTCCTTTTTCTTTACACCAGTATTCATAAAAACTAAACATGCTTTTAAAGTTTATGATGGTTTCATCAACATCAAAGAAAGCAGCGACTTCATTCACACTGACTCCTTGTAATTTTTTCTTCTGCTTTTTATTGGGAATTGAGGATCATTGCCGCAAATGCCGGCATCACTCCAACGTGAAGGTAAAACTTCATTAATAACTACCGATATTTTATCCAGTGGTGCCCCACTGGTTTGGTGGACGGCGAGTGTGACGGCTTCCATCATATTTTGTACCTGTGCTTCATTACTCATTTTCCAGGTTGAAATGTGAATAAAAGGCATTGTTTTTTCCTCAGGGGGTCGTCGTAAATTCATCAAATGAGCGAAATTTAAGTTTTAATTGAGCGTGTATATCACCGCCCAGTCCATAAAAACCGATAGCGCCGCCATAACTTTGTTGAGTACTCATATAAAGCACCACGACATTAATAATACGATTGCTGTGGTGGTGACGTTTTGGAAATGGATTAGGCAATTCTGCCCAGAAACTGGCGTGGCCTGATTCATCAGTAATAAATACATTCGGTATGCCTAGTGGACCGGGTCTGCTGGTATTTTCCGGGTCCAGGTCGCGCTCGCGCAGACTCATTATGGTATACAGACTGTTCGGCACCAGATGATGGAACACAAACTCGAACCGGGCACTTTTCCTGTCGCCAGCGACACTGACAACCAGTTCTCCTCTGGCAGCCAGCCAGTGACGTAATGTGACTGGAGAGATTTTCCGCCTGCCATCGCTGTCGCGGTAATCAGAGATATGTCCCTGATGCAGAGGAAGACTATCACGCTGCTCTGAGTTGGCCTTTGGTCGCTGCTCAGGTGCGAATAACATATTGTAGTTATTTAAAGGGATCGGTAAAGGCAGTGTGAATAACACAATCTCTTCAAGTTCTTGAGGCGTTACTTTTTCCAGAAAGCGCACTATCGTGTAGGGTGCGACCTGGCCAAAAGCGGGTAGTGGACTCTGTGGTGAAACGAGGGCGCGACCCCATCGAACACCGTGTTGACCGGGTATCATACCCTCTACAACAAAGTTACCCTGACTATCCATCACCTCCGCAGGGGGGTAAAGCGGCCCCTGCGTGGTGGCAGCCAGTTCATACTTCCGGCTGTTTTCAGGCATGGATAGCCTCTACCGGGGTCTGCTGTGCAGCAATAAAGGCATTTTGTGTCGCTGTCATTGCCAGTTCACTCTCTTTGCTGCTGATCACCTCGGAAGGATAAACTGTAAATGATACATCCATCGTCGCGCATGCCGTCTCGTGTTGAGTAACACGAATTTGCGCTTTAAAACGTGCGCGGCGATCATTAATATCCTGCTCCAGAATTTCGTAATGCATCACTGCGGGCAGCGGAAAAAGGAAATTGCTGAAATTAATAGCCATGCCGTTTATCACGTAATAGCGGTTTTTATTGCCGCTAAAGAAGAACTCTTCTGTTACGGCAATAAAGGTTTGCCTGCATGCTTCCACTAAAAGCATGCCCTGAATATGTTGCCCGGTTTGATGGTCGGCCATCAGTTCGCAGCGCTCATCAATCAATAAGGGAAGCGCGTATAACTTATCGTTATGTTCTACTTTTTCAGCAGCACCAATCAGCACATTGTGTTTTATTTTTTTATGTGCGTAACAGTTCTTCTTTGCCTCTGCCAGTTTTTCTAATGAGATGATGTTTAATTTGTTATCATGTATCTCATTACGCTTCTGGTTTTTGATGACTTTTCTTGCAAAGTCATCTCTGACACCCTGGCCAACAATGATTTCATGTTCAGTATCGATTATTTTAGCCGGTATTTGTGTAAGCAGTTCCAATTGTGAAATGGTTAAAACATTTTTACCATTTGTAAATTCACTAAATTTATCACCGACAACAAAAATTTTCTTAATTTTCATATAATCTCACTTTCAACAAGAAAAGGCGCTGTAGATACGAGTATAAAGACCTTCATTACCTCCGGTAATATAATTATCACCGGCTTGTTGGATAATGTTCTGATAACGAGTATTTGTGAATGCCTCTTTATACTCATCTTTGTCACCATTAAATGATGAGATAAACATAACTCCTGGCAGAGCACTAATAAGAGAGTGAAAAGCTTCAAAGCTGGATATTTTATCTCTGTTGTCGCGAACAACATTGAAAATGGTCTCATCACGCCAGTGGCGATATTGCGAATAATTATCAGCAGGAACTTCAACGTGACGAAGTTGAATATATTTAGTGTCAGGTAGCGACTTATCAGTTTCGATAGGGGCTTCTACATATTTCACCAACTCGCGGCGAATATCACCTGAAAGAAGCGATGCCATATTATGGAAGGCGGCCTCAAGCTCACCCTCTACCCACGGAATCTCTTTTATATCGTTAAATGAACGAAGTTCAAGAAGTTCATGGATATCATTTTCCTCAGAGAAAAAATATTTTTTCTCTGAAGTGGATTTTAGTCCGGTAATTGCAGAAGGGTTTACGTTGTTTTTGAGTGGGAAGCGGGAAATTAAAACATATTTAGCAGACATGATAGTTATCCTTAGTGGGCGAATTTCAGGAATAAAAATATCATCTGGATTTTTTATGAGAATTGTTAATTTTGTAATACGGTTTAGGTATCACAAGAGGTTTTGGTTTGTAACATATTGATTAATTTACAAAGACTTTCAGGTGAGATAATATGTTAACCATCAAATCGATGCCAAAAACTGAATAATGCCCCAACAGCTGCGGAGAATTTGTGGACAGCATTAATAGTAAGTTACCCAGCATAAAGCAGTTGCAATGCTTTCTTGTGGTTGCTCAGGAGCTTAACTTCAGACGTGCCGCTGAACGGCTGCGAATGACTCAGCCACCGTTAACCCGGCAGATTAAATCCCTGGAAGATGCACTGGGGCGTGAGCTGTTTACCCGCAATACCCATGAAGTTCGCCTGACAGAAGCTGGCGCCATGCTGGTGGATAAAGCAACGCACCTGATTAATGAGTTCACCAAATTCGTTCGTGAAATGAATAAAGAGCCGTCCCATCTGCGAATTGGTCTTACCCGCACGCTCAGTTTCGATAATATTCCTCAGGTTAATGACAAAATAAAAAAACTGATGTGCGCCGAAGAGATCGAGATACAGAATCAGACATCCAGTCAGCTTCTGCAGTCCCTCTCTAAGGGGCAGATGGATATGGTCATCATCGGTGAAAAGAGTTTGCACAGCGATCAGGATTTTAGTTTTCACTGGATCTACCGCGAACCACTCCTGCTGGCAATGCCGTCCTCTCACCCTGCCAGTTTAAAAGAGAAGGTTGCGCTGGCTGACATTGCTGATCTGCCGCTGTTCTGGTTCCCCCGCCATGCTAACCCCGTCTATTACGATAAATGTGAGGCTTATTTTCAGCATCTTCCATTTACGCTCAGGCGCATAAAAGAGCCGGACGACTCTCTTGTGCTGCTTGCCAGTATTGCACGGGGTAAAGGAATGACGCTGATGCCGCAGTCGATGTGTACGTTTAATCAGCAGGGATTATGTTATCGCGCGCTGGCCGACGATGCACAGTCGTCACTGAATATTGATGTCTACGTGGCAACGCGGAAGCATGAACGACGGCAGCCGGTCATTAACGGCGTTGAGGCTCTGGCAGAGAAAAATAGCGTAAAAAAAGCCCTGTAAACAGGGCTTTTTAATGCCATGAGAAGAGTATTACTCGATGTTCTGAATCTGTTCTCTCATCTGCTCAATCAGCACTTTCAGCTCTATGGCTGAGGCGGTGATTTCAGCATTAATGGATTTAGACCCCAGGGTGTTCGACTCGCGGTTGAACTCCTGCATCATAAAGTCGAGACGGCGGCCGACCGCTTCCTTCTTCTTCAGGATGTTATAGGTTTCTTTGACATGCGCTTCCAGGCGGTCGAGTTCTTCTGCCACGTCGACACGCTGTGCCAGCATTACCAGTTCCTGCTCCAGGCGATTATTTTCCAGCTGGACCTGCGCCTCTTCCAGACGCGTAAGCAGACGTTCGCGCTGCCATTTCAGTACGTCTGGCATATGCGTGCGCACTTTAATTACTTCGGCGCTGACTCCTTCCAGACGCTGTTCGATCAGCGTCTTCAGTGCGGCACCTTCGCTTTCACGGGCGATAATAAACTCGTCGATGGCAGCATCCAGCGCGGTCAGCAACTGGGCAGAAATGGTATCCAGATCCTGCTCTTCAGCCGACATCACGCCTGGCCAGCGCAGAATATCGACGGGATTGATCTCACCTTCATCGCTCTGCATTTTCACCCAGTTGGCCGCCTGCACCAGCTGGATGGCCAGCTTCTCATTCAGCACCAGCGAACTCTGAGCGCTTGGATCTGCGTCGAACCGCAGATTGACTTCGATTTTTCCGCGCGTCAGGCGATTACGGATGCGTTCACGGATCACCGGTTCCAGGCCACGGAATTGCTCTGGCAGGCGGATGTAGGTTTCGAGATAGCGTTGGTTGACGGAACGCAGCTCCCAGGCTGCGCTGCCCCATTCGCCTTTGGTCTCGCGCCGGGCGTAGGCGGTCATACTGCGGATCATTTTGCGTACCGTTTTAAGAAAAGTAGCTGCGATTATAGCGGTGCTGACGGCGGCTTAACAGGAATTCGGTCAAAAGGCGGTGTTTTGGCTGACGTTTTGTGGTCAGCAGCTTAAGATGCTGAACGTCAGAACAACACTATCTCCAGGAGAAAACATGATCTCGCGTGCCCTCACTTTTTCTTTAGTACTGCTGGCGCTGTCAGGCTGTACCGTGACAGATCGACCATCCTCTTCCTCTGTCCAGCCGGTCTGCGCGGTAGGTGACGCCATGAGCCAGACCACGCTCTATTTCGGTCTTAATCGTCCCCAGGGAACCGCGATCACCGAAGGGGAATGGCAGGCATTCATCGATAATGAGGTTACCCCGCGCTTTAAAGAGGGCCTGACCGTGTTCGCGGCGAAAGGGCAGTGGCAGGGGAATGACGGAAAGCTGGCGCGCGAAAACAGTAAGGCGCTGCTGCTGATCCACCCGGCTGATAAGGCGAGCGAACAGGGAATCGAAGCATTGCGCGCGCGCTATAAGCAGCGTTTTGCCCAGGATTCGGTGATGCGGGTGGATGCCCCGGTATGCGTGGCATTCTGAGGTTTTTGCATTCATGAGACCCGGCGCGGCTGCGCCGGGTTCCGAGATTACAGCACCAGCCCGGCGAAGGCTGCGGACAGCAGGCTGACCAGCGTGGAGCCGTAAATCAGCTTCAGGCCATAACGTGAGACCACGTTCCCCTGCTGCTCATTCAGCCCTTTTATTGCCCCGGCAACGATGCCGATGGAGGCAAAGTTGGCGAAGGAGACCAGGAAGACCGACAGAATACCCAGCCCGCGCGGCGTCAGTTCCGCGGCGATTTTCTTCAACTCAATCATTGCAACAAACTCGTTGGTGACCAGCTTGGTCGCCATAATACTGGCGGCAGACAGCGCGTCCGCGGTCGGGATCCCAATCAGCCAGGCAAACGGCCAGAAGACATAGCCCAGGATCTGCTGGAAACTGATGCCAAATACGGCCAGAAACACCGCATTGACTGCGGAAATCAAGGCGATAAAGCCAATCAGCATCGCCAGGATAATCATCGCTACTTTGAAGCCTGCCAGGATGTATTCACCGAGCATTTCAAAGAAGCTCTGGTCTTCATGCAGCTTTTCCAGGCGGATTTCCGGCTCATCACCCACCGGTGTCGGGTTGATGATCGACAGGATGATAAAGGTGCTGAACATGTTGAGGATCAACGCTGCCACGACGTAGCGCGGCTCGATCATAGACATGTAGGCACCGACAATCGACAGCGACACGGTGGACATCGCCGCCGCGGCCATGGAATAGAGGCGGCGTGGGGAAATGTCTGCCAGGATACCTTTATAGGCAATAAAGTTCTCTGACTGCCCGAGGATCAGAGTGCTGACGGCGTTAAATGACTCCAGCTTGCCCATGCCATTGATTTTAGACAGCACGGTACCCACGATCCTGATCAGTACCGGCAGGATTTTCACATGCTGCAGGATACCGATGAGTGCGGAGATAAACACGATCGGGCAGAGCACGCCAAGGAAGATAAAGGCCATTCCCTGTGCCGCCATGCCACCAAAGACAAAGTCGGTGCCCTTCGCCGCGTACTTAAGCAGCACTTCAAAGAAGCCGGAAAATGCGGTAACAATGGTCAGTCCGGCAGAGGCGTGCAGGAAGAACCAGGCCAGCGCGCCTTCAATCACTACCAGCTGCAGCAGTACGCGCGGGCGAATTTTTTTACGGTCATTACTGAACAGTAACGCCAGGCCGAAGATAATGGCCAGCGCCAGAATAAAATGGAAAACAGAAGTCATACACAGGTCCGGCATGAGGAATTATCGAAGAGGTGCATTTAGCCATATTTCGGTACGCTTTACACCCTGTAGCGGGCTATCTTGCTGTTTTAGCGTTTAAACAGACGGCATTCGCATAACAACCTGCTTAGATGGCCACCTGCGATAGGCAATCCGCGGCGAAATCCGTATAATGCGCAGCCAATTATGTTTAGCTAGCCGGAGAGAAATTATGCGTCCATCAGGTCGTAGCGCACAACAGGTGCGTCCCGTCACCCTGACCCGTCATTACACCAAACACGCAGAAGGCTCTGTGCTGGTTGAATTCGGTGATACCAAAGTCCTGTGCACCGCCACTATCGAAGACGGCGTACCACGCTTTCTGAAAGGTCAGGGCCAGGGTTGGGTCACTGCTGAATACGGTATGTTGCCTCGTGCCACCCACAGTCGTAACGCGCGTGAAGCGGCTAAAGGGAAGCAGGGCGGACGAACCCTGGAGATCCAACGTCTGATTGCCCGTTCACTGCGTGCTGCTATCGATCTTAAAGCGCTGGGGGAGTTCACCATCACTCTGGACTGCGATGTGCTGCAGGCCGACGGCGGTACCCGCACCGCCTCTATTACCGGTGCCTGTGTGGCGCTTGCCGATGCGCTGAACCATCTGGTCTCCATCGGTAAACTGAAAGCCAACCCGATGAAAGGCATGGTCGCGGCTATCTCTGTGGGTATCGTTAAGGGCGAAGCGCTCTGCGACCTGGAGTATGTGGAAGACTCTGCGGCTGAAACCGATATGAATGTGGTGATGACCGAAGATGGCCGCATGATAGAGGTACAGGGGACGGCAGAAGGTGAGCCGTTCAGCCACGATGAGCTGCTGAAGCTGCTGGCGCTGGCGCGGGGCGGTATTGATACGCTGGTTGCGGCGCAAAAAGCGGCGCTGGCCAACTGATTTTACCAGGCGACGATGAAGTCGCCTTTTTTACGCCATTATTTTGAGGAAGATGACATGAAAGCCTGGCAGCGCCAATTTATCGAATTCGCCATCAACAAGCAGGTGCTGAAGTTTGGTGAGTTCACGCTGAAATCAGGGCGTAAAAGCCCTTATTTCTTTAACGCCGGACTGTTCAATACCGGGCGTGATCTCGCCCTGCTGGGCCGTTTCTATGCCCAGGCGCTGGTGGATTCCGGTATTGATTTCGATCTGGTCTTTGGCCCGGCCTATAAAGGCATCCCGATTGCCACAACCACCGTGGTAGCGCTGGCCGATCACCACGATCGTGATGTGCCTTACTGCTTTAACCGCAAAGAGGCCAAAGCCCATGGAGAAGGCGGTACGCTGGTGGGCAGCCCGCTGCAGGGTAAGATCATGCTGGTCGACGATGTGATTACGGCGGGTACTGCTATCCGGGAATCAATGGAAATTATCGCGGCCCATCAGGCGATGCTGGCTGGCGTGCTGATTTCTCTCGATCGGCAGGAGCGCGGGCAGGGGGACATCTCTGCGATACAGGAAGTGGAGCGGGACTACGGCTGCAAGGTGATTTCGATCATTACGCTCAAAGACCTGATTACTTACCTCGAAGCACAGCCTGAGATGGCCGATCATCTGGTGTCGGTTCGCGCTTACCGCAGCGAATTTGGCATTTAACCGGCCTGCCCGGTTATGCGGGCGGACCGCAACCGTGGGTCCGCCCCTGCTCAGGGGGCAATCCTCTTCCCGCCGGCCCTGTGGCGATCGACCCGCAACGTCAGACGAGCTGAGCCGCCAGGAGCGGCCAGCGCACATCAAAGTCAACGGTAGGGCGATAACGAAACTCTGAACGGACAAAGCGTGACAGCAGCCCTTCGCAGAATGCCAGTAGCTGGCTGGCCAGCAGCGTTTCATCGGTGGTAAACCCTTCACCCTCGCGCATTTTCTTTTCACGCATCACCTGGCGCAGCTGCACTTCGATACGCTCAAAAAGCTGGTTAATACGCCCCTGCAGACGATCCTGTTCGAACATCAGCGCATGGCCGGTTAAAATGCGCGTTAAACCCGGATTACGCTCACCAAAGCCCAGAATTAACTGAGTGATCATACGTAAGCGCGGCAGCGTCTCTTTTTCGTCTTTCAGAATCAGATTGATGCGCGTAATCAGGCTATCTTCGATAAACTCGATAAGGCTGTCAAACATCTTGGTTTTACTGGGAAAATGCCGGTAAAGCGCCGCTTCAGAAACCCCAACACTGGCCGCCAGTTTGGCCGTTGTAATGCGCTGACTTCCATCGCTGGATTCCAGCATTTGTGCCAGCGCCTGCAGGATTTCTTCACGGCGATTCCGTTTCGCACTCTTTTTTTCAACCATGTCTTAAAAGACCCCTGAAAACATCACCATAAACGGGCAAAGGCCCACTCAACGTCCGTAAACACATGGTTTACGGACGTAAAATCCAGTTTATCGTCGTTATGAGAGCAGTGGAGAGCTACTGGCGACCTGAATGGCCGAAACCCCCTTCGCCGCGCTCGCTGGAATCAAAGTCACTGACCAGATTGAACTCTGCCTGGACGACTGGCACGAAAACCATCTGTGCAATACGCTCACCCGGTTCGATAGTAAAGGAGTCCTGCCCGCGGTTCCAGACGGAAACCATGAGCTGGCCCTGATAATCGGAATCGATCAGACCCACCAGATTGCCGAGCACGACGCCATGTTTATGGCCCAGTCCCGACCGGGGCAGTATGACAGCAGCCAGCCCCGGGTCAGCAATATGGATCGCTAAACCCGTCGGTACCAGCGTGGTCACGCCGGGTTCGAGCACGAAAGCGTCATCCAGGCAGGCGCGAAGATCGAGCCCGGCGGATCCTGATGTGGCATAGGTCGGTAAGGGAAAATCGGTACCGACACGCGCATCAAGGATTTTAACGTCGATTTTTTTCATCATAAAGGCTGACAATCTCGTCTAATAACTGTTGGCCAAGGAGCGACTTATCGCACAGCGGTAAGACCTTGTCTCCCTTCTGCCAAAAAAGGTGAAGAGCATTGGTATCGCTATTGAAACCCTGCCCGGTTTTGGAAACGTCGTTGGCGCAGATCACGTCCAGATTTTTACGTGTCCGCTTTTCTTGCGCGTATTCTTCCACATTCTGGGTTTCAGCAGCAAATCCTACAACATAGGGCCTGTTGTGCTGCATCGCGGCTACCCCAGCCACAATATCTGGATTTTTTATCATGCGCAGGGTGATTTCATCCCCCTGTTTTTTAATTTTTTCTTCCGCCACGGCAGCTGCCCGGTAGTCTGCAACCGCAGCACAGCCAATAAAAATGTGCTGGGCAGTGGCCTGCGCCATTACCGCCTGCTGCATCTCCAGCGCCGTTATGACATCAATGCGCGCCACGCCTGGAGGCGTCGCTAACGCGACCGGGCCCGCAACCAGCGTCACCTTTGCACCGCGTTTTGCAGCCGCGGCAGCAAGGGAAAACCCCATTTTCCCACTGCTGTGGTTACTGATAAAACGCACCGGGTCGAGAGCTTCCCGGGTCGGGCCGGCGGTGATCATAATATTGAGATGTTGCAGATCGTTGACGGGGGCTGCCCAGCCCACGGCCAGCTCCACTATTGCCAGCGGATCGAGCATGCGTCCCGGCCCGATATCACCGCAGGCCTGGCTACCGCTGTCCGGACCCCAGATCAATACGCCACGCTGTGCCAGCAGATGTAGGTTGTGCTGTGTCGGCAGTGCGCGATACATCTGCTGATTCATCGCCGGAACTACCGCCACCGGTGCCGGCGTTGCCAGGCAGACGGTGGTCAGCAGATCGTTGGCCATGCCGGCAGTGACGCGCGCAATCAGGTCGGCTGTCGCGGGTGCGAGGATGACCAGGTCCGCCCATTTGCCTAACTCAATATGGCCCATGGCCGCTTCGGCAGCCGGGTCAAGCAAATCGTCAGAGACCGGATAACCGGAGACCGCCTGCAGACTGAGCGGGGTAATGAAGGCTTTTGCCGCATCGGTCATCACAACCCGAACGTCCGCACCGCGATCGCGTAGCCGACGTACCAGTTCCGGTGTTTTATAGGCCGCAATACCGCCGCTGACGCCAAGGACAATACGCTTTCCGCTTAATCCCATCATTTTGCTGTTCGCCTTCTGTTAAACCTGCCCGATGCCGTAGCGCCGTAATCTCCCTATTTTATCACACTCCTTTGTGAGGGGGATGACTGCACAATATTTGCGAGGCAGTACGTAAAATCGGCACGTCAGGTTAGAAAACTACTGTATATAATGCCATTATTTTTCTCATTCAGGAAGGAGAAGAAAAAATGAAAGAGCCATGGCTTGGCCTCCCGCCGCGAGAAAAATTGTTCGAATTCGGCGCACACGCGCTCAGTGATGTTGAACTGCTGGCTATTTTCCTGCGGATTGGTTCTCGCGGGGTTCACGTGATGACACTGGCGGAACAGCTACTCGATAAATTTGGATCACTGCATCGGCTGCTCACCGCGACACCGGAGGCGTTAACCGCGATCGATGGGGTGGGCACCGCAAAGTATGCACAGCTGAATGCGGTGGCAGAACTGGCGCGGCGCTGCTTTACCTGCCGGGAAGCGCTGGAAAATCGCGTAGTCAATAGCACGGAACAGATGCTGGATTTTTTCAACAGTTCCCTGGCACACCGGGAACGGGAAATCTTTCAGGTGATCTTTTTTGATAATCAGCATCGGATTATCCATACCAGCGAAATGTTCAGTGGTACTTTCAATAGCGTAGAAGTGCATCCACGTGAGATTGTGCGTGAAACGTTAAAACGGAATGCGGCGGCGCTCATTCTGGCGCATAATCATCCATCTGGACTGGCTGAACCCAGCCGTGCCGATCGTCATATTACGCAACAAATCGTGCGGGCCTGTACCCTGATGAATATCCGGGTGCTTGACCATATTGTGATTGGACGGGGTGAATATGTCTCTTTTGCGGAGCGAAGCTGGCTCTGACGGGTTGGATGTTATTTAACCATTTCTGGGTTTAATTTCACTTTTCTACCGCCTGAACCGCGCATTTCCCGTACAAAAGAGACAATAGTACGCGATCCTGAGGGATCTTTATCTGTTCGGGACTTGAGCACTCGCGCTACAGGGCGTATACTACGCCACCTTTGAGAATCTCGGGTTTGGCGTTGAGCCTACTCAGCGGGTTCACATAGAACTCGCCTGGATGGGCTATAAGCCTGACGAGGCGGCCAGAACCTTATTTTTAAAGCTCGAGCTGATTTGATTTTTGGAGAATAGACATGTCACGAGTCTGCCAAGTAACTGGCAAGCGTCCGGTAACGGGTAACAACCGTTCCCACGCAATGAACGCGACGAAACGCCGTTTCCTGCCGAACCTGCACTCTCATCGTTTTTGGATTGAGAGCGAAAAGCGCTTCGTTACACTGCGCGTATCTGCCAATGGCATGCGCGTAATTGATAAAAAGGGTATTGATACGGTCTTGGCCGATCTCCGTGCCCGCGGTGAGAAGTACTAAGGTAAGGAACTGAAACATGGCTAAAGGTATTCGTGAGAAGATCAAGCTGGTTTCTTCTGCTGGTACAGGTCACTTCTATACCACCACGAAGAACAAGCGTACTAAGCCGGAGAAACTGGAACTGAAGAAATTCGATCCAGTTGTCCGCCAGCACGTGATCTATAAAGAAGCTAAGATTAAGTAATTAATCTCAGTGGATAAAAAAACCCGGCCCCGGCCGGGTTTTTTTGTTTTCAGCTTTTCTTATAGAATACGTGGTTAAAGCGAAGCGCTGACAGCGCGATACGGAGGCAGGGCAATGCCAGAGTTACCAGAGGTTGAAACCAGTCGACGCGGGATTGAGCCGCATCTGGTTGGGGCGACGATATTACATGCTGTGGTGCGTAATTCCCGCCTGCGCTGGCCGGTATCTCAGGAGATCCACGCGCTGAGCGACCAGCCCGTACTGAGCGTCCAGCGCCGGGCTAAATACCTGCTGCTGGAACTGCCGGCGGGGTGGATCATCATACACCTGGGGATGTCGGGCAGCCTGCGGGTGTTACCGGAAGATCTTCCTGCGGCAAAGCACGATCATGTTGATCTGGTAATGAGTAATGGCAAGGTACTGCGCTATACCGATCCCCGTCGCTTCGGTGCCTGGCTGTGGGCTCCGGATCTTGCTGCCAGTTCCGTATTGTCACATCTTGGTCCGGAACCGCTGAGTGACGTGTTCTCCGCGCCGTATCTGTTTGAAAAATCGCGCGGGAAACGCACGGCAGTGAAACCCTGGTTGATGGATAACAAGGTGGTGGTCGGCGTCGGGAATATTTATGCCAGTGAATCACTGTTTGTCGCGGGGATCCTGCCCGATCGCCCCGCGATGGCGCTGACTGAATCAGATTGCGGGCTGCTGGTTGCCACCATTAAAGCGGTGCTGCTGCGCTCCATCGAACAGGGCGGCACAACGCTGCGCGATTTTCTGCAAAGCGACGGTAAGCCGGGATATTTTGCACAGGAATTACAGGTGTATGGCCGTGCGGGTGAACCTTGCCGCCAGTGCGGGATGCCGATAGAAAGCAGTAAACACGGGCAGCGCAGCACCTTTTTCTGCCGGCACTGCCAGAGGTAAACCGCGCTTTTATCCGAGCTTTTCTTTCAGCGCCCTGTAAACCGGGGCTGGCAGGAATGCCTGAACTTCTCCGCCATGGCGCGCCACCTCTTTCATCAGGGATGATGAAATAAAGGAATAAGCTTCAGAGGGCATCAGGAATACGCTTTCCAGCGTCGGCAGTAAATGGCGGTTCATATGCGCCAGCTGAAGCTCGTATTCAAAGTCGGAAACGGCCCTCAGACCACGCACCAGTACGTTGGCCTGTTGCGCTTTCGCAAAGTTAGCCATCAGGTCACTGAAGCCTACGACCTCTACATTGGGCAGATGTGCCACTACCTCACAGGCCAGGGCGACACGCTCTTCTAACGAGAACAGCGGTTTCTTGCTCGGACTGGCTGCGACAGCCAGGACGATGTGATCAAACATCAACGCAGCACGCGTAACGATATCAAGATGGCCATTGGTCATCGGGTCAAAGGTGCCGGGGTAGATGGCTTTGGTGCTCATAGTCTGCCGCTCCTGGATGCGTGATTCAGAGCCCAGAGGGCCGTGTATTTATTGAAAGTATACTGCGCGTTGACCACGGCCAGCAGCCAGCCCTGTTTGCCATCCAGAAATCCTGCCCGCAGCACCAGCGTTTTCAGGAACGCCCCAGCGGTATGGCCAAAAATAGCGACGATACCACAGCGTTTTCCCTGCTGATGGCGCTGCCTGGCCCAGGCTTCTGCGTAGGCAAACTGTTTCCACTGAAAGGCGGAGAAGTCACGGCAGGTCAGGTGCAGCAGATCGCCGCTTAACGGAGTGGCTTTGACCTGACCCGTTTCCAGTGATTCATGCACCTGATTATTGTTGTACTGATATTGCCGGGGATAGAGGCGCGTGACGCGATCAGGATACCAGCCGCTGTGGCGCATAAAACGTCCGAGGAACAGGTTGCGTCGCGCAATGCTGTAGATTTTTTCCGACGGCGGCTGGCAGAGTATGGCGTCAATGGCCTGCTTTAACTCGGGTGTGACGCGCTCGTCGCTGTCGATCATCAGAATCATCGGGTGAGTGGCATAACTCTGCGCCAGCTGGCGCTGTTTACCATACCCGTGCCACTGGTCTGAATGAAAAACCTGTGCACCGTGACGCAGAGCAATGTCCGGCGTACCATCGCTGCTGCCGGAGTCGAGCAGGACTATCTCATCCGCCCAGTTCACCGACGCCAGGCATTCGGGCAGCACGTCAGCTGCATCTTTCGCTATCATCACGACCGATATTTTCTGGCGTACGCTCATTTAATGATTCCGCTGTGGCAGGTGTGGTTCAAGTAAATGCAGCAGGCGCTGAAGTGCGCCCTGATTCTGATGCAGTACGTCTACGGCGTGGCGGCCGTAATAGAGGCGATAGTCCTCATCGGTCAGCAAGGTCCCGATCTCTTTATCCAGCGAGTCGGCATCGGTCACGGTGATCAGACCGTCGGCCTGCTGCAGGCGGGCGCAGATATCCTTGAAGTTAAAGATATGCGGCCCCATCAGGACCGGAATGGCATGGGCTGCCGGCTCCAACGGGTTGTGGCCGCCGCGCTCAACCAGACTGCCGCCGACGAAGGCCAGGTCAGCAATACCATACAGCAGCATCAGTTCACCCATGGTATCGCCTATCACCACCTGAGTACTCCCAGACGGGATTTCACCGCTGCTGCGAAGGGTATAGCTGAATCCGGCCTTCTGCGTCAGGGTGCGTGCCACATCAAAACGTTCAGGATGGCGGGGCACCAGAATCAGCAGCAGGTTAGGGAAGCGGGCCAGCAGCTTGCGGTGGGCATCCAGAATAATACTCTCTTCACCCTCATGGGTGCTGGTGGCAATCCATACCGGACGGCGCGGGGCCCACTGGCGACGGAGCGTGATGGCTCGTGCTGCCAGTTCTGGCGTGACAGAGATATCGAATTTAAGGCTGCCGGTAACGGCCAGTTGCGATCGTTTTACGCCCAGACCAATAAACCGCTCCCCGTCCTCCTGATTCTGTGCGGCAATCAGGGTAATGCGCTGCAGCAGGCGTTTCATGAATTTGCCGATTTTCGCGTAGCCCTTCGCCGAGCGCTCTGACAAACGGGCATTGGCGATCACCAGCGGGATTTTGCGCGTATGCAGCTGGGTGATCATATTTGGCCACAGTTCGGTTTCCATGATGATCACCAGGCGTGGACGCACGGTATCGAAGAAACGGTTCATGGCTCCCGGCAGATCATAGGGCAGGTACACGTGGTGGACGTCCTTCCCGAAGGCCGAGCTGGCACGCTCTGACCCCGTTGGGGTCATGGTGGTTACCACGATGGGCAGATGGGGGTAACGATGACGCAGTGCGCGAACCAGCGGGATCGCAGCCAGCGTTTCCCCCACGGATACGGAGTGCAGCAGGATACCGTCTGGCTTCACTTTCCCTGCACAAAAACCATAACGTTCCGCCCAGCGCTTTCGGTAGGCGGGTGCCTTCCGGCCGCGCAGCCAGAGGCGCAACCAGATAAGAGGCTGAATAATATAGAGCAGAGCGGTATAAATGGTAATCATCGCATTGTTTTTCAGGTGAACAGAGACTTACGTCCAGAGATGGCCGAAAAAGAAAAATAATGCGGCATGTTAGCAGATAAGTGCGGCGGTCTCACACTACTTCATGGCCATCGCTCTGGGGTTTACAGAGCAGACCGCGTGATTCAGGTGCAGTTATCCGTTCAGGTCTGCGCTGGCGCAGATTTTCGCCAGCGGCGCAGGCGGCTCATCCAGAGCAATAAATGATACTTTTGCTGCAGGCCTCGTGCATTACGCCGCATTCTGAGTGGCATCTCAGCCGCCCAAAAATCAGCAATCATCGCCTGTCTGGCCGTTTCATCTGGCTCCCGGCGTATGGCATGACAGACGGTGAGCGCTTCCCGGGTGATCTGTGCGTAAAGCGAGCGATGAATGTTGACGAAGCGACTATATTGCTGGTTTATCTCCTCCAGCTTTTGACAAATTTTCAGGTAATGACGCTGGTACTCAACGTTTGCCTGGCCTGTTCTTGGGCGGTTACTGATGGACTGTTCATGTGACAGATAGCTGTATAGGGGACGCTCGTTATACCTGACCCGTCGTGCATTTAGCATAAACTCGGTGGTCCACAGAATATCCTGATGATGGAGCCCGGGTATAAAGGTCAGGTTACATTGCCGGATGAGTGAAACGCGATAGATACCCAGCCACACGACGTGCAGATAGCGATGCGTTTTCAGCGCCCGATTTAACCACGAGGCACCACTGAGGACCGGAGTGGAATGCAGCCGGCGGGCAGGAATTAATACCTTTTCCTTCCTCCCAGGAGTACTGGTTCGCCAGGCATTACACTGCGCGGCATCCAGATCGTCTGTGGTAGCCATAGCGACTAACGTGCTGAACATCTCCGGTTCAAGAATATCGTCCGCATCGGGGAACGTGACATATGTTCCCCTGATGTACTTCATCCCAGTGTTACGCGCCCGCGAAACGCCGCCATTCTCCTGATGGATAACCCTGATATGAGAGGCCCTGCGGGCATACTCCTCTGCCCGCTCTCCTGAACCATCCGTCGAGCCATCATCCACGATAATGATTTCCAGATCGCGAAAGGTCTGTGACAGCAGAGAGGTCATAAAAGGGGCAAATAACACACCCGCGTTATACAGAGGAACAATCACACTAAGCAGTGGTGTGGCAGACATTGCAGCGTCCTTTTCATTTAAGAAAATCTCAATCCATTGAAATTTCAACTAGTTAGTGAATATTAAATGTTTTGCTGGATTTTTTTTAGCATTAAGTGTGCAATCCATAAAGTAAGATTGTCAGAGCACGACAGGACGTCATCGTGTTACACGCATAGGTTTGCGAATCCACTGGGAAAGTGTGGGCAGAAGGTGGTTTTCACCAGAACAAGGAGGGTTATCAGGCGAGTCACGTCCAGCAGGACGGAACTCCGGTAGACATAAGCAGACTGTTTGTTAGCAGGTTGGTAATGAAGAATATTTTGATTATACGCCGTGACAATATTGGCGATTTGGTGTGTACCACCCCGTTAATCGAGGGGGCAAAAACCGCCTTTCCGGATGCTAACATCTACCTTTTGATTAATACCGTTAGCCACGATGTGGTAAAAAATAATCCTTTCATTAAGCAGGTTTTTATTTACCGTAAAGCCAAACACCGAACAGAAAATGAATCGAAAGTCGGCATCTATGTCGAAAGGATAAAAATCATTTTGCAGCTGCGGCGGATTGCGTTTGATGCGGTGATTCTGGCTAATCCAACACCTTGTAAATACAGCCTGAGAATGGCAAAAATGATTGGGGCGAAAAATATCATTGGCGCTTCGAAGGGCGATCGCGGCATAACCATCCCTTTCAGCCCGGAAGATTTCCAGGGCCAGCACCAGGTGGAGCGGACATTCAGTTATTTATCGGCACTGACCGACAGGCAGATCGCCATCCCTCCGGTGCGTGTCTGGCTGACCCGGGATGAACAGCAACAGGCTGCCAGCCGGCTGAAAAATCGACCATCAGATTACCCGGTCGGATTAGCTGTCCATATCAGTAGCCGGAGTGAAAAGCGTCGATGGCCGCTGGAGCGCTACGCGGCAATCATCCAACATTATCTGCAGGAAAACAGCCACAGCAGCGTCTGCATTTTCTGGTCACCTCAGGGCACGTTGGCCCCGGATGATGTCGGTGACCAGCATCGTGCCGAGCAGCTATTGGCGACATGTCAGGATCCCCGCGTATCACTTTACCCTACCGCTTCAGTGCGTGAACTGCTTGCTGCCTACGAGCATTGCGACCTGATACTGTGCAGTGATGGCGGTCAGATGCATCTTGCGGCCGCGATGAATAAAAAGCAGGTCGTCTTCTTTGGTGATACCGACCGCAACGCCTGGCATCCCTGGTCTGGTCGATATGAGATCATGCAAACAGACTCAGGGAACTGCAGCGATATATCTGTTGACGAAGTGTGGGATAAAATCCAGTTGCAGCATTAAAAATCAGCACGCTGAACGGCTGTCATCAGTAAACGATACTTATCATTTTTGTAGTGATAAGTATCGATCAATAGTGATGTCATAACTGAATTTATTGTACATCTCTTCGCGAATAACCGGAGGCGAATACCATGCCTGGCGCATTTTCTCTGCCAGTGAGGAACTGGTTAACTCGGCCAGGAAAGGTTGAAGTTCACCGGTCATAATCTCAGAAGCGCCACCCGGACAGGCTGTACTGACGACCGGCGTATGGCAAATGAGTGCTTCAATAAGTACAGATGGTAATCCCTCGCTATCTGAACTCAGGGCGATCATTTTAGCCCCTTTAATCACCGGTAGCGGATTGCTGATAAAGCCTGTAAAAATAACGTTATCCTGCAAGTTGAGTTGTAAAACCTTGTCCTGAATTTTTTGGGTGACGTCAGCTTCTCCCTGGCCAATGATAATTAACTTGCAGGGCAGGTTGGCCAGCGAAAAGGCTTCTAATAAACGATCGTGCCTTTTCACCTGATGAAATCGGCCCACATGAGCAATGTATGATTCTTGTTCATAGGGATTGCTTAAAGCCGCACGCGCAGTAATTTCATTAAGATGGAACGGATTATAAATAGTCATTATCGTTTTGGGTTTCAGTCCCACGTTGCTGACTAAATCCTCACCAACGGCATCTGAGACAGAGATAATATTGCGGTTTTTATATACTTTTTTTATTTTGTTTGTTTTTAGCCAGCGGCTGAAACCGGTTTTATTACCCAGATAGGATCGTGAGAACATGCCGTGAACACACAACCACAGATTACAGGCTCTGAGTACGCGAGAGCGCACCACAATGCGATCTGTTTTGTGCAGGCTGCTGATCACCAGGCTGGGTTTACCATATTGAAGAAAAAGCGCAGGTAATAAATGGTCCACTGAAGCAGCACGCCTTCTCAATTCACAAAGTTTACGTAATGGCCCTTTTCCTCCAGTATCTTTATCCACTATATAGTTGATTTCTTTTGGTATTTCATAATCAAGCCGGTCACTTAAAGAGAGAAGCGTGACAGTGTGGCCGCGCTGCGCTATACCTTTTGCCAGCGTGAGGGTGACATTTTCTGCGCCGCCACCGGGCAGCCCATCGATGATAAACAAAATATGGCTTTTCATTGAGTTAGTACTCTTTGATAAAGGTCGATCAATTGTGACGAAAGGCTCGCAGGATGATAAGGCAGAATTTTCTCCCGCGCAGAGTGGCCCATTGCAGAGCCAAGCGCCTCAAGCGGCAACTGCCGGATGGCCGCCGTCAGCGAGGGAATGTCCAGCGCATCGGTGACGAAACCATTGATGCCTTCGCTGATAAATTCAGCACCACCGCAGGTTTCGCTGGTAATAACGGGTAAACCGCAGGCCATGGCTTCGAGAATGACATTGGGAAAAGGATCATAAAGGGTGGGCAATAACAGGGCATCTGCGGCCTGATAAAATGGCAGGGTGCTTTTCTGAACGCCCATAAAACGAACCCGTGACTGGCAGCCCAGAGATCCGGCAAGCGCCTGATAAGATTTTTGATTTTTATCCCGCCCGATCACCATCAGGTAACTCTCTGTCGGTGCAATCGCACGAATAGCGGCTTCCAGTCCCTTTCTTTCAAAACCAGAGCCGACAAAAATCAGGCAATGCGCCTGTTCTGGTAACTGATATGCCTGGCGCAACTGATGCTTAAGGGCGATATCCGCAGGCCGAAAGGCGTGGTTATCGATAGCGTTGTAGATAACGGTGATTTTTTCTGGCGCAACCTGAAACTGCTCAACTATCTCGCGTTTAATCATCTCCGCGTTACAGATCACTGCTTTCAACTCCGGGGCTGAATACATGTCTTTTTCTGCCTGCATCACGAAACGATGATAGGGACTGTTAAACATAAGAGTACGATGCCAGGCGGGAAGCTGACGCGCCCGCTGAAGAAGCCAGTTGCGGTGTACCCCATCCCCTGCACGATAGATATCACAGCCAGCGATACGCTCATGACTCTGTACCAGATCAAAATTCTCACGCTGCCAGATAGATCTCGCTGCTGAGGCAAAGCCCCGTTCCCGGCTGATGCGACCCAGCTTCAGCGGATTACATAAATGGATATGCCAGTCAGGGTGAATGTCACCTTGCCATTCGCGCGTAATCACATTAAGTTCGAGGTCTTTTTTTTCCAGCGCGAGTAACGCACGAGAAATAAAGCGTTCGGCGCCCCCATCCGGACGATATTTTTGGCGTACCAGCGCCAGACGAAACGGCTTCATTCCAGGAGCTCCCTTGTGGCATTGATTACGGCTTCAGTGGGGATTAAATCAAGATAACGTTCACTGGTTTTTGTATCCACATTATCCGGGTCGGGCAGCGTGCCATAGTCTCCTGCCCATATGGTTTTCCCTTTTCCTTGCCACGGGTGCCATAGCGTCAGTTTGCTTGGGCCGAAAAGGGCCACGTAAGGCGTGTTTAGCGCAGCGGCCATGTGCATCGGAACAGAGTCTACCCCAAGGAAAAGATGTGCATGATCAATGAGCGCTGCGAGCTGGCGTAAAGTGAGCTGGCCTGCCAGTGAAATCACCCGTTCTTTCGGACAATTTGCCATAATGGCCGCGACCATTTCCTGCTCTCGCTTGTCAGGGCCTGATGTGATCACCAACGTATAGCCTTCTTTTTGCAGAGCGGTGATAGTGGCCGCCATTTTAGCTTCCGTCCAGCATTTGAAGAACCACCGCGAAGTCGGTTGAACCACAATGAAATGATCCGCAACAGCGTGTTGATGAAGTAATTTTTCAACGTGCTGCCAGTCGCGGGCCTCATAACTCATTGTGACCTGAGTGGTGTACGCCAGGTCGCCCAGGGGTTCAAGCAGCGAAAGGTTTTGCTCAACGGTATGCAACTGACCATGTCCGGCAACCGTGACCCGCTTTGTATGGCAGAAGCGCCATAATGCTCCCTGCCGTTTGGGGAAATCAAAGCCAAGTCTAATCCTTGCACCGGTCCAGCGTGCCGCGAGCGCACTGCGCCATTGGTCTGCCAGATTAATCACTACATCGTACTGGCGTGCGCGCAGCTGCTGCAAAAGCGCCCACTCTTGCTTTACATGGACAGCAGGACCAAGCTTCTTCCACTGTCGGTCGATGGATATCAGTCGGGCGATGCAGGGGTTGGCAGAGAGCATCTCTCTGGTTTCCTGATACAGCAGCACATCCACTTCTGCCTCCGGCCAGTTTTGCTTCAGCGTATTAATGACCGGTGTCGTGAGCAACATATCGCCATGATGACGGAGTTTAATAACCAAAATGCGTTTTGGCAGGGGAACAAGGGCTGAATTCATGATGTATTGCTTTCCAGGATACAGAAGGTGAATTCTAATGGAGCAATGGCATCGTGGCTAGCACTGCTCGGTTTTACCCAGGCGGGTAATCAAGTGGGCGACTGCATGCAAAGTCATTTGCTCTGAGGAAAGGGGCTGCGTAACATAAGGCCAAAAGCATAATTCAGGTTATAAATCCATGGTCAAACCAGCGTTCATTATTACCATCGATACGGAGGGCGATAACCTGTGGGAAAACCACAACCTCATTTCGACCAGGAACACCCAATATCTTCCGCGATTTCAGGCGCTGTGTGAAAAGTATGCCTTTAAGCCGGTGTATCTGACTAACTATGAGATGGCGGTGGATGATGATTATGTTGCTTTTGCCCGCGATGTTATTGCGCGTGGTGCTGGCGAAGTTGGAATGCATCTGCATGCGTGGAACAGCCCGCCGCTTGATCCGCTCACGGATGATGACTGGCGTTATAAACCGTACCTGATTGAATACCCGGCCGGGCTGATCCGCAGTAAGGTTGAGTTTATGACCCGGTTGCTGGAAGACACGTTTCAGACGAAAATGCTGAGTCATCGTGCCGGGCGCTGGGCCTTTAATGAATACTATGCAGCTTTGCTGATTGAGTTCGGCTACGTGGTCGACTGTTCTGTGACACCAAAGGTGAACTGGCAGTTTTCCCCGGGTAATCCAGAAGGGAAAGGGGGGACAAACTATCGCAATTTCCCTTCACACGCCTACTTCATGGATGAAAAAAATATTGCGCGAGCTGGAACGTCATCACTGTTAGAAGTCCCAATGACTATCCAGTACAAACATTCTGGCTTAATGAATTCATTGAAGAGTGGTTATGACCGTTTGCGGGGTAAGCGACGTTCACCCTCCGTAAACTGGCTGCGACCTTCAGGTGGTAATGTTGAGAACATGAAACAGGTTGTGCGGCAGTCGCTGGATGAGGGACAGGATTACGTTGAATTCATGCTGCACTCTTCTGAGTTTATGCCGGGCGGAAGCCCCACATTTGCAACAGAGCAACATATTGAACGTTTGTACCAGGATCTGGAACAGCTCTTTAGCTGGCTCTCTGAACGTACGGTGGGAAAAACACTGGCAGAGTACTATCAGGCTAAAACAAGCAAGGTGTAGTTTTGCGATAAAGCAGCAGTGTGCCGGTGGGCCCGGCACATAAGCTTTAATAAACCCGGTCTATTGCTGATAACCGTTGGGATTTTGTTCCTGCCAGTTCCAGGCATCGCGCATCATTTCTTCCAGGCCTCGCTGTGCTTTCCAGCCCAAATATTGGTAGGCTTTTTCAACATCAGCCCAGCATTCGCCGATATCTCCTTCGCGACGCGGCACCATTTGGTAAGGCACTTTTTTGCCAGATATCTTTTCGAATGCTGCCAGCATTTGCAACACTGAATACCCGACTCCCGTGCCCAGATTATAGGTACTGACCCCGGGAGACTGCCGGATGTTTTGCAGTGCTTTCAGGTGACCTTCCGCTAAATCCATAACATGAACATAGTCCCTTACGCCGGTGCCATCAGGGGTAGGGTAGTCATTTCCGAAAATGGACAACTGCTGTAATTTGCCGCTGGCAACCTGAGAAATATAGGGCATGAGATTATTCGGGATCCCATTGGGATCTTCACCAATCAGGCCTGATTCATGGGCACCAACAGGGTTGAAGTAACGTAGGATGGTTATGTACATCTCTGGCCAGGCTTTTGCTACATCGACCAAAATCTGCTCAACCATCAGCTTTGAGGTACCATAAGGGTTAGTGGTACCACCTATTCTTGCAGTTTCTTTGAGCGGTATTGTCGTTGGGGTGCCATAGACGGTCGCGGAAGAACTGAATATAAAATCTTTCACTCCAGCAGCATACATTTCTTCCAGCAAGACTAAAGTGCCGGCAACGTTGGTTTGGTAGTACTCAAGGGGTTTAGCAACAGACTCACCAACAGATTTCAGACCAGCAAAATGAATGACGGCTGAAATGTTATGTCGGGAAAAAATCGTTCTTAATGTCTCCCGTTCCCGGATATCGTTCCGGTAAAAGGTGACCTTGCACCCTGTTAGGCTTTCGACTTTCCCCAGCGCCACCGGTGATGCGTTGATGAGATTGTCCAGCACCACGACTTCATAATGGTGCTTCAGCAACGAAAGCACTGTGTGCGAACCGATATACCCGGCACCACCCGTTATCAGAATTGCCATACAGATCTTCACACTCTCTCTCTGTGTCTGACGTGACTTCCCGTCGTTCGGCCAACATTTTTAGCTCACGTAATATAGTGCGTGATTAAGAAGGCAAGTGCAACACGCTCCCGGGCCCGCTTACTGCGGTTCTGCGGCATAGCTGAACCGTCGAAACTCCCCCAGAACAGTGCTATCATACGATACATATGTATTATGATTTGTTGATTTAATGACCTTGCTTTGTAGTGAAAGCATACAGCGTCGATGCCGTTCCAGCGTATGAATCTGGAAGTGTTTTATAAGACAAATTGAGTGGTAACAATGAAGGTATCTAAAATTAAGTGGATTAACCGGGTATTAATGTTTTATACCTTTTTTTTTCGCCATTTGAAAAAAAATAGACCTCTGAATTCAGACAGTGAGTTTCAGCGCATTGCGATTTTTTCAACCACGGCGCTGGGCGATTTGATGTTCAACACCTCTGCTATTTTTGCCTTAAAGCAACGTTATCCGCAGGCTGAATTTGTGCTGGTTTCGAGTGAAAAAAACCGTCCGTTAGTGGATAGCAGCCCGTGGTTCGTCGAGGTCCTCTACTGGGATAATAAAATAAGAAATGCACATCGGCTAATAAAATCGTTACGCTCTTTTCGGCCGCAGTTAACCGTTATTCTGCACTCTTATATGCCCTATGATATATTTTGCGCCGTTCTTTCTGGCAGCGAATATATTGTCCGCGATCAGTATCGCGTAGACAGTCCGCTTATGAACCGCTGGCTCAATCTGTATTCGATGCCTTATAACGGACATTTGATCCAGCGTAAACTTGATTTGCTCACCGCCCTGGGATGTCGTAATGACGATCCCCGCATGCGTATTCCAGTCGCATATCGTGCGGCAGAAAAGCAGGGAAATAACATTCGCATCGGTTTTCAGATGGGTGCCTCTGAAGCCAAGCGCTGTTGGCCGGTCGCTCGCTTTGCCGAGTTGGCAACGCTCTTATATCAGCATGAGAACTATCAGATTATATTGATTGGTGGGCCTAAAGACAGAGGATTAGTTGCTGAGTTCGAGCGGCGGGTCGGCGCAGAGATATTTTCTCATGTAGATAATCAGGTGGGAAAAACCTCCCTGGCCGAATTACTCACGCTGATCGATGGATTTGATGTATTAGTGACAGGGGATACCGGGCCACTTCATCTGGCTATTGCGCTGCAAACCGCGACCGTGAGTCTTTACGCTGATGCGGAGCCTAAACATACGGGGCCTTATCAGGATTTAGCACAGCATATTATTATGAAAATGACCCATACCCTGCCTGACAGCAGGCAACCACTGGAACAAATAAGTGCAGAGTCGGTTAAGGAAAAAGTTTCACTGTTAGCCTTCGCTAAGCAATAGACACACCGAAAGGCATCGGTGTGTCGGTGTTTATCGCAGATTACTATCTTCTTGGCAGCGCCATCACCAGAGCGAGTGGGAACCAGAACAGCACCCATGCTGTACCCGGGTTACCAATAACGAACATGCCCTGAGTTATGTAGAACAGCAGGGAAAACAGCAACATCGATGCCTCCAGCGCACGGTGTGCTTTAAAGTGCTGCCATGCCATATAAGCGCCATAAACGATGACCATCAGCAAGAGTAGTCCCCCGACAACGCCGCCTTTCAGCAGCGTGGCGAGATAGAGGCTGTGGGTAGTGTGGACCCTTTGCCCTATCTCGTTCACAAAGTTAATTTCCTGGCCAAAACCCCATCCAAACCAGGGTTTTTGCTGCACATAGCTCAGTGCATCTTCCCAGATACCAAACCGGATAAAACTTTGTGAGTAGCTGCTTTCAATTCTGTGTAAAAGAACGTTATAACCATTGCTGAATATGATGGCCAGGATGATGGCCATTAAGAGCAGAGCGATAATTAACCAGTCTTTACGGTGCAGGCGTTTAATCAGTAAAAGTAGCGGGGCCAGAGCCACAATCAGTGAGAACAAGGGGCCACGGCTCTGCGTAAGCAGTATAGCGAAAAAAAGCAGGGCGATCGGCAGATAGAGCCATTTCTTACCGGTCTCTCTCAGCAGGATAAGACCGCAAAAGATACCGATACCGTAATAGCCTGCCATGTCGATAACATTCTCAGGTGCAAATGGAAATCCATTTTGCAGACGATTATATAACAATGTTTTCTTATTAATATAAATTAACGTTAATATGCAAAGTATCACCACAGAAGCAAAAATCAGGGCTAACATAATGTTCTTTTTATCATGCTGGGTGATGATATAAAAGATAAGAATGAAGAAGATAATATAAACACTGTGAGTCAGGTCGGAAACGACAGTGTCAGCATTGGTACTCCAGAGACCACTGATAGAGAAATAAAAAAGGAATATGGAGGTAAGTACCAGTCCAGTTATTAATTTTTTATTTTTAAATATATCGCGACGAAAATCACTGGCTGAAATTAAATAAATTATGCTAAGTATTAAAGCCATGTGAAAGGAATTGTTAACTTTAGTTAATCCGCCTAAGAGAGGCATGAAAAAAAGGAAGATAGCATAGAAAAAAATCATGCTCTTCTCAATGAAGTTGTTTTTATTTGATATCATCGGGCTTTACCTTTTTAAAGATGCTACTGTCTAACGCACTATATGGAGAAAGATTTAACACATCGATGAAGTGTTCTTTTAAGACGTTACTGGCATGTCTGAAAGCCGGTTCTATTAATCCTGAAAACTGTTTATCAAGACTGCAGGGAGATATGTCATTTTCATTTTCATAAAAGCGGGGTTTGTCAAAGTTATTCATATCCAGGCCAGCAATAATTATGCGGTTAAACCCTAAATACTGGATAATCTGTAATGCCCAGTGCGCCACCGTACCGGCATCAAACACACCTTTGCGTATATCTTTAAAAAAGGCAATGTTACAGTCGGCTTCGCTGAAGCTGACACTTTGTTCATGTTGATAGACTTGGTGTATTTCTTCAGTCAGTACCCTGGGCTGGAAGTTCTTATAGCACGCATCTTCAACGATAGCGACCTGACAGCGAAGGGAAGAATACCCAATATAGTCAATGAGTTGAACAATACAACGAAGTGTGGTGAACAGAATGATTTCCGGATCTCTGACCATGTCCTTAACCATGCTTAAGCGCTGGTCAATAAAGGTCATATCCACAATCACGAAGAACTTGAAATGGGTTTTATCGCGCATAAACCATGAGCCATTCATGCCCATAGCAGGTATGTGCTGCAGGGGGGTGAAATCGGTGTCATTCACAGAAGGGCCAGATGCTATCAGCAACAGATCGCCTGCGTATTGATGATGTAAATCGTTGAGGTTAACGAGTTTCACCAACTGTCCACGCAGGCTCAGACTGCTGATGTGCCCTTCACTGGCACGTGTGATTTTGACATAGGGCCACAGATTTTCGTTATGGCGAAAACGGCGCGAATGGCTGTACCGGTAAAGTTGTTTAAAAAGCGTTCCCATATCTGGTGCTATAACCTCACGTCGTATGACGACTTTCTGCAGTGAATTGCCGGTGATTCCAGAAAAAACCATCCATTATTACAGACAGCTGATCCCTGTATTGCTATGAAAGCAGTGTGGCAAGTTTTTGTAGCACACTTTGCGCGGTAATGGCCGCCATATCGTTTGATCCCATCGGGCGTAACACAAACTGATTCTTCCCATATCCTCCAATCAACCCCGGGTCGGTCGGGCCGTAGAGGGTGATATTCGGCCGGTCGAGCGCGGCGGCTAAGTGGCTTAAACCGGTATCAACCGAGACGACGGCGCGCGCGCCGGCTAGCGTACGGGCAACCTGCTCCAGCGTGAGTTTTGGCAGTACCTCAACAAAGTCGAAGCCTTCTGCCAGCCGCACTGCACGCTGATGCTCATGCTCGGCACCCCAGGGTAATTTAATCTTTAAACCTGAAGGCTGCATTAACCCAATCAGCTCGCGCCAGTGATCTTCCGGCCAGTGCTTATTGTCGCGCGTGGTAGCGTGAAGAAACACCAGATAGCGGTCTGCATCAGCAGGTAACGCCTGCGTAAAATGCTGTGCGATGGCGTAGTCGCCAGTGGTATCGGGTAGCTGATACCCCAGGCTTTTAGCGAACAGCTCGCGGGTACGCTGTACGGCGTGCTGCTGTTTACTGACTTCATGGCGTTTGTCATACCACCAGCTGGCGAAGGGTTCACGTGCGCTGCGGCTGTCCTGGCCATGTTTCTCACCTTTTGCCAGCCGGGTCACCAGGGCCGCACTTTTCATCAGCCCCTGGGCGTCGATAACGGCATCGTAATCGCGAGACTGCAGCGCGCGTTTGAAGACGACGCGCTCTTCCCGCACCTGGCTGCCGAACCAGTGCTTACGCCAGCGACGGATTGCCACGGGTAAGACCCGGTCGACGGCCGGATGCCAGGAGGGGATCTGGGCAAAACCTTCTTCCACGACCCAGTCAAAGCGGATCGCAGGGATAGCGTGCATGGCATCCGTCAGGGCAGGTAATGCGTGAAGGACATCCCCCATTGAGGATGTTTTAATAATTAATACCCGCATTCAGACTCCAGGCCGTGGGCAAAGCGTGGCCAGCTCGTTGAGGACACGCTCTGGCGTAATATCAATCAGGCTCTGGTGATAACCTTCGTCGGCATCCCCTTTGCGGACCTTGTGGTAACCCGTTATCAGACGGATCACGCGGGCTTTCGCAGACAGCGGTGGGGTGAAGTCCGGGCTGCTGGGCCCGTAAAGCGCAATCAGTGGTCGGTCGAGCGCAGCGGCGATGTGCATCAGTCCGGAGTCATTGCTGACGACGGCATCGCATGCCGCCAGCAGAATAACAGCCTGCTCCAGCTGCGTTTCTCCTGCCAGGTTACGGCAGTGCTGGCGGGCATCTTCAGCCAGTGCAGCCAGGATCTGCTGTCCAGTTTCATGGTCTTTGGCCGAGCCGAACAGCACCACCTGATAGCCCTGATCGATCAGGCTCTGTGCCAGCGCGGCGTAGTGATAGTGTGGCCAGCGTTTGGCCGGACCAAATTCAGCGCCCGGACAAAACCCGACCGTCGGCCGCCCGGAGGCGAGATCGAAGGTGTGAGCTGTGGTCTGTTTTTCCGCTTCATTCACGGTTAACTGCGGCCAGAGCAGAGGTTGCGGCAGGTCACTGGCGCTATGGATACGCGCTTTGTCGTACCCGAGCGCAACATAGCGCTGCACCATCAGCGGGAAAGCGGCTTTATCCAGCCGTCGCAGGTCGTTTAACAACCCGTAACGCATTTCCCCGCGCCAGCCGGTGCGACGGGGGATGTCGGCAAAAAACGGCACCAGCGCAGACTTAAACGAGTTAGGCAGAACATAGGCACGATCGTAGCCATTAACCTTGAGCGCTTTGCCCAGGCGGCGGCGCTCGGCAACCTGCAAAGCACCATGCCCCAGCGGCATGGCCAGGGCTTCGTTCACTTCCGGCATCCGTGACAGAAGCGGACGGCACCACGCGGGTGCCATCACGTCAATCACTGCGTCAGGATGTTCGGCCTTCAGGGTGCGATAGAGACTTTGTGACATCATCATATCGCCGACCCACGATGGGCCGATAACCAGAATTTTCATTCCCGGACGGTGCCTCTTACGCGTTACGGTTTAGCCAGGCCATGTAGTCAGCCACGCCTTCAGCAACGGTTTTGAACGGTTTGTCATACCCGGCGGCGCGCAGTTTGGTCTGGTCTGCCAGCGTGAATGCCTGGTAGCGGCCTTTGAGCTTTTCCGGGAAAGGAATGTACTCAATTTCGCCGCTCTGATGGTACTTCAGGGCGGCATCGGCCACTTCCTGGAATGATTCGGCGCGGCCGGTGCCACAGTTAAAGATGCCCGATACCGCATTTTCCCAGAACCACAGGTTCACTGATGCGACGTCTTCAACATAGATAAAGTCACGTTTGAAACCATCGCTGCCTTCGAACAGTTTCGGGTTTTCGCCGTTGTTTAGCTGGGTATTGAGGTGGAATGCCACGCTCGCCATGCTGCCTTTGTGTCCTTCACGTGGACCGTAGACGTTGAAGTAACGGAAACCACACACCTGCGACTGCGCTTCCGGCAGGATATTACGTACATAGTGGTCAAACAGCATTTTGGAGTAGCCATAAACGTTGAGAGGCTCTTCAAACTGACGCTCTTCAATAAAGTCGCTGTTGCGGCCGCCGTAAGTCGCGGCGGAAGAGGCGTACAGGAAGGGGATCTGATGTTCCAGGCACCAGTGCAGCAGCTCTTTGGAATACTGATAGTTGTTATCCATCATGTATTTCCCGTCCCACTCGGTGGTGGACGAGCACGCCCCTTCATGGAATACGGCTTCCACATCACCAAAATCTTCATCCGCCAGGATAGAGATGAGGAAGTCTTCTTTATCCATGTAGTCGGCAATATTCAGATCGGCCAGATTGGCGAACTTGGTGCCGTCTTTCAGATTGTCCACCACCAGAATGTCGGTGTGACCCTTATCATTCAGCGCCTTAATAATATTGCTACCGATGAATCCAGCGCCGCCAGTGACGATAATCATGAGCTTAAACCCTAAAAAGTGGGGTGGAACAGGAGGTTCCACTCGCTAATGGTTCATATCATAACATCTCATCGCAAAGTCGACAGCCAGAGGAGTCTGTAACGCGGAGAGGAGAAGTTTCCTTTCCGTGAGTTATGCTGCAAAAAAGAGATTATTCCGCGTATATCATCAACCCTGTGCTTCAATTTCAGATATCTGTTTTGTGAAAATATTGATTTGGAGAATAAAGGTGAGACAGGAATTCTATCAGCAGCTTACGACCCAACTGAGCGATGCAGAGCAGGAAGGATTATTTAAAAGGGAACGACAGATTACGCTGGCCCAGCAGGCCATCATTGCCCTGGCAGATGGCAGCGAGCTACTGAACTTCTGTGCCAACAATTATCTGGGGCTGGCGAACCATCCAGCGGTGATTGCTGCGGCGAAAGCTGGCATGGACAGCCACGGGTTTGGGATGGCCTCAGTGCGCTTTATCTGCGGAACCCAGGATATCCACCGTCAGCTGGAGCAGGCGTTAGCGACCTTTCTCGGCATGGAGGAGGCGATCCTCTACTCCTCCTGTTTTGATGCCAACGGCGGGCTGTTTGAGACCCTGCTGGGACCCGAAGATGCTGTGATTTCTGATGCCCTGAATCATGCCTCGATTATCGACGGTATTCGTCTGTGCAAAGCCCGGCGCTATCGCTATGCCAATAATGATATGGCTGAACTGGAGGCCTGTCTTGAGCAGGCCAGAACCGACGGCGCTCGTCATATTTTGATCGCCACCGATGGCGTATTTTCCATGGACGGGGTGATCGCTAACCTGACGGGCATTTGCGATCTCGCTGACCGGTATGGGGCACTGGTGATGGTCGATGATTCCCACGCTGTTGGATTTGTGGGGGCGCAGGGGCGCGGCAGCCCTGAGCACTGCGGCGTGATGGGGCGGATAGACATTATCACCGGCACGCTGGGCAAAGCGCTTGGCGGCGCTTCAGGCGGCTACACAGCGGCGAAAAAAGAGGTGGTGGAGTGGCTGAGACAGCGCTCACGGCCTTATCTTTTCTCGAACTCGCTGGCGCCCGCCATTGTCACCGCTTCCCTTGAGGTCCTGAAGATGCTGGAAGACGGGCAGGGTTTACGTCGGCGGCTTTGGGATAACGTCTGCTATTTTCGGGAAAAAATGAGCGCCGCCGGTTTCACCCTCGCGGGGGCCGATCACGCAATTATCCCGGTGATGCTGGGGGATGCCCGGCTGGCGCAGACGTTCGCGGCCCGGCTTCAGCAGGAGGGGGTTTTTGTCACCGGCTTCTGTTATCCGGTGGTGCCGAAAGGACAGGCACGGATACGGACCCAGATCTCGGCAGCGCATACGCAGGCCCAGCTAGAGCAGGCAGTAGCTGCCTTTTGTCGTGTTGGCATTGAACTGGGCGTCATAACAGGCGGGGAGGTCTTATGAAAGCGCTGTCAAAACGCTATGCCCGTCCCGGGATCTGGATGACGCATGATGCTCCGGTGCCTGAACCCGGTCATAACGATCTGCTGATCAAGATCCGTAAAACGGCGATCTGCGGTACCGACGTGCATATTTATAACTGGGATGAATGGTCGCAGAAGACCATTCCGGTGCCGATGATCACCGGCCATGAATACGTCGGGGAAGTAGTGGCTGTCGGTCAGGAAGTCGCGGGCTTTCAGCCCGGTGACCGTGTGTCGGGTGAAGGTCACATTACCTGTGGGCACTGCCGCAACTGCCGGGGCGGCCGTACGCATCTGTGCCGCAATGCCATTGGCGTTGGCGTTAACCGTCAGGGCTGTTTTGCCGAATATCTGGTGATCCCGGCGGTGAACGCCTTCAAAATTCCCGATAATATTTCCGATGAGCTGGCCGCGATCTTCGACCCCTTTGGAAATGCCGTTCACACGGCACTGTCATTTGACCTGGTAGGCGAAGATGTTCTGATCACCGGTGCGGGTCCGATTGGCATCATGGCGGCGGCCATCTGCCGTCACGTGGGGGCCCGCCATGTGGTGATCACAGACGTGAATGAGTATCGCCTGGGGCTGGCGCGAAAGATGGGGGTAACACGGGCGGTTAACATCAGCGAAGAGAGTCTGCCGCAGGTGATGCGTGCGCTGGAGATGACGGAAGGGTTTGATGTCGGACTGGAAATGTCCGGCGTCCCTGATGCGTTTCGCTCCATGCTGGATGTGATGAACCATGGCGGGCGCATTGCAATGCTGGGTATCCCTCCGGCATCGATGTCAATTGACTGGAATCAGGTTATCTTCAAGGGGCTGTTTATCAAAGGCATCTATGGCCGTGAGATGTTTGAAACCTGGTACAAGATGGCGGCACTGCTGCAATCGGGGCTCGACCTGTCGCCGGTGATCACCCACCGCTACGGGATTGACGATTTTCAGCGAGGGTTTGACGATATGCGCACCGGGCAGGCGGGGAAAGTCATCCTCGACTGGAACTGACATCAGGGGCGGCCAGACATGGCCGCCCCCCGCATCCCTATTTTCCAAACAGACTTTTCTTCAGATCCTGCACCAGCGGGCTGTTGCTGATGCTCTCGGCCACGACTGTCAGCGCACGTGTTGCCGGCACCGGCGGCACGGTCACTTTGCACACCTCGCTGCCGTGGAAAGGATTATGTGGTTTGACAGGCTGGGGTTGACTCTCCGGCGCGAGAGGCTTGTTATTTATGCGCTGTGGTTCGTTCAGAAGCTGGCTCGGGCGCACCAGGGTGATATCAGCAGGCAGCGTCGGGAGCATCTGCTGCAGGACTCTGACCGTGGCCGGATGAGGGTGACCGATGGCAATCGCTGAACCATCCCGCTGTGCCAGACGTACCGCGCGGGTAAACTGCTTGCGGATATCCGCTTCGTTCTGGCTGTCGTCCAGGAACACCCGACGTTTGATCACTTTCACGCTGGTGCCGGCTGCGGCCCGGGTGGACTGGCTGTTGCCGATGGTCATACTGTCGAGGAAATAAAAATTGTAGTGATCCAGCACCTGCATGACTTTCTGCATCCCCGGCAGGCTGGAGGTCATCGCACTGCCCATGTGGTTATTCAGGCCGACGGCAAAGGGGACGGCCGCTGCGGCATCACGAATAATGCGTGCGATCTCTTCTGCGGACATGTCAGGGCGCAGGGTATCTTTTTCCAGCGGCTGCTTGCTCAGCGGTGCCATCGGCAGGTGGATCAGCACTTCATGTCCCCGCTGATGGGCTTTAGTGGCCATTTCCCGTGCGTACGGGGCGTTGGGCAGCACGGCCACGGAGAGGGCGGCAGGCATCTGCAGCACCTGATTTTCCTGGGCAGGGCGGTAGCCAAAATCATCAATGACGATCGAAAGCTTACCGGCGAAGACCGGGCTGGATAAAAGCAGTCCTACCAGCAGCCCGCTGAGTTTTCGATGTTGGAACAACACTTATCTTCCTAACCACGGTTGTGGATTGACTGCCCGTCCCTGACGGCGGATTTCAAAATAGAGCGAAGGCGTGCCGCGACCACCGCTGGTCCCGACCAGCGCAATCGGCTGCCCTGCACGTACCTGGGTTCCGACGCTCACCAGCGCACTCTGGTTGTAGCCATACAGGCTCATATCACCCTTACCGTGCTCAACCACCACCACCAGTCCGTAGCCCTGCAACCAGTCAGCCATCAGGACGCGGCCATCGGCAATCGCTTTCACTTCAGTGCCTTCCGGTGCATCGATGACCAGCCCCTTCCAGCGCAGCTCGCCCTGAAGCTCTTCACCGAACCGGTGTTCGATCGTGCCCCGTACCGGCCATATTGCCTGGCCGGACGGTTTACCCAGGCCACCGGTACGCGACATCAGGGAGCGTTCACTGTCGGTGGGTTTATAGGTGCTGCCTTTACGCTTCGCCTGAGCTTCACGCTCACGCACTTTTTCTGCCTCACGCGCTTCCCGTTCGGCACGCGCTTTGGCTTCCCGCTCTGCTCTGGCAATTTTGTCACGCAGGCGGCTTTCGTTTTGACGCAACTCGACCAGCTGTGCCTGATCTTTTTCCAGCGAGGACTCCAGTGTGTTCAGGGTTTTCTTACGCGCCTGGCGTGCGCCTTCCAGTTTTTGCTGCTGGCTCTCCTGCTGGGTCAGCAGTGATTTTTGCTGTGCCTGTTTGTCGATCAGGCTGGCTTTCTGCGCTGACAGATCGCTACGGGTCTGCTTCAGTGTTTCTATCGATTTCTGTCGGGCATCGTTCAGATAACCAAAATAGGCCAGCATTCGCTCGCTACGCTGGCTCTCTTCGCCACTGAGGATCAGCTGCAATCCACTGTGCTGCCCCTGACGGAATGCCGCATCCAGCTGCTGCGCCAGGATGCCTTCCTGCTGTTTCTGCTGCTGCTGGAGTTTATTGATAGACGCGGTCAGGCTGGCGATGTCTTTATTGATCGCGCTGAGGCTGCCCTGAGTCTCACGCAGCTGACGACTGGCCTGCGCAATGATTTTCTCCTGGCTCTGCAGCTGATCGAGAAGCTGACTGCGCTGCTGCTTTTGCCGCTGGACACTCTTCTCTTTTGCGGCGATATCCTGCTGGAGGGTCTGTAGCTGGGATTTGTTGTCTTCTGCGGCTGACGCAGAAAAAGAGAACAACAATGCGCCGGTGCAAAATGCACTGACGGCCAGGGCGGACAAGCTTGCACGTAATGGCGGAACAACGGCCGTGGGCTTACGCGGGGTCCATGAATGTAACACTGTCGCTTTTTCCCTCATATCTGTGGATTATTCCACGATGAACAGCAGCTTACCAGCCATCTCTGGATGGTTTTCTATTTCTGTCAGTAACAGTCGTATGCTTTACCCACCGGGGACAATCAGGCGAAAGCGCTCTCAGCGACAAAGCAAAGTGAAGTGTGAAAAAGCGACGATGCACAACAATTAACCGCTTAACTTCGCCGCAGTCCCTTCACAGGATAGCGGTTTTCACTTAAGGCAACTTTTTTTTGTAATCTGTCGCAGAAAACATAACTCTGAAGGGCTTCTCGACTGTACATGACACTCCTGGCAGGTATACTCAGAAGCCTTGTTTTTAGCTTATTAACCCTTTCGGGAGTTGTTACCCCTCATGCAAGATATTATGCAGTTCGCAGGCAATCACACCATTTTAGGTCTGGCGTGGGTTGTTTTGCTGGTACTGGTGATCGTGACCACCGTTAAGGGCATGTTCTCCAAAGTAAAAGTGATTAGCCGGGGTGAAGCCACCCGCTTAATTAACAAAGAAGAAGCCGTGGTAGTGGACGTGCGTGGGCGCGATGATTACCGCAAGGGCCATATTTCTAACGCGATGAACGTGCTGGCAGCAGATATTAAAAAAGGCAGCTTCGGCGAGCTGGAAAAACATAAAGCGCAGCCACTGATCGTCGTGTGTGCAACCGGAACATCGGCCTCTGATTCAGCGACCAAGCTGAATGCAGCGGGCTTCGAGCGGGTTTACGTGCTGAAAGATGGTGTATCCGGCTGGAGTGGCGACAACCTGCCGCTGGTTCGCGGTAAATAAATTACGGGAGTTCTGGCATGGCAAACGTTGAGATCTACACTAAAGCGACCTGCCCTTTCTGTCATCGTGCGAAAGCATTGCTGAGTCAGAAGGGCGTGAATTTCAAGGAAATCCCCATTGATGGGGATGTTACCCTGCGTGAAGAGATGATAAAACGTAGCGGCCGGACAACCGTTCCGCAGATTTTTATTGATGCACAGCACATCGGCGGCTGTGACGACCTGTTTGCACTTGAAGGTCGTGATGGTCTTAGCCCGTTGTTAAACTAGGGAAGGCTGCGCATTCTGGCGCATATTGCCTGACGATTGCTGCAGCAGAGTAACGGATTATTAACCTATAGGATTACGTACCATGTCAGAACAGAACAACACCGAGATGTCTTTCCAGATCCAGCGTATCTACACTAAAGATGTCTCTTTCGAAGCGCCAAACGCACCTCAGGTTTTCCAGAAAGAGTGGGAGCCGGAAGTCAAACTGGATCTGGACACCGCGTCAAGCCAGCTGGCCGACGATGTGTATGAAGTCGTGCTGCGCGTGACGGTGACCGCTACCGTCGGTGAAGACTCTGCGTTCCTGTGTGAAGTTCAGCAGGCGGGTATCTTCTCGATCGGCGGCATCGAAGGGACGCAGATGGCCCATTGCCTGGGTGCCTACTGCCCGAACATTTTGTTCCCGTATGCGCGTGAGTGCATCACCAGCCTGGTCTCCCGTGGCACCTTCCCGCAGCTGAACCTTGCTCCGGTTAACTTTGACGCGCTGTTTATGAACTACCTGCAGCAGTCAGAAGGTGCAGCGCCTCAGCAGGATGCTTAATGGATAGCCCTCATGCATCCATGAGCGTCATCGGTGCCGGCTCGTACGGCACCGCTTTGGCGATTACGCTGGCTCGTAACGGCCACAATGTGGTGCTCTGGGGGCACAATCCCCGGCATCAGGCGCAGTTACAGGCCGACCGTTGCAATACCGCTTTCCTCCCCGATGTTCCTTTCCCGGATACCCTTCATCTTGAAACCGACCTTGCGACGGCGATAGCGGCCAGTCGAGATTTGCTGGTGGTGGTGCCAAGCCATGTGTTTGGTGACGTGCTGCAGCAGATCAAACCCTATCTGCGCGCGGATTCGCGTCTGGTCTGGGCAACGAAAGGTCTGGAGAAAGAGACGGGACGGCTGCTGCAGGATGTGGCCCGTGAGATCCTGGGGGATGCCATTCCGCTGGCGGTGATCTCCGGCCCGACCTTTGCCAAAGAGCTGGCAGCCGGTCTGCCGACAGCCATTGCTCTGGCGGCAACGGATACGGTGTTCGCTGATGACCTGCAGCAGCTCTTGCACTGTGGCAAAAGCTTCCGTGTCTATAATAATCCTGATTTTATCGGCGTGCAGCTGGGCGGTGCGGTGAAAAACGTTATCGCTATCGGCGCTGGCATGTCAGATGGTATTGGCTTTGGAGCCAATGCGCGCACGGCGTTAATCACCCGCGGCCTGGCAGAAATGAGCCGGTTGGGCGCGGCGTTGGGTGCCGATCCGACCACATTTATGGGCATGGCGGGGCTGGGCGATCTGGTGCTGACCTGTACCGATAACCAGTCTCGTAACCGTCGTTTTGGCATGATGCTGGGGCAGGGTGCCGATGTGGAAGGTGCGCAGGATACCATTGGTCAGGTGGTGGAAGGCTACCGTAATACCAAAGAAGTGAAGGCACTGGCTGCGCGGTTTGGCGTAGAAATGCCGATCACCGAGCAGATTTATCAGGTGCTCTATTGCGGAAAAAATGCACGCGAGGCAGCATTGAGTCTGCTCGGGCGCACAAGGAAGGACGAAAACAGCGGAAGCTGAACCGGACCGACAGTGTTGTAGCCAGTGGCGTCTGACCGGACGCCATTTTTAATGGGGAGAGATCCATGCCGTGTGTAGAGCCAGAAATTATCTGGGATAGCATTAAAACGGAGGCGCGTGCGCTGGCCGACTGTGAACCAATGCTGGCCAGCTTTTACCACGCCACTCTGCTCAAACATGATGACCTGGGGAGCGCCCTCAGCTACATGCTGGCGAACAAGCTGGCGAACCCCATCATGCCGGCGATTGCCATCCGTGAAGTGATTCAGGATGCCTACCGTCAGGACCCGTCGATGATCGTTTCTGCGGCCTGTGATATTCAGGCAGTCCGCCAGCGAGATCCGGCTGTCGACAAATACTCCACGCCGCTGCTCTACCTGAAAGGCTTCCACGCATTGCAGGCATATCGTATCGGACACTGGCTGTGGAACGAGGGACGTCGGGCGCTGGCCGTCTATCTGCAAAACGAAATCTCCGTTTCGTTTGCCGTCGATATTCATCCGGCAGCCAAAATCGGCCGTGGGATTATGCTCGATCATGCTACCGGTATTGTGGTGGGTGAAACCGCCGTCATCGAAGACGATGTTTCCATCCTGCAGTCCGTCACCCTCGGTGGTACGGGCAAAACCAGCGGCGACCGCCATCCGAAGATCCGTGAAGGGGTGATGATCGGCGCAGGCGCGAAGATCCTCGGCAATATTGAAGTGGGACGCGGGGCGAAGATTGGGGCGGGTTCAGTAGTATTACAGCCCGTACCTCCGCACACCACGGCGGCGGGCGTACCGGCGCGCATTGTCGGCAAGCCGGGCAGCGATAAGCCGTCAATGGATATGGATCAGCATTTTAATGGCATGGTGCCAGGCTTCGAATTCGGCGACGGCATCTGATTAAGCCTGGTTTACTTGCCATTTTTTGTCCGGGCAGTGCTCGTCACCCTCACGTACTGCATGCACGCTGCGGTGACTGCGCGCTGGCCGAACGCAAACTGGCTGCGACACCGACGGCCCTTGATAGAGGTGTAAAATCTGTCCTCACGCTCCGCTACTCCTTAATTAACGCCCCTGCGTAACCCAACTGCCGCCACGCTTCATACACCACCACTGAAACGGCGTTAGAGAGATTCATGCTGCGGCTGTCCGGCATCATCGGGATGCGGATTTTTTGCTGTGCGGGCAGGGCGTCAAGAATAGCGGCGGGCAGGCCGCGCGTTTCCGGGCCAAACAGCAGGTAATCACCCGCCTGATAGCTGACAGCGCTGTGGGCCGGTGTGCCCTTGGTCGTCAGGGCAAACACACGCTGGGGGGCTTCTGACGCTGTAAACGCCGCATAGCTGTCATGATGAGCGATCGCGGTGAACTCATGATAATCCAGCCCGGCACGCCGCAGTCGCTTGTCATCCCAGGCAAAGCCGAGCGGTCCGATGAGGTGTAGCTTAAAGCCGGTATTGGCGCACAGGCGAATGATGTTGCCGGTGTTAGGGGGGATCTCGGGTTCGAATAAAACGATATTTAGCATGTAACGGCCCTCAGGAACGAGGGCCGAAGGATAGCAAATTATTCACGCTGAGTGGTATACAGCGGCAGCCAAATCGTCAGACGCAGACCGCCCAGCGGGCTGTCGTCGGCTTTAACCCAGCCACGGTGCTGCTGGATAGCATTATCAACAATCGCCAGCCCCAGCCCTGTTCCGCCGGACTCACGGTCGCGGGCTTCATCCGTGCGGTAGAACGGTCTGAAAATCTGTTCGCGGTCTTCAGCACTGACCCCGGGACCGTCATCATCAACGTGGATGGTAATGCCCTGTTTATCCACCGCAAAGCTGACGGAAATCCGGCTGTGAGAATAACGCAGTGCATTACGCACGATATTCTCCAGTGCGCTTTCAAGTGCGCTGGGGTTACCGTACAGCGGCCACGGGCCTGGCGGGTAAGGAACCTCAAGCGTTTTCCCTACCTGTTCGGCTTCAAAGCGCGCATCTTCCAGCACTCCTGACCACAGATGGTTGGCCTTAATCGCCTCGCTGATCAACGCATTGGTGTGCTGCGTGCGGGATAACACCAGCAGATCGTTGATCATACCGTCCAGCCGCTGTGCTTCCATTTCAATACGTCCCAGCTCTTTGCCCTCACCGTGGCGGCGGCGCATCAGCGCGGTTGCCAGCTGCAGGCGCGTGAGCGGGGTGCGTAACTCATGGGAGATATCGGACAGCAGCCGCTGCTGGGCATTCATCATGCGTTCCAGCGCACTGACCATCTGATTGAAGCTGGCCCCGGCCGCCAGAAACTCCTGGGGCCCGGATTCCAGTTCCGGCCGCTGACGCAGATTCCCCGCCGCCACATCGTCGGCAGCGTGTTTCAGCTTACGCGCCGGTTTTGCCAGGCTCCATGCCAGCCACAGCAGCAACGGTGAGCTGATCAGCATAGTGACGATCAGCAGCAGCAGCGGGCGGTCAAACAGCAGGTTAATAAAATCGAGCTGAGAACTGCCTGCCGGACGGATCAGATACAGCTGGTAGTTATCCTCCCCATCGCGAATGGAGAAGGGGCCTGCCATCTCTACCCGGCCATATTTCTTCTTCTGCGGATGATCGGCATTATCGGCCTGGCCGATAAAGTTACGGATCACCTGCATCTCATTATGCTGTGCACCAATCACACGCCCTTCGCTGGTGACCAGCAGAAGGCGTTGACCGGGCGGAGCCCATTTATCGATGGCGCGGAACAGCCTGCGCCACCACATTAAATCATTGGGCGGGTCCTGACTCAGCTCCGCCTCAACGTGCTGCTCAATCATGATCCCCTGACGCTGCTCGTTATCCAGCAGCGGCGTCATCTGACGGGAGTCAAGTTTAGGCAGCATTAACACCAGCATCAGTACCAGCGCCAGAGTCAGCCAGAAAATGGCAAAGATGCGGGTGGTCAGGCTGGATATCATGTTGCCGACACCATCAGGTATCCCCGGCCGCGCAGTGTTTTAAACCACGGATGGCCATCCCTGCGCTCCGGCAGCTTACGCCGCAGGTTGGAGATATGCATATCAATGGCGCGGTCAAACGGCGTCAGACGTTTGCCCAGCACTTCCTGGCTGAGATGTTCACGTGACACCACCTGCCCCAGATGCTGTGCCAGCAGATAGAGCAGCGTAAATTCGGTGCCAGTTAAATCCAGCGTCACACCGTCGAAACTGGCTTCCTGACGTCCCGGGTTCAGGCGCAGTAAGTCCACTTCCAGCGTAGGTGAGCTGTTGTCATGCTGTTGCTGCTGCTGTTCGCTCCAGTTAGAACGGCGCAAAATGGCACGAATACGTGCAACCAGTTCACGGTCGTTAAAGGGCTTCGGCAGGTAATCATCTGCCCCCAGTTCCAGACCCAGCACACGGTCCAGTTCACTGCCACGCGCGGTTAGCATAATGACCGGCGTTTGGTGTTGTTGACGCAGTTCCTTAAGGGTATCGATGCCGTTTTTCTTCGGCATCATCACATCCAGTAATAACAGATCGACAGAGCTGTCCAGTAGCGCCAGTGCCTGCTCGCCGTCACCGGCAACCAGCACGTTGAATCCTTCCATTTCAAGCAATTCTTTAAGCAGCGAAGTCAATTCGCGGTCATCGTCAACCAACAGGATTTTATTCATTTTTTATTGCCCTCCGCAGGCAAAATACCGTGAACGAATGCGCTCAATCCATGACTTTACGTAGTTTTACACCCCCTGACGCATGTTTGCAGCAGGCACCGTAGACTCATTCTCGTTGAATCGAAATACGGAAACAAACCTGGGAGTAGACGATGCGTAAAGTTACCGCCGTCGTTGTCGTTCCGGCGCTGATGTTCACTCTCTCCGCCGCATGGGCAGATAACGTCGCGACGACTGATGAGATGCATCAGGATGACGCAGCAAACCATACGCTAAGACAGGTTCCGCAAAGCCATATGTTTGATGGCATCAACCTGACGGAACAGCAGCGACAGCAGCTACGCGATCTGATGCAGCAGGCACGGCACGATCGTTCTCCTATAAGTATTAACGATTTAGAGCGACTGCACGAACTGATTATTGCAGATAAATTTGACCAGACGGCCTATCAGGCTCAGGCAGAGAAAATTGCACAGGCGGAAGTGGCGCGCCAGGTCGAAATGGCCCGGGTTCGCAACCAGATGTACCACCTGTTAACGCCTCAGCAGCAGGACGTTTTGGAACAGAAACACCAGCAGCGCTTTAACGAAATGCGCAGGCTGACGAATATGCAGCAGTTTTCACCGCTGCAGGCAGCAAGTAGTACCGGCAGTACCCAGTAACATAGTATCCCTGTTTTTCCTTGCCATAGACACATCCCTGTCTTCCCCCGCCATGATGGCGGGGTTTTTTTTGCCTGAAACCCAGTATACTCAGCATTCGTTATTATGGAGTTTTCCATGAATGCAAACTATGCCCGTCTGGTTAATTCGGCGGCACTGGCGGCCACGACGCTGGCTTCACTCCTGCTGATAATCAAAATATTTGCCTGGTGGTACACGGGGTCGGTCAGCGTACTGGCTGCGCTGGTGGATTCTCTGGTGGATATCGCTGCATCGCTGACCAACCTGCTGGTGGTGCGCTATGCATTACAGCCTGCCGATGCGGAACATACCTTTGGCCATGGTAAAGCCGAATCTCTTGCGGCGCTGGCGCAGAGTATGTTTATCTCTGGCTCAGCACTGTTTCTCTTCCTTACCGGATTGCAGCACCTGGCCTCTCCCGAACCAATGAAAGCTCCGTTGGTTGGTATGGTGGTTACTCTGATTGCGCTGCTATCGACGATGGTACTGGTGACGTTCCAGCGCTGGGTCGTTCGGCATACACGTAGCCAGGCGATCCGCGCGGATATGCTGCACTACCAGTCTGATGTCGTGATGAACGGCGCTATTCTGCTGGCGCTGGCCTTAAGCTGGTACGGCTATCATCGTGCCGATGCGCTGTTTGCGTTAGGGATTGGTGTGTGGATTTTGTATAGTGCTTTGCGCATGGGATATGACGCGGTGCAGGCCCTGCTTGACCGTGCTCTGCCTGCCGAAGAACATCAGGCCATTGTGGCGATCGTAGCCGGCTGGCCCGGTGTGCAGGGCGCACATGATATCCGCACCCGGCAGTCAGGCCCCACACGCTTTATCCAACTGCATCTGGAAATGAACGATGATCTTCCTTTGCACCAGGCTCACCAGTTAGCGGAACAGGTTGAACAGGCTTTACTGCATCGTTTTCCGGGTTCTGATGTCATTATCCATCAGGATCCCTGTTCGGTGGTGCCGGAGGGGCGTAAAGGCAATTTTGATCAGGAAAGCGTTTCTAAATGAAATGGTTAGCGATTACACTGGTTATAACGTGACGTAACGCAAAAAAAATAGCCGAAAGTTGCCTGACCTGAATCAATTCAGCTTTCAGGGTTTGATATACTATTGCCAATAATTGAGTCGGTTATCTCGTTCGCCTACGTCGACCCGCTCCGGCGTCCAGAATTCATCATTTGCATCATCAAGTTCAGAGGTTGTCATGATCAAAAAAATCGGTGTACTGACAAGCGGCGGCGACGCCCCAGGTATGAATGCTGCGATCCGGGGTGTTGTTCGCGCCGCGCTCAGTGAAGGACTGGAAGTGTGTGGCATTTATGACGGCTATCTGGGCCTGTATGAAGATCGCATGGTTAACCTCGACCGCTACAGCGTGTCGGATATGATTAATCGCGGGGGCACCTTCCTGGGCTCAGCGCGTTTCCCTGAATTCCGTAATGACGATGTGCGCACCGTTGCCATTGAGAATATGAAAAAGCGCGGTATTGATGCGCTGGTGGTGATTGGCGGTGACGGTTCTTATATGGGAGCCAAGCGTCTGACCGAGATGGGCTTCCCGTGCATTGGCCTGCCGGGCACCATTGATAACGACGTCGCGGGCACTGACTACACGATCGGCTACTTCACCGCGCTGGAAACCGTCGTAGAAGCGATTGACCGCCTGCGTGACACCTCCTCTTCACATCAGCGTATTTCTATTGTCGAAGTAATGGGACGTTACTGTGGCGACCTGACGCTGGCGGCGGCGATAGCGGGCGGTTGCGAATTTATTGTTCTGCCAGAAATCCCTTACACGCGTGAAGAGCTGGTGAGTGAGATCAAAGCGGGCATTGCCAAAGGTAAAAAGCACGCTATCGTGGCGATCACCGAACACATCTGTGATATCGACGATCTGGCGAAATACATCGAAGAAGAAACCAAACGCGAAACCCGAGCCACGGTGTTGGGCCATATCCAGCGCGGTGGTGCGCCTGTCGCTTACGATCGTATCCTGGCCTCCCGCATGGGTGCCTATTCCATTGAGCTGTTGTTACAGGGCTACGGCGGCCGCTGCGTGGGGATTCAGAACGAGAAGATGGTACACCACGACATCATTGACGCGATTGAAAATATGAAGCGTCCGTTTAAAGGTGACTGGCTGGATACCGCGAAGAAACTGTACTGATTAACAACAGGGCGCTGTCGGTCAGCGCCCTGCTTATGCAGTGCTTTATTCCATATAGTTATTACAGCTAATTTTTAATTCTTTAATCCGCAGATTACTTTGTGTCACGCTCCCTGACAGAGAAAACCTTTGGGAGTGCGTGCAATGAAGAAGTGGAGTGTGGGAATTACCCTGTTACTGGCCTCAACCAGCGTGCTGGCGAAGGATATCCAGCTACTGAATGTCTCTTACGATCCAACCCGTGAGCTCTACGAGCAGTACAACAAAGCCTTCAGCGCACATTACAAGCAGGAAACGGGTGACAACGTGGTGATCCGCCAGTCACACGGTGGTTCGGGCAAGCAGGCCACCTCCGTTATCAACGGCATCAAAGCCGATGTGGTGACGCTGGCGCTGGCTTCTGACGTTGATGCGATTGCTGAACGTGGCCGTATCGATAAAAACTGGATCAAACGTCTGCCGGACAATTCTGCGCCTTATACCTCCACCATTGTTTTCCTTGTACGAAAAGGCAACCCGAAACAAATCCACGACTGGCAGGATCTGATCAAACCTGGCGTGTCGGTTATTACGCCAAACCCGAAAACCTCTGGCGGTGCCCGCTGGAACTATCTGGCCGCCTGGGGCTGGGCGCTGGATCAAAATCATGGCGATCAGGCTAAAGCACAGGAATACGTGAAAGCGCTGTTTAAAAACGTCGAAGTACAGGATTCTGGCGCACGCGGTGCGACGAACACCTTCGTCGAGCGCGGCATCGGTGACGTACTGATTGCGTGGGAAAACGAAGCGTATCTGGCGGTGAACAAACTGGGTAAAGATAAGTTCGATATCATTACCCCAAGTGAATCCATCCTGGCGGAACCGACGGTCTCTGTGGTCGATAAAGTCGTGGATGACCGCGATACCCGTAAAGTGGCAGATGAATACCTGAAGTATCTTTATTCTCCGGAAGGTCAGGACATCGCCGCACAGAATTACTATCGTCCCCGCGATACCGCGGTAGCGAAGAAATATGCCAGCGCGTTCCAGCCGGTGAAACTGTTTACTATCGATAATAAGTTTGGAGGCTGGGCTCAGGCACAGAAAACCCACTTCGCCGAAGGCGGCACTTACGATCAGGTGATGAAGCGCTAATTTGCTTTATGTGCGATATTTTACAAGGGCCGACTATTGTCGGCCCTTTTTATTTGTCTCAGTGTTAATAGAATTAAGAGCTTGCTGATTTTCTTTGCTTTAAATAAATGTTGCACCCCGGGATAATTTCGCATGATATTTTTCACGTCTTAGACTACATTGTGAGCAACCAAGGTACAGAGGTTCAGAAAAAATGCTGGGACGAAGGCGGGTTGTTATCACGCTGGTCGCTATAGTGGTAGTAGTAACCGTCGGTTTTGCTTGTATCACACTGAAATTTAACAGTAATGCAGACCAGCTGTGGAACATTGTTAGCCAGCAATGTGTGCCCGGTCAGGAGCAAAAAAACAATCCTTCTCCCTGTCGCCTGGTCAATATTCCGGATGGATACGTGGTGCTTAAAGACAGGAATGGTCCTTTGCAATTTTTGCTGATGCCGGTGGCGAAAATTACCGGCGTGGAGAGTGAGAAATTGCTCAACCCCGCCACGCCTAATTACCTGTCAGAAGCCTGGCGGGCGCGTCATTTTATGGAAGAGAAGCACGGCGCCATTATGGACGATCGGGTATTTTCTCTGGCGGTTAATTCGCGCTGGGGCCGTTCTCAGAATCAGTTGCACATTCACATCTCCTGTCTGCGGCCAGATATCCGTCAGCAGCTGGACAAGCTGGATCACCGTCTGACCGCAAAATGGCAAAGCCTGCAGTTGGGCAGCCATGAATATGAAGTCCGAACGATGACGCGCGATGAGTTCAAACGGACCAGCCCGTTTATCCGTATTGCTAATGAGTTGCCTGGTGCGCGCGAGGATATGGGGAGTTACGGCATCGCCATTGCCGTATTAGCGGACGGCAGACGCGTGTTGATGGTCGTAAAACGTAATTTGCTGCTGCTCAACCGGGCCTCTGCCGAGGAGTTGCAGGATCACAGCTGTGCGTTAGTAAAATAATTTCGCCCGTCGTTGTATCGGGTCGACCTTCTGTCCGGTCGACCCGCCCTTTATAAGCTACTTCACACGTTGATTTTGTTCTGGTTCCGGGTCATTTTTGTACTGGGCGGTGGCAATCCAGGCCGCGCAGAACAGCGTCAGGCGCGCAAAGAAATAGAAAAAGGCCATCAGACCCAGTACCGATCCGAACGCAGCGCCGGATGGCGAAGATGCCAGCTTTGGCAGTGTCAGGGTCATAATAAATTTAATCACCTCAAATCCAATCGCCGCCAGCAGCGTGCCGCGAAACAGGGCTTTTTTGCGTGGCTTATGGCGCGGCAGTATCCAGAAAATCCACAAAAACAGCAGGTAGTTGGCGAAGATCGAGATCGATAACGCAATCAGCGTCATGGCCGGACGCAGCCACTCAATGCCTTCCAGCCCCAGCGCACGCACGATAGCTGCCTGCGCCGCCCCGGCAATCGATGTCAGCGACAGCGTGATAATCAGCGCCAGTACCAGCCCGGTCAGAGAGATAAAGTCCCGCGAGTATTTGAACCAGATTTTTTCCTCGTCCTGGGGGGCTCGCTCCCACACATCCCGCGACTGAGCGCGTATTGCTTCGCGCAGATTCCCCATCCAGCTAATCCCGGAATAGAGCGCCACCAGCAGCCCGGTCAGACCGACGGTGGTACGCTGCTGAATCGCGGTATTTACGGTGCTTTTCAGCGTGGCTGCCAGCGAGGGATCGCTGATATTACTGACGATCGTGTTGATCAGTTTTGCCAGCAGGTCGGGGTTCGAGGCCAGCACAAAACCAACACCGGCAAAGGACACCATCAGGATGGGGATCAGGGAGAGAAAGGAGAAGTAGGTAATGGCGGCTCCGAACTGACTGCCGAGACGATCGTTAAAGCGCTCCCCGGCGCGTATAAAGTGTGCCACCGCAGGGATGGCCCGGAACCACTCGACCCATTTCGAGACGCGCGACAGGGATTTATCCACCGTATGATTACCGGTTTTTAGCGAGATAAGCGGTTTTTCTGCCGGCTTCTCTGTGGGCCTGATTGGGCGCTGTTGATTGTCTGCCATGAATCTTTCGTTATCCTTATAAAAAACTGACTGCCGCTCATTATAGTCTGCTGGTCAGGTGACGTAATGCGTAAGCGTCTGACTCAGCCATTCAATAAATACCCGCACCCGACGCGCCAGGTTCCGGCGATGCGGGTACAGCAGGGCGACGGGCATCGGGCGCGCGGTAAACTGGGGCAGGATTTCGACCAGTTTTTTTTCTTTCAGGGCCTGTAATACCCCCGCCCGTGGCACCTGAATAATACCCAACCCGGCGATGCAGGCAGCCCGGTACGTTTCTGTGCTGTTAACGGTCACTGCCCCGCCGGTCTTAATCAGCCGGGTGGTTTTTCCGTCGTCATATTCGAATCCGTCCGGCAGCCCGCCGAGGTGCTGGCTGTAATGAACCATCGCATGCTGAGAAAGTGCTTCCAGGGTGTCAGGTGTGCCAAAACGCGCCAGATAGTCCGGACTGGCGCAGTTAATCAGCGGCAGATGGCCAATCTGACGGGCGATCAAACCGGAATCCTCCAGTACGCCAACGCGTACCACACAGTCAAAGCCTTCGCGGATCACGTCCACACGACGGTCGCTGCTGCTGAGTTCCAGCTCAATGCCCGGATACTGTTGCAGAAAGTCCGGCAGCAGCGGGATCAGGTAATTACTGGCCAGACTGACCGGCATATCCACCCGCAGCCGTCCGCTGAGGGTGGCGGGATCGTGTTGAAACAGGGCGTCCATCTCATCCAGGGTGGCCAGCACGTCACGGCAGCGTTCGACGTAAACCTGCCCGTCCTGAGTAAGCTGCACGCGACGCGTAGTCCGGTGCAGTAAACGTGAGCCCAGACTGTTTTCCAGTGCCTGGATCTGTCGCGACAGGCTGCCTTTAGGCAGGCCGAGACTTTCCGCTGCTTTGGTAAAACTCTGCATTTCTGCCACCCGGACAAACACCTGCATTGCGTGAATTTTATCCATTGCTGTGCTCATTGTTGTGATAAATGGAACAGTGAAGCGTAGATGAAGACATTTATAGAACATATGAGAGGTAATATCCTCCTTTTTGTCCACAGCACACAACGGGAGTATAAAATGAGCCAGAAAATAGCACTGATTACCGGCGGAAGCCGGGGTTTAGGCCGGAATGCGGCCTTAAAACTCGCAGAAAAGGGCATCGACGTGATTTTGACCTATCGTAGTCAGAAGCGGGAGGCAGAGTCCGTTGTCGCCCGGATTCAGGCGCTTGGGGCCCGTGCCGTGGCGCTGCCGCTGGACGCAGGCGACAGTCAGGGTTTCAGCGCCTTTGTCAGCGAAGTCACGCACCAGCTGAAAAAAATCTGGCAGCGTGAAACATTTGATTATTTATTCAACAACGCCGGTACGGCACTGTATGCGCCCTTTACCGATACCACCGAGGCGCAGTTTGACCAGCTGGTGAACATCCATTTTAAAGGTCCGTTTTTCCTGACGCAGGCCCTTCTGCCGCTGATGGCGGATGGCGGACGCATACTCAATGTGTCCAGCGGCCTGGCGCGTTTCAGCCTGCCGGGTTCCAGCGCTTATGCCGCTGTAAAAGGGGCGATGGAGGTACTGACACGCTATCAGGCGAAAGAGCTGGGCGCGCGCGGTATCACCGTCAACATCCTGGCTCCGGGGGCGATCGAGACGGATTTTGGCGACGGGCGTGTACGGGATGATGCGGCGATGAATGCCTTTGTGGCATCACAGACGGCACTGGGTCGGATCGGGTTACCTGATGATATTGGTGATGCGGTTGCTGCGTTGTTCAGCGAGGGGTGCCGCTGGGTGAACGGGCAGCGCATCGAGGCATCGGGAGGGATGTTTCTGTAAAGGTGGGCGGAATGAAAAGCTCCGCCCTGTGGATGCCGGGCTATACCCGGATTGTGCCGTCGATCACTGTGACGGTCTGGCCGCCAATCCACACGCCATCTCCGGTCCAGGTGACGCTCAGGCGACCGGCCCGCTGCATGGCCGTTCCCTGACGCACGCGGTAATCCAGCTCGACGCCGCGCGCCTGCAGGTAGCGGGCCAGGCAGGCATTGGCACTGCCGGTCACCGGGTCTTCAACCAGGCTGCCCTGCTCAATCAGCAGGCCACGCACTTCATATTGTTCACTCCCGCCAGCTAACGGACCAAAGGGCATCACCCCGTCGACACCGGCTTGTTGCACCAGCCGGGTAAACGCCACCACGTCTGGCTTAATCGCCAGCACGGCATCAGCAGACGTCATCGGCACCAGCAGCCAGCGAATCCCCATATCGGCAATCATCACCGGAAGCTGTGCTTCCAGATCGCTGCTGTTGAGAGCATGAGTGATGGACGCGTCGCTGAACGGGGTGAGGATGGCTTCCGGGGCGGCGAAAGCCAGTATGCCGTCGTCACTGATGTTGACACGCACCAGCCCCAGGCCACACTCCTGCACAATCTGGCCGGGCGTTTTCAGCGCGATCCCGGCTTCGAGCAGCGCATGGGCGGTGCCCAGCGTCGGGTGGCCGGCAAAAGGGAATTCAGTATCCGGCGTGAAAATACGCACACGATAATCGGCAGCAGGGTCGGTCGGCGGCAGTACAAACGTTGTCTCAGACAGATGGGTCCAGCGGGCAATGGACTGCATCTGGTCGTCGCTCAGGCCGCTGGCATCCATGATCACCGCCAGCGGATTGCCGTTGTAGGGGGTGGAGGTAAATACATCAACCTGTTTAAAAGGACGTAATGGCGTCATAGCGCTTCCTGTCAGTGTGAAGGTTCTGCCGGCCGGGTCTCCGGATGAAGGTTGTCAGCCCCGACTATTATCGGTATTAATAAACCACAGTGGTTTAAAAAAGTGATGTTTTTATGCTGAAAATATTGGGTCGTGCGTCATCTATTAATGTCAGAAAAGTGCTGTGGTTGTGTGATGAGCTGGCGATCCCCTTCCGGCGTGAGGAGTGGGGCGAAGGTTTTAAGTCGCCGCAGGACGCTGAATTTAAGGCAATGAATCCGAATGCGCTGATCCCGGTTATCCAGGACGGCGACTTTATCCTGTGGGAATCGAACACCATTATTCGCTACCTGGCCAATGCGTACGGTGGGGAAGCGCTGTACCCCACAGCACCTCAGCAGCGTGCGCGCGTCGATCAGTGGATTGACTGGCAGGCCACGGAGCTGAACACCGCCTGGCGTTACGCGTTTATGTCACTGGTTCGCCACTCTCCGGCTCATCAGGACCCGCGCCTGCTGGCTGCCGCCAGTAAAGGCTGGGCGTACACTATGGGCATCCTTAATCAGCAGCTTGAGCGAACCGGCGCTTACGTGGCCGGGGATGCCTTCTCTCTGGCGGATATTCCCATTGGCCTGTCGGTGAACCGCTGGTTTGAGACGCCGCTTGACCACGCGAACCTTCCCGCCGTCCGCGCCTACTACGAACGTCTGACCGGACGCAAAGGCTATGCCACCTGGGGGCGCAACGGCACACCTTAACCCCTCAGGGATACCGTGCCGCTGTTACATCCCGGCGGCAATCCCACTCATTTCACAGGCCACCGCCCCGGTGCGCTTCAGCGCCCAGGTATAACGCTCGTCAAAGGGGTAACAGCAGGAGAGCCGCAGCGCGTGGTTGCAGCGTTCGGACAGCGTATAGAGTGCGCCGGGCGTCAGGCAAATTTTCTCCTGCAGCAAGCGATGGAACAGTTCCAGAGTGTCAATATTGCCCGGCAGTTCCACCCAGAACACAAAACCGCCGCTGGGCCGGGTGGCGCGTGTCCCCTGTGGGAAATGGCGGGCAATAATACCGCGCGCCTCCTCCAGCTGCGCGGCGTAACGACGACGCAGCGAGCGCAGATGATGGTCATAGCCGCCCGATTCGAGAAAATGCCCCAGCGCCTCCGACAGCAGTCGCGACTCCGCCAGAGAAGAGACGGCCTTTAGTCGTGCCAGCTGCTGGCTGAAGCGTCCGGCGGCAATCCAGCCGAGATGGAAGTCTGGGGCGACGGTTTTGGTAAAGCTGGTGCAGTACATCACCCAGCCATCTTCATCAAAGGCTTTCACTGCCGGGGTCAGCGGCCAGCAGAACTGCAGCTCGCTGTAGAGCCCATCCTCCAGCAGCGGTACCTGATAGTGGTTCACCAGGCGCGCCAGCCGCTTTTTCCCTTCCAGCGTCATGCTGCTGCCCAGGGGGTTCTGCGCATTCGGCATGGCAATCAGCGCCTGGATGCGCTTCTCCTGTAGCAGCAGCTCAAGCGCATCCAGCGACAGCCCGAACTGCGGATCGGTCGGGATCTCCACCACTTTCAGGCCCAGGCTGGCCAGCAGGGGGAACAGGTAAAAATAAGTGGGTGTCTCCACGCCGACGCAGTCGCCGGGCCGGGTGACGGCGCGCAGGCCCAGCTGTAGTGCTTCCATGCAGCCGTGTGTGAGGGTGACGTCATCGGCGCTGAGGCTGATGCCCAGGGCCATCGATCGGCGGGCAATTTCACGCCGCAGGCGCAGGCTGCCCGGTGGCAGAGCGTAGCGGCCAATCAGATCGGGCTCACGTCGCATCAGCGAGGCGATAATCCGGCTGATTTTTGCCGTTGGAAAGAAGTCCCCGCTCTGCGGGCAGGCCAGGGAGATATTGGTGTACTCACTGTGGTTCTGGGCGGCAAACACCGTATCAATCAGATCGAGCTTTTCGCTACTGGGGGAGCGGACGCCGGTGGGCTGAAATGCCTGCCGGGTCAGCGAGGGCAGCGTATCACGCACGTAATAACCTGACTGAGGGCGGGCCTCGATCAGGCCGCGATCTTCCAGAATACCGTAGGCGGTGAGGACCGTATTCACGCTGACCTGATGGCTGCTGGCACAGCGGCGGATCGCCGGAAGACGAGTGCCGGGCATAAAGGTCCCCTGATGTATGGCCTCTGCCAGCGTTTCTGCCAGCTGATGATAGAGCGTAGCCTGCGGTTCGATGGTGGACACAATATCCTCCTTAACTCATGGGTACAGTTATCGATTATTCATTATTGTACTCATTACAATAACTCGTTTCTGCATCTGTTACCATTGGGGAGGTCTGATTACACTGAGGGCCTCACTTGAAATGCAGGACAAAAATCATGCTTGATCCCTCTTTTATCAGCTATGTGACCGTGATGTCGATTACCCCTGGCCCGAACAATCTCATGCTGGCGACCTCCGGGGTTAATTTTGGCATCCGCCGCACGCTGCCGATGGTCAGCGGCATCCTGATCGGGTGTGGCTTACAGACGGTGCTGGCGGGGGTCATGCTTGAACTGCTGCTGCAGTGGATGGGGGCGATGCGTCTTCCGCTGACTCTGCTGGGCTGTACCTATCTGCTGTGGCTGTCGTGGAAAATCTTCCGCTCCGGTGCGCCGCAGCTGCGTGAGAAAGCGCGGCCGATGACGATGATCGGCGGCGCACTCTTCCAGGCGGTGAATCCGAAAGCCTGGCTGATGGCGATCAACGTCGCGCTGATGTACACGGTGAACAGCACAATCCTCACGGTGATGCTGAGTTTTATGGTGCTGAATCTGCCCTGCATCCTGATCTGGGCAATGATGGGCGATCGGCTGGGGAAACATTTACAGGTGGCGTGGAAACTCCAGCTATTTAACACCCTGATGGCGTTATCACTGCTGGCTACGACGCTGTGGATGCTGGTGGAAGCGTTTCAGGTGGCATAAAACGCAGGGCCGATCGCAACGTGCAATCGGCCCGGGGACTTATTTCCCGACCACGGAATCCACCACAGCGACGGGTTCGTCATTGGCAGCCGGGTTCATGGGGGCATAATCCAGCTGCAGTATCCGGCTGGTTTCAGCCAGCTCACGCTCGGTCGCTGCAACGTTGCCGTTTAGCCGCTGGCCATAGAACGGTATGATCGCCTTCAGCTTGCTCTGCCATTCAGGGGACTGCATCTGCTGCCTGAACACTTTGCTCATCAGATCGAGCATAATCGGCGCGGCGGTAGAGGCGCCGGGTGAGGCACCCAGCAGGGCAGAGATGGTGCCGTCCTGCGAGGTGACCACTTCGGTACCCAACTTCAGTACGCCGCCTTTATCGGCATCCTTCTGAATAATCTGCACCCGCTGTCCGGCTTTCACCCGCCGCCAGTCGCCTTTTTTGGCTTCCGGGAAGTATTCACGTACAGCATTCATGCGGTCATCTTCATTCAGCATTACCTGGCCCACCAGATACTTCACCAGGTCGAAGTTGTCGAGGCCTACACGGACCATCGGCATCAAATTCGACGGCGTGATGGAGCCGAACATATCCCACAGCGAGCCCTGCTTGAGGAACTTGGTCGAGAAGGTGGCAAACGGCCCGAACAGCAGCACCTGTTTGCCGTCCAGCGTGCGGGAATCCAGGTGCGGCACCGACATCGGCGGTGCGCCCACGGACGCTTTGCCGTACACCTTCGCGTGATGGCGCTGCACGACCTCCGGGTTATCGGTAACCAGGAATTCGCCCCCGACCGGGAAGCCGGCATAATTTTTTGCTTCCGGGATGCCGGACGCCTGCAACAGCGTCAGCGCCGCCCCACCGGCACCGATAAACACGTATTTCGCCCTGATGATGGTTTTTTCATCGTTATTTTTCAGGTCGGTGACGGTAATGCTCCAGGTGCCGTCGTCGTTGCGCCTGATGGTCCGTACTTCGTGTCGGCTCTGGCGCTCAAAATTGGGGCTTTTTTCGAGGGAGGCGACCAGCTGGCGGGTGATCTCACCAAAATTGACATCGGTACCGGTAGGAATGCGGGTGGCCGCCACTTTCTGCGTGTTGTCACGCCCTTCCATCACCAGTGGCACCCATTCTCTGACCTGCGCCGGGTCTTCTGAAAACTCCATGCCGCGGAACAGGGTGCTTTGCTGCAGGGCGGTAAACCGTTTCTTCAGGAAATTAACGTTGTCCTCACCCCAGACGAAACTCATATGCGATACGCTGGTGACAAAACTGCGCGGATTGCGCAGGACGTTACGCTGTACCTGGTGGGCCCAGAAACGACGGGAGATCTGAAACGCTTCGTTGATTTCCACTGCTTTCTTAATATCGACAGAACCGTCGGCGTTCTCCGGCGTATAGTTCAGCTCCATCAGCGCTGAGTGACCCGTACCGGCGTTATTCCAGCCGTTGGAACTCTCTTCTGCCACACCATCCAGACGTTCTACCATGCCGATACGCCAGTCTGGCTCCAGCTCCTGCAGGTAGGTGCCGAGCGTGGCACTCATCACGCCCCCCCCGATCAGTAAGACATCGACGTGCTTCTCTACTGCCATTTTACGCATGAGACAACATCTCCGTGTGATAAAGGAAATCAACATGTTAAGTAGAGAGGCAGGGCAGAATTTCTGTTCCCCGTCTGACTGCTTTGCCCTGATAAGGATTGCTGACAGTAAAAAACCACACCAACAGAATGTGTTTAATTGCTGTTCAAAAGCGTTGGAAAATATAGCATTGTTACGGGGTAATTAAAAAAGTGTTTAAAGATTAAAAATAAGAATGATAGGTCTTATAAAATAAGTAACATTTATACGGGCCGTTGAACGGCCCGTGAGGGCAGGGAAGATGACAGCGGAGGAAGAGGGGTAACTCTCTGAACAGTAAGAATTAATCTCGTGGGGCGCTGTCAGGTAACTTGCGCAGGCCGATGGCCAGTCGGTTGTAAGCATTCATCAATCCGATGGCAATGGTCAGGTCCGTTACCGCGGCGTCGTTAAATTCTGCTTGCACCTGTGCGAAAACCTCATCGGGGGCATTGGTCTGGGCGATCAGCGTTAGCGATTCGGCCCAGGCAAGCGCGGCCCGTTCCCGGGGGCTGAACCACTGACCGGCTTCACGCCAGACCTGAGTGAGCACAATTTTGTCCCACGGCAGGCCAGCTTTGTGTAACGCTTTCGTATGCATATCGATACAGTAGGCACAGCCGTTAATCTGTGAGACGCGCAGAAAGGCTAACTCGACGACATCATGCGGCAGACCGCTTTTGGCTACAAAGCTCCCAACGCCTGCCAGCGCTTTCATACCTGCCGGTGAAGCAGAGTAAAAGTCGATACGTTCGCTCATTGTCTTATCCTTTTATCGGGGGTTGGACGTTATTTTCCTTCGTTTTATGGGCTGCAGAAAGTGCCAGGAATTCACAAAAACATTGGTCCATCGGTTCCCGGGATTCTGTTGCGGCGTGATACCGGCCGCTCGCTGAGTGAACAGATACGCGAGGGGATATCCCAGGCGATTGACGAAGGTCGCCTGCAACCTGGTGCACGGGTGCCTTCCTGCCGTGACCTGGCCGCCCAGCTCGGCGTGGCGCGCGGCACGGTAAGGGTGGCCTACGACATGTTGGTGGACAGCCAGCGGTTGGTGGCCAGAGGCGCTGCGGGGACCTGGGTCAGTGAGGTGGCGCGGCCACAGGACGATCGCCAGCTGTCGGAGACGGCCGTTGTAGCCCCGCTGGCGGCCATTATTCACGCCTTCGATCGTCCACCGCTGACCTTCCAGATGGGGGTGCCTGCCAGCGATGCTTTTCCGGCAAAAGTCTGGTCGCGCATTCTGACGCGCCACGCCCGGGAGATGGTCAGTAACCCCGTGGGCTATGCCGATCCACGCGGCAGCCTGGCGCTGCGCCAGCAGTTGGTCAGCTATCTGTCGATGGCGCGCGGTCTCCGTTGCCAGGCCTCACAGGTGATCCTCACTAACGGTTATGCCGGAGCGCTGGGGCTGATCTGCCTGGCGCTCGGTTTACACGGCCAGCGAGTATGGATGGAAGATCCGGGGTATCTGCTGGCACGTAAGGCCCTGACGCTGGCTGGCGTGGAACCGATCCCCGTCCCGGTCGATGAGCAGGGGCTGTGTGTGGAGCAGGGGATACGCCTTGCAGCAGAGGCCGCGGCCGTGCTTGTGACGCCCGGTCAGCAGGCTCCGCTGGGCATGACGCTGTCGCTGGCGCGGCGTGCAGCCCTGCTGGCGTGGGCGAAGCGACAGGGCAGCTGGATCATTGAGGATGATTACCTGGGCGAACTGCAGCTTGAAGGGCGGGCGGCACCCGCGCTGGCCGCGCTGGATAGCGGTCGCGTGCTGCACATCGGCACTTTCAGTAAAACCCTGACACCCTCCCTGCGTCTGGGGTATCTGGTGGTACCGGCGGATCGGGCGGCACATTTTGGTGAGGCGGCCGCGCTGCTTGCCCCAGCCTCGTCCTTCGTGCTGCATAATGCGGTGGCGGAATTTCTCCATGAAGGCCATTTTATGCGTCATCTCCGCCGTATGAAACGGCTTTACAACGAGCGGCTGCTGGCGCTTTTAGAAGCCCTCACACCCTATTTCCCGCAGGCATCCCGTGCTGCACTGGCTGTGATCATCGAGCTTCCGGCAGGCAGCCAGGATACGCGTATCGCCCATGAAGCGCTGGCGTATGGTATGGCACCGACACCGCTTTCAGTGTGGTATCAGGATAACGGACGTCGGGGGCTGGTACTGAGTGTGACGACGTTGCCACGGGAGGGGTTTAACGGAAGTGCGCAGCGGCTAAAAGCCTTAGTGGATGCGTTCGGTTAAATCCTGCCCCGGGGAGGGGCAGGAGGCGATCATCAGGCTTTTTTCGCTGCGGCAGCAGCTTTAACGATCACGGCGAAAGCATCCGCTTTCAGTGATGCGCCGCCCACCAGGGCACCGTCGATATCCGGCTGGGCAAACAGCTCTGCAGCATTCTTATCGTTCACCGAACCGCCGTACTGGATGATAACCTGAGCGGCTACCGTCGCATCTTTCCTGGCAATGTGGTCACGAATGAATTTGTGAACGGCCTGAGCCTGAGCCGGAGTGGCAGATTTGCCGGTACCGATGGCCCATACCGGTTCGTACGCCACGACAACACCGTTGAAGGCATCAGCGCCCTGGGTATTCAGCACAGCGTCGATCTGGCGAGCGCACACTTCTTCCGTTTTACCTGCTTCGTTTTCCGCTTCGGTTTCACCGATGCACAGCACAGGGATCAGACCCGCTGCTTTCAGCACGGCAAATTTCTTCGCGATCAGCTCATCGCTTTCAGCGTGGTAAGTACGGCGCTCAGAGTGACCAATGATGATGTACTGTGCGCCCAGATCTTTCAGCATGTCAGCAGACACTTCACCGGTGAAGGCACCAGACAGGTTCACGTCGACATTCTGCGCACCCAGTGCGATATGGCTACCGGAAATGGCATGTTTAGCCTGATCCAGATACATCACAGGCGGCGCAATCGCCACACCACACCCATCAACACCGCTCAACTCGGTACGCAGACCGGCGATCAGTTCGTTGACCATGTGCTTGTTGCCGTTCAGTTTCCAGTTACCCATAACTAATGGATGTCGCATTGTATCCTCCACGCTTAGAGAGTATTAAAGCTGCCAGCAGGCAGCATTGTCTGCCAGACAGTATAGAGATCAAACACCGGAAAGGCTTTGCTTTTCGTCATCCTTTGGATCTGTCTTCTCAGGGATTGCTTAACGCCAGTTTCAGCGGTTCCACAGCAAATGTTAATCCTTTATCGCCGTTATCGGCCACGATGTAGCGCAATGCTCCTTCTGTCTGCTGATAAAAGCGCGACCCCTTACCTTTTTCCAGCAGTTCTTCTGCACGTTTCGTACTCTGTTCGTCACTGAGCATCGGTTCAAAGAAGCGGATGAGTGCGGCAATATACGCCACCGCTTTGTCGCGTGACGGTTTCTGTTCAGGGCCGGGGATAGGAAGCCAGGTAATCTGCAAGGTTTTGATTTTTCCTGTTCCCTGTTCCAGTGCGGTCGACGAATAAAGATTTTCGTTGATCTTGCTGGCGGCACGCGTCAGATTGCTTTTATCATCACGACTGTCAATGGCGCGATATTCACTTAACGGTAACGTTGTATTGGCAGCATTATACTTTTCGCGAAACTGGCCGATAGTCATATCAAAGGTCGGGGCGCCTGCCTGCAGATAGGGAGCGGCAGGAAGATGCTCTGTACGGTTTTGTGGATCGGGACTGGCGTGTGCCGCAGGGAAAATGATGGCGGATAGCAGTGCCATCCCTGCCCAAATCGCGTTCTTCATATCAATGGCCCTAACCTGTAAACTCAGCCCAAGATTAAACGGACAATGGCCCGCAAAGTCAAAGGGCACCCGGACTCTGAGATAAAAATAATGACGTTACAGCAATGGTGTTTCTCTTTTCGTGGCCGTTTGGGTCGGCGGGATTTTTGGATCTGGCAGGCCGCCTGGATTTTAATGCTGGTTCTGATGTTCACTCTGGCGGGCAACGGCTGGCTGGATACCCAGACGGCAGCCTTCTGCGTCGTGGCCCTGCTGTGGCCTGCGAGTGCGGTTCTGGTCAAGCGGCTGCATGACCGCAACAAAGGCGGCCAGTGGGCGCTGCTGTTTATTCTGGCCTGGATGCTGATGGCGGGACACTGGGCGATGCTGCCCGGGGATCTGCAGTGGGTCGTGGGGCGTTTTATTCCTACGCTGATTCTGGTGAGCATGGTGGTCGAGCTGGGGGGCTTTACCGGAACGGCGGGGGATAACCGTTATGGCAAAGCGACGCAGCCGGTTGTTTTTCTGCGTCGCCGTGCCTCTGACTACCAGTAATGTTCACTGGTCATATGTCCGGGTTTGCGTTTCAGATGCTTACGCATTCCCCGGCTCTCCTTAAGCACCTGCTGGGTATCACGCACCATTTGCGGGTTGCCGCACAGCATCACATGGCTGCTATCCGCATCCATCGTTAATCCGGTTGCCGCTTCCAGTTCACCGCTCTCAATCAGCGCGGGTACTCTGCCGGTGAGCGAGCCGGGGCTCTCTTCACGGCTGACGACTGTCTGGATCTGTAATTTCCCGCTGTAGCGCTGCTGCAACGCCTGCATCAGCGGCAGGTAGCTCAGGTCCTGTGCATAACGCGCGGCATGAACCAGAACGATATTATCAAAGCGATCCAGCCCTTTGCCTTCCTGCAGAATGGACAGATATGGGCCAATGGCGGTGCCGGTTGCCAGCATCCACAGGGTTTCACACTGGGGAACCTCATCAATGACAAAGAAACCCTGGGCATCCTGGGTGATCATCACCTCATCGCCGGGTTTCAGCGCGTGCAGTCTCGGGCTGAGTTTCCCCTCCGGTACGGTAACCAGGTAGAACTCCAGATTTTCATTGCTGGGCGCGTTTACAAAGGAATAGGCGCGTACGACACGTTCGCCGTCAATTTCCAGCGCCAGTTTGGCATATTGCCCGGCTGTGAAGGGATCGACAGGGGCCGTCACCGTCAGACTGAACAGGGCGTCGGTCCAGTCGGTAACCTGTTTAACACGGGCATTGACCCATACGGCCATAAAACTCTCCTTTCTTCACTTGCAACAGTATTCGCGTCTCTGTGGCTATCTTCCTTACCCAATGGACTTTTTTCCAGTCATGGGAGCAGGTCAGAGCTCATATCGACAAAGTATGCGCACTATTTAAACGTAGCGTAAAAAATGTTTTACAGTATCGCCCGTATTTGCTGACAGTGAAGCACGGGTTATTTCACTGCGGCCTCTCGCTTTGCCACGTAATCCTGATATTTTCACCGCCATAATGCCGGCCTGGCTGGCAAATCTTCTTAACTGCGCGAAATTCTTCGCACTTTATACTGATGTGAGTCGATGAAAAAGATTGAGAACGGCCACCTGCTGGTGATGCTGATTGCCCTGCTGGCGGTGGGTCAGATGGCCCAGACTATTTATGTTCCGGCGATGTCGGCTATCGCGGAGGTCTTCCATGTCCGTGATGGGGCGGTGCAGCGGGTGATGGCCGCCTATCTGATGACCTATGGCGCGTCGCAGCTGTTTTACGGTCCGCTGTCGGACAGCATCGGCCGTCGCCCGGTGATCCTGATGGGGATGGCGGTATTTATCATCGGATCGCTGACCGCACTCTTTGCGGTCAGCCTGAACGGCCTGGTGCTGGGGGCCGCTATTCAGGGGATGGGAACCGGCGTCGCCGGCGTGATGGCCCGAACCATGCCCCGTGACCTGTATGCCGGCAGTGCGCTGCGCTACGCCAACAGCCTGCTCAATATGGGCATACTGATCAGCCCGCTGATCGCCCCTCTGATCGGGGCGGGGCTGACCCACCTGTTTGGCTGGCAGGCCTGTTTCGCCTTTTTACTGCTGCTGTGCCTGGCAGTTACGGCAGCGATGCTGCGCTGGCTGCCCGAAACCCGGCCAGCGGGCCAACAGAAGCGGCCGTTCTTTTCCCGCTATCGTCCCCTGCTGGCCGATAGCAGTTTTATCCGTTATCTGGTGATCCTCATAGGGGCACTGGCTGGCATTGCCGTATTTGAGGCCAGCTGCGGCGTGCTGATGGGGGGCGTGCTCGGCTACAGCAGCTTGGCGGTCAGCGTGCTGTTCATTCTGCCTCTGCCTGCAGCCTTCTTCGGGGCCTGGTTTGCCGGGCGCAGTGAGAAACCTTTTACCACCGTGATGTGGTACGCAGTGAACAGCTGCCTGCTGGCGGGCGTCATGATGTGGATCCCCGGCTGGCTGGGGGTGATGAACCTGTGGACGCTGATAGTGCCTGCCTCGCTGTTTTTCTTTGGGGCTGGCATGCTGTTTCCGCTGGCGACCACGGGCGCAATGGAGCCCTGGCCCTATATGGCGGGCACCGCCGGGGCCCTGGTGGGGGGCTTACAGAATCTGGGTTCCGGACTGATTGCCTGGCTGTCAGCCCTCCTGCCGCAGACCGGACAGTTCAGCCTCGGGATGCTGATGTTTGCCACCGCGCTGCTGATCCTGCTGTGCTGGCTGCCGCTCTCGAAGCGACCGCAGGCACACGCGGTATAAACCGTGCATCGCCTGCAGGGTCGCCATTCGGTCCGGCAGGTGATGCCTTTTTTCTGCCCGCCCTGCCACGGGCGGTTATAAAATATACTGATGCAGGTTCGGGTCTTTCAGGTCCAGGTAGTGAATGGACTGAATACGGCGAATAGTGCGCGATTTTCCCCGGATCAGCAGAGTTTCAGTCGTGGCCATATTGCCCTGGCGGGTGATGCCCTTTAACAGATCGCCGCTGGTGATGCCGGTGGCAGAGAAGACGACGTTGTCGTTCCGCGCCATCTGCTCCAGCGTCAGGACCTGGCCCGCTTCAATCCCCATTGCCCGGCAGCGCGCCAGCTCCTCTTCACCCAGACGACGATTGTCCGGCGTATCCCCTTTTACCTCGTGGCGTGCCAGCAGGCGGGCCTGCATATCACCATCCAGTGCCCGGATCACCGCCGCTGACACCACGCCTTCTGGTGCTCCGCCGGTACCGTACATTACGTCCACTTCGCTGTCCGGCATGCAGGTGAGGATCGAGGCGGCCACATCGCCGTCCGGGAAGGTGAAGACGCGCACCCCAAGCTGTTGCAGGCTGGCAATCACTGCATCGTGGCGCGGCTTCGCCAGCAGCGTCACCGTCAGCGCCGTCAGGGGCTTGTTGAGGGCAGCGGCCACCCGGACCAGGTTCTCTTCCAGCGGCAGGTTGAGGTCGATAGTGCCTTTGGCACCCGGCCCCACCACCAGTTTTTCCATGTACATATCCGGGGCGTTGAGGAAGGTGCCTTTATCCCCCACCGCCATCACCGCCAGCGCATTGGCCTGGCCCAGTGCCGTCATGCGGGTTCCTTCGATGGGATCGACAGCAATATCTACGGCATCACCGTTACCCGTGCCGACTTTCTCACCGATATACAGCATCGGCGCTTCATCAATTTCCCCTTCGCCAATCACGATCTGACCGTCAATATCCACTTTGTTAAGCATAATGCGCATGGAGTGTACGGCCGCGCCGTCTGCGGCATTCTTATCGCCGCGCCCCAGCCACTTATAGCCAGCCAGTGCCGCCGCTTCGGTTACGCGGGAAAATTCAATCGCCAGTTCTCGTTTCATGACATGCCTCGGGAAAGTAATGAGGCGGGAAGTTTATCACAGGGAGCGGAGGGGGGAAGGGAGATACCCGTGGTCAGGCGACCACGGGTTGGGGACTGTTACTTGTCGTCAGCCTCTTCCCATGCCTGCGCACGGGCAACCGCTTTCTTCCAGCCAGCGTACAGCACATTACGCTGGGTGGTTTCGATGCTTGGACGGAATTCACGCTCAATCACCGACTTGGCACGGACTTCATCCAGATCTTTCCAGAAGCCTACCGCCAGGCCCGCCAGGTAAGCGGAACCCAGTGCGGTCACCTCACGGACTTCAGGACGCTCAACGCGTGCGCCCAGAATGTCGGACTGGAACTGCATCAGGAAGTTGTTGGCTACCGCACCGCCGTCCACGCGCAGCGACTGAAGGCGGGTGTTGGCGTCGTTCTGCATCGCTTCCAGCACGTCACGCGTCTGATAGGCGATGGACTCCAGGGTGGCGCGAATGATGTGGTTGGCATTGGCACCACGGGTCAGGCCAAAGATGGCCCCGCGGGCATACGGATCCCAGTATGGTGCGCCCAGACCGGTAAACGCCGGTACCATATAGACACCGTTGGTGTCTTTCACTTTAGTCGCGAAGTACTCAGAATCCGTAGAGTCGTTGATCAGCTTCATTTCGTCACGCAGCCACTGGATCGATGCGCCGCCGATAAACACCGCGCCTTCCAGCGCATAGTTCACTTCACCGCGCGGTCCGCAGGCAATGGTGGTCAGCAGGCCGTGCGTGGAGGTAACGGCTTCGGTACCAGTGTTCATCAGCATGAAGCAGCCAGTGCCGTAGGTGTTCTTCGCCATTCCCGGCTGGACGCAGAGCTGACCATACAGGGCTGCCTGCTGGTCACCGGCAATACCGGCGATCGGAATACGTGTGCCACCTTTACCACCAATGTTGGTCTGGCCATACACCTCAGAAGACGACTTCACTTCAGGCAACATTTCACGCGGGATATCGAGGATCTCCAGCATGCGCTGATCCCACTCGAGTTTATGAATGTTAAACATCATGGTGCGTGAGGCGTTGGTGTAATCGGTAATGTGAACCCGTCCCTGCGTCATCTTCCACACCAGCCAGGAGTCGACGGTACCGAACAGCAGCTCACCACGGCGCGCGCGTTCACGAGAGCCTTCAACATGGTCGAGGATCCATTTCACTTTGGTACCGGAGAAGTACGGGTTAATCACCAGCCCGGTTGTGTGGCGGATATACTCTTCCAGGCCTTCTCTTTTCAGTTTGGCGCAGTAGTCAGCGGTGCGCGGATCCTGCCAGACAATGGCGTTATAAATCGGCTTACCGGTCTCTTTATCCCAGACAATGGTGGTTTCACGCTGGTTAGTGATACCAATGGCGGCAATCTCGTCAGAGTTGATATCCGCATGGGCCAGCACTTCGACCAGGGTGGAGCTTTGCGACGCCCAGATATCCATTGGGTCATGCTCAACCCAGCCAGCTTTCGGATAAATTTGCTGGAACTCACGCTGCGACACCGCGACGATGTTGGAGTCATGATCCAGAATCACGGCGCGGGAGCTGGTGGTTCCCTGGTCGAGAGCGACGATATATTTTTTTTCTACGGTCATAATCAATTCCTGATAATAAACAGTGAGCAGGAGTTACGCTTTACGCTGTGCGGCACGCGGTGCTGATTTTTCCTGTTTCTCCACAACCTTGCCGGGAAGGTTGTTGGCAATCAGGACACGGTAGCCAAAGGCGCCGAGGCTTGCACCGACCAGCGGGCCAAAAATCGGAACAAGGAAGTAAGGAATATCGCGGGCACCGGTGAAGGCAACATTACCCCAGCCAGCCAGCCAGGCGAATAGTTTTGGTCCGAAATCACGCGCCGGGTTAAGGGCGAAGCCGGTCAGCGGGCCCATTGCAGCACCAATGATTGCGATCAGGAAACCGATCAGCAGCGGGGCCATCGGGCCACGCGGCAGGCCGTTACCGTCATCGGTCAGGGCCATAATCAGCGCCATCATGATCGCGGTGATCACCATTTCGACAAGGAATGCCTGGCCTACGCCGATATGGGGGTTAGGGTAGGTCGAGAAGATACCTGCAAGGTCGAGGCTTTCAACACTGCCGCGCACCATATGATGTGTCTGTTCGTAGTCGAGGAAAAGGTTATGGTACAGGCCATAAACCAGTGCAGCGGAGCAGAATGCGCCAGCAACCTGGGCGATGGCGTAAGGCAGTACCTTACGGCCTTCGAAGTTGGCAAACAGCCAGAGTGCAACGCTGACGGCGGGATTAAGGTGTGCCCCGGAAATACCGGCGGTGAGATACACGGCCATCGCCACGGCAAGGCCCCAGACGATGCTGATTTCCCACAGGCCGAAGCTGGCTCCGGCGACTTTCATGGCGGCGACACAGCCAGCACCAAAAAAGATGATCGTGGCAGTGCCGAGAAACTCGGCGATGCACTGCCCTTTAAGCGTGCTTGTAGCATGACTCATGATGAAATTCCTGAAGGCGAGGTTAATTGTCAACGGTCTTAGTTTTGTTTCATCCGTGAACCAGCCCAATCTTATGTAGGGCTGATGTGAATTTATCGTTAACGAGCATAAACGAGAAATAGCGAACTCAATATTTGTGTTCTGTGTCATAAAAATGAGCGTTTTCGCGTGTTTTTGCTTTCCGAAAATCACCTGATGCGCGTTTAATCGCGTGTGAAATGTGCAATTTTTTAACCCGCACCTTACAAGCTGCCCCTTCAGATGTTACTTAAACCAGGTATAGACTGAAAATTGTTACAGACTGCGCCCTGTAAAGGTTCGTTGCTGGACTTGAGCGGTCGCTCTACTTACAATCGAAGCATCGTTGTTATCCGCGGAATGCCGGTTCATTCCTCACCCCTGCGGCTAGCATCATCAACGCGCTGCGATTAGGAGAGGTTACAGACATGTCATTTGAAGTATTCGAGAAACTGGAAGCAAAAGTGCAGCAGGCGATTGATACCATCACGCTGTTGCAGATGGAAATCGAAGAGCTTAAAGAACAAAACGGTCATCTGAACCAGCAGGTTCAGCAGGCAGCTGGCAGCAGCGATGCGCTGGTACGTGAAAATCAGCAGTTGAAGGAAGAACAGCACGTCTGGCAGGAACGTCTGCGGGCTTTGCTGGGAAAAATGGAAGAGGTGTAATGCTGCGCCTGGCGTAAAAAGCAGGAAGCAAGCAGAAAACGGGTGCCGAAGGCACCCCTTTTTTGGTGTTCGTTTTTATTCGATGTCGAGCGGATCTTCTGAGAGGATCATCCCGGTGTTATCGGCATAAAGGTGGTCGCCGGAGAAGAAGGTCACACCGCCAAAGTTCACCCGTACGTCGCTTTCACCAATGCCTTCACCCGCGGCACCCGCAGGAATGGCGGCGATGGCCTGGATACCGATGTCCAGCTCTTCCAGATCGTCGACCTGACGCACAGAACCATACACCACAATGCCTTCCCACTCGTTTTGCAACGCGATCCTGGCCAGCGCGGCGTCGACCAGCGCACGGCGTACCGAACCGCCACCGTCCACCAGTAATACGCGGCCACGGCCGTTCTCCTCCAGCAAATCATAGAGCAGCCCGTTGTCCTCGAAACATTTTACCGTGGTGATTTGCCCGCCAAACGAGGTGCGCCCACCAAAGTTTGAGAAAAGCGGTTCAACGACATTCACATCTTCATGATAGATGTCGCACAGTTCTGACGTATCGTATTTCATAGGGGGTTTCGTCTGTTTGCCACAGGGGAGATAAGTATATCGCTTAAAGGGGGCTGTTGGCAAAATCATCAATTGTTAAAAGTTGCGATGGGTCAAGCACATCGCGTTTAACTGAGCAGCAGTCCCGCCGCGAACAGCACATTGATTAACAGCGCAGTTTTGACGGTTTTTTCCAGCATCGGACGCATGGCCAGTGCGCTGGTTTCCCGCAGAATATAACGCCCCTGCTGCCAGAGGAGAGGTGCCGCTAACAGGAACAGCCAGCCAGGCAGACGCAGCCCGGCAACGCCGCTGTAAAGCGCAAAGCAGGCCAGGGCCGTCATCAGCAGCCCGGCGTGGTAACGCCGCGCTCGTGTTGCTCCCAGACGCACGGCCAGGGTGAACTTACCGTTCTGCCGGTCGCTGTCAATATCGCGCAAATTATTCACGTTCAGCACTGCCGTGGCCAGCAGGCCGCATCCGCTGGCGGGCAGCAGCAGTAACGTATCAAGCTGGTGGGTCTGCAGGTAGCTGCTGCCGATGACACCGAGCCAGCCAAAGAAAATCATCACCGAGAGGTCGCCCAGCCCAAGATAGCCGTAGGGCTTTTTCCCCACGGTATAGGCGATGGCGGCGACCATTGCCAGCGCGCCCATTACCACGAATCCCAGCATGTCGGCGGGTGACTGGCACGCCCGCAGGATCAGCAACAGGCCACAGCCGGTCGTTACGCCGACGGTCAGAATCAGGGCAATACGCATCTGTGCCGGCGTGATCGCTCCTTTCTGCATGCCACGCAGCGGGCCAATACGCTGCGGCGTATCGCTGCCTTTTAGCGCATCGCCATAGTCATTGGCCAGGTTCGAGAGGATCTGCAGCAGTATGGTGGTCAGCAACGCCAGCAGGGCAATGGCGGGATCAAAATGTCCCTGATGCCACGCCAGCGCGCTGCCAGTAATAACGGAAGCGCAGGCCAGCGGCAGCGTGCGAAGGCGCAAACTGTCCAGCCAGGCCCGGGGCAGTGAGGGGGGGGAAGCCAGTTGGCTATGTTCCATAAGAGGTGGCGCCTCCGTTCCGCTTCAGGTCGCGTGTGGCGGGTGCCAGCACGATATCAGCCCCATGGTAGGACGCTTTTCAGTGGCAGGTGTTAATCCTGGTCAAGGATAGTGTTCGGACATAAAAAAAGGAGGCCGTAGCCTCCTGTTCGTTATGGACAGCGATTTACAGGATAAAGCGGCTAAGATCTTCGTCAGCCACCAGTTCATCCAGGTGTTTGCCCACATACTCCGCGTCAATGGTGATCGACTGGCCGTTCAGGTCGCTGGCATCGTAGGAGATCTCTTCCATCAGACGCTCCAGCACGGTGTGCAGACGACGTGCGCCAATATTTTCTGCGGTTTCGTTGACCTGCCAGGCAGCGGCGGCGATTTTACTGATGCCGTCCGGGGTGAAGTTGATCTCAACGCCTTCGGTGTTCATTAGCGCTTTATACTGCACGGTAATTGACGCACTTGGCTCCGTCAGGATGCGCTCGAAATCGTTGGTCGTCAGCGCCTGCAGCTCAACGCGGATTGGCAGGCGACCCTGCAGTTCCGGGATCAGATCTGACGGGCTGGCGACCTGGAATGCACCGGAGGCGATAAACAGAATATGGTCTGTTTTCACCATGCCGTGTTTGGTAGAGACAGTACAACCTTCAACCAGCGGCAGCAGATCGCGCTGTACGCCTTCGCGGGAAACGTCCGGGCCGGAGGATTCGCCGCGCTTACAGACTTTATCAATCTCATCGATAAACACGATGCCGTGTTGCTCAACAGCGTCAATCGCTTCCTGCTTCAGCTCTTCCGGGTTCACCAGCTTGGCAGCTTCTTCTTCCACCAGCAGCTTCATCGCTTCTTTGATTTTCAGCTTGCGCGGTTTCTGTTTCTGACCGCCGAGGTTCTGGAACATCGACTGCAGCTGGCTGGTCATCTCTTCCATGCCCGGAGGAGACATGATTTCCACCCCGCCGGAGACAGCCGCGAGATCAATTTCGATCTCTTTATCATCCAGCTGGCCTTCACGCAGCTTTTTGCGGAATGACTGGCGCGCAGCGGAGGGTTCCGCGGCGGTTTCATTCTGGCCCCAGTTGTTTTTTGCCGGGGGGATCAGTACGTCAAGAATGCGTTCTTCCGCCATCTCTTCGGCGCGATAGCGGTTTTTATCAATCGCCTGTGAACGCACCATTTTAATCGCTGAATCGGTCAGATCGCGGATAATCGAATCCACTTCTTTACCGACATAGCCCACTTCAGTGAATTTCGTCGCTTCTACTTTGATGAACGGCGCGTTGGCCAGTTTAGCCAGACGACGGGCAATCTCGGTTTTACCGACTCCGGTCGGCCCGATCATCAGAATGTTCTTTGGCGTCACTTCATGACGCAGGTCTTCGTCCAGCTGCATCCGGCGCCAGCGGTTACGCAGGGCAATAGCCACCGCTCGCTTGGCGCCATCCTGGCCGATAATGAATCTGTTCAGTTCGCTGACAATTTCGCGCGGAGTCATAGCAGACATAAATTAGGGTCCTTACGCTTTAGAAGGTAATGCTTCAATGGTGAGGTTGTGGTTGGTATAAATGCAGATATCCCCTGCAATACCCAATGCTTTTTCCACAATATCGCGCGCGCCAATCTCGGTGTTTTCCAGCAGCGCACGGGCAGCCGCCTGGGCGTAAGGGCCGCCTGAGCCGATGGCAATCAAGTCGTTTTCTGGCTGGATGACGTCACCATTACCGGTAATGATCAGCGAGGCGTTTTCATCCGCCACGGCCAGCAGGGCTTCCAGTTTGCGCAGCATACGGTCAGTACGCCAGTCTTTCGCCAGCTCCACGGCGGCTTTCACCAGGTGGCCCTGATGCATTTCCAGCTTGCGTTCAAAAAGTTCAAACAGGGTGAAGGCATCTGCGGTACCGCCGGCAAAACCGGCAATGACTTTGTCATTGTAGAGACGACGCACTTTTTTGACGTTGCCCTTCATCACGGTATTGCCGAGGGTAGCCTGGCCATCACCGCCAATCACTACCTGGCCGTTGCGTCGTACACTTACTATTGTTGTCACGGGCAGACCCCTTATTGCAGTCGGAAGATGACCCCGCACGTTTTGTACGGGGCACTGATGCAATCAGATATGGGGCAGGTTTGAAGGGTTTCAACCCCCGATGGAAAGAGGAATACAATTTGAGTGGCCGGAACCACGCAGTCGTTTCAGCGTCGTATCTGCTGCGCTACGGCTGTTATAGGGCCCAATAACCACGCGATTCCAGCCGCCGCCGGTAGTGATGCGACTTTCAAATCCCTCAAAGGCTAACTGAGCGCGAATGGACTCGGCCTGATCGGTACCTTTGAAGGACCCACACTGCACCATCCAGCGCTGTGTGCTCTCTTTTTCTACTTCCTTCGGCTTTGTTTCAACTTTCGGTTTGGTTTCCACTTTTGGCTGCACTGCCACTTCCTGCTTCGGCCGAACCGGCTCGCGCGTCACCGATGTGACGGGGGCCGTATGCTGCGTTTGCGTTGGTGTCTGGACCGGTGGCGGCGTGCGCTGAGTCTGCTGCGGCATCCGCGACTGCTGCTGAAGCTGCTGACTTTGCTGTTGCTGACGCTGAAGGGTCTGCTGTCGTTGTGCCGGCGTCTGTTCGTTCCATGGCACTTCGTTAAGCTGCGTTGGCTGCTGACGCATATCTGCCTGCATCTGATCCAGCAGCTGACGCTGCTCGTCGGTTAACTGTGTCTGTGAATGAGCCTCACCGCCGGAAGTGGGTTCGGTTGGCGAAGGAACGCCAAGCTGGCGGTTTTCCAGTTCTTTAATATAACGCCAGCGCTCTTCAGGTTTCGGGGGCAGGCCGTTACCGGTGGCTTTGTGATCCGGGATGACCGGGGTCTCTTCTTTTTTATGGTGTGCGATAAACCACAGCCCACCAATAAAGGTGACCAGAACGGCAACCGCCAGCACTATCATGATTTTTGATACACCCGATCCACTGCTGCGCTTCTTGCTGCGACTGTTGGTCTTTTTGCTGCGCGTCCCTGTCGAACGCCCGCGGCCTACATAATCTTTTTGTGCCACTATCGTTCCGCTAATAATCGATGAAGGTAAGATCGGGCTGAAAGCGTGACGATAAGTGCCCGATGAGTGCCCGCCATGTTACTGAAGGGCCGGAAGTTTGACCAGCGGCGATCTTACTAAGAATCCACTGATTTTCCTGATGAGCGTTTGCGCGGTGTGCTGACGGGCCCGTCAGTCCTCATCACGCAGCGAGGGAGCGGTGCTGCCACGAATTTTCAGCTCAAAATCCAGCAGACGTGAACCATTACTCACCATCCTGCCCTGTAACTGCTCCAGCAAGAGTAGCATTGCTTCACGACCGATGTTGAAACGCGGCTGAGCCACCGTGGTGAGCTGGGGATCGCTGTAGCGCGACAGCTCGATATCATCAAAACCGATAATCGACAGATCCTTGGGCACGCGCAGACCCATATTTTTTGCCTGCGACATGGCACCCAGCGCGATGATATCGCTGTGGCAGAATAAGGCATCGGGTGGCCTGGGGAGCGTCATCAGATGCTTCATCGCCTGGGAGCCGGCATCAAAGGTGAAGTCACCACGCACAATATAGGTGGGATCGACAGTCATTCCGTGGCGGCGCAGCGCCTGAATGTATCCCTGGAGGCGATACTGGCACAGCGGCATCTCTTCCGGGCCTGAAATACAGGCAATGCGGCGATGCCCGAGCTTTTGCAGATGATTAACGGCTTCAAAGGCGGCGGTCAGGTTATCGATATGAACCGTAGGTAGCTCCAGCTCTGGCGCAAACTCATTCGCCATCACCATGGGCGGCAGATTGCGCTGTTCTTCGACACCGGTCTCAAACGGCACATTGGATCCCAGCAGCACCATTCCGTCGATCTGACGGGTCAGCATCAGGTTGAGGAACGATTTTTCCTGCTGATTCTGGTGCGCGCAGTCACCGATCAGCACCAGATAACCCTCAGCGGCGGCCACCACTTCAATGCCGCGAATTATCTCACTGAAAAACGGATCGCAGATGTCCGGCACAATCACCAGCACGGTACGGGACTCGCTGCGCCGTGCGCTGCGGGTCATCGAATGCGGGGAGTAGCCAACGGCAATCACTGCCTGTTCAACCTTATAGCGCGTTGCGGCGGAGACCTTTTCCGGGTTCATCAGGGCGCGGGAGACCGTTGCCGTTGATACGCCTGCTTTCTCAGCCACGTCCTTCATGGTCGCTACGGTTGACTCTTGATTGTGATCCAACGCTTTTCTCCTCACGCCAGTCTGCGCTGGCCTGAACAACGAATGACAAGTGATATCCGGTACCTGAGGTTATCGCGTCCACGGCGGATAACCCCCGCATTCTTAACAGATAAGCGGGGGGGCTGTTACTTAATTTGCATAAAAATTGTGACTTGTGCGACTTTTTTCGATCCAATACGCATCTTTGCCATGCAAACGATTACGCCTTAACTTTCCGTCGGGTCGATATCCAGCGTCCATTTCACTTTGCGTGCCTGGGGCAGGGTAGTGATCAGCGGAAGGCTGGACTTGATGAGTCGCTGCAGAATGGCGCGTGAAGGATGCTGGAGCAGGAGCTGCCAGCGGTATCGCCCGCTGCGTTTTGCCTGCAGGGCAGGGACAGGGCCCATCACCCAGAAGGATTCACTGTTTAACGGGCTGGCTTCCAGCAGATTACGCAGCTGCTGCAGGAACAGGCTGGCCTGCTGGTTATCGTGATCTTCCGCCCGGAACAGGGCATGGCTGGTGAACGGCGGCAGGAAGACGCTGTTGCGTTCACTGAGTGCCTGGTGGGCGAACGCATCGTACCCCTGATGCAGCAGGGTGTGCAGCAGCGGATGGTCCGGGTGGTGCGTCTGCAACAGCACCTCGCCCTGTTTACCGGCACGTCCGGCGCGGCCGGCGACCTGCACGTAGAGCTGGGCAAAACGCTCTGCGGAGCGGAAATCGGCAGAAAACAGCGCGCCGTCGACGTCCAGCAGCGACACCAGCGTCACGTCGGGGAAGTGATGCCCTTTTGCCAGCATCTGCGTTCCGACCAGAATACGCGCTCCGCCGCGATGCACTTCCGCCAGCTGCTGTTCCAGAGCCCCTTTTCGGCTGGTGGTGTCCCGATCGATACGCGTCAGGGGGACACCGGGGAACAGTGAACCCAGATTATGCTCCAGCTGTTCGGTGCCCAGCCCGACCGGTACCAGGTGAGTGGAACCGCACTGCGGGCACTGATGGGGTACCGGGCGCTGGCTGTCGCAGTGGTGGCAGCGCAGCTGACGCTGGTTCTGATGTAGCGTGTAGTAACGGTCACAGCGCTGGCATTCGGCAATCCAGCCACATTCGTGGCACAGCAGCGTCGGGGAGTAACCCCGGCGGTTAAGGAATAACAGTACCTGATTATCCGCTTTCAGATGCTGGCCAATTTTCTTGATCAGCATCGGAGACAGGCCACCCTGCAGCTTCACGCCTTTCAGATCGACCAGCAGCTGGGTCGCTTTGGTGGCATTTCCGGCGCGTTTGCTGAGGTTGAGCTGATGATATTTCCCGGACTGGACGTTGTGCAGCGTTTCCAGCGCCGGGGTCGCTGACCCCATGACAATCGGGATATCTTCCTGACGGGCGCGAAACACCGCCAGATCGCGGGCGTGATAGCGCCAGCCTTCCTGCTGCTTATAGGAGCTGTCGTGCTCTTCATCAATGATGATGGCACCCAGTCGGGCAAAGGGAGTAAACAGCGCAGAACGGGTACCAATAACAATCGCCGTCTCACCGCTGCGGGCGCGCAGCCACACAGCCAGACGCTCACTGTCGTTTAAGCCGGAGTGCAGCACATCAACCGGTGCGCTGAAGCGCTCGCGAAAGCGGGCGATGGTCTGGGGCGTCAGGCCAATTTCCGGCACCAGCACCAGCGCCTGCCGGCCGTTAGCCAGAATATTCTCCAGCATACTGAGGTAAACTTCCGTTTTGCCCGAGCCGGTGATCCCAGCCAGCAGCCACGCTGAAAAGTGGTCGTCTGCGCTGCGGATCGCCCCGACGGCGGTGGCCTGCTCGGTGTTAAGCCGCAGACGTTCACCCTGCAGGGTGAGATTATCGCGCCAGTCCTGCCGGGCGCGGGGCTGCGCGCGCAGCACGCACAGGCCTTTCGCCTGTAATGCCTGAAGGGTGGCCTCGGTAATGTCGTGCTGGCTGACTTCATGACGGTACAGGCCGCGGTTGCGCAGCGCGGCCAGCGCCTGCTGCTGTTTCGGTGCACGCTTCAGGCTTTCTGGTGCTGTCGCTTTACCCTCGTCAGTGATCAGCCACTGCCAGAGGGGGGCCTCTTCCGCCGCTTTACCCTGACGCAGTAGCACCGGCATCGCGTGGAACAGCACTTCTCCCAGCGGATAGTGATAGTAGTCGGCTGCCCAGAGCAGGATACGCCACAGGGAGGCAGGGTAGAGCGACTCGCTGTCCAGCACCTCATGGACACTTTTTAACTGATCGAGCGGAAAATCACTGTGTTCAACGATCCCGACTACCACCCCGATGGCTTTACGCTTGCCAAAAGGCACGCTGACGCGTCCACCCACCACCGCATAGCTGAGATGGGCAGGCAACAGGTAGTCAAAGTTGCGGGCAAGCGGAACGGGTAAGGCGACCTGAACAACGGGCATGGATTCATCCGGGTGAAAAATTAAGCCAGTTAGTGTACACTGAGTCGTGCTGAATGTGCGGATCCGATTGCGGTGTGTGGTTAATATCTGTATAGTTCGCCGCCGTTGGTATGACATTTTGATATCAGCATAAACTTAATATTAATCTTCGTGTGGTGCCGGTGCAGGAATTATCCTGGCGCGGGAGAGCGACACGGCCTTAACTGAGGTTTTCCCATGAAAAAAGGTATTCACCCTAATTACACCGAAGTTACTGCTAAATGTTCTTGCGGTAACGAAATCAAAACCCGCTCTACCGTGGGTCGCGACCTGAACCTGGACGTGTGCGGCAACTGCCACCCGTTCTACACCGGTAAGCAGCGTGATGTTGCAAGCGGTGGTCGTGTGGATCGCTTCAACAAGCGTTTCAGCATCCCAGGCGCTAAATAAGCACCCTGTAAGATGTCAGAAAAAACCCAGCTTCGGCTGGGTTTTTTTATGCCTGCGATTCAGGATGCGGTGGCGTATCTGAGGACATCGCCCTGCCAGCCTTTCTCCGCATAGTTTTGCAGATGATCGATGCGCTTCACCGGTTGTCCCACCGAGAAGTTAATCGCTTTCAGGTTTACCATGACGTCTGAAGGCGCGAAGACCGACTTGAAGTGATACTCCCCATGGCTGAGATCGGCCAGGGTGGTCCAGTAGGTCGCCACCCCTTTATTTTCCTGCGGGTATTTTGAGTAGCGGGCATAGGCGTCGGTAATGTCTCTGACCATCGGGTCGCTGGCATCCGGGTAATTAATCGGGAAGGCGGTATTATTGATCACCGACAGCAAAAAACCCTGGGCCTGCGCTTTACTGTCCGGCTGCGGAATGTTTTTCAGACCGATACTGGCCCTTACGAAGCGGTCCTCCGCGCTCTGGGTACCGGGAATATGGCTGGCGTCCACTGACTGAAAGGCCGCCAGATTTTTTAACTGCTGGTCGTAGGACGGCGGGTTGGTCATCACCTGATAGCGGCGATTATGGTAGATATGTACCTTGCCGTTATCGATTTCGACAATAGCGGAATCGCCGGTGCGATCCTCCAGGGCGATATGCTTGGTGTCAGAGGCATAATCGATCGGCATTTTTTTCGCGACCAGCCTGACGTTTTGTAACCCCTGCACGGCCTCATCAACGGTGGCATAATTGTCCAGCAGATAGCTCAGCCAGGCGCGGCTATCCAGCTCCGGCTTATCCTGATGGTCCTGTTGTACCTGCCGGCCATGGGTATAGTACTGCGTATGACCCGCCAGCCCTTTTTCATTGATGCCATCCATCGGGAAAACACCATCGGCATAAATCACTACACTGCCATAGCGCGTTTTCCAGTGCAGGGCATCAGCGCCCTCACTGCCGGTATGTTCGATGCCCTGGGGTGTGATAATGAGCGAGGGATCAACCGGGCCGAAGAAGTCCAGATTGCGGGCGCTGACCAGGTAGCCGGGATAGGTGTTCAGAAAGGCGCGGGTGCAGGCATTGGCGCTACCTGTCGCGGTGATGCCAAGTGCAGCACCGATGACCACGGCGGTAACGGTAGATAAGGTTGTTTTCATCATCTTTCTCCTTTGGGTTCACTGAGCGCTAACGTAGCGCGCAGCGCGAGGATGAGAGAGTCATTCACCGGGGGAAATCCCCCCTTACGGCAGACAGGGAAGTGCATGGCAGTTTCTTTTTCACTGGTGCAGATAGAAGCGTTTGCCAGTATCGTCGAATGCGGCAGCATTACTCGTGCGGCAAAGAAAATGGGCAAGGACCGCACCACCGTCAGTGAGCTGCTGGAATATCTGGAACTCGATCTGGGCTATGCGCTGTTTGAGCGGCACTGCCGCCCTATCGCACTGACGGAGCGTGGAAATCGGCTGTATCGTCAGGCCCGTCTGTTTCTCCACGAGGCGCAGGCGTTTAACCACATTGCGCTGCAGCAGCAAACGACATCGCCCCAGTCGCTGACCCTGAGTTACGATATTTTTACGCCTTGCCATCTGCTGGCCCGGCTGGCAGGAGAACTTTATCAGCAGGGCATTCAGCTCAATCTGCGTTATCAGGATCGCCATCAGGCGGAACAGGCGCTGGAAAAGGGGGAGGTCGATATCGGGCTCTACCAGCCGGTGAACAAATCGGTCAGCGAGCGTTTCAAATGGCGGGCGATGGGGAGTGTTGAACTGGCGGTTTATGCCAGCCCGGATTTATTCAGCCTGCGGCCCGTCAGTCTGCTGACGCTGGCCTCCTGCAATCAGCTGATCGCCAACAATAGTCTGGATGCTGCTCTGGCACGCCGCATTCAGATAGCGGACCGGGTGCAGTTTATTAATGACCGGGTAGTGCTGAGATCGTTGCTGGCCAGCGGACAGGGGTGGGCAATGCTGCCGGTGCATGCCGTTACCAGTGAGGATCGGGCAATAGAACGCATCGTAACGGAGATGGGAGAGAGGGGGATGGTGCAGACCATCGTGGCTATCTGGCAGCCCGGTCAGGCCGGGCACCCGATACTGAATCAGGTGCTCGACCGGATAACCGAGCTGTTTAGCGCCTAGTATTCCCAGGTATCAGGATCAACGCCCATTTCGCGCATGATCGCTTTCGCTTCTTCGGGAATTTCGTCACTGCGTTCTTTACGCAGATCGACATCATCCGGCAGAGGCTGGCCGGTAAACGCATGCAGAAATGCCTCGCACAGCAGTTCGCTGTTGGTGGCATGACGCAAGTTATTAACCTGGCGGCGCGTGCGCTCATCAGTCAAAATTTTCAGTACTTTCAACGGAATGGATACCGTGATTTTTTTAACCTGCTCGCTCTTCTTACCGTGTTCAGCGTAAGGGCTGATATATTCGCCGTTCCACTCAGCCATGGGCTACCTTAATTATATTTAAATTAGAAATACCGAAATCCGGCTAATTATGCCCGAAGTTCGTGTCCATCACACCGGGATGGCACAACGTTCTCTGGGGTATATCGACATAATTCTAACGGTTATTCGCGCATTGCTCAATCTATACGCAAAGACATTTAGATGTCCAGATGTATTGACGTCTATACCTGCCCGCTTTACTCTATCCGTCTTCTCTTACACTCCAGCAGGAACTTGTGCACCATGACGCGTAAACAGGCAACTATCGCAGTCCGTAGCGGTTTGAATGATGACGAGCAATATGGCTGCGTTGTCCCCCCCATTCATCTTTCCAGCACCTATAACTTCACCGACTTTAATGAGCCCCGTGCTCATGACTACTCACGCCGTGGCAACCCGACGCGTGACGTGGTGCAACGCGCACTGGCAGAGCTGGAAGGGGGAGCCGGTGCGGTGATGACCAGCACCGGGATGTCGGCTATTCATCTGGTGTGTACCGTGTTTCTGCAACCGGGTGACCTGCTGGTGGCTCCGCACGACTGTTACGGCGGCAGCTACCGCCTGTTCGACAGTCTGAGCAAACGCGGTGCGTATCGCGTTAAATTCGTCGATCAGGGCGATGAGGCGGCACTGCGGGCCGCACTGGCTGAAAAACCGAAGCTGGTACTGATTGAAAGCCCAAGTAACCCGCTGCTGCGCGTGGTGGATATTGCCACCATCTGTCAGGCCGCCGCGGAAGTCGGGGCGGTCAGCGTCGTGGACAATACCTTCCTCAGCCCGGCGCTGCAGAACCCGCTGGCACTGGGCGCGGATCTGGTGATCCATTCCTGTACCAAATATCTTAATGGCCACTCCGACGTGGTGGCCGGAGCGGTCGTGGCGAAGGATCCGCAGCACGTGACGGATCTGGCCTGGTGGGCGAACAATATTGGCGTCACCGGCGGCGCGTTTGACAGCTATCTGCTGCTGCGTGGAATGCGCACCCTGGCTCCGCGTATGGCGGCGGCACAGCGCAATGCGCTGGCGATTGTTGATTATCTGAAACAACAACCGCTGGTGAAAAAGTTGTATCATCCTTCGTTGCCAGAAAATGCCGGCCATCAGTTTGCGGCACGTCAGCAAAAAGGCTTTGGCGCCATGCTAAGTTTTGAGCTCGATGGTGACGAAGCAACGCTGCGCCGTTTCCTGAAAGCGCTGGAATTATTTACCCTGGCGGAGTCGCTGGGCGGTGTTGAAAGCCTGATTTCCCATACGGCCACCATGACACATGCGGGTATGTCTGCTGAAGCGCGGGCGGCGGCAGGGATTTCGGAAACGCTGCTGCGTATTTCGGTGGGAATTGAAGATCACGAAGATTTAATCGCCGATCTGGACAATGCGTTCCGGATCGCGGCCAAGAGGTAAGCATGAGTTATTCAGCAGTGGCAGACAGTTCGCGGCAGTTACATAAATTTGGTGGCAGCAGTCTGGCCGATGCCAAATGCTACCAGCGCGTAGCCGGGATTATGGCTGAATACAGCCAGCCCGGCGATCTGATGGTGGTTTCGGCTGCGGGCAGCACCACGAATCAGCTGATCAGCTGGCTCAAACTGAGCCAGAGCGATCGTCTCTCTGCCCACCAGGTGCAGCAGGCGCTGCGTCGTTATCAGAGTGAGCTGATCGGTGCGTTGTTACCGCCTGCCGTGGCCGAGCCACTGATTGCTGAATTTAGACGCGATCTTGAGAAACTGGCGGCCCTGCTGGATAGTGCCATTACTGACGCCGTGTATGCGCAGGTGGTGGGGCACGGTGAGATCTGGTCGGCTCGTCTGATGTCCGCCGTGCTGAATCTGCGGGATATTGAGGCGGGTTTTCTTGATGCCCGCGATTTCTTACGCGCTGAGCGTGCCGCACAGCCGCAGGTGGATGAAGCAAAATCGCTGCCGCTGTTACAGCAGCTGATGGCACAGCGCCCCGGGCAGCGCCTGGTGGTGACCGGGTTTATCTGCGCCAATGATGCCGGTGAAACCGTACTGTTAGGGCGCAATGGCAGTGACTATTCGGCGACACAGATTGGTGCGCTGGCCGGGGTGACGCGCGTCACCATCTGGAGCGACGTGGCCGGCGTATACAGTGCCGATCCGCGTAAAGTAAAAGATGCCTGTCTGCTGCCACTGCTGCGCCTGGATGAAGCCAGCGAACTGGCTCGTCTGGCGGCGCCGGTACTGCACTCCCGTACGCTGCAGCCGGTTTCGGCCAGCGATATTGACTTACAGCTGCGCTGCAGTTATCAGCCCGGGCAGGGTTCAACACGCATCGAACGCGTGCTGGCCTCAGGCACGGGCGCGCGGATTGTGACCAGCCATGATGACGTCTGCCTGATAGAGTTCCAGGTGCCCGCACAGCACGACTTCGCCACGCTGCGGAAAGAGATCGATCAGCTGCTGACCCGGGCCCAGGTACGCCCACTCGCGACCGGCGTCCACCCGGATCGTAATCTCCTCCAGCTTTGCTATACCTCGGAAGTGGTCAACAGCGCTTTAACCCTGCTACAGGATGCGGCGTTACCCGGCCGTCTGCAGCTGCGTGAAGGGATGGCAATGGTGGCGATGGTCGGCGCAGGCGTCTGCCGTAATCCGCTGCACAGCCACCGTTTCTGGCAGCAGATGAAAGACCAGCCGGTGGAGTTTATCTGCCAGTCTCAGGAGGGCATCAGCCTGGTGGCGGTGCTGCGCGTCGGACCAACGGAACATCTGATCCGGGGTCTGCATCAGACGCTGTTCCGGGCGGAAAAACAGATCGGTCTGGTGCTGTTTGGCAAAGGTAATATTGGCTCCCGCTGGCTGGAGCTGTTTGCCCGCGAGCAGGAAACCCTGTCGGCGCGTACCGGTTTTGAATTTGTTCTGGCAGGCGTGGTGGACAGCCGCCGCAGCCTGCTCAGCTACGAGGGGCTGGATGCCAGCCATGCGCTGGCCTTCTTTGAGGATGAGGCCGTAGAACAGGACCAGGAATCGCTGTTCCTGTGGATGCGTGCTCATCCGTTTGACGATCTGGTGGTGCTGGATGTGACCGCCAGTGAAACGCTGGCCGCGCAGTATCTGGATTTTGCCAGCTACGGTTTCCATGTGATCGGGGCGAATAAAGTCGCGGGTGCGGCCAGCAGCGACAGCTATCGTCAGATCCGCGATGCGTTCGCTAAAACCGGGCGTCACTGGCTCTATAACGCCACCGTCGGAGCCGGGCTGCCGGTGAACCACACGGTGCGCGATCTGCGTGAAAGCGGCGACAGCATCCTCTCCATCAGCGGTATCTTCTCCGGTACGCTGTCGTGGCTGTTCCTGCAGTTTGACGGTACGGTTCCGTTTACCGAGCTGGTGGACCAGGCGTGGCAGCAGGGTCTGACTGAGCCAGATCCGCGTGCCGATCTCTCCGGCCAGGACGTGATGCGTAAGCTGGTGATCCTCGCCCGCGAGGCGGGCTATGATATTGAACCCGGTCAGGTGCGCGTGGAATCACTGGTGCCGGCCAGCTATCAGTCCGGATCGGTTGATGACTTCTTTGAAAACGCCGATGAACTGAACGATCAGATGGTTCAGCGTTTTGAAGCTGCTCAGGAGCTGGGCCTGGTACTGCGCTATGTGGCGCGTTTTGACGCGAACGGGAAAGCGCGCGTTGGTGTAGAGGCCGTGCGGGACGATCACCCACTGGCTGCCCTGCTGCCGTGCGACAACGTGTTTGCCATTGAAAGCCGCTGGTATCGTGATAATCCGCTGGTGATCCGTGGGCCGGGAGCCGGCCGCGACGTCACGGCCGGGGCGATCCAGTCCGATCTTAATCGCCTGGCACAGCTGCTGTAGTTTTCCTCGGGGGTCTACCGAAATAAAAGGGCGACCCCAGAGGTTCATTTCCTCATTCTTCCTTCCCTGCATGAAGTTTCCTCATCTTCGTTGAGAATTTGTCACGTCAGGTCATCATTTAACTGTTGACTGATTAATCGATTTGCGGCATTTTGAATGTCTGGACGTCTAAACGGATAGACGTTAAGACAGCGATTTATCATGATCAGCGATCGATGAGGTAAACGGGTATGAGTTTTTTCCACGCAAATCAGCGCGAAGCACTGAACCAGAGTCTTGCCGAAATCAGCGGGCAAATTAACGTCTCCTTTGAGTTCTTTCCGCCGCGCACCAGCGAAATGGAAGACACCCTGTGGAGCTCTATCGATCGCCTCAGCAGCCTGAAGCCAAAATTTGTCTCGGTCACTTACGGGGCTAACTCCGGTGAACGTGACAGGACCCACAGCATTATCAAAGGGATCAAAGACCGTACCGGTCTGGAAGCGGCCCCTCACCTGACCTGTATTGACGCGACACGCGATGAGTTACGTCATATTGCCCGTGACTACTGGGATAACGGCATTCGCCATATCGTCGCTCTGCGCGGCGACCTGCCGCCGGGCGGGGGCAAGCCGGAAATGTACGGTGCCGATCTGGTCTCGCTGCTCAAGGACGTGGGGGATTTTGATATCTCGGTGGCCGCTTATCCGGAAGTGCACCCGGAGGCGAAGAGCGCTCAGGCTGACCTGATCAACCTGAAGCGTAAAATTGATGCGGGGGCCAACCGGGCTATCACCCAGTTCTTCTTCGATGTGGAGAGCTATTTGCGCTTTCGTGACCGCTGCGTATCCACCGGTATTGATGTTGAAATCGTTCCGGGCATTCTGCCGGTGTCGAATTTCAGGCAACTACAGCGCTTCGCCACGATGACGAACGTCCGCGTGCCGGGCTGGATGACCAGTATGTTTGAAGGGCTGGATAACGACCCGGAAACCCGCAAAATGGTCGGTGCTAACGTCGCGATGGATATGGTAAAAATTCTCAGCCGCGAAGGGGTGAAAGATTTTCACTTCTACACCCTGAACCGTGCGGAGATGAGTTATGCCATCTGCCATACGCTGGGCGTCCGCCCGGGTCTGGCCGTCGCCTGATCACCGCGACAAAAAAAGGACGCATAAGCGTCCTTTTTTATTGTCAGGGGCAGACCGAAAATGAAGGTCTACGCCTGCTGGTTGTGAGGGCGATCCTTTTCCGATCTCCCTCTGCTGTCGGCTTAACCCGTGTTACGCATTCCCGCCGCTACGCCGGCGATGGTCACCATCAATGCCTGCTCAACGCGGGCATCCGGCTCTGCGCCCGCCGCTTCCTGCTGACGCGAACGGTGTAACAGCTCCGCCTGCAGAACGTTCAGCGGGTCAGTGTAGACGTTACGCAGGGCAATCGACTCGGCAATCCACGGCTGGTCGGCCATCAGGTGCGAATCGTTGGCAATGGTCAGCACGGCTTTGATATCGGAGTCCAGCTGATCGCGCAGCTGTTTGCCCAGCGACCACAGGGATTTATCCACCAGACGCTGATCGTAGTATTCAGCCAGCCACAGGTCAGCCTTCGAGAACACCATTTCCAGCATTCCCAGGCGGGTCGAGAAGAACGGCCAGTCGCGGCACATGGTTTCCAGCGTTTCCTGATGACCCTCTTCCATCGCTTTCTGCAGCGCTGCACCGGCACCCAGCCAGGCGGGCAGCATCAGACGATTCTGTGTCCAGGCGAAAATCCACGGAATGGCACGCAGCGACTCAACACCGCCGGTCGGGCGACGCTTCGCCGGACGTGAGCCCAGTGGCAGCTTGGCCAGCTCCAGCTCCGGAGTGGCAGAACGGAAGTAAGGCACGAAGTCTTCGTGTTCACGCACGTAGCCCCGGTACATTTTGCAGGACACATCAGACAGCTGGTCCATGATGCTGTTCCACTCGGGCTTCGGCTCCGGCGGTGGCAGCAGGTTAGCTTCGAGGATCGCCCCGGTATACAGCGACAGACTGCTGATAGTGACTTCCGGCAGACCGTATTTAAAGCGGATCATCTCACCCTGTTCGGTCACGCGCAGGCCGCCTTTCAGGCTGCCCGGGGGCTGCGACAGAAGCGCCGCATGTGCCGGCGCACCGCCACGGCCGATGGAGCCGCCGCGTCCGTGGAACAGCGTCAGGGTAATACCGGCTTTCTCGCAGGTTTTGATCAGCGCATCCTGAGCCTGATACTGTGCCCAGCTTGCTGCCATAACGCCCGCGTCCTTCGCCGAGTCGGAATAGCCGATCATCACCATCTGCTTGCCCTGAATCAGGCCGCGATACCAGTCGATATTCAGCAGCTGGCTCATGACATCGTTGGCGTTGTTCAGATCCTCGAGGGTTTCAAACAGCGGGGCCACTGGCATCGCATAAGGAATACCTGCCTCTTTTAGCAGCAGATGAACGGCCAGCACGTCTGACGGCGTTTTCGCCATGGAGATGACGTAGGCGGCAATCGAGCCCTGCGGTGCATCCGCCGCTACGCGACAGGTATCCAGCACCTCTTTCGTATCGGCACTCGGCTCCCACTGGCGTGGCATCAGCGGACGTTTGGAGCTCAGTTCGCGGATCAGGAAAGCCTGCTTGTCAGCTTCTGACCAACTCTCGTAATCGCCCAGGCCGAGATAGCGGGTGATTTCAGCAATGGCTTCAGTATGGCGGGTACTTTCCTGGCGGAGGTCAATACGCACCAGCGGCACGCCAAAGCACTTCACGCGACGCAGGGTGTCGAGCAGCTGACCGTTGGCAATAATGCCCATGCCACAGGCCTGCAGTGACTGGTAGCAGGTGTACAGCGGTTCCCACAGCTGATCGTTGGAGATCAGCAGGTTGTCCGGGCGCGGCAGGCGCTCGCCCTTCAGGCGGCGTTCCAGATAAGCCTGGGTGCTCATCAGCTGGCCACGCAGGTTTTTCATGATCTCGCGGTAAGGCTCCAGCGCGTCCGGGTTACCGCACAGCTCACGTACTTCCGGCGTACATTCTGACATCGACAGCTCAGAGACCAGTACGGCGATATCACGCAGGAACAGGTCGGTGGCTTTCCAGCGACTGAGCTGCAGGACATGGCGGGTGATATCGGCCGTCACATTCGGGTTGCCGTCGCGGTCACCGCCCATCCAGGAGGTAAACTTCACCGGCACAAAATCAACTGGCAGGGTATAGCCAAAGGCGGCTTCGACCTGCTCATTCAGCTCGCGCAGGAACTGCGGTACGCCTTCCCACAGGCTGTTTTCCACCACCGCAAAGCCCCACTTGGCTTCATCCACGGGCGTGGGGCGATATTTACGAATTTCATCGGTATGCCAGGCCTGGGCCACCAGCTGGCGCAGGCGGCGCATGATCTTGCCATGGTCATAGTCAGACAGGTCATTGTGATCCAGTTGCTGCAGGCAGCTGTTCACTTCGACCAGTTTATGGATCAGGGTACGGCGGGTGATTTCAGTCGGGTGGGCGGTCAGAACAAGTTCCAGCGACAGGGATTCAATCGCTTCGCGAACGGCGGCTTCGGTCAGGTCTGGCTGCTGCTTCAGACGCTCAAAGGTACCGGCCAGCAGTTCAGGGTGATTCGCACCTTCGCCTTTTGGCGAAATGGTGTGGTACTGCTCGGCTACGTTGGTCAGGTTGAGGAACTGACTGAATGCACGGGCTACCGGCAGCAGTTCATCATTGGACAAATTTTGCAGCGTGGTCAGCAGTTCCTGACGGTGGGCATCATTTCCCGCACGTGATGACTTCGAGAGCTTACGGATGGTTTCTACCCGGTCCAGGATGTTCTCTCCCAGTGCATCCTTAATAGTATCCCCGAGCAGTTTGCCGAGCATACTGACATTACTTCGCATTGCGGAATATTGTTCGTTCATATGATCCCTGACACCCTTCTTGTATTTGTAACTATCTTTCACCCCAGTGGGCATAACGTTGTCTTTTATCTAGCCACGTTCGCAACCATTCGTCAATTGACTTAAATACACCACATCGTGACGCTAAATAGCCGGAATTTATGAAATTTAATTACAGCAGAACGAGATAAGTTATTCTTATCATCCGGAATAATTGAAATCAGGGGCAACCCGCTGTTTTTGCAGCCAATTGTCCCTTTTGTGCCTCATTCTTACCCTGGAAAGGTATGGGCCGGGCACCTTTACCCCCGTCACATCGTGATGGGGGTTGACGGGTTTGTCGTCCCCCTGGAACCCGAAGTATTTTGGTTAAACCGACCTAATGATGGCAAAAATGATGCACCACCTGGGCGATCAGTTCGCGGGTCGGTTTAATGAACGCGGTATCAATAAATTCGTCCGGCTGATGCGCCTGATCGATGGAACCCGGGCCTAAAACCAGCGTCGGGCAGATCTGCTGGATGAAGGGGGCCTCGGTGCAGTAATTCACCACCTCTGTTTCTGTCCCCAGCAGTTTTTCTACCACCTGAACCAGCTGATGCTCACGCGGACACTCATAGCCCGGGATCGGCGGGTGCAGCTCACCCACGGTCAGACGGCCCGGCCAGCGCGTACTGACGGGAGCCAGCGCCTCATTCAGCAGACCGTCAAGATCGCTCAACGTCAGGCCCGGCAGTGGGCGGATATCCATATGCAGTTCACAGCAGGCGCAGATCCTGTTGGCTGCGTCGCCGCCGCTGATATGGCCCAAGTTCATCGTTGGGTAGGGGATGGCAAAGCCATCGTGGTGATAGCGTGTTTTCAGCGTATTGCGCAGTTCCATCAACTGGGTGATCGACTCATGCATCAGTTCAATAGCATTGACCCCGCGGCCCGGATCGCTGGAGTGGCCTGACTGACCCTGAATACGGATCACATTAGAAATATGGCCTTTGTGCGCACGTACGGGTTTCAGGGAGGTGGGCTCGCCGATAATCGCACAGTCCGGGCGCAGGCTGGTGGTTTCAGAGAAGAACTTCGCGCCCGCCATGGTGGTTTCTTCATCGGCAGTGGCGAGAATATAAAGCGGTTTTTTCAGCGCTGACACGTCAATATCACGCAGGGTCTCTAAGATGAAGGCGAAGAAGCCTTTCATGTCGGCCGTGCCCAGCCCGTAGAGCTTATTGTCATGCTCACTCAGGGTGAATGGATCGCGCGTCCAGCGGCCATCGTCGAATGGCACGGTGTCGGTATGACCGGCCAGCAGCAGACCGCCTGCACCCTGACCGCTCCTGGCCAGCATATTGAATTTATTGCGCGTGCCGGGTACCGGCTGGACTTCCACGCTGAAGCCGATATCGCGGAACCAGCCTGCCAGTAAATTGATTAAAGTTTCATTGCTCTGGTCGAGCGCACTGTCGGTGGCGCTGATTGATGGCGTTGCAATCAGTTGGCGGTAAATCTCAAGAAAAGGGGGTAATTTTGTCTTCACTGTTGACAGTCCTTGGGTTAGGATAGTATCAATATTCATGCACTAATAGTGAATAAAAATACAATATCGGCGGCCAGATGGAAACCGAAAATTCTATCTATCACAGAGAGCGAGTTGAGTTGATGACCCATCCGTTAATTATCAAGTTAGGCGGTGTGCTGCTGGACAGCGAAGAGGCGCTGGAGCGTCTGTTTACTGCTCTGGCCAGCTACCGTACCACGCATCAGCGCCCGTTGCTGATCGTTCACGGTGGCGGCTGCCTGGTCGATGAACTGATGAGCAAGCTGTCGCTGCCGGTGAAGAAAAAAAACGGACTGCGCGTCACACCCGCCGACCAGATTGACATTATCACCGGGGCCCTGGCGGGTACAGCGAACAAAACCCTGCTGGCCTGGTCAAAAAAACATGGCATTGATGCCGTTGGTCTGTGCCTGGGCGACGGCGGCAGCGTTGATGTGGCGCAGTTTGACGATGAACTGGGCCATGTGGGGCTGGCCACGCCGGGTTCTCCCCACCTGATAAATACGCTGCTGGGTGCGGGCTATCTGCCGGTCGTCAGCTCGATTGGCATCACTGCCGATGGCCTGCTGATGAACGTTAACGCCGACCAGGCCGCGACGGCGCTGGCTGCCACGCTGGGGGCGGACCTGATCCTGCTTTCTGATGTCAGCGGTATTCTGGATGCTGACAAGCAGCGTATTGAAGAGATGACGGCAGAGAAAGCCGAACAGCTGATCGCCGATGGCGTGATCACTGACGGGATGATCGTCAAAGTTAATGCTGCGCTGGAAGCCGCCCGTACGCTGGGCCGCCCGGTGGATATCGCCAGCTGGCGCCATGCCGAACAGCTGCCAACCTTATTTAACGGCGTGTCCATCGGCACCCGTATCCTCGCTTAATTAGTAACGTATTCATTTAAGGAAGAGACAATGCAAGACAAAAGCATCAAGAAAATCGTACTGGCTTACTCTGGCGGTCTGGATACTTCGGCCATCATTCCATGGCTGAAAGAGAACTACGGCGGCTGTGAAGTGGTGGCATTCGTGGCGGATATCGGCCAGGAGCGCGGCGATCTGGAAGGCGTGGAGCAGAAAGCGCTGCAGTCCGGTGCGTCTGAGTGCCATGTGGTGGATCTGCGCGAAGAGTTCATCAGCGAGTACGTTTATCCTGTGCTGCAGACCGGTGCCCTGTACGAAGGGACTTACCTGCTGGGCACCTCAATGGCGCGCCCGATTATTGCTAAAGCGCAGGTTGAGCTGGCGCTGAAAGTGGGCGCAGATGCCCTGTGCCACGGCGCAACCGGTAAAGGCAATGACCAGGTGCGTTTTGAAACCACTTACACTGCGCTGGCCCCACAGTTGAAAGTCGTCGCGCCATGGCGTGAGTGGAACCTGCGTTCCCGTGAAGCCCTGCTGGATTACCTGAAAGAGCGTAATATTCCGACCACCGCGTCGCTGGAAAAAATCTACAGCCGTGATGAAAACGCCTGGCATATTTCTACCGAAGGCGGCGTGCTGGAAAGCCCGTGGAATGCCCCGAACAAAGACTGCTGGGTATGGACTGTGGATCCACTGGAAGCCCCGGATCAGCCTGAGCAGGTAACCGTTACCGTTGAGAAAGGGCGCGTCGTCGCGGTGAACGGCGAAGCGTTAAGCCCGTTTGGCTGCCTGGACAAACTGAATGCCATCGGTGCCCGTCACGGCGTCGGTCGTATCGATATCGTGGAAAACCGTCTGGTGGGCATCAAGTCCCGCGGCTGCTACGAAACCCCTGGCGGTACCATCATGGTGAATGCGCTGCGTGCGGTTGAGCAGCTGGTTCTGGATCGCGACAGCTTCAAATGGCGTGAGCAGCTTGGCCTGGAAATGTCCTATGTGGTTTACGATGGCCGCTGGTTCGCACCGCTGCGTAAATCCATTCAGGCTTCCGCGGCGGCACTGGCAGAAGAAGTGAATGGCGAAGTGGTGCTGCAGCTGTACAAAGGTCAGGTAACGGCGATCCAGAAGAAATCGGCTAACAGCCTCTACTCTGAAGAGTTTGCCACCTTCGGTGAAGACGAAGTGTACGATCACCGTCACGCAGGCGGCTTTATCCGTCTGTTCTCTCTGTCTTCACGCATTCGCGCGCTGAACGAGAAGAAGTAATCTTTTCCGGGCGAGGCCACTCGCCCCTACAGGCATTCGTAGGGGCGGCACCTGTGCCGCCCTTATTACATTATTTGAATGGAGTACTGAGCATGGCACTTTGGGGTGGACGGTTTACGCAGGCAGCAGATCAACGTTTCAAGCTTTTCAATGACTCACTGCGCTTCGACTATCGTCTGGCAGAGCAGGACATCACTGGTTCCGTTGCCTGGTCCAAAGCGCTGGTGACGGTCAATGTGTTAACCGCAGACGAGCAGCAGCAGCTGGAAGTGGCGCTGAATGCTCTGTTGGAAGATGTGCGCGCGAACCCACAGCAAATTCTGGAAAGCGACGCCGAAGATATTCACAGCTGGGTGGAAGGGAAGCTGATCGACAAAGTCGGTTCGCTGGGTAAAAAACTCCATACTGGCCGTAGCCGTAATGACCAGGTCGCGACCGACCTGAAACTGTGGTGTAAAGCGCAGGTCAGCGAACTGTTGACTGCCACACGTCAGTTCCAGCAGGCACTGATCGCCACTGCAGAAGCCAACCAGGACGCGGTTATGCCGGGTTACACCCACCTGCAGCGCGCGCAGCCGGTGACGTTTGCCCACTGGTGTCTGGCCTATGTTGAGATGCTGGCGCGTGATGAAAGCCGTCTGCAGGATACGCTGAAACGACTGGACGTCAGCCCGCTGGGCTGCGGTGCCCTGGCCGGAACCGCGTATGAGATCGACCGCGAACAGCTGGCTGGATGGTTAGGCTTTGCCTCCGCCACCCGTAACAGTCTGGATACCGTATCCGACCGCGATCACGTGCTGGAACTACTCTCAGATGCTTCTATCGGCATGGTACACCTGTCGCGTTTTGCCGAGGATCTGATCTTCTTCAATACGGGTGAGGCGGGCTTTGTTGAGCTGTCTGATAAAGTGACGTCGGGCTCCTCGCTGATGCCGCAGAAGAAAAACCCGGACGCGCTGGAACTGATCCGTGGCAAGGTTGGCCGCGTACAGGGGGCACTGACCGCCATGAGTATGACGCTGAAAGGTCTGCCGCTGGCATACAATAAAGATATGCAGGAGGACAAAGAAGGACTGTTCGATGCACTCGATACCTGGTCTGACTGCCTGCATATGGCAGCGCTGGTTCTGGAGGGTATTCAGGTGAAGCGCCCGCGTTGTCAGGAAGCCGCCGAACAGGGTTATGCAAACTCGACCGAACTGGCGGATTACCTGGTCGCCAAAGGCGTACCGTTCCGTGAAGCGCACCATATTGTCGGTGAAACCGTGGTGGAAGCGATTAAGCAGGGTGTAGCGCTGGAAGCACTGGCGCTGTCTGACCTGCAGAAGTTCAGCAGCGTGATTGCAGAAGATGTTTATCCCTTCCTGTCGCTGCAGTCCTGCCTGGACAAACGTAACGCTAAAGGCGGTGTCTCTCCGCATCAGGTATCAACCGCGATCACTGAAGCGAAGCAGCGCCTCGGATAATGTGCGAGGGGCTGACCTTCTTTTTTGGGTCAGCCCGCCTGACGTGAAAGGGACGACCCGAAATGCAGGCCGTCCCCCTTCATTATGCCGCGAAGAATTGCTCTAAATCATCACTGCCGCCAATATGGCGACCGCCAATAAACACCTGAGGCACGGTAGCGCGTCCCGTCACGGCACGCAGGCTGACGGTGGTGGCATCCTGACCCAGAACGATTTCTTCAAACGCGATCCCGCGATCTAACAGCATCTGCTTGGCTTTGGCACAGAACGGGCAGCCCGGCTTGCTGAACAGGGAAACGGACTCCTGCACTTTAAACTCCGGTGCTACATAACGCAGCATGGTATCCGCATCGGACACTTCAAACGGATCGCCCGGCTTATTCGGTTCAACAAACATCTTCTCAACCACGCCGTTACGCACCAGCATGGAATAACGCCATGAGCGGGGGCCAAAGCCGAGGTCGGCTTTTTCCACCAGCATCTCCATGCCCCGGGTGAAATCACCGTTGCCATCGGGAATGAAGGTGATGTTGCCGGCGCGCTGATCGGCTTTCCAGGCGTTCATTACAAAGGTGTCATTGACTGACACGCACAGGATGCTGTCCACGCCATGTTGCCCGAACACGTCCGCCAGTTCGTTATAGCGCGGCAGATGGCTGGATGAACAGGTGGGGGTAAAAGCACCCGGCAGAGAAAAAACGATCACTGTTTTGTCTTTAAACAGCTCATCAGTGGTGACATCGACCCAACTGTCGCCCTGACGCGTGTGAAAAGTGACCTGCGGGATGGACTTACCTTCCTGACTAGCAAACATAAAAAGACCTCAACGTTATAAAAATTAGGTGTGCTCCCTTTCTGCACCGGCACATTATCTTTATTGATGCTTGATAGGGATAATCGTTGGTTGCTATGCTATCTATCGTCACGAACTATCGTGAAAGAGAGGATAAGATGAATATACGTGATCTGGAGTATCTGGTTTCGCTGGCAGAACATCGCCATTTTCGTCGTGCAGCCGATGCCTGCCATGTGAGTCAGCCGACGTTAAGCGGCCAGATTCGTAAGCTGGAGGATGAGCTGGGCGTGATGCTGCTGGAGCGCACCAGCCGTAAAGTACTGTTCACTCAGGCCGGTCTGCTGCTGGTGGATCAGGCCCGCACCGTGCTGCGGGAAGTGAAAGTACTGAAGGAAATGGCCAGCCAGCAGGGTGAGGCGATGTCAGGCCCGATGCATATTGGGCTGATCCCGACCGTGGGCCCGTACCTGCTGCCGCAGATTATTCCCACGCTGCATAAAACGTTTCCGAAGCTGGAGATGTATCTGCACGAAGCGCAGACCCAGCAGCTGCTGGCGCAGCTCGACAGCGGCAAGCTGGACTGTGCCATCCTGGCGCTGGTGAAAGAGTCAGAAGCCTTTATTGAAGTGCCCCTGTTTGATGAGCCAATGAAACTGGCGATTTATGCCGATCACCCGTGGCATGACCGCGATCGCGTACCGATGTCGGATCTTTCCGGTGAAAAGCTGTTAATGCTGGAAGACGGTCACTGTCTGCGCGACCAGGCGATGGGCTTCTGCTTCCAGGCCGGAGCAGATGAAGACACGCACTTCCGCGCGACCAGTCTGGAAACGCTGCGCAATATGGTGGCAGCGGGCAGCGGCATTACGCTGTTGCCTTCGCTGGCGGTACCGAAAGAGCGAGTGCGCGACGGGGTGTGTTACCTGGACTGCTATAAGCCGGTACCACAACGCACCATCGCGTTAGTGTATCGCCCGGGTTCCCCTCTGCGCGGCCGCTATGAGCAACTGGCAGAGGAGATCCGCGAGCATATGCAGGCGGTCATGAACGGCGGCGCGTTAAAACAGGCGGTTCAGGCCGTTTAACGCTGCAACCCGGTAGGCTTCCGCCATCGTCGGATAGTTAAAGGTGGTATTGACGAAGTACTCAATCGTGTTGCCACCGTTTTTCTGTTCCATAATCGCCTGACCAATGTGGATGATCTCCGCAGCACGCTCACCAAAGCAGTGAATGCCGAGGATCTCTTTGGTCTCGCGGTGGAACAGGATCTTCAGACTCCCGACGTTCATTCCGACAATCTGCGCACGCGCCAGGTGTTTGAACTGTGCACGACCCACTTCGTAGGGCACTTTCATCGCTGTCAGCTGCTGTTCGGTTTTCCCGACGGAGCTGATTTCCGGGATGGTGTAGATACCGGTCGGAATGTCTTCAATCAGGTGCGCGGTCGCTTCGCCTTTGATCATCGCCTGGGCGGCGATACGTCCCTGATCGTAGGCCGCAGAGGCCAGGCTAGGGTAACCAATCACATCTCCCACCGCGTAAATATGCGGCTGTGCTGTCTGGTACATGCTGTTCACTTTCAACAGGCCACGACCATCCGCTTCCAGTCCGACAGTGTCCAGCGACAGTGAGTCGGTGTTCCCGGTGCGTCCGTTGGCGTACAACAGGCAGTCTGCCTTGAGTTTCTTGCCGGATTTCAGATGCATAATCACGCCATCTGCCACCCCTTCAATTTTCTCAAACTCTTCATTATGGCGAATCACCACACCATTATTCCAGAAGTGATAAGAGAGCGAGTCGGACATTTCCTGATCGAGGAAGGCCAGCAGACGGTCGCGGGTGTTAATCAGATCCACTTTGACCGACAGGCCACGGAAAATCGACGCATACTCGCAGCCGATCACGCCGGCACCATAGATAATCACATGGTCCGGTTCATGGTGCAGGTTGAGGATGGAGTCGCTGTCATAGATGCGTGGGTGGCTAAAATCGACATCCGGCGGATGGTAAGGGCGTGAACCACAGGCAATCACAAACTTTCCGGCGGTCAGACGCTCGACCGTGCCGTCATGGCTTTCTATTTCGATGGTGTTGGCATCAACAAAACGGGCATCGCCCTGGAACAGTTCACAGTGGTTGCGCTCGTAGAACCCCTGACGCATGCGGGTTTGCTGGCTGATAACGTTTTCAGTATGGTTCAGAATATCAGCAAAAGAAGAACGCAGAAGACGCGTGTGGTCGCTATACAGGGGATTCTGATTGAATTCGATAATGCGGCTGACGGCATGGCGCAGCGCTTTAGAAGGGATCGTCCCCCAGTGTGTACATCCGCCACCGATATTGTGATAGCGCTCGATAACGGCAATACGTGCGCCCTGTTTGACCAGGCCCATCGCAGCACCTTCACCGCCAGGGCCGGAACCAATCACGATGGCGTCGTAATCATAAGACTGTTGCATACCAATACGTCCTATTTTTTATACAATTTTACAACGAGATTCTAACATCTCGCGCCGCAGTTCCCAATTCTAACCGTGCTTTTTGCCATCATTTGCCAAATGAGTGAGTTAACAGGCGGTCACAAAGTTTGGCCCACTGTACGCTGAAATTTTTGCTATAGTGCCCACTTGCAGGCTAAACAGGCAGAAAAATGGGCGTCAGAGCGCAGCAAAAAGAACGTACACGGCGTTCACTTATCGAAGCGGCATTTAGTCAACTAAGCGCCGAACGTAGTTTTGCCAGCCTCAGCCTGCGGGAAGTCGCCAGGGAGGCGGGTATTGCCCCGACGTCATTCTATCGTCACTTTCGTGATGTAGATGAATTGGGGCTAACGATGGTGGATGAAAGCGGCCTGATGCTGCGACAGCTTATGCGTCAGGCACGTCAGCGTATTGCCAAAGGTGGCAGCGTTATCCGAACGTCGGTTTCTACCTTTATGGAATTTATTGGCGACAATCCCAATGCGTTTCGCCTGTTGCTGCGTGAACGATCCGGAACGTCATCGGCTTTCCGTGCTGCCGTTGCGCGTGAGATTCAGCATTTTATCGCCGAACTGGCTGACTATCTGGAAATCGAAAACCGCATGCCGCGCAGCTTCACCGAGGCGCAGGCTGAAGCGATGGTGATTATCGTATTTAACGCCGGTGCGGAAGCGCTGGATATTGATGCCGATCAGCGGCGTCAGCTGGAAGAACGACTGGTGCTGCAGCTGCGTATGATCTCGAAGGGTGCCTATTACTGGTACCGTCGTGAGCAGGAAAAGCTGGCAGTTACGCTGGAATCCAAAGACTAGCAGGGGGTGACATGAATTTAGCAACGGGCCGGGACAAAGGAACACTGCTGCTGACCTTTATTACCGGACTTTCCATTAACGGTACCTTTTCGGCGCTGTTCAGTTCACTGGTGCCCTTTTCAGTTTTCCCGTTGATCGCGCTCGGCCTGGCTGCATGGTGCCTGCATCAGCGCTACCTGAATCGTGCCATGCCTGAAGGAATGCCTTCGCTGGCTGCTGGCTTTTTCCTGCTGGGGATTCTGGTGTACAGCGCCATCGTCCGGGCAGAATACCCGGATATTGGCTCTAACTTTGTGCCGACCATCCTGATGGTGGTGGTGGTGTTCTGGATTGCTACGAAGTGGCGTGCGCGTAAAAATAGCCAGTAACATCGGGCGATCCGCATCGCCCGGGCCAGATTAGCGGCGGGTCAGTAGTACGCCGCACTCCATATGATGGGTGTAGGGGAACTGGTCAAACAGCGCCAGACGAGCGATCTCATGGGTGTCGGACAGCGTTGCCAGGTTCTCGCACAGCGTCGTCGGATTACAGGAAATATACAGAATGCGCGGATACGCCTGCACCATCTTCACCGTTTCTTCATCCAGACCACTGCGCGGCGGGTCGACGAAAATGGTTTCGCACTCATAGCTGCTCAGATCGATACCTTCCAGCCTTCTGAAGCTTCTGTCTCCGTTCATTGCCTGAGTAAACTCTTCTGCTGCCATGCGGATAATCTGTACGTTATCGATCTGGTTTACCGCGATATTGTACTGAGCAGAGGCGACTGACGGTTTGGCGATTTCCGTTGCCAGCACGCGGCGGAAGTTACGCGCCAGTGCCAGTGAGAAGTTGCCGTTGCCGCAGTACAACTCCAGCAGGTCGCCGCGAGAATCGCGCGTGGCATCCAGCGCCCATTCCAGCATCTTCACATTCATTGCCGCATTGGGCTGCGTAAAGCTGTTTTCTACCTGGCGATAGATCATCTCACGGCCGTCCACCATCAGACGCTCATCAACGAAATCCTGGTCCAGACAGATTTTGGTTTTAGTGGCGCGGCCGATCAAATGCAGATCGAAACCTTCCGCACGCAGCGCGTCGCGCAGCAGCGTGGCTGCCTGCTGCCACTCTTCATCCAGCTTACGGTGATAGAGCAGAGAAACTACCACCTGCCCGCTGACCGTCGATAAATAATCTATCTGGAACAGTTTAAAGCGCAGCGCACGCTGGTCGCGCACGGCCGCGATCATGCGGGGCATCAGGCGGTTAATCAGCTCACTGGCCGCCGGGAAGCTGTCGACCCGGATGCGGTTGTGCGTCTCCTGATCGAAAATAATATGGTACAGGTCGTCGCCATCATGCCAGATACGGAATTCGGCACGCATCCGATAATGGCTGACCGGAGAACGGAAGATTTCGACTTCGGGCGCGTTAAATGCGGACATCATCGACGTCAGTCGTGTCACTTTCTCAGTGAGCTGGTCATCATACTGTTCAACAGGCAGTTGTTCGGGTGTCATGGTGATTCCTGGGTATTTGGCTGATATAGCCGGGCGATTGTAGGGAATCTTTATCTCATGTCCAGCGTTGTCCACTCTTCATTCATTATGGATGTCTGGATATCTGGACTTCTAATATATTTGTACATAAAATGCGGCCTCCGGCCTCCCAACGAGTTAAAAGGGAATCCAGTGTAAATCTGGAGCTGACGCGCAGCGGTATAGAATGTCGTGACAATAGCGTAATGCAGACACTGTCTTATGACGGGAAGTCATTGCCACTTAAGGATTCTGAGCCCGAAGACCTGCCGGATGAACGTCGCATTTTTTACGATCATCGCGTGCTATCGATCGTATGCCTGCGGCATCCTGCACATCTTTTGGATGCTTGATGATGATAACAACTAAAAACTCGCTGCTGGCGTTTAGCGCTACGGCAATTTCCCTCTGGGCGCAAAACGGCTTTGCACAGGACCGTAATGAAGAAACGCAGGTTGTGACTGCGAATCGTTTTGAACAGCCAGTCTCTTCTGTTTTGGCCCCTACCACGGTGGTCACGAAAGAGCAGATCGACCGATGGCAGTCAAAAACGCTGACGGATGTGATGCGTCGCCTGCCGGGTGTCGATATTGCTCAAAATGGTGGAATGGGCCAGCAAAGCTCACTGTTTATTCGTGGCACTAACTCCAGCCATGTTCTGATCTTAATTGATGGTGTGCGCCTTAATCAGGCGGGGATCAGCGGTGCTTCCGATCTCAGCCAGATCCCAATTTCACTGGTTCAGCGGATTGAATATATACGTGGAGCACGTTCAGCAGTCTATGGTTCTGATGCCATTGGAGGGGTACTCAACATCATTACCACGCGCACTAAGGATGGTACGACGCTTGTGGCAGGGGGTGGTTCCAACGGCTATCAGTCTTACGACGGTTCCACTCAGCAGATGCTGGGCCAGAATACTCGGGTGACGCTTGCAGGTAACTATACCTACACCAAAGGCTATGATGTCGTTGCTAACTACCCTGATGCACTTGGCAACACAGCACAACCCGATCGTGATGGGTTTATGAGCAAGAACATCTATGGCGCGATTGAACATCAGATCAATGATGATTTTAGTGCCTTTGTTCGGGGTTATGGCTTTGATAACCGTACTGCCTATGACGGTAGCCCGACCTATGTTCAACCCGATACCTATGTTGATACCCGGCAGCTGTATAGCCAGACCTGGGATGGTGGACTCCGCTTCAACAATGGTCTCTATTCTTCCAATCTGACCGCCAGCTACAGTCACACGAAAGATTATAATTACAGTCCTGATATGGGACGCTATGCGTCCTCTGCCACACTTGATGACTCCCAGCAGTATAATTTGCAGTGGGCCAATAATGTGGCCGTGGGACAGGGCAGTGTGGGTGGCGGCGTTGACTGGCAGAAGCAGTCCATTGAGCCAGGGACTGCTTATGTAAATGACCGCCGTGAAGTGACCAATACGGGTTTGTATGCCACCGGGCAGCAGATGTTTGGTCCAGTGACGCTGGAAGGTGCCGTTCGTGGCGATGATCACTCCGTTTACGGCTGGCATAACACCTGGCAGTCCAGCGCGGCCTGGGAGTTCATTGAGGGTTATCGTTTCATCGCCAGCTACGGGACGGCATTTAAGGCACCCAATCTCGGTCAGCTTTATGGTTCTTTTGGCGGCAATAGCAATCTTGATCCTGAAGAGAGCAAGCAGTGGGAAGGGGGCTTCGAAGGCTTAACGGGCCCTGTGACCTGGCATGTCTCCGGATATCGCAACGATATCGACAGCCTTATTGATTACAGTAGTGCCAACGGCGGTTATTACAATATCAATAAAGCGACCATCAAAGGTGTTGAAGCAACGGCTTCATTTGATATCGGTTCGGTATCTCATCAGATTTCCTATGATTACGTTGATCCGCGTAATGCTGAAACCAATGAGATTTTGCTGCGTCGGGCTAAACAGCAGGTGAAGTATCAGCTCGACTGGACGGTGTATAATTTCGACTGGTCAGTGAGTTATCAATACCTGGGTGAACGCTACGACCGTCAATATGCAACAAATCCAAATGGTGATCTGGCCAAATTGGGGGGGGTAAGCTTGTGGGATCTCGCGGTTTCGTATCCAGTCACATCCCATCTCACCGTTCGTGGTAGAATTGCCAACCTGTTCGATAAAGAATACGAGACAGTGTATGGCTATGAAACCCCTGGACGGGAATACTACCTCAGCGGCAGCTACACCTTCTAAACCGCGCCCCACCGTGCTGGTCTTTGACTCCGGCGTCGGTGGGCTTTCTGTCTATGATGAGATCCGCAAATTATTGCCGGATCTCCATTATCTCTACGCGTTCGATAATGTCGCTTTCCCTTATGGTGAAAAGTCGGAAGCGTTTATCGTCGAGCGTGTGGTCGCTATCGTTGAAGCGGTGACCCGCCGTTATCCCCTGGCCCTGGTGGTGATCGCCTGTAACTCAGCGAGTACCGTCACGCTGCCCGCTTTACGTGAGCGCTTTGCATTTCCTGTTGTCGGTGTGGTTCCTGCTATAAAACCGGCAGCGCGTCTGACCCGTAACGGTGTTGTTGGCCTGCTGGCGACCCGGGGGACGGTGAAGCGTCCTTATACGCATGAGCTGGTGGCGCGTTTTGGCAGTGAATGTAAGACTGAGATGCTGGGATCGGCGGAGTTGGTAGAGCTGGCGGAGGCCAAACTGCATGGACAGCCTGTTTCTATCGATGACGTGAAGCGCATATTGCAGCCGTGGCTGCGTATGCAGGAACCACCGGATACCGTCGTCCTGGGCTGCACGCACTTCCCTCTTATTAGTGAAGAGCTACAGCAGGTACTCCCTGAAGGTACCCGTTTAATCGATTCAGGTGCGGCAATTGCGCGTCGAACGGTGTGGTTACTGGAAAATGAGTCGCCAGATGCTTTTTCGCAGGATGAAAACATGGCGTTCTGTATGGATATTACTGAGCAGGCGGTACAATTAATGCCCGTTTTACAACGATATGGCTTCAGTAAGCTCGAAAAATTACCACTTTAACCACGTTTCGGGTAAAAAATCACCACTCAGCAAGTTTTTTGCAATTTACCCTTGTCACTCTCCAGAAAATCCCTATACTGCGCCTCCACTGACACGGAACAACGGCTTACAGGCTACCGGGTCAGCAGCATCAGGTAACTGATAGCGCCGGAAAAACTTCTCAAAAAGAAGTTGACTCCGAAGGAGGAAAGCGTAATATACGCCACCTCGCGACAGGAAGCT
>NZ_JBVHNP010000010.1:0-126556 GCF_055556675.1 Erwinia sp. PME.40.26/001
CAACGCCGAGTCATCCTGCACGACCCACCAATGTAGAAAGGCGCCCTAAAGGCGCCTTTTTGCTATCTGTCACCCGGCCGGGGTTCGAACCTGCCGCAGGTTCGGGTCAAGCGCAGCGAGACAGCGTTGCTGAAGGCAACGGCCCGAAGGGCGAGGCAACGCAGAGTCATCCTGCACGGCCCACCCATTCAGAAAGAAGCGCCTGACGGGCGCTTTTTCGTTCTGCCCATCGCACGGCGGTCGAACCCAGAACATCCAGGCTGACCACACCAGGGGGCAGCCCCTGCCCCCTGGTGTGCTTTTCGCTTTGCGAACACACTTTTTACGCATTATGTGCTCAAGTCTGGAGCGATCCTTTCCGATAACCCGTATTGGTTAAATACAAAGGAGACAGAGATGACAACCATCAATACCAGCGCCAGCGTATCGGGCGGTTCAGGGGGCGGGGATTCGGTTTCGCAAACCGCCAGCATCAGCAAACAGATTGCCAGACTGCAGGAACAGCTGAAAAGCATGGCCGGTGATACGACCATGGATGAAGACCAGAAAGCAAAACAGCAGCAGATGATCGAAAATCAGATCATGATGCTGGAAGCGCAGTTAGCGCAAATCCAGCAGCAGCAGGCTGAAAAAGCCGCCGAAACGCAGGAAGCCAGTAAAGATGCGGACAGCGGTAGCAGTAAAATGGCCGACGGGGTTAACCGTCCGACCGAAAATAATAAGCTGAACGTCTACATCTAATAAGGCGATGCGCTGGCACGTTGCTGCGTCAGCAGCTCCGCCTGCTGGCGCACTTCCTGCCATATCGCCTCTGCCGCAGGCGTCAGCGAGCGGTTTTTACGCCTGACCAGCATAATGCTGCGGTTGATCTCCGGTACAATGCGACGCACCAGCAACGGCCTGCCCTGGGGTAACGGCAGCGCCAGCGCCGGTAAAATACTGATACCGATCCCCGCCTCCACCATGGGAAACAAGGTTGCCGGATGGCCAATCTCCTGGGCTATCTCTGCCTGTACCTGCTGGCCGCGCAGCGCCTCATCAATCAGTACCCGGCTGCCCGAGGCATAGTCCTGCAGTACCAGCGTGCGGTGGTTAAGCATATGCCAGTAAACCGTGGTTGCCAGCGCCAGCGGATCATCCTGGCGGCACAACAGCAAAAACGGTTCATCCAGGATAGCCTCACACTCCAGATCGTCCGCCTGCAGGGGCCCGACGACAATGCCGAAATCGACCTCCGCATTGCGGATGCTTTGCAGCACCCACTGCTGCGGACGGTCGCGCAGCAACACTTTGATCTCCGGGTAGTGCAGCTGCCCTGCCGCCAGACACTGCGGCATCAGGTGGGCAGAGGGGGTCTGACTGGCAGCCACGCGCACCGTACCGCTGCGATGATGGCCATAACTGCGCACATCCAGTAGCGTGGTGTTCAGCTCTTCCAGCAGGCGCTCAAGGCGGCTGCCAAGCTGTTCTCCCGCCTCGGTTAGCAGCACCTCGCGCGTGGTACGATCCAGCAGCCGGATGCCCATCTCCGTTTCCAACTCTTTTATGCTGTGGCTGACCGCCGACTGGCTGAGCCCGATCAGCTGCCCGGCCTGGCTGAAACTTCCCTGCTGGGCCACCGCCACAAACACCCGCAGCTGACGCAACGTGTAATTCATCGATTCTACTCATATATGAATTTAATAAATTAATTTTATTTCTAAACCCCGGCAGAGCACAATAGCCGCATCATTTTTTAACCGGGCATTAACAATGGGCATATTTCGTATTGATCCACTGATGTTGAAGCTGATTATCACCGTGCTGCTGGCATCCTTCCTGCCCGCCCGCGGCTTCTTTGTTGATTTCTTTGAATGGATGACCACCATCGCCATCGCCCTGCTGTTCTTTATGCACGGAGCCAAGCTGTCGCGGGAAAAGATCATTGCCGGCGGCGGCCACTGGCGTCTGCACCTGTGGGTGATGTTCAGTACTTTCGTCCTGTTCCCGGCCCTCGGGATGCTGCTGGTCTGGTGGCATCCGTTAGATCTCAGCGTTGAGATCTATACCGGCTTTATGTACCTGACCATTTTGCCCGCCACCGTGCAGTCGTCGATTGCGCTGACCTCGCTCGCGGGCGGTAACGTCGCGGCAGCCGTGTGCAGCGCCTCGGCCTCCAGCCTGCTTGGCGTCTTTATCTCGCCGCTGCTGGTTGGCCTGCTGATGAATGTTCACACGGATGCCGTCGGTGGCAACCTGGAGCAGATGGGTAAAATTATGCTGCAGCTGCTGGTACCGTTTTTACTCGGTAATCTTTCGCGCCGCTGGATCGCCGGCTGGGTGGAAAAAAACCGTGGCCTGATTGGTAAAACCGACCAGACGTCTATTCTGCTGGTGGTTTACTCGGCCTTCAGCGAGGCGGTGGTGAACGGTATCTGGCACCGCGTAGGGGTGATGACGCTGGTGTGGATTGGGGTGGGGAGCCTGGGCCTGCTGTTTGTGGTGCTGGCAATTAACCTGGCTGCAGCGAGACTGTTTCGCTTTAACCGTGAGGATGAGATTACCATTCTCTTCTGCGGGTCGAAAAAGAGTCTGGCAAACGGCGTGCCGATGGCCAATATCCTGTTCCCGTCAGCCGCCGTGGGGATCATTGTGCTGCCGCTGATGATCTTCCATCAGATCCAGCTGATGGTCTGTTCCATGCTGGCGCAGCGCTATAAAAGAGCCGGTGAGAAACTGGCTGCGCAGAAGAAAGCAGACGAGCAAAAACCTGCGGTAATGGAATCGCAGAAGTAAGACTGTGTTACGGGGCCTGATGGCCCCGTTTCAATGGTTTCACGAGTCCTTCCAGCCCCTCTATTTTGATCGCCAGCGCGATCTGCATCAGCTCCCCCAGGTGTCCCTGAGGAAACTCATCTTTGCGGGCAAACCACAGTAAATATTCTTCGGGCAGGTCAATCAACACCCGTCCCTTATACTTACCAAAGGGCATTTCGGTGTTGGCGATCTCGATCAGGTGCTGTTTTTCCATCTCACTCACCCAGTAAACGTATCATTTCCGCTTCGTCGATCACCGCAATACCCAGCTCCTGCGCCTTAGCCAGCTTGGAGCCTGCGGCTTCTCCGGCAATCACCAGATCGGTTTTCTTCGACACGCTGCCGCTGACTTTTGCCCCCAGCGCCACCAGCCGATCTTTGGCTTCATCGCGTGACAGCACGGTCAGAGAACCGGTCAGCACAACGGTTTTACCGGCAAACGGGCTGTCGATCTCTTCCGCTTTGACCACCACCACCTCAGGCCAGGTGATCCCGGCTTTTTCCACCAGCAGGCGGATCACCTCACGGTTGCTCTCTTCATCCAGGAAGTTACGCACGTGGCTGGCAACCACTTTGCCGACGTCCGGCACCGCGATGAGCGCATCGAGATCGGCGGCCATCAGCGCCTCAAGAGTACCGAAGTGGGCAGCCAGGTTAGCGGCTGTGGCCTCCCCGACTTCACTGATGCCCAGGGCATACAGGAAGCGCGCAAACGTGGTGTGCTTCGCTTTTGCCAGGGCATCCACGACGTTCTGAGCAGACTTTGGCCCCATACGATCCAGCCCGGTGAGTTTGCCTGCCGTCAGGTCGAACAGGTCGGCCGGGTTCAGGACATACTCTTTATCGACCAGCTGGTCGATAATCTTTTCGCCCATGCCGTCTATGTCCAGCGCACGGCGGGAAACAAAGTGTTTTAGCGCGCCCTTACGCTGGGCACCGCAGATCAGACCGCCGGTACAGCGGGCGACGACTTCGCCTTCTACCCGCTCAACGTCCGAGCCACAGACCGGACAGTGGGTCGGGAACACGACGTCCCGCGCATCTTCAGCGTGTTCCACCACGCTGACGACTTTCGGGATCACATCGCCCGCACGGCGGATCGTCACACGATCACCGATTTTCAGCCCCAGTCGCTCAATTTCATCCGCATTGTGCAGCGTGGCGTTGCTCACTATCACCCCGGCGACCAGCACCGGCTCCAGACGTGCTACCGGCGTGATCGCCCCGGTACGCCCGACCTGGAACTCGACGTCCCGCACCACGGTCATCTGCTCCTGGGCTGGAAACTTAAACGCGATCGCCCAGCGAGGTGCGCGGGCTACAAAGCCCAGCTGCTCCTGCAGATCCAGGGAGTCCACTTTGATCACCACGCCGTCAATATCAAACCCGAGGGTCGGACGAACCGCTTCAACTTCCCGGTAAAAAGCCAGCACCTCTTCGGCACTGTGACACAAACGCACGCGATCGCTGACCGGCAGGCCCCAGGCTTTAAACTGCTGCAGGCGACCCATGTGGCTGCGCGGCATCTCGCCCCCCTCCAGCAGGCCAAGTCCATAGCAGAAGAACGTCAGCGGGCGTCTGGCAGTGATGCGCGGGTCAAGCTGACGCAGTGAGCCAGCCGCCGCATTGCGCGGATTAGCAAATACCTTGCTGCCGGTGCGCCGTGCTTCGTCGTTCATCTTTTCAAAGCCGGCCAGCGGCATAAATACTTCGCCACGCACTTCCATTCGTGCCGGGATATTTTCCCCGCGCAGGCGCAGCGGAATAGCGCCAATCGTGCGCACGTTGGCAGTGATATTTTCCCCGGTGGTGCCGTCACCCCGCGTCGCTGCCCGCACCAGTTCCCCGTTTTCATACAGCAGGCTGACCGCCAGCCCGTCGAGCTTCAGCTCGCAGCAGAAGGTCATCTCATCGCTGCTTTTCAGGCGATCCTGTACGCGCTTGTTAAACGCCAGATAGCTCTCTTCGTCGAAGGCATTCTCCAGCGATAGCATCGGCACTTCGTGGCGCACCTGGTCAAAAGCAGTAAGTGGCGCAGCACCGACACGCTGGGTGGGAGAGTCGGCGGTCACCAGTTCAGGGTGGGCGGCTTCCAGCTCACGCAGTTCCCCCATCAGGCGATCGTACTCCGCATCCGGCACTTCCGGCGCATCCAGCACGTGATACTGATATTCATGGTGGCGAAGCAGGGTTCGCAGATGGGTGATTTTGTCTTGTAAGGATTCCATAGCGGCACCATCAGAGATAAAAAACCCCCGAAGGCCGGGGGTTTGGGAAGATTATGATTCGGGTGAAAATTACTGCGCGTTGGCGTCAATCACATCGCGGATACGCGCTTTATACGTTTCCAGCTTTTGTGGTGTCATCATCCGGCGTTCATCATCCAGCACTACGCCGCCAACATCGTCGGCAATGCGCTGGGCAGACTGCAGCATCAGCTTAAAGTTCTGATGTGCATCGCCGTAGGACGGCACCATCATAAAGATCGACACGCCCGGGGTGGTGAAATCAGACATGTTGTCCGGATTAAACGACCCCGGTTTAACCATATTCGCCAGGCTGAACAGCACCGGGCCACTGCCCGCCGGGTTCAGATGGCGGTGGAATATATTCATTTCGCCAAACTGGAAGCCTGCCTGCAGTACACCTTGTAGCAGCGCTTCACCGCTGATGCTGCCGCCTGCATGGGCAGAAACGTGCAGAACGAGTACGGTCTCTTTACGACGGGCCTCTTCGCGCTTCGCCTCTGCGATTTCCTCGTCAGACGGAGGCTGGACGGCCCCGGCCACAGGTTGAGGCGGCTCCGGCGGTCTGCTAACCGGCGGTGCCTGGCGCACGGGTTCAGCATGACGCTCGGGTTCAGGTGTCTCGTACTCCGGTTCCGGGGCATGCTGAAACTCACCGCCAAACAGCGGGTCAGATTCAGGTTGCTCATCCACCACGGGCTGATGCCGTACCGGTTCAGGTGCTTGACGAGGTTTTGACTGACGCGGTGGTTCATCCCCGGCATTAAATCCACCCAGGGAAGGCTCCGACGGCTCAGGCTGGCTGCGCTGGACACGCACTTCGCCCACGCCCTCTTCCTCGTCTTCGAACGCTTCTTCTCTGTCCTGCTTTAAACGCTTGTGCGGGCGATCGCGAAAAACAGATGAGCGCTCTTTACGGCTGGTCCACAAGCCGTGAAGGAGAAGCGCTATTATGGCGATCGCGCCAACAACGATTAATATCAGACGCAAATCCTGCATCATTGTATTCTCTGTTGTTCCAATACCTTGCCACCGCGGCAAACTTTATCCTCTAACTGTATTTGCCCAGGTACACAAGTGCAAGTCTGTGCAGTATTTTCTGACAAATATCCCGCTATGAGGACGGTTTTTTGCTGTTTTTTCGCTCAAAGCCCCTCTGGCAAGGGGAAAAAGCTGAGTTATGATACCCCCTGGCCGCCCGTTTAATGGAGAAAAGCAGTACATGTCACTTCAAAATTCTGACCCGTCGCACAATGGCGTCCACTTTTTTGCCCAGGGATGGAAGCTGATCATGCTTCCTGGCATCCGACGTTTTGTGCTGCTGCCGCTGCTGGTCAACATCATTCTGATGGGTGGCGCTTTTATCTGGCTGTTTGATCGTCTGGGGCACTGGATACCCCAACTGATGGCGATGGTTCCCGGCTGGCTGCAGTGGCTTGGCTATCTGATCTGGCCGCTCACAGTACTGTCGATCATTTTAGTCTTCAGCTATTTCTTTTCGACTATCGCTAACTGGATAGCCGCTCCTTTTTGCGGCCTGCTCTCCGAACAGCTGGAGGGGCGTCTGACCGGAAAACCCCTGCCCGATAACGGCTGGAGTGGTCTGATAAAAGACCTGCCGCGCATCATGAAACGTGAATGGCAAAAGCTGGCCTGGTATCTGCCGCGTGCGCTGGTTCTGCTGCTGCTCTATTTTGTTCCGGGATTTGGCCAGACGGTGGCCCCGGTGCTGTGGTTCCTGTTCAGCGCATGGATGCTGTCGATTCAGTACTGCGACTTCCCCTTTGATAATCACAAAGTGAGCTTCCGGGACATGCGTACTGCACTACGACAGAATAAAACGGAGAATATGCAGTTCGGTGCCCTCGTCAGCCTGTTCACTCTGATCCCGCTGCTGAATCTGGTGATTATGCCCGTTGCCGTCTGCGGCGCGACGGCCATGTGGGTAGAAAAATACCGCCCGCAGCTGGCACTGAACCGATAGGACCCGATCAGCGGGCCGCGCTTTCCGGCCCGCCCCTGTCCAATCCCGCGACGGGCAGCGTGGATTTTCCATGATTTCGCCCGTCATTTCGCGCTTATGCCATTTCGGCAGGCCTTATTTCGGCAGAACATATCTATATACGATTTCTTCACTTCACTGGCTAAATGAACAAGGTATGCTCTAAGCGTTCCCAATATTTCATACAGTTAAGGACGGGCTATGAGTAAGATCTATGAAGACAACTCTTTAACAATCGGTCATACGCCGCTGGTTCGACTGAACCGCATCGGTAATGGACGCATTCTGGCAAAAGTAGAGTCGCGTAACCCTAGCTTCAGTGTCAAATGCCGTATCGGTGCCAATATGATTTGGGACGCAGAGAAACGCGGAATTCTGAAGCCGGGTATTGAACTGGTCGAACCGACCAGCGGTAACACCGGTATTGCGCTGGCCTATGTTGCCGCCGCACGCGGTTATAAGCTGACGCTGACCATGCCTGAAACCATGAGCGTTGAGCGCCGTAAGCTGCTGAAAGCGCTGGGCGCTAACCTGGTGCTGACGGAAGGGGCCAAAGGAATGAAGGGTGCCATCAGCAAGGCAGAAGAGATTGTGGCCAGCGCGCCAGACCGCTTTGTCCTCCTGCAGCAGTTCAGCAACCCGGCTAACCCCGAAATTCATGAAAAGACCACCGGCCCGGAGATTTGGGAAGATACCGATGGTGAAGTCGATGTGTTTATCGCCGGTGTCGGTACGGGCGGAACGCTGACCGGCGTCAGCCGCTACATCAAAAATACCCAGGGCAAAAAAACGCTGATCACCGTTGCGGTCGAACCGACCGACTCCCCGGTGATTGCCCAGGCGATTGCCGGGGAAGAAATTAAGCCCGGCCCGCATAAAATCCAGGGCATTGGCGCGGGCTTTATTCCCGGTAACCTCGATCTCAACCTGGTGGATCGGGTGGTGGCTATCTCCAATGAAGAAGCGATTTCAACCGCCCGTCGCCTGATGGAAGAAGAAGGAATTCTGGCCGGTATCTCTTCCGGTGCTGCGGTCGCCGCCGCGCTGAAACTGCAGGAAGATGAGGCCTTCGCCAATAAAAATATCGTCGTGATCCTCCCCTCTTCCGGTGAGCGCTATCTCTCTACCGCTCTGTTTGCCGATCTGTTCACTGAAAAAGAACTGCAACAGTAGTGCCAGAACGCCGATATTGTCTGAAAAAGCACCCGTTCGGGTGCTTTTTTGTGGGCTGCTTCAAACTTTTACCACCCTACCGATTGATTTTACCCTCTGGTGTCTGGTATTTAAGCTGCCAATTATTTCGATCCGTAAAATTAATCGCCGCGTGAACTGGATCAAGCTGAATCGATTTACTGGTTTGGCGCACAACGCGAAATAGCGGCATAATGGGTAGTGGAAAAGCAAGAGGGAATTCCGCATTCATCCTCCCTGTTCATTCCACCTTACCAGCGCATTTTTTGGCCAGTCTTTGTACCATGCCAGCGCGACTCACTACAGGCTAAAGTTCAGCCACCAGGCTAGACTTTAGATCAACAACACCAAACCAAATTAAGTTGGGGAAACATAATGTTCCAGCAAGAAGTCACCATTACCGCACCAAATGGCCTGCACACTCGTCCAGCCGCTCAGTTCGTTAAAGAAGCGAAAGCTTTTGCCTCAGAAATCACCGTGACCTCTAACGGTAAATCTGCCAGCGCGAAAAGCCTGTTCAAACTGCAGACCCTGGGTCTGACTCAGGGTACTGTCGTTACCCTGTCAGCTGAAGGCGAAGATGAGCAGAAAGCCGTAGAGCATCTGGTTAAACTGATGGCGGAACTGGAGTAATCCATTCGCTTTCCAGCTAGTCCAGCGACGTTTTTCCGGACATGAGTAAGCAATATTGATCGCGAACAGTACGTTCGCGATGTTGTTTTCGTAAACTAGCCAAAAAGCTGACGAAACAGACGGTATGTGCTGTCCGGCTCGCTGAGTGGATTAACCGATGCAGTCATCCGCGGTTCTTCGCCTCAGATGATTTTCAAAGAATGAAAAGGTAGGGTTATGATTTCAGGCATTTTAGCATCACCGGGTATCGCTTTCGGCAAGGCGCTTCTGCTGAAAGAAGATGAGATTATCATCAACCGGAAAAAGATTTCTGCCGACCAGGTCGATCAGGAAGTTCAACGTTTTCTTGATGGTCGTAAAAAGGCTGCTGTGCAGCTGGAAGCGATCAAAATCAAAGCCGGGGAAACCTTCGGTGAAGAGAAAGAAGCGATCTTCGAAGGGCATATTATGCTGCTGGAAGATGAAGAACTGGAGCAGGAAATCATCGCCCTGATCAAAGACGAGCATGCCACTGCGGATGCTGCTGCCTTTTCTGTCATTGAAGGTCAGGCTAAGGCACTGGAAGAGCTCGATGACGAGTATCTGAAAGAGCGTGCTGCCGACGTGCGTGATATCGGTAAACGCCTGCTGCAAAACATTCTTGGCCTGCATATCGTTGATCTCAGCGCCATCAATGAAGAAGTATTGCTGATTGCAAAAGATCTGACCCCGTCAGAAACGGCACAGCTGAACCTGAACAAAGTGCTGGGCTTTATCACCGATATCGGTGGCCGCACGTCGCACACCTCGATCATGGCGCGTTCTCTGGAACTGCCTGCTATCGTCGGCACCGGTGATGTGACCAGTCAGGTAAAAAATGACGATTTCCTGATCCTCGATGGCGTTAATAATCAGGTGTACGTTAACCCGACCGCTGAAAAAATCGAAGAGCTGAAAGCCGTAGCCCATCAGTATCTCAGCGAGAAAAACGAGCTGGCGAAACTGAAAGATCTACCGGCGATTACGCTCGACGGCCATCAGGTAGAAGTATGCGCGAACATCGGTACCGTGCGCGATGTCGCCGGTGCAGAACGTAACGGCGCTGAAGGTGTTGGCCTGTACCGTACCGAATTCCTGTTTATGGACCGTGAATCCCTGCCGACGGAAGATGAGCAGTTCCAGGCGTATAAAGCCGTGGCTGAAGCCGTCGGTGCGCAGGCGGTGATTGTCCGTACCATGGATATCGGCGGTGATAAAGACCTGCCGTATATGAACCTGCCGAAAGAAGATAACCCGTTCCTCGGCTGGCGCGCGATCCGTATCGCCATGGACCGTCCTGAAATTCTCCACGCCCAGCTGCGCGCTATCCTGCGAGCTTCTGCCTTCGGCAAACTGCGTATCATGTTCCCAATGATTATCGCCGTTGAGGAAGTGCGCTTCCTGAAAGCCGAGCTGGAAACGCTGAAAGCGCAGCTGCGCGAAGAAGGCAAAGCCTTCGACGAAAGCATCGAAGTGGGCATTATGGTGGAAACACCGGCTTCAGCCGTGATTGCTCACCACCTGGCGAAAGAAGTTGATTTCTTCAGTATTGGGACAAACGACCTGACGCAGTATACTCTGGCAGTTGACCGTGGTAATGACCTGATTTCCCATCTCTACAACCCAATGTCTCCTTCTGTACTGATGCTGATCAAGCAAGTTATTGATGCTTCTCATGCCGAAGGTAAATGGACAGGCATGTGTGGTGAGCTGGCAGGCGACGAACGTGCTACACTACTGTTATTGGGAATGGGGCTGGACGAATTCAGCATGAGTGCCATTTCTATTCCACGCATCAAGAAAATTATTCGTAATACGAATTTTGAAGATGCGAAGGCATTGGCAGAGCAGGCTCTTGCTCAACCTACAGCGGACGAGTTGATGAACCTGGTCAATAAGTTCATTGAAGAAAAAACACTCTGCTGAGTTAGAGACACGCTGGCCCAAAATTACTGCTTAGGAGAAGAACATGGGTTTGTTTTCAAAACTTTTTGGCGATAAGTCTGATTCCGCATCAGGCACTATCGAGATCGTAGCCCCCCTGTCGGGTGAAATCGTCAATATCGAAGACGTGCCGGATGTAGTGTTTGCAGAGAAAATTGTTGGCGATGGTATCGCTATCAAACCTACCGGCAATAAAATGGTTGCGCCGGTCGATGGTACCATTGGTAAAATTTTCGAAACCAATCATGCTTTTTCCATCGAGTCTGACAACGGCATTGAGCTGTTCGTCCACTTCGGGATTGATACGGTTGAACTGAAAGGCGAAGGCTTTAAACGCATCGCTGAAGAAGGTCAGAAAGTCAAAAAAGGCGACGTGGTGATCGAGTTCGATCTGGCGCTGCTGGAAGAGAAAGCAAAATCAACGCTGACCCCAGTTGTGATCTCCAATATGGATGAGATCAAAGAGCTGGTTAAGCTGACGGGTAATGTTGTTGTGGGTGAAACTCCGGTTATCCGCATCAAGAAGTAACAGCCGTCATCGTTAAAAAGCCCTCTGATTTCGGTCAGGGGGCTTTTTTTATGGCTGATTACCGGTTACTGGGTCAGTGCATCGCGCAGGCTGAATGAGGCCTGCGGCCCCTCCTCCAGCGCCAGCTGCCGCTCCAGATGATGCAAATGCTCATCCATAATTGCCTGCGCGCGGGCGACCGCCCCTGCCCTCAGCGCGGATACCACAGCAAGATGTTCATCACACTGGCAGGCCGGGGTTTCATTACGCTGGTACAGGGCAACAATCAGCGAGCTGCGCACCAGCAGGTTGTCGAGCATTTCACTCAGCACCCGGTTGTCGCTGATCCGGGCCAGCAGCAGGTGGAAATGGCTGAGAACCCGGATGATATCGCGGCGATCGTTTCCCGCGATCGCCTCCCGCTCCGCCTGAAAGTGGGCGTCAAGCTCCTGTTCATGCTTCGCCATCTTTTCAACGCTGATGCCGGCAAGCATCGCACGCTCTAACGCCCGACGGGCGATAAACACTTCATGTGCCTCACGCGCTTCCGGCTGGGCCACCCTCGCCCCACGATTTGGCGAGATAGTAACAATGTGCTGCAATGCCAGCCGCTGAAGGGCTGCCTGCACGTGGTTCCGGTTGGCCGACAGCACCTCGACAATCTGTGCTTCAACCAGCCGGGTACCGGGCGTGAGCCGGTGCAGCGCAATCGCCGTTGACAGCGCATCGACGATCCGCTGAATTTCCTGCTGTCTGGCACTGGCCGCTGTGTTCATCCTCTTCCCCTCAGTCAATTATCCCCTCTGCGCTGAAGCGGGCTCAGACAACCCAGTGCGGCAAACGCAGAGTCAGTTCCAGTCCGCCATCGCGGGCGTTGGCGGCACTGACCTCACCCTGATGGGCGATCACCACTTTACGCACGATGGACAAGCCCAGCCCATAGCCTTTGCCGGACAGGGGCGAGTTAACGCGGACAAAGGGGTCAAATATACTGGAAAGCTTGTCAGCCTCAACCCCCGGGCCGAAATCACGCACGCCGATCACCAGCCAGTCCTGCTCCTGATGCAGGCCGATAACCACCTGCTGCCCGTTACCGGAAAAGCGTAGCGCATTGCGTATCACGTTTTCTACGGCAGAACGGATCAGGTTTGCCTCCCCCTTGACCGTGTAATCCTGCTGTTCATCGGCGTTAAACACGATCTCCACGCCGGGGACCTGTGCTTCATAGCGCGCGTCATTGACAACGGCCTTCAGCAGCCCCAGCAGATCGAAATATTGTTCATCGGGCAGGATCTGATGTTCTGCCCGCGACAGCGTGAGTAATTCGCCGATCATCTTATCCAGGCGACGCGCCTCTTCATCAATACGATCAAGCGAGGCGTCAACGGATCCCGGCGTCTGACGGGCCAGTCCCGTCGCCAGCTGCAGGCGGGCAAGCGGGGACCGCAGCTCATGGGAAACATCGTGCAGCAACTCTTCGCGCGCCTTAACCAGCACCGACAGCCGTTCAACCATCGCATCGAACTCCTGCGCCACCACGGAAAACTCATCGTGCCTGCGGCGCATCTGCGGCAGCAGGCGAACGGACAGATCGCCTGCGGAGACCCGGGCAAATCCGGCGCGCAGCTGGCGCATCGGACGCGTCAGGTTCCAGGCCAGGAAAAGGCTGAACAACAGCCCGCAGGCTGCCCCGACAATAAACAGGGGCTCCGGCATATTAAGAATACTGCGCGGATGGCCGCCCAGGGTACTGTCGGCGCGCAGGCCCGCCACGTCGTAGCGCAGCTGATACTGGCGACCATCGGCCCCGGTCACCCATTCAATGACTTCCCGGGGGAAAGCTCCTGGTGCCAGATCACGGTTTAAATCATCGCGGGACTCCGTCTGCAGGGGCGGTCTGGCCATCAGCTTTACCGAGAAAAAACGCCGGTCGTTGGGCGGCCAGTCCACCATCATATCATTCAGCGCTTCCAGCCCACCGCGCTGCAGCACCGACACTGCCGAGGTCATCTGCAGGTTAACAATACGCTTTGTTGCTCTGTTTTCAGGGGGCTCATGATGTTTCCCGTACAGGCTGAACCCCAGCCACAGCAGCTGGGTAATTACAATGTAGGTCAGCCAGAAGCCCAGCAGGATCTTCCAGAACAGAAAGCCACGGAAACCGGTTTTCATCGGATACGGTAACCGATGCTGCGCACCGTCTCGATAGTGATGGTATCCTGGGTCAGCGCGGCCAGCTTCTGGCGAATGTTACTGATGTGCACGTCGACACTGCGATCGTAGGCTTCACGCGGCCGCCCGAGGCCTTTTTCCGACAGCTCGTCTTTCGACACCACGCGGTCTGGGGAACGCAGCAGCAGATCCAGCAGATTGAATTCAGAGGCGGTGAGATCAAAGGGTTTTTTCTGCCATTCACTGATGCGCGTTGCCGGATTCAGCGTCAGCGCCCCCCAGCTAATCAACGCCTTATTCTCCGTAACCGTCGGCTGCTCTTCCACGCGTCGCAGCACTGCACGCAGGCGTGCCACCAGCTCACGCGGGTAGCAGGGTTTGGGCATATAGTCATCAGCGCCCATCTCCAGCCCGATGACCCGGTCAATATTATCGCCCTTAGCCGTCAGCATAATCACCGGCAGGCGGCCATGCTGGCGTACCTGACGCAGCACATCAATGCCGCTCATATCAGGCAGCATAATATCGAGGATCATGGCGCTGTAGCCGCCGGAGAGCGCCCCTTCCACCCCCGCCTTTCCCGTTAACACCAGTGAAGCATCAAATCCTTCAGCAATCAGGTACTGACTGAGCATGGTGCCCAGTTCGAGGTCATCATCGACCAGTAAAATTTTCATAGGGGATCTCTCAATGGTATCGCCGCTATTTTCGCCTGTTCCTGACGAGTCCGCAGCCGCTTTTACCTAATCCTTACAGTCTACTCAACGGCACGGGAAAGTGTCAGGACGGATTTGAGACAAGCAGCGGCAGAGAATTCCGCCGCTGAAAGAGTAAAGAAGGGATCAGTAGACGCCAGTGGAGAGATAACGATCGCCACGATCGCAGACGATAGCCACAATGATGCTGCCGGGATGCGCTTCTGCAATGCGCAGCGCACCCGCTACGGCTCCGCCGGAGCTGACGCCACAGAAGATCCCTTCACGCCGGGCGAGCAGCCGCATGGTCTGCTCCGCGTCCTGCTGGGCCATATCCATCACCTGGTCCACCAGCTCCGGGCGAAAAATACCCGGCAGATAAGCGGCCGGCCAGCGGCGAATGCCGGGAATACTGCTGCCCTCTGACGGCTGCAGGCCGACAATCTTTATCGTCTGATTCTGCTCTTTCAGGTAGTGTCCGACGCCGGTAATGGTCCCCGTGGTGCCCATGCTGGAAACGAAATGGGTCAGACGCCCTGCCGTCTGCTGCCAGATCTCCGGTCCGGTGGTCAGATAATGCCCCAGCGGATTATCCGGATTATTAAACTGGTCCAGCACTTTTCCCTCACCGCGTGCCGCCATCTCCTGTGCCAGATCCCGCGCCCCTTCCATTCCCTGCTCGCGGCTCACCAGGATCAGCTCGGCCCCATAGGCGCGCATGGCTGCCTGGCGCTCAATGCTCATGTTGTCCGGCATCAGCAGTTTTAAGACGTAGCCCTTCATGGCGGCGATCATCGCCAGCGCGATGCCGGTGTTGCCACTGGTCGCTTCGATCAACACGTCGCCGGGGTGAATTTCCCCGCGCAGCTCTGCCTGCTGGATCATCGACAGCGCCGCGCGATCTTTCACCGAGCCGGCCGGGTTATTGCCTTCCAGCTTCAGCCAGATCTCGCTGCCATTGGCGGGCGTCAGACGCTGGAGCCTGATCAGCGGCGTATTGCCGATGGTATTTTCGAGTGTGGTCAAGGTACGGTTCCCGGCATGAAATGGCAAAGGGCCGGAAAACCCGACCCCTTGCTGGCAAAATACTGTCAGAGAAAAATATCAGGCGCTTTGTGCAAAGGCAACAGGCCGTAACGGCGTCGTCCCGTTATAGAGGCGGGCATGTTGCAGCCCCAGGAACAGACGTTCGCCCCGAACGGGTGCCAGCTGGTCTCCGTCCATCACGACCGTCACCGGCTCTCCGCTCCAGTCGGCGGGCACCACCACCAGCTGCCAGTAGTGGCCGCGCGGGCTGACTTCCAGCACCTGGGCAGGCAGCGGCGTTTCTAGGCTGCTCTGACGGCTAACGTCGATTTCCCACGGACGCAGGAACAATTCTACCGCGCCCTGATGCGCCGGGGCATAGCCCAGCGGCCAGTGATGGGCACCAACGTGGAACTGGGAGCCATGCACTTCCCCATCAAAGCGGTTCACCTCGCCCAGAAACTCCAGTACAAAACGGGTGGCCGGATCGCGCCAGACATCATCCGGGGTGCCGACCTGTTCAATATTCCCCTGGCTCATCACCACGACGCGATCAGCCACTTCCATCGCCTCTTCCTGATCGTGGGTGACAAACACGCTGGTAAATTTCAGCTCTTCGTGCAGCTGACGCAGCCAGCGGCGCAGCTCTTTTCGCACCTGAGCATCCAGCGCACCAAAAGGTTCATCCAGCAGCAGGATCTGCGGTTCTACCGCCAGCGCACGCGCCAGGGCAACACGCTGCTTCTGTCCACCGGAAAGTTGTGCCGGAAAACGGCCCGCCAGATGGCCCAGCTGCACCATTTCCAGCAGGCGCGTCACTTTCTGTTTAATCTCGGCGGAAGACGGGCGTTCGCGGCGCGGTAGCACCGTCAGCCCAAAGGCAATATTGTCGAAAACGGTCATATGGCGGAACAGCGCATAGTGCTGAAAGACAAAGCCCACCTGACGGTCACGGGCGTGAACCCGGCTCACGTCTTTACCGTGGAAACTCAGCCGTCCGCTGTTCTGGTTTTCCAGTCCGGCGATAATACGCAGCAGTGTGGTTTTCCCGGAGCCGGATGGCCCCAGCAGCGCGACCATTTGCCCGGAAGGGATATCCAGTGAAATATCGTTCAGGACTTTGGTCCTGCCGAAGGATTTATTAATGTTACTGATTTCAATGCTCATGGTTCCCCTCCTGTTGCAGACGCTTGCTCTGGCTTTCTAACCGCCACTGCACTGCACTCTTTAAAAACAACGTGACTATCGCCATCAGGGTCAGCAGCGCGGCGGCGGTAAAGGCCCCGACGGTGTTGTAATCCTGATGCAGCAATTCAACCTGCAACGGCAGCGTATAAGTTTCACCGCGAATCGACCCTGAAACCACCGATACGGCACCAAACTCCCCGATGGCGCGGGCATTAGTCAGCACGATGCCATAGAGCAGCGCCCAGCGAATATTCGGTAAGGTCACGCGCCAGAACATTTTCCAGCCCGATGCGCCCAGCAGAACGGCGGCTTCATCCTCGTGGCTGCCCTGGCTTAACATCACCGGCACCAGCTCACGCACCACGAACGGGCAGGTGACAAAAATAGTCACCATCGCCATCCCAGGCCATGAGAACATCAGCTGGATATTGTGGGCATCCAGCCAGCCACCTGCAGAACCGTTGACGCCCCAGAACAGCAGGTACATCAGCCCGGCGACCACCGGCGACACGGCGAAAGGAATATCAAACAACGTCAGCAGCAGCTGGCGTCCGGGGAAGGTAAAGCGCGTGACCAGCCAGGCCAGCAGCGTACCAAACACCAGGTTAACCGGCACCGTAATCAGCGCAATCAGCACGGTCAGCCAGATGGAGTGCAGCATATCTGAATCGCCCAGGTTGGCGAAGGTGGCCATCAGCCCCTCAGAAAGGGCGGCGGTAAAAATGGCCACCAGGGGGATCACCAGCAGCAGCAGGGAGATCAGCATACCGAGGCCAATTAGCAGCCATTTTCCCCACTGAACTCGGGCGCGCCCGCTGCCCCGCAAATCGGTAACATCAGCCATTAGTGACCTCCAATACGACGGCCAAAGCGGCTTTGTAAGGTGTTTATCGCAAACAGAAGCAGTAGAGACGCAGCCAGGATCACCGAGGCAATGGCGCTGGCCGCCGGATAGTCAAACTCCTGCAGGCGCACGAAGATCATCAGCGAGGTCACTTCTGTCTTCCAGGCAATGTTGCCTGCAATGAAAATCACTGCGCCAAACTCGCCCAGACTGCGGGTAAACGACAGCGCCGTTCCGGCCAGCAGCGCCGGGCCGACTTCCGGCAGGATCACGCGGCGGAAGCTCTGCCACGGCGATGCGCCCAGGGTTTCTGCCGCCTCTTCATATTCCGGCCCCAGCTCTTCCAGTACCGGCTGAACGGTGCGTACCACAAACGGGATGCTGGTAAAGGCCATCGCCACCGCAATACCGAGCCAGGTATAGGAGACTTTGATGCCAAACTGGGCCAGCCATTCGCCGTACCAGCCGTTCACCGAGAACAGACCCGCCAGCGTCAGGCCAGCTACCGCCGTCGGCAGTGCAAACGGCAGGTCCATCAGGCCGTCCAGCAGCGTACGCCCCGGGAAACGGTAACGCGTCAGGATCCACGCCATCAGCATCCCGAACACGGCATTAAAGATCGAAGCCACACCTGCCGCCAGCAGCGTTACCTCATAGGCGGCCATAACCTGCGGGTTGGTGACCACCTCCCAGTACTGCGCCAGGGTCATCTGCGACAGCTGCATCAGCAGCGCGCTGATCGGCAGCAGCAGGATCAGACAGGTGAAGAAAAGGCTGCTGCCCAGGCTGATACCAAACCCGGGCAGGACACGTTTACTGCTTGCTGAAAACATCACTACCGCCCCGCCGCTAACAACTTATCCAGTTCGCCACCGCTGACAAAATGGGTTTTCATCACCTGGTCCCAGCTGCCAAACTCATCGTCAACGCGGAACAGCTCCGTCTGGGGGAAACGATCTTTCTGCTGCGCCATCATCTTCGGGTTATTCACCCGATAGTAAAACTGGGTGATGATTTGCTGCGCAGCCGGGGTATAGAGATAATTCAGATAGGCTTTGGCGGCTTCTTCTGTGTGGTTACTGGCGACATTTTTATCGACCCAGGCCACCGGAAACTCGGCCAGAATATTGGTTTTTGGCACGATCACTTCATAGCCGTCTTTGGCGTACTGCTGACGGATGGTGTTCACCTCAGACTCAAAGCTGATCAGCACATCGCCCAGGCCACGCTCAACAAACGTCGTGGTCGCCCCGCGTCCACCGGTATCAAAGACTTCAACATTTTTCAGAAACTGCGTCATCTGCTGTTCCGTTTTCGCCTTATCTTTACCGTCGGCGCGGTCGAAGGCTCCCCAGGCGGCCAGATAGGTATAGCGGGCATTGCCTGAGGTTTTGGGATTCGGGAAGATCAGTTTGACATCGTCACGCACCAGATCGCTCCAGTCATGGATGTTCTTCGGATTACCCTTACGCACCAGGAACGCCATGGTGGAGTAGAACGGTGAACTGGCATTCGGCAGACGCTGCTGCCAGTCAGCCGGGATCAGCCTTCCTTTATCATGCAGCACCTGGACATCGGTCACCTGGTTATAGGTCACGACGTCGGCTTTCAGCCCCTGCAGAATAGCCAGCGCCTGTTTCGACGACCCGGCATGAGACTGTTTGATGGTCAGCGTGTCGCCGGGATGCTGCTGCGCCCACTGCTGTTCAAACGGTGCATTCAGGGCGGTAAACAGCTCGCGTGAGACGTCATACGAGCTGTTTAACAGCTCGGTGGCCTGCGCGCCGGAACTCAGCAGTAACGCCAGCGCGGAGGCTGATACGAATTTTTTTACCGTTGGTAACGTCATTATGCACCCTGAGAGAATTACCGGCTCACCGGCCTGAAGTCTGTTCAGTTTATTTATAACCAGGGTAAAAGCTGTAACGGTTTTATATACCGTTTGGTGCTTTGCAAGCAGAAAACGCTATAAGGGTGTGGAATTGAATATGCAGCGGGCGGGAATAAAACGTCATCGTCAGAAAAAGGTCTGCATCACGGCTGGCGTTTCCCCTTCACACGGGGCGGACAGAAAAAAGGCCTGCCCCTTGCAGGAGTTCTCCGTGGCGGTCGGCCTTTCGTTTTGGCCGACCCGGTAATGAATTACAGTGCGGCAAGCTGCGCCAGTGATGGTGCATAAAAATAACTGCCGCTGACCGGTTTAGTAAACCGCAGCATGGCATCAAACTTACCGTCGGTTTCGCCAAACATGCTCAACAGCTGCTGTTCAATATTATGCAGCGTGGCGCAGTAGGCGAGGAAAAACAGGCCATGGGTGCCGCTGGCCGTGCCGTACGGCAGGCTCTGACGCAGAATTTTCAGCCCTCTGCCGTCCTCTTTCAGATCGACACGTGCCACATGGGACGTCGCCGGACGCGCATCGCCTTCCAGTTCTTCATTGCTCTCTTTGGTGCGGCCAATTATCTGCTCCTGTTTCACCACCGGAAGGCGGTTAAACATGACCAGATTATGCTGCCAGCGCTGGCTGAAGACGTAGCTTCCGCCGGCATTATCGCCGCTGGCGATAATCGCGACTGTCTGGCGCTGCGCGCCCTGCGGGTTTTCAGTACCGTCGACAAAACCGCTGAGGTCGCGCTCTTCCGTCCAGCGAAAGCCGTGGGTTTCTTCCACAATGCGGATGGCATCGCCAAACGCGGCCAGGGCCGCCTGCGCCAGGCTGAAGTTGACATCATGGCGCAGCGACTGAATATGGATAAGCAGGTCACGCTGGGTGGCCGGTGCCATCCCTTTACCCAGCGGCTGAAAGTCTTTCAGTTCAGCACAGCGGTGGCCCGGGCAGAGGTCATTCCACAGGGCCTGACCAAAGGCTAAAACGGCCCCCAGTCCGGCATCAGGATAGCGCTGTTGCAGCTGTTCCAGCTGCTGAAGAAAACGGTGGCTGCCATCGCGTAGGGCGGCAAGATCGCTCCCGGCCATGGCTTCAAGGTAGATAGCAAAACGGCGGTGTTCTAATAAAATACCGCTCTGGAAAGGGGACATGCTGCATTCTCCTGGTGTTCAGGTCAGTTCCGATCGATTTTTCAGAACAGGATACCTCAACCCACTGCCAGGAGAGTGTTTAAACGCATGTTTTATGCGGACTTTAAATGCGGCGCACTAACGCCGCCAAATCATCTTGCTTAACGTCCAGGTTTTCAGCGTGTCATCAGAGGGCATCAGTCCCTGCGGCCCGTGCCAGTCGCCGCTGAACACAAAGCTGATGTGCTGGCTGCCCGGCGCTTTACACTCCACGTTAGCACGGTCTGCGCCGTGGCCTTTCTCACAGGCACCAAAGGCTTTACTGTAGAGCTCACTGAATTTCGTGCCGAGCTTGACGCCGTTTTCGGTGGTGACATCGCTGTCCGTGACGTCAATGCGGTTAACGGTGGTGTCCCCTACCAGCTCCACTTTTTGCTGCTTCTCACTGTCCACCCCCTGCCAGAACCGCTCAATCGTTCCGTCAGTGGTGCGCATCCCCTGCCGCAGATGATAATTATTACCCAGGGCATCGTTCAGTACGTCGTGCTGCATCAGGGTACTGCCGTTGACCTCACCCAGGCCGCGCTCAGAGAGGGACAGCGAAGAGCCAAACCAGTGCGTCGGTGACAGGCTGGACCACGACCAGGAGACCGGGTTCCACCAGGTGGAAGATGAGTCGCTGCGCGGCGCGTCAGAAGATGAACCGGCACAGCCAGCCAGCATTAAGGTGGCGATCAACAGCGCCGGGCGAATAGTTTTCATGACAACTCCAGTGTATGAACAGGGTCCTTGCTTACCTGCTTGGAGTGCCGGCAGGCAAAAAAGTTTTATTTAATGATTTTTAGCCGGATCGAAGCAGTCAGTCAGACGGCGGTAAAAAAGCAGTGCTACCAGCGCCAGGCCATCAGCAAGGGTCACCAGCAGCAGCAACTCTGTCGTCGGGTCCTCCTCCTGCCACTGCATCACCAGCTGCGCCAGCAGGGTAACCACCAGCGTCAGCACCATCACCCAGCGCCATGCCTGCCACAGGCGCGGCAGGCGCTGCCGGTAGCCGGTCAGCAGCAGCCCGACAGCCGCCGGGACACCAAAAGCCAGCCCCAGCCAGAACGTGTGGTTATCAGGATAAAACAGCGCCAGCAGGTCTGCCCCCTGCTGTCGCGATGCACCGGCCATCACAAACAGTACCCAGGTACGGGCCTGCAGCAGCAGGATGGCCCAAAAACTCAGCGGCAGACGCAGCTGGCCTTTCGCATCATAATCATCAGGGGAATAGGACAACGTCGTCACTCAGTACTCGCGGTCTTCAATCAGGCGCTTGCCTAACAGCTGGCTGTCCTGCGTTTCATACTCCAGCTTTTCGTAGAACCCGATGACGGCATCGTTCTCTTCCCGCACCATCACGTTGATCTTCGGACAGCCCCGGGCAATCAGTTTTTTCTCCAGGCGATTAATCAGTGCATTAGCAAAGCCACGCCCCTGATAATCAGGATGCACGCCCAGGTAGTAGGCCGACCCGCGATGCCCGTCGTATCCGCCCATCAGCGTCCCGACGATTTCCCCGCCCACCACCGCGACCATGAAAAGGTCCGGATCGTGGTTCAGCTTGCGCTCGATATCCATCTCGGGATCGTTCCATGGCCGTAACAAATCGCAACGCTCCCAAAGCGTCATTACTTCTTCAAAATCATCTTGCCGGAATGCGCGGATTTCCATGGAGTTTGCCCTGTGGTTAAGCATAATTTGCTGATTATCACGCATTCTTCTGCGGGTGCAAGTCCGTTCGCCCGCCAGGCAGAAAAAAAACGCAGGAAGAGGGATTATTGTCCTGAAATACATGGAAAAAGCCTGCAATAGTTCCCTCCTCGCCGCCGACCCATTGTTACGATATAACAATAAGCACTTTTTGCCCCCAGGATCTGCCATGAAGAAATTAACCCACCTGACGCCGCTGACCACCCGCCGCCAGCTACTGCTTTCCGGTCTGGCGCTTGCGCTGCTGGCCAATGGCCCGGCCCGCGCGGCAGAGGAGGACGCGACCCTGCGCATACGCCCGCGCCCGCATAAGCAATCCAGCCCCCCGCCACCGCGTCCCGCCAGCGGTAAACGTATTGTGATGATTGATCCGGGACACGGCGGCATTGATTCCGGCGCGGTGGGTCATGAGGGGTCAGAAGAGAAGCATGTGGTTCTGGAGATTGCTCAGCACATCCGTCACCTGCTCAGCGAGCACCCCCGTATCGAGGTTCGCCTGACGCGGGAAAGCGACCACTTTATTCCGCTGGGTGAACGCGTGGAAATTGCCCATCAGCACGGGGCCGATCTGTTTATGTCGGTTCATGCCGACGGCTTTACCAGCCCGACCGCCAACGGTGCCTCCGTCTTTGCCCTGTCCAATCGTGGTGCCAGCAGTACCATGGCCCGCTATCTTTCGCAGCGGGAAAATGCGGCCGATGAGGTGGGCGGCGTCCGGGCGGCGGCTAAAGATCACTATCTGCAACAGGTGCTGTTTGACCTGGTGCAGACCGATACCATTAAAAATAGTCTGATCCTCGGCAAACACGTGCTGGGACAGATTCGCCCGGTTCATCATCTGCACAGCCAGCATACTGAACAGGCCGCATTCGCGGTGCTGAAATCCCCCTCGATCCCATCGGTGCTGGTGGAAACCTCCTTCATTACCAACCCCGCCGAAGAGAAACTGCTCGGCACCACGGCTTTCCGTCAGAAGATTGCCGGGGCGATTGCCGACGGTATCGTCAGCTTTTTTGACGAGTACGATGCCACCCGGCGTATGGGCTGAATGAAAAGGATAAAACCGGGAGACGCCAGGCCGCGGATACGCTGGCTGCCACTCGAATTCTTTTGGGTATATAATCCCCGCGTCTTTTAGTCACAGGATTTTTTTATGAACGCACCGGATATCGCCCAGGTAAAACAGTTTTTGCTCAACCTTCAGGATGACATCTGTCGCAAGCTGGCGCAGGCCGACGGCGAAGCCCAGTTTGCCGAAGACAGCTGGGAGCGGCCGGGCGGCGGCGGCGGACGCAGCCGCGTGCTGCGCCAGGGCCGGGTGTTCGAGCAGGCGGGCGTCAATTTCTCCCACGTCCACGGCGACGCCATGCCCGCCTCTGCCACCGCGCACCGTCCCGAGCTGGCCGGTCGCAGCTTTGAGGCGCTGGGCGTGTCGCTGGTGATCCACCCGGAGAACCCGTACATTCCTACCAGCCACGCCAACGTGCGTTTCTTTATTGCTGAAAAACCGGGTGCTGATCCGGTGTGGTGGTTCGGCGGTGGCTTTGATATGACGCCCTACTACGGCTTTGAAGAAGATGCCATCCACTGGCATCAGACCGCCGCCGATCTCTGTCAGCCGTTTGGCCAGGATGTCTATCCGCGCTATAAAAAATGGTGCGATGACTATTTCCACCTGAAACATCGCAACGAGCAGCGTGGCATTGGCGGGCTGTTCTTTGACGACCTGAATACGCCTGACTTTGACCAGAGCTTCCGCTTTATGCAGGCGGTAGGAAACGGCTTTACCGACGCTTATCTGCCCATTGTTGAGCGCCGTAAAACCCTCACCTGGGGCGAACGTGAGCGCGACTTCCAGCTTTACCGCCGGGGCCGCTACGTCGAGTTTAATCTGGTATGGGATCGCGGCACGCTGTTCGGCCTGCAAACCGGTGGACGTACCGAGTCGATTCTGATGTCGATGCCGCCGCTGGTGCGCTGGGAATATGACTATCACCCGGAAGAAGGCAGCCCGGAAGCCGCACTTTATCGCGACTTCCTGCCAGTTAAAGCGTGGATATAAACAAGAACGCCGGGCAGATTGCCCGGCGTTTTGGCTTACAGCGGCGCGGTCTGGGCCTCCACAACCGCCAGCGCGACCATATTGACGATGCGTCTGACCGATGAGATGGGGGTCAGCACGTGCACCGGCTTCGCCATCCCCATCAGTACCGGCCCGACCGTCACCCCGTCAGAGCAGGAGACGCGCAGCAGGTTGTAGCTGATGCGCGCGGCTTCCACGTTCGGCATAATCAGGATATTCGCCGACCCTTTTAGCGGGCTGTCCGGCATTAAATCCTGGCGAATGCTCTCAACCAGCGCAGCATCACCGTGCATCTCTCCGTCGATTTCCAGGTCAGGCGCGCGTGCTTTGACCAGCGCCAGCGTGTCGCGCATTTTTCGCGCGGCCGGGGCATCAGACGCCCCAAAGCTGGAGTGGGAAAGTAGTGCGACCTTTGGTTCGATGCCAAAGCGGCGCACCGTTTCGGCGGCCATCAGCGTGAGTTCGGCCAGCTGTTCCGGCGTCGGATCTTCGTTAACGTACGTATCGGCAATAAAGGTATTGCCGCTCGGCAGCTCCAGCGCATTCATCGCGCCAGCCACTTTGACATCCGGGCGGAAGCCAAACAGCTTTTCAACAATGTCGTAATGCTGGCGGTAATCCCCAACGGTACCGCAGATCAGCGCATCCGCTTCCCCCCGGTGAACCATAATCGCCCCGATCAGGGTCGGATTGCCGATCACATCACGCTGCGCCTGCTGGGGGGATACGCCGCGTCGTTTCATGATCTGGTAATACTCGTTCCAGTATTCTTTAAAACGGGGATCGGACTCGTTATTCACCACGTCGAAATCTTTACCGGCCTCAATTTTCAGCCCCAGCTTCTGCAGGCGCATCTCAATAACGCTCGGACGGCCGATCAGGATCGGTTTTGCCAGCCCCAGCGTCACCAGTTCCTGGGTGGCGTGCAGAACGCGCGCCTCTTCCCCTTCGGCCAGCACCACGCGCTTCGGATCTTTCCGCGCCTGCGAGAACACCGGCTTCATGAACAGATTGGTTTTGTAGACAAACTCCATCAGCTTTTCACGGTAGGCATCAAAGTCGGCGATCGGCCGTCGCGCCACACCGGAGTCCATCGCCGCCTTCGCCACCGCGGGCGCAATCTGCACGATCAGACGCGGATCAAACGGTTTAGGGATCAGGTAGTCCGGGCCAAACGACAGCTCCTGATCGTCATAGGCCGAGGCCACCACATCGCTCTGCTCTGCCAGCGCCAGCTCGGCGATGGCATGCACCGCCGCCAGCTTCATCTCTTCATTGATGGCGGTAGCACCGACGTCCAGCGCCCCCCGGAAGATAAACGGGAAGCACAGCACATTGTTCACCTGGTTAGGGAAGTCAGAACGGCCGGTGCAGATGATGGCGTCCGGGCGGACTTCTTTCGCCAGCGGCGGCAGGATTTCCGGCTCCGGGTTGGCCAGCGCGAGGATCAGCGGGTCGCGCGCCATGCTTTTCACCATCTCCTGCGTCATCACCTTCGGCCCGGAGCAGCCCAGGAAAATATCCGCTCCGTCAATCACCTCCAGCAGTGTGCGCCTGCCGCTGTCAGCCACTGCATAGGCCGCTTTGGTCTCTGCCATCGGGGTTTCACGCCCCTGGTAAATCACCCCTTTTGAGTCACAGACCACGATATTGTGCTTCTGCATACCCAGCGCCACCAGCAGATTGAGGCAGGCGATTGCCGATGCCCCGGCCCCTGAGACCACCAGCCGCACGTCGGAAATACTTTTTTTCACCACCCGCAGGCCGTTCATCACGGCGGCGGTACAGATGATGGCCGTACCGTGCTGGTCGTCGTGGAACACCGGGATATTCATGCGCTCGCGCAGCTTCTTCTCAATATAAAAACACTCGGGGGCTTTGATATCCTCCAGGTTGATGCCGCCGAAGGTCGGCTCCAGCGCAGCGACCACCTCGATCAGTTTGTCAGGATCCAGTTCATCCACTTCGATATCGAACACGTCGATACCGGCAAATTTTTTAAACAGCACCCCTTTCCCTTCCATCACCGGCTTACTGGCCAGCGCGCCGATGTTCCCCAGCCCCAGCACCGCCGTCCCGTTGGAAATGACGGCCACCAGGTTGGCGCGGGCAGTATATTTATCGGCAGCAGAGGGATCAGCAGCAATCTCCAGGCACGGGGCGGCTACGCCGGGAGAATAGGCCAGTGCCAGGTCGCGCTGGGTGGCAAGGGGCTTAGTAGGGGAAACCTGAATTTTTCCGGGAACCGGGAATTGATGAAAATCGAGCGCACTCTGTTTTAACTGTTCGTCCATTAGCAGGATCCTTTTTTATGTAGGGGTACAACTGCTCAGTATAGGAGGGCAGGACGGGTGAAAAACTTGAGGGAGTGCATAGTTTGGGGAAGAAAACGGGATGAGTTCAACGATACGGGGCGACGGGAAAAGGGCCTTCATTACGGCTGGCGGACATCACCAGGACGGGGCGACGGGAAAAAAGGGTCGCCCCCTAAGGAATATCCGAACGCTGGAATGCAGTGGCTGGCCTTCGTTCAGGGTCATTCCGGCGCACCTTTATTTGGTCATACTCAATAGCGTGCGGATGTTCTGCGCCGTGGTGGCAATCATATCAATGGCCCCGGTGCGCAACGCGCCCAGCAGCGCCATCGCTTTGGTGTTCTCTGAGGCAATGGCTATCACGCAAGGTATTTTGCGTAGCTCGTCGATGCTCAGACCAATTACCCGGTCGTTCATCACCGTATCCACATGCTGTCCCTGGGCATTAAAGAAGTCATAACCCGCCACATCACCAATCACCCCCTGATTCAGGCTGGCATCGATAATTTCGTGGGGGGTGAACCAGCCGAGCTTAACCATGTAGCTGTTTTCATTCATATCGCCGATGCCCACCAGTGCCACGTCAGCCTTGCGTGCGCGGTCGAGCGTCTCTTTGATGGTACCGTTTTGCATAAAGGCTTCTTTCAGCGCCCGGTTCTCAACGTAAGCCGGGGCATAAAGCGTTTCGCTGATGCCGCCGAACTTCTTCGCCAGGCGACGGCTGATATGGTCGGCATTGATGGCATCCCCGGGACGATGGGTTCCGCCAATCCCGCTGATAAAGTGGCAATTACGCGTGGGTACACTGCCGGGATGGTCAGCGACAGCGGCAACGTTACGCCCCTGCCCCACGGCCACTACCGCATTATCCTTCAGCGTCTGTGACAAATACATCGCGACCAGCGCAGCCACCTGCCGCCGCTGTTCATCATCGTCATGATGGTCAAGGGCAATCAGCGCACGCTGCAGGGGAAAGCGCTCCAGCAGCTGCTGCTCCAGTCGGGTGCTGAACACCGGGTGATAACGGACGTTAATTTCAACGATGCCCTCTTCTTTGGCCCGCTTTAACAAGCGCCCCACTTTGATACGGGAGATACCAAATTTACGCGCAATCTCTTCCTGGGTGATTTCGTCCTGATAGTATGCGACGGCAATTTCCGTCAGCAGCTCAGTGTCCTGAGATAGCGTGTTTTTTTCCATCCGGGCAGTCGTCTCTTCTCATCGGTTTCAGTGACGGGCGCGATGGATACCATCGCGCCTCAGGCAACAATTTACATCATTTACTGCCGCTCAATCTCAGGTTTTTCTGGGCAATTATTTAGGCAGTGTGCGTTTTTAACGCCCGTTCTGCAGAAATGGCCATCTGCGTCAGCAACAAACAGCAGGAAACGGCTCCGGCATCAAGCACGCCGCGCGACCGTTCTCCCAACCGGCTGGCCCGTCCAATTTTCGCCACCATATCCCGGGTCGAGTCCCGTCCCTGAACCGCCGCCTGACGAATAGCAGACAGCATAAGAGGGTAGCCGTCTGCCGCCGTGTGTTCAGCCGCTTCTACCGACGGGATCAGGGTGTCCATCAGGCATTTATCGCCCACGCCCGCCTCGCTGATGTCCTGCAATTCGTGTAACCCGGCACGAAGCATCGCGGCAAAATCCTCTGCGCTAAGTGTCTTTTTATCACGAATGCTGTCCGCCATCCCCATGAACAGACTGCCGTACAGGGGCCCCATTGAGCCGCCAATCCCCTCCATCAGCGCGTCTGAAAGGGTGTCGAATGCCTGCGCCAGCGTCAACCGATCGTCCAATTTCTCACTGCATAAGGAAAAGCCTTTTGCCATGTTGATACCGTGATCGCCATCCCCGATAGCACCATCAATTTCACTCAGGTAGTCCCGATTCTGTCGGATAATGGTCACCAGGTCATTGACCAGCACACCGCCACATTGTGTTGAAATGTTCGTCATTGTGTTATCCCACCAGCGTTAAGCCTGGCGCCTGCGTTGGCAGGTCAACCAGCATTTTTAACTCATCATCCAGCGTCATCACTGTCAATGTCACGCCCATCATCTCCAGCGAGGTAAAGTAGTTTCCTACCAGCGCCCGATGAACGCGGATTCCTTTTTCAGCCAGAAGTTTTTCGACCTCAGCATAATAGATATACAGCTCCATGACCGGCGTCGCCCCCAGACCTGACACCAGCACGACCACCTCGGTATCGGCCACGGCGTCCTGGGCTTCCAGCACAAAATTGAGCATCGTCGCAGCCATCTCTTTAGCACTTTGTGTCGGCACAACCTCAATACCCGGTTCGCCATGGTGACCAATACCAATTTCCATCGTGCCGGGCGCAATGTGGAAATTAGGCTTACCCACGGCGGGTATCGTGCAGGAACTCAAGCCTACGCCGATAGATCGGCAGTTATCGATCGCTTTTTGCGCGACGGCTATCACCCCTTCCAGGTCGTAACCCTGCGATGCGGCGGCAGCGCCCACTTTCCACATCAGGATTTCACCCGCCACGCCGCGCCTGCGCTCTTTCTCACTGGCAGGCGCAGAGGCGACATCATCGTTTGCTACCACGGTTTTTACCGCAATACCGGCAGCGGTGGCTTTCTTGATGGCCATCCTGACGTTCATATTGTCTCCGGCGTAGTTGCCATAGAGACAGGCCACGCCCGCGCCGCCATCGGCAGCTTTAAAAGCATCAAGAAATGCACCCGCGGTCGGGGAAGAGAACACTTCACCAATGGCAACAGCATCCAGCATGTTCTCACCCATATAGCCCAGGAAGGCAGGCTCGTGGCCCGAGCCTCCGCCGGTGACCACGCCAACTTTGCCAGCCTGCGGGCATTGAGGGCGTTTTAATACTCTTGGATTCGTCGTTGTCTGGAAAACCGTCGGATGTGCCTTTAAGTACCCCTGGATAGCATCTTCCACGACATAATCGGGATTATTAATAATTCGATTCATTTTAACTCCTTGTTAGCGAGAACCCTCCGGCCCTCAACAGACAGTGAAACCACCATCCACCACAACATTGGCACCGTTCATCATTGCAGCCCCCGGGCTGGCGAGAAACAGCGCGGTTGCCGCAATGTGTTCGGGCTCAGCAAAGCGACGCAGGGGGATCTGCTGTTTGTGCTGTTCCCCGGCCTCTCCTGCCCAGGCTTTGGCTCCCAACTCAGTCAGTACGACCGTCGGCGAGATGGCATTAACATTAATGTTGTGCGGCCCCCACTCCAGGGCCAGCACCTGGGTTAGCCCCACCACCGCCGCTTTACTGGCGCAGTAGGCGACATGCTGTGGCAGCGCCACTACGCTGGCCTGCGACGCCATATTAATAATGTTGCCGCTTCGCTGGCGCAGGAAGTGCTGACCTGCCGCCTGGCATACCAGAAATGTTCCTTTAAGGTTGATCTCCAGCGTACGGTCCCACGCCGCTTCCTCCAGCGACTCTGCCGGGCCGAGCAAAGCGACACCGGCGCAATTCACCACAATATCCAGCGAACCAAAGTGGCTGACAACCGCATCCACAGCCTGATTGACCGCCTGACGGTCCGTGACGTCGACAGCCACGCCAAAAGCCCGCTGGCTATCCATTTCAGCAGCGATCTGTTGCACACGGGCATCGCGATCCAGCAGCGCAACGTATCCGCCGTGGTGTAAGAATGCCTGCGCAATTGCCTGGCCAATCCCCGCTGCACCACCGGTAATCAGAGCGACTTTCCCCTTTAATGACAGATCCATCATGATGCTCCTTTCTGTTTAATTAACTGACCGGAGGCCGGTGAGTGCGCGTCGGCTTTAGGCAGCGTGACAAACTTCATCAGGATTGCCGCCAGCAGGTAGAGACCGGTATAGATCCAGATCACGCCCGTCGCGCCCAGTGAGCCAATAAATAACCCGACGACGGCAGGGCCCACAAACGTGCTCAGTCCGGCCCCCAGATTGAGGATCGACATGGCTGCACCTTTGTTTTCAGGGGCCAGGGTGGGCATCAGCGCTGACAGCGGCACAAATGCCGCCAGGCAGGCACCAAACAGTCCGGCCATCGCCACTGTCGCCCAGTAGTTGGGACCGACCCACTGCGGCATATAGAAGAAGAGTACGGTAGTGATCGCGCAGCCAATACAGCCAAACCACATCACTACGTTACGCCAGCCCAGACCGTCGCTGACGATACCGAACAGCAGATTGAAAATGATGTTCACGCCCCATAGCGCAGCGTACATGTGTAACCAGTCGGTGCGGGTAAAGCCAAAATCCATCATGTAGGTAGGCATAAACACCACAAACCCATAGGCTGCGGAGGTATTAATGGTACGTACAATCCCACCCAGACCGATTTTGGGATTCTCAAACGCGATGGTGATGCCTTTCAGCACGTAAGCCAGCGAGGGTTTTTCACGCTTATCCTCCAGCGAAACCCCACCACGGTTGAGAAACAGCGCAATCATCGCACCCAGCATCACAAAAATAAGTGCGCTCCATAGCGTGTGGATCTCACCGAGATACGGCAGGGCAATACTGGAGTAAAGCACCCCGAGTACGCTCAGACCGCCGCTGTAGACGAACCAGAAGATACCAACCGCAGAACCCAGACGTTCTTTGGGTGCTTCATAGGCAACCCATACCAGAAAACCATAAGCAAACAGCGGATAGCCCAGTCCACGCAGGGCATAAGTAGGGATCATGGTCGCCAGGTGATGACTGGGCAGGCCGAAGGTGAGGAACAGCACAGAACCGATCATAAACATGACCAGCCCGGCCAGCATCACACGCTTTGCCGTGAAAATTTCAGCCAGCACGCCTGAAAACCAGGCGGCAATCGCCGCCGCAAAGCCGTAAACGCTAAACAGCAGCGCTGACTGCTGTACGCTCATGCCATTTTCGATCAGGTAGGGTGAAAGCCACCCCTGCTCCAGCCCCTCACCCATCATAAATATCAACACGCCGGCATAGCCCAGCAGCAGTTTGGGCGACAGGCCAATGCGGTCTATCATTCGTTGCAACATACGACCCTCCAGGGATCACTGTCAGGAAGTGCGCCCGGACTCGCCGGGAAAGCCGCACCCGCAAGAAGACATTCAGAGATTAGGGTTGAGTACCACTTTGATGGAGTCGACACCGCGCTTCATCAGGTCGAACCCTTCCGCGAACCGTTCCAGCGGTAAGGTATGCGTGACGACACCCTGGGTGGGCAGCGAACCATCACGAATGCCTTCAATCACCAATGGGTAGCAGTAAGGGCCTAAATGGGAACCGAGCACATCCAGCTCCTTACGGTCGCTAATAATGCTCCAGTCAATGCTGACGGGATCTTTAAAGACGGAGAACTCGACAAAGGTCCCCAGCTTGCGGATCATCGCCAGGCCCTGTTCAACCGATTTCCCTGCGCCGGTCGCTTCGATATAGATGTCACACCCATAGCCTTCGGTCATCTCTTTGACGATCTTCTCTGCATCTTGCCGCGCCGGGTTAATGACGATATCGGCTCCGAAGCGCTGCGCCAGTGCCAGTCGGTCATCGGAGAGATCCAGCACCACCAGTTTTGCAGCCCCTGACTTTTTGATCGCCCCGATCATGCCCAGCCCCAGCGTCCCTGCGCCTGCCAGTACGACAACATCCCCAAGCTTGATGCTGGCTCGCTGCACTGCGTGAAAAGAGCAAGCATAAGGTTCAATTAAAATGGCGTCTTCAATCGGCAGTTCCGCAGGAACGTGGTAGTTGATCGCTTCTCTGGTGAACTTCATGTACTGCGCCATCCCACCGTTAACATTATTCTGGAAGCCGTACAGGTCATGTTTTTCACACATCCAGTACTGGCCGCGCTGGCAGAAACGGCATCCCCAGCACGGTACAATCTGCTCAGAAATCACTCTGTCACCTAACGCAAACTTCTCCACATCATCCGCCAGGGCGACCACATGCCCGATAAATTCATGTCCCGGGATCATCGGAGCTTTGATGTAGGCCGGTTGTTTATCGTCGCCCCAAAAACTGGGCGCCCCTTCCCAGGCTTTCACATCCCCGGCACAGATACCGCATGCTTCCACCTTGACCAGAATCTCTCCGGGCCCAATCACGGGGACCTCCACTTCCTCAAGCCGGTAATCGCCAGGCGAATAGGCCACCACCGCTTTCATGCGTGAGGGTATGCCCTCTATACGACGATTGTTAACTTCACACTTTTGGCACATAGCGCGTTTCTCCCTGATTGATCATTTATACATTAAAAGAACAATTGAACAGTACGCAGCAGAAACCATTAAGCCAACACCCCTGGGTTAAAATTGTGATCCATCGCATAAAATGACTTTATGACGCTTTTTGAACCTTCATCAACCTCATGTAGCGCAAAATAAACACAAATAATCAGCCGCAATGATGCTAATCATTAAAATCATATGATCATTGGTTGTGCATTTGTAACTCTTCCCTTAATCTAGCGATGGTCAGGCCAGGATCGCAGGCGATCCTGCCCCATCCCCCAACCTGTCTTTTGGAGATCTGCTATGCTTTCGATCGCGATCGGCGCTGATGATGCCGCTATTGACCTTAAAAACACCCTTATCCGCCATCTGCAACAAGCCGGATTTACCACGACGGATTACAGCGCTGAATCAGCACGTGACGTGGGCTGTGCCTACCCCGATATTGCCTGGAACGTGGCGAACGCGATTCGGGAAGGCAAGCATCAGCGCGGGATCCTGATCTGCGGCACCGGGATCGGCATGGCGATTGTGGCGAATAAAGTGCCGGGTATCCGCGCGGCACAGTGCCACGACACCTACTCTGCCGAGCGCGCCCGAAAAAGTAACAATGCACAGGTGATGACGCTGGGCGCGCGTGTTGTTGGGCCAGAGCTGGCGCGCAGCATTGTCAACAGCTGGCTAAACTCTGAATTTGAAGGCGGAGGGTCGTTGGAAAAAGTGGAGAAAATCAGTTATTACGAGCACAAAGTCGGCGAAAAGTAATCCTGATGTGCGGTATTAGCCCCGCCGCACCCCCTGTTTGCCACGAGCTGCTACACTTTACTGTCGTAATATTTTTGCCAGTTGACTGGCCCATTGGGCGAACCCATCGCAACAATCAGAGAAAACGCATTCCCATCTTCGCGGGTCTGATGCAATGTTTCGCCTAAGAATACTCAGCCGTGTCCGGTAGAGTTGTTGCGTATTGCCTGTTAAAACAGCCGCAGCACACGCGTCACGGTCAAATTTGCATCACCGATTGTTATCAAGGAGCTTTAGATGAACCAGTTAGACGCACTGAAACAATTCACCACCGTGGTGGCTGATAGTGGCGATATTGAATCCATCCGTAATTACCACCCGGAAGATGCCACAACCAACCCGTCTCTGATCCTGAAAGCCTCTGGCCTCGACTCTTACAAACATCTGATTACCGACGCTATCGACTACGCCAAAAAACAGGGCGGCAGTAAAGAAACCCAGATTATCAATGCCAGTGATAAAGTGGCGATTAACCTCGGGCTGGAAATCCTGAAAAGCGTACCGGGCCGTGTGTCTACCGAAGTGGATGCGCGCCTCTCCTTCGATCGCGGCATGTGCGTCACTAAAGCAGAAAAGCTGGTGAGAATGTATGAAGAGCACGGCATTGACCGTTCGCGCATTCTGATCAAGCTGGCCTCCACCTGGGAGGGGATCAAAGCGGCTGAGGAACTGGAGAAAAACGGTATCCAGTGTAACCTGACCCTGCTGTTCTCCTTCGCTCAGGCTCGTGCCTGCGCCGAAGCCGGTGTGTTCCTGATCTCCCCGTTCGTGGGCCGTATTTACGACTGGTACAACAGCCGTAAGCCGCTCGACCCGTACGTGGTTGATGAAGATCCTGGCGTGAAATCGGTCCGTAGCATTTACGAATACTACAAACAGCACCGCTACAACACCGTCATCATGGGTGCCAGCTTCCGTAAAACGGAGCAGATCCTGGCGCTGGCAGGCTGCGACCGTCTGACGATTGCCCCTAACCTGCTGGAAGAGCTGCAGGCCAGCAACGCCCCGGTTGAGCGTAAACTGACGCCATCCACTCAGGCCTTCCACCAGCCGGCTCCGCTGTCTGAAGCGGAATTCCGCTGGGAGCACAATCAGGATCCGATGGCGGTAGAAAAACTGGCCGAAGGTATCCGTCAGTTCGCCGTTGACCAGCAGAACCTGGAAGATGTGCTGGCCGCGCGCCTGTAATTCCCCCGCTTTCCAACCCTGTTCCCCGGGCGGATCGTCGATCCGCCCTCACGTATTCTGGAGGAAATAATGTCTTCACGTAAAGAACTGGCAAATGCCATCCGTGCGCTAAGTATGGACGCGGTGCAAAAAGCCAAATCTGGCCACCCCGGTGCTCCGATGGGCATGGCCGATATCGCTGAAGTCCTGTGGCGTGAGTTCCTGCATCACAATCCGAACAACCCGGCCTGGGCCGACCGTGACCGTTTTATCCTGTCTAACGGCCACGCTTCGATGCTGCTCTACAGCCTGCTGCACCTCTCCGGTTACGATCTGCCGATGTCCGAGCTGAAGAACTTCCGCCAGCTGCATTCAAAAACCCCGGGTCACCCGGAGCTGGGCTACACGCCGGGCGTTGAGACCACCACCGGGCCGCTGGGCCAGGGCCTGGCGAACGCCGTCGGTCTGGCCATTGCAGAACGCACGCTGGGCGCGCAGTTTAACCGCCCCGGCCATGAAATTGTCGACCACCACACCTATGTATTTATGGGCGATGGTTGCCTGATGGAAGGTATCTCCCACGAAGTCTGCTCACTGGCGGGAACGCTGGGTCTGGGCAAACTGATTGGCTTCTACGATCACAACGGCATCTCGATTGATGGCGAAGTGGAAGGCTGGTTTACCGATGACACGGCTCAACGTTTTGAATCCTACCACTGGCATGTGATCCGCGACATAGACGGCCACAACCCGGATGCGATTGCCAGCGCTATCAAAGAGGCGCAGAGCGTGACGGATAAGCCGTCCCTGCTGATCTGTAAAACCGTGATTGGCTTCGGCTCACCGAACAAAGCCGGGAAAGAAGAAGCCCACGGCGCAGCGCTGGGTGATGAAGAAGTGGCGCTGACGCGTAAAGCGCTGGGCTGGAATTATCCACCGTTTGAGATCCCGAAAGAGATTTACGCCCAGTGGGATGCGAAAGAAGCCGGTGTCAGAGCGGAAAAAGCCTGGGACGAGAAATTTGCCGCCTATCAGGCCGCACACCCGGAGCTGGCCGCCGAGTATACCCGCCGTATGACCGGTGGTATGCCTGAGAACTGGCAGGCAGAAACGCAGAAATACATTGAGAAGCTGCAGGCTAACCCGCAGAAAATCGCCAGCCGTAAGGCCTCGCAGAACGCCCTGGAAGCTTACGGTCCGCTGCTGAAAGAGTTCCTGGGCGGCTCTGCTGACCTGGCCCCGAGTAACCTGACCATCTGGTCTGGCTCGAAGTCGATCAAAGAGGACGAGGCGGGTAACTATATCCACTACGGCGTGCGCGAATTTGGGATGACGGCGATTGCCAATGGCCTGGCCCATCACGGTGGCTTTATTCCTTATACGGCGACCTTCCTGATGTTTGTGGAATATGCCCGTAACGCCGTACGTATGGCGGCGCTGATGAAAGCCCGTCAGATTATGGTCTATACCCACGACTCCATCGGTCTCGGGGAAGATGGCCCGACGCACCAGCCGGTTGAACAGATTGCCAGCCTGCGCGTCACGCCCAATATGAGCGTCTGGCGTCCGTGCGATCAGGTTGAAACGGCCGTAGCGTGGAAACATGCCGTTGAGCGACATCATGGCCCGACCGCGCTGATCCTCTCGCGTCAGAACCTGGCGCAGCCGGAGCGAACGAAAGAGCAGCTGGCGAATATTTCACGCGGCGGCTACGTACTGAAAGACAGCGACGGTACCCCGGAGGTGATCCTGATTGCCACCGGCTCCGAAGTGGAAATCACCCTGGGTGCGGCCGACAAGCTGACCGCCAGCGGCCACAAGGTTCGGGTCGTCTCCCTGCCATCAACCGATCTGTTTGATGCCCAGGATGCCGCCTACCGCGAATCCGTGCTGCCGTCCGGCGTTCAGGCGCGCGTGGCCGTGGAAGCGGGCATAGCCGACTACTGGTATAAGTATGTTGGCCTGAACGGTGCCATCGTCGGCATGACCGGCTTTGGGGAATCGGCCCCGGCCGAGAAGCTGTTCCCGGAGTTTGGCTTCACCGTGGAAAACATTGTCAGCCACGCCGAGGCGCTGCTGAAGCCGCACTGACGGCCCGTTTTCCTCCGTACACTGAACCGCCGAAAGGCGGTTTTTTTATGGCTTCGCCGCAGCCTCGTCGCGGATCGCCAGACTGAGGCAGGCGGGCAGCACCGTCAGCGTCACCAGCGTCGCCACCAGCAATCCGCCAATAATGGCATAAGCCATAGGCCCCCAGAATACCTGCTCCGCTATCGGGATCATGCCGAGGATAGCCGCGCAGGCGGTCAGCATAATCGGACGGGCGCGATGGTGTGCGGCGGCAGTAATGGCATCCTCTTTGGCCATCCCCCGCTGCAAATTGCTGTCCACCTCGCTGATTAAAATCACCGCATTACGGATGATCATACCGGCGAGTGCAATCATTCCCAGCAGCGCAACAAAGCCCATCGGCGTGCCGGTGGGGAGCATCGCCAGCACGATACCAATCAGGCCGAAGGGGGCCATCAGCAGCGCCAGCAGCATCCGTGAGAAGCGCTGTAACTGAACCATCAGCAGGATCAGCATAAAGAACAGCGTCACCGGCAGCACGGCAAACACCGAACTGTTGCCCTTATCTGACTCGGCCACCGCGCCCCCCTCTTCAATCCGGTACTCCGGCGGCAGGGCGTCCCGCACCCGTGCGACAGATGCTGCCAGCTGCTGTGAGACGGCTTCCGCACGCCGCCCCGGTGCCAGGTCGGTCTGCACGGTGATAAATGGCAGGCGCTGGTGACGCCAGATAACGGGATCCTGAATCCCCCAGTTAAGGGTCGCCACCTGGCTTAACGGCACCTTTACGCCACTGCTGGCGGTGAGTTGCAGTGTGGAGAGCGTTGACAGATCCTGGCGTTCTGCATCATTTGCCCGCAGCACCACGTCCACCAGCCGGTTGCCGTCACGAACTGTTGTCACCACGCTGCCCGACCAGAGGGTATTCAGCGCGCTGGCCACGCTTTCCGAAGAGAGACCGGCTGCGCGGGCGGCGGTCTGGTTAATCTGCAGCGTAACCACGCGCTCCGGCTCCCCGGCGGTGAGGTTTACTTCGCGGGTGGCCGGACTGTCGCCCAGGATACCGGCGAGCTGGCGGGCGATCGCCTGCACCCGATGATAGTCCGGCCCGCTCACGCGGTATTTAAGCGGCCAGCCGACCGGTGGGCCAAGCTCCAGCGGCGACACGCGCGTGGCGATATCGCCAAATCCGGCGGAGAGGATATGTTCCAGCTGCTTGCGCAGCGCTTCCCGGTCCTCAAGGCTCTTCGCTACCACCACCAGCTGGGCCGTATTTTCGTTGTCCAGCAGCACATCCATCGGCAGATAGAAGCGGATCGCGCCGGTGCCAATATAGCTGGAAAAATGGTCAATATGCGGGTTCCCGCGCAGTGCCTGCTCCAGCCGTTCCGTCCGCCGTTCGGTTTCAGCCTGCGAAGCATTACCGGGCAGCGTCAGGCTGACCAGCAGTTCGGGCCGGTCGGACGCCGGGAAAAATTCCCCCTGCATAAACGTAGTCCCCCACCCTGCCAGCACCAGCAGGATCAGTGCCATGGATACCGTTTTCAGCCGGTGGCGCAGCGCCAGTGCCAGCAGCCGGTGATAGCCACGCGCCAGGCGCCCCGGCCCGTGCTGGTGGGCGCTGAGGGTCGCGGGCAGCAGCCAGGTACCGGTCAGTGGGGAAAACAGGATGGCCACCACCCACGAAGAGAGCAGCGCAATCATCACCACGGCGAACAGGGAAAAACAGTACTCCCCGGCGCTGGAGGCAGCAAATCCGACCGGAATAAACCCGGCGATCATCACCAGCGTACCTGTCAGCATCGGGAAGGCCGTGGTTTCAAACGCATGGCTGGCGGCCTTCCAGCGGCTGTCTCCCGCCTCGAGCCTCGACACCATGGTTTCCACGGTGATCATCGCATCGTCCACCAGCAGCCCGAGCGCGATAATCAGCGCGCCCAGTGAAATCCGCTGCAAACCGATCCCGGCCAGCATCATGCCGGTAAAGGTAATGGCCAGCACCAGCGGGATTGCCGTGGCCACCACCAGCCCGGCGCGCATTCCCAGCGAGATAAACGAGACCGCCATTACGATAATCACCGCTTCTGCCAGCACCCGGGTGAAGCCACTGACCGCTTGCTGAACGACCTTGCTCTGGTCGGCGACCCGGGTCATCTCAATCCCGTGCGGCAGTCCGGCCTGAATGGCCGCCATACGCTGGCTGAGCGCCTCGCCAAAATGGATCATATTCCCGGTGGCAGCCATAGAGATCGCCAGCCCAATGGCGGGCTGGCCGTTAACGCGAAATGCGGACGCCGGCGGCTCCGCGGCCTGGCGAGTTACCGTGGCAATATCACTCAGGGGAATATACCGCTGGCCGATATGCAGGACGACGGCCCGCAGGCTCTCTGCTGACCCCAGCGCCCCGGTGACACGCAGGGCGATGTTTTCCCGGTCGCTGCGAATTTCCCCGGCCGGTGCCACGGCATTCTGTGCGGCAATGGCGGCGGTAACCTGCTGGAGATCCAGCCCCAGCCCGGCCATTTTACGCGGCGAAAAGGCAATGACGATCTGCTCTTCCTGCACGCCGGTCAGGATAATTTTCCCCATATCCGGCAGTGACATCAGGCTGCGCCGAATATCCTCTACCCGGTCACGCAGCTCACGTGGGGTGAAGCCCTCGGCGGTAAAACCGTAAATGGTGCCGAACGTATCATCAAACTCGTCGTTCACCTGCGGCGTCTGTACGCCCTGCGGCAGGGAAGGCGCAATATCTTCGACCTTCTTGCGCACCTGATACCAGATACCCGCAACGGCGGCAGGCGGCGTATCGTCGCGCAGATTGATAAAAATGACCGACTGCCCGGCGCGGGTTTCACTCTCGACATAGTCGAGGTAAGGGATCTCCTGCAGCTTTTTTTCCAGCGTATCGGTGACCAGATTGACGGTATCCTTTACATCGGCTCCGGGCCAGGCGGCCGTCACCACGGCGGTCTTGATGGTAAAGGCCGGATCCTCGTTGCGCGGCAGGTTCATATAGCTGAAGGTTCCCGCCGCCATCACCAGCAGCATAAAGAAGACAATCAGCTGCTGGTGCTGTAGCGCCCAGGTGGAAAGGTTAAAACGTGACGCGGTTTTTTTCGGGTTCATTCTCCGTCCTCCAGCAGCGTGACTTTTTCACCGTCGCGCAATTTGCTGACACCGGCCGTCACCACCGCTTCCCCGGGGCGAACCCCTGCGGTGACGGAAATGTCCGTCACCGTGAAGGCCCCCAGCGTGACCGGGCGCAGCCGCACCCGTTGTTGGGCGCGATCGACCACAAATACGGCGGCCTGATCCCCCAGCCGGGTCAACGCCGACGCCGGCAGGCTGATACTGCGCGTGCCCTCACGCCGCCAGTTCACCTGGACGCTGGCCCCCAGCGCCATGCTTTCCGGAGGATGATCCAGCGTTACGCGCACCCGCCAGGTGCGCGTCTGGGGATCGGCCTGCGGGCTGACGTCTCGCAGGTGCGCCTGAACCTGAATGGTGGGGTCGGCCAGCAGCGACACGCGAACCACGGCGGGGTTACTTTGCGTCAGCGCCTGCGGATCGCTGAGGTCAAACACGGCGTCGCGGCCGCCGCCTGCCGCCAGGGTGAACACTGCCTGTCCGGCACTGACCACCTGACCGGGCTGGGCGCTGACCGCAGTAATAATGCCGTCTGACGGTGCGGTCAGTCGGGTCCAGCTCAGGCTGTCCTGCGCATTTTTCAGTGCAGCCTCGCTGCTCTGCCTTTTGGATAAGGCCGCCTGCCAGTCTGACCGGGCCGTATCGAGCTGCATGCGGGCAATGGCACCGGTTTTTGTCAGCGTGGTCATCCGTTGCAGATTCAGCGCCGCTACCCGTTCAGCCGCCTGCGCACTGGCCAGATCAGCCCGCGCGCTGCCAAGCTGGTTCAGCCCCGTGCTGTTATCCTGCACCGCCAGTAACTGCCCTGCTTTCACCCGGTCACCGACATCCACGGCACGCGAAATCAGGCGGCCATCCAGACGAAAAGCCAGCGTTGTTTCATCCGTTGCGCGGATCTCTCCGGTCTGCGACAGCAGGCTGCCGGAAAGCGAGGCCGGGGCAATCACATAGCGAACAGGACGGACGTGCGGCGATGCCGGCTGTCCCTTGTCACCGCAGGCAGCGAGAAGAAAAATCAGCGGAAACGAGAACAGCCACAGACAGTGGACAGAGAGCCGGCCAGGCAGGTTGAGGTGGTGCAGTATGTGGCGGGCGTAGTCAGTAAAGGTATCGGTCATAGGGCTATTCCTGTGCGGTGATAGCCCTATTCAATCGTGCGACTGTCCAGATTTGCTGCACGTCCTGTCAAGGAAATGTCAATTCAACTGATTTTTCATTCCCGCCTCAGGAATGGCAAACGGCAGATAGAGGCTTATCGTCAGCCCCCGGTGTTCGGGCTGTGAGGCCACCAGCTTCCCCCCGCAGGCTTCACAGATAGCGCGGGCTATCGACAGGCCAAGCCCGCTGCCGCCAGAGTGGCGCGCGCGGGATGATTCGGCGCGGGTGAACCGTTCAAACATCAGCGGCAGAAACGCGGCATCCACACCCGGCCCATGATCGGTAAAAGCAATCAGGTAGCCTTTAAGATGGGGCTTTATCTCAATATCCAGCACCTTGCCTTCGGCAGCATAGCGCACCGCATTTTCCAGCAGGATAGTAAACACCTGCCCCATTCTGAACGGATCGCCGCGAAAAACGGCGGGGGCCGGTGCACTGACGTTAATGCTCATTGCGGCCGCTACGGCCTGAGGCCTGATCCAGGCTAACCGCTCGTTCAGCAGTTCCACCAGATCAAAGGTATTGAGGGTAAACGTGAGCTGTCCCGCATCGGCAAGGGACAGTAGATGCAGCTCATCCGTGAGACGGTTCAGGTGTTGCAGCTGCTTCATCACCATATTTAACTGGGTCAGATCGGGCGCAAACACGCCGTCCAGCATGCCCTGCAGCCGTCCGATAGCGGCGGTTAGCGGCGATCGCAGCTCGTGAGCCATCGCAACATGGGAAGCCCGCAGTTCCCGATCGTAACGTTCCAGCTGCCGGGACATCAGATTAAAGTCTTCCGTGAACTGCGCCAGCTCCGCAGGCGCGTTTTCCACCGTATCGGCCCGGGTACCAAATTCGCCGTGCGCCACGGATCGTGCCGCCGTGGCCAGCCGGCTGAACTGCTCCGAAAGCGGCCTGGCGGCACGTAGTCCGAGAACAATAATCACCGGCATGGCCATCAGGATTAACACCCACAACGTTATCCAGTCAGAAGAGGTGATGTCAGGCACTGAATAGCTGATGCCAAACCCGGCATCCGCCAGCTGGTGAAAGCGTAAGACGTCGCGTTCGGGATTTTTTAACAGGATAGCCAGCTCCTGACTCTCTGCGGGCGGCATACGGTTGAGCACCCAGTATTTCTGGATCACAAAGCGCAGCCACATGCAGAAGCCGATCATCACCACCGACCCCATCACCAGCGCAAGGATCCGCATGCAGATCCAGCGCCACAGACTCTGTTCTTTTGGCTGACTCATGGCTGTCTGAACCGGTAGCCGACGCCGCGCACGTTATGCAGCACGTCCGCAATGCCCGCGTTTTCCAGTTTCTTACGCAGGTTGTATACGTGAGTATCCACCACGCGCTCCAGCGCTTCGCTCTCGGGCAGGCAGCGCTCCAGCAGCTGCTGGCGGGAAAAAGGATAGGTCTGGGACTGCATCAGCGTGGTGAGCAGGGAGAGTTCCGTCGGCGTAAGCTCCAGCCAGGTGACGCTTTCGCCGTCGTGCCTGACGACCGCCGTCAGCGACTCCGTATCCACTTCCAGCCCCTGCCAGCGTAGGAGTTCTTTCTGACCGGTACGCACGGAAGCCCGGCGCAGCACGGCATGCACGCGTGCCACCACTTCACCGGGGTTGTACGGTTTAACAACGTAATCATCGGCCCCGTAGCGCAGCGCGCCGATTTTGTCCGGCGTGTCGCCCATGGCGGAAACCATAATCACCGGAATATCGCCCTTGCGCCGCACGGCGGCCAGCACATCACTGCCGTTCATCACCGGCAGCATAATATCCAGCAGGATCAGATCTGGCTTCCAGCTCTGCGCCATCTCCAGCCCGGCAAGACCGTCGCTGGCGATCGCCACATTAAAGCTTTCCCGCCGTAAATAAGCTTCCAGGACATTAGCCGCATCCGCGTCGTCCTCAATAATCAGTACGCGTTTCATCTGCATTTACTCACCTTGATTGTTTCTTCATAAAACCCTGGCAGGAAATTGACACTGCCTGTTCATCATTCGGTATCAGATGCGCGGCCGCTTGGGAGCCGTAATGATTCGGTGCTGAGGAGCGACGATGATAACCAGAAAACTTACCCTGTGCATTAGCTGTATTGCCGTTATGAACATCACGCTGATCGCCGGTGCCTGCGCCGCCGATCCGACCAGCCTGACCGTGGGGGTTGGCGCGACCAGTGCCCCGCGTTACAGCGGGTCCGACCAGCGCCAGTGGCAGTTTGCCCCGGTCATTCAGGCGCGTGATGGCGCGGTGTTTTTTGATTCGCAAAAGGGGCTGGGCTATGACCTGCAGGCTGATTCGGGACTCTATCTTGAACACACGCTGGGCTACAGCCTGGGGCGGTCAGAGAAAAACGCGTCATGGCGTGACGGGTCCGACAAACTGAAAGGGATGGGAAATATTGACGTCGCCCTGAACACGGCGGTCGCGGTCGGCTGGACCATTGAACCCTGGCTGTCCGTCGAGGGCAAAGCAACGCTGCCGTTAAGCGACAGTCAGGGGGTGCAATATCAGACGTCGGTGACGCTGATCCCCCTGCAAAACGACAGCGATACGCTGGCCTTCCAGTCTGCCGCGTTATTCGGTGACAGCCGCTATATGAATACCTTTTACGGAGTCAGCGGGCAGCAGAGCACCCGCAGCGGGTATCGCCGCTATTCGGCCCCCGGCGGCCTTTATGGTGTGGAAAACAGCGTCACCTGGGGACATCAGTTTACGCCGCAGTGGGGCACCACGCTGGTGGCAGGCTACACCTGGCTCAGTGATCATGCGGGTGACAGCCCGATTGTTTTCCGCCGTAACGAAGCCACAGCGACAGCGGCCGTCACCTACACCTTTTAATGAGCATGAAGAAGGTGACGCGGTTAACCTCACGGCTGGGCGATTTTCTTACCGACTATGACGTGGGGTTCGTGGCGCTGACCCTGGCTGGAATTGCCGCCATCCATTTACTGTTTTATTACCTGATGGCCTATTGCGATGCCTGAGCGCAGCGAGCACCGGCTCACTGCGCCTGCATTGCCACCATGCCCGGGTCCTGCTGCGGTGCAACGGACTGGCTTTCCCACAGTACCGGCCACTGATCGCTGCTGTGCCAGGCGTCACAGGTTTTCTCCTGTGCGTACTCTGCCAGCACGAACTGGCGGCCATTATACTGCCAGCGCGTGGCCACCCCGCAGTCGCCCAGCCCGCGATCCTTACTAAAGGTCAGCAGCTCACCGCGCGCCGCGTCAAAGTCGGCATTCACCAGCTCCAGATTATTATCGCTGCGATCCGGCAAAGAAAACGGCAGGGTCAGGGTAATACTTTTCGACACATAGGGGGCTGTCCGCGTCACCTCAAACGCCAGATCGATGACGTTGTAGGCCCCCATTTCACAGCTGACCAGCAGCAGCGCTTTGTCATCACTGAGCGGTGAAACACTGACTTCACGGCGCAGTGGATCCAGCGAACAGCTATCGCTGTTCACCCGCCAGGTGCCAAAATCAATCAGCCCGCTCGACTCCTCCTGGGTCAGGGCCTGCGGCATTCGCGGCGGCGCACTGATCTGCGGTAGCTGCGGGGCGGGCGGGACGCGGCTGGCCGCGTCATTGCCGCGCTGGATCAGGGCGCTACTGCCGTTCACCCTCCCCTGAATTTCATCCATCAGCATCAGTGCTTCCTTGAGCCCGCGCATGCCGATCACCGCATCCGCCCGGTACAGCAGTTGCAGCGTACCGGCGTCCATCACCTGCGCCAGGAATTCATCTATCGAAATGGCGTGCGTGGTCAGCAGGTGATGCGGCTCCACCTCCCAGTGTTTGAGATCGAGCCGCAGCCGCCGCCCGTCCAGCAGCAGATTGTCACGCAGCGCACCGCCGGGCAGCGGTCCGCTGTAACGATTACCGTAATCAAGACGCAGCTGTGTCGGGGCATCGCTGCCAGCCTCACGCTCCAGCGTCATCGCCAGGCCGTTATTGCCGGGAATGCTGCGCACTTCGCAGCTGTTGAGATTGTTACAGGTGATCTGCCAGTCAGAGAAGGTCTTCTGCAACGGCTGTGCCTGTCCAGAAGCGACGTAAGAGAGCGAAAGCAACCATAACCATTTCGTCCAGTAAGACATTGCTCGATGAAGTCCCTGTAAGGTAATGCAGAAAAGAAAGCCCGTGACGGGCAACCCGTAGGGCCCCTCTATCATGCTCAGTTAACGTCATGGCCTCAATCAGATTTATCGGACAGTCGCCTGTGCCGGTGGGGGGGGAATGGGTCAACACCACATAAACGGTTAGCAACAGTGATGATATTTTCAGTTACCGATAAAATGTCAGGAAATCAATTTTAGTAAAAGCCAGCATATTCACCCCAATTAATGTGACACACGTCACTCTTATATAAGAAAAAACAGTAAAACCCCTGCATTTATTTAGAGAGCGATCACTTTATGGCGCAACGTTAACCCCCGGGGGCCGGACGCCTGTCTGGTGCGCGTTTTGCGCGGAACGATGCCGTACCTTTTATCTACACCGGAGATATTTATGATGCCGATTGAACGTCAGCGACAAATCATCGACATACTCAGCCAGCAGGGCCGCGCACTGGTGGCTGGACGGGCGGAGTGGTGCCTGGCCCGCCAGCTGCCGGATATTGAATTAAACGTACTCACTCATTCACTGAGAACGGTAGAAACACGGGCGGTAAAAAGCAATTTACGCACCCGCTGTCTCAGCGGTGAATATTCTGCCCGCAATGAAGATTTTACCGGCGTGGTGGCTGTGCGTCCCCTCACGGAGTTTTTAATTAATAAAGCCTTCTTTTCCTGCGGCAGCTTGGGTACCGACGGTTATCTGCGGGAAGGGAATGAATAAAAGGGCATTTAAAACAGCAGGTGCTGCTGGCGTCTGAAAGGAAATACTTATTGCTGGATACCGGTAAATTTCTGCAACCGTCGTTTGCCCATATTTGTCATTACCGCGACGTCGACTTTTTAATTACCGACAGCCTGAAAGATAAAGAATGACAACAGGCGCTGGCGTGGAACGGGGCCAATATTAGTGACTGCTCGCGCCGTCAGGGGCGGCTCATTCCATGCCGCCGTATGCCGATGCGTTAGCCCGGCTACAGCAGCATCCGCCCAATCCAGGCCATCGCTCCGCACACGGCGATCTGTGTCAGTCGGTGATGGTTAATGGTGCAGCCAGCCCTCCAGCAGCGCGTGCTGCAACAGCGTCACGGTTTTACCGTCCTGGATCCGGCCATCCTTCACCATCGCCCAGGCCTCCGGGAAGGTCATTTCCAGCACGTCAATATCCTCGTCATCAATGCCGCCGCCCGCGTTGTCACGCCGCGACTCACTGTACTCGGCCGCAAAAAAGTGCACCATCTCGGTAACGCCGCCCGGGGACATATACAGGGCAAACAGCTTCTCCACCTCCCCGACCACGTAGCCGGTTTCCTCTGTGGCCTCGCGGCGAATGCACACTTCCGGGGAGTCGTCGTCCAGCAGTCCGGCGCAGGTTTCAATCAGCATGCCCGAAGGATTACCGTTTACCCAAGTGGCAATACGGAACTGGCGCGTCAGCACCACGCTGTTTTTTTCGCGATTGTACAGCAGGATGGTGGCACCGTTGCCGCGATCGTAAACTTCGCGTTTATGGCGGAGGGTGGAGCCGTCTTTTTTCGTCAGGTCGTAAGTGAAATTACGCAGGGTGAACCAGTTTTCTGACAGGATCTTATTTTTGATAACGTCAATCTTGGCTGACATACCGTCTCCGTTTGGGTTTCCGGGAGAGGAGGATCATAGAGGGTTTTGACGTCCAGAGCGATGAGAATAATAAGAAAAGGCGGCCCGGTGAGGGCCGCCCTGCTTAAGCAACTCGGGGAACAGGACGATGACATCGTCCCCCGGTTTATCAGTGGTTGTGTTCTTCCTGCGCCAGCGCATGAACCCGCTTGCGCGCGCCAAACCAGCCCAGCACCAGCACGATGGCAATCAGCGGGATAGCCGCCACGGTGTAGGTCCCGTTCGGATAGTCAAATGCCATCAGCACCAGCACGCTGAACAGGAACAGCAGCGTTAACCATGAAGTAAACGGAGCCCACGGCAGCTTGAAGCTGACATCTTCCGCTTTGCCTTCTTTAATGGCTTTGCGCAGGCGCATCTGGCACACCACGATAAACGCCCAGGAAGAAAGGATCCCCAGCGCCGCGACATTCAGCACAATTTCGAAGACGCGGGAGGGCACCACATAGTTCAGGTAGACACCAATAATGTAGACACCGATGGTCACCAGGATACCCATGTAAGGAACCTGCTGGCCGCTCATTTTCGACATGAATTTCGGTGCGGAGCCGCCCATCGACATGGAGCGCAGAATACGTCCCGTCGAGTAGAGGCCTGAGTTCAGACTGGACAGCGCCGCGCTCAGTACCACGATATTCATAATGCTGCCGACGTAAGGTACGCCAAGTTTGGAGAAGAAGGTCACAAACGGACTCTGCCCTGCCTGATAGGCATTCCACGGCAGCAGAAGGACCAGCAGCACCACCGACCCGACGTAGAACAGGCCGATACGCCAGATCACGCTGTTAATTGCTTTTGGCAGCATGGTTTTCGGGTCTTTACACTCGCCAGCCGCCGTGCCCACCAGTTCAATGGAGGCGAAGGCAAACACCACCCCCTGCACCAGCACCAGCGCCGGCATCAGCCCGTTCGGGAAGAAGCCGCCGTTATCGCTGATCAGGTGGAAGCCCGTCGCATTGCCATCCAGCGGCTTGCCGCTGCCGAGGAACACCACGCCCACCACCAGGAAGATGACAATCGCCAGCACTTTAATCAGGGCAAACCAGAACTCCATTTCGGCAAACCACTTCACGCCGATCATGTTCATGGTGCCAACAATGGCCAGCGCCCCGAGGGCAAACACCCACTGCGGCACATCACCGAACGCGCCCCAGTAGTGCATATACAGCGCAACGGCGGTGATATCGACAATCCCGGTCATCGCCCAGTTAACAAAGTACATCCAGCCCGCCACGTAGGAGGCTTTCTCACCGAGGAATTCGCGGGAATAAGAAACGAAACTGCCGCTTGAGGGACGGTGCAGAACCAGTTCACCCAGCGCACGAAGAATGAAGAAAGAGAAAATACCACAGACCAGATAGACAATGGCCAGTGCCGGACCGGCGGCCTGCAGGCGGGAGCCCGCACCGAGAAACAGCCCTGTACCAATCGCGCCACCGATGGCAATCATCTGTACGTGACGATTGTCCATAGCTTTATGGTAGCCAGAATCATGAGAGTTTAACCAACGCCTTCTTGCAGCGCGCTTTTCTGCGCCCGTTTTCTTTTCAGCTTTCATTGTCATTCCTATTTCCTGTCCACAAAGTGATGCGGTTACCTGTCCCGGGTATCCTGTTTCTAATAGGCCAACCAAACGATTGCGTACGCGACGCAGGCGTGGAAGATCTCCCTGTTTGCTGTAATTTTATTCATGCGCAAGCAGGAAAATCGCGGCGATGCATCCTAACCGTTCTGATTAATCGACGCAAAAATTCCACGCTGGAAATCGTGAGCTTTTGTAATTTTTGTCGGGTGGCGCATAAAAAAACCGACCGCAATTTGCGGTCGGTCAGTGCAAGCACTAAAGACTACACAGGGACAGACAGGGACTACAGGAGATGAGGGTAAAACAGGGCTTAACGGTAAATCTCAGCGTTTCCTGACCAGAGGCTGGAATCGCCCGGGGTGTTGGCACCGATCACCCGGAAGCTGCTGGCGCCCATGGCATCGGCTTTTTTCGCCAGATGACGGGTGGCATCATCCAGCGTGCCTCTGACGCCATTCACCGACACCGTGCCAATACTTTGCAAATCTGCCGCCTGGCTTTGTCCCACCTGCGTGGCGGCCAGCGTAGAGAATGACGTTGCAGCAAGCAGTGTGGCCGCGATCACTGCGGGTAACATCTTGTTCATCATGAAGCTCCTCGGGGAATCGTTTCGATTAATGTAGTGACGGGATTGATTATTACCTTTTCAATGAAAAGCAGAGTGAGCAGGGCGTAAAGCCGTTAAAACATTCCTGGTATTGCGCGTAACACTGCCAAGAAGCGTAAAGAGATATGTCGAATTTCAGCAGATGTAACCGTCAGTGACAGTCCGGTACTACTGCTTCAGTAAACCTTAGCGCGGCGTTATAATAACCCTCCTGATATTAAGGATGATTAATGTGACCATCACCCGCTCCCTGACGCACAGCCTGGCCCGCGCGCTGTTTACTATTGTTCTTCTGTCCGTCATTTCCAGCGGGCTGGCGCTGCTGACGCTTTCCGGCAGCTTGCGCGATGCAGAAGCAGTCAATCTGGCAGGCTCCCTGCGGATGCAGGTCTATCGCCTGAGCTGGGACATCAGCACGCGCTCCCCCCTTTCTGCACAGCATATCGCCGACTATCAGCGCACACTGCACTCCCCTGCGCTGGAAGCGCTGGACCGTTTTTATGTGCCGGATACCGTGCGCCAGCGCTATCGTGAACTGCTGGTCACCGCGCGGCAGACCGCCTCCGCGACAGCGGGAAACCACCAGCAGGTGATTACCGAGGTTGATAAAATCGACCAGTTTGTGCTGGCTCTGCAGCACTGGGCCGAGCTGAAAATGCGTCTGGCCGCCCTCGCCTGCCTGCTGGGTTTACTGGCCATTAGCCTGAGGGTCTGGTTTATTCTGCGTCATATTCGCCAGCGGGTGGTCGGCCCGCTGCAACAGCTGGTCAGCGCCAGCGAAGCGATTGAACAGCGGCGCTTTCATCTCCCCCCACTCAGCACCGACCTGCCAAATGAACTGGGGGTGCTGGCACGGGCGTTTACCCGAATGTCCGGCGAACTGGAAAAGTCGTGGCGGGCGATGTCCCTGAATGTGGAGGAAAAGACCGCCGATTTAACCCAGGCCAACCGCCGCCTCAGGCTGCTTTACGCCTGTTCGCAGCAGCTCAGTCACAGCATCAAGGGGCAGGAGGCGTTTCAGCAAACGCTGCGGCTGGTGTCTGACCATGAAAAGCTCAGTTACATTGAGCTTTCCACGCCCGAGTTTGGGCGACTGAGCGCAGGGCGTAGTGTGCCGGACAGGGCGTGGCAGACGCTGCCCCTTCACCCACACCCGGAGCAGCCCCCCTGCGGTGTGCTGCACTGGCAGGCGGAGGAGAGCGAGTCGCCGCTGATGAAAAGCGTGGCCGCTTTACTCGTCCATGCGCTGGAGCTGTGGCAGGCACAGCAGCAGGTGCAGAGTCTGCTGCTGCTGGAGGAGCGTACGACCATCGCCCGTGAACTGCATGATTCGCTGGCGCAATCCCTGACCTTTTTACGCATTCAGCTGGTCAGACTGAAACGTACTCTGGACGCGGAGGCCACCGCTGCGAGGGAGATCGTGACCGAGTTTGAAGAGGCACTGAGCACGGCAAACCGGCAGCTGCGCGAACTGCTCACCACCTTCCGGCTGACCATTGAACCGGCCAGCCTGACGCGCGCCCTGGAGCAGGTCATCGCTCCCCTGCGCCAGCAGACCGCCGCACCGATTGTGCTGAAGGGACAGCTTGAAGTGCGGCTTCCGGCCCAGCAGCATATTCACGTATTGCAGATTGTCCGCGAGGCCCTGCTTAATGCCGTACAGCATGCGAACTCAACGGAGATCGCCGTCAGCGGCGATTACGATGCGACAAGCGGGCTGACGATAGTCATTGATGATAACGGCGTGGGCATTGCCTCGCTGGAAGAACCCGAGGGTCACTACGGCCTGAACATCATGCATGAGCGCGCTGCAAGGCTGAACGGCCAGCTGACCATCGTGCGCCATGCGCACGGAGGCACGCGCGTGTCTTTACACTTTAAACCGCTAACCGAAATGGGTTCTGACAAGGAGTAGCACCATGGAAGACAACACCGTCAGCGTGATGATTGTCGACGATCACCCTCTGATGCGTAACGGCATTCGCCAACTGCTGGCGCTGGAGCCCCGGTTCAGGGTGATTGCAGAGGCCGGCAATGGTCACGATGCGATAGCGCAGGCGCTGCTGAACCCGCCAGATCTGATCCTGCTAGATTTGAAAATGAAGGGTCTGTCCGGTCTGGAGACGTTTAACGCCCTGCGCGCCAACGGCATACCCGCCCGGATCCTGGTGCTGACGATTTCTGACCAGCGCAGCGATATTTCCGCCCTGCTGGAAGCCGGGGCCAGCGGTTATCTGCTGAAGGACAGCGCCCCGGAACAGCTGCTGTCACAAATTATCCAGGTGGCAGAGGGGGGCGTCGCGTTCAGCGCGCCGCTTAACGCGCTGCGTGATAACGACAGCTGGAAAGCTGATCCGTTTATTATTCTGACCGAACGTGAGCAGGAGGTGATGAAAGAGGTAGCCTGCGGCCTGTCTAACAAGCAGATTGCCGAAAACCTGACCATTTCGGAGCAGACGGTCAAAGTCCATATCCGCAACGTATTACGCAAGCTGAACGTCCGTTCGCGGGTGGCAGCCACCGTGATGTGGCTGGAGTCGCATCACGCCAGTCTGTAACCACAGGTGCGTTTACCTGTGGCATAATTTACATATTCTCCTCAATTTCTCCACGATTGTTTCGCCGGCGGCGGGTACAGTGGTCCCCTGCCGGAGCACGTTGAATAAATTCATAAATTTGTCCCGTACCGGCCAGAGAGACCGACGGGATATTTGCCCCGAACGCCGCAGGGAACACAGGCACTATTTTGTTATTTTTTGAGGTTATACCCACCATCATCCATCCTGCAGGCTGACGCCAGCCCGTAACGCCCCGCGCGCAGATCGTTATCTGACCGGCGCGAACGGGCGTGCGACGCGCCTGCCGCGGTAACATGATGACGGATATACATGCTGCGGAGCTTGAGATGGCCAACTTCTTTATCGATCGCCCTATTTTTGCCTGGGTGCTGGCAATTCTGATGTGTCTGACCGGGGGTCTGGCCATCGTCTCTCTGCCCATTGAACAATATCCCGACCTGGCCCCGCCTAACGTCCGCATCACCGCCAACTATCCGGGTGCGTCTGCTGAAACGCTGGAAAACACCGTTACCCAGGTGATCGAGCAGAATATGACCGGCATCGATAACCTGATGTATATGTCGTCGCAGAGCAGCAATACCGGCCAGGCAACGATTACGCTGACTTTTGAAGCCGGGACAAACCCTGATGAGGCCCGCCAGCAGGTGCAGAACCAGTTGCAATCTGCGCTGCGAAAACTGCCGCAGGATGTTCAGTCGCAGGGCGTGACGGTCAATAAAACCGGTGATACTAATATCCTGATGGTCGCCTTCGTGTCGACCGACGGCAGCATGGATAAACAGGATATCTCGGACTATGTTGCCAGTAATATTCAGGATCCCCTCAGCCGCATCGACGGCGTAGGCCAGGTGGATGCTTACGGTTCGCAGTATGCCATGCGTATCTGGCTCGATCCCAATAAGCTGATTAACTATGCCCTGACCACCAGCGATGTGGTCACCGCCATTAAATCGCAGAACAGCCAGGTGGCGGTAGGCCAGTTGGGCGGGCTGCCCTCTGTCGACAGCCAGGCGCTGAATGCCACCATCAACGCCCAGTCCCTGCTGCAAACCCCGGAGCAGTTCCGCGATATCACCCTCAGGGTCAATGCCGATGGCTCCGTGGTAACGCTGGGTGATGTGGCAAAGGTGGAGCTGGGCGCGGAGAAGTATGATTACCTCAGCCGCTATAACGGCATGGCCGCGTCAGGGCTGGGGGTCAAGCTGGCCTCCGGGGCCAATGAGCTGCAAACGGATACCCTGGTCCGCGCCCGTCTTGACGAACTGTCACACTATTTTCCCCACGGGCTGAAGGCGGAGATCGCCTACGAGACCACGCCGTTTGTCAAAGCCTCCATTGAAGACGTGGTGAAAACCCTGTTTGAAGCCGTGCTGCTGGTCTTCCTGGTGATGTACCTGTTCCTGCAAAACTTCCGTGCCACGCTGATCCCGACCATTGCCGTGCCGGTGGTGCTGCTGGGCACTTTTGGCATTCTCTATCTCTTCGGTTACAGCATCAACACGCTCACCATGTTCGCGATGGTGCTGGCCATCGGCCTGCTGGTGGATGATGCCATCGTGGTGGTGGAAAACGTCGAACGTATTATGAGTGAAGAAGGCCTGTCGCCGCGCGAGGCGACGCGCAAATCCATGGGGCAGATACAGGGGGCGCTGGTCGGTATCGCGCTGGTGCTGTCGGCGGTCTTTATCCCGATGGCCTTCTTCGGCGGCACCACCGGGGCTATCTATCGCCAGTTTTCAGTCACGATTGTCTCCGCCATGGTGCTCTCCGTACTGGTAGCGATGATCCTTACCCCTGCCCTGTGTGCCACGCTGCTGAAACCACTGGCCAAAGGCCACCATCACGGCCGCCGGGGATTCTTTGGCTGGTTTAACCGCCTGTTTAACCTCAGCGCTGAACGCTACGAGCGCGGCGTGGGCAAAATTCTGGCCAAAGGGGGACGCTGGCTGGTGCTGTATGTGGCGCTGATCGCCGTGATGGCCCTGCTGTTTATTCGCCTGCCCACTTCTTTCCTGCCGCTGGAAGACCGGGGTATTTTCACCACGCAGGTTCAACTGCCGCCAGGCGCCACCCTGCAACAGACCATGAAAGTGGTGGAAAAAGTCGAGAAGTACTATCTGACGCACGAAAAAGACAACGTGCTGTCGGTATTCGCCACCGTGGGTGCCGGCCCCGGCGGCAACGGGCAGAACGTGGCACGTATGTTCGTCCGCCTGAAAGACTGGCAGGATCGCACCGGCAGTGACAATACCGCCTTCGCCATTATTGAGCGCGCCACCAAAGCCTTTGCAAAAATCAATGAGGCGAAAGTGATTGCCAGCAGCCCACCCGCCATCACCGGGCTGGGCAACTCGGCCGGCTTTGATATGGAGCTGCAGGATCATGCCGGGCTGGGCCATACCGCGCTGATGGCGGCACGCAACAGCCTGCTTGAGCTGGCGCAAAGCAACCCGTCCCTGACCCGGGTCCGTCATAACGGTCTGGATGACAGCCCGCAGTTGCGCATTGATATTGACCAGCGGAAAGCCCAGGCCCTGGGCGTGTCGCTGGATGATATTAACGCGACGCTGCAAACCGGCTGGGGATCAACCTACGTCAATGACTTCCTTGACAGAGGACGGGTGAAAAAAGTTTATGTCCAGGCTGACGCTACCTTCCGCATGCTGCCAGACGATATCAGCAAGTGGTACGTCCGCAATGCCAGCGGCGAAATGGTGCCCTTCACCGCCTTTGCCCGCTCTCACTGGGAGAGTGGTTCACCCCGGCTTGAACGCTACAACGGCTATTCCGCCGTTGAAATTGTGGGGGAATCGGCACCGGGCGTCAGTAACGGTGCGGCCATGGACGTGATGGAGAAGTTGGTCAGCCAGCTGCCGGTGGGGATTGGCCTGCAGTGGACAGGGGCATCGCTGCAGGAGCGTATGACGGGCGCACAGGCCCCGGCGCTGTATGCCCTGTCGTTACTGGTGGTGTTCCTGTGCCTGGCCGCCCTGTACGAAAGTTGGTCGATTCCTTTCTCGGTCATGCTGGTGGTACCGCTGGGGGTGATTGGGGCGCTGGTGGCCACCTGGCTGCGTGGGCTGGAAAACGATGTCTATTTCCAGGTCGGTCTGCTGACCGTGATCGGACTGTCGGCGAAAAATGCCATCCTGATCGTTGAATTTGCCAGTGAGATGAACACCCGCGGCGGCGACCTGGTGGAATCGACCCTGGAAGCATCGCGCCAGCGCCTGAGACCGATTCTGATGACTTCGCTGGCCTTTATTTTCGGCGTCCTGCCGATGGTGATCAGCAGCGGTGCCGGGTCCGGCAGCCAGCACGCGGTCGGGACCGGAGTGATGGGCGGGATGATCTCCGCCACGGTACTGGCGATCTTCTTTGTGCCGCTGTTCTTTGTGCTGGTTCGCCGCCGCTTCCCGCTGAAAGATAAACCCCAGTAAAAAGCAAAAAGGCAGCCTGTTACGGGCTGCCTTTTATAACGGAAGTGACTGAAGGTAAAGCAGTTTGATACGGTCGCCTTGCTTTTCTTGTCTGAAACGCATTACTTGCGTAACATCGCTTCAATAAAGTCTTTCCAGTTCCCCAATTCTAAATCAATCATAATAACCTCTCTTTTTTTGTCTTTTCATTTTAAGAGTATTCCTAAGCAAAAGAAAGATCGGGATCCCAATTACTGCCATCGGTAAAATGAGTTAAACGAAAATTCGATGAAACTGTGCTATGCCGCACAGTCTGTAGGTGATGATTTCTCAGGGGATTATTAGCGGTAGCATAATTAAGAGGCTTCGTATATCCGGCAGGCGCACCTGAATACGCCAGACAACCACTCTTCCACCGTCTCAAGAGGAACATCGACCCCGGGCGGGGCCGGATGATTCACTATTTCAGAATGATGATTTTATCGTAACCGCCGCTTTCACTGTCGATGTGCGTTTTCGCGTCGGGGTGATCGCGCATCACTGCGTCAACGATATGAGCAAAATCCTCACAGCGGGTTTCTTTTTTACGCTTCAGTACGATCGTGGACTGGGTTTCTTCTACCGTATGCGCGGCCGACTCTTTCATGTAATTCATCGCTCCCCTCCTCTTAATCACGGGCTCTCTACCCTTCTCATCGTGCTCGTCGCTATTGTCCTGCATTGAGCTCATCCGAATATAGATGAATCCCACAAAAAACAGAAGGGTACACAAGTCTGACTTTTACCGGCAACGCATCAAACGTTCTTCCTGGCATCTGAGTTTCATCATCTCAAGGGCTGTCTGCCGGCGCTATCCACTGTAAACTGTAACCCGTAATTATCAGCCGGCACAGGAAACGGATACCGATGACAGAACAGAGCCCGAAAAATACCTTTACGATGTATGGCATCAAGAACTGCGACACCGTTAAAAAAGCCCGGAAATACCTGGAAGCGAGTGACGTGAACTATCAGTTTCATGATTACCGTGCAGACGGATTAGAAGCAGATTTGCTGCAGCGCTTTATCGATGTTCTTGGCTGGGAAGCCCTGCTCAACACGCGCGGCACTACCTGGCGCAAGCTGGAAGAGTCGGAACGTAAGGCAGTGGATAATCCGGCAGCGGCACTGACGCTGATGCTGTCGCAGCCAGCCATCATCAAACGCCCGTTGCTCTGCGCCGCAGACGGCTCTATGCTGCTGGGCTTCAGTGAAGGTACCTATTCGTCGTTTATTCAGGAGAAGTCATCATTATGCACTGTCCGGTCATAGAGCTGACGCAGCAGCTTATTCGTCGCCCCTCCCTCAGCCCTGATGATGCCGGTTGCCAGGCCATTCTGATTGCCCGTTTACAGGCGCTGGGTTTTACCGTTGAACCGATGAACATTGGCGACACCCTGAACTTCTGGGCATGGCGCGGCGAAGGGGAAACGCTGGCCTTTGCCGGTCATACCGACGTGGTGCCAACCGGGGATGCCAACCGCTGGATCAATCCCCCGTTTGAACCGGCTATCCGCGACGGGATGCTGTTTGGCCGCGGTGCCGCCGATATGAAAGGGTCGCTGGCCGCGATGGTTGTGGCCGCGGAACGTTTTGTTGCCGCCCATCCGCAGCACAAAGGGCGTCTGGCCTTTCTGATCACTTCCGATGAAGAGGCCAGCGCCGCCAACGGGACCGTAAAAGTCGTGGAAGCGCTAATGGCCCGCAACGAACGCATGGATTACTGCCTGGTGGGCGAGCCGTCCAGCACTGAAGTGGTCGGCGACGTGGTGAAAAATGGCCGTCGCGGGTCGATTACCGCTAACCTGACTATTCATGGCGTCCAGGGCCATGTGGCCTACCCGCACCTCGCCGATAATCCGGTTCACCGCGCCATGCCTGCGCTGAATGAGCTGGTGGCCAGAGAGTGGGATCGCGGTAATGAATTCTTCCCGCCGACCAGTATGCAGATTGCCAACGTACAGGCCGGGACCGGCAGCAACAACGTGATCCCCGGCGACTGTTTTGTGCAGTTTAACTTCCGTTTCAGCACCGAACTGACCGATGAGATGATCCGGCAGCAGGTTCAGGAACTGCTCGATCGCCATCAGCTGCGCTACACCATAGAGTGGAAACTCTCCGGTCAGCCGTTCCTGACCTCACGCGGTAAGCTGGTTGATGCGGTGGTTAACGCGGTTGAGCACTATAATGAGATCAGGCCGCAGCTGCTGACTACCGGCGGCACCTCTGACGGGCGCTTCATTGCCCGCATGGGGGCGCAGGTGGTGGAATTAGGCCCGGTCAACGCCACCATTCATAAAATCAATGAGTGCGTGAAAGCCGCCGACCTGCAGCTTCTCAGCCGCATGTACCAGCGGATCATGGAACAGCTGATCGCATAAAGGTGAAATGATGGAATTTATAAAGCACTACTGGTGGATCCTGGTGATCCTGCTGATGATTGGCATTCTGATGAACGTCTATAAAGATCTGAAGCGCATCGACCATAAAAAATTTCTCGACAACAAGCCAGAACTCCCTCCGCATCGTGATTTTAACGATAAGTGGGACGATGAAGACGACTGGCCAAAGAAGAAATAATCTCCTGCGAATCAGGGGCCGACAGGAAAACACGGTCGGCCCCGACACGCCAATTACATCAGTGCAATCACATCATCATCGCCCGGTTTCGCACCGCTGAGTGCTTCGTCAAAATAACGACGCGGTACGGTAAACTGCAGGCGATCGAGGGCTAAGCGCATCGCGCGCTCGTCGATGGCATGCGGCAGATCGTCGATGATATCCAGCGTCACATCACCGCCCAGCGCTGACAGCCGCTCTTCCGCCGCAACCGCGTGCGTCAGTGGCAGCACGGTATCATTATCGCCGTGGATCAGGTGGATAGTGGTGCGCGTCCCGGCCTGGTCGGGCAGCGTGGCATACCGGCCACTAAAGGCCACTACCCGCCCTGCCAGTCCCGGCTGCACCTTAATCGCCTCCAGCGCCATCGTCGCACCCTGAGCAAAGCCTATCAGGGCAGTTGCCCGCGCGTTGACCCCACTCTGCTGCTGCCAGTGGCGAACGCTGGCGATAAAACCATCCATTGCGCCATCAACCTGCTGCTGATGACCGTCCGGCACGGACGGCATATACCAGTGAAACCCCCCGTCAGCATCCGCCTGCGGTCCGCTGATGCTGACCACCAGCGCCCGCGGGAAGGCCCCGGCAAACCAGTGACCAATCTCACCCATTGCCACTGGATTATCGCCGGCAGCGTGATACAGCAAAAACAGCTGCGTCGCGGGTAACGAGGGGGTCTGAACAACAACATGGGGAAATTTCATGGTGAACTCCTTAAGCTATTGCCGGGATCATACGCCCCTGCTGGCTGAAGAACAGGGGGTATTTTTGATGAAGACGGTGGATTTATTGCAATGAGATGACCCACTGCTGGTGCTGCTGTGCCCGCAGCGGGTCCTGCGCCATCAGTCCCTGCCGGGCCTCCTGTCGCCAGGCAACCAGCAGCGCCTTACGCCCGGACAGCCGGAACCGGGTGCAGATCTCCGCCGGGGAAAGCCCCTCAGCGATGGCCGCACGCAGCAGCGGCAGGGCTGAAAAAACCGTACCAGTCAGTCTTCCCAGTGCGGCATAGCTGGCCTCAAACGACCGCTGTGCCCAGGCAAAACCGGACAGCTCCAGCCAGTCATCGTCGGTCAGCGTCAGATCATCATCGGCGGGCAGGGGCAGCGCCTGTGAGCCCGACTGGCGGTGCAGCCAGCCCGCATTTCGTGCCAGACGTCGGGCGGCAGAGTCAGCCAGACGTTCTCCGGCCGGGCTGAGAGGCAGGATGGCCATCGCCGTATAACAGCCGCTGCTGGCCTCCCGCTGGGTGCCGAAGCGCACCAGCTGAAAACCACAGCGCTGCCAGAAACGCCACAGCGGGTCGGTAAAACCAAAGCTGACGGATAAAAAATCCAGTTCCGGGGTAAGCTCCTGACAGCAGGCGACCAGCCGCTGACCGCAGCCCTGCCCGCGCAGCGGTGCCGCGACCGCAATCCGACTGATGCGCCGTGAACGCAGCTGGGGGGCGTCGATCTCACCGGCATGGGCCGCCAGTGACTGGGCAACCAGGCTACCGCGCGGGCGGCGGGTACCGGCCCAGATGGCGGCAGACAGCCCGGCGGAAAGCCCCCCCTCGTCCACCAGCCATAGCGCCCCCTGTACGCTGTGCTCCTGTACGGCGGCAATAAAGTGCATCCCTGACGCATCCATCATCCGCCGCAGATCGAGCGGTGAGGTACGATAGTGTGCGCTGGTCAGCAGCTGGTAGACCGCTGCCATCCGTGCGGGCTGGCGTACCCAGTCTGCCTGTTCCAGCGGCTGACAGGCCAGTGGCCCCGCCTGCGGAGGGGCAACGGCATCGTCAAACAGCAGGGCCTCCGCCACGATCCGCTCCAGCGGATCGTTCGCCGCCCAGCGCAGGGGAGCGTCCAGCCGGTAATGCGTCACGTCCGGCAGACCGGCACAGAATTTCAGCATAAAGCCGCGTCCGGTCCCCTCATAACCCTGAACGGTGGTGGCCAGCAGGACGCGGGGGAAAAGGACCACCAGCCGCTGTAACAGCGGGGCTGGAATGGCCGCCGCCTCATCAACCAGCAGCCAGTCAACGCCGGGGACAAGCTCCTGAGCACTGGCCAGCAGGCGATCCGGTGCAACAAAGTGATAGCGATCTCCGGCAAAGCCGGCGAGTACGTCCGTGGCGGCACGGGCGGGCGCGGTGACCAGACAGCGTCCGGGCCAGCGGGCGGCCAGCATACCGGCCAGCGCGGATTTTCCCCGGCCACGGGCGGCGGTCAGCGCGTAAATACCCGGAACAGCATTGATCAGCCGATCGAGCATCCGCTGCTGTTGCTGGCAATCGGTCTGCCAGTCCGGGGGCAGCGGGACGGGGGAGATCTTCAGAGAATGGGACTGACGCCAGTTAACCACGCCAGGATCGGTCAGCAGCAGCCGCTGAAAGCGCTGAACAAAGCGCGGAGTGGCACAGGGTTGCTCACCATCAACCCAGCGCAGTGAATCGGCGTCGGGCCGCCCCGCCCAGCTATCCCACTCCGGCAACAGCAGCAGCAGCCAGCTTCCGGCACGCAGCGTGCCTGCCAGTGCGGCAAAGGCTTCGGCATGAAAACCCTCGCGGGCGTCAAAAACCGCATGGTGGTACTCCCGACCCAGCAGCGTGCGCAGGGCCTGTGGCTGGCAGTGCAAGGGGGCAGCCGCGTCACTGCCCACCCACAGCCAGTCCCCGGGGAGCTGCGCCATCAGCCCGGCGGCCTGCTGCGCACACCATGCCGGTTCCCCGCTGAGGGTCAGTAAACGGCGGCAGCCCTGCCGCTGATGAACGGCAGCCGCCGTGACGAGCTCATTCACGCCGCATCAGCCTGCAAAGGTATTACACTGGCCGGGATTACCGCTGTCGAAACCTTTCTTGAACCAGGTATAACGCTGCTGTGAGGTGCCGTGTGTAAAGCTGTCCGGCACGACCCTCCCCTGGCTGCGCTGTTGCAGCCGGTCATCACCGATCGCCTGAGCCGCATTCAGCGCGGACTCAAGATCCCCGGTTTCCAGCACGTTTTCCTGCTGCATATAGTGGCCCCAGACGCCGGCAAAGCAGTCCGCCTGAAGCTCCATTTTCACCGACAGCTGGTTTACCTGCGTACGTGACGCGCCCTGCTGCATCTCGCGCACTTTTTTATCAATGCCCAGCAGGTGCTGTACGTGGTGTCCGACCTCATGGGCAATCACGTAGCCCTGAGCGAACTCACCGCCGGCCCCCAGTTTGTGGGTCATTTCGTCATAAAACGACAGGTCAATATAGACTTTACTGTCTGCCGGGCAGTAAAACGGCCCCATCGCCGACTGGCCGCTGCCGCAGGCGGTGGCCGTCTGATTGCGGTACATCACCAGCGTCGGGGGCTGCCACGTTTTATCCATCTGCCGGAACAGCTTTTGCCAGGTATCTTCCGTCAGCGCGAACACCGTACGGGTGAACTGCGCGGCCTCATCCTCTTTCGGCGTGGTCTGCCGCTGCTGCTGCTGAGCCGTCGGTGCGGCGGAGCTGCCATCCCCGGTCAGCAGCGGCGTCAGGTCATAGCCATAGTAGCTGGCGATGGCCACGACAATCAGCAGAGCGATGCCCCCTTTACCACGAGGAATACGTATGCGCCCACCGCCAACCGTCCCGGATTCATTACGGCGATCTTCCACATTGTCGCTTTCGCGACGCCCTTGCCAGCGCATAAGTGTTTGCTCCAAATTAATAACGACAACCCGTGTGTCGATTTTAGTCGGATGCCGCAGGGAAAACCAGAAAACACGGGAATTGAGAGGATGAGGTGAAAAAGGCCGGGCAAGCCCGGCCTTTCGGCAGTCAATAGATCGTGAGGGCGTTAACCCTGGCGGGGATCAGTCGAGAGTGACGCCCAGACGTCTGGCCACTTCTTCATAAGCTTCAATCAGGCCGCCAAGGCTCTGACGGTAGCGGTCCTTATCCATCTTGTTCAGCGTTTCTTTGTCCCACAGGCGGGCACCGTCCGGCGAGAACTCATCGCCCAGCACCACTTCACCGTTAAACAGACCGAACTCCAGCTTAAAGTCGACGAGGATCAAACCAGCATCAGAAAACAGCTTGCTCAGCACGTCGTTGGCCTGGTAAGTCAGCTCACGCATCCGCGCCAGATTCTCTCTGTTTACCCAGCCGAAGGTTTCACAGTACGACTCATTGACCATCGGGTCGTGTTTGGCATCGTCTTTGAGGAACAGATCAAACAGCGGCGGATTGAGGATCATCCCCTCTTCCACACCCAGACGCTTGACCAGCGATCCGGCCGCACGGTTACGGATAACACACTCGACCGGCACCATATCAAGCTTTTTCACCAGCGCTTCGTTGTCAGAGAGCAGGGCTTCCATCTGCGTTGGGATCCCGGCTTCCTGCAGTTTTGTCATAATGAAATAATTGAACTTGTTGTTAATCATTCCCTTACGGTCAAACTGTTCGATACGCTCACCGTCCAGCGCTGACGTATCGTTGCGGAATTCGAGTACCAACAGATCCGGGTTTTCGGTGCTGTAAACGGTTTTCGCTTTGCCGCGATACAACTCAGCTTTTTTCTGCATCTTGTTTAACTCCAAACGATATAAGTGTCACTATCAGGCTGGCAGTGCCAGCCCGTTAAAATTTTGCCTGGCGGAATTATATGTTCCAGGGATAAAAAACCGAAGCAATCGTTTACGTCGACCCAATAAAAAAAGGCCGGAGTCTCTCCGGCCTTCTGGCTTACTTGCTGAATGCGGCCTGGAACACCGCCACCAGCGCATCATTTTGCGCCTGGGTAAGCGGATGACCTTTCGGATCGAGGAACTGCAGGCTGCTACGGTTATCCAGGTCACCGACCTGCACTTTGTAGTCACCGTTGTTCAGTTCCGGGTCTTTCGCACCCAGTTCGTCAAAGGTACTGCTGCCTGGCGCTTTGTAGGTGACGTTCAGGCTGCCCTGTGAACGGTTGCTGTCAGTCACTTCCATGCCAACACGTTTCATCGTCGCGGGCAGACGTTGCCACACCACATTGAACGGCGCACGCAGGATCAGGTTAGGCAGGCCGGTATCATCGGCACCGCTCTGAACGTCAATCTGGCTTGGGCTGCGGCTGGCCGCGGCATTTTCACGCCCGGTTTCCATCTTATCCAGCCCTTCGCTGATGGCATTGACCATCTGCGCGGTATAGCGCTGGATCTGAACCGGAGAGGTTACCGCTTTCTCCTGCTGTTGCAGTTCCAGCAGTTTCACCGTCAGCGCCTGCTGACCGCCCTGCTGCTGCACGCTTAACTGATAACGGCCACGATACTGGTTGTCTTCATCTGCACGGTTCCACTGAACCCAGTCGGTCGTCAGGGACTGACGGGCGTCCTGACGGTCGGCGATCGGGTATTTGGCCGCCTGTACCACATCAACTACCTGTGGCCAGAGAGAGCCGCCGCGTGAATCGACCAGCAGTGTGCCGGTATTGCCCGCGAACTGGCTACGGGTACCGTTCATCAGGGCCAGCGTCTGAGCCGGAGGACGAATATCCAACTGCTTACCCACCTGCCCTTTGCTGCTGACGGAAGGTATATCAAAGTCGCCATTCTGCAGCGGCAGGATCATGCCCGCAGGGGCACGCAGATCGCTGAGATCGGCAGCCTTCAGGTAGGATTCGTCACCGCTCACCTGACGCTTGTAACGTTGATCGTTAGAACATGCTGCCAGCAGCATCACTAACGACAGTCCCACCACTTTTGCTACCGTGGACTTTTGTACTGAGTAAGCCATTAATTCTCCCTAAATTTAAAGCAGGCCAGCGTTTTTCAGTGCCAGCTCAACAACCGGACGACCTGCATCGGTCAGCGGCGTCATTGGCAGACGCAGCGTATCGGTTGCTATTAATCCTAATTGTTTTGCAGCCCATTTCACCGGAATAGGATTCGGTTCAACAAACAGTTTCTGATGCAGGTGCATCAGGCGCTGGTTCAGAAGGCGCGCTTCAGCAAAGTTTCCCTGCCGTGCCAGCGCACAGAGGTCAACCATTTCACGTGCGGCGATGTTTGCCGTCACGGAAATTACGCCGTGCCCGCCCAGATGCATAAAGTCCAGTGACGTGGCGTCATCGCCGCTCACCAGCACAAAATCTTCATTTACCTGCTCTTGGATCTGACTAACCCGCGATAAGTTCCCGGTCGCCTCTTTGATTCCGATAATATTTTTTATTTTAGCCAGGCGGCCGACGGTCTCGGGCAGCAAATCTGTACCAGTACGTGACGGTACGTTATACAGCATCTGCGGAAGATCGGTACTTTCGGCGATGGTTTTGAAATGCTGGTACAACCCTTCCTGGGTGGGGCGGTTGTAATAAGGTGTGACGGTCAGGCAGCCTACGACGCCCGATTTTTCGAAGCGTTTAGTCAGAGAGACGCCTTCAGCGGTGGCATTTGCACCGGTACCGGCAATAATCGGAATACGACCATCTGCCAGTTCCAGCGTCAGCATCACCACGTCACCATGTTCGTCATGGCTGAGGGTGGCAGATTCGCCGGTCGTTCCTACAGAAACAATTGCCGCGGTTCCGCTGGCAACATGGTAATCAATCAGTTTTTTCAGACTCGCACGGCAGACATTACCTTTGTCATCCATCGGCGTTACGAGTGCAACAATACTTCCCGTGAACATTAGCCATCCCCTCGACAAACAAGTGCTTCATGGTACGTTTGTCCGAGCAGTAAAAGCAAGCGCATAGGGCGGCTCAAGCGCTTGTCAGCAGTTTTTTTTATGTTTACCTTATAGTTATTAGATTTTAGACAGGAAGCTTGATTTTGCCGCAGTCATCGCCACACCATCTGGTCATTACCGCCCTGGGGGTCGACCGCCCCGGGATTGTCAATGCTATCACCCGACATGTCAGCAGCTGTGGCTGTAATATTGAAGATAGCCGACTGGCCATGCTGGGCGATGAGTTTACCTTTATTATGCTGCTGTCCGGCAGCTGGAATGCCATTACGCTGATTGAATCCACCCTGCCGTTAAAAGGGGCGGAGATGGAACTGCTGATCGTGATGAAGCGTACCAGCGCCCGGACCACGCCGCCGATGCCGGTCACCGTATGGGTACAGGTTGAAGTTAACGACTCCCCACACATCATTGAACGTTTTACCGATCTGTTCGATTCGCAGCAGATGAATATCGCCGAACTGGTCTCCCGTACGCAACCTGCAGAGGAAAATCAGCCGCCGAGGCTCTATATTCAACTGACCGCACACAGTCCGGCCAGCCAGGATGCGTCTTTTATTGAAATGGCGTTCAACCGACTCTGTACAGAGCTGCATGCTCAAGGCACTATTAAGGCAGTTTCTCATCACGGCGCGTAACGATGCCCACCCGCGTGAGAAAGTGCGCAAATTTTCCCCTAGCATGATGATAAAAACGGAGAGTAGTGATGAATCCACTGAAAGCCGGTGATACCGCACCGAAATTTAGCTTGCCCGATCAGGACGGTGAACAAGTAAATTTGACCGACTTCCAGGGACAGCGCGTTCTGGTCTATTTTTACCCGAAAGCGATGACGCCAGGCTGTACGGTCCAGGCTTGTGGTCTGCGTGACAGCATGGATGAGCTGAAAAAAGCCGGGGTTGACGTCTTGGGAATCAGCACCGATAAACCAGAAAAACTGTCCCGCTTCGTCGAAAAAGAGCTGCTGAACTTCACCCTGCTTTCAGATGAAGACCACCAGGTCTGTGAGCAGTTTGGTATCTGGGGTGAAAAAACCTTTATGGGCAAAACCTATGACGGCATTCACCGCATCAGCTTCCTGATTGGCGTGGATGGCAAAGTGGAGAAGGTCTTTGACGACTTCAAAACCAGCAATCACCACGATATCGTGATGGATTACCTGAAATCTGCTTAATTATGTCCGGGTCGACCTTTCCGGTCGACCCGTAACAAGGTCAGCGGTGACTATTTGGCCAGCTCATCCGGCCAGGCATGTACCACCGCTTTCACCAGGGTGGCCAGCGGAATGGCAAAGAAGACGCCCCAGAACCCCCATAAGCCGCCAAAAACCACCACCGATAAGATAATTACCAGCGGGTGCAGATTCACCGCCTCCGAGAACAGCACCGGCACGAGGATGTTGCCGTCCAGCGCCTGGATGACCAGATAGATCACCATCATGGTCCAGAAGTCACCGGATAATCCCCACTGTCCCAGCCCGACGCCAATCACCGGGATGGTTACCACCATCGCCCCGATATAGGGAATAAGCACCGACACCCCAACCAGCACCGCCAGCAGCAGCGCGTAGTTCATGCCAATGGCGAGGAAGCCCACCCAGCTGACCACGCCCACCACGACCATTTCCAGCACCTTACCGCGAATATAGTTAGACACCTGCTGATTCATCTCTACCCAGACCTGGCCCGCCAGGCCGCGATTACGCGGCAGCACGCGGCGGATGGCATTCAGCATCTGCTCTTTGTCCTTAAGCAGGAAGAACACCATCAGCGGCACCAGCACCAGATAGATCGCCAGCGTCATCAGCCCCACCAGCGAGGCGAGAGAGTATTTCACCAGCTGATCGCCCAACCCGCTCAGGCGGCTGCGCAGGTTTTCCACCACAATATCAATGATGCCGGCCCCCATCAGGGTGGGGAAACGGTCAGGCAGCCGCATCGCGTACTGATACAGCCGGGTCAGCATGGTGGGCAACTCATGGGCCAGATTGATCCCCTGCTGCCACGCCACGGGAACCACCACCAGCATCAGGATCAGCAGCAACGTGGCAAAGACGATCAGCACCAGCGTGACGGCCCAGGTGCGTGAACAGCCCAGCCGCTCCAGCCGCACCGTTGGCCATTCCAGAAGATACGCCAGCACCAGCGCCACCAGCAGCGGTGCCAGCAGGCCGTTAAAGAAAAACAGTATGCAAAAAGCCGCCAGCAGAATGGCCAGCAGCGCAATCGCCTGGGGATCGCTGAAACGACGGCGATACCACTGCATTAAAAGTTCGAGCATGGGAGTCCTTGCTTGAAAAAGATGGGAAGAGTGTATCTGATACGGCCCGTTCTTGCGTCATGCCGTCACGGGCGTAGAAACATCAGTGCGGCAAGACCTGCGCCACGGCAGCGGTTTCGCCGATATCGGGGGCAACGATCACCTGATTGCGCCCTGCATTTTTTGCCTGATAAAGCGCATCATCGGCCTGTTTGAAGGTGGGATCCATACTGCCGTCACGATCCGGCTGCCAGAACGCCACCCCCACCGAAACGGTAATATGGCCCACCCGATCCAGCGTTAGCTGTTCGATGCGCTTGCGCACCCGTTCAGCAATCACTGTCGCCACTTCACGATCGGCCCCGGGCAGGATCATCAGGAACTCCTCTCCACCGTTGCGGCAGATCACATCGGTCTGCCGGGCCCCCTGCTCAAGCTGACGTGCTACGGTCTGGATCACCGCATCCCCGGCATCGTGTCCGAAGGTATCATTGACGCGTTTAAAATAGTCGATATCCAGCGCCAGCACCGCAAAGGGCTGACCAGTCGCCAGAAAATAGTCCAGTACCGCATTCAGGCCCCGCCGGTTGAGCAACCCGGTCAGCGGGTCAGTCTGTACTTCACTCTTCAGCCGGCCGATTTTGTCCTGCATCAGGGCAATGCCGGCCAGCATGGCGCGCTTAATCTGCGAGGCTTCATAGTACCAGGAGCGGATGCCGTTAATTTCTTTCGACACATTTTGCGTATCCATCTGGCTGGCCTTCCGGGCCAGCTGCCACAGCGGCAGCGCGATGCGCTGCGCGAGGATCAGCGCAATAATCAGCGTCAGCAGGGCGAAAGGCACCGAATGCTTGAGCACTTTCAGCAGCAGGCTGTTGAGCGGTGCCAGCGTCACCTCCGCTGGTTTAAGCGTGACGATTGTCCAGCCTGCCGTCGGCACGTTAGCAAACCCCGCCAGCATCCGCTCACCGCTTTCCGTCGTTACCTGCTGATTACCGTTGCTGGCGCGGGCGCGCACTGCCGCGCTGATCAAAGGATCGATGGTTTTCCCTACCTGCTGACGGTCCTGGTGATACAGCACCTGATTTTTACCATCAATGACGTACAGAGACGATCCGTCGCGGTAGAACTGCTCGCCGAGCAGAACGTTAAGAATGCTTCTTTTTTTCAGGTAGATAGAGCCGCCGACATAGCCCAGATAGGTGCCAGTTTTCGACCAGATGGGCCAGGAGACAAACACCAGCAGATTGTTCGCTGCGGACATGCTGGGCTGGCTGATCAGCGGCTTACGCTCACGCAGGGCCTGCTTCGTGGCCGTGGAGCTGAGATGCATGCCTTTCAGCATCAGAGATTCCGGTGAAATTGCCCGCACCCAGCCGCTGGCATCGACAACCACCACGGAGTTAAAACTGTTCGTTTGCTCACGCAGGCGATCGACTTCATCCTGCAGGGTCGCGTCATTATCCAGACCATTTCCCAGCACTTTGGCGCTGTAGGAGAGCTGCGACTGCGCCAGCTGGAAAAACACTTCAGTGGTAGACGCCAGTTTAGTGGCGTAAACCCGGTTTGACTCCAGCGTATTTTCGATAAGCACATCGCGCTGTACCCGCCAGCTGGCGTACAGTGAGTTAGCGAGGGTGATCACAATACTGGCGACCGCCAGCAGGGTAATGAGCGTGCGCAAATCCGTTTTGGGGCGCGAAAGCCTCAGCATGGACTCACCCCGGTGAGTAACATCATTATCAGCGCCTTATATTTTTTATGCGCGTTATGCCCAAAGAGCGAATAGAGGTTAAGTACGATTTATGCCCTGGTAAAGCACGGGCCAATTGTACACCTCTCAGCCGATTTGGGAATATTCTGAGGCCTTCAGAGCCAATAATTATTTCACTTAAGACAGGAAAGTTTGCGCAGGGAGGCGGGCCGGCGGCTCGCTGAGAAGAATTACATCGACAGGAAGGCGTAGCCCTGATTTTCAAGCGTGGAAACCGTTGTCGGGCTGGGCAGCGCGTGGGTAACCGATTTATCAATCCAGTCGCTCTTATAGTGGTGGAAGGCGACAGACCGATCGCAGACGGACACGTCGACCCCTTTTTCCCGCAGCGCGGCAATCAGCGGCAGGTTGGGATTATCCCTGCCGAACAGCCGGTGGTACTGTGCGTTGTTCAGCATGGCGGGCGTGCCGTCACCGGTGACCGAGACCACAAACTTCAGTTTCTCTGCCGGCACCCCGGAGGCCACGTACAGGTTGACCACCCGCGCAACACGCACCTCCTCTTAAAGCGCGCAGCAGGAGGCAAACCTCATCACGTTCAGTTTTTTACGGCAAGATGGCTTACCGTACGCAGTACGGGGGGCGCGGGGTGACATTAAGCCATTTCATTCGCCCCGGGCTGTGGTTAAGATGGGGAATGCGGGCGTTGCTTTTACGCGCCAAGAGAACATTTCGGCACGTTGCCGGTCAGAAACTGGACTTCCTTGTTAGGGTTTGCGTATGTTCATCCGATTAAAGAAAAGCCTGCTGGCGACGCTGATGGTTACACTGCTGGCGGGCAATCAGCTTCCGGCCCATGCTGATATCAGCGATAATCTGCCGGATATTGGTACGACTGCAGGCGGCACGCTGTCGATTAATCAGGAACTGGCGATGGGCGATTTTTATGTTCGTCAGCTGCGTGCCAGCGCACCCATCATTAACGACCCCCTGCTGAACCAGTACATTAATCAATTAGGCCAGCGCCTGGTGAACCATGCCTGGTCGGTTAAAACGCCCTTTCATTTTTATCTGATCCGCAACGATGAGATTAACGCCTTTGCCTTCTTTGGCGGTAACGTGGTGCTTCACTCCGCGCTGTTCCGCTACAGCGATAACGAAAGCCAGCTGGCCTCGGTTATGGCACACGAAATTTCTCACGTTACCCAGCGCCATCTGGCCCGCGCCATGGAAGAGCAGCAGCGTAATGCCCCGCTAACCTGGGTCGGTGCGCTCGGGTCAATTCTGCTGGCGATGGCCAGTCCGCAGGCCGGTATGGCGGCCCTCAGCGGCACCCTGGCGGGGGCCCAGCAGGGCATTATCAGCTTTACCCAGCAGAACGAACAGGAAGCCGACCGCATCGGCATCCAGGTATTACAGCGTGCCGGATTTGACCCGGAGGCGATGCCGGACTTTCTGCAAAAACTGGCCGATGCCTCCCGCTTTGCCTCTAAGCCCCCCGAAATGCTGCTGACGCACCCGCTCCCCGACAGCCGGCTGTCAGATGCCCGTAACCGCGCCAATCAGATGAAACAGGTTGTGGTGCAGTCATCGCAGGATTACTACATGGCGAAAGTCCGGGCGCTGGGCATGTTCTCTACCGGGCAAAACCAGCTCACCAGCGACCTGCTGACCAGCCTGACCAACGGCAACAGCCGTGAGCAGGCGGCGGCGTTGTATGGTAAAGCGGTGCTGCTGCTGGGGGAAAGTAAATACCAGGAGGCCAGAACCATCATTGCGCCGCTGCTGGCGAAACAGCCGGACAACATCTGGTATCTGGATATCATGACGGATATTGATATCGGCCTGAAGCAGCCGCAGCAGGCGATCAATCGTCTGCTTGCCGCTAAAGGCGTAAACACTAATCCGGTGTTGCAGCTTAACCTGGCGAATGCCTACGTCGAGGCTAAACAGCCCGCCAGTGCCAGCAAAGTCCTTTACCGCTACACCTGGGCAAATAAAGACGACCCGAACGGCTGGGGCCTGCTGGCACAGGCTTCTGCCGACCAGGGCCTCACCGATGAAGAGCAGGCGGCACGGGCGGAGGATCTGGCATTAAGCGGTCAGCTTGATCAGGCTATCCGCAGCCTGAGCAGCGCCAGCGCGGCGGTACCGCTGGGCAGCCTGAAGCAGGCGCGCTATGACGCCCGTATTGACCAGCTTCGCCGGCTGCAGGAACGTTTCCGCCAGTACCAGAAATCGTAACGACAGAAAGGGAAAACCATGTCTGAGGTGCAGATTTACCACAACCCGCGCTGCTCGAAGAGCCGCGAAACCCTTGCCCTGCTGAAAGAACACGGCGTGGAGCCGCAGGTGATCCTCTATCTGCAGACGCCGCCGGAAGTGGCAACACTCAGCAGACTGGTGCAGCAGCTGGGATTCACCAGCGCACGCCAGTTGATGCGGACGAAAGAAGTGCAATATAAAGCGGCAGGTCTGGACGACCCGGCTCTGACGGAGGCGCAGCTGCTGACCGCACTGGCGGCGGAGCCGACGCTGATTGAACGTCCGATCGTTGTCGCTGGGGATAAGGCACGCATTGGCCGGCCCCCGGAGCAGGTGCTGGCGATCCTGTGATCGCCAGAACGAAAAACGGCGCTAGAGGGTTAGCGTCTCTTTGACGAAAGGAATGGTCAGCTTACGTTGGGCGCTGATTGAGGCCTGGTCGAGCTGATCCAGCGTCACAAACAGCGTACGCATTTCGCGATCGAGCCGTTTCAGCAGGAAGCGGCCCACATCTTCAGGAAGCTCAAACCCGCGCAGCTTCGCCCGCAGCTGTAACGCCTGCAGTTTGTCCTCATCTGACAGCGGCTGCAGCTTATAGATCTGCCCCCAGTCCAGACGCGATGCCAGATCGGCCAGCTTCAGATTAAGCTGACGAGGGGGACGATCTCCGGTGATCAACAGCCGCGTTTTCCCGGTCTCCAGGATACGGTTATAAAGATCGAAAATCGCCATTTCCCACGGTTCATCCCCGGCAATACACTCGATATTATCGATGCAGATCAGCGCAAGCTGCTCCATGCCGTCGAGCACTTCGGGGACAAACCAGGTGCGTTTATCCAGCGGAACATAGCCCACGGCTTCCCCCCTGGCTGACAGTTCAGCACAGGCGGCATGCAGCAGATGGCTGCGTCCTCCCCCTTCGCGGGACCAGAAGTAAAAGTAGCTACCGTGTTGCTGATGCAGTGCGCCCTGAAGGGCAGCCAGCAGCGACGGATTTTCCCCCGGCCAGAAGCTGGCAAAGGTTTCGTCGTCGGGCAGGTAAAGTGGCAGTGAGAGCTGTGCCGGCGTGTTCAGATTCACCTCAGGGTTTGAGCAGGCAGAAAACGGTAAAATTCTAACACAACTCGCCCGGGATCATGAAACGCTAAGGCTGTCTGACCGGCAGGTTAGCGAGGCAACCGTGATGACTGCCCCGATCAGACTTACTTCTCGCCGTTACCGTCGTCCGGCAGCTCGATCACTTCTTCTTCGCTGCGCAGCAGGGAAATCGCTTTAAAGATCAGACTGAGCCCGACCCCGACGACGGTGGCCAGGGCCATGCCTTTCAGTTCTGCGGCACCAATATGCACTTTCGCCCCGCTGACGCCGATGATCAGGATCACCGAGGTCAGGATCAGATTCTGCGCTTTGTTGTAATCGACTTTTGATTCGATCAGCACGCGGATCCCCGATGCGGCTATCACTCCGTACAGCAGCAGCGACACCCCGCCCATCACCGGCACCGGCACGGCCTGAATAGCCGCAGCCAGCTTGCCGACGCAGGAGAGCAGGATCGCCAGAATGGCCGCGCCGCCGATCACCCAGGTACTGTACACCCGGGTGATCGCCATCACGCCGATGTTTTCGCCATAGGTGGTATTCGGCGTTGAACCGAAGAAGCCGGAGAAGATGGTCGAAATGCCGTTGGCAAACATGGAGCGGTGCAGGCCCGGATCTTTCAGCAAATCTTTCTTCACGATATTGGCCGTCACCACCAGATGGCCAATATGCTCGGCAATCACTACCAGCGCCGCAGGCAGGACGGTAAAGATGGCATACCATTCAAAACGCGGGGTGTAGAAGGTCGGCAGGGCGAACCAGTGCGCCTCACGCACTGGCGTCCAGTCGACGATGCCCATGCCGAAGGAGAGCGCATAGCCCACCAGCACCCCCACCAGAATCGGGATGATGGCCAGAAAACCCCGGAACAGCACCGAACCAAACACCGTCACCCCCAGCGTGACCATCGAAATAATAATGGTTTTACTGTCAGCTGCGCTGCCATCGGCAGGGAGAAGACCCGACATATTGGCTGCGACGCCAGCCAGTTCCAGGCCGATCACGGCTACAATCGCGCCCATCGCGGCGGGTGGGAACATCACATCCAGCCAGCCGGTACCCGCTTTCTTGACGATCAGCGCTACCAGGCAGAAAAGCACACCGCACATGATAAAACCGCCCAGCGCCACTTCATAGCCCAGCGGCAGCAGCAGCAATACCGGGGAAATAAAGGCAAAGCTGGAGCCAAGATAGGCCGGAATTTTACCTTTGCAGATAAACAGGTACAGCAGCGTACCGATTCCGTTGAACAGCAGCACGGTGGCCGGATTGATATGGAAGAGGATGGGTACCAGTACCGTCGCGCCAAACATAGCGAACAGATGCTGGAAGCTGAGTGGAATAGTTTGCAGCAGCGGTGGCCGCTCGTGTACGCCAATTGCGCGACGCGTCATGATTTCATTACCCCTTGAGTTTTCTGAGCCATAAAAAAACCGACTCTATGGTCGGTTTGTTAATAAAAATAATGTATTACCGCAAAATTTCTGCCGCTGCAGGGATCGGGCAGACCAGGCGTTATTGTCGCCGACGGTACAGGCAGGGACAATCGCCTGGCACATCGTTTATTTCGTCCCGAAGATCTTATCGCCGGCATCGCCGAGGCCAGGGATGATATACCCCTTCTCGTTCAGGCCCTGATCGACGGAGGCGGTGTAAACTTCAATATCCGGGTGCGCTTTTTCCAGCGCAGCCAGCCCTTCCGGTGCGGCCACCAGCACCAGCACCTTAATGCTGCTGCAGCCGGCTTTCTTCAGCAGGTCGATGGTGGCGATCATTGAGCCGCCGGTGGCCAGCATCGGGTCGACGACCAGCGCCATACGCTCTTCAATGTTGGAAACCAGCTTCTGGAAATAGGGAACCGGCTCCAGCGTCTCTTCGTCGCGATATACGCCGACCACGCTGATACGCGCGCTGGGCACATGTTCCAGTACGCCTTCCATCATGCCCAGGCCCGCACGCAGGATCGGCACAACGGTAATTTTTTTACCTTTAATCTGCTCAATCTCAACCGGGCCGTTCCAGCCTTCGATGGTGACGGTTTCGGTTTCTAAATCGGCAGTGGCTTCATAAGTCAGCAGACTTCCCACTTCTGACGCAAGTTCACGGAAACGTTTGGTGCTTACGTCATGTTCCCGCATCAGACCCAGTTTATGTTTGACCAGCGGGTGTTTGACTTCCACGATCTTCATTGTTGTACTCCCGGAGTGTTAAGCTGCAAAAAAAATCGCGAGATTATAGCGCCATTTAACCGCTGCGCCATATGACTTCGTGCAATACTTTTCATCTCTCCTGCAAGCCCCCTAAGAATTAGCTAAAATCTGACTATCCGCAATAGCGCTTAAGATGGCACTCGCAAACGTTTGCCTGCGCTGTTAGAATTGCCGCGCTTAAAACAGCCACAACACCAACCGCAAAACGCGTGGGGATTCCGCAGTGACCGACAAAACCTCTCTCAGCTATAAAGACGCCGGCGTAGATATTGATGCTGGTAATGCTTTAGTCGACCGTATCAAAGGCGTAGTGAAAAAAACCCGCCGCCCTGAAGTCATGGGTGGACTGGGCGGTTTCGGTGCCCTTTGCGCACTGCCGCAAAAATACCGTGAGCCGATTCTGGTTTCCGGCACTGACGGCGTCGGCACCAAGCTGCGTCTGGCGATGGACCTGAAACGCCATGATACTATCGGTATCGATCTGGTCGCCATGTGCGTCAACGATCTGGTGGTACAGGGTGCAGAACCGCTGTTTTTCCTTGATTATTATGCCACTGGCAAGCTGGATGTTGATACCGCAGCCAGTGTGATCACCGGCATCGCTGAAGGTTGTTCGCAGTCGGGCTGTGCGCTGGTCGGCGGTGAAACCGCTGAGATGCCAGGCATGTACCACGGTGAAGATTACGACGTGGCGGGCTTCTGCGTCGGCGTGGTTGAGAAAGCCGACATTATCGACGGCAGCAAAGTGGCCGATGGTGACGTTCTGATCGCCCTGGGCTCAAGCGGCCCGCACTCTAACGGCTACTCGCTGGTGCGCAAAATTCTGGAAGTCAGTCACACTGACCCGGACACCACCCAGCTGGAAGGGAAGTCGCTTGCTGACCACCTTCTTGCCCCGACCCGCATCTATGTGAAAAACATTCTCAGCCTGATCGAACAGGTCGATGTGCATGCGATTGCCCACCTGACCGGCGGTGGCTTCTGGGAAAATATTCCGCGCGTTCTGCCGGAAAACACCCAGGCCGTACTGTCCGAATCAAGCTGGGAATGGCCAGCCGTATTCGGCTGGATGCAGCAGGCGGGTAACGTCAGCCGTTTTGAAATGTACCGCACCTTTAACTGCGGCGTCGGCATGGTGATCGCGCTCAGTCCGGCAGATGCCGACAGAGCCGTGCAGCTGATGACGGATGCCGGCGAGAAAGCGTGGAAAATCGGCGTGATCAAAGCCTCTGACTCTGACGAGCGTGTGGTTATTAACGCATGAAGCGCATAGTCGTGCTGGTTTCCGGCAATGGAAGCAATTTACAGGCAATCCTGGATGCCTGCCAGCAGGGGCGGATTAACGGCAGCATCGCTGCCGTCTTCAGCAATAAGGCAGAAGCCTTTGGGCTGGTGCGCGCACGCGATGCCGGTATTCCCGCCCATGCCCTGTCTGCCACCCAGTTTGCCGACCGCGAGGCATTTGACCGCCAGCTGATGCTGGAGATCGACGCTTACGCTCCCGACCTGGTGGTGCTGGCCGGGTATATGCGCATTCTCAGCCCGGCGTTTGTGCTGCACTACGCCGGTCGAATGCTGAATATCCACCCTTCGCTGTTACCGAAATACCCGGGGCTGCATACGCATCGCCAGGCTATCGAAAACGGTGACGACGAGCATGGCACCTCGGTGCATTTTGTTACCGAAGAGCTGGACGGTGGCCCGGTGATCCTGCAGGCGAAAGTGCCGGTATTCAGCGATGACAGTGAAGACGATGTCACCGCGCGCGTACAGCATCAGGAACATGCGATTTATCCGCTGGTAGTCGGCTGGTTTATGGCTGGCCGCCTGGCGATGCGCGACGACGCGGCCTGGCTTGATGGCCAGCCGCTGCCGCCTGCCGGACATGCCCTGGACTGACGCCTGACGGGCGGATCCCCTCCGCCCTTCTTTTCCCCGTTTCACGCCAGCGGTTTTTTTGCCGTCTCGCGAGAACAGAAGACCGCAATGGCCGTGATCAACAGCGCCAGCACAATATACAGTGACACCCACAGCGTTCCCCCTGTCTTGCTGAACACCGTCGTGATGATCAGCGGCGCAAAGCCACCCCCCAGGATCCCCGCCAGCGTATAAGCCATGGATGAACCGGCATAGCGTACCCGGCCGGGAAACTGTTCGGTGACAAATGCCGCCTGCGGGCCGTACATCAGGGCATGGATCAGTAAGCCCACCACCACCGCCAGGCAGATCGCCCACGGCTGCGCGCTGTCCAGCAGGGCAAAGAACACAAAGGCCCAAATCATCCCCAGCAGCGTACCTGCCAGATAGACCGGCCGTCGGCCAAAACGATCGGACAGCAGTCCGCACAGCGGAACTGCCAGCGCATTGGCCGCCGCGCCCAGCATCGTCGCACCCAGTGCCAGCGGGCGCGGCAGCTGCAGCACCGTGGTGACGTAGGTCAGCGTAAAGACCACGACCAGCGCGTACAGCACGTCGGAACCAATTCGTGAACCACCGGCGATCAGCAGCGCTTTACGCTGCGTCAGCATCACCTCTTTCAGCGGCCTGTGGCTGGTCTGTTTTTTCTCGGCCAGCGCCCGGAACACGGGCGTTTCATCCACGCCACGGCGCAGCCACAGGCCGAACAGCATCAGGATCAGACTGAGCAGGAACGGGATGCGCCAACCCCACTGCTGAAACTGCTCCGGGCTGACCGACAGGCTGATCAGCGCAATGATCGCCGTACCGCACAGCGTGCCGCAGGAGGGCCCCATCTGCGCGAAGGATCCATTGAGACCGCGCCGATCCTGGCGGCCGTGCTCCATCGACAACAGTACGGCCCCTGCCCACTCTCCCCCCAGCGCGATCCCCTGCAAGAAACGCAGCGTCACCAGCAAGATCGGACTCAGGATCCCCCACTGCGCATATCCCGGCAGCAGCCCCATCAGGGCAGAGGTTCCGCCCATAATCATCAGGGTAGTGACCAGCACAAAGCGGCGGCCCAGCACGTCACCCAGATGCCCGAACAGCATTCCGCCCAGCGGGCGCGAAATATAACCGACTGCATAGGTCGAAAAAGCAAGGATTGTCCCCACCAGCGGATTAAAAGAGGGGAAAAAGATATGGTTAAAGACCAGCGCCGCCATGATGTTGTAAATGGTAAAATCGTACCATTCCAGGGCGGTGCCAATTGAGCTGGCGGCCGCCAGCCGGCCGGTTTTCGCGGAGGAGGTCACGTCCCGTTCAGGAATAACGGTCTGGCTCTGCGGCAGTTCAGACAGGCTCATGATGTCATCTCCTGAGAGGTTAATTGCCAGCTCAGCGTATAAAACTCTGCAGTGCCCTGCAGCGCCGTCGACGCCCGCCGCGCCAGCGCATCTACCGCCGCCTCGCTGCTGGCTTCAATCAGCACCATCTGCTGCAGGCGTCCGGGCAGGCGTGCCTCTTTAGGCAACGGCGTGCTCAGGACCTCATCCGGGCTTAACCGCGCACAGGTGACAAAGCCCGGCAGCGCAGAGAGCGCCTCCCCGACCTGCATCACGTCGTCGGCGGTCACCGGCTGCGCGCACGTCAGCACCGCCAGGTGCGCCCCACTGCCCGCCCCCGTCCGTGCGTCAATACGGCAGACCCGACGGAGCGGATCGATCATCCTTTGCAGATTCGTTACTGACCACGCGGTCTGCCGGGTGAAGGCGGCGTAATAGTCGTCGCGGGTAAAATCGTCGAGACTGTGGGTTTTATACAGTCCAAGATAGCGCCGCCCGGCCTGCCGGGCCCGATAGCGCGTTCCGCTAATAAAACCGCTAATCGCCACGCGCTCGGCGACGTGTTCATTGTCGTACCAGCAGTTAAAATCAGCGTCATCTTCACTGGCGACATTGGTCGCTACAAACAGCATTCCCTGAGGGTGTGATGTCATCTTCAGACTCCTGTTGATTGAGTAAGGGGGCGCAGCGCCTGTTCCACCGCCAGCGCACAGCACATCAGCGCGGTGTCCCGATCCGGCAACGCTGCCAGCATCAGGCCAACCGGCGCGGTTCCTGCCGGATGGCAGGGTAATGAGACGGCACAGCCGTCCAGAAAATTAACCAGCGACGGGTTTCTCAGCAGCGCCGCGTTAACCGCAAAATAGTGCGCCTCATCCTGCTCCAGCTCCGCCACTGTCGGGGCGGTCATCGGTACGGTCGGCATCAGCAGCGCATCATAGCCGGCCATTTCTTCACTAACGCGCTGCTGCCACCCGGCACGCTGCCGGTGCAGCAGGGCGGCATCCTTTGCTGAAATGGCCGCACCACGGCGAATACGTGACAGAACGCGCGGGTCGTAACGGTGTGCCTCTGTGGCGATCGATGACTGATGCCACTGCCAGGCTTCACAGGCGGTCAGCCCTCCGGCGGCATTAATCTGCCCCAGCTCTGCAAATGGCGTCAGCGGCAGCGTGTCAATACGCAGGCCGAGGGATTTCAGCCGCTCAACCGCAGCGTAGAAGGCCTGCGCCACCGCCGTCGTTAAGCCTTCGAGCACCAGGGTTTGCGGCACAGCCAGCCGCAGCCGCTGAAGGTCGGGCATGGCCAGCACCAGGGGCCGGTCCGCCACCACGCCGTCCAGCAAGGCACAGCTGGCCACGTCATGGGCGATAACCCCGACAGAATCCAGCGAGGGCGACAGCGGCTGCAGGCCCTGCATGCTGATACGGCGGGCCGTCGGTTTAAAGCCGGTCAGTCCGCAAAGCGCGGCAGGGATGCGCACCGAACCGCCGGTATCACTGCCGAGGGAGCCGAGGCACATGCCGTCACTGACGGCGACCGCCGCACCGGAGGATGACCCGCCAGGGATCAGCCTGCGCTCACGCTGCCAGCGGTTTGCCGGGGTGCCGTAGTGGGGATTGATGCCGAGGCCGGAATAGGCAAACTCGGTCATATTGGTACTGCCGATGGGCACCGCTCCGGCCTGACGCAGTCGCGCAACGGCGGCGGCATCCTGTTGCGCGGGTGACGCCTGTGCCAGACGCCGCGAACCGCCGCTGGTGCTCTCTCCTGCCACATCGAACAGCGCCTTGACGCTGATCGGGAGGCCATCCAGCGGCCCGCGTGACTGCCCCTGTCGGCGGCGATCATCGGCCTGAGTGGCGGCCTGCCGCGCCTGCTCCGGCCACAGCCGGAGAAACACGCGAGCCCCTTCTCCCTGCGGGTCTTCGGCGGCGGTCAGCGCCTGCTCCGTCAGCGAACGGGCGCTGACCTGCCCCGCTGCCAGCGCGTCTGCCGCCTGTTGTAAGGTCATCGTCATCCCGCCTCCTCAGGCCACCAGCGGCAGCGTCTGGATCTGATACTGATGTTCAATACTGCGCCCGCGCTTTTCATCGACCAGCGCCATGCGAAACTGACGTGCGGGGCGTATTCCGCCGAGCGCACTCAGCGTGCCGCAGCTCATGCCCAGGCCCTCTGGCAGTTCCCGGCCCCCGGCGTAGCGGGTGAGCAGGTCGTCCGGCGTGCGCAGTTCCGCCAGGTAACCCTGTTGATAAAGCGTCCAGTCGGCCCCCTCTTTGACCCACGACTGCAGCAGCAGATTGTCCCAGTCGTCAGCCACCTCACTCAGTCGCCAGGCATCGCGGGCCAGCGGCTTGGCACAGACCTGTTTGGCCAGCGCCACGCTGTGCGTTTCAAGCTGGCGGTCGGTATGATCGGAGGAGAGCGTCAGCCAGCTCTCTCCCTGCCAGCGAAAGAGGAAGGGTTCGGCCTCTCCCGAGCTCTGTTCGCCCAGCACCTCAATATGGTTCTGCTGGGTGAGCAGCGTCGCACTGGCACGATAAAACAGCGGCACTGCACCCGGTACGGGCACCCCCAGCGCCTCCAGCTCACGGATGTGTGCCAGCACAGCCTGGCTATCCCTTCCGGCCCAACCTGCAATAACCAGTTGATTAATAGTGATATCAGTCTGCCCTTCTGCCACCGGACCCAGTGAAAATTGCAACATAACTGCTCCTTTTGATTAACTAAAATACCTGTGAAATTTCACTATAATTTAAAAAGTGCAATTGTCATGCCGAAATGTGTGTAAAATGTGGGCAAGGTCAAAATGAAGAAAGGAATGCTGATGAGCGATACGGTACAGATCCCGGCAGGAGATCGGGCTATCTCACTGAATGAACTGGCTTATCTCCGTTTTCGTCAGGCACTGATCACCCTGGAATATAAACCGGGGGATTATCTGAACATGGCGCAGGTGATGGCGGATCTTGAGGTCGGACGCACCCCGGTGAATCAGGCGGTGCACCGTCTTGCGGCAGAGGGACTGTTGCAGGTCCTGCCGCGCAAGGGGGTGATGGTCGCGCCGCTGTCCGTCGACGATGCGCTGGAGCTGATTGAGGTGCGTCTGGTGAATGAGCAGCTCTGTGTCCGCCTGGCCGCAGCGCGTATTTCTGCCGCCCAGGTCGGCCAGCTGCGGGAGATCAACGCGCGCCTTGCTGAGGCCAGCCAGCAGCGCGATCCGCTGACGATGATGGCCTGCGATAACCAGTTTCACCATCTGCTGGCGGCCATTGCCGCCAACCGTCGTCTGATGGATATTCTCAGTATCATCCACGCTCAGGCCCAGCGTTTCTGGGCGACAACGCTTTCGGATGCCGGGCATATGGAAGAGGTAATTGCCGAGCACAACGCGATTATTGATGCGCTGGCGGCCGGGGATCTCAGCGCGGCCGGGCAGGCGACAGAGCACCATATACTCTCGTTCAAACGCGCTCTGCTGGCGGGCAGTGCCCGCTAGCCCGCCGCTTATCTGATGGTGTCAGCCGTAGCGACCGGTAATATAATCTTCAGTTCGGCGCTGGCGCGGTGAGGTAAACAGGGCATCGGTGAGGCCAAACTCCACCACGCTACCCTGATGCATAAAGGCGGTATAATCCGACACACGGGCCGCCTGCTGCATATTGTGAGTGACCAGAATCAGGGTGAAATGCTGCTTGAGCGAGGTCATCAGCTCTTCGATCACCAGCGTTGAGATGGGATCCAGCGCCGACGTTGGCTCGTCCAGCAGCAGGATTTCGGGTTCAATGGCAATGGCCCTGGCGATCACCAGACGCTGCTGCTGTCCGCTCGACAGCGTCAGGGCGTTCTGCCAGAGATTATCTTTCACCTCCGGCCACAGCGCCGCAGCGCGCAGCGCGCGCTCCACCGCTTCATCCAGCACGCGCCTGTCGCGCACGCCCATCAACCTCAGGCCGTAGACGACGTTATCGTAGATCGTTTTAGGAAACGGATTCGGCCGCTGAAACACCATGCCCACGCGGCGACGCAGCGCAGAGAGATCCCGATCGGGGCCGAGGATCGACTGCTGCTGCAGGCGAATATCGCCGGTGATGCGGCAGCCATCAATCAAATCATTCATGCGGTTAAAGCAGCGTAACAGCGTCGACTTACCGCAGCCGGACGGCCCGATGAGCGCCGTAATACGATTTTTCGGCACCCGCAGGCTGATGGCATTGAGTGCCAGTTTATCGCCGTACCACAGGCAGAGATTATCCAGTTCCAGCGCGGTATCGTTATCATCAAAGTTCACAGTCATAACGGAATTCCGTGTTAATGCGTCAGGGCACGATAGCGTTCGCGCAGACGATGGCGAAGGATCATGGCCATCAGATTCAACCCCAGGATCAGCAGCACCAACAGCAGCGCGGTGGCAAAGACCAGCGGGCGATCGGCTTCAGCATTAGGGCTCTGGAAGGCCAGATCGTAAATCTGAAAACCAAGGTGCATAAATTTGCGATCGAGGTGCAAATAGGGGAACAGCGAATCAATCGGCAGTTCCGGCACCATTTTCACCACCCCCACCAGCATCAGCGGTGCCGTTTCTCCGGCGGCGCGGGCAACGGCGAGGATCAGCCCGGTTAACATCGCCGGCATCGCCTGCGGCAGGATCACATGCCACAGCGTTTCTGCCTGCGTGGCCCCCAGCGCCAGCGACCCCTGGCGTAAGGTCACAGGGATGCGTGACAGCCCCTCTTCAGTGGCCACAATCACCACCGGTAGCGTCAGCAGAGCCAGCGTGAGCGATGCCCACAGCAGCCCCGGCGTGCCAAAGGTCGGATTCGGCAGCGTACTGGCGAACAGCAGACGGTCAAGGCTGCCCCCCATAAACCAGACAAAGAACCCCAGGCCAAAGACGCCATAAACGATCGATGGGACCCCCGCCAGATTGACCACGGCAATCCGCACCAGCCGGGTCAGCAAGTTGCGCCCGGCGTATTCATGCAGCCAGATAGCGGCAATCACCCCCAGCGGCATCACCACGATCGACATCAACAACACCATCAGCACCGTGCCAAAGATGGCCGGGAATATTCCGCCCTCTCCCTGACTGCCAGCGGATGAATCACTGACAAAGTGCCACAGCTGGCTGCCAAAATGACGCCATTTCATTCCGGTAGTCATCGCATTGGGCTGCCAGGCAGCCACAATCTGCGCCAGCGATATCTGATGCTGAACGCCGCTGGCATCCCGCAGTAGCAGTACGGTACTGTCACTTTCCCGGTGCAGCGTGGCCAGCCTGGTGGCCTGACGGGCAAACTGGCGCTGCAGCTCGGCACGATCGGCCAGATAAACCGACTGGGCTTCCGGAGTATAGGTCTGTTCATTACGCTGATGCTGCCGCTGCTGTTCCAGCGCCTCCAGCTGGGCATTCAGCCGGGCCATATTTTTCCGCCGCAGCTTTTCCGCCTCGTCGATACGCTGACGCGTCTGGATCAGCCGCTGCTGCAATGTCTGGCCGAGGTCCTGTGCCGTGAGCGGATGGCGATCTTCACGCAGCCCGTCAAACCAGCCGTAGGCATTGCCGCCGGTGCGCCGTTGCAAAACAATCACCTGAGGCGGTATTTCCCGCGAAACAACATCGCTGGAGAGAAACGAGCGGAAGTCCGAGCCGCTAAAATCACGGTTGCCGGTTTTGATCAGATAACGCGTGACGCTGGCCGGCAGGTTTTGCCCGTGGTGCTGGCCGCTGGCCATCAGCTGCTGCCGTGACACGGTCTGCTGCTGGGTCACTTCACCCAGCATCTGTACCTGACCGTCGGGCGTATTCAGGGTGAACAGTTCCAGCGGCTGCGGCCAGAAATAGCGCAGCCCCTGCCAGGCCAGCAGCGCGATCAGCAGGAAAAAAGCCAGCAGGCTGACCGCAACGGCTCCGCCGGTCAGCCAGCGCCAGCGGTGATTATTACGCTGTGCCTTCATCCTGGCATCTCCTGCTGGCTGTAACGCTGCCGCAGCCGCTGCCGCACCATTTCGGCCAGGGTATTCACCACCAGGGTAAACACCAGCAGCACCAGCGCGGATAAGAACAGCACGCGATAGTGCGCACTGCCTGCGGCAGCCTCCGGCATTTCTACCGCCACGTTGGCGGCCAGCGAACGCAGGCCTTCAAACAGGCCGCCATCGGTGACCGGTGTGTTCCCGGTCGCCATCAGTACGATCATCGTTTCCCCTATCGCCCGGCCAAAGCCGATCATCAGCGCGGCAAATATCCCCGAGGAGGCCCCCGGCAGTACCACCCGCGTCAGGGTCTGCCACGGCGTTGCCCCCAGCGCCAGCGACCCCTGCCCCAGTGACGCCGGTACGCTGAAGATGGCATCTTCTGCCAGGGTGAAAATCAGGGGGACCAGCGCAAAGCCCATCGCCACGCCCGCCACCAGCAGGTTGCGTTGCTGATAGTCGGCGCTGAAGCGCTCAGCCAGCCCCCCGTCCCACAGCGCCTGCTCTGCCAGCGGGATCGCCCACAGAGAGAAAAGCGCCGTCAGCAGCAGCACGGGCAGCAGCAGCATCACCTCCCGTCCTTCGGCAAGCCAGCGCTGTCGCCAGCGGGACGGCAGTTTCTGCATCAGCCAGCCGCACAGTAACAGCACGGCGGCCAGCAGGAGGGGTAACAGGAGAACCCCCAGCAGGCGGTCGGCAATTTTAGGTGCCAGCCACAGACCGGCAATCAGGCCAATCACGACACTCGGCAGTGCCCCCATCATTTCAATCGCCGGTTTCACCCAGCGTCGCAGTGCCGGTGCCATAAACCAGGCCGTATACATCGCCGCTGCCAGTGCCAGCGGGGTGGCAAACAGCATGGCCAGACCGGCTGCTTTCAGTGTCCCCACCACCATCGGTACCAGGCTGAACTTCCCCTGGTAGTAATCATTAGCCGAGGTCGACTGCCAGACATAGTCCGGCTCCGGGTAGTTTTCATACCAGACTTTCTGCCACAGATTACGCCAGCTGAGATCCGGCCAGGGGTTCGTCAGATGATAGTGCTGCCAGCGTCCGGCGCGCTCAACCAGTAAGCCATCCCCCTCAGGAGAGAACTGGGCCCGTTCAGCTCCCGGCGCAATCCGCTGGCTGAGAATCGCCCCATCCTGCTTGCTGGCGTAAAGATTGAGTTCACCCTGCGGATCCAGGGTGGCAAAGACACGGCGGTGAGGTTCGGTGAACAACAGCGGCTGCCAGGTCGCCCCGGCAAACTGGCGAATATGACGCAGATGCGGGCCGCTGACGCTGGCAATATCAAACCACTGGGCGATCCCGTGACTGTCGGCGATCAGCAGCGAGTTTCCCCCGCTCAGCAACGCCATGCTTTTGGGTGCCTCGGCCAGCATCAGGGAGTCACGCAGCCGGGGCTCGCCGCTGCCTAACGTCCAGACGCGCAGCTGTGCCCCGGAAAGCGCAAATAAAAGATGTCCGTCGGGAGAAAGCAGAAGATGGTCAACATCCGGCACGTTCAGCCGGTAGTTTTGTGCTGGCTGCTGTGCCTGTAGCTGCCATAGAGTAATCGTATCGGCCGAGGCCAGCGCCACCTGCCAGCGATTTTCACCACTCTGCGCCAGGCTGAAATGGCGCACGCCGTCCTCGCCGGTAGCTAGCGGCACATCGCCGAGGGGAAATTTCCAGCGTGGCTCCTCGCCAGCCGGAAAATCCGGCTGTACCAGCACCATCGCCCCGCCGCCGGACAGCAGCATCACGCTGCTGTTATCGGCGCTGGCGCTGGCACGCACCTCACCGGCCTCACGCAACAGCGCAAACTCAGCGGAAGGGGGTTGAGCATTCAGGGGGATAAAGCGTCCGCGCCCCTGTTGATCAATACGCCAGCCCCACTGCTGCGGCTTGTCCATGCCCATCGCCACCGCCGGGCTGCTCTGCCAGAGTTTTATCTCGTTCCCTGCCTGCAGGCCCGGGCTGACGAAGAGTGGGACGACTACCCAAATCAGCCAGAAAAACAGCAGCATCATGACCAGCAGGATCGCCACGCCACACGCCGTTACCACGCGTCGCGTCAGCCGATCGACCATGCGGCGGCGCCCGGCGTTATCGTGGACAGGGATTGGGCGGTCAGTCATATCAGAGTGGGTTTCCATTGTGCGTCGAAGCCGCTATGTTGCCCGTATGTGATTAATAAGACAATCAACAATCACGAGCGTTGGACAATGCTGCCATACTCTCGCCATAATGTTTCAGAACAATGGATACCTTCATCCTGAATCAGACAACGGAGTAAAAATGGGTCAGGAAAAGCTGTATATAGAGAAAGAGTTAAGTTGGTTATCCTTTAATGAACGCGTCTTGCAGGAAGCGGCAGATAAAACTAACCCGCTAATCGAGCGTATGCGCTTTCTAGGTATCTACTCCAATAACCTGGAGGAGTTCTACAAAGTTCGCTTTGCCGACCTCAAGCGTCGTATTCTGATCGGTGAAGAACAGGGCTCCCCCAATCCGCCGCGTCACCTGCTGAAAAAAATTCAGGCCAGGGTACTAAAAGCCGATCAGGAGTTCGACAGCCTTTACAACGACCTGCTGCTGGAGATGGCGCGTAATCAGATCTTCCTGATTAACGAACGCCAGCTGTCACCCAATCAGCAGAGCTGGCTGCGCCACTATTTCAAACATCATCTGCGCCAGCACATCACGCCAATTCTGATCAATCATGACACCGATCTGATCGAGTTCCTGAAAGACGATTATACCTATCTGGCCGTGGAGATTATTCGCGGTAACGACATTCGTTACGCGCTGCTGGAAATCCCGTCCGATAAAGTCCCGCGTTTCGTTAACCTGCCGCCGGAGACGCCGCGCCGCAGAAAACCGATGATCCTGCTGGATAACATCCTGCGTTACTGCCTGGGAGACATCTTCCGGGGGTTCTTCGATTACGATGCGCTGAATGCCTATTCAATGAAAATGACGCGGGATGCGGAGTATGACCTGGTCACAGAGATGGAATCCAGCCTGCTGGAGCTGATGTCCTCCAGTCTGAAGCAGCGCCTGAACGCCGAACCGGTGCGCTTTGTTTATCAGCGCGATATGCCCGATGCGATGGTGGAGCTGCTGCGTAACAAGCTGAATATCTCGAACTATGACTCGATTGTGCCCGGCGGCCGCTACCATAACTTTAAAGACTTTATTGGCTTCCCGAACGTCGGTAAGGCCAACCTGGTCAATAAACCGCTGCCACAGCTGCGCCACATCTGGTTTGATCGGTTCCGCAATGGTTTTGACGCGATCCGTAATCGTGACGTCCTGCTGTACTATCCCTATCACACCTTCGAGCACGTGCTGGAGCTGCTGCGTCAGGCTTCCTTTGATCCGGCGGTGCTGGCGATAAAAATCAATATTTATCGCGTGGCCAAGAATTCACGCATTATTGATGCGATGATCCATGCGGCCTACAACGGCAAAAAAGTAACGGTGGTGGTAGAGCTGCAGGCCCGCTTTGACGAAGAGGCGAATATCCACTGGGCTAAGCGGCTGACTGAGGCCGGGGTACACGTTATCTTCTCCGCCCCCGGGCTGAAGATCCACGCCAAGCTGTTCCTGATCTCTCGTCGTGAAAACGGTGAAATTGCCCGCTATGCGCATATTGGTACCGGTAATTTTAATGAAAAAACCGCCCGTATTTACACCGACTACTCCCTGCTGACGGCGGATGCGCGTATTACTAATGAAGTGCGCCGGGTGTTTAACTTTATCGAAAACCCGTATCGTCCGGTGAGCTTTGAGCATCTGATGGTGTCCCCGCAGAACTCACGCAAAATGCTGTATCAGCTGATTGATGCTGAAATTGCTAATGCCCAGAAGGGGATCCCGGCCGGTATCACCCTGAAGATTAATAACCTGGTGGATAAAGGCCTGGTGGATCGTCTTTATACTGCCTCCAGCGTGGGCGTGAAGGTTAACCTGCTGGTGCGCGGCATGTGCTCGCTGATCCCGGATCTGGAAGGGATTAGCGAAAATATACGCGTGATCAGTATCATCGATCGCTACCTGGAGCATGATCGGGTCTACATTTTTGATAATGGCGGCGACAAAAAGGTCTTCCTCTCTTCTGCGGACTGGATGACGCGCAACATTGATTATCGTATCGAAGTCGCGGTTTCCATCCTTGACCCTATTCTGAAACAGCGTGTGCTGGATATTATTGCCATCCTGTTAAGTGATACGCTGAAGGCACGTTTCGTCGATAAAGAGTTAAGCAATCGGTATGTTCCTCGCGGTAACCGTCGCAAGGTTCGGGCCCAGCTGGCAATTTACGATTACATTAAATCTCTCGAGCAACCTGACTAATCACTATGCCAATTTCCCATAAAAGTACGCCCAAACCGCAGGAATTCGCTGCCATTGACCTGGGTTCGAACAGTTTTCACATGGTGATTGCCCGCGTAGTTGACGGGGCGATGCAGGTGCTCGGCCGCCTGAAACAGCGTGTGCACCTGGCCGACGGGCTGGACAACAACAATGTACTGAGTGAAGACGCTATCGAACGGGGGCTGAGTTGTCTGGCGCTGTTCGCCGAGCGTCTACAGGGTTTCAGCCCGGCCAATGTCACCATTGTCGGCACACACACTCTGCGCCAGGCGATCAATGCAGAAGATTTTCTGCAGCGCGCCGCCGATGTGATTCCCTATCCGATTGAAGTCATTTCCGGCCATGAAGAAGCCCGCCTGATCTTTATGGGCGTGGAACACACCCAGCCGGAAAAAGGCCGTAAGCTGGTCATTGATATCGGTGGGGGGTCGACGGAACTGGTCATCGGTGAGGATTTTGAACCCAGGCTGGTAGAAAGCCGCCGCATGGGCTGCGTGAGCTTTGCTAACCTCTATTTCCCCGGCGGCGTCATCAGCAAAGAGAACTTCAACCGGGCCCGCCTGGCCGCCGTGCAAAAACTGGAAACGCTGGCCTGGCAGTACCGCCTGATGGGCTGGCAGTTTGCTCTCGGTGCCTCCGGCACCATTAAGGCCGCCTGTGAAGTGCTGCAGGCGATGGGCGAGAAGGATAAACTGATTACCCCGGAGCGCCTGGACAGGCTTTATAACGAGGTGATCCGCCACAAATCTTTCGATGCTCTGAGCCTGCCCGGCCTGTCTGATGAGCGTAAAGGCGTGTTCGTTCCCGGCCTGGCCATCCTGTGCGGCGTGTTTGATGCCCTGGCCATTCGTGAACTGCGCCTGTCCGACGGTGCGCTGCGTGAAGGCGTGCTGTACGAGATGGAAGGCCGCTTCCGTCATCAGGACATCCGCAGCCGGACCGCACAAAGCCTGGCGAACCATTACGCCATCGACAGCGATCAGGCTCGCCGGGTACTGGAAACCACTGTTGAGCTTTACGAACAGTGGCGCGACCAGAATACCCGCCAGGCCAATCCGCAGCTCGCCGCGCTGTTGAAATGGGCGGCCATGCTGCATGAGGTGGGGCTGACCATTAATCACAGCGGGATGCAGCGGCACTCAGCCTATATCCTGCAGAACACCAACCTGCCCGGATTTAATCAGGATCAACAAACGCTGCTCGCCACGCTGGTACGCTACCACCGCAAAGCCGTGAAAGTGGAAGATATGCCACGCCTGACCCTGTTTAAACGTAAGCAGTTCCTGCCGCTGGTCTTTTTACTGCGTCTGGGCGCGTTACTGAATAATCAGCGCCAGGCCACGACCAAACCGACCGCGCTTCAGCTGCAAACCGATGAGGGCAACTGGACGCTGACCTTCCCGCGGGACTACTTCAGTCAGAACAACCTGGTTCAGCTGGATTTGGAACGTGAGCAGACATACTGGAAGGATGTTACCGGCTGGCAGCTAACCATTCAGGAAGAACCGTGATCCGCGCGGAATAACCGCTAACAGGGCCGATCGCCGCACCGGATCGGCCCCCTACAGAACTGACAACGATGACACAACACACAGACACCTATTTCACTGAGAAATATCAACTCACCGCCCCCCATTCCGAGGTTGTGGAAGCGATGACCTACCTGGACGGAGGACGAGCGCTGGATGTCGGCTGCGGCAGCGGCCGCAATTCCCTGTTTCTTAATAGCAAAGGCTTTGACGTCACCGCCTGGGATAAGAACCCGAACAGCCTGTCACGGCTTAACCAGATTATTGCAGCAGAAAACCTGAGCGGCATTCATACCGCAGAACAGGATCTGAACACCCTGCGCTTTAACGGTGCCTATGAACTGGTTCTGTCGACCGTGGTGATGATGTTCCTGCAGCCGGAAACGATCCCACAGCTGATTGCCGATATGCAGGCCAGCACCGTCAGGGACGGATACAATCTGATCGTCGCCGCCATGGATACACCGGACTACCCCTGCAATCAGGGGTTCCCGTTTGCCTTCCGGTCGGGTGAACTGAGCGACTATTATCGTAAATGGCATATCGTCAAGTACAACGAAAACGTCGGTCAGTTGCACCGGGTCGATGAAAACGGTCAGCGGATTGCGTTACGTTTCGCCACGCTGCTTGCCCGCAAGGCCAACATCAAAGCCTGACCGCTTTGCTGGCCCCTGCCTGTACAGCGGCCAGCTCCGTCAGGGGAACGGGCGCACCCGTCACTGCTCCCTGCAGATAATCCACCCCCATTTTACGCAGCGCCTCGGCGTTCTCTTCAGAATCAACGCATTCCGCCACAATCTGCATACGCTTCAGGCGGGCAACGACACAAATCGACTCGATAATCTGATAATCCAGACTGTTACTCAGCATATTGCGCACAAAGCTGCCGTCGATTTTCAGCATATCCACCTGCACCAGCTTCAGGCGGGAATAGCTGGCATAGCCGGTACCAAAATCGTCGATCGCCACCCGGCAGCCCAGATTACGCAGCTGCGCTATCGAACGGTTACCCCAGCTGTGGTCAGTCAGCATCGGTGACTCTTCCACTTCAATAATCAGCTGCCACGGTTCGATGTCGTTGTTCTTCAGGCGTGAAGCGATTTCCTCCACAAACTGCGGCCGGCAGAGCGTCGCCGCAAACAGGTTCACAGCCAGCCGGATACCCGGAAGCTGTTCGCTGTGGCGCTGAATAAAGGCCAGCGACTGATCCAGCATCAGGCTGTCAACTTCCCACGTCAGGCCAAACTCATGCACCACGGGTAAGAAACTTTGTGGTTTTAACGGGTCACCCTGCGCGTTCACCATTCGCAGCAGAATTTCATAGTAGTCGTCACCGCGCACGCCACGGATCTTTTGCGCCATCAGACGAACTCCTCCCTGGCGCAGCGCCCACTGGATGTCATGCAGCATCGCCAGTTTCCCGGTGATCTGCTGCTGTGCCGGAACGTTGCTTTTCTGCTGCATATTTTCCGCGTGTCCGCTCTGCAGGGATATTTCCGCCTTGGCGCTCATCTCGCCCAGCAGTTCATACAGGTACTGCACGGGGGGCGTCACCGTACAGTAGCTGATCCCGACATCAGGATGGATGGGCAGGCCGTCCCAGCTTAACTGATAATCTTTCAGGCGGGCCTCCAGCCGTTCTATCCGCTGCTGGTGTCCGCTCATTTCCAGCCGCAGGACCAGGTCGAAGCCCGGCAGCTGGTAGATATCCTCGCCCGCCAGCATGCAGGGCTGGAGATGCACGGCCAGGCTGCGCTTATATTGAATACGCAACTGCAGGCCGTAGGTCCGGCTCAGTCGGTCGAGGTCAGGGATGCGCAGAAAGCACAGTGCCGAGCCGGAACCGATCGCGAGATCCTTGCTTAGCGCGCGGAGATTGGGCAGGCCGATCACCGGGTCGGTCAGCGCCAGCTCGCGGGCTTTCGCCAGCAGACGGCGCTGCCGGGAGCTGATGGCAGACATCAGCAAAATCGTCAGCGTAAATACCAGCAGGTTCGCCGAGACCACGGCCAGATCGTGGGGTTCAACCGCAGGGTGCATAAAGCGGTCATGCAGCTGGTAAAGCACGACCAGCAGCACCCCCCAGGAAAGTGAGGTAAACAGATAACCAAAGCGTAACGCGCTCCAGAGCATCAGCGGCAATAAAAAAGGAATGCCGTACTCAGTGGTCAGCAGGTTATCTGGTGTATGCCTGAACTGCGTCAGCATGGTGATGGACATCAATAACAGCGCCAGCCAGCACAGCCATTCCCGCACCGTTGCCGTAGGGGAAAACTCCTGTTTACACCGCGCTTTTAATATTAAATAGAAACGAGGATGACGCAGAGTGCGTATTGAGAAGTAGAACAACTGCACCATGGCGAGGGAAGAGAGCAGTGTTGACTGATAGTTGAGTAAGGTCTGCAGCGAAAAAGACTGACGGACAAAGATGGAATTTATTTCAGGCAAAATAGCCAGCGGCACCATGGCCTGGAAGAGCAGCGTAAACAGTGTAGGCACGGCAAATGCCAGCCAGAACAGCCGCTTCCCCACCTGCTTCAGGTCGCCAAAACTGATGCTCCAGCGGCTTCTTGTCTGGCTGCGATAGCCTGCCCAGCATATCATCAGCGTCGCCATAAAGATGGCGATGATAATGATAGCCTGCGGCACGCTGTAGCTGGAAAAATTGTGCCAGCACAGCGCGGCAAAAATGCCGGGGAAAGCCGCCCAGTCAAACACCATCAGCATGGCGATCATCATCGCCAGCGGCAGGTAGATCAGATACACATAGCCGTCTGGCAACCATAGTCGTACTGATAGCGAGGAAGCCAGCGGCATCAGCAACATCCCCAGCAGGAATGGCAGCCCCCACCAGCGGTGGTTAAAGAGTGTCAGCAACGCCGATTTTTTCATTGAATTATTGTTTTGTTTAATATTAATTTGCAGGTTTATTCTTAGATGATCAGCGACTGCGTTGCTTATCAATTAAAAGGCTTTTAAAAAGATGGCGCTATAGTAGAGGTTAAATCTCACAATAAATTGATTTAAATCAATTTCACTGTAATTACGTTAATAGACACGCGATTGAGTTAATGCTTCATTTAACAATCAACAGCGTGTTTCGCCTGCCCTGTTGCCCCCGGCCGTAGTCCTTTTTCTCATTGACCTTCACACCTGATTTGTGCGTAAATTAGCCATCGCCCTCTGGGTATACTTCAGGAAAAACTGCGTGAACAGCGCTATGTCATTTAGAAAACGTCAGAAAACAGGTCGCATGACCCGCGTTATTTTACTGGTCAGCTTTATCATCTTATTAGGACGCCTGATTTATGTCGTTCCCGGTGCCATCGAGCATCATCAGCAGAAAAAAAATCCACCTGCGGTTCCCGTCACCGTCGTTAACGATAAATAGCGCCTGCCCGCCGGGCATGTTAACAGACGCTTTTCGGAGCTTTTGCCGCCTCGCTTTTGCCTGAAATCAGCTAAACTATAGCCTCGTTTCGTCTTCCTCTTTTAGCCAGACAAAAGGATGTTGTATGTCTGTAGCGCACTCCCATGTTCAGCAGTTGGCTGAAATTCGTAGCCGTATTCTTAATCTGCTGCTGAATGATAAAGACCTTGTCGATACCTTACACGAGCGCCCTCTGCGAGAATCTGCCGCTGAAGCAGAAGCGCATCGTGAGCAGGTTGCAGAGATCCAGCGTACCCTGCCCCTGCTGCATGCGGCCGATATCGCTGACCTGCTGGAAGCCCTCCCGGAAGATGAGCGCCTGGCACTGTGGCGTCTGATTGGTAATGACCGCCGGGGCCGTGTGCTGGTTGAGGCCTCTGAAAGCGTCTGGGAAAGTCTGATAGAAGAGATGAGTGACCGCGATCTGCTACGCGCTATCGCTCCTCTGGATATTGATGATCAGGCTTACCTGGCCAAATATCTTTCCCGTGATTTAACCGGCCGCCTGCTGACCTCTCTCGATCCGGAACTGCGTTCCCGCGTGCTGGATGTGATGCATTTCGACCGGGACCGGGTTGGCCGCATCATGGACTTCAAAATGGTGACGGTGCGTGCAGATGTCACCCTGGCAACCGTACAGCGCTTCCTGCGCAGTAAAAAATCTATCCCGGATGGTACGGACAAACTGTTTGTTACCGGCAAGAATAACAAGCTACTTGGCGAACTCCCACTGACAGAAATCCTGCTGAACACCCCGGAAAAGCAGGTTTCAGAGGTCATGAATACCAAACCCACCACCTTCCTGATTGATGATAAAGCCGAAGATGCTGCCGGGGCCTTCGAACGTTACAACCTGATCTCTGCTGCCGTTATCGATGCCAAAGGTAAGCTGATGGGCCGCGTCACCATCGAAGATGTGATCGACCTGGTGAATGAAGAGAATGACAGCAACATTCGTAAAATGGGTGGCGTTAACCCGGAAGAGGATGTCTTCGCTCCGGTGAGAAAATCAGTGCGCACCCGCTGGGCCTGGCTGGCCATCAACCTGTGTACCGCGTTTATTGCCTCCCGGGTGATTGGCATGTTTGAGGAAACGATATCTCAGCTGGTCGCGCTGGCAGCGCTGATGCCTATCGTCGCCGGGATCGGGGGAAATACCGGTAATCAGACCATCACAATGATTGTGCGTGCGCTGGCCCTGCACCAGGTTGAACCGGGCAACTTTTCCTTCCTGATTGGTCGCGAACTGGGCGTTGCATTAATTAATGGCGTGTTCTGGGGCGGGATCATGGGCGGCGTGACCTGGGCGATGTACGGCAATCCGGCACTTGGCGGCGTCATGATGCTGGCGATGGTGCTCAATCTGCTGCTGGCTGCGCTGATGGGGGTGCTTATACCGCTGATGATGACCAAACTCAAACGCGACCCGGCAGTCGGCTCCAGCGTGCTGATCACGGCATTGACCGATACCGGCGGCTTTTTTATCTTCCTCGGTCTGGCCACCCTGTTCCTGATCCACTGATCGTTAAGAAAGCACGCGTATTGTTATAAAATGATAATTAATGGTTATTAATGTGATTTATAACGCAGAAACTTCCTCTCACAGCGCTTAATCTAACAAAAAATAACAAACCTTCTCGTTATTTCACTTATCCCGGGCTCAGGTTAGCCTGAACCCGGGACAGGATGACTGTTGCCTGAAGAAAGGACATCTCCCTGCTCTTTACCCGAAAAGGAAGCCGTATGAACTCACCTAACGCCGTTATCTCCTCTCCTGCTGTGGTCAGCGACAGGGAAGAGAATGCCTGGAAACGTGCCGTCTGGCGCATCCTGCCGATCCTGACCGTGAGCTATATTTTTGCCTACCTCGACCGGATCAACGTCGGTATTGCCAAACTGCAAATGTCCAGCGACCTGGCCTTTTCCGAAACGGTCTACGGACTCGGGGCCGGAATTTTCTTTATTGGTTTCTTCTTTTTCCAGGTGCCCAGCAATATCGCACTGCACCGCTTTGGCGCTCGTCGCCTGCTGGCGGCGCTGCTGGCGTCCTGGGCGGTTATCGCTCCGCTAACCGCGCTGGTCTCCACGCCCTTTCAGTTTTATGCCGTGCGTTTCCTGCTCGGCCTGACGGAGTCCGGATTTTACCCCGGGGTGATCCTCTACCTCTCCCTGTGGTTCCCCTCCTACCGACGCGGAAAAATGTTTGCTCTGTTTGCCGCAGCCGTCCCTCTGTCCGGGCTGCTGGGAGGCCCTCTCTCCGGCTGGATTATGGAATATTTCCATAACGCTCACGGCATGGCGGGCTGGAAGTGGCTGTTTATCATTCAGGGAACCCCCTCCCTGCTGATTGGTATTTTGGTGTTCTTCCTGCTGCCCGACCGCATTGAAAACGCCCGCTGGCTGAGCGCAGAAGAGAAAGTCATGCTGAGCACGCGCCTGCAGGAAGACGCCGTACAGGACGCGACGGCTGAGCAGGCGACGATTGGCAGCGTACTGCGAAACGGCAAGCTGTGGCTGTTAACCTTTATCTATTTTTGCCTGATCGCCGGGTTTTATACCGTCAGCTTCTGGCTGCCGACGCTGGTGCGTAATGCCGGGGTGGAGGATGTCTTCACCGTCGGACTGCTGACGACGATCCCGTATGCCGCAGCCATTGTCACGATGATCGTCGCATCGCGCAGCGCCGACCGCCACCGTGAGCGCCGCTGGCACCTGGCGGGCATTGCCGTCCTAAGCGGTGTCGGGATGGTGATATCTGCCCTTTACAGCGACAACCTGGTTATCGCCATGTTTGGCCTGACGCTGGGCGCGGCGGGAGGGCTGAGCACCCTGCCCCTGTTCTGGAGCCTGCCGACAGCTTTCCTCGGCGGCACCATGGCAGCCGTCGGTATCGCGCTGATTAACTCTTTTGGTAACCTGGCCGGGTTTGTCGCTCCTTACCTGATGGGCATTCTGACCGATCTTACACACTCTACGCTGACCGGCATGATGATCATCTCCTGCACGCTATTCGTGGGCGCGGCGGCCATCTTTTTCATTCCCGGTCGTATCGTCAACCGCTAACATCAATGAGGAACACTATGAATATCGTTGTCACCGGCGCAGCCGGATTCCTGGGGAAAAAACTGCTTCAGTCCCTGCTGGCAAAAGGCTCGCTGAACGATGCCCACGGACAGCCGCAGATCATTAAGCAGATCACTGCCATTGATATTGTCCCCGTCCGCGGCATTGAAGACCCCCGCCTCATCGTACGCTGTGGGGACATCAGCAGCGGCAGCGAGCTGGAAACCCTTATTGATGCGCAGACGGACAGCGTTTTCCATCTGGCCGCTATCGTGTCCGGACAGGCTGAACAGGACTTCGACCTGGGAATGAAGATTAACGTGGATGCCGCACGTCAGATTATGGAAAGGCTGCGCGCTTTACCGCAGTGCGTGCGACTGGTCACCACCAGCTCAGTTGCGGTGTTTGGCGGGGCGCTCCCCGACAAAGTGCCGGACGACCAGGTGTGGAGGCCGCAGAGCTCTTACGGCACGCAAAAAGCCATCAACGACCTGCTCCTGTCTGATTACAGCCGCAGGGGATTCCTGGACGGACGCAGCCTGCGTATGCCCACCATCGTTGTGCGCCCGGGTAAACCGAACGCTGCCGCCTCCAGCTTTGCCAGCGGTATTATTCGCGAACCGCTCAACGGCGAGAAAGCCAACTGCCCTGTCAGCCTGGCCACCCGCCTGTGGCTGATGTCTCCGGCCAGAGCGGTACAAGCGCTGATCCTCGGCCATGAACTGAAAAGCGCAGACCTGGACCAGGGGCGGGTGATCAATCTGAACGGACTGTCAGTGACCGTAGAGGAAATGCTGGCTTCGCTCCGGCGTATCAGCGGTGAAGACGCGCTTTCCCGCATCAGCTATCAGCCTGACCAGGCCATTATCAACATCGTCAACTCCTGGCCGGGCGATTTCCACGCCAGCTATGCCCATCGCCTGGGCTTCAGGGCAAATGACTCATTTGATGAGATGGTCAGGGAGTATCTGGCGGAGAGTGATGCCGCGTAATCGCTTTGCTCAGATTGAGTTTTAACGCGGCGGCAGCGGTTTCCTGAATATGCCCGGGAACGCGATAGCCGCCGCGCTGGCTCAGCCATGTCAGCACCTCGGCAAGATGCCAGATGGTCGCCGCCCCTTCATGCACCGGTGGTGGAAAAGTCAGGTAGTGTGTCAGCATCAGCTTGCGCATATTTTGCCGGGTCACCCCAATCAGATCGGCCACGTCCGTCAGGCCCACATAATCCGGTGAGACTTCAAACAGGCGGGCCGCCGGCATCACCGTATTAATCTGCTGTAAGGCGCTCTCCATTGCCTGACCTGCCGATGGCGCTTCACGAATAAACTCCAGCGCCATTCGTCCCGGAATACCGAGGCCAATCAGGGCATCCTCACAGCCCGCCGTCGCCAGACGTTCAACCAGTACGTCAGCGGACGGTGCCTGGTCAGCTAGCTGATATTTCAGTGTAAACGTGTATTCCATGGCAGCTGAGTCCTTCCATTGCTTTCAAATTGCTGGCGCAGTGTGCAGTGATCGACCACCCGTCTGAGCTGTTTTGCGTGATTCACTGCATTTTTGGGCGTACACCACACGCAGCAAATACAAAACTCCCCGCAGCGGCACGGCGTACTGTTCCAGGGACAATATAACTTCCCCCAGGCATGGCTGCCGCCGCAGACAACACGCCAGCCCTGCTGTTCGGCATGTTTAAGTACCGCTTCAATTTCCTTAATGGTATGAGCCCGGCGCGCCATGTTTCCTCCCAGTATCTGATGCTCCAGTTAAGTTGTCAACTGACAACCTCCATTCCTTGCGCCATCTTGTGATAAAGAGAAAAAACGTGCCAGCATAACGTTTCAGGAATGTGAGACAGGCTGACGGCGGACGTTGCGGATTGCGGGCTGGCACAAATTTTTTGCGTACCAGCCCGAGAAAGCTCCCCTGCAGCGGGAAGGTTAAGAAGCCGTCAGGTCAGATCCCGGGATTTTCTTTTTGCAGATTGTCCTCACCCAAACCGCCGATAAAGGGTAAGCGCATCTGGAGCGGCGCGAAACCGACCCCCAGATTCAGCCCCAGCACGTTAATTTCAATGCCCTCCTGAGCGCCGAGCGTGACCGCCGCTATCCCCAGCACTGACACCTGAACGCCGCGCCCGGAAGGCGGCAGCCCAATGGGGTTAAGCAGAGAGCGATAGTCTTTCCCGATCGCGTTAGCGGGCAAATTCAGCTTTAACGCCGGGACTTCCCGGCCGATATGCGCCAGGAAAGTGTTGCTGTTGGGGCCCGGCCAGGCATGATAGGTCCGTGGCCAGGGATAAGAAACAATCGCCGCCACAATCTGAGGGATCATCGCTTCCGCCTCTGCCCCCCGGTGCTCTACCAGCAGGCGGGGACGTGCGCCATACCAGTAAGCATCAGGTAAGTTACTGTTCCGCCTTACTTTATCGTCGCTTCCCCAGCTAATCACTTCATAACGGGTATAGCGGGTTTCGCCGGCACGTTTATAGATTATCCACGGATGTACGGCCACTGCCCCCTTCCAGCCATAGGTCGGGGCGGCATAAATCTGCACAATAGCCAGACGGGCAAAGCGCTTAGGGTCAGGGGCCTGCCCGGAGGCGTCGCGCCGCGCCGTCGCCCAGCCTCCCTGCCCGCCGGTCTCCTGATGGCGCGTGGCCGCTGTCAGGCTGGCTCCCAGTGACAGCAGCATAATGCAGAGCAAAATCAGGCTCAGGGCTTTCAGTGAGAACATGTTGGGGGTTTCCTGGCGATGTGGGTTTACCAGCATACCTTAATGTACGGGGATGCACAGTGCCGGGAGGATCCCCACCCCGGAGGGGGTTTACACCCGTCCTCATCACGTTAAGATAATGGGCATTCACAGGGAGGACAGTATGAACATCACCGTATCAGACTGTGTGGCGTTTGCGGCACTGATTGTCTCGATAGTCAGTCTGCGTTATGCAAAGCAGCAGAATCAGCATTCCCGGATAGCCGCGCATAATGATTACCGTTCCTATCTCTCTGAACAGCACGCCCCCTATCGTAAGGCGTTAAAACAGATCCGCGATCGGCACAAAGAAGACATTTCGCAGCTCAGCAGGCTGGCAGAGGAAACGCTGACCAACGTTGTACATCAGTTCGATCGCTTTGATCTCAAGAACCACACGCCGCGTTATTTACGCCATCTGCTGCATGAAAGTTCCGAAATGGTTTTTTGGGCATTTCGCGGGCAGTTAGGCTGGCAAACTGCAGAAAATTTGACCTGGAGACTGGCAGCGTTTATTCACATTGAAGACCACCTGAACGCCCTGGACAGCCACTCAGGTGATGCCGATTTCAGAGCAGTTTCGCAACAAAAATATTTGGCCGATCCCAACCGTCTTCTTGAAAGCGATCTGAAGAACGATATCTATTTTTGCCATCTGGTATCCGAATTGAAATCACGCATCGACCCGGAACAAAATGCAGAGCTGTTATTAACCATGCAGCGCGAAATCGCCCCTTTCCGCGCTAAGCTGGAAAGGCTGCAACCTCAGTTTCAGGCAAGCGCAAAGGTGCTGGATGAACTGATCGACGAGGGCGTTACCGGGCACTTTTCACTGAAGGAGTCTGCGGAACTCTATCAGGCAATGAAAAAGAACAGGGCGATACTGAAAACGTTAGGCCGACTTTATTTCCAGCCGATCAGTGAAAATTATGCCAGTAAATACTCAAATGCCATTTCCCTGAGTATTCATACCTGCGCCATACTGCAGATGATCCAGGGCGTTTCAATGTGGGGCGTTGAGGTTTAACAAGGGTAAAAATAACGGAGCAACTGATTGATGCGCTATGAATTCGTTGAAGTCCTTAACGACCTGATTGATTACTTTTTGATTGGCGACCTTCGTCTGCTGAAAAAATTCAAGGACGACAACCTGCTCAGTGACGATCTGGCCTCGGAATTTGCCAGCAATGACAGCGGTGACAGGGCGGTGCTGAACGGCATCGTCATCCCCTTAGCGGGCATTGAAAATTACCCGTACACGATTATTTTCAACCTTTCGAATGAGATGCCGGAGCTGCTCAAGCCGGAGAGCCGTTTACAGCATCGGCGCGGCGGCTACTTCCTGCGGATTGAAAACCAGCAGCTCCTGCTCTTCACATGGCGGATTCTGCAAAACTTCACCGATGCCGATATCCACTCACTGCAGGAACGCTATCACCAGCCGGGACGGCCACAGATCGCGCTTGAGAATGGCCTGTATGATGTTGAAATCCTCGGCGGTGAAGTGCCCAGAGGCGAGGACTACGAACCCGCTTTTGAGTTCGTTTTAAAGAAAACCGAACGCGCCGATATTACGTCTGAGGTCGATATCAACTATCGTTTCACCATCGACAGCAGCACTTATTAATCATCCTGAGGCATCATCCGCTATGAATTCAGACACTCACTCGCCAGCCCCGGCCAGCGACCTTCCCCCTCTGGCCTGGCCAGAATTTGCCGATGATAATGCCCGGCTGGACTGGTGGCGTGCCTGCGCACTGGCCTGGCTCGATCAGTGGGAAAACCCGTCGCCGCTGACGCCTGTCAAACCCGAAGAGGTGGTCGCCCTCGAACAACGCCTGGGCTGCCTCCTCCCTCCGTTACTGCGCACGTATCATGAGCAGATTGGCGTGCTGGACCTGGCGGAAACGTTGTGCAGCGTGGCCCCCGCCAAATACGCCAGCATTGAACCGCTGCACAGCGCCTATCCCGGCATTAGTGACATTCTGGAAGATGCCCCCAATTCCGATGCACTTTGGGTACTGGTCAAGCAACTGGTCGTCTTCGGTGACTATTTGGGCAATGGCAATATGTGGTGCTTTCATGTCGAGACCGGCGAGGTGTGGTATTTCGATCACGACAGCTCGCCGATGCTGACGCAAATCTTCAGCGACGTGGGCCAGTACCTCGACGTGCTGATGTTTATGTGCCTGCTGGCGGTTCACGGCGAGGAGGACAATGAGGACCTGTTGCGTGAGCATCTGGGCGATGCTGTGGTGGAAAAGTGGATGTATTGAATAAAAAGACATATCAGCACCAAATTCAAACATTACACTGACAGCGCCTTTAACAACGCCAACACTGGGTGCCGGAAATCAAACCGCCAGCGCATCCAGTTTAACGGCAACGCTGCGAGCGCCTGAGCGAGCTGGCCGGCATGTGCGAACTCAGTAACGCGTTGCTGATACAGCAATTGATAGCTATCGCTGGCGGTTAGCCAGCTAATCTCTATATCATTCAGTTTGAGCAGAGCCACCTTATTTTCTGCCGGGTCGTGAGTAAAAGCGAAATCCATAAAGGCCGTTAACGCATTCATCATCCCGTCCACATCGCCCATTTCTGGTTGGCAGATATCGTTAACCGCAACATAGACACGGCTGCGCCAGAACAGCGGGCTAAATGCGCTGCGTCGCCATGCGCGCAACAGGCAGCAGCGCTGGTATTGCATCAACGTGAGCTGGCTTCCTCTCGCCTGCGCCTGATGCCAGTCCGCTTCGATCAATATGCCAAGCGCCTGCTGCTGTGGGTCCGGTTGAGCCTTAGCGAGTCCGGCATAAGCATCCAGCATAAGTTCAGTAAACCCATCATCCTGCTGATGCTCATCCACGGCATCGGTAAACGGCAGAGGATTGCTGTTAATCCGCTTGCTGAGTGCCGTACACCAGATCATGGCTGCAGCAGCGGATGCAGTACGGCTATACTGCAATCCACTTTGCGTCAGCAACGCCTCCTTATAAGCCTGCTGCCAGCTTAAATCGTAATGGCGCATCGCGCCGCCCAGGGTAACGCGACGTAAATTATATTTATTGTAAAAATGCAGTACTTCCCAGACGAAATCCGGCGGCGCGAAGCTTTCCTGTAAAAAAGTAAGCCGCTGGGGGGTAATGCGCTGGTTGACGCCAAGCGGCAGCGTCGAAGTCTGCGAAAGGTCCAGCCAGCGCCCGTCAACACTGGTATTCGAAGGCGTCAGCGCGCCATGCGTCAGCCTGCTGGCTCTGGCCCATGCCAGCTGTTTTGCGCTGTTTCCCAGATAGCTCAGCAATAAATTTTCAATAGCGCTGTCGCCTCGCCCGCTGGCCATCAGCTGGCGCATCACCCGACGCATCCGTTGCGGATCCGCCATCACACGTCGCTGATGAGGCCGTGGCAAAAACTCCTGCGCGGGCAGGAAATGCCCAAGCCGCAAACACTCTTCACGCAGCAGAATACCGCCAGCACCGCTGTGGTAATAGTTCTTCTCCGGATCGCTGTAATGAATCGTCAGGCCGCTGTCCATAACGCCATATACCCTCACGCTGCCTGACGGTAACAGCCGGTCAACTAGCTGCGAATAGATGGCGTCCACAATAGCGTGTTCCAGGTAGAATGCGCCGTAACCATGCCTTTTGTCGGTACCGGCGCCGACAAACATATTGGGGCCGATGCCTTTTAGCTGCAAACCACGCAGATTGCCCGCTCTGGCACCACCGCCGTTCGCCGCCCCGCCTTCGCCGCCATAAGCTTCGGCATACATCGTAGCCGGGCTGTGCAAATCAAACTGTTCCGCCGGAAAAGAGTCGCCGCCCGGTATCGCATAGCCCCACAGGCGGGCCATGTTTTCCGCATTCCACGGCAGCTGCTGACTGGCCATATATCCCGGGATCTTAGCAGGGTTATGCCATAGTGTACGCGCTGTCGTAATACGCCAGCTGGCAAAAGGTTCTGTGACGATGGCCGCTGACCATGCCGCAGTGAAATCAGTCATGGTTCCCCCGGCGCAAAACGCGATAAAGACGCGGCGGCTGCCCGGCGCGCCAGGCCGCGAGCTGCGGCATGCGACGGCAAACAGGGCGCAATAACCTTTGCAGCGCAGTGCGCCATTCGGGTAACACCACCACATCCATCGGCAGCATAACCCGTCCTTCACTCCATTCGCTGAGATAGCGTGGCAGCTGCTGGCATTGCAGCATACGCCAGCCGTCGCGATTGATAGCCGCCCACGTGACATAGCCAATCAGACTCTGCTGGTCGTCATGCAGCAAATGATAGTTGCCGGCGCGCACGGCAAATAGCAGGTTTCGGCTCTGCTCGGCGCTGGTCGCAAGCTGTACAGAGGTACGTAACGTATAGATTTTGCCCAGCGCGGCGTAACGCTCTTCAGTTTTTTCCATTATTTTCCCTTTGTCGCGGCGCCAATAGCGCGTAACACAAACAGCGAAGCGATAAAGCTGACGAATACACCATAAGCGACACTGATTATCTGTATCCTGCCGCTCACCACCAGTGGAAACACCAGTTCGCGCGCGTGGTCGAAAGTCGTAAAGGTGATGCCGTTGAACAACAGCATACTCAGTAGCGAACCAGCCAGTGAGCCGGTCAGACCAAGCAGGACTATCTGACAGAGGTAGGAGGCGCCGATAACCCGGCCGAACCCCAGCAGTAGCAGCATCGCCAGTTGATCTTGCTGGTTAACGATTAGCGATTCGCAGAGTGCGATAATGCCGACCGTCACCGAAACCGCCGCCAGCAGTGAAAAGAGCAGTCCAAACCCCAACAGCATCTGGCTCAACCCTTCGCTGCCGCCCGCGTAGTGCGTCCGGCTGTCGCTGATGGTTACCCTGTCGCTTAGCGAACCGGCCATCGCCTGCTGATAATGCCCGGCATAGCTGGCGCTGCCGGTAAAAGCGACCAGGTTGTAATCAAGCCCGGCCCCCCAGAGGGTGCGGATGTGTTCCAGGTCGGCAAGGAACTCAGACTGGCGAGGCGATCCTCCGGTCGAAAACTCGCCGACAATTTTCCAGTTATGCTCATGCAGGCGAATCGTCTCACCAGGGCGAAAAGCCGGATAGTGCCGTGCCAGTGACGTCCCGACCAGTAGCTCATTCTGCCCCGGCTGAAACAGTCTGCCACGTGTAAGTTTGACCAGTGGCTCTCCGCTTTTAGCATTGAGCAGCGTAAAGGCAGCAGGCGTAACGCCGCGCACCAGATATTCTTTTTCTGTCTTTTCAGGACTCAGGCGCGCCAGTACCACCCACTCAGGCGACAGTGCGACCATGCCAGGCAGACGCGAAAGCTGCGCAGCCTGAGTGCGCGTTATGGTGCTGGAGAGTTCAGCAGAAGAATCTTTGCTCTGAGCAAAATAGAGTCCCGGTTCGGCACTGGATTCCAGGGCGCTAATTAACCCCTCGCGAAGGGAAAACAGCGACGTGACGATCATCGAAAGAAAAATAAAGCTGGCCAGGATGGCGGCAAGATAAAGCGGTCGCCGCCACAGGTCACGCAGACCAATCCTCAGCAGAATACCCAGCTGGTGTCCCTGGTTTGAAGGTTGCTGGTTCATTGTCCGTCCTCGCGCAGACGGGCAATCTGGAGCAGCGACGGCAGGCTGCAGCAAAGGGAGAGCGCCAGAATCAGCAGGATACTGGCAAGATAATCCTGCCAGTAGGGCGTAATCCCGCTTAACACGGAAGGGAGAAATACCGGCAGCAAAAACAGGATAAACAGCGACAGCAGAACGCCTATCGCTGCGCCAATCAGTGTGATGGCGGCAAGCTGTAACGCTACGGCTTTAATCAGGCGCGTCTTACCAAATCCCAAATAGCTGAGCGTACGATAGTCGTCTTGCGCTTTTTGGGTCATCACGTAAAAATTAGTGCTGAGCAGCAGCGCCAGCAGCAGGCAAAGCGAGAGATTGACCCAAAAGATCACCCGGTTGAAATTGAACAATTTGCTCATAAACAATTTCATCTGCATACGTACGGGCGCGGTTTGCGTCATTCCACGCATGCGCTCTGCGCTGAACAGGCGATCGATTTCCCGCGCGGCTCTTTCAGCGGAAACGCCCGGATTCGGCATCACCATAAAAAAGCTCACCAGCCCTTTGCCATTTTGCCTGGCGTTTTCAAGATAGTCATAATGCATCCAAACTGCGGGCGGGTTGTCGGTTTGTGTTTCTTCAACAATACCGGTGATATAAAGATCGAGGATGGGATTCGGTGCCAGCTGCCAGATAGAAGAAGAAAGAGGCAAACGATCGCCCGCTTTCAGATGGTACTGGGCGGCAAAGCGGCTATCCACCAGCACGCCCTGACGGTCGTGCTGCCAACGTTCCAGCACCGCTGGCGCTATTTTCAGCGACGACAGCATTGAAAAATAGTGCTGGTCTTCGATGGCGACGGCAGGAACAAACCAGCCGGGATGGCGGTAATAAGCGCCAACCCAGACACCCCAGCTTACCTGGCTGACATCCGGCACCGCGGCAATTTTCTGCTGGTAAAACTGCGGCAACGGCATCTGTGAACTTAGCGCATTCAGTACCAGCAATCGATTATCGCCAGACTGGCTATCGCTTGCCTGCAGGCTGAAAGCGCGATCGAGGGTGAGCGTAAGCTGTAATAATGCTACGCCGCTGGCAACAAAGAGCAGCAGCATGATAAACCTGCGTAGCTGCTCGGTGGCGGAGCGCCAAAGCCAGAGGTAAAATGCTGATTTCATCGAACGTCCCGAAGAACGAGCTGCCCGTCCCTGAGCTGAAGCTGACGCTGAGCACGTGCAGCAATCTGCACGTCGTGCGTCACTATGACAATGGCTTTGCCCTGCTCCCGGCTCAGCAACTGCATGATCTCCATGATTTCTTCCCCAGCCTCCCGGCTGATATCCCCGGTAGGCTCATCACACAGCAACAGATCCGGATTGGTGACAATCGCACGTGCGATCGCCACACGCTGACGCTCGCCGCCAGAAAGTTCATCAGGCCGGTGCTGGCGACGATGTGCCATATTAACCAGGTCGAGCGCGGCGTTAACCCGCTGCTGGCGCTGCCGCGCATCGATACGCCAAAGATGTAACGGCAGCGCGACATTCTCTTCAGCGTTGAGGACCGGTAGCAGATTATAGAACTGGAAAACAAAGCCAATATGACGCGCACGAAGCTGGGTACGCTCACTCACACGCCTTTCATGGAGAGGATGTCCCTGCAAAAACACCTCTCCCCGATCGCAGGTATTCACGCCCGAAATCACGTTTAGCAGCGTCGATTTACCCGATCCGGAAGGCCCCATAATGCTGACCATTTCGCCAGGACTAAGCGTGAAATCTACCTCGTTTAATACTGCAATGCGCTCGCGCCCTTTGCGATAATCCTTACTGACCTGGCGCAGCTGAACCACATGGCCGCTTGTTTCATTCATCAAAATCTACCTGAATTGACATATTGTGTTTCAGCCAGGGCTGCTGTTGCGTAAGCTTCACTACCACCAACACCGCCGCACGCTGCTCATCCACCACCGAAGAGATAAGGCTTACGGTTCCCTGAACGCTATGATCGGGCAGGCCGTCCGGTTTTAGCGTCACGCCCTGCTGTAGTTGCACTTTGCCCAGCTGGTTTTCCGGCAGCCAGACTTCCGCATTGAAGTTATCCAGGCCGACAATGGTGGCGATGCCGGTACGGGTAAATCCACCGCCCGCAGAAACCGGCGAAACCGTCTCGCCAGGAGAAGCGTCCAGCGAGACGACTCTGCCGTCGAACGGTGCGCGGATAACGGTTCGCGACAGCTCGATCTCACTGGCTTTCAGCTGCCAGCCTGCCTGCTGCAGCTCCGCCCGATACTGGCTACGCTGCGCGTCGAGCGCGTCCAGGTCTGCTTTAGCGCTATCGACATCGTCCTGGCTGACATAGCCCTGCGGCAACAATCTACTCAATCGTTGCAGCTGATTACGCGCTCGCGGCAGGCGCGACATGACCTGAGCGAGTTTAGCCGCCACCATTTGCTGGTTGGCGTTCAGTGCGGCGATCTGCGCTCTGAGCGAACGCCCATCCAGCGAAGCCAGCCGTTCGCCTTTTTTTACCGTATCGCCCCGCTGCACATACATCTCTTCTACAGTGCCGGTGATCTCCGCAGATACCGTGGATATGCGGTCAGCTTTAATAAACCCTGCGGCAGTGACTGCAGTAGAGCTGGCAGCCACGGGCGCGCTGGCGGCAACTGGCGCTACGGGAGCTGGCGTAACCGAACGGCTTAAAAACACGCTGGTGAGGATACCCGCCAGCAACAGCAACAGCATGCACAGCCCCAGCATCGCCATTTTTCGCCATCGCCTGCGCGGCGGTGAAGGCGGCATGGGCGGCGTATTCAGCAGATGCAAAGCCTGCTGGCGGGCGGCATCCCGCGAAACATCCGGCGATGATGAGCTCATTATTGCTTAACGCGCTCCACCGGTCAGACGCAGCACCAGACCAATAAAAATCAGCGCAATGCCCGAGGCGTAAACCGGGAACCAGCGCGCCCACCAGTTAGTAGAAAACAGCGGCGCGCTATTGATATGACTGGTGGCATAGCTGCTGTAGAGGTTCAGGGCTAACACTATCGCCAGGCTGATAAGGCCGATAAACACCAGTAGATTCGAGACTTTATGCATTGTGATTCTCCTGTTCAGGGAACATCAGGGATAGATTGAAATTGTCGCCGGAAATCACCATTTCAGTATGAATTTCAGTGACGTAATTATTTTCCTGCGTCTGCATCCAGCTGTTCTCCGGCGAGGGTAGTGCTTCGCGGAAAACCAGCCAGTCGACTTTTCGCGCCAGCAGAAGCAGCTGGTCAAGACAATGTGGATTGCCGAGCCGGCACCACATTGGTTTGCGAATTTTTTCATTGTTGAACGCCTGCCAGCTGAGGCTGTCGTTGTACTGGCCGTTTACATAACTGTCTGGCGGAATGCCCTGCTTTAGCAGCAGTTCCAGCAGACGTGCCGGTTGATCGGCGACGGGCTGTCCGGTGAATTCCTGGAAAATTCGAGCGGTGCGCAGCCACCAGGTTTCGCGTATCAGTACGCAGTTATCTTCCTCCAGTCTCGGCGCATGTCGAAAATCGTCATCGTGCTCGTCCGCCATCATCTGGCTGTAGGCAGGACGACCTATCTGCACGGGTTCAGCCAGCACGGTAAGCAGGTATTTTGTACCCCATGCAATCATCGGCGTGGCGGCTCCCAGATAGCAGGGTTGCAACACCTGCCCTTGTCTGTCCATAAAATGCAATAACCCGCTTGCGGCGTCGTGACACAGACGGAGCTGAGCAAGAACAAGATCGCCTGCCACCTGCTGCGGCTCGTCCAGACACAGGTGATGTTGCGCCAGCCGCGCCTGAGCCTGCAAATTACTGGATTCGCCGCTGATACTGAACGTTAACGGCAAGGCTGGCGCGGCGAACTGCTGCAGCCACAGCTTCAGCTGTCTGCATCGTGCATCAGCGCCGCCATCGTCGGTTAGCGTGGTGCGCGCCAGCTGCCAGCCGATACGGGAATAAGCATTGTTAATCACTACCTTGCCGTGGCGCTGGTGCAACTGGCCGATCTCGCTGGCCTCCATCTGCAGAAACAGCGTAACCGGCAAGCGCAATGCCGCTGGATCGATGCCCCGGTAATCCAGACGGGCAACGGCGGCGGCGGGTTGTGCAAGTAGCTGCTGGCTGAACAGAATAAAGCCCTGCCAGATCTCCTGCAAAAACAAGCCAATATCTTCGCATACGCCACCTTCACCATAGCGTTGCAGAAAAGCCTGCCGTAACCAGAGATATTCCAGCGACAGGCTGGCGCGCTTCGCCACCACCCTGGCTACCCGGGCCAGCACGTCAGACACGAAGGTATCCGGCAGCGTCATGTCGATTCCCTCGCTCCAGGCATCTTCATACACAAGGTTACGGATTTCCGGCATCTGATGGCTGGTAAGCCTCTGCCAGCTCTCGCTCAGGGTCTGCTGCGCCTGCGCCAAAAGCGCGACGCGCTCCGGATTTTTCGCCTCACGCAGTTGGAGCGGTAGCTCGGCCAGGCGACGTAACGACTCGCTGGTCAGTGCTGCCGGTAGTGACGCAAGCACAGCGGCTATTGGCGCAGGATGATGCGCGCTCCATTGTAGTTGCGGGCGCAATACGTCTTTACGCACCAGCTTTCGCAACAGCCGTTCCGCCGGCTGCGGCGCAATGCCTGCTGCGACAAAATGCTGCCACCATTCACTCCAGCGCTGTGTGCTCCGGGCCGTCAGGATGGCATCCACTTCCTGCGGCTCCAGGCTCAGCGCAAACTGCTGCTCTTCGTTCCATAACAGACCGCGCCGTTTTTCGTAGCGATAAAAATCCCCACGCAACTGGCTGGCAGAAATCCGCTGTAGCGACGGATTGAGGCTCAGCGGCAGGTCACGCTCTGCCAGCAGGTGTTGGGCATACAAAGCTTCGCGCAGCGCCAGCGCGATCGACCGATTCAGATGGGTCGTCGTCACAACCTGCCAGTTCGCAGTCTGCAGGCTGGCACTGGCACTGGCGGCGCCATTAGCAAGTGGAAGCAGGATAAAAGAAGCAAATGTGCTGAAAGGGCTGACTTTGCCCGCAGCGCGGGTCATATAAGCAAATAGCGTGCGCTCTACCCGCCGCCGCTTTTTAGCAGGCCATGCCTGCCAGTTTTGCGCCAGATCGGTCAGCAGACGGGGTGAAGCGAGACTGAGCGCACGGCACATCACCGGTTCGTCGGCTGCTCTGGTTAATACTTCGCGGGTACGGTCGCTGACCTGCTGCCAGCACTGGCTGAAGGTCGCCTTCAGCTGCCGCCGCTCTTCGCTCAGCCCCTGCCATTCGGCAAGTTGCGCCAGCGTAGCGTCATCGTAATGCGCCAGCCAGGCACTCACTTCCTCAGAAAGCAGAAAAGGGCGACCGTTATAGAGATGACGACGATAGCGAATAAGTTCGTTACGAACACTGTCTGCAGCAGGCTGTGCGACATGCGCATGCAGGCTATCGATCAGGGTTTGCCTGAGTTGTTGCCAGCCCGCCTCCAGTTGCTGCTGTTGCCGAACAACGGCCAGCAGGCCATCAGGTAATTTGCTGACATAGTGTGTCGGCAAGCCCGCTATACGCAGCATAATAAACGGCGCGACCCGCAGACCTGGCTGAGATAAAAGCATCATAACCCCGCTCCTGCGGCCAGCCAGTTAGCTATGCGCTGCCAGACAACCATGCTAATCCAGGCCATCAGCCCGGCCATTACCATGCCGTAAAGCAGACAGTAGCTGATAAATAAGCGCCTTCCGGCGGCAGACCAGCTGAGGTTTTTTCCACTAGCGTCTCGCTGTGCGAACGCCTGAAACGCCCGGTTCATATCGGAAAGCCGGAAAGGCGTAAGGTTGAACAATAACCCGATAAGCACCAGCAGCTGCAAAGGGTGTACCGTGGCAGCCACGGCGGATTCGCTCAAGGCAGCCAATGTGCCCAGGCATAAAAGATCCACTAACGGCCCGGCCAGTGCCACCGCAACCTGTATTCCGCGCTGTGGATAGAGTGCAATCGCGCTGGTGTTAACAAAAGCGGAAGGCAGCCACCAGCCGCGAAACTGCAATCCAGCCCCAAGAACCGGACAGCCGTAAAGGCGGCAGGCCACGGCATGCCCCATCTCATGCAGCAATAACCACAGCGGTATGCCAACAACCATGACAAACAGCTGGCTGCCAAGCCATTCTCCCTGCATCAGCCAAAGGTTTAGCGTCGGCAGGCTGGCCACTGCCTGCCATAAAGCCACCGCCGCAGCAGCCAACAGCAGGCTGCATCCCAGCCAGCGCGGAACTGGCTGTAGCAGGCTGGCAAGCCGACGCGCGGCCGCATCCGGATTGGGTAAAGGAATACGCCCGGCCACTTTCGCTACAGCAGGCCGTTCTGTACCCTCGTCGATCATATTGGCCTGCCGCAGGCGCTGCAAAAAAGTGCGCAGCGCCTGCTGGCACTGTTCAGCGGTGGCCTGCGGGTGGTGTTTCGCCAGTTCGTCCTGCAGGGCGGCTAAAGAGGTGCCCGCCAGCAGCAGCTGCGCCAACCGTGCAGAGACGCCGCTCAGCTTTAGCGGCGCATTGCTGTTCTCCCGCAGCAGCAGTGCTACATCGCCCTGTGGGGAAGCCAGTTTTACATCAGCATATAAGCGCAACGGCGTGGAGACGGGCAGCATCTTAGTCAGGCTCCACAGGCAATGGATTTGCCAGCACCAGACAAAATAGTGGCGCTTCGCCATAACCATCGGCCCCGGCATGACGCATAAGTCCTTCCTCCAGGACGCCCCCCGCCAGCGTGCCAACCAGGCCGCAATTCACCGCCGCCAGCCAGCACTGTACCGCGCTTGCCGCCGCATTTTGTAGCTGCATGCGGTAGCCTGCCGCGCCATACTCCTGCAGCGTATTCTCCAGGTTGGCAACCCATACCAGTACAGCGCCAGCTTTATGAAAGGCGAGCTGATTGACACAGTCTCTCAACTGTTTGCGGCTAAAATCCTTGTCCCGCCGGTGCCATTGCTCACGCCCGGCACCGCTACACTGATAGATCCCAGCGGCAAGCTCGCCGCTGGCTTCGGGCAGCAATAGCCATGGCTCCAAAGATAAAACAGGCATGCCGCGCGAGTGGCTCTGCGCCAGCCCGGTATGGCAAATGCCGACCAAGGCTTCAAGCAACTTTTCCTGCACTGGCAGATCGGCATATTCGTATTGCGCGCGGCGTCGCAACAGCAACGAAGAGAGCTTTTCGTCACTGCTGAACGGCATCAAGGATGCGTAAGAAAATGGCGGCTGCGCCTGCAAAGCCCCACCATGCGGGCGATAGCTTACTGCCGCTATGCTGGTGGCAGTCTCAAAGCGGGGAAACGGCAAGGCTGTCATCGGCTCCGGCAAGCCCTGCAGATGCATGACCTGGCAAATAATATGGGGATTTTCCTGCTCGTTAAAGAACAGCAGGGTCCCCAGCCACTGCAGATCGATTTGGTGGTCTTCCCGCAGCGACCATCCCGCCGCACGGGCGGAAAGCGCGCAATATTGATTCACCACTCCGGCATCAAGATTGATAATGTTATAGCTGAAATCGTTATATTTGCCGCGCACGCGATGCTGATTGGCACTGACAATCAGCGATACCGGCTCTTCCGGTTGGCGCAGCAACCGCTCCATCTGCGGCTGGTCAACGCCAGCAAGGCTTACCAGCTGCTGCTCTTCTCCCCGGTAAAACCAGATGCCGCAGGGTAAACCGGGCAACGGCTGGCGGACCACCACAAACAGGTCGCAGGAAGTTAATTGCCCGCCGCTGGGGGCGATACGGCGCAGCGTGCCGTCGTCGAGCTGTTGATAGCCGGTGGCATGGCGCAGCAGCCAGCCGAGCGTAGCCAGCGTCAGCGGCTGAACCGCGGCTGGCTGCTGAAGCCAGTGCGATTCTGGAAATGCACCGGCAGGCAGCTCCAGATGTTGCTGCCCATGCAGCCTGACAGGCTGCGAAGCATGCCGTTTGAGATTATCAATAGTAAAATGCATTTGGTGGCTGCGCGGCGGTAGCTCATTACGCGGCGGCAGGCGCGTGCCGGTATGATGCAGCCAGGCGGTAAATTCCGCGCTTTCCGGCGGCAGATAATGCGATCCTGGCAGGCCTCCGAGCGGGGTGCCGGGTAGCCGGGCAATCTTACTGGCGAGCGTATATTCCCCGTTGCCCAAATGACTGTGGGAAAAAACCTTATTGAGATAGCTTTCTGCAGAGAGCCCAAGAAGAAGCTGTCCCAGCTCATGCGCAGCGTAAACGGCGCGAAACGCCACTTCCTGCCGATCGCTGGCAGGCTGCGGTAGCTCGCACTGCGCACGGGCGCACTGATAGCTGGCACTGATCCCGGGCAACGTTAGCGGGCCGACCAGCGTGCAGTCGGCACCAATGAAACAGCTGAAATAGCGTACTCCTGCATGATGCAATACATCTACACACGCCTGGCGCGACGTATCGCCCGCGCTGCCGTCAAAAATCACCAGCGCATCATCCCAGACGTGGGAATCGAGCTGCTGTGGCTCAGTCAAAACATCAATACTGGCGACAATGGATCCCAGCGCCTGACGTAGCAAAGGCTGTACGTCTTCCGGGCAAACCAGCGCCAGCCGACGGCTGCGGGCAGACCGCAACGCCGCGCTGCGGTTAGCATGCAGGCGAGTATTATCGACCAGCCGCCCACAGTAGCTGGCGAGCGGGCTTTGATCGTCAGCATCCAGCCCTTCGCCATCTTCAAGAAAGCCATAGCGAAACAGCAGTGACAGCATGCCCAGCGCGTTATCGCTGCTCAGCAACGCGTCGCCCGCCAGCACGCTTTCCAGTTCGTTGTCGCCGTTTAGGCGCTCAAGGAATGCCGCCAGTGCGCTCATGCCCTGCGCACAAGTCAAAATACGCGACTGATGCGCGCCATAAACCGCTACGCGGGTGGCATTTTCCGGGATAAAAATCAGTTCAGGGATCAGCTTTGGCCGCCGTGGCAATAAAGCGTAGAGATCGCGATGCTGCCTGAATTGCGCACCTGATAGTAGCGTGGACATATGCGTGGTTTTCATTTACTGCAAGACTCCCTTCAGATGGCTGGCCAGCAATGCTGTTCCCTGCGCCTGCGAAACACGACGGCTGCCGCGACAATCGCAGCCGTGCAGCGCTACGACATGACTGCTGGCGGTACGGTTGCTGCTGAAGCTGACTGCCGTCAGATTGCCAAACTGCTCTTCCGGTAAGCTGGCATACTGCTTCAAACGTAAACCGGCCATCATCACCAGCGCAGGCGTAAAGCCCTGTAACGCGTTATGCGGCTGTTGTTCGTGAAAGCGCTGTAGATTAAGGTCCATCATCGCCGTTCGCGGCGTTTCCACCAGGCTAAGAAGACGCTTTGTTGTGCATGCGTAGCAGGCTGTTTTTCCTGGCACCACTAGCGGACCACAGCGTAACTGATGATCGCTCAGCACCACGCAGGCATGCGGGATCCCCGCCTGCAGTAGTCGGGCGGTAAGCTCTTCAAGCTTAACCGGCGCGCCGCCAGTAAGTACAATGCCGACAAACGGCGTTTCGCTACTGCACCAGGAACGATCCAGCGCGGCGGCCAGCGTCAGCGGCGTAAAGCCTTCCTGGCGGCACAGATAATCAGCGACTTCATGACCAAACACCGTCTCACTGACAATAATCATGACAACTCTCCTTCATGCAAAAGGCTGCGGCCACGGATTGATCGTGACCTTGTCGCCTGTTTGCTCGCTTAGCCGTTGCTGCTGTTGCAGCAAACGAGGATGGCCGAGATAACGGGCGCGATAGCTTGATGTCATAGGTAATAACTCCGGGATTACCGCACGCACGACATGCAGCCCCGCCTCACGCAGGTCATCCGTGGTCATATCTACGATCACCACATCCATGCCAAGCTGGCGAAAACGGGCAACCAGCTGCTTCAACTGTGCCGCTGGCTGCTGGGGTAAGCCCGCCTGAAGCTGGCTAATCGTCACTTCCCCACTGCTGTTGGTCAGGAAATCAAAGGCGGGACGTTGTTCCGCACGCCCCATAAAAACAGCGCCGTGTTCCAGTGCGATAAAATCGCGCATATCCTTCGGCAAAGACAGTTCATGTTCCAGCACCGAACGGCCCATCGCGCTTTCACGGATCATCTTGCCGCAGCTATCCCAGGGATCGAAACTGGTTGAACAGTTGACAAACTGGGCGGAGGTCGGGTGTCCGGGCCGCAGCTGTAGCCCATAGACAGTTGGCACGCCGACATCGGTGGTCGCGTCGAAAAAGTACTGTTCAAGTCCGCTGGTCGCCAGACGGGTAAACTTATCCTCAAGGCGATCCGGGACGGGCTGATCGAAGCGAATACGCGGCAGCGGCATTTGCAGTAGCCAGGTCAGGGCAATCGCGTCGCGCTCAATGATTTCGTTGATCGCGGTAACGGTCGCCATGGTCAGATCGGTATGAGCTGCGACGCCGGTGGAAATGGGTAACCAAAACAGTTCGCTTTCCCAGGGCCTGACGTAGAGATGAGACATGATTAGCGGCACTTTACGCGGGCGGTCTGCCGTTAACGAGTAGCCTTCAACCCAACGCAAAGGCAAGCTGTCATCTATTGGCTTCACCGGACAAAGAGGGTCCGCCAGCTCCTGCTCGCTGCAGCATGGAAGCGTATTGGCAGCAATGCCCTCAGCACCCAGTTCGTGAAAGCTGGCGACGGTAACATCTCCCGGATGATAAACGCAGGTCGCATAGCGCTCTGCCGCCTCAGCAACGGCGCGAACCACCGCCATATCAACCTGTTCATCAGCACCGCAGCCAGCCAGCGCGATGGTTTGCAGGTCATTCCCCAGGTTGTCGATAATGTGCGGATAGGGCATCGACAGATTGCCCAGGCTGGCCAGCACCGCCGGAAAACGCGGGACATGAAGCTCCTGTGGCTCCAGCGGATAAACGCTGCCCACTACCCCCGCCAGCGGCGAGACCAGCGACATAAAGGGATATTTTTGGCGCATCGCGGCGGAAACGGCAAAATTATGATGATGCATGAATAACCCCCCCTTCGAGGCTTTTGCTCATCAAGACTGCCAGCCACGCCTCGTCCAGCGTGCTTAGGCCAAGACGATTGTTCATCAAATGCATAAACTGGAAGGCCAGATTTTCCGCCAGCCCTTCGTTGTAACGTTCGCAATGACGCTCGTAGCTACGGCGGGTTTGCTCCAGCGCTGATTCCCAGCGCGTCAGCAAAGCAGCGCAGTGCGGCTGCTGACGCAACTGCGGCGACAGCAGTGGCACGTTTTCATCTATCAGATCCCAGGCGCGATCGGTAAACGTATTTTTCATCATGCCGATATCTGGCGAACCCGCCAGCCAGAAGGTGGCATAGCTGTCCAGAAACGCGATGTGCCTGCCGGGCGGGACAAACCGTTGCAGTGCCGCAAGCATCAGTGGCAAGACGAAATCCTTACGTGAAACGGTATGTGCGGATTCATCCTGCAAAATAGCGCGGGCAATGTCGCTGGAATGGTGAAACAGCGTTTCGGCAATACCCATACCTGTTTCGCCACCGTAGACCTCGGTTTCCGGTTGATACTCCGCGCGTTCACAATGCACAGGGAATTGATATTCGGGAAACGTCGGCATATCGCGGAAATTGACCAGCGGCGTCCACAGGCTGGCCGGGCGCTTCGGCAACCGGTTAAGCGCATCATGTAGCGTGGCGTAAATAGCCGCCTCCCGGCTTTGGTCCTCATTCTGCAGTAAAAAACGTACGCGCAGATGCACGCCTTTTTCATCGATATAACGCAGAAAGAACCAGGGTGAATCTGGAGCCAGCGCCAGCGCCGGAGTCAACCCCTCAGCAATCAAAAAGTCCATTCCATCGTGGTGGCTACCAATATAGAGCTTATAAAAGTGCCAGGATGCTGAGCTGTTTTTCATCTTTGCGGACCTGTAATTTAAGATTGTTTAGGCTGAAAACGGAACCATCTGATACCGACAAACAACGTTATGGCGCCCCATACCGCCATACCAGTGCAGTTAGCGGCAAAAGAAAATACGCCTTCGCTGCCGTTCATTGCAAAGCGAAGCGCGTCGGAGACAAATCCCACCGGCGTAGTCAGAATTAACCATTTGAACGGAGGAAAAATGCTGAGGTCGAGGAATAGCTGCCCGAAGCACATACACCAAAAATTAAGCAGGGTCAGCAAAATGGTGGCGAGCGTCGAGCTGCGGAATAATCCGGCCAGCGCATAGCCAAAGCTGACCAGCAATAGCGCGCTGGCCACCAGCAAAAGGGCAAACAGCAGCGGCTGTTGCACGCTAAAGCCAAACGCCAGACCACCGACCACCATCAGCAACGCAATTTGAATGAGCGAAATCACCAGCCGCACGCTTACCTGTGACGCCAGCAGGATCCAGCGCGGTAAAGGAATAACGGCATAGTAACGATAGATCCCCTTCTCGCGCGCAGCGACCAGCGGCGTCGCAGTGCCGAACAAGGCGACCTGTAATAAAGCCAGCGTAAGCAGAGACGGGAAGATAAAGGTAAAATAGTTAAAGTGTTGATTTTCCACCGCGAAAAACTCTACCGGTGTCGGAGAGGCCACCGGCTGATGGGTCAGTGCAACCATGACCAGTTGAGCGACAGAACGCATTGATTCGGTAGTGGTAATCGTCGGACGTTGCCGGCCTTCATCCCAGCTCACTGCAGCCTGCACCTCATTGTCGCGCACCAGCGATTGCGGGTCGCTTCTCAGCTGACGCTGAACCACCAGTCCGGGCGCGTTGCGTAGCTGCTGCCAGAGTGCTTCAGCTTCATGAGACTCCCCCACTACGCTCACCTGCACGGCAAATTGTTGTTGATTGCTATTGATGATTTTCGCCGTAATGCCAAAGGTAAAAATAAAAAACAGCGGCAAAACAAAGGCGAATAACGTTGACAACGGATCGCGCAGATACTCTTTGACGCTGGCACCAAAAAAGCGTCGGTAAATCTGCCAGCTATGGCTCATGGTTAATCCCTTAATGTCTCGCCGGTCAAACAGATAAAAACATCTTCAAGCGTATTTTTACTTACCTGAAGCTGTACGGGTTCGCAGCCCAGGTTTTGCGACAGCGCAATGACTCGCGGCAGTACCTGCGCCAGTTCACGTACAGGAATATGTAAGCGACTAAGTGCCCGATTGTGTTCATCAGCCTGCTGTGTTGCGCCAGGAAAAGACGTAACAAATTTTTCCGCCATCGCCTGTGCTACGGAAAAACGGATATGGTGGCCCGGACAATAGCGATCGATAAGCTGTTGCGGACTGGCGTTCTCCAGCAGCCTGCCGTGATTGATAATCATCACCCGGTCGCACAGAATTTCCGCTTCGTCCATTTGATGGGTGGCGATCAGCACGCCCATCTCCGACTGGCGGACATTTTCGATAATGTGTCGCCAGATGTAGCGGCGGCTTTGCGGATCGAGATCCCCCGTCGGTTCGTCCAGCAGCAGCAGCTTCGGCCTGCCAGCCAGCGCCAGCGCCAGCGCCAGTCGCCGTTTTTGGCCGCCAGAAAGACGGGAAAAGCGCATTTTTCGCTGCGCTTCCAGCGACACGGCCTGGAGCAACGCCTCAACCGAGAGCGCATTTGTATACAGCACCTGATAAAGCGAGAGGATCTCTTCCACGCGCAAGAGGGACGGCAAACTGAAAAACTGAGGCGCAACGCCCAGCTGCTGTTTAACACCGTGGCTCAGCCCTTGCCGGATATCTTCCCCGCAGACGCTAATCAGTCCTTTAAAAGGGTGCACCCCCTGCAAAGTCTCCATCAACGTAGTTTTTCCCGCGCCATTTGGCCCTACCAGACCGATAATTTCGCCGGGGTTTATCTGCAGCGAAATATCATGCAGCACCTGAACATCAGAGTAAGATTTACTTAACGATTCCACCTGCAGTAGCGGCGACCGACCTGCCGAAAACTGATGTGATGCCGGGCTATTTGCGAGCTGAGTAGCCAGAGTGATGTCATCCTGCTTGATCATTAGTTGGGAGCCAGCGAGAAAGTGTCAGGAGGGTAACCGGCACAATGTTTCGTACCGGTTGCGTAGAGGGAAATTAACCGCCACTACTGGTAATGCTGCCCATCGTACCGATGCTGCCTGCCGAAGCAATACTGCCACAACCTGCGGTAGATGCGGTGCTGACACTGGCTGCAGTTGAAGCGCAGTCGCTGGCGAAATACAGGGTTTCCGGCAATTCTTCGACCAGCAGATTGATCCCGTCGAACTGCGCTGAAGGGGAGTCAAGCGTAATATCCAAGCGGTGGGACTGACTAACCAGAGATGAGAAAGTAGCCATAAAACATCCTTATAATCTGATTACATTGAGACAACTTGTGAAGCAATTTTTAACACAAATGATAAGTTTGTGTAAAGTAATTATCCATTTTTTGTAAGCTTAATACCTTTACAACTCTTATCAATCTTCCGTTAATGACGCCAGGCAATGGGCGCTACAGGCGTTTAAACCCTGACTGAGCGGGCCCTCGATGACAGGAAATTTTGCGTTGCAAACAGAACCTGACGTGTTTCCCAGAACGTGCTGCAGTGATTAACCCGACCAAATTGAGCGCATCGTTACCAGCGATAATTCGAGCAAAGATGTTCACGACGCGCCGAAGGGGGCCATGAAGAGGTTAACGACGTCAGGAAAATGCGCATAATGATGGGAAAGGCGGACAAGGAGGAAACGTCAGGATGGCGTATCAGAAAACTAAAGAATGGCGTTCAGGGTTCTGAAGACGAACCGCAGCGCAGGAGTTCTTCAACGTGTTTATGCCGGGGAAAAAATAGCCAAAAGCCCGCAGTTACGCGGGCTTAGAGGTACTTTACTGCTTTTACGTGCAGGCTGTTGCCAAACGTGGAATCATTCCCACTCGATGATCAATGCCACCTGAAAACACTATAAAATCAACATTATATCATTTTATTTGCATGTCGATACCACACAAAATACCATGATAAGAAAACCTGGGAGCTGTACTGATCGCCTCGCCCGACACAAAACGCTTTTAGACTGACAACTTGCACTTTGCAAGGGACATTCGTCCAAAAGCGGTTATTCAAAGAAATCAACGCCCCGGGTAGGATCTTCCGATTGCCTCCACCAGACTTACATCATCACGAAGCAATGTCACCATCTCTTCATGATGTGCTGTTATCTGCTGATCGTTCCAGCCTGTATTTCGAGTGATTTCCGCCATTCTCTTGAGCTTGGGACTTTGAAGTTCAATCGTATCCTTGAAGTTTTCGGCCTTCGCTCTGGGAAGACTATTGCTGAATTTTGAGTTCGCGCTGACGCTTACGAGCGCGAGGTTGCCAAGCAGGTTAAGGCTAGAACCTGAAACAACCGCGCCCGACTGTTCTTTGTCCGGATGCTGTGGATAAAAGTGCTCAATGGAAGTTCTGAACTGAAATTTGAAATCTCGTTTTGAGGAATCGCTCAACAGAAGATAGTCGAGATACGAAAAGACGATACGGCTGATACCAAACCCTTGTGGTTGCTGATCTTCCTCAAAGGGGAATGTCTCTTTAACCTTGCTACGGGCATACCCCTTCAACAAATCGGCAAGATCCGCATGTTTCGCGTCTTGAGGGGCTTTAACGGATAGCCAGCGAAGAACTTTGGTAATCCAGTGCATCGTTCGCGGAGAAGTGTAGGTAATCCGAAGCATGGACTGGAGCAGCAATACATCTCGGGTATGTGGGTCAGCACCGCTGTCCTCCTCTAAGTTTCCATTGCTGGCCGAGAAAACATGGATGTACGTCGGGGTTGGCTTCTTATCCGCGCCGCCTTTCTTCAATCGCTGGAGAGACCAATCACCATCGTCACCGATGTTCGCCGTGAATTGACGCTTCAAGATGAAGCCATCGAAGAGATTGCGGCACTTGAGAAGCATGAATGCAAAGCTACGCACCCAATCTGCTTTAGCATCGGGTACATTATTTACGGCGTCGTCAAATGACTTGATGAGGCGCTTGTCGTCAAGCTGGCCTTCGTCTTCGACCTCATCGCCTTTCATAATTCTTAGAACGTGTAGCAGAAAGGCCGGAAACTCAATAGTCGAACGAAACCGCTCGTTGCCCTCGTCTTCAGTGGAATTTGACTCGATCTCTTTAGCGTATTTTGACAACGCCTCATCCAAGGACAACGATACCCCTTCGGAGGATTGCCTTGATGAATTGATGCCGGATTGCGGACGACTTTCCGTTAGCGACGCGAAGCTGGTCACCTCCAGCCAGGACCATTCATCGCCAAATATTTTGTTTCGCAAACTGGTGTCACCACGGGTCAGAGACATCTGGACATAAGAATCCATATCAGCACAGGCATCCCAAACCCACGCGAAGCATTCGCGTTCATATTGATTGGGCAGCTTGCTCATCAGGCGAGCCTTAACAATATCAACCTGCTTGAGTTGCTGCCCACGAGTGTTCATGATCTCGAAGTAGCGATTGAGGTCGGTATTGGGTGGCAGCGAGGCACGGACGACAGTAACCTTCGTTAGCAAGAAATTGGAGAATTTTTCGCGTGAGCGATTAAGGGTTTCATTTTGTTTGAAGAACTGATTGATGATGCTGTAGCCTTCATGGATGCCAGCATCTGCATTACTCGTGGAACCCTGCGGTCGGACTTTCCCCTTAGCTGCCTCCTGTGCTACTCGCCGCAGGGCTTCCGTTGCCCGTGCACGCGACTCATATTGCAAGTGGCCTGCATGACCAACCGACGGCTTCTCACCCTCACCGTCTTGCTCCAGGAAGGTCAGAAGCAGATAGAGGGTTGTAAGTCGTTGTTGTCCATCTATGACCTCGAACTCGTCCTCTCTACCCCGCTTGATTACAACAAGGTTCCCAAGAAAATAGCCGTCCTGGCCCCCAGCCACCGAGTCTTGAATATCGCTGATAAGTTGCTCAATCTGTTCGGCCCGCCAAGCATAGTTCCGTTGATAAATAGGAATCAGATAATTGTCCGTGAATAGCTTGCCTACTGTTAGCAGTTCGGGTTTCAACTCCTTCTTGCTCATTGCAGCCCCTTGATAAAAGCAACGAGTTCCTTTTCGTGGTTATCGTCGTATGGCTGACTTGCTATTGGAAGTTTACGGACAACACTTCCAGTCATCGCGTTGCGTAGCAAAACAAAAGGCGATTTATTTGCATCGTTTTTACCTCGCGCTCGGTTGTCAGCAGATACAAATTGCACACGAAGTAACTCGACCCGCAAGGCATATGCCCATGCGAATAACCTATTTCGCACTTCATCCACATCTTCATCGCCAAACTTGTTTGTATAGCAAAGCAGCGCGGCAATGAACAATTCGTAAACGTAGCGGTAGCGACTTTGAGATGGGCCAAAGTTTTTGAAACCTCTGTCGATAACCTCTTTTTCCAGTATCTTCAATTCGTCCAGCATGAATGTCACCATCTCGAAAAATGAGCGCCCAGCGATTATCGGGGCATCAAGCTGAAAGCGGCTGCGTCCGGCATTTCGTGCATCATGTGTAGAGGACATCGCCCATGCACTTAGAAGTGGCATAGCGGCTTGTGCTGCAAGATGATATCGCAGATTTGGCGAAAATGATCTGTGGGATCGTGATGAAATTCCCTTGAACATGCCGATGTCCCGAATAGCAAATTCGAGCGAGCTTTCGCCTCGTGACCATTTGGATATCCGGTATAAAAAAGTAGAAAAAAGCCTGTCCAGATCCTCATCATTTACGGCTTCCCAAGCCTCAACGACAGCCACTTTCATAGCAGCGGACTCATCGTGCATTTCGCGCAGGTGGTGTGCTTTGAGCAAGTCGTGAGGGGCAAGCGGTTTGCCGCGATAGTTCTGGGAATCAAAGACACGAAATGCCTCATCAATATCGTCCGTCACAATACGCACCAACTGACATTTGTGACAGATAAAATCCAAAAATTCTTCTTTATCTTCCAACTGCGACAGGCGCCTTTGAAGCTCCATCCAAACCAGGGAGACAGGGGTTTCGCTGTTACCAGACACCGAAATCTGATGATTTATCGGATCTAAGGCCGCAAGAATCATTCGCAAAGTCAGCAGACGTTGCTGTCCGTCGACTACATTGAGATACTCACCATCATCGTGAATAATGATTGCACCCAAAACATAGGGAATATCTTTTCGTTCGGTATCTCGAAGAGCTTCGCTGAGATCATCCACCAGTTGTAGAGCGGTCGATACTTCCCAACTGTATGGGCGTTGATAGTTCGGTATCCGAAGGCCTTGCTTGAGTAGTTCATCTACGGTGACTGCACTAACACCGTCCTCTCCGTTAATCGCCATTGCTATGTCCCGTCATTGAAGCTTTTCTATTTTCTCAGCGTGTTTTCCGCAAACTTTATTCACCCATATGGAGACTTCGATTCCGAGCGGCGGCTGTCTTGTTTCACAATTTCGATCACGAGGTGCTCCTCTGGAGCATTTTTAACGATCTGGAGACTTGGGTCGAGAGAGCGGTTCTGACCAAAAGCGGGCATCGATGGCATCAGCACAGCGCTGCAATGCAATGCAATGCAATGCAATGCAATGCAATGCAATGCAATGCAATGCAATGCAATGCAATGCAATGCACCCGGTTGTCAATACCATGGCATTTGCTGATACGGTCACATGGTATTTGCTATATCTTCGATTCAGCGTCGGTCTTATACCATGAAAAATGCCATTGATAATGCAGTCAATATCATCAATGGCACTAACTAAATCAAATAAAACAATAGGTTAAATAATACCTCACTCCCACTCAATTATCAATTTAAAGTAAAAATATTTATAAAACATAAGCATAGAAAAATAACGAATCTAACAACCATGAGAAATACCATGTCCAGTAAAAAATGTTCAAGAAGCCGAATTAACCTCTCTTGTGGCAAAAGCTAACGATATGCGTCGTCATTGTTCAGCAACACCTTGCGATAAAAATCGCGTTCCATCCCAATCAAGTTTCTACCGCCCCCGGAATCTAGGTCGAGCGCAGCTTGGGTGGTTTCCAAACATGATTACGTCGGTTTTTTAATACAGCCACTGTCCTACGTGCAATACGCAGCGTAGATGAAGCTGCCGAGCTGAGCGACCTTCTCGATCAACTGCTCAGAACTCAATCGCGACGGGCAGACACCATTGAGTTGATTCAAATACTATAATATGATGTAAATAACTAACCATATTACACTAGGCGATCCATCACAAATTTTGCGTGATATAAAGACGTGGAATGGTTTGCGTAAATTTAGTCCATCTCAACTCAGAAGTTGCTGAAATGCTCGTCAAACATAGAGGAATGGCTAGACGTGAATGATTTATCGACCAAACAAAAAAAACTCATCTATAAACTCAGCGCAATTTTAATTGGTTCGATTTTATTTTTTTCCGCCCTTTTTTGGCTGGCAGGAAACTTTGAAGGACATGGTGTAACTAAGAACAATAAATCTGCTGATATTTATGATTTGGTTTATTTTAGCGTGGTTTCCATTACGACGCTTGGTTATGGTGATTTTACACCTATCGGTATATCCAGGCTCTTTGCCTCTCTCGAAGCAATATTTGGCATTGTGTTCATAGGTTATTCAATTTCACAAGTTTTGTCCCTGCGCCAGTCCATGCTAGTAGAATATTCCGTGAATTATGGCATCCATGAGGCATATAATCAATGCATCGAATATCTTATCGACGCCAAAGAATCCATAGGAGACAAAAGGAGGGAAATTCAAAATGGCATTATACCTCAAACTATCTCTTTTATATACAACAGATCCAACCCTTTTTATTCATCCACAAAAGCGTTGCGAATTACAAATGGGTACTCCTCTCACCTTGTTAATATAGGCAAGATTGAAGAGCTCGTTAAGCATGTGGAACGCGCAGCACATCATGTTGAAGAGCTTGCGGGGTTTACTAGAAAATATCTTAACTTGCTACAAAATAAAAATATAGACTGGAATCAGGATAGAACCATTTTAATTCTTCTAACACTGTGTGATCAGATCGATTATTTTGTAGATCAGTTTATCGAAAAAACCAGCTATGCGAGTAAACCATATAAGGGTAGCGGTATGTATAGGGATGTAGTTAAATCCATATCGAATGACATTCGGAAAAAGTGTAAAAAACTTAAATAGGTTTGAAATTATGGTGCGGGTTAATAGCCTCGACATGAAGTATCTACAATGATAGACATTTCAATATTTTCGCCTACACCAATGACTGCTCGTGTCCAAATGTCGCTGTTCGCCACCTCCTGCACGGGTCGTAAACGGCCGACCGTGAATTACTATTCTCGCCCCTCAGCCAAGAGTACATAGGGTAACGTCGATTACGAACGACTGGCCAGCATCGATAAAAAATATTCGTAAAGCGCAAGACAATCTAGCATCAAGCGATTAGATGAAATGAAGGACAGGATGGCTAGAAGTGCTATTAACCAGATGGAAATTAGTCATTGACTACGTTACAAAAAAACACTTCCATCCCATTCAATTTCGCAAATACTAAACCATCTGGAAACCATGCGCTTCATGAGTGGCATGTATAACAAAGCGCGGTTGTAGGATAAATTTTCCGCTGCGCACCAAATTTTTCGCGGAGCCAAGCTTTATGTATTTTGGCGGTTCAGTGGAATTTTTGATAGCTTATCAGAGTGGCTAAACGTGAATTGGCGTTCAATTTTAACCACAGTCAGAAGGTGAGGATTGATAATCCCTACAAAATTATCATCGCAAGAGATTTATTCAACAGGATCATCCGGAGCGGAAAGTCGATCTACCAAGTGGTTGAGATTCGGCACCTCTCTTCCAGGAGGAAGCTGAGATTGGATAAAAGCAGAACGATAAGGAATACGGGAGTTAGAAAGATCTTTTAATGCGATGAAGCTTAGACCTGGATAGAAGTTTGGCTCAGGGTCGGAAATCGCGTGTATAATTCGACCTGTAAGCCTCCCATTTAAAGTAATTTCAGGAACTGGCGTGACTGATTTCTCCTCTCGCCTCAACCTGCTTGTCTCTTCCTGCCACAGTACAGTCAAATAATTTTCATGTATGTTACTGCCGAAATACACTGAGTTATAAGACTCGTGTAATTGTAGCTTGTTCATTTGATGTATGTCTTCTTCATTGTCGATTTCAAAGACAATGCTTGCTGAGTCTCCAATAATTTCATACGCCTCGGGATCGTACAAGAAGGCTAACAGTGATGGGCTCAGCGGGAAAAATATCATCAACCCCAAGTTAATATTGCCCAGCTTGCTGCACTTATAGTCACTCAGGGCGATATTGGTAAACGATACAGGAGAGTCGCTGAAAATGAATGGGAGACCTGTAGTGTTTTTCAGAATAATTAATCTTAAGTCACTGACTTCATCTACCTTGTTTGGCACTCCCATAAGATTTTCATACTGCATTATTTTAGAATCGCTAAAGGAGGAAAATACTTGTTCCATTGCTTGCCTTACAGCATCGGTAACCTCTTGCGACAGCCCAGAGTCATAGTTTTCCAAGTCATCAATCTGGGGTTGGAAAAAATTTTTATAAAAGTCCTGTACAGGTATTTCGTTTATTCTATATGTTAGTGTGCGCTCTCTCTGAAAAAGAATATTTTCAATGAGCGTGTTGATATGTTCTTTCGATAACTTATCAACGCATTCGGCTTTAAGAATTTCAAGAATGGAGTGATGATTCTTAGCGTACTTGATATCAAAGGCAGTAATCTTTGCTTCTACTTCAGTATTCCCATAAAAATTATTTTTTGAAGATTGAGTATCGATAGCTGTAGGATAAATTACCTTACCTTTCTTTCTGAGCAACATACATATGCTGTTTCCATCGGCGGAAAAACAGCGAAAATAATATTGTGGTACATAATGCTGATTTTGTGGCTTCTGATCGTCTACCATAACCATTCCTTGATTCTTAATATTTTAAGTGCCTGACATAAGCGGCTGACAATTGTACTGCAGGCTATCCTGAGATATGAAAAACATATCAAATGAAGGGCGATTAAATCAAGCTGTAACATATTTAGTCGAAGCCAACTCAATTCTCTCATAGTTGGCGGGCAGCAACTTTGTACCAACAGTCTACTCAGCATTAGATTGAAAGCCTCTTCTATTTGATACGTGACAGCCACTAAGCCATTACAGATAATTGCAAGTGCAACTTCGGCATTCAATGAGCAATCCTATGATTTTTTCACACCATTTCTAGCTTTATAAAAAACCTTAAATAACATATAATTTCAACAAGTTACATTACTTATACGATTTAATTCTAAGCGTTAATATATCATTGCCTTTTGAAAGCAAAAAGGTTTCGAGAGATTACGGAACACTGATTAAAGGGAAGTGGTAGTCGATAACAACCCTCGTCCTATAATCAGCACGAAGAACATCAGTCCCTCTCAAGTCGTCGTTTACACTCTTATGTGGATGATCAGCAGAAATATCGGGAATACAGTGAATGAAGCGTTCTGGTCTAAAAACCGCAGCAACGCCGGGCTCCCAAGAATGCTGAGAGCCATGATGCGGAACCTGGACGGTACCGAGGTCTGCCCAACGCATAGACCCAAAGTGGTTATGCATCTCATCAAGAGTAGTGTTATCAATGCGTAAATCGCCCAAAAGCAACGTTCCAGCCCTTTCAATGATTGAAACTCGACACCGACTTGTTGGACAACAAATGTCACGATCACTGAATATGCTGACCTGCTCCCCGTTGATTAGTACACCCCGATGTTAGTAATGTCTTCATAAGCCACATGAGGACATCCCCATGAA
>NZ_JBVHNP010000011.1:0-122024 GCF_055556675.1 Erwinia sp. PME.40.26/001
ATGGTGTTGAGTTGTGCTTAATCCAGCCGGGCAAGCCAACGCAGAACGGATTTATTGAGAGCTTTAACGGACGATTTCGCGATGAATGTCTGAATGAGCACTGGTTCAGCGATATCGTTCATGCCAGGAAAATCATTAATGACTGGCGGCAGGATTATAACGAGTGCCGCCCGCACTCCACGCTGAATTATCAGACACCGTCTGAATTTGCGGCGGGCTGGAGAAAGGGTCATTCTGAGAATGAAGATTCCGACGTTACTAACTGAGTGTTGTATCTAATACTGGGGGCAGGTCACAGCGATAGACTTGCAATACAATCTCTCTGGCGTGCACAGCTGTCGCCGGTGCACCTCTCTCGACAATGTTATCGGTTAAGGCGCGTAAGTCTTCATGTGTAATCTCAGTCAGTTTCTGCTGGGCAAATTTTGCCTTCAACTCTCTTTGATATACCGAACGCCGCATATCACGCGTCGATTCAGCCATTTGATAGCCACGTAACCATTTCTCAGCCCATGCGCCAAAAGTCTCCGCATCTTTGATACGTGCTTTATCTCTGGCTTTTTCTCTCGCAGGCGATCTTCCACTAGCAACCATCTTTTTAGCTTCGTTGAGCCGTTCACGCGCTTCAGCAAGCGTAATCCCTCCGACACCATAGCGGCCAAACGTAACGGTCTCTTGTCTTCCGTTTATTGAATAGTTGTAGCGAAATGAGATCGTTCCAGCCGGAGTCACCGCAACATACAGACCATCGCGGTCATTAACTTTATAGAGTTTTTCCTTCGGCTTAAGGTGGCGCAGCCTGGTGTCAGTCAACATGGTTTATTGTTTTCCTATATCAATTAATACCATGTTGTAAAAAACTCAGAAAAGTCATTTAACTATCTGTTTTTAATTGAGTTATAAAAAATGAATACCATAACTCAACCGAGATTTATCACATGGTACTTTTTCAAATCTGAATTCAAAACCAGAGAGTACCATCAAAAATTCCATTGAAAAAACCGTGCTTCCCGTTGCTAACAGCTGCCAGAAAGTGCCAGACATAAAAACAAAAAGCCCGCAGTTACGCGGGCTTAGAGGTACTTTACTGCTTTTACGTGCAGGCTGTTGCCAGACGCGAAATCATTCCCACTCAATCGTCGCCGGTGGTTTACCTGAAATATCGTAAACCACACGGGAAATACCGTCGACTTCGTTGATGATGCGATTGGATACGCGGCCGAGGAAATCATATGGCAGATGCGCCCAGTGTGCGGTCATAAAGTCGATGGTCTCGACGGCACGCAGGGAAACTACCCAGTCGTACTTACGGCCATCACCCATCACGCCGACAGAACGAACTGGCAGGAAGACGGTAAAGGCCTGGCTGACTTTGTTGTACAGGTCGGCTTTATGAAGCTCTTCAATGAAGATCGCATCGGCACGACGCAGCAGGTCACAGTACTCTTTCTTTACTTCACCCAGTACGCGCACACCCAGGCCCGGGCCCGGGAACGGGTGACGGAACAGCATGGCGTGTGGCAGGCCCAGCTCCAGACCGATTTTACGCACTTCGTCTTTAAACAGCTCACGCAGTGGTTCAACCAGGCCCATCTTCATTTCTTTCGGCAGGCCGCCCACGTTGTGGTGCGATTTGATCACGTGCGCTTTGCCAGTAGCAGAAGCGGCTGATTCAATCACATCAGGGTAGATAGTTCCCTGGGCCAGCCACTTCACGTCTTCCAGCTTCAGAGCTTGTTCATCGAAGACTTCAACGAAAACGCGGCCGATGATTTTACGCTTGGCTTCCGGCTCATCTGTGCCTGCCAGTGCGTCGAGGAAGCGTTTTTCGCCTTCCACATGGATGATATTCAAACCGAAATGGTCACCAAACATCTCCATCACCTGCTCGGCTTCGTTCAGGCGCAGCAGGCCGTTGTCGACAAAGACGCAGGTCAGACGGTCGCCAATCGCACGGTGCAGCAGCATTGCGGTCACAGAGGAGTCAACGCCGCCGGACAGGCCGAGAATCACTTTATCGTTGCCGACCTGCACACGCAGACGTTCAACGGCATCTTCAATGATTTTAGCCGGAGTCCACAGGGCTTCACACTGGCAGATATCCAGCACGAAACGCTCCAGCAGACGCAGACCCTGACGGGTGTGTGTCACTTCCGGGTGGAACTGTACGCCGTAGAAGCGCTTCTCTTCGTTGGCCATAATGGCAAACGGGCAGGAGTCGGTGCTGGCAACGGTCACGAAGTCAGACGGGATCGCCGTGACTTTGTCGCCGTGGCTCATCCACACGTCCAGCAGCGGCTTACCGGCCGGGCTGATCGCATCTTCGATGTCCCGGATCAGCGCGCTGTTGGTCTGTACTTCAACCTGGGCATAACCAAATTCACGTTCGCTGGAGCCTTCCACCTTGCCACCCAGCTGCATTGCCATGGTCTGCATGCCATAGCACACGCCCAGTACCGGGACGCCTGCGTTAAACACGTAGTCCGGCGCACGCGGGCTGTCGTGCTCGGTGGTGCTTTCCGGGCCACCGGAAAGGATAATGCCGTTCGGGTTAAAACCACGAATCTGCTCTTCGGTGACGTCCCACGCCCACAGTTCACAGTAGACACCCAGCTCACGCACACGGCGGGCAACCAGCTGCGTATACTGCGAACCGAAATCGAGGATCAGGATGCGATGTTTATGAATATTTTCCGTCGTCATTGGGCTATTCCAGGCGATGTAGTACAAAAATTTCGGGGATTATACCCTAAGGGCATATTAAAACGCCCGGCTGTTTAGCCGGGCGTGGGGTTATCAGGAACCCATACGGTAGTTCGGAGACTCTTTGGTAATGGTCACGTCGTGAACGTGGCTTTCCTGGATCCCGGCACCGCTGATGCGCACAAATTCCGCTTTGGTGCGCAGCTCGTCGATGGTAGCACAGCCGGTCAGTCCCATACAGGAACGCAGGCCGCCCATCTGCTGGTGAACGATCGCTTTCAGGTAGCCTTTGTACGCCACGCGGCCTTCGATACCTTCCGGCACCAGTTTGTCCGCGGCATTATCGGTCTGGAAGTAACGGTCTGAAGAACCTTTGGACATGGCGCCCAGCGAGCCCATCCCACGATAGGACTTGAACGAACGGCCCTGGTAGAGTTCGATCTCACCCGGAGACTCATCGGTTCCCGCCAGCATTGAACCGACCATCACGGCGGCCGCACCGGCGGCGATCGCTTTGGCGATATCACCGGAGAAACGGATACCGCCGTCAGCGATAACCGGAATACCGGTGCCTTCCAGCGCTTCGACCGCATCAGAAACAGCGGTGATCTGCGGTACGCCCACGCCGGTCACGATGCGGGTCGTACAGATGGAGCCCGGGCCGATACCGACTTTCACCGCACTCACACCCGCTTCCACCAGCGCCAGTGCGCCCGCGCCGGTTGCCACGTTACCGCCAAGGATTTGCAGATCAGGATATTTCGCACGGGTTTCACGGATGCGCTGCAGCACGCCTTCGGAATGGCCGTGAGAGGAGTCGATCAGCAGCACGTCAACGCCGGCGGCGACCAGCGCATCCACGCGCTCTTCGTTACCGGCACCCGCGCCTACGGCAGCACCGACGCGCAGGCGTCCGTGCTCATCTTTACAGGCGTTAGGTTTACGTTCGGCTTTCTGGAAGTCTTTTACAGTGATCATGCCCAGCAGGTGGAAGCTGTCGTCCACCACCAGCGCTTTCTCGACGCGTTTTTCGTGCATTTTATGCAGCACCACTTCACGCGCTTCCCCTTCTTTGACGGTGACCAGACGCTCTTTCGGCGTCATCACCGCAGAGACCGGCAGGCTCAGGTCGGTGACAAAGCGCACGTCACGACCGGTGATGATGCCCACCAGCTCGTTTTCGCCGTTCACCACCGGGTAACCGGCAAAGCCATTGCGTTCGGTGAGCGCTTTAACTTCGCTCAGGGCGGTGGTCGGTAACACCGTCTGCGGATCGGTCACCACGCCGCTTTCGTGTTTCTTCACCTTGCGAACTTCTTCCGCCTGGCGCTCAATGGACATATTTTTGTGAATAAAGCCCAGGCCACCTTCCTGTGCCAGTGCAATGGCCAGACCCGCTTCGGTCACGGTATCCATAGCAGCGGACAACATAGGAATGTTTAAACGGATGGTTTTGGTAAGCTGGGTACTGAGGTCGGCCGTATTTGGCAGGACAGTCGAGTGGGCAGGAACGAGCAGAACGTCGTCAAATGTCAGGGCTTCTTTAGTGATTCTTAGCATGGCAATATCTCAACCTCAGGGTGAATGAGAACTTGTAAAATATTGCCGCGGCATTATACAGGGCGTAATCGATTGCCTCCAGCATTATTTTAAGAAAAATGCTTGATCCCCTGCGTGGGCCATGTAGTATCGGTTAATTAACCCTCTGATTTAAAGTTTGATCTTCATCACATGTCGCTACCGCCAACCGCCAATATTTTTACCGTCACCCGTCTCAATACAACAGTGCGCAAGCTGCTGGAGATGGAAATGGGCCAGGTCTGGCTGAGCGCGGAGATCTCGAATTTCTCCCAGCCTTCTTCCGGCCACTGGTACTTCACCCTGAAGGATGATGGTGCCCAGGTACGCTGCGCGATGTTTCGCAACAGCAACCGCCGGGTGACCTTCCGCCCGCAGAATGGCCAGCAGGTTCTGGTGCGTGCCACCATCACCCTGTATGAGCCGCGCGGCGACTATCAGCTGATTGCCGAAAGTATGCAGCCCGCTGGAGAGGGGCTGCTACAGCAGCAGTTCGAACAGCTGAAGCAGCGGCTGATGTCAGAAGGTCTGTTTGAGCAGGGCCATAAACAACCGCTGCCGGACCCGGCACATCAGGTTGGCGTTATCACCTCTGCCAGCGGTGCCGCGCTACACGACGTGCTACGCGTCCTGCAGCGACGCGACCCGTCCCTGCCGGTGGTCATCTACCCGACCTCCGTACAGGGCGCAGACGCGCCCTCAGGCATCGTACGGGCCATTGAGCTGGCGAATGCGCGCAATGAATGCGACGTGCTGATTGTCGGACGCGGCGGCGGATCGCTGGAAGATCTGTGGAGCTTTAACGACGAGCGCGTGGCGCGGGCAATTTATGCCAGCCGCATCCCCATCGTCAGCGCCGTCGGTCATGAAACCGATGTGACTATCGCAGATTTCGTCGCTGACCTGCGCGCCCCGACCCCTTCTGCGGCGGCAGAGCTGGTCAGCCGTAACCAGACAGAGCTGCTGCGTCAGCTTCTGTCCCAGCAGCAGCGGCTGGAAATGGCGATGGACTACTATCTTGCGCAGAAGCAGCGCACCTTTTCCCGCCTCCAGCATCGTCTGCAGCAGCAACACCCGCAGCTGCGTCTGGCACGGCAGCAGACCGCGCTGCTGACGCTACAGCGCCGGCTGGATGATGCCATGCAGCTGAAACTGCGCCAGGCGACGCGCCAGCAGGAGCACGTGGACCTGCGCCTTCGCGCCATTCGCCCGGAAATGCGCATTCAGCGCGCCGGGCAGCAGCTACAGCAGTGGCAGTATCGCCTGCAGCAGGCCATGCAGCAGCAGCTCAACAGCAATAAACAGCGCTTTGGCAATCTTGCCGCGCAGCTTGAGGGCGTCAGCCCGCTGGCAACGCTGGCACGCGGTTTCAGCGTGACGACGGCCGCCGACGGTCAGGTGGTGAAAAAGACCCAACAGCTGCACCCCGGCGATACGCTGAAAACCCGCCTGGATGACGGCTGGGTGGAAAGCGAAGTCACTGCCATCACCCCGGTGAAAAAACCGCGCAAACGCCGCTCCCCTGAATGACGGTTGAGACTGCCTGATAAGTCCGGGTCGTTACCCGGCAATCATCTGTCTGATATCGGCTAACACCTGCTGTTGATCCATTGGCTGCCGCTCGTTGATGCCCATATCAAAAGCTTCCAGGCTGGCATGAAGTTTCTGCAGTAAGGTTTCATCATCCCGCACAGCGATAATATAGGCATTTTCTAACGGCAGAAGATCGACCAGTCTGACCGCGTGTGGCTTGAGATAAAAATTAATATGTTCAAGCCAGGGCAGTGAATAGACGATTTCAGCGGGATCCATGCTGGCGGTTGACCAGTCGATCTCTTCAATCGCGGAGAAAATAAAATTCGCCGGATCTTCGGATATTGACAAATCAGACAACGTTTTCAGCTCCGGAATATAGCCGTTATATTCACTCCACTCCTCATAAACCATCAGGTTCTGTGCGCTAAGCTGTTGATAAAACCAGTCTAAAACCGTTAACGGCTCACTGTTTTCCGGGGTCTGACTCTGTAAGGGCGCGATATCCAGTTGCGGAATACACTGCTTCAGAACAGCGATCAGATTCTGTATCTTTTCCATTAACGTTTCCTGTTATTTATTATGCGTTACGTTGAACGCGCCGCCACGATAACGCCACCCGCACTTACGTTCTTTCGCCAGCGAACGGGCTGAAAGGATATTAACAAATAAAAAAAGCCCCTTCATTACTGAAGGGGCTTTGACTGTCAGGCCAGCGAGGGATCGCCAGGCTTTATTTGTCCAGGGCGTAAGCGATCACATAGTCACCGCGATCCGGCGACTGGCGTGCGCCACCGGCAGAAATGATGATGTACTGCTTACCGGTTTTCGGTGATTTATAGCTCATCGGACCGCCCTGGCTGCCGACCGGCAGTCGGGCTTTCCACACTTCTTTACCGGTTGAGGTATCGAAAGCGCGCAGGTAGTAGTCCTGAGTCCCGGCGATAAACACCAGACCGCCCTGTGTGGCCAGTGTCCCGCCCAGCGTCGGCATACCGACCGGCATTGGCGCATGCATTTTGATCCCTAATGGACCGGTATCCTGCACGGTACCCACCGGAACCTGCCACACGACCTTCTGCGTTTTCAGATCGATAGCCGACAGCGTACCAAACGGTGGTTTCTGGCAGGGAATGCCCATTGGCGACATAAAGCGGTTTTTATTCACCGCATACGGCGTACCTTTCAGTGGGACCGCACCCATACCGGCGTTGACCGCTTCCCCACCATCGCTGGCTTTCGCATCAGCCTGCACCGGTACCATCTGTACCCACAGGCCCAGGCGCATATCGTTGACGAAAATATAGTGGTTGTTCGGATCGGTCGACAGGCTGCCCCAGTTCATGCCACCCAGCGATCCCGGGAAGCTCAGAGACAGGTCAGTACCGGGTACGGTGTACAGGCCATCGTAACGCATGGATTTAAAACCAATACGGCAGGCCAGCTGATCGAACGGCGTCGCCCCCCACATATCAGATTCTTTCAGCGTTTCCGCACCAATCTGCGGCATGCCCACTGATTTTGGCTGGGTCGGCGTGTACTGCTCGTTGGGAATGTTGCCGGCTTTTACCGGGACTTCTTTCACTTCAGTCAGCGGCTTGCCGGTCAAACGATCCAGCACAAAAATCTGCCCTGCTTTCGTACCGAATACGATAGCGGGCCTGGTGCTACCGTCTTTCTGCGGGAAGTCGATCAGGCTAGGCTGCATCGGAATGTCGAAGTCCCACAGATCGTTATGCACGGTCTGATAAACCCACTTCTCTTTACCGGTGGTCGCGTCCAGCGCCAGGATGGAGGCCCCGTATTTGTGATCCAGCGCGTTACGGTTGGCGCCCCACAGGTCGACAGACGAGCTGCCCATGGGCAGGAACACGGTGTTCATGCCGGCGTCATAAGACATGGGGGCCCAGGAGTTTGGCGTACTGCGAGCATAGGTTTTACCCGCTTCCAGTGGCGCATTTGGATCTTCATTGCCCGGGTCAAACGCCCAGCGCATTTCACCGGTGATAACGTCAAAGCCGCGCAGTACGCCGCCCGGCATATCAGTCTGCACGTTGTCGGCCACACGGCCACCCACGACCACGGTGGTACCGGCCAGCGTCGGGGCTGAGGTTAACTGGTATTTCGGATCGCTGGCGTCGCCCAGACCGGCTTTCAGGTTAACTACCCCTTTGTCACCGAAGTTCTGACACATTTCACCGTTTTCGGCGTTGATCGCCACCAGACGTGCGTCAATGGTATTCATGAGAATACGGCGCTGACAGGTATCACCTGCGGCCAGCGTTACCGGCTTAACCGGCGTTGAGCCCGGTACCGTCGGCTGTTCAAGCGGTTTACTGGCGTCAAAGTAGGCCAGGCCACGGCAGCGATTCCATACCTGAGACTGCGCGTTGATCTCGGTTTTCCAGATCTGCTTGCCGGTATCGGCATCCAGCGCAATCACGTTGTTGTGGGGGGTGCAGAGGAATACGCGGTCACCGACCTGCAGCGGAGTTTGCTGATCTTCCGCGCCGCTGCCAGTCGGGCTTTCAGGAATATCACCGGTGCGATAAGTCCAGACTGGTTTCAGGTCTTTTACGTTATCACGGGTGATCTGATCCAGCGCCACAAAGCGGCTGCCGCCTGCGGTATTGCCGTAGTTATCCCAGTTTTTCTGTTCAGTGGACTTATCCACCGGTACCAGCGGCAGTTCATGGCCGTTGGCGACGGTCGGGTGCGGCTGGAACATGCCGTACAGCGTGGCCAGCAGGCCGACGACGGTCACGGCGCTCAACGCGTAAGCGCCTTTCGCCCCCGCAGGTTTGCCTTCATGCTTACGCAGGGATGGCCAGGTGACTAGCGTCAGCAGCAGTATTCCTGCCAGGAACATCAGGCGCGACACCAGCGGCCAGAAGTCGATCCCGGCATCCAGCACGGCCCAGATTGCCGATCCCACAAACACCAGACCATATATCACCACGGCGGAAGCCCGGCGGCGGAAGAACTGGATAGCAGAGAGCACGGTGACGATACCGGCGATCGCGAAATACCAGCTGCCGCCCAGGGAAACTAACTTTCCCCCCCCGATGACAAAGTAAAGGCCCGTTGCCAGTAAAATTAAACCCAGCAGGAAACACCACAGGCCCAGCCATTTTGATGACCCGGCATTGATTTGAGGCATAGCAGAAATACTCCTGGAGAAGACAAGGCTTTTTTTGATGAATACCTTATCTTTATTAACATGTTACACGGATAGCATCCGGTCCTGCATTGACTGCGGAGGCTCTGAAGTCACGGCTGGCGTGGCAGAGCACCGGGAGCAAGCGGCAGGATTGTACCATCAGGTTCGTAATTTGCTAAACACAAAATTAACAAGCGGCTGACTGCCAGCTTTATCAGGTCGGGAGTCCGCACAAAAAGATTAACGTGATAAAAAGAAAGGATTAGCCCTGTTCGGGTGCTACAGGCAGCCACAGCAGGCGCTTTTTAGAAATTAACCCATGACCCTGCTGACAAAAGTAGTCGATCGCGCCACAGGCTTTGAGCACGTGCAGTGGGTGCTGGCAGTCGGGGCAGCAGGCGGTGAAAGGGTGCTGGCATTCGGGGCAAACGCTGCCACCGTCGGTGGCGTTCTGGCGCTGACAGCGCGGGCAGGGTCTGTTCATTCAGTCTCTCCTTTGTCTTTGCGGTTAAGCATAAAACAAAGGGGGCCATCAGGCCCCCTTACGGATCAACGTTTGTTCTTTTTGAGATGACTCATCAGGCGCTGGCGCTTACGCTGCTGATTTGGCGTCAGCAGGTTACGCTTACCTTCGTACGGGTTATCCCCCTCTTTGAACTGAATACGGATTGGCGTACCCATAATTTCCAGTGAACGGCGGAAATAGTTCATCAGATAACGTTTGTAGGAATCCGGCAGGTCTTTAACCTGATTACCGTGGATCACGACAATCGGCGGGTTATACCCGCCGGCGTGCGCATATTTCAGCTTCACGCGGCGGCTACGCACCAGTGGCGGCTGATGATCGTCGGCCGCCATGTTCATAATGCGCGTCAGCATGGAGGTGTTAACACGGCGGGTAGAACAGTCGTAGGCTTCGGTCACGGATTCAAACAGGTTACCCACGCCGCTGCCGTGCAGGGCGGAAATAAAGTGAATGCGGGCAAAATCGATAAAGCCCAGACGGTAGTCCAGCTGCTCTTTCACCTCATCACGGATTTCCTGTGACAGGCCATCCCACTTGTTGACCACGATCACCAGTGAGCGCCCACTATTGAGGATAAAGCCCAACAGCGAGAGATCCTGATCGGAAATGCCTTCGTGCGCATCAATCACCAGCAGCACAACGTTGGCATCTTCAATTGCTTTCAGGGTTTTGATCACCGAGAACTTTTCGACGGTTTCAGTAATTTTCCCGCGCTTACGCACCCCGGCGGTGTCGATCAGAACATATTCACGCCCGTCGCGCTCCATCGGAATATAAATACTGTCGCGCGTGGTACCCGGCATGTCATAGACCACCACGCGCTCTTCACCAAGAATGCGGTTAGTGAGTGTTGACTTACCGACGTTCGGACGACCGACAATGGCCAGCTTGATCGGCAGATCCAGCGGGTTAAAGTCATCTTCTTCATCTTCCGGCATTTCACCGCTGGCTTTGGCTTCTTTCGCCGCGAACTCCGCCCAGTAGGCTTCGTTCTCTTCTTCTTCTGTCAGCTCACGCTCAGGCGCGACCACGTCCATCCACGGCAGCAGCACCAGCTCAAGCAGGCTGGTCACACCGCGCCCGTGAGAGGCGGCAATCGCATGGATTTCACCCAGCCCCAGCGACCAGAAGTCAGTGACGGCAGAATCCGCATCCAGACCGTCGGTTTTGTTCGCCACGATAAACGTTGGTTTGTCGCGCGAGCGCAGATGTTTGGCAATAGCCGTATCTGCAGGCATCAGCCCGGCACGCGCATCAACCATAAACAGCACGACATCGGCCTCTTCAATCGCCAGCAGCGACTGTTCCGCCATGCGCGTTTCCACGCCCTCTTCATTACCGTCGATACCACCGGTATCGATACAAATAAACTCACGCCCTTCTATTTCGGCGCGGCCATATTTGCGATCTCGGGTAAGCCCGGGAAAATCTGCCACCAGCGCATCTCGTGTGCGCGTCAAACGGTTAAACAGGGTGGATTTTCCCACATTGGGACGCCCGACCAGCGCGACCACAGGTACCATAGTGAAGCCTCATAACTAAAAAATAAGCGCCTGGCTGCGATATTATTCGCTGTGCAGGCAGATTAACTGCCGCTCTACTCAGGCCGATGGCGCCTAGAATAACACGCCTTGGATAAAACAAAACGGCCCCTGAACAATCAGGAGCCGCTTACCCTTCATCTCACTGCCTGCCGCGATGGTGGCAGACGGTGATTTTTGGGGCTCAAACTGACCGGCGAATTAACGCGTAATCGCGTAAACCTCACCGTCTTTGGACTGGATCAGCAGCTTATCGCTGGCAACCACAGGTTCAGTCTGGAAGCCAGAACTGTCCAGTTTCTGTTGCGCAACAAAACGCCCGTCATCCGTATTGATCCAGTGCAGGTAGCCTTCTGCATCACCGACCACCAGGTAGCCGTTATACAGCACCGGCGAGGTCAGGTTACGGTGCAGCAGATCGCTCTGACGCCACAGAGTCACTCCGCCGTCAGTATTCAGGGCAATCACGCGGTCATCCTGATCCACCAGGTAGATACGGCCTGCATCAACAATCATGTCATGGACTGAACCGATTTCGCGTTTCCACAGGATCTGACCAGAGCGCAGGTCCAGCGCCGTCAGGTTACCGTTGTAGGCCAGTGCGTAAACCACACCGTTAACAATAACCGGCGTGGTATCCACATCCGCCAGGCGGTCGATTTCAGTCGCTCCGCTTGGCTGGGAGATGCGCTGCTGCCAGATAATCTGGCCCTGGTTCATGATCACGGCGCTGACACGACCGTTATCGCCGCCAACAATGGCCGCGCCAAATGCCGTCGCTGGTGCAGACTCGCCGCGCAGGCTCAGCGCCGGAACATCGAGGTTAACGGTCCATTTGATATTGCCACTGGTCTGATCCAGACCCTGCAGCATACCGTTACTGGTGTGAACCAGTACCAGACCATCGCTGACGACCGGACGGGACAGTACTTCACCCGCCGCTTTGGTCTGCCAGGCGATCGAGCCATCGCTGGTGTTCAGTGCGAATACCTGACCGCGCTCGCTGCCGATATAGGCATGGCCCGCATCAACGGTCACACCACCGGAAAGCAGTGCAGGGATATTGCTGGAGAAGAAACCGGTTTTTTCCGACAGGTCCACTTTCCACTGTTCTTTGCCGTCGCCGGAGTTCAGGGCTTTCACCACGCCGTGGCGGTCAGCAGCATAGACGGTATTTTCTGCCCAGGCCGGGTGCAGGTTGGAGTAAAAATCACCTACGCCATCGCCAACCGAAGTGCTCCAGACTTTTTGTGGTTCGAACTGGTTTTGAACCGTTGGCAGTGGTGACATTTTCACCACGTCCTCTTCACCGCTGAACCATGAACATCCGCTGAGTAAAGTGACTGACATCAGTCCCGGCAGAAGTAACTTACGCAATTCCATGAAATCCCTCTTGTGCCTGTTCAGGCCAAATATTAGAGCCTTATACCAATCCCGCAGCAGCCAGCATTCGCCGTTGCTGCGGTGACAGGCTGGAAATTAACCCGGCAGATTATTCACTTTCATTTGCAGCATCTCTTTCAGCGACGATGAGGCATCAGAGTCGATCCCCTTAGTCCACGCATCACGTGCACCCTTTGCGTCGCCTTTGCTGAGTAACGCTTCGCCGCGCACGTCAGCCACGATAGCTGCCCAGCCGTCACCCTTAACGCTATCCAGGGTTTTTAACACGGCGTCAGGCTGTTTCTGCTGAAGCTGGATACGCGCAAGGCGCAGATTCAGCACGGCCTGCAGGTTGGCATCTTTGGTGCTTTTCAGGCCACTCTGCAGCTGCTGTACGGCTTTATCCAACTGATTATTATCAATATAGCGTTTTGCCAGATCCAGTGAAGCCAGCGCACCGTAAGTATTGCTGTTTTCACTGGCAAACTTCGCCACCGCATCAAGCGAGGCAGGTTTGCTGGCGTCCAGCGCCGACGTGACCTGCTGGTAAGAGGCAGAGACTTCGCGCGACCCGCTGTCCTGGTGATGACTCCAGTAACGCCAGCCAAGCAGTGCCCCAACCCCCAGAACGACGCCGACCACTAATGCTTTGCCATTTTGAGCAAAGAAGTTCTTCAGCGCATCTACCTGTTCGTTTTCGTTGCTATATACTTCCACGCAATCTTACTCCTTTAAATCGTGCCGCTGCAGGGGCTTAACGCTGTAACAGTGACGCCAGCGCGGTTGCCGCATCACGTTGAGCCAGCGTTTGCTGCTCACCATTACGCAAATCTTTAATCACCAGCTGGCTATTAGCCACTTCGTCTTCGCCAAGTACCAGTGCAATGCGGGCGCCCCACTTGTCTGCACGCGCAAACTGCTTCTTAAAGTTGCCGCCACCAAAATTAGTCATCAGCTTCAGTTCAGGCAGCGCATCGCGCAGCTGTTCTGCCAGCTTCATCGCAGCACTCTGTACGCCCTCACCCGAAGCGATAACATAGACATCAACAATGCGCGTCGGTTCAAACTCCGGATTAACGGCCTGCACCAGCAGGACCAGGCGCTCCAGGCCCATCGCGAAACCGACGGCCGGCGTTGCGCGCCCACCCAGCTGTTCGACCAGACCATCATAGCGGCCCCCGGCACAGACGGTGCCCTGGGAACCCAGGCTGCTGGTAACCCACTCAAACACCGTACGGTTATAGTAGTCGAGACCCCGCACCAGACGCTGATTGACGGTATAAGCGATGCCGGCATCATCCAGCAGGCTGCACAGCCCGGTGAAATGCTCACGGGATGCTTCATCCAGGTAGTCACCCAGCGTTGGCGCGTCATTAAGCAGCGCCTGAACGTCCGGGTTTTTGCTATCCAGCACGCGCAGCGGGTTAGTATACATGCGGCGTTTGCAGTCTTCATCCAGCACGTCAATATGCTGTTCCAGGAAGGCCACCAGTGCATCGCGGTAGTTCGCACGCGCGTCCAGGGAACCGATAGAATTCAGCTCCAGACTCACGTGATCGGCGATACCCAGCGCTTTCCACCAGCGGGCCGTCATCATGATCAGTTCGGCATCGATATCCGGCCCCTGCAGGCCAAACACTTCGGCACCAATCTGGTGGAACTGACGGTAGCGGCCTTTCTGCGGACGCTCATAGCGGAACATGGGGCCGATATACCACAGGCGTTGTTCCTGATTGTACAGCAGACCGTGTTCAATGCCCGCACGCACACAGCCAGCGGTGCCTTCGGGACGCAGCGTCAGGCTTTCACCATTGCGATCGTCGAAGGTATACATCTCTTTTTCAACCACGTCGGTGACTTCACCGATAGCGCGTTTGAATAACGGGGTCTGCTCTACAATCGGCAGGCGAATTTCGCTGAAGCCGTAGCTGCCTAACACCTGTTTCAGGATCTGTTCAATCCGCTGCCACACGACCGTGTCAGCGGGTAAATAGTCGTTCATGCCACGGATGGCCTGTATATTTTTCGCCACTGCAATGTTCTCATCAATGAGTGCCCGCCCCGGGATAACCCACCGTTGTGGTCCCCAGGGCATTACCGGGCGCGATTAATTATTTTTCGACCTGCTGGATATCAATCCGGCGTGATGCGTCCAGGATGGTGGCTTTCGCACGGATGCGCGCTTCCAACTGGTCAATCATATTGTCGTTATCAAGACGCTCGCGCAGACGCACGCCGTCCTCGTAGAAACCACTTTTTTTACTGCCGCCAGTCACACCCATGGTGGAAACGGTCGCTTCACCGGGGCCGTTAACTACACAGCCAATGATAGAGATGTCCATCGGGGTGATAATATCTTCCAGCCGCTCTTCTAGCGCATTCACCGTACCGATAACGTCAAATTCCTGACGTGAACAAGTCGGGCAGGCGATAAAATTGATCCCGCGTGAGCGAATGCGCAGCGACTTCAGGATATCAAAGCCGACTTTCACTTCTTCCACCGGGTCCGCCGCCAGCGAGATACGCAGGGTATCGCCAATGCCTTCAGACAGTAACAGGCCAAGACCAATGGCGGATTTCACCGCGCCCGCTCGGGCGCCACCGGCTTCGGTGATGCCTAAGTGCAGCGGCTGGTCGATCTGCTTAGCCAGCAGCCGATAGGATTCAACGGCAAGAAACACATCGGAGGCCTTGACGCTGACTTTGAACATATCAAAGTTCAGACGGTCAAGAATATCCACGTGACGCATGGCGGATTCCAGCAGCGCCTGGGGATTAGGCTCGCCATATTTTTCCTGCAGATCTTTTTCCAGCGAACCGCCGTTCACACCAATACGGATAGGAATATTGTAGTGGCGTGCACAGTCAACGACTGAGCGGATGCGCTCTTCGTTGCCGATATTGCCGGGGTTAATGCGCAGGCAGTCCACCCCATATTCGGCCACTTTCAGCGCGATACGGTAGTCAAAATGGATGTCAGCGACCAGCGGGACGTTAACCTGCTGTTTGATCAGACGAAAAGCTTCCGCGGCATCCATGGTCGGCACGGAGACACGTACGATGTCGACACCGACACGTTCCAGCGCTTTGATCTGGGCGACCGTCGCGGCAACGTCGGTGGTACGGGTATTGGTCATGGACTGAACGGCGATAGGTGCACCGTCACCCACGGGCACCTTGCCGACGTAAATGCGTTTTGATTTGCGACGGATAATGGGTGCTTCGTTATGCATATTCTTTCTCCACAATTACTCGAGACCAGAGAAGATGCGTTATTGCGCACCTAAAGTCAGGCGAGCAACCTGGTTAGTACGGATATAACGACTCAGATCGACAGGTTTGCCCTGATACTCAATCTGTACTGCGGCTGGCGCACCAATTTTTAAGCGATACGGTGCTGTACCAGCAAGGCTCAGTTTGCCCCCGCTGCGCTGAATACCGCTAAACAATTTCTTGCCTGCGGCGTCGGTCACTTCCAGCCAGCAATCGGCGGAAAAATTCATAATGACGGCATTCGGGTCAACTGCAGGCTGGCTGACGCCTGCGCTGCTGGTAGGCAATTGACCACTGGCACCGGTATCAACCGGTGCCTGGCTTGGTGAAACCACGGCAGGCTGAGTATTGTCAGCCTGCGTGTTCGCCACAGAGGGCGCTTCCGCCGTCGGCGTGGCAGCAGCAGGCGCACTGCTGGTGTTCGCCGACTCTGCTGGCGTAGTGTCTAACGGAATCGCCGTCTGCGAGCCGTTATCGGCACCGCTGCTGGCGTTATTGTCAGTTAAGGGGATGGACTGGCTGTTATCCCCTTCAGGTGAAGCATTCTGATCGGCCATCGTCACCAGATCATCCTGAGCGGCTTTATGATTCTGCCACCACCAGGCTCCCGTCAGGCCCACCACAACAAACAGCACCAGCCAGGTGAAGATCATCAACCAGCCGTCGCGTTTTTTGCGGCGTTTTCCGAGGGAGTAGCTTTGCATCGGTTCAACTTTTGCGGCTCTGACCGGGGCTTGTTTTGCCATCATCGGTAGCAGCTCTTCTTCCGGCACACGCACCAGGCGTGCGTAGGAGCGAATATAGCCACGCAAGAATGTCGACGCCAGATCGGCAGGCGACTTGTCCTCTTCAATATCACGAACGGTGGAAAGTTTCAGGCAGAGGCGTTCAGCAACATTCTGCTGAGTCAGGCCCATAAGCTCACGGGCACCACGCAGGCGCTCGCCTGTTGAATTTACGCTAGATTTTTCTTGAGTGGCTTCAGTATTCATTAGCTAAAAAATGCTGGTACTGTATCGAGTGTGGAAAAATTCGCGCAAGCTGTACCCCATAATGTTGAACGTCATCGAGTTGATTTGCCTGCGCGGCGAAGCGAATCTCTAACCACAGGCTTTCTGCCGAAACCGGAAAGTTTTGTCGGTAAATATCCAACAGAACCCGCGATTCTGCGCGTTTTCCCTTTCCAAATCGCCTTTCGGCTTCTGCCAGCATAGGCAATCCTTTGGCTGGTTCGGTCCGCACCGCGTCCATCAGTGCGTGATAGGCTTTTTCATGCTGCCCGGCATTCAAAAAGCAGTAGCCCGAATTTTCAACACTGTCAGCACGAAGCCCGTTGGTTGAATCATCCATGGCCCTGCGGAACTGCCGTTGTGCCGCATCATACTGCCCTAATCCGCAGAGAAACGCACCGTAATTATTAAGCACATAGCTGTTTTGCGCTGCTAATTTAAGGGCGCGGCGATAATGTAACTGCGCGCTGCGGGTATCGCCAGTCTGCTGTCGGTAACGTGCCATCGCCAGCTGGCTGCGGTAATCCCCAGGGGCAAGATCGAGCGCACGCTGTAAATTCCTGCGTGCGGCGTCATTGTTGCCGCGTGCCAGATACGCCATTCCTAACTGAATCCGTGTTTCAACCAGCCCGTCCGGCTGCGGTAATGTCCGGCAACTCGCCAGCAGCACCAGCAGCAAAACGGCAGCCCGCCCTGTTCGCATCTCTGTGACTCCCTGTCAGTATTAACGCACTATCGTACGCCAATCTCACCAGGGTCAACACGGTTCAACCGCGGATAAGGCTGGGTTTCAGATCGCCTTCACAGATATCGCTTCACCGGCCATTTTCTTTTTCAGTGTGCGCTTGGTACGGTCAATCACGTCCCCGGCTAACTGGCCGCAGGCAGCATCGATATCATCACCACGGGTTTTACGCACAATAGTAGTAAATCCATAATCCATCAACACTTTAGAGAAGCGATCGATGCGGCTGTTCGAACTGCGTCCATAAGGTGCGCCCGGGAAGGGGTTCCATGGGATCAGATTAATTTTACACGGCGTGTTTTTCAACAAGGCTGCCAGCTCATGGGCATTATCGGTACTGTCATTGACGTGGTCGAGCATCACGTACTCGATGGTGACACGCCCCTGATTAGCGTTGGACTTGCCAATATAACGGCTGACCGAGGCCAGGAACGTTTCAATATTGTACTTTTTGTTGACCGGCACAATTTCGTCACGAATTGTGTCATTCGGCGCATGAAGCGAGATCGCCAGCGCAACATCGATCATATCACCCAGCTTATCCAGCGCCGGAACCACGCCGGATGTTGACAGCGTTACGCGACGTTTTGACAGGCCGAAACCAAAGTCATCCAGCATGATTTCCATCGCCGGCACCACATTAGTCAGGTTGAGCAGCGGCTCCCCCATGCCCATCATCACCACGTTGGTGATGGGACGCTGGCCGGTAACTTTGGTGGCACCGATAATTTTCGCCGCACGCCATACCTGACCAATAATTTCGGATACGCGCAGGTTGCGGTTAAAGCCCTGCTGCGCTGTCGAGCAGAACTTACACTCCAGCGCACAGCCCACCTGGGAAGAAACACACAGCGTGGCGCGGTCTTTTTCGGGGATATAAACGGTTTCGACCTGCTGGCCGCCGACCTGGATAGCCCACTTGATGGTGCCATCTGTCGAGCGCTGCTCTTCAGCCACTTCCGGCGCACGGATTTCGGCAACCTCTTTCAGCTTGTTCCGGAAGACCTTGTTGATATCGGTCATCTCATCGAAGTCATCACAGCAGTAGTGATAGATCCATTTCATGACCTGATCGGCACGGAACGGCTTTTCTCCCATACCGGCAAAAAACTCACGCATCTGCTGACGGTTGAGGTCGAGCAGATTCACTTTTTCTTTTTTAGGGGTGGCGATTGCAGGAGATGCAGGCGACGGCGTCACAATAAGTTCTGACATAATTTTCTCTGGCCTCGTTGTTACACGTTATGGCACTGGGTTTGGAGTGAATAAAATAGAAGCGCCCCCGAACACAGCTCAGGGGCGCATTATTGTACTCATGACGTGATAAGGGTTAAAGGAGCAAACTCACTTTTTTTGTAAACCCCGTTCCGTCAGGCAGCCGGATTAACGGGTGCGCGGGCAGATTTCGCCTTCACCGAAGAAATAAGCGATTTCACGGGCAGCAGATTCGGCAGAATCAGAACCGTGAGTCGCATTCTCGGTAAAGCTGTCCGCGTAGTCAGCACGCAGGGTACCGGCCAGCGCGTTCGCCGGGTTCGTTGCGCCCATCAGATCACGATGACGCTGCACGGCATTTTCACCTTCCAGTACGGAAACCACCACCGGGCCGGAGGTCATGAATTCAACCAGACCATCAAAGAACGGTTTGCCCTGGTGTTCCGCGTAAAAACCCTCTGCCTGCTCTTTGCTCAGGTGCAGCATTTTGCTGCCAACGATTTTGAAGCCAGCGCTTTCAAAACGGTTGAAGATGGCACCGATCACATTCTTTGCCACAGCGTTTGGTTTTACGATGGAAAATGTACGCTCAATAGTCATTGTTGACCCCTGTCTTATCTTTCGAGTTTAGCCGCGAAAACGGTTCCCGGCCGGGAAAATGGCCGCAGATTATAGGGGGCATCGCGTGAGATGCCTACCGGAGATTCAATAATTTATCGAAAAATCCGATCCTCATCGCGACATTTTTTCCCCACCTGCGACTATTTTACGCAGGCAGGCAATCGATGACCAGAAAAGCGCCTGGGGATCCGTCTGAAATTAGCGGATTAAGGCCACATTGATCACCCGGCTGTCTGCCCGGCCGCGATCGTCAACTGCCCGGATACGGTATTTACCGGGGCGGGAAGGCCGCCAGTCGAGGGGCGTCTTACTGGCGCTTGAGCCAAGATATACATCGTCGACAAACCAGTAAACGGTGGCGCTGTCTGCATCGGTCACCGCACTGAAGCTGATATTGTCCCGCCCCTTCTGCGACTGCCGTAGCTGGTAAGTCGTATGTCTCAGCGGCGATGTGATGCGTGGCGCATCCCCCTCCACCGCCCCCTGCTGGCAACTTACCGAAGGCGGAGCACGTTTGGGCAGGCCCGCCTGCATAAAGACCTGGGCCAGGTCTGAGGGCCAGAACTCAAACACTTCAACGTGACTGGTTTGCGGATCCCAGGGAGCACAGACCGGCTGACCGCTGTGATTGTCGATGCGCAGTGGCCGGTACACCGTATCCACGTTGATCGGTGATTTTCCGGGGATAAACCAGCTGCGTCCACGCTGCTGACACCACTGCGTCGGCAGATCTCCGCTCGGCAGGCAAATTTCCACGCGCTTCAGATGCGGCGGAAAGCGGTGTTCAGGTTCACGCAGCCCGGGATAGCTGGCGATGACGCTATCAATGATATTGAAGAACAGCGGCGCGGCGGCTTCTACGCCCACAAAGGCGTTATTCCCCTGGCCGTTAAAGTTCCCCTGCCACACCACCAGCACATACGGGCCGAAGATCCCCACGCTCCAGGCATCACGAAAGCCCCAGGACGTTCCCGTTTTCCAGTAGACCGGTAGCGATGATGGACGCTGTGCCAGCGTATCCCCCGGGCGACGGTGCTGGCGCAGGATATCCAGCGTCATAAAGCTGGCCTCTTCACTCAGCAGGCGGAATGCCGGTGGCTGAGGCGTCTGTTCCCGCATCCGCAGCGCCCGCAGCTCCCCCCGGTTTGCCAGCATCGCATAGAGTTTTGCCAACTCCTGCGCCGTCACTTCCCCGCCGCCCAGAACCAGCGACAGTCCGTAATGTTTCTCACTGGCCAGCCCGCTGATGCCGGCCAGCTGAAGAAACTGGTAAAAACCCGGCTGGTGCAGCCGGGAAGCAATGGTCACCGCCGGGATATTACGGCTGAAATTCAGCGCATCGGTGGCGGTGACCGGCCCGAGAAAGCGGCGGTCAAAATTTTCCGGCGCATAGCTGCCAAAAGAGTAAGGAACGTCTTTCAGCACCGTCATCGGATGTAAGATCCCCTGCTCCATGCCGAGCGCATAAATAAAGGGTTTCAGTGCCGACCCCGGTGAGCGCCTGGCATTCGTGCCGTTGACCTGACCCTGTATCTGGCGATTGTAATAGTCGGCTGACCCGACCAGCGCCCGTACGCCCATATCGCGGCTGTCTACCAGCAGCACCGCAGTATTGTGGATGCCCCGGCTCTGATTACGGCGGATAAACGCGTTGACCTGTTTTTCCACCAATTGTTGCAGGCCGGCATCAAGCGTGGTGTCGACCCGTGACGCCCGCTCCCCGTTCTGCAACTGTTCAATAAAATGGGGGGCAATATAAGGCAGATTCTGCGGCTGGCGCAGGGCCAGCGGCAATCTGAACAGGGCCTGCTGGCTGCTGTCGGTGGGATGGGCGTGCTGCCACCGCTGAAAAAGGCGGTTACGCGCCTGCATCAGCGGAGGACTGACCTCACCGCTGCGGGGATTCATCCGCAGGCTGGGTGACTGAGGCAGTACCGCCAGCGTCAGCGCCTCTGCCAGTGTCAGCTCCGCCGGCGGTTTATTAAAATAGATCAGGCTGGCCGCGCCGATGCTCTCAATGTTTCGCCCGTAAGGCGCAGCGTTAAGATAGGCCTCCAGAATATCGTGTTTGGAGTAGCTCAGTTCGAGCTGGATCGCCCGTAATACCTGAACCATCTTGCCACCGGGTGAGCGCGTATTGATCTTCCAGTGCATGCGGGCAAGCTGCATGGTGACAGTCGATCCTCCCTGCCGGCTGCTTCCCAGCACATAGCTGCGCCAGAAGCCGCGTGCCAGGCTCAGCGGGTTGACGCCGGGATTATAATAAAACCAGCGGTCCTCATGCAGCAGCAGCCCGTCCACCGCCAGCGGCGAAATGGCCTCCAGCGGCGTCCACTGACGATAGCGATCGTCGCTGGCCAACGACAGACGCAGCAGCGTACCGTGCCGGTCATACCACGCTGTTGACAGCGGCACCCCGTGGGACAGTGGCGGGTGCGGCCACAGCCGGATGCCTGCCAGCAGCAGCGCCAGTAATCCCAGCGCCACCGCCAGATTTTGCAGCAGCCGTTTCATCGCAGCAAACGCCTCGCGGCAGGACTATTCAGCTGCCACCACCGTGATTTTTCCACTACTGGCTGACATGGCCTGAATGTCACGATCGTACATCGCCTCTCCGTACGCCGGAGGGATAACAAAGCTGCCGGTATTGGTGGCTTTGATCTGGTAAACGAACTCCTGCAGTTCCGTACTGGCGCCCCCGTAAATAATCACCCGATCTTCACGAATGTCGCTGTAGTCCGGCGCCCAGGTGGATCCACTGACGGCCAGCGGCGACTGCCATCCTGCTGAGGCGGCGTCAGCCGTTTCATCCTCATCGGCTTCCGGCGGAGGCGGCGTCTGCTGAACCACTTCAAAACCGCCCGGCAGCAGATCCACAATCGCCAGATTGCTCAGTGCCGCTTTCGAGTTAGCGCGGATTTTCAGATGGACGTTAAGGGTTTGCCCCAGCGTGACCTTGTCGACCACTTTACCGGCGGCGTCCGTGTAGTCGCGGCTGATTTCCAGACCACGGCTGATCGCCTTCTGCGGTGCTTCCCTGTCGTAACCGGCTTGTGTGACCACATACCAGGCCGGTGCGTTTCCGGCATTTCGGAACTGAACGGATGCTGCCGCTGAACTGAAGTTCCCCTGAGCAAAGCGCCCCTGCAGTGCCGAGATCAGCTGCGGAGTGCGGTTGTCGCGCCCCAGCTGGTTGATGGTCAGCGCTGCCGCATCGTTTTGCCTGGCGACCTGCTCCGAATAGCTTTCCAGCGCCAGAATGCTCATTGCCGCTGAGAAGGTGGTGTAACGCTCTTCACGCAGGGCCATGACCATGTTTTCCAGCAGCTGCGGTGGGATCGCGGCCACTTTCTCCGGGAAGTGGCGGGTGATCAGATACAGCCGGGTGGCGTCCTGCACCAGCGGATCGTAGTAGTTCTGTGTCCACCAGCTTTTGTCATACGCCTTATTCAGTGCCTGCCAGCCCGGATCAAACAGCCGTTCCGCTTCATCATCGGCTTTCAGCAAACGCCAGGACGAGGCCAGATAGAGCGCACTGAGATCGGTCTGCCAGCTGTCAGGATAGCGTTTTTTTAGCGTCTCCTGCACTGAGCCGAGCGCACTGGTGGTGATCTCACCCTGACGCGTCAGCAGATAAACCGCCCAGGCACGCAGTCGCAGGTGGTAGAGATCGTCATATCCGCTGGCGGCCAGCGAACGCAGCGCAACATTGGCGTCCTCCAGCATACCAGCAGGCAGCGGATAACCAGCCGCTTTTGCCTCCAGCAGGTACTGCACCACATACGGCGTAATAAACGGATCTGCCTGCGGCGTCGCCATCCACAGACCCACGGCACCCTCGCCATTCTGTCGGGAGCGCAGCACGTCGAGAATGCCCTTCAGCTGCTGACGCACGTTAGCGGCATCCAGCCCGTTGCGCAGCTCGGGGTGTTCGCTTTGCAACAGCAGCGGGATGGACTGGCTGACAATCTGTTCAGAACAGTAATAGGGGTAGTTCGCCAGGTATGTTGCCAGACCGCTGGTCAGCACCAGCGGTGAATTCGATACCGACGCCTGGCGCTGCGCAAAAGCATCAAACATCAGGCGCAGGTTATCCACCTGCTGCTGACTGCCGTTCATCCGTCCCATCACCGTCTGGATGCGGAACGGCATTGCAGGACGTACAGAAGTACTGATCGTTCGCTGGCTGGTTTTATCCGCATACTGCGCGCTGAAGACCAGTGGCGCATCGCCCAGCTCGGCTTTGGCACGCAGACGGAAGCTGACCACGCCCTCCTGTTTTGCCGCCAGTTGCAGCGGCTGGGCGGCCTGACCCACCACTTCCAGCTGAGGGGGTGGCGTCACATTAATCGTCACGGGCAGTTTGTCATTGCCCTGCCCTTCTCGGTTATTGCTGACGCCCACGCTAACGTCAAATTCATCCCCCGGAGCCACCATTGCCGGAACGTTTGGCGTCAGGATAATGTCATCACGTACGGTGGTGCCAGTCTGCGCTTTACCGATTTTATCCGCCGTAACCGAAATGGCCATCACGCGGATCCTGCCGTTGAAGTAGTCCGGCACCGGCCAGCTAAACCGTGCCTGCCCGTTTACGTCAGTGATGCCCGACCAGAAAGCGACCGGCTTGTCGCGCTTGCGTTTAAACGGGTTGAGATGCAGATCCAGCCCTTCGCCACCGTCCCCGCCTGGCGCAGAGGTCAGCGACATCAGCTTGCTGAACTCCGGCAGGATCAGATCGAGGATCTGCGCGCTTTCCACATTCAGTTCACGCTTGCGGAAGAAATAGTCCAGCGGATCGGCCAGGCGATAGCGTGCAACCTGCAGGATCCCTTCATCCACCGCGAATACCACCACCTGCTGCGGCCCGTCGGTGGTGACGTCGACCGTCAGATCGTCGCCCGGCTTGATCACCTGCGGTGCCGCCAGCTGCAGGCTGTTCTTACGCGCATCATTACTGATTTTAAACGGCATAACCCCGTAACTCAGCGGGCTCATAAAGATCTCGTCCGAGTTAATATCACGCACAAACTGCACGTTGATATAGGCATTGCCCTCCAGCCCGGCCGGAATGCGGATCTTCTGCACGGAGTTGGTCGTGGTGGTGTGGAACCACTGCCAGCTGTAAACCCGATCCTTTTCAATGGTGATCAGCCCGCTGCCGGTATAAGGCGCGTTGATCGCCACTTCAATCTCACTGCCCGGCTGATAGTTATCGCTGTTCAGCTTGAGTTTCAACTCCGCATTGCGGTCGAGTGAGCGGGTCAGGTTGGCGTTTCCGGCCACGCTGTAAGCGATACGGTTCAGCACCTCGCCTTTGGCATTTTCCACCACCAGCACGTAATCACCGGGTTTGTCGGTAGCCAGGGCTAACGTATGACCGCCGACAGGAATATCCAGTGGCGTTTCCGACAGCGGGATCTCTTTCAGCTTCGACTGATACTTGAAGACCCCGGACTCCTGGCGGGTGAGTACCGACAGATATTTTTGCTGCAGAAGATGCAGTGACAGGCCGTTGATAGCCATAGTGTCCAGCGACGGATTGATGGCGATCAGATTGACGTTGCGCACGGCATTCTGATGGATATAACCGAGGTCGCCGTCGGCTTTCACACCGATCAGGTAATCATAGGGCGAGACCAGCGTACGGGCCGTGGCCGCCACCGAACGACCGCCTCCGGCGACAAAGGCGTCTGACAGCAGCTGCAGCTGGTAGGTCGACTCGCCAAAACCGCTCAGATCCAGCTTGATCGCAGCAGCACCGTTCTCGTCGGTGGTGCTGTCTTCCAGTTCAGTTTCATAACCCTCGCTGGCCGAACGCGCTTCATAGAAGGCGTAGTCTGCATAGCGATCAAAGGCCGGATATACCGGACGCAGGGTCATTTTAGACGCCACGCGTCGCCCCTGCGCCGGGGTACCGAACAGGTTCTGTACGTCGATACTGGCCTTCAGCGCATCCGGTTTTACCCACCCCTGTTGATGGTCCGGGGTCAGGGTCAGTCTGACCTTCAGCTGGTCAGGCTCGAACTCCTTCACGTTAACCGCCGTACTGCCGAGCAGACGCGTGGAGTCATCGTCTTTACCCGGCAGGTAAAGGTAAATATTCCATTCCCCCGTCGGCGAGCTCTCTTCAGTGGTGAAACTCAGCTCGTTAAAGCCGCTGGCACTGAGGGTCAGCGGGACGGTACGCATCAGCTTATCGCGAGGGTCACGTATTTCAGCACGCACCGGAATGCCGCCCACCGGCACCGCCCAGTCAGCAGCACGGGTGATCACACCAATATGGAACGTATCGCCGGGACGATAGACACCCCGGTCAGAGAAAAGATAGCTTCCGAGGGTGCGCGTATCATCCGGGGTGGTTTCGCCATAGACGTCAAAACGGGAGAAATCGAGGCCACGGTCATTATCCCGTCCGGTCGGCAGGAAGGAGACATCCCCGTCTTTTTCCACAAGGAACATCACCGCTTCGCGTTCGCTGGTATAGACCTCCAGCGACGGGAAGCTGACGTGTCCGTCTTCAGCAGTCTGGCGGGTTAGCAGTTTTTCGCCATTTTTTGCCACTACCGAGACCTGCGCCCCGACGACCGGCTGACCGCTGCTGATCGACTGCACAAACAGATCGCGGGTTTTATCCTGCGAACGTTTGGCAATAATGCCCAGATCGGTCACCACCACAAAGCGTGAGTCGCCGGTGATTTCCTGCTGTCCGTCCTCTTCCTGATACTCCTCTTCGCCCGGCTCAGGCTCTTTCTGCTGCGGTGACCATTCAGACAGGGTCAGCAGGAACACGCCGCGATGAGAGTCCGGACGGGTAGAGAGATAGCGCGACAGATCGACGCCCTGATAGCTGACCTCGCCCGGTTTGTCGTTATTCACCGTCGTCTGGTAGCGGAAGCGCTCGGTAAAGTACTCATCGTTCAGGCGGTTAAAATCAGCCGATGCAAACTGGCGGCTTTTAAACGAAACGATGTGCTGTAACTGGCTGGGGATAACCCGCTTAATGTCAACGCGCAGTCCCGGTACATTGCGCGCTGCCACGCTGATACGTTTATCGCCGTTGACCGACAGCAGTGCCCCCTGGGCAGCAAACTGTAGCAGCTTCGGATAGTCCGGCACCTGAACCACGCGCCAGACTTTTTCAGCCATTTTGTAGCCACCGCTGGAGGTCATCGCGTTATCGGTCAACACCAGCAGGTAGCGTTTAGCCGGGGCATCAAATTTAAAGCTGAACTGCGGCTGCCAGGTTTCTTCTGCGTCATTCAGGCTTAACGGTACTGCCGGGGAGCGATCAATGATGCTCTGATCGACATTGTCTTGATCCCAGACGGTATAGTCCACCTCTGACAGTTCGCTGGCGGGACGGCGCGGATCTTTCTCCGGCAGCAGCCAGGCTTTGACCCCTTTTCTCACGTCCGCATCGCGCACGGCATCGCTGAAGCCGATTATCAGCGCGCGTTCGCCCTGGCTGCCTGGCTTATCCACTACTTCAGCGCTGATATCATTCAGGCTCAGGCTGTAGAGATTCGGTACGTTCACCCAGCCGTTGGTCTTACGCGTCACCGGACTGCCGGGATGCGAAGAGGCCACCCCACTGTTAACCTGCAGATGCACCGCACCGCCGTGATCCATCGGCTGTAAAGCCGAAGAACGCACCCAGGCATTGAGCTTCTTTTCATCCCAGGTCACGCTGTACTTCAGCGGCTGCTCAGGCTGCCCCCGGGCTGCCGTCAGGCCCAGCGAGAGCTGTTTTTCCACGCTCTGCACATCGGCAGGGGCTGTAAACCTGAGGTTAAAAATCGCGCTATGCTGGCTGTTGTCCTGCGGATCCTGATAGTACTCACTGCTGACGATCTGATAGTCAAAAGCGGGAACCGTGAAGGTATAACGGGTCTGTTCAATACGGATCTGGGGGGCCAGCAGCGTGTCAGGCTTCAGCGTGACTTCGTAGCCTGCGCCCATTGGCAACGGCTGCGCCGGGGTAAATACCAGCGTCCAGGCGTTCTGCCACTGCCACTCACCGGCCAGTGATGGCTGAACACTGATGCCCTCGGTGATCTTTTTACCGACAAGGGTGACCGGGGCAACCGACTGGTTAAACCGGAGCGTCAGCGTCTGTACGGCGGGTTTAGCCACGCTGTAGTCAACCGCTTGCGGGTTTACTGCCTGCACGCTGCTGTGCTGGATGGTCAGCGGTGCCATCTCAATCGGCCTCGGGCGGTTCTGCCACCAGTGCCAGCCATAGACGCCAGCCACGCCCGCTGCGACCAGCAGCAATACGCTAAGGGCAATCTTCTTCGGATGTTGCTCAATACCCTGCTCCAGACGGGTAAAGCGGGCTTTCAGGGGGTTTACCCAACGGGGAGCCTGCCAGTTGACCTCACCCAACAGCGGGCGCAGCAGCCATCCCAGCATGCGGAAAAACCGCGACAGGAGCCAGCACAGCCCTTTTATCAGGGTAAAAGGTAAGCGCAGGATAAACGTGATCACATCCATCAGAAGGAACCTTCCATGTTACAAAATTGGTCAAAGAGTAATAGTTTCTCCGGGCAATATCTATCGGCGGTGGCAAAGATTTTTCAGGAATCCAGAGCCAGCTCTGAATAGCGTGATTTCGCCTTGTGATAGCTGACAAAATCACTGACACTCAGCTAAACGTTACTGACAATGAGGCCGCGATGACGACTCCTTCTCTTTTTGTAACTGCTGACTGGTTGGCAGAACATCTGAATGACGACAACCTGCAGGTTCTGGACGCGCGCATGCTGCCGCCAGGCCTGGAGAAAACCCGCAACGTGCAGGAAGAGTACCAGGCGGAACACTTGCCGGATGCGCCGTTTTTTAATATTGAAGCCCTGTCTGATCACACCAGTGCTTATCCACATATGTTGCCCCGGGCGGAGACCTTCGCCGTGGCGATGCGTGAGCTGGGCGTCCACAATGACAAACACCTGGTGATTTACGATGAGGGTAATCTGTTCTCTGCCCCGCGTGCCTGGTGGATGCTGCGGCATTTTGGCGTGAAGCAGATTTCCATTCTGGCCGGAGGGCTGGCGGGGTGGAAGCAGGCGCAGCTGCCGCTGGCGAGTGGCCCGGTGAAACTGGCAGAAAGCGAATTCGAAGCCGATCACGGTGAAGGCGAAGTTAAACGCGTAACGGACGTGCTGCTGGCCAGCCATGAAGGCGGCGCACAGATTATTGATGCCCGTGCCGCCAACCGCTTTCACGGTGAGGTGGACGAGCCGCGGCCGGGGCTGCATCGCGGGCGTATCCCGGGCAGCCTTAACGTTCCGTGGAATACCCTGGTCACCGAAGGACGCTTAAAACCAGCGGCCGAACTGCAGGCAATTTTCAGCCAGCAGGGCCTAGATCTGTCACAGCCAGTGATCGCCAGCTGCGGCTCCGGAGTCACCGCCGTGGTGGTTATCCTCGCACTGACCAGTCTGGGGTTAAAAAACGTGGCGCTGTACGACGGCTCCTGGGGCGAATGGGGGGCACGGAACGATCTGCCGATCGTCAACGATTCCTTATAACGCAGACTGAAGGGGGCGGATATTGCAGTCCGCCCCCACCTTTCAGTCGATATTCTTCACTTTAAAGTCCCGCAGGAAGCTGCCCCAGCGCCGTTCGTAGAAGGGCGTGATATGGGCAACAAAGAAGTGACTGATGCCCTTTTCGCCTTCCACAACCTGACAGATATCAATCGGGTCATCCTCTAACAGCGTATCGGTCGCCACGCTGCCTGCGGCCTGGATAATCGCCTCAAGATCGCCCTCACCTTCGATGCCAATCAGTAAATTGGCAGGCTGGTCTGCATGCTCTTTGATCTGCGCGACGTAGGCACGGCGAACGGTTTTGTATTTCGCCAGTAGCTGGGTCAGCGAGTCAATCATCTGCGCAGGCGGTTCGGCGAGCTCCGATAACAACAGCGACGTTCCGCCCTCCAGCACCGTCTGCTGGCTCAGAGCGCTGCTGCCCTCGCCTAACAGATGTGCAATTTCACGCGGGGAAAACTCTTTGCCATTCGGTAATTTAGGGTTAAGGAACAGCGCTTCGCCCAGCGTCATTTCAAACAGCGTACGTACCGGCAGTACCAGGTAGGCCTGCTCACCGCTGACCGCCTGCTCCAGGGCTGCCGCCGACGTGAAAAATGGAATAATGCTGGTGCCGTCGTCTTTTTCCCAGTGCTGTAAATCCACCGGCGTACTGGCGTCAACCGCCTGTTCAGGGTGGGCACTCTCGCCCGGCACCACTACGCTGGCGTCCATCAGCAGCGTAAAAAATTCCGGGCGATGTGCCGGCTCCGTCGCCGCCAGTTTTAGTACTTCTTCCAGCCGCGGGTTTAGTTCGTTCATGAATAGGTTCCAGAGTGTACAGCGGGCGGACCGGAAAACAGGGCCGCCCCGACGAAGGGCCGATCGCTTTGTGATCGGCCTGAGATATTACGCCCGGTTTAACAGCAGGTTAGCGACAGTACGGACGCCCAGACCGGTTGCGCCGGCAGCCCACTGATCGACCGCACCTTTGCGATAGGTCGCAGAGCAGTCGATGTGCAACCAGCCCTGCTGGTAGTCGCTGATGAAGTGTGACAGGAACGCCGCCGCCGTGCTGGCACCGGCAGAGTGCGACGGGCTGGCAATATTGTTCAGGTCAGCAAAGTTTGACGGCAGATGGCTGCGGTGGAACTCGGCCAGCGGCAGACGCCAGAAGGGTTCATTTTCACCCTCTGCGCTGCGCATCAGTGACTGTGCCAGTGCGTCGTCAAAGCTGAACAGGGCATGATAGTCATTGCCCAGCGCGGTTTTTGCCGCACCGGTCAGCGTAGCCGCGTCGATAATCAGCTCCGGGTTCAGCGCGCTGGCATCGATCAGACCATCGGCCAGCACCAGGCGACCTTCGGCATCGGTGTTCATCACTTCCACTGATTTACCGTTGCGATAGCGAATAATATCGCCCAGCTTGAAAGCGTTGCCGCTGACCATATTGTCCGCACAGCAGAGGATCAGCTTCACGCGCTTTTTCAGGCCACGGCTGACCGCCAGCGCCAGTGCGCCGGTCAGGGTCGCTGCGCCGCCCATATCTGACTTCATGGAGTCCATAAAGCCACTCTGCTTCAGGCTGTAACCGCCGGTATCAAAGGTGATGCCTTTACCCACCAGACAGGCGTAAACCGGCGTGTCATCGCTGCCGCCCGGGTTATAATCGAGTGTCAGCAACACCGGGCTGCGTGATGAACCCCGGCCGACCGTATGCAGTCCCATGTAGTTTTGGGCTTTCAGATCGTCACCCTTGATAATGCGGTAGCTGACCGCATCGCAGGCAACGTCGCACAGCAGATCGATGGCACGCGTCGCGAGCTGTTCCGGGCTCAGTTCTTCCGCCGGCAGGTTGATGGTGTTACGCACCCAGTCGATAATTTTCAGGCGATTAGCCAGTTCCTGCTGGTCGCTCTCTGCCAGCGTGGCCCACTGCACCTCACGCTCGCCTTTTGGACCACGATAGCCCTGCCAGAACGCCCAGCTGTTTTCCAGATCCCAACCCTCGCCGCTCAGGCTGACGTGGCGGATGCCCTGGCTATCAATTTTTCGCGCCGCGCGCTGAATGGTAACCAGCGGTTCGCTGCCGGTCAGGTGGATCGTCATGCCACTGTCATTGCTGCTCAGGGTGGCTTTTTCCCCCCAACGCAGGTCGGCCGCGGCCGTTGACAGGGTAATATTCATAGGGGTGGTCATCGCATGGCTCCTTTTGATTTTTTCATCTTTCAGACCGGGATTGCCCGATCGCTGCGATTTTTCCGCAGTTCGATTGTACAGCCAGACTAACAGAAATGTGACAGGGATGTTTTTGCTGGATGCGACTGCGGATGCAGAGCGTGTCAGACGGGCCGAAAAATCCGGCCCGTGGGTTCAATGCCGGGTCAATCAGCCGGCCTGTTTCGCACCGCTGGCTTTGAAGGCTTTCCACTGCGGCGTAAGCTCGCGCAGGCGACTGACGGACTTTTGCACCAGTTGAATAGCGTAGTCGATCTCTTCTTCGGTGGTAAACCGGCCAAGAGAGAAGCGAATTGAGCTGTGAGCCAGCTCATCGTTCAGTCCGATCGCCCTCAGGACGTAGGACGGTTCCATACTGGCCGAGGTACAGGCCGATCCGGTCGATACCGCCAGATCCTTCAACGCCATAATCAGCGACTCGCCGTCAACGTAGTTGAAACTGACATTAAGAATATTCGCCGCGCCCTGCGCCAGAGAGCCATTGAGGCAGACCTCATCAATACTGCTCAACCCCGCCCACAGGCGGCTGCGCAGTGCGCCAAGCCGCGCCATCTCGCTGGTCATCTCTTCTTTTGCAATGCGATACGCTTCACCCATTCCGACAATCTGATGAACCGGTAGCGTCCCTGAGCGCATTCCGCGTTCGTGCCCACCGCCGTGGATCTGCGCGTCCAGGCGGATACGCGGCGAACGGCTGACATACAGCGCACCAATGCCCTTCGGCCCGTAAATCTTATGAGCGGAGAAGGACATCAGGTCGACGTTCAGGACGCTCAGATCGATGGGTAATTTGCCCACGCTCTGCGTGGCGTCAACGTGGAAGAGAATGCCGCGTTCACGGCACAGATCGCCGATGGTGGCGATATCCTGCACCACACCGATCTCATTGTTGACGTGCATAACAGACACCAGCACCGTATCGTCGCGAAAGGCGTCAGTCAGCTGTTGCAGGTCGAGCGTGCCGTCATGGCGCGGGTTGAGATATGTGACGCTGCAGCCCTCGAGCTCCAGCTGTGCACAGGTGTCCAGTACCGCTTTATGTTCTGTGGTGCAGGTAATAATGTGACGGCCCTTTTCCTTATGGAAGCTGGCTGCCCCTTTTATCGCGAGGTTATTGGCTTCGGTTGCACCGGATGTGAACACGATTTCGCGCGGGTCAGCCCCGACCAGTTCAGCAATCTGGTTACGCGCCACATCAACCGCTTCTTCTGACTGCCAGCCATAACGGTGAGAACGGGAAGCCGGGTTGCCAAAGGTACCGTCCAGGGTGAGATACTGCATCATTTTAGCGGCCACGCGAGGATCGGCGGGCGTGGTGGCAGAATAATCCAGATAAATCGGTAATTTCATTGCTCGTTAAGCTCCGGGAGGTTTATCGATTGCCGCCCTTCTGCGCCCTGAAATCTTTGCTGGAAGCAGAAATGAATAAAAGGCCCGTGCAGGCCTTTTATTCATTTCCGGGGGCGAAGAACGGGCCCCGCCCGGACTGCGATCAGGCGCGCAGATTGACGTTAATGGTTTCCTGCATACGCCCATTAGGCGCACGGCGGATTTCATTGCTGTTCTGACGGTCAGCCACTTCCAGGATCTCCTGATTGTTGACCAGTTCAGCCAGCGTAATATTGTTGAGGAAGTCGCTAATGCGCTCACTCAGGTCACGCCACAGCACATGCGTCAGGCAGCGCTCGCCACCCTGACAGCCTTCTTTGCCCTGGCACTTTGTCGCATCCACGGACTCATCAACGGCAGTGATCACCGCACCCACCGCGATAGCATCAGCGCCTTTACCCAGCAGATAACCACCACCCGGACCACGTACGCTGGCCACCAGACCATTCTTACGCAGACGGGAGAACAGCTGCTCAAGATAAGAAAGGGAAATGCCCTGACGCTCTGAAATATCCGCTAAAGGCACCGGGCCTTCATGGGAATGCAGCGCAACATCAAGCATAGCGGTAACAGCATAACGGCCTTTGGATGTCAGTCTCATGGCGTTTACAACCTCGGTTATAACCCTGGATGGGTGTTAACAAAATATGGACGCAAGTCTGACATTCCCGAGTAAATTGGTCAAGTATTTAACCTACTAAAACACTCAACTATTTAACCAAGTAAAACACTCAACTATTATGCTGCTATTTTAACCACTCGTACGGACTCATTCGCCCTGTTTTTTCTCTAAAGATGACAGCATTCCACGCAGAATATTCAGCTCGTCCCGCTCCGGACGCGCACGGGTAAACAAACGACGCATCTTACTCATCACCTGTCCCGGGCTGGCTTCACGCAGGAAGCCGCTGCCGATCATCATTTTTTCCATGTGCTGATAGAAGCGTTCAAGATCGTCAACCAGCGGGTACGGTGACTCCGCCGCAGCTTCCTGTGGGGTGTCGAGCGACTGAAGGTAGGCCATTCGCACTTCATAGGTAATCACCTGGACGGCCATCGCCAGATTCAGCGAGCTGTAGTCCGGGTTGGCGGCGATGGCGACGTGATAGTGGCATTTTTGCAGCTCTTCGTTCGTCAGACCAACGCGCTCACGGCCAAAGACCAGAGCGACCGGTGCCTGTTGCCCCTCTTCCACGCTTTTCAGACCGCACTCACGCGGGTCGAGCATCGGCCACGGCAGGGAGCGGGAGCGCGCACTGGTGCCCACAACCAGGCTACAGCCGGCAATGGCCTCATCAAAGGTGTCGACAATTTTCGCGTCACCAATCACATCGCTGGCCCCGGCCGCCAGGGCAATGGCCTGCGAGTCCGGTTTGACCAGTGGATTGACCAGATAAAGGTTGGTTAAGCCCATGGTTTTCATCGCGCGCGCGACGGATCCCATGTTGCCGGTGTGAGAGGTCTCCACCAGCACAATTCGGATATTTTGCAGCATAAGGATTCTGAAGTCCGGGAGTTAATTTGGCGATACTAACATATTTTAAGGACATTTACCGTTATGCCCTGCTATACTACGCGCCGATTTATATCAGATAAATGATATACCGTTCTTTAACATCCAGCGAGACGAAACTTAATATGCATCCAATGCTCAACATTGCCGTGCGCGCTGCGCGCAAGGCCGGAAACGTAATTGCTAAGCACTATGAAACCCCGGACTCAGTCGAAGCCACCCAGAAGGGCAGCAACGATTTTGTCACCAATGTTGACCGTGAAGCGGAACGCCAGATTATTGAAGTGATCCGCAAGTCCTACCCTCAGCACACCATCATTACTGAAGAGAGCGGTGAACTGCAGGGCGAAGACCAGGATGTACAATGGGTTATCGATCCGCTGGATGGCACCACCAACTACATCAAACGCCTGCCCCATTTCTGTGTTTCCATCGCCGTGCGCATTAAAGGCCGTACCGAAGTCGCGGTGGTGTATGATCCGATGCGTAATGAACTGTTCAGCGCCGTTCGCGGCCAGGGCACCCAGCTTAACGGCTACCGCCTGCGCGGCGGCACCGCCCGCGATCTGGATGGCACCATCCTGGCGACCGGTTTCCCGTTCAAACTAAAACAGCACGCGACCCCGTATATCAACATCGTAGGCAAACTGTTTACCCAGTGTGCAGACTTCCGTCGCACCGGCTCTGCTGCGCTGGATCTGGCCTATGTGGCCGCGGGTCGCGTTGATGGTTACTTCGAGATCGGCCTGAAACCGTGGGATTTTGCCGCCGGTGAACTGCTGGTGCGTGAAGCAGGCGGTCTGGTTACTGACTTTGTTGGCGCACATGGCTATATGCTGTCAGGCAACATCGTCGCCGGTAACCCGCGCGTCGTGAAAGCAATGCTGGCCAATATGCGTGACGAATTGAGTGAAGCCCTGAAGCGTTAATTGCTGTCGTAAAAGGGCTACCGGAGACACACACTCTCCATTCAGGGCTGACCACGCAGTGGTCAGCCCTTTTTTATGGCAGAAACATCGGACGGATGCCGCCGGACATCGCCGGCTGAGCGCTGACCCACAGAAGCGCGCCGGCGGCGACCAGCAGGATCCCCCCCAGCAGCGCCAGGCTGTTCAGCGCCACGCCGTGCCAGCCAGCCTGGCCACGGTTCTGGGTTAACCGCCGGGCCAGCGCACGGGAGAGCTGCACCAGCAGGGCCATCGCCGACACTGTCATCGCGGTGCCAAGCGCCATCACCACCGCCGACAGGACGCCCCAGAGGTACACGCCGATCACTTTCGAGAACAGCAACATCATGATCGCTCCCGAGCACGGCCGCAGGCCCATCGACAGCACCACGGCGGCCCGGGTTTTCCAGCCAGTCACCTGGGACAGCATCGCGCTGTCCGGCACGTGCTGGTGGCCGCAGCCGCAGTGGTCGCTGTGCTGATGATCGGCAGGCAGGATGCGGGTGATGGTCATTCGCGCTGCCGGCGGGCGCAGCGCCAGCCGCAGTTTTTTCAACGCGCGCCAGCACAGCCAGAGCCCCAGCCCGCAGACCAGTAAATAACTGCCCTTCTCCAGCCAGTAGCTGCTGAGATGAAGCTCACGGGACGACCGCTGTAACACGCCGAGCATCACGGTCACCAGCGCGATGGCCACGCCCCCCTGTACCACGGCAGCGGCCAGCGTCAGCTGCAGACTGGTTTTCATTTTGGTCGGATGGGTGGCCAGGAAGGTGGCAATCACCACTTTGCCATGCCCGGGCCCGAGCGCATGCAGCACGCCATACAGCAGGCTGAAGCCCATCAGCGTCACTCCTGCCTGGTGAGGATTACTGGCCACCTGCTGCAGTAACCCGGTCATGTGCTGATGCAGTTCCTTCTGCCACAAAATGCTTTGCAGCAGGATTTGCGGCCAGTGCTGCCAGCCCCACACGCCTGCCCCCGCCAGCATCACCATCAGCAGTGCAAAAGGCCAGATCGCCGCCCTGTGCGGCAGACGAACGGTGTCGTTTACTGACATATCAGGGTCACCGTCTGGGCAAACTGCCGCCCCAGATCCATCTCTTCAGCGGGCGCATCGGCTTTATCCAGTGACAGCGCATAGGCCTGCATGGAGGCATCTGGTTTTGGGGTGTGCAGTTCGAAACGGCACTGCGATGCCAGTTCAGCAGGGACGGTCAGGGATTTTTCAGAGTCGTAATACATATCTACAAAGTACGTCGGATCGAAGGTGGAAAAAAGGTAACGCTGGCCTTTCAGCGCCTGTGGGTGGGCCAGCGGCAGGATAAACTCCAGCACCGCCTTGTGCCCTTCTCGCGACAGATGATACTCCGGGGGCAGATTGTCGAATTTGACAGGCTGCTTCTGGTGCCAGAACTCGCTAAAATAATGCTGGCCCAGCACGTTTGCCATCACCTCTGCCGCCAGTTTTTTCCACACCACCGAGTCTGGCTTTGCCGTTCCGGCATCGTACAACAGGTCAGCAGAGGTAATTTCATCCATCACCCAGCGCATTTTCAGCCCGGTGAGCCGATCACCCTGGTGAACCAGGGTGGTCTGCATATCGATAAAACTGTGCGGGTGCGCCCCGGCACGCTGGGTCAGAAGCGCCATCAACACGACAGCGGCTGCCACCCACCTGTTATAATATAACAAAATAAACCCCACCTCAGTTTTTGTCGATTATTTTTGTGACCTGTCTTAAAAGCTCTGAATAAAAGCGCCCCCCACCGGCCACAGCGTCTGCGGGTCAGGCTATTCTTAGCAGAATCAATCGTCACTGGGATCACAGATGATGAGTGCACACTCACCAGAAATTTCTGTCCTGTCCAGTCAACAGCGCCGTTGCCACCTGCTTTTAATGCTCTGCCTGCCTGCGTCCCCTGTAACTGAGGAGTCGGTTTGCCAGCTTAACGGAGTGGAACACGCCGTAACCCGGCAAGATATAGCGAAGGTCGCAGAGGAAATCCAGCGTTATCACCGTCTTGTCATTGAGCAGGACGGTCAGGGCGCGCTGTCACTTTGTGGAACGGATTTGGATCGCCGCCTCTGTCTGCTGCACGGCCTGCGCCGTGCGCTGCGCCTGTCGCCATCATTTATTCATACCGATTTTTCCCGCGCCATCAGACAGCAGCTTCATTCGCTACCCGTTGATAAAGCGTTGTATGATGAACACAATCTGCTGGCGCTAATTCAGCACTGCTCACTGCATCTGGGGCGGGAGTTCAGCCCCCGTGACGCCCAGTTCCTGCAGGTCTGGCTGCGTTTTTCCCTCGCCTGGCCCTGCCAACCCACCTTCACCCCGGTTCAGCAGCGGTGGCTGAGAGGAAAAAGCGAGTCGGCGCTGGCGGAGGAGATAGTCCGCTGCTGGCGCAAGCGTGGCTATCAGGCCACCGCCAGTGAGAGCGACCTGCTTACCCTGCTCTTCAGCCAGCTGCATATCCCGATGCTGCAACATCCTCACGCAGAGCATGAGCGCCAGCTGCTGCAGTCTGTTCAGCTGTTGATTCAACGCTTTCAGGCGCTGTCGGGCATGGTGTTCAGTAATGATGACGGGCTCAGTGCGCAGCTGTATACGCATCTGGCACAGGCCCTGGAGCGTGCGCTGTTCGCTATCGGCATTGACCACAGCCTGGTTGAGGATATCGCCCAGCAGTATCCCCGGCTGTTACGCACCACCCGTGAGGCGGTGGCCGCTTTTGAACAGCAGTACGGTGTCCAGTTCAGCGATGAAGAGATGGGGCTGATTGCGATTATTTTCGGGGCGTGGCTGATGCAGGAGAGCGCCCTGCAGGAAAAACAGGTGCTGTTGTTGATCGGTCACGATCGGGAGCTGGAACGTCAGGTCGAACAGCAGCTGCGCGAACTGACGCTGCTGCCGCTGAATATCAAGTATCAGGATGTTGCCGATTTCCAGCGTCACAGTGCGCCGAAAGGCATCGCGCTGGTGATCACCCCCTATGCCACCCCGCTGCCGCTCTATTCTCCCCCGCTGATCCATGCGGAACTGCCGCTGGGAGAACACCAGCAGCGCAGCATCCGTACGCTGCTGGAGTCGTAATCAGCTCACTTTTGGCCGCAGGAAGAGCACCGGTACAACCAGTAGCGCCATCACCCAGAATACGCCCCCCTGCAGATGCTGGAACAGCACGCCACAGACCATGGTCATCAGGGCGATCCCGCCGCCCATCGCCAGCGCCGAGTAGACGGACTGCAGCCGGATAACTTCTCCGCCGTCACGGGCGGCGATAAAGCGCATCGCGGCCAGATGGCAGAGGGTGAAACTGCCGCAGTGGAGAATTTGTGCGGCGATCAGCCAGCCCAGATCGGTGGATGAAGCCATGATACTCCAGCGTACCAGCGCCGAAATACAGGAAAGTAGCAGCAGATCACTCGCGCTCCAGCGGCGAAACAGCCGGTGGCTGGCGGCAAAAATGATGATTTCAGCCACCACCCCCAGCGACCACAGGTAGCCCACCGTGCCCGATGAGTAGCCCGCCTCCTGCCAGTAGATGGCGCTGAACCCGTAATAGGCCGCATGTGCCCCCTGCATCAGCGTCACGCACAGCAGGAAACGCCAGACGGCGTTCTCACTCAGCATCTGCTTCCACTGCGCCCATCCGGCATGCTGTGCCTGTTTTTCCGCCCCCTGCGGCATCACCGCAGGCCGCAGCAGCATCCCGCCGATCATCGCCCCGCAGCCCACACACAGCAGCACTAAAATAGCGTGGTAGGAAAAATGAGTCACCAGCACGCCGGTGAGGGCTGAACTGATAACAAAGGCGAGCGATCCCCAGAGCCGCACCGGGCCGTAGGGCAGCGCAATCTGCCGCTGCCAGGTGGCGGCCAGCGCATCGCTCAGGGGAACCAGCGGTGAGAAGAACAGGTTGAACCCCACCATCACCAGCAACAGCCATAACCACTGGGAACCCGCCCAAAAGCCGAGCGCAAACAGCAGGGTCAGGAGCGCCAGCAGGCGCAGCACCGTAATCAGTCGGGAGGGATTGGTAACGCGGGAAGCAATCATCAGGCTACCGGCAAAGCGCGCAATCATGCCACACCCCAGTAACAGACCGATTTTTTCCGGCTGCAGACCGCTGTCTTTTAACCAGACGCCCCAGAAAGGCAGATAGACGCCATAGGCGAAAAAGTAGGTGAAGTAGCTCAGTCCAAGCCAGTACGTGGAACGTATCGTCATTTTCCCTCCGACAAAGTGGAGGCTAATGTACACCGTGGCGGGAGATAAAAAAATAGCGGGACACGTTGGTGTCCCGCTATCAGTGGTCAGGCTCCCCTGTGGCTGCGAGGAGACGCGCTCAGGTTATGCGTAAACCGGGAAGCGCGCACAGATATCCAGTACCTGCTTCTTCACGCGCTCGCTCACGCCTTCGTCATTGATATTGTCAAGAATATCGCTGATCCAGCCTGCCAGTTCGCGGACTTCTGCTTCTTTAAAGCCGCGACGGGTCACCGCCGGGGAGCCGATACGGATACCGGACGTCACAAACGGGCTCTTCGGATCGTTAGGAACGCTGTTTTTGTTCACGGTAATATTGGCACGACCCAGGGCAGCATCCGCTTCTTTACCGGTCAGGTTCTTGTCCACCAGGTCCAGCAGGAACAGGTGGTTGTGCGTACCGCCGGAGACAACGTTGTAGCCACGCGCCAGGAAGACTTCCACCATCGCTTTGGCGTTTTTAGCAACCTGCTGCTGATAGGTTTTGAACTCAGGCTCCATCGCTTCTTTGAAGGCGACCGCTTTCCCCGCGATAACGTGCATCAACGGGCCACCCTGGCCACCTGGGAAGACGGCAGAGTTCAGCTTCTTGTAAAAATCTTCGTCGCCGCCGTGCGCCAGGATCAGACCGCCACGCGGACCGGCCAGCGTTTTGTGGGTGGTCGACGTCACGATGTGCGCATGAGGAACGGGGTTAGGGTAGACATCAGCCGCGATCAGACCCGCAACGTGCGCCATATCGACGAACAGGTAAGCGCCTACCGTGTCGGCGATTTCACGCATTTTGGCCCAGTCGCACACGCCTGAGTAAGCAGAGAAGCCGCCCACGATCATTTTCGGCTGGTGCTTTTTCGCCAGTTCGGCCAGTTCGTTGTAATCAATCTTACCGCTTTCGTCGATGCCGTAAGGAATAACGTTGTACAGTTTACCGGACAGGTTAACCGGGGAACCGTGAGTCAGGTGGCCACCGTGGGCCAGGTTCATCCCCAGAATGGTATCGCCCGGCTGCAGCAGCGCGGTATAAACGGCGAAGTTGGCCTGAGAACCTGAGTGCGGCTGCACGTTAGCGTAGTCGGCACCGAACAGCGCTTTCGCACGGTCAATCGCCAGTTGCTCAACGATATCCACATACTCACAGCCACCGTAGTAGCGTTTGCCCGGATACCCTTCCGCGTACTTGTTGGTCAACTGAGATCCCTGAGCCTGCATCACGCGTGGGCTGGTGTAGTTCTCTGAGGCAATCAGCTCGATGTGCTCTTCCTGACGCACTTTCTCCTGCTCCATCGCCTGCCATAATTCGGCATCGTAATCGGCAATGTTCATTTCACGCTTTAACATCTGCATCTCCTGACTCAACTGACTTTCAAAAATGAATGCCCCCTCGGGGGTGATGGTAAACAGTTTAAACTGTTTACCCACCCGTTGAATAGCATCACGGCCGCCTTTTTACGCAAACGATTGGCTTCAGGATTGGCAAGGGTTAGTTACAGTTTTCTGCCAGCCCCCGATCGGGGCGTATCCTCGCCCGCCGCAGACAGGCTGTTGTTCTGAAGCGGATGTTACGTGCGAAAAAATACCCCTTAACTCATAAGGTGTATTTACAGAATTAGCTGCGCGGTTATAAGATACATTTAAAATACATGTTTATAATCCCTGCTAAGGAGCACGCCATGCTGGACAGCCAAACCATTGCTACTGTGAAATCCACCATTCCCGCCATTGCTGCACTCGGCCCGCGCCTGGCCGCCCATTTCTATCAGCGTATGTTCAGCCACAATCCTGAGCTGAAAGACATTTTTAATATGAGCAATCAGAGCAGCGGCAACCAGCCTGAAGCGCTGTTTAATGCCGTCTGCGCCTATGCCAGCAACCTGGATAACCTTGCGGCCCTGGGCCCTGCGGTGGAAAAAATCGCCCAGAAACATACCAGTTTTGCGATCCGCCCGGACCAGTATCCCATTGTCGGTAAGCACCTGTTGGCCAGCATTGATGAAATGCTGCATCCGGGAGAAGAAGTCCTTGAGGCCTGGGGTAAAGCCTATGGCGTGCTGGCGGGGATTTTTGTCCAGCGCGAAGAGCAGATTTATGAAGAGACCGAGGAGAAAGTCGGGGGCTGGCGGGGGGGGCAGCGTGAGTTTGTCATGAGTGAGATCACGCCACAAAGCACGGTGATCAAAAGCTTTATCCTCACCCCGACGGACGGTCAGCCAGTGGCAGACTACAAACCCGGCCAGTATCTCGCCCTGTGGGTGAAAGATCCCTCTTTTGCCAATCAGGAGATCCGCCAGTACTCACTGACCCGCACACCAAACGGTCGCGACTACCGTATTGCCGTTCGTCATGAGGAAGGGGGGGTTCTTTCCAGCTGGCTGCATCAGCAACAGCCGGGCCAGCGGGTCCACCTGGCACCGCCCGCCGGGGATTTCTTCCTCGATGTGACCCCGGAGACACCAGTGACACTGATTTCGGGTGGTGTGGGCCTGACGCCCATGCTGGCCATGCTGAACCAGCTGGCAGCCGACAAACATCCTGCCTGTGTCCAGTGGCTGCACGCCACGGAAAACGGGGCCACACACGCCTTCGCTGAAGAAGTGACCAGACTGGGCGCACGGCTGCCGCAGTTCTGGCAGCATGTCTGGTATAACCATCCGCAGGAACAGGATCAGGGCCGCTACGACAGCCGCGGGCTGATGAACCTGCTGCCGCTGGAATCCCGTCTGAGCGATCCGGCCATGCACTACTATCTGTGCGGACCGCTGGCCTTTATGGCGCTGGTAGAGAAACGCCTGCTCGAACTGGGCGTGACGAAAGACCGTATTCATTATGAAGTCTTTGGTCCGCATAAGGCGCTGTAACCCGGCCCTGCGGGGACACCTTCGCCTGTTGCTGAATGTCAGCAGCAGGCGACAGGGTTCCACCCGTTTCACCCCGGATGTCTTTCCGCCCTATTTCTCCGCCTGACGGCGCGCCTCCGTCACCTGCTCAGGTTTCACCCCCGGGGCCTGATTGCCCCAGCTGTGACGCACGTAGTTCATCAGTTCGGCCATCTGAACATCATTCAGCGCCCAGCCGTAACCCGGCATGGTCTGCGCCATCCCCTGCTGTGTAACAGGCGTCTGTGCCCCGTCCAGCACCACGCGCAGCGCGGTCAGCGGATTGTCCGCCGTAAGCGTGGCATTCCCTGCCAGCGCAGGAATGGTGTGAGCGTTGCCCTCACCCTCACTGCCGTGGCAGGTTGAACAGTACATGGCATAGGTTTTCGCCCCTGCGGCGGAAGGCGTGGCGGGATGACTGCGGGCTGCCGGGGCCGCAGGCAGACTCCGCAGATAGACGGCCATGCTGGTGAGGTCGGCCTCCGTCAGATACTGAGTACTGTGGGTGACCACGTCCGCCATCGGTCCGGCTACCGCGCCCCGGGCACTACGCCCGGTTTTCAACAGCGCCACCAGCTCCTCCTCCGGCAATCCTCTCAGCGAGGGAGCATACCAGCCGTCCAGCTCTGCGCCGCTGAGATAAACATCACTCTGCTGATCCAGCGCCTGCTCCTGCATTCCCCAGCCGCGCGGCGTGTGGCAGCTCCCGCAGTGCCCTGCCCCCTGCACAAGATAAGCCCCCCGGTTCCATTGCGCACTCTGTTGCGTATCAGGCTGATAACGGCGGTCTTCATGAAACAGTACGTTCCAGATGCCCAGCGGCCAGCGCGCCGAAAGCAGCCAGGGAATGTCGCTGTCGCGGTTCGCCTGGCTACTGGCGGGCACCTCCCGCAGCAGAAAGTCGTACAGCGCGTGCATATCCGCCTCGCTCATTTTTGCATAAGCGGTGTAGGGCATGGCCGGATAAAGACGATGACCGTCACGAGCTACACCCTGTCGCATCGCCCGGTCAAACTCTGCAAACGTGTAGCGTCCAATGCCGTGTTGTTTATCAGGGGTTATATTGGTGCTGTAAATATCCCCTACCGGCGTGGCAAAGCGCAGCCCGCCCGCCATCGGTACGCCCCCCTGCGCGGTATGGCAGGCCGTACAGTCGGCTGCTTTTGCCACGTATTCCCCCGGCGACATCGCCCAGGTCGGGCCGCCTGCCAGCAGCATAAGGCTGAAGATGGCCCTCTTCATGACGCTTCCCCCGGGGCTGACGTGCCTCCTGCCGGCTCATTGACCGCCCGCCAGGCCTGATCGATAGCCGAGTGTGCGTAAGGGCTCCAGTCGGCGTCGGCGTTGGCAATGAAAATATTACCAACGGGCGCACGGGCGCGTTCGATAGTTCGTTGTGCCTCTTCTTCATCATCAAACATGCCGCTCAGGGCATAAGAGTAGCCGTGTGACCAGCGGTTAACGGTGATCGCCTGGATATCACGCTGATGGTCGAAACCTGCCGGGCCGAGCATCGCCTGCAGCTGTTCACGGATCATCTGCTCATGTACCGAAAACGGCGTGCCCAGCAACATGGCGCGCCCTTTGCGTGACTGCTCACGCGGGCTGAGTCCGCTGCCCGGCAGCGTTGGCACATACACCATGTGCAGCCCGATGGGCAGCCGGGGATCGTGCGGGTGGTGATAACCGCCCAGGCTTACCGGATAGTCGAGCTTAACGCGGGAGTATGGCGCACCGGGCGCATAAAACTCGTGGATGCCCAGCTGAATAAACGGCTGCCAGTTGGCAATCTTCACCTTGCTGTAGACCAGCGGTGCCTTAACGTTTTGCTTCAGTGCCTCCTGCTGCGCGGGCGACATCTGCGGCACCAGATAGGGGATCATCATGTTATAACCGGCCATTATCACCCGTCCGGCGCGTACACGAGTCAGCGTATCACCGGTCATATAGCTCACCTCAGCGTGGTTACCCACATTTACCACCTGCATCCCGGTGCTGTTCAGGCGCAGTCTGACGGGGGAATCCGGCCGGTCTAACTGGCTGTAGTCAAATGTCGCCTGCACGATATCATTCATATTCTGTCCGGCGGAGGTCACAGACGGAATAAGTTTGCGCACCATCAGGCGGGCCAGCGTGGCGTTCCCGTCCGGGAAGTGGAAGACGTAGGGGTCGTCAAGATCGGCCTGAGATTCCTCATCCAGCGGCGGCAGTCCCATACCGTCCAGGCCGGGCAGGTCGCAGATACGCGCATCGCTGCAGGCGGTGGCATCAATACCGACGGCCTGAAAATCGTTAGTCGACTGCTGGAAGTAGCGGATAGCCTGTTCACTTAACCCCACTTTCTCACGCAGGAAGGTGCTGTAACTGTGCTTATCCAGCCAGGCCACTTTTTCCTGCTGGCTCAGTCCTGGCAGATAATCCTTCGGTACCGTATGCAGCGCAATCAGCGCCTCACGGTCGCTTTCCGGCAGCGGAAAATCATTGATAAAGGCCTGCCACGAGCGTCCGTTAAGCCGGTCACGCGGAATATCGTCGGCCACTACCCTGCCCGGATCGCCGCTGACCACTTTGTCCACGCCGAAATTTTTCCTGTCAAAGTAAACTCCACGACTGAGGCCCAGATCCGGGTAGAAGGTTTTATCAAAGCCCTGCTCCATGCCGTCAAGACTGATGCCGAGAGTGTTAATCAGATCCATCACCACCGGGCTAAAATTGGAACGCGGAGACTGGAAGGATTCACTGCCGCCGTAACCCAGCAGCCCGTTAAGCTCATTACGTTTAGCATGGCCGCCAAAGTCATCATGGTTATCAATCAACAGAATACGCTGCTGTTTCCCATGGAGCTGCTGCCAGAAACAGGCGGCCGCCAGACCGCTGATCCCGGCCCCGACCACCACCAGATCGTAGTCTTCGGTTACCGGCTGAGAGTCGAAATCGAACGCCACATTATCGCGGCCCAGGCGGTGGGCATTTTCAAAGGATCCCGGATGGTTGCCGCGCAGACCGGTAAGCGAAGGAGGATAGTACAGCGTCTTTTGCGCCTGTAACGGCGAGGCCTGTAATATCTGCAGGGGGGTCATACCGGCGGCGACAGTGATCGCGACGCCGTTGAGAAAATCGCGGCGGGTGATAGCCATAATCGTCCTTAACTGTTGAAAAGTGGCAGTTCAGCCTGAAGGCTTCGGGGGGCTTATTGTCCGGACAGGAGAGCGATTGTCAAAGGAAGGGAGAAAGACGGGCAGAAATAACAACAGGGGCCTGAACCGACAGGCCCCTGAGCAGTCACGGGCGGTTTAAATCGCCTCTTCGTCTTCTTCACCGGTGCGGATACGCACCACGCGGGCGACGTCAAAGACGAAAATTTTCCCATCGCCGATTTTGCCCGTCTGCGCCGTGCGCATAATGGTATCCACACAGGTATCAACGATATCGTCAGCAATGACGATTTCAATTTTTACCTTAGGCAGAAAGTCGACCATATATTCAGCACCACGGTACAGCTCGGTGTGGCCTTTCTGACGACCAAAGCCTTTGACTTCCGTTACGGTCATCCCGGTGATGCCGACTTCCGCCAGCGCTTCACGCACATCATCGAGTTTGAACGGTTTGATAATTGCATCAATTTTTTTCATGGCTGACCCTTTTCTCTCCCTCCGTACGCGGACGGATAATCAGTTAACTATATACCCGTAACACTCAGCCTGCCTGCGCCTGGGTGGCAAACCGGTGATCGCCATGGGTATAGCGGATGTCCGTCTCTTTTCAGGCAGATAAACTACCATAACCGGACCGGCTAACCGCAGTGAAAATTACTCTTTAAAATCGGCAGCATCCAGTTCGTGTCGCGATAACAGCTTATAGAATTCTGTGCGGTTGCGTCCCGCCAGCCGTGCGGCGTTGGTGACATTGCCACGGGTCATTTGCAGCAGCTTACGCAGATAGTTCAGTTCAAACTGATTGCGCGCCTCAGCAAAGGTCGGCAGCGCCGTATTCTCCCCGGCAAGCGCCTGTTCCACCAGCGCTTCCCCGATCACCGGGGCGGACGTCAGCGCCACGCACTGCTCAATCACATTCACCAACTGCCTGACGTTGCCCGGCCAGGCGGCGGCAATCAGACGGCGCATCGCATCGATGGAGAAACTGCGTACAAAAGGCTTATGCCGTTCGGCAGACTGCTTAAGCAGATGATTAGCCAGCAGGGGGATATCTTCAGCGCGCTCATGCAGCGCCGGGATCTTGAGGTTGACCACGTTAAGGCGGTAGAACAGATCTTCGCGAAACTCTTTCTTTTCCATCGCCTTAGGCAAATCACGATGTGTGGCAGAGATGATGCGCACATCAATGTCGAGGTCGCGGTTGCTGCCCAGCGGGCGAACCTTTCGCTCCTGCAGCACGCGCAGCAGCTTGACCTGTAAAGCCTGTGGCATATCACCGATCTCATCGAGGAACAGCGTCCCGCCCTCGGCGGCCTGGAACAGCCCTTCACGGCTGCTAACAGCGCCGGTAAAAGCTCCTTTCGCATGGCCAAACAGCTCTGATTCCAGCAGCTGCTCCGGCAGAGCCCCGCAGTTGATGGCAATAAAGGTTTTGCCCGCGCGCGGACTGGCGGCGTGTATCGCCTGGGCCAGCACCTCTTTGCCGGTGCCGCTCTGGCCGTTGATCAGCACGCTGACATCGGACTGCGCCACCATCCGCGCCTGATCGAGCAGACGCAGCATCACCGGACTGCGGGTGACAATGCTTTCGCGCCAGGTTTCATCACTGGAAGGGGCGCGGTGGGCCAGCGCCCCGTCGATAGCTTTATACAGGGCATCGCGGTCGACCGGCTTGGTGAGAAAACTGAACACGCCCTGCTGCGTCGCCGCCACCGCGTCAGGGATCGAGCCGTGGGCAGTGAGTATAATGACCGGCATCCCCGGCTGCAGCTTCTGGATCTCAGCAAACAGCGCCATGCCGTCCATCTCGTCCATACGTAAGTCGCTGATCACCAGATCGATTGTCTCGCGGTTCAGCACCCGCAGTGCTTCCGGCCCGCTTTCTGCGGTGGTGACGCTAAACCCTTCACTGGTCAGGCGCATCCCCAGCAGCTTTAACAGACTCGGGTCGTCATCGACCAGCAGCAACCTTGCTGACTTTTTCATCATGGGTTGGCATCATCCTGTGGCAGATTATCAGCCGGGGCCTCGCCGGGACTGTGGCTATCCGGAGTGGTGGTATCATCGCCGTGGCTGGTGCTATCGGAAGCATCCGGAGAGCGGCGCGACGACAGACGACGTTCAATATCGGTCAGGGTATCGAGCTTGCGTCGGGTCACCACAAGTTCGTTCTTCAGGCGGATTTGCTGCTGGCGAAGCGCGTCCAGCTGACCGTCGCTGCTCTCCTGCAGGTGGGCATAGCGCATCCGCTCTTCAGAAAGTTGTAACTGTGAGCCCTGCCCTTCGCGCCACAGCATCAGTAACGGGCGTACCGATGCGGGATAGTCATAGCTGTAACTGTCCAGACGTTTAAGAAACTCACGTCGCTCAACGGGCGTCACGTTGCCATTATTCAGTAATACCGCCTGTTTGAAGGCGCTCTGCCAGTCATTACCAGGCCAACGACGGGCTTCTGCACGGGCATCCACGGGCGACAGTCGGATACCACAGTCGATGGTGCGCAGCCAGTAGAGAGGGTTCCCGGTGGCAGCAACATCCGCAAATGCCCAGATATTCTCGCAGGCAACACTCTGATAATCGACAATTTTGACATCAGGTTCGCTCACCGGGATATCCGCACGGCTGACAACCTTCTGAGTTGCTGGCTGACTGCATCCCAGCAGCCCCAGCGCCAGTATGACAGTAACGGCAAATCTGCCCAGGCGTCCGTCGTGCGGCGCGGCAGAAAAACGTGATGATTCCATTATGATAACGTCCCGGCGGTGGTGTTTAATTCGATGCGGAAGCAGACATCAGCATCAACGCTGTCAATCAGTTGTAAGTCCCCCTGCAGCCGTCGCAGGCAGTCTTTGGCAATACTCAGCCCCAGTCCGCTGCCTTTGACCGCCCCTTTACGTTGCAGGTTTCCCTGGAAAAAGGGTTCAAAGATCATTGCCTGTTCCGCCGCAGGAATGGGGGTTCCGGTGTTCGCTACCTCAATGAGGACGCGGTTTCCCTGTTGCCGGCTGCGGATCCAGATATTTCCGGATTCTGCACCGTAGTGTACCGCATTGGAGTAAAGATTATCGATGGCCCTCAATAACAAAGTCGGTTCAGCACGGCAGCGGTCTGCCTGCAAATCGATATCAATATGAAGCAGTTTAGCGCGGGCCGTCAGACTGTGGGAGGAAACCAGCGTATCAATTAACGGCCGCAGTTCGACATCTTCCAGCGCTACCGGTCCATCGGCCAGCTTGCGGTTATAGTCCAGCAGCTGTTCGATCAGCGTTTGCAGGTGGCGGCTGCTGTCGTTAAGAATGCTGACGACCTCTTTCTGATCGGGCGTCAGGGGCCCGGCCACCTGATCGGCAAGCAGTTCGGTGCCCTCACGCATACTGGCCAGCGGGGTTTTTAACTCGTGGGAGATATGGCGCAGAAACTCATGCCGTTGGGACTCCAGCCAGGCCAGACGCTCGCTGAGCCAGAGGATCCGTTGTCCAAGTGAACGGATCTCACGCGGCCCTTTAAAGGCGAGGCTTTGTCCCAGCGGTCGGCCTTCTCCCAGCCGATTAATCATCCGTTCAACCGCCTTCACCGGGCCGATAATCATCCGGGTGAAGAGCATGACCAGACCGAAACTGAGCAGAAACAGGATCAGCGCCTGCCAGCCAAAATACTGACCCCGTTCGGCAATCTCACGCTGCAACTGCAGACCGCGTGAAAACACCACTTCACGCGTGGCCTGCACCAGCTGGCTGTTAGCGGCAGAGAACGCTTCAAGCTGGTCGGCTGCCGCAGGCACCGGGCTGCTGTTGACGCATTTAATCTGACTCAGCTGCGTCAGGTTCTGACGCAGAATCTGCCAGGTGCGCATATCTGGCAGCACCGGAGCGTGGGCATCCAGCATTTGCGAGTAGCGGCTACGCTGAGTCTGATAAAGCCGTGCCAGCATCGGGTCGTCCAGCACACAATACTGACGGTAGCTGCGTTCCAGCTCCAGTGCGGTACGCGCCATGGCTTCACTGCGGCGCACATCGGTCAGCGTGGTACGGTTGGTATCGGCGGCGCGGTCACTCAGCGCCGACAGACTTTCCCAGGCCTGCCAGGCCAGCACCAGTAACGGTAATAACACCAGTAAAAAGGCCATCAGCACCAGCTGACGTAACGATCGCGGTAACAGACGCCATTTCTTCACGACACAGGTTCTCTTTGCAGTAGTTACGGCGATGCTAGCTGAGAGTGAGCGGATAAGAAAGTGCGCGGGGAGAAAATGAAAATGGCCGGTTCAAAGAACCGGCCACTGGTGTTACGCCGGAAAGCCCGCGTAACTGAATAGGTGGTGCCTAACTCAACGTTGCGTCCGATGTTTGATAACGTCACAGAGTGAACGATTATCGGTATGGTGGACGACAGGCACCGTATTGTGCGTCATTCTGGGTGTTATGGGCACTTGACCGCTTGCGCAGGGCTGTCATAACCAGGTGAATGAGCCACTGAGGGTAATATAGCAATAACTGTGCCATATTGAAAATATATTTTTAAACCGCTGAAATATTTGGATTTTAATGCTCTTCTACCTACAGCACAGCCCATTTTTGACCATCGGGTCTGCAAAACTGTCGCCAAATGGCTACACCATTCAGACGAAAAAAAACAAGCATTAAAAATCAGTTGCTTAGATGTCTCCTTTTGGAGACAGGGCGGGGGCGACTTTGTAGTGAAATAGCAACACTGGCTGTCTGACCGCCGTAAAACCCCAAAAAAACCGGCCTCCTGAGAGGCCGGTTAGCAGGTACAGTCGTTCGCTCAGGCAGGGGTTTAGCCCAGTTGTTTACGCGCATTACGGAAAATACGCATCCACGGGCTGTCCTCGCCCCACTCTGCCGGATGCCAGGAGTTGCTGACCGTGCGGAAAACGCGCTCCGGGTGCGGCATCATAATGGTCACGCGGCCGCTTTCGTTCGTCACGGCAGTAATCCCGTTCGGCGAGCCGTTCGGGTTCGCCGGGTACTGCTGCGTCACCTTGCCGAAGTTGTCGACGAAACGCAGCGCCACCAGACCTTTGCTTTCCAGCTGGGCCAGATGCGCATCGCTGCGCACCTCCACGAAGCCTTCACCGTGCGATACCGCAATCGGCATGCGTGAACCGGCCATGCCGTCCAGCAGCAGCGACGGGCTGGCCGCCACTTCCACCAGGCTGAAGCGGGCTTCAAAACGTTCGGACTGGTTACGCACAAAACGCGGCCACTCTTCGCTGCCGGGGATCAGCTCGCGCAGGTTAGACATCATCTGGCAGCCGTTACAGACCCCCAGCGCCAGCGTCTGCGGACGGTGGAAGAAGGTTTCGAATTCGTCGCGCACGCGGGTGTTAAACAGAATCGACTTGGCCCAGCCTTCGCCTGCCCCGAGAACATCACCGTAGGAGAAGCCGCCACAGGCCACCAGCGCCTGGACGTCCGCCAGGCCGCGACGGCCTGCCAGCAGATCGCTCATGTGCACATCAACGGCGTCAAAACCGGCACGGTGGAAGGCTGCCGCCATCTCAACGTGAGAGTTAACGCCCTGTTCACGCAGCACCGCCACTTTCGGACGTGCGCCGGTCGCGATGTACGGCGCTGCGATATCCTCCTGTGGCTTAAAGGTCAGCGCCACGTTCAGGCCCGGATCGCGGTCATCTTTCTTCGCGTCATGTTCCTGGTCTGCGCAGGTCGGGTTATCGCGCAGGCGCTGCATCTGCCAGGTGGTTTCTGCCCACCAGGTACGCAGCGTGGTGCGACTTTCACTGTAAACGGGCGTATCGCCTGAAGCGATCACAAAGCGATCGCCTTCCACGGCCCGGCCCAGCAGATGAATGCAGTCGCTCAGACCATGATCGGCAAACACCTGCTGCACCGCCTCACGATCGGCGGCCGCGATCTGGATAACCGCGCCCAGCTCTTCGTTAAACAGGGCTGCCAGGCTGTCGCTGCCCAGCGCCGCAATGTCGACTTCTACGCCGCAGTGGCCGGTAAAGGCCATCTCTGCCAGCGTCACCAGCAGGCCGCCGTCAGAGCGGTCGTGGTAGGCCAGCAGCCTGCCATCGGCCACCAGCGCCTGGATAGCGTTATAGAAACCTGCCAGCTGCTGCACGTCACGCACGTCGGCAGGCTTGTCGCCCAACTGACGGTAGACCTGCGACAGCGCCGTTGCCCCCAGCGCATTGACGCCTTTACCCAGGTCAATCAGCATCAGGGCATTGTCACCCGTCTGCAGCTGTGGGGTCACGGTTTTACGCACGTCCTCCACGCGGGCAAAGGCGGTGATCACCAGCGACAGCGGAGAGGTCATCTCACGCTGTTCGCTTCCCTGCTGCCAGCGGGTTTTCATCGACATAGAGTCTTTGCCGACCGGGATGGTGATCCCCAGCGCCGGGCACAGCTCTTCACCTACGGCTTTCACTGCTTCATACAGCCCGGCATCTTCGCCCGGGTGACCGGCAGCGGCCATCCAGTTTGCCGACAGTTTGATACGCGTCAGCGGGCCGATGGCGGTCGCCGCGATATTGGTGAGCGCTTCCCCTACGGCCAGGCGACCGGAGGCGGCAAAGTCGAGCAGCGCTACCGGGGCACGTTCGCCCAGCGCCATGGCTTCACCGTAGTAACTGTCGAGGCTGGCGGTGGTCACCGCACAGTTGGCCACTGGGATCTGCCATGGCCCGACCATCTGGTCCCGGGCCACCATACCGGTGACCGAACGGTCGCCGATGGTGATCAGGAAGGTCTTCTCCGCCACGGTCGGCAGATGCAGGACGCGGTTTACCGCATCCGCCACGGTGATCCCGTCACGCGCCAGCGGCTCGCCTTTCGCTTGCAGCGAGGCAACGTCGCGGGTCATTTTCGGGGTCTTACCCAGCAGCACGTCCAGCGGCATATCAATGGGGGTATTGTCGAAATGGCTGTCCGACAGAGACAGGTGCATCTCTTCGGTGGCCTCACCAATCACCGCGTACGGAGCACGCTCGCGCTGGCACAGGGCATCAAACAGCGCCAGGCTGTCCGGGGAAACGGCCAGAACATAGCGCTCCTGGGATTCGTTACACCACACTTCCAGCGGACTCATGCCAGGCTCATCGTTCAGAATGTCGCGCAGATTGAAACGTCCGCCGCGTTCACCATCGCTCACCAGCTCCGGCATGGCGTTAGAAAGACCGCCCGCTCCCACGTCATGGATAAACAGGATCGGGTTCGCTTCACCCAGCTGCCAGCAGCGATCAATCACTTCCTGACAGCGCCGTTCCATCTCAGGGTTATCACGCTGCACAGACGCAAAGTCGAGGTCTGCATCTGACTGGCCCGAAGCCATTGAGGATGCGGCCCCGCCGCCCAGGCCAATATTCATCGCCGGGCCACCCAGCACGATCAGTTTGGCACCGACGGTGATTTCACCTTTCTGTACGTGATCGGCACGGATATTACCGATACCACCCGCCAGCATGATCGGCTTGTGGTAGCCGCGCAGTTCTTCGCCATTATGGCTGTTGACGCGCTCCTCGTAAGTACGGAAGTAGCCGTTCAGGGCCGGACGACCAAATTCGTTGTTAAACGCTGCGCCCCCCAGAGGGCCTTCGGTCATAATATCCAGCGCGGTAACAATGCGATCGGGCTTGCCGAAATCTTCTTCCCACGGCTGTTCAAAGCCGGGGATACGCAGGTTCGATACGGAAAACCCGACCAGTCCGGCTTTGGGTTTTGCGCCGCGCCCGGTGGCCCCTTCATCGCGGATTTCGCCACCGGAACCGGTAGCGGCACCCGGCCACGGCGAGATCGCCGTCGGGTGATTATGGGTTTCCACCTTCATCAGGATATGGGCCTCTTCCTGATGGAAATCGTAATGGCCCTGCGCGTCCGCGTAGAAGCGCCCGACCTGAGAACCTTCCATCACGGCGGCGTTGTCTTTGTAAGCTGACAGCACGTGATCGGGGGTCTTCTCAAAGGTGTTTTTAATCATTTTGAACAGCGACTTCGGCTGAACCTGCCCGTCAATCACCCAGTCGGCGTTGAAGATTTTATGGCGGCAGTGCTCAGAGTTGGCCTGAGCAAACATGTACAGTTCGATATCGTTCGGGTTGCGCCCCAGTTGTTCAAACGCCGCCTGCAGGTAATCGATTTCGTCATCAGCCAGCGCCAGCCCCAGTTTAATGTTGGCCTGAACCAGCGCGTTACGCCCTTCACCCAGCACGTCTACACTCTGTACCGGCGCAGGCTGATGCTGAACGAACAGCGCGTCGGCCTGCTTCAGATCCGTAAACACGGTTTCCATCATGCGGTCGTGCAGCAGGGCCGCCAGTGCCCCCCACTGCGCTTCCGTTAACTGTGGCGCCTTGACATAGAAAGCCAGACCGCGCTCAAGACGCAGCACCTGCGGCAGGTCGCAGTTATGGGCGATATCCGTCGCTTTGGAAGACCAGGGCGAAATGGTACCGGGACGAGGCGTCACCAGCAGCAGGCGACCTTCCGGGGTATGTTCAGCGAGAGAGGGGCCGTATTTCAGCAGGCGCTGCAAACGGGATTTTTCATCCGTGCTTAGCGGCGCGCTGACATCAGCGAAATGGACGTACTCAGCGTAAATGTCACTCACCGGCAGGTGAGCATCCTGAAAACGGGCCAGCAGTTTGTTAATACGAAATGCCGACAGAGCGGGCGAACCACGCAGAATTTCCATCATTAAAGATCTCTCGTCTCGAAGCGCCGGGCGACGCTTCATTGGGCGCAACAGGGGAAAACGGGCGGTATTATAGTGAATCCGCACCCGTTACGAAACCGTTTGCGCAGAATTTATCGCGATAAGGAATTGCCTGAAAAACACACAAATCGGATGGAATTCAGTTGCGGAGCCGCGCGGAGTTGCGCAGAATGCCCCACGCTCAGGGCCAATTATAGACCACAAATACTGCCATAGAAGACAGACACCTGAGAACCATCGAGAGATAACTATTTGAAACGCCTTAAATTTAATTATCTGCTGGTCGGACTGATCACGGTACTTCTGGCGCTTGCGCTGTGGCCGTCTATCCCATGGTACGGGGACTCCACCGACCGGATTGCACAGATAAAATCGCGGGGAGTACTTCGTGTCAGCACGATTAATTCTCCGCTGACTTACTACACGGTCAATAAATCACCAGCGGGTATGGACTACGAGCTGGCGAAGCGCTTCGCCCGTTATTTAGGTGTGAAGCTTGAAGTCACCGTTCGTCCTAATCTGGGCGATCTGTTTGATGACCTGGAAGATGACAAGGCCGACCTGCTGGCGGCCGGCTTAATTTATAATAATGAACGGCTGGCGCGTTTTCGTGCGGGCCCGTCCTATTATTCCGTTTCCCAACAGCTGGTGTACCGCATTGGCGCTCCGCGCCCCAAAAACCTCGGCGATCTGAAAGGTCGCCTGACGGCGGCATCCGGCTCAGCCTATCTTTCGACGCTGCGCAATGTGAAAGCGCATCAGTATCCTGACCTCGACTGGGCGATCTCCACCGATCAGACGCCCCAGGGCCTGCTGGAGGCGGTGGCAGACGGCAAACTCGATTATACGGTGGGGGACTCGGTCACCATTGCCCTGATGCAGCGGATCCATCCGCAGCTGGCTGTGGCCTTTGACATTACCGATGAAGAGCCGGTCACCTGGTACGTGCAGCACGAGCAGGACGACAGCATGAATGCGGCCCTGCTCGACTTCTTTAACCAGATGAGCGAAGAAGGTGCGATGGCCCGACTGGATGAGAAGTATCTGGGTCACGTCGGCACCTTTGACTATGTCGACACGCGCACCTTCCTGCGCGCCATCGACGGCACACTCCCGGACATTCAGCCGCTGTTCGAGAAGTACGCGCAGATTATCGACTGGCGTCTGCTGGCGGCCATTTCCTACCAGGAATCACACTGGAACCCGCAGGCCACTTCACCGACCGGGGTACGCGGCCTGATGATGTTGACGCGTAACACCGCTGACAGCCTGAACGTCAGTGACCGTACCGACCCCGAGCAAAGTATACGCGGCGGCAGTGAGTATCTGGTACGCATGATGGAAAAGGTGCCGCCCACCGTGCCGGAAGATGAACGTATCTGGTTTGCGCTGGCGGCCTATAACATGGGGTACGCCCATATGCTTGATGCACGCAAGCTGACGGAAAAGCAGAAAGGGGATCCGGATAGCTGGGCTGACGTCAAAGTCCGCCTGCCCATGCTGAGTCAGAAACGCTACTACAGCCAGACCACCTACGGCTACGCGCGCGGTCATGAAGCTTATGCCTACGTGGAAAATATTCGCAAATATCAGCTGAGCCTGGTTGGCTATCTGCAGGATCAGGAGAGAAAGCTGGCCCAGCAGGCGGCGATGGAGGCCGAACTGGGCAGCGGTTATCCGGCGGTGGCAGCAAAAATCGCGCTAAACTGAACCGACTCAGTCGGACGGAGGCACCGGAACAGACGGCCGGCCTCTAGAGGCGGAGAGCCTTCTTTTCGGCCCGGCGCTGGCGGAAAAAGTCGCTCAGCAGCGCAGCACACGCTTCCGCCAGTACCCCCTGTTCAGTCTGCACGTGATGATTCATTCCCGGATGCCCCAGAACGTCCAGCAGTGACCCCGCAGCCCCGGTTTTTGCATCCCGTGCGCCATACACTAACCGTCCCACGCGCCCGTGGATCATCGCCCCTGCGCACATCACGCAGGGTTCCAGAGTGACATACAGCGTAGTGTCCAGCAGGCGATAGTTCTCGATCACCTTCCCCCCCTGCCGGATCGCCATCATCTCGGCGTGTGCCGTTGGATCGTGATGACCGATCGGGCGGTTCCAGCCTTCACCAATCACCCGCCCCTGATACACCAGCACAGCGCCCACAGGGACTTCGCCCTCGTCCCAGGCACGCCTGGCCAGTGTCAGCGCATGGCGCATCCAGAATTCATCGTTATTGTCAGTCACCCGCGTCTCCGGCAAAAAAAAAGCGCGACATTATATCGTCAATTGTCGGTTATTCCAGTTGCTGTAGCTCCCCCACCGGGGTAACTCTGAAGCGGTGCTGGCAAAAAAACAGTAACGGGTTGTCCTGCTTACTGTCGCTGTAACCGCTGTAAAGCTGCAGCGGAGTCCCAATCTGCTCTTCCAGCTGCGCCACCTTCTCATGGCCCAGGCAGCGCATTGCCAGCACCCGCCCGCCCCAGGCTCGCCCCATCTGACTGGCGATCAGTTTAACCTGCGGCAGAAATGCTGAATCGAAGTAGACCTGCTCCACCAGGGGCTGCGGCGACCCGGTGATCAGCCAGACGTCGGCATCCTCACTGCTGAGATAGTCCGTCAGCCGCTGCTGCACCACGGGGAAGGCCGTCACGCGCTGGCGGAACCAGAGGGCAAACTGCTGCTCACGCGCCTTCAGACGCGCCTCACTGTGGCCAAAGGTGATTGACCACAGCAGCAGGCTCATTGGCCAGCGTGCGGCGCGGCCCTTCAACAGCAGGCCAAGACCAATAACCGGTAGCAGAGGCGCAACCAGCAGCAGGTTCAGAGGCTGACGCCACAGCAGCCAGCGCATATAGGTGCCGAACATATCCTGCTGATGCAGGGTGCCATCAAGGTCAAAAAATACCACACGTCGTTCCCGACTGGTTGTCAAACCTCACTCCTCAGGGTCGTTGAACCCCATAAACCATGCAAACAGGAAGCCGCAAATCACGGCTGTCAGCCACCCCACCAGATACATCATCACTTTACCGGCCACGATGGTCATCGCCAGCGGCAGGCCGGAAAGCCCAAATGTAATAAGGGTAGCGACCTTAGCATAACCGATCACGGCGCCGCCAACCGCACCGCCCAGGCAGGCCGCAATAAAAGGGCGTCCCAGCGGAAGCGTAACGCCAAAAATCAGCGGCTCACCCACGCCGAGAATGCCCACTGGCAGCGCCCCTTTAACCAGTTTTTTCAGCCTGGCATTGCGCGTTTTCATTAATACTGCCAGCGAAGCCCCGACCTGGCCCACTCCGGCCATCGCCAGGATAGGCAGCAGTGCGTTATAACCGTGCGCCTGCACCAGCTCCACGTGAATTGGCACCATACCCTGGTGAAGGCCGGTGAGCACCAGCGGTAAAAAGGTGCCTGCCAGTATCGCACCTGCCAGCACACCACCGCGATCGATGGCCAGCGTGGCCCCATGCGCAATAGCGTCAGAGATCATACCGCCCAGCGGCTGTAACAGCACGATCGCCAGTGATGCAGTAATAAGTGTAGTCAGAAGCGGATTAAGGATCAGCTCCAGTGACTCAGGCAGCCGCTGGCGGAGGCGCTTTTCAATCCAGCACATCATGACCACCACCAGCAATACGGCGATCACCCCACCGCGTCCGGGCTGGAGGGGTTCGCCAAACAGGGTGATCTGCGCCAGCGCCGGGCTGGAAAGGATCCCCGCCATAACACCACCGAGAGCGGTAGAGCCGCCAAAAACTTTGGCCGTATTAACACCGACCAGAATATTCATAATGGCGAATACCGCACTGCCGAAAATCGCCGCCAGCCCGATGATATTGGGGTACTGCGTGGCAAGGTTACCCACAATATCAGGACGTTTGACGATATTAATCAGCCCGGTGATCAAACCGGAGGCAATAAAAGCCGGGATCAGCGGGATAAAGACGTTCGCCAGCTGGCGCAGCGCATCACTGAAAGGGGCGTGATACTGCGCTTTCGCCTGTGCCTTATTCTGTCTGACGACCGCCGCTGCATCAGCCGCCCCGGGGGCGGTAATCAGCGTACGCATCGCATCGGTCACTTTGGCCGCTGCTCCTGGCCCCACGATAAGCTGGTGCTGACTGCCCTGCTTGACGTAGCCTTTCACCCCTTCCAGCCGGCGCAGCTCTTGCGGTATCAGCAGGCTTTCGTCACGGACCTCAACGCGCACGCGCGTCATACAGTTTTCCAGTCGCAGAATATTGGCCGGGCCGCCAATGCCCTGCAGTAATGCCTGTGCCAGCTGGAGAGATTTTTCCATGGGTGATCCTTTTTATGCCGTTAGTTGCTGGCGAGTGCCGCGCGCAAAAAGCCGTTGCAGGCAACCAGTCGCTGTTTTGCCTGGTCGGCCGGAAGATCGGCGAGAATCATTAAAATCGCGGTTTTCACTTCGTACTGTGCCTGCTGTAAGGTGTTCCCGGCCTGCTGCGCGTCGCAGCCCGTGGCCTCACACACCATGCGCCGCGCGCGATCGATCAGTTTGATATTAGTCGCCTGCATGTCCACCATCAGGTTCTGATAGACCTTACCGATTTTGACCATGGCCCCCGTAGAGAGCATATTCAGCACCAGCTTCTGAGCCGTTCCCGACTTCAGCCGCGTTGAGCCGGTCAGCGCCTCCGGGCCGACCACGGGTGAGATAGCAATCAGCGCTTCACGGGCGATGGGGGAGTCTGGATTGCAGGAGATCGCTGCCGTACGACAGCCCTGCTGGCGGGCATAGCGCAGCGCACCGATGACGTAAGGCGTGCGCCCCGAGGCGGCAATCCCCACCACCATATCGTTTGCGGTCAGGTTCAGCGCCTGTAAATCAGCGATCCCCAGCTGTTCATCATCCTCAGCGCCTTCCACCGCCTTGAGTAACGCCCCCGGGCCGCCCGCAATCAGCCCGACAATCAGCCCGTGCGGTACGCCAAAGGTGGGCGGACATTCGGACGCATCCAACACGCCCAGCCGTCCGCTGGTACCGGCACCCATATAGATCAGACGGCCGCCGGCGGAGAGCGCGGCAGCGGCGGCATCAACGGCCTGCGCCACCTGCGGCAGCGTCAGGCGGACGGCGTCCGCCACGGTGGCATCCTGCTGATTAAATCTGGATACCATCTCTAAGGTCGACAGATTATCCAGATCGATCGTATCCGGGTTACGCGTTTCTGATACCAGTGAGCCAAGATCCATGACTTCTCCTTTTAGAATTTTTAATTCACAATAAATTTAATATATACGAATATTTTATTCTTTGCCGCATGCCATTTTACCCTTCTTAATCATGGAAACCGTTAAATGGCACGTTAGACTTAGAGCACTGAATGTTATCATTACAGATAATTCAATATGATGGGCCTGATTCGTAAGAGGAAAAATGATGAGTTCACTGCTGCGTATCCGTCAGCTTTATCCCAGCCTGGCTCTGAACGAACGTCGGCTTGCTGACTATCTGCTGTCGCAGCCGGACCGCGCACGCCACCTGAGCTCACAAAAGCTGGCCGATGAATCAGGGGTCAGTCAGTCCAGCGTGGTGAAATTCGCTCAGAAACTGGGTTACAAAGGGTTTCCGGCACTGAAGCTGGCACTGAGTGAGTCCCTTACCGAAAAGGATGCAATCACCGTTCACAATCACATCCTCAGTGACGATGCGCTAAAGGTGGTCGGGGAGAAGCTGTTTACCGAAAAATGTTCCGCCATACGCGCCACGCTGGATATTAACAGTGAAGAGATGCTGCTGGAAACGCTGCGCCTGCTGAAGCAGGCCAGACGCATCGTGCTGGTAGGTATCGGCGCTTCCGGCCTGGTTGCAAAAGATTTTTCCTGGAAGCTGATGAAGATAGGTATCAGTGCGGTGGCAGAGCAGGATATGCATGCCCTGCTGGCCAGCGTTCAGGCCCTGGAGGTGGGCGATGTGCTGCTGGCTATCTCCTACACGGGGGAACGCCGGGAAATTAACCTGGCCGCGCAGGAAGCCCAGCGCATCGGTGCTACCGTACTGGCGTTTACCGGGTTTACGCCCAATACCCTGCAGCAGGCAGCCAGCCACTGCCTGTACACCGTGGCAGAAGAGCAGACGACGCGCAGCGCGGCCATCTCTTCCACGACCGCGCAGCTGGCGCTGACCGACCTGCTGTTTATGGCGCTGATCCAACGCGATCCGGAACGCGCATCCAGCCATATCCGTCACAGTGAAGCGCTGGTGAAAAAGCTGGTCTGAGCAGACAGCGTGCGTATAATACCCGCGCACTTTAACCGGTTACTGGATGAGAGAACGATGGCGCTGCTGATCACTAAGAAATGTATTAACTGTGATATGTGCGAACCCGAGTGCCCTAACGAGGCGATCGCCATGGGTGACGAGTACTATGAAATCGATGCTGACCGCTGCACGGAATGCATCGGCCACTACGACGCTCCCACCTGCCAGCAGGTTTGCCCCATCGATAACACCATTATTGTCGACCCGCAGCGCAGCGAAAGTTCCGACCAGCTGTGGGAGAAGTTTGTGCAACTGCACCCTGCCGGCTAGCTTTCGATAATCACCGTCGCACAGGCGTAGTGACGTTCATCAGCCAGCGTGACGTGCACGTGAACCACCCCGAGCTTCGCCGCAACTTCACTGGCCTGCTGGAAAAACCGCAGTCCGGGTTTGCCAAGTTCGTCGTTATAAACCTCAAACTGATTGAACGCCAGGCCACCTCTTATCCCGGTGCCAAAGGCTTTCGCCGCCGCCTCTTTTACCGCAAAACGCTTGGCCAGAAAGCGAACCGGCTGCTGATGCGCCTGATACTGCGCCCATTCACTGGCACTGAGTACGCGTTTTGCCAGGCGGTCGCCGGATCGGGAGATCACCCCTTCGATACGGGCAATCTCCACAATGTCAGAACCGAGCCCGAGAATAGCCATTAACGCCGCGCTTCCCGCATCAGCTGCTTCATCTCTTTCACCGCCTCAGCCAGGCCACTAAACACCGCACGCCCGATAATGGCATGGCCGATATTCAGCTCGTGCATCTCCGGCAGTACGGCAACCGGCTGTACGTTGTGATAGGTCAGGCCATGCCCGGCATTGACCTTCAGGCCTTTTCCGGCGGCATAGGTGGCCGCTTCAGCAATACGCGCCAGTTCACCCTCGCGTACCGGGCCTTCTTCGGCTTCAGCGTAAGCACCGGTATGGATCTCAATATAAGGTGCGCCGGCGGCGACGGCGGCATCAATCTGGCGATGGTCAGCGTCGATAAACAGTGATACCAGGATGCCGGCATCATTCAGCCGTTTTACCGCAGCCGTCACTTTATCCTGCTGGCCGGCCACGTCCAGCCCGCCTTCGGTGGTCACTTCTTCACGTTTCTCCGGTACCAGGCAGCAGAAGTGCGGCAGGATCTCGCAGGCAATATCGACCATCTCATCTGTCACAGCCATCTCCAGATTCATCCGGGTCTGAATGGTCTGACGCAGAATGCGCACGTCACGATCGGTGATGTGGCGGCGGTCTTCCCGCAGGTGGACGGTAATGCCATCGGCCCCCGCCTGTTCAGAGACAAAAGCGGCCTGAACCGGATCGGGATAGTGCGTGCCACGGGCATTACGAACGGTGGCTATGTGATCGATATTAACGCCTAACAACAGCTCTGCCATGATAGTCCTCAGAAAATCGCGAAGGGTTTTAAGAAGTGTACAACGATCCCAGCACACAGGGGTATGGCTGGTGGCTATTCATCGCCCGGAAGCGCTGCATCTGGTCGTTTTCTCGGCAAAAACTGCCGAAACAGTTCGGCACTTTTCAACGGTTTTCCTCCGAGGTAGGGCTTAAGGGCAATGCGGGTAAAGCGCTTCGCCGCGCGCAGGGTATCGGCATCTGGAAAGTCACGCTGGTACAGCGCACGCAGATGACGCCCGGTGAAACTGCGGTGCCCCACCACCAGGCTGGCGATAAAGCCCTTCTCTTCGCGGTAGCTGTAGGTCATGCCGTCGGCCACTTCTTCCCCGCTGCCTGCACAGTGCAGAAAATCTACGCCGTAGCCAAGGTGGCCGAGCATCGCCAGTTCAAAGCGCCGGAGCGCAGGTTCAGGGGAAGCGGCATCCGACGCCAGCGTCTGAATGCAGTGCAGATAGTCGAAGAAGAGCTCGCTGAATGCCGTCTCGTGTTCCAGCACCCGGGAAAGGAGCTCGTTAACGTACAGGCCGCAGTAGAGAGAGGTACCGCTGAGAGGGAGAGCAAGGGAGACCGGTTCAGCCCCACGCAGGGTTTTCACCTCGCCACGGCCTCCCCAGCGCACCAGCAGCGGAGTAAAAGGCTGCAGTGCCCCTTTCAGGCTGGAACGTTTGGAACGGGCGCCTTTGGCCAGCACCCGTACCCTGCCATGCTGTTCAGAAAACAGGTCAAGCAGCAGGCTGGTTTCGCTCCAGGGTCGTCCATGCAGGACAAATGCGCGTTGCCAGCCTTCCATCAGGTTCAGAGGTCGTCGGTATAGCCCAGGCTGCGTAAGGCGCGTTCATCATCCGCCCAGCCGGACTTCACTTTCACCCACAATTCAAGGTGCACTTTCGCCTCGAACATCTCTTCCATGTCCCGACGGGCCTCGGTACCAATCACTTTGATTTTGGCACCTTTGTTACCAATGACCATCTTCTTCTGACCTTCGCGTTCCACCAGAATCAGACCGTTAATGGTCAGGCCACCGCGCTCATTGGTGAGGAACTGTTCAATTTCTACCGTCACAGAATAAGGCAGTTCAGCCCCCAGGAAACGCATCAGCTTTTCACGGATAATTTCCGACGCCATAAAGCGCTGAGAACGATCGGTGATGTAATCTTCCGGGAAGTGATGTTCGGCTTCCGGCAGACGTTTGCGCACGATGCTGGCGATGGTATCAACGTTAGTGCCTTTTTCGGCTGAGATCGGCACCACGTCCATGAAGTTCATTTGTGAACCCAGGAACTGCAGGTGCGGCAGCAGGATGCTTTTATCGGTAATGTTGTCGACTTTATTGATCGCCAGCAGTACCGGCACTCTGCCGTCTTTTAACTTGTTCAGCACCATCTCGTCATCGGCGGTCCATTTGGTGCCTTCCACGACGAAGATCACCATTTCAACGTCACCGATCGAGCTGCTGGCAGCACGGTTCATCAGGCGGTTAATCGCCCGCTTCTCTTCCATATGCAGGCCCGGGGTATCGACATAAATCGCCTGATATTCCCCTTCCGTATGGATGCCCATAATGCGGTGGCGCGTGGTTTGTGGCTTACGCGAGGTAATGGAAATCTTCTGTCCCAGTAACTGGTTCAGTAAGGTAGATTTACCAACGTTCGGACGGCCTACAATAGCAATAAAGCCGCAATGGGTAGTTTGTTCGTTCATTCAATTCCCAGCTTAATCAGCGCCTGTTCGGCTGCTGCCTGTTCAGCTTTGCGACGGCTTGACCCGGTTCCCACAACCGGTTCTGCCATGCCGCTTACCTGACAGTGAATAGTAAATTCCTGATCGTGCGCTTCGCCACGCACCTGCACCACCAGATAGGAGGGCAGAGGCAGATGGCGACCCTGCAAGAACTCCTGCAGACGCGTTTTTGGATCCTTTTGTTTATCGCCCGGGCTGATCTGATCCAGACGGCTGGCGTACCAGCTCAGGATCAGCTGTTCTACCGTCTGAATATCGCTGTCGAGGAAAACCCCGCCAATCAGCGCTTCGACAGTGTCAGCCAGAATCGATTCGCGGCGATAGCCGCCGCTTTTCAGTTCACCAGGCCCCAGGCGCAGACATTCGCCAAGGTCAAATTCCCGTGCCATTTCGGCCAGCGTGTTACCGCGAACCAGCGTGGCGCGCATCCGACTCATGTCACCTTCATCCACGCGCGGGAAGCGCTGATAAAGGGCATTAGCAATCACATAACTAAGAATTGAGTCGCCCAGGAATTCCAGTCTTTCGTTGTGTTTACTGCTGGCGCTACGGTGAGTCAGCGCCTGCTGCAACAATTCCTGATGAGTAAAAGTGTAGCCCAGCTTACGTTGAAGCTTATTTATTACGATGGGGTTCATGCGTTACCAATTTCTTAATGCGTCAATTATGCTGCACACGGAACAGGGCTGAACCTGAACACCAACACGATCTGTTTCGTGTGCAGTGGCCTGCCAGGATGACAGGCCACCCGTTGTTAATGCCGCCCGCAGGCGAACATTAGTGGATGCCACCGATGCGGCTCAGGCGCACGCCGGTTGGCCATTCCCCTTCCTGCTTGTCGAAGCTCATCCAGATGGCTGTCGCTTTGCCTACCAGATTACGTTCCGGAACGAAACCCCAGTAACGGCTGTCAGCGCTGTTATCACGGTTGTCGCCCATCATAAAGTACATCCCCTCAGGAACTACCCAGCTTGACTGCGGCTGTCCTGGCTGCTGATAGTAGGACCCAGGCTGGCTTGGTGCCTGAGCGATCAACAGGATACGGTGGGTGACGTCGCCCAGCGTCTCGTTACGAGTGGCTAAACGAATGCCGCCCTGCATCGACTCCCCTTTGGGGACCTGGAAGAAACCATTGCCGCGTTCGTTACCGCTATAGCCGCTGAAGGTCTGAATAAAGTCGCTCTCTTCCACGTCTGAGTAAGTGACCGGCACGGCGCTGGCCGACTGCTGTACGGAGACCGTTTTACTCAGGGGATCATAGGTTACCCGGTCGCCCGGTAAACCGATCACCCGCTTAATGTAATCCATGCTGGGATCTTTCGGGTATTTAAACACCGCAATATCCCCACGCTTTGGATGACCCGTAGGGATCAGCGTCGTCTGGGTGATCGGATCTTTAATACCGTAGGCAAATTTTTCCACCACGATAAAATCACCAATCAGCAGCGTTGGCATCATTGAACCGGAGGGGATCTGGAACGGCTCATAAATAAACGAACGCACCACAAACACCACGAACAGAACCGGGAAGACCGATGCGGTGGTTTCCACCCAACCTGGCTGTTTGTCAGCCTTCGTCGCTTCGATACCCTGTGCCTGTGCTTCTGCACGTTTGGCGCGCCGCGCCGGTGCCCATTTAAACTTGTCGATACACCAGACAATGCCGGTGATCAGCGTTGCTATCGCCAGAATCAGGGCGAACATATTAGCCATTCCAGTTCCCTTAACACCCAAAGAGGGGTTTATTTACTGTCTTTACCCACGTGGAGAATGGCAAGGAACGCTTCCTGCGGTAACTCAACGTTACCCACTTGCTTCATGCGCTTCTTACCGTCTTTCTGTTTCTGCAGCAGTTTTTTCTTACGGCTGACGTCGCCGCCATAACATTTGGCAAGCACGTTTTTACGTAGCTGTTTCACCGTAGAGCGGGCGATAATGTGGTTACCAATCGCCGCCTGAATCGCAATGTCGAACTGCTGACGCGGGATCAACTCTTTCATCTTCTCTACCAGGTCACGGCCACGGTACGGTGCGTTGTCGTTATGGGTGATCAGCGCCAGCGCATCGACACGCTCGGAGTTGATCAAGACATCGACGCGTACCATGTTGGAAGCCTGGAAACGCTTGAAGTTGTAATCCAGTGAAGCATACCCACGTGAGGTGGATTTCAGGCGGTCGAAGAAATCGAGCACCACTTCCGCCATCGGGATTTCATACGTCAGTGCGACCTGATTACCGTGGTAAACCATGTTGGTCTGCACGCCGCGTTTTTCGATGCACAGCGTGATGACGTTACCCAGGAATTCCTGCGGCAACAGCATGTGACACTCGGCAATCGGCTCACGCAGTTCTTCAATATTGTTCAGCGGCGGCAGTTTGCCCGGGCTGTCGACGTAAATAGTCTGGTTATCCGTGGTAACCACTTCGTAGACAACGGTCGGCGCGGTGGTGATCAGTTCGAGATCGTACTCGCGCTCCAGACGTTCCTGAATGATTTCCATGTGCAGCAGGCCGAGGAAGCCACAACGGAAGCCGAAGCCCAGCGCGGTGGAGCTCTCTGGCTCATAGAACAGCGAGGCATCGTTCAGGCTGAGTTTACCCAGCGCATCACGGAAGGCTTCATAATCATCGGAGCTGATCGGGAACAGGCCAGCGTAAACCTGCGGCTTGACCTTTTTGAACCCGGGTAATGCTTTATCTGCCGGATTACGGGCCTGCGTCAGGGTATCCCCGACTGGCGCACCCAGAATGTCTTTGATGGCACAGACCAGCCAGCCCACTTCGCCGCAGTTCAGCACGTCGGTATCCACGCGTTTCGGCGTGAAGATGCCCAGACGGTCGGCGTTATATACCTGACCGGTGCTCATAACCTTAATTTTCTCGCCTTTACGCATGGTGCCGTTTTTAATACGCACCAGCGAGACCACACCGAGGTAGTTATCGAACCATGAGTCGATAATCAGCGCCTGCAGCGGACCGTCCGGATCGCCTTCCGGCGGCGGAATATCACGCACCAGTCGCTCGAGCACGTCAGGCACACCAATACCGGTTTTCGCTGAACAGCGTACGGCATCCGTCGCGTCAATCCCGACGATATCTTCAATTTCCTGAGCCACGCGGTCAGGATCGGCGGCCGGCAGATCGATTTTATTCAGTACAGGTACGACTTCCAGTTCCATTTCCATCGCGGTGTAGCAGTTGGCCAGAGTCTGAGCTTCCACACCCTGCCCTGCATCTACCACCAGCAATGCGCCTTCACAGGCGGCCAGAGAACGCGAAACTTCATAGGAGAAGTCGACGTGTCCCGGGGTGTCGATAAAATTGAGCTGGTAAGTTTTACCATCTGGCGAATGGTAATCGAGCGTCACGCTCTGCGCTTTAATGGTGATGCCACGCTCACGTTCTAAATCCATGGAATCCAGAACCTGCGCAGCCATTTCACGTTCGGTCAACCCCCCACAAATCTGGATCAGACGGTCAGAGAGCGTTGATTTACCGTGGTCGATGTGGGCGATGATAGAAAAGTTTCTTATGTGCTTCATTATTGAGATTTTTCTGCCTTACAAATTCTGGAACTCTCGCGATGCGAAGTCAGGAGAGCGTGATATCACAGGCGAACGATGGCCCGAAAGGCAGCATTCTACACTACATATCAAAGGGGTGGAATCGTCACGGTCAGGCAATACGATTTGCCCTGCCGTAATGAAAGGGAAATGAGGATTATTAGCGGGTGAAATAAGACGGTCGGCAGAAAAATATCGCCAGCCGTCCGCGCGCCGATCAGGCATCCGTGGTGATGTGTATGGCATCGGGCGGTAGCGCCACGCTGAGGATCACCGGTTGAAATGAGGCCGAACGCCCCAGCATAGCGGAGATACCTTTTGCAATAATAAAACCGCCTACGCCGCCTAATAGCGCACCGCATGCCGCGGCCAGATCGCTGTGAAACAGCATCTGAAAAACACCGGCGAGGGCAAACAGCCCGATCAGCGGGGTCATATAGACCAGAAACGCCGAACTCAGCAGGCTGCTTTCCGCTATGCCCAGTTCAATCCGCTGGCCGGGCACCAGCGGTGCCGCGCTGGCGATTTTCATCACGTGCGCATTTTTCGGACCCAGCTTATCGAGCATGTGGCTGCCGCAGCCTTTACGCGCGGAACAGCTACTGCAGGAGGTTTTTATTTCGGAGTGTAACGTGGCAATACCGTTCTGCCACGACACGACCGTCGCCCATTCTCTCATCATTGTGCTGCCCCCAGGACAACGCCATCAGCAATACGTTTAGCGGTCGCTGGCGGAAGTTCCCCCACGACCGTTATCTCTGCATTATTGCGCACTTCCGTCAGAACCGTACGTCGCCCCGTGCGCAATTGCTGCGGAGAACTGGTTTTATCGGCCAGGGTAATGTTGATCGAGAAACTGAACAGGCCGTCAGAATAGAGTCGCGTTTCAACCGGACGGTCGAGCGAGGGCAGCTGACGGCGGCTTTGTGCCACTTCCTTCATGCCGGCCGGAAGCCAGCCTGATTTCCAGTTAAAGGTCACCGCACCGCCTGTCGGCACTGACGACAGCGGAGGAAGTTTGGCGTCCTGCAGCCCCTGCAACAGCTTGCTTACACCATCATCGACGGCAAAGCTTACCACCCGGTACTGTTCCAGCGTTTCGCCATCACGATCGAGGAGATCAACCCGAAGGGGCAGTTTCGTGTCGCTGTCCAGCCAGACAATATAGCCGTAGCGGGTGCCGTCTCGCGGCACAATACGGATCACTTCACAGAGCTGATCGGCAATACGCGTACGCCCTACTGAGACGAAATCATAGGTGGCAGAAAGTTGCTGAAAGTCGGCATAGACCAGTGCGGGCAGCGAGTCGACAATATGATCGCCCGCCATCGTAAAGGGTTGCAGACCTGACTCAAAAAAGCTGACCTCTTTACCACGCTGAATGATTTCCCGACGCGGGCCATCCATCTGCAACAGCTGTGCATACGTTTTGTTGTCGATGACGGCATGACGGTAGCGTAGTGACTCAATGCCCAGCCGCGAGACATTGATATAGGCAAGTTCATAGCTGAGTGACTGGCTGGCCTGCTCCATCTGATGTAACAACGCCCCGGATGGCGTTTGCGCGGCCGGGGCGGAGGAGGAGTAAATCAGGCTGCCAGCGATAAGGCTGACGGCGCACCAAAGCTGCTTCATTACTGCGATTGCATTCCTAACGACTGATTACCCGGAACCTGAGCAGCAGCCTGCTGGTCAGGACTTTGATCAAACTGCAGTTGTTCAGCATGCAGGCGACGCTGTAATTCGTAATCCTGCAGCAGCGCATTTACGCGACGGCGCTGATCCTGCACCTGCTGGTTGCTGTTCGCTGGCGCACTGGCATTTTCAGCGGGTACGCCCAGGCTGACAGGCGACGCCTGCCCCATCATCGGCAGCGTGTTAAACACCGGTGAATCGGAGGACTGACCTTCGACCGGTTTGTTGTACTGCTGAACACCGACAATCACGGCCAGTGAGACGCATGCGGCCACGCCAATCTGGGTAATCTGCGCCGCCCAGGGGCGCACTTTCGCCCAGAACGGCATCGCAGCCGCTTCTTCAGGTTTTGGCTGCGCTTCCGGTATCAGACGGGTCACCGCTTTAGCAGGCTCATTTTCAATCACAGCCATCACGCGGGCTGAGATATCAAAATCGAGCTGCTGTGGGATATCACCGCGCATGGTGTCGCGGATTAGGTGGTAGCTTTCCCAGTTTTTCTGCAGCACAACGTCTTTAGACAACGCGGACATCACTTCATTATCCAGCGTTTCACCGTCCATAAGAGCGGAAAGTTGTTCTTTCTGCATGCCTCAATACCCTTCCTGTGTCGCTATCGCTAGCGTTGGATAAGCGGTTGAATTTTATTATCAATAGCTTCACGGGCGCGGAAAATACGTGAACGAACCGTACCAACCGGGCAATCCATGATCACGGCTATCTCTTCATAGCTCAGGCCATCGAGTTCACGTAGGGTGATAGCCATACGCAAGTCTTCGGGTAACATCTCGATGGTGCGAAAAACTATTTGTCTCAATTCTTCCGACAACATTAAGTTCTCAGGGTTCGAAATTTCTTTTAGTGCTCCTGCACTTTCAAAATTTTCGGCGTCGATAGCATCCACGTCGCTTGACGGTGGACGGCGACCCTGAGCCACCAGGTAATTTTTGGCCGTATTGACGGCAATCCGATAGAGCCAGGTGTAAAAAGCACTGTCGCCGCGGAAAGATTCCAGCGCACGGTAGGCTTTAATAAACGACTCCTGCACTACATCAGGGACATCTCCAGACGGCACATAGCGTGAAACCAGGCTCGCCACTTTATGCTGATAGCGGACTACCAGTAAATTGAATGACTTCTGATCTCCTTTCTGCACTCGTTCAACGAGAACCTGATCCGTTAACTGCTCGCTCATCCGAGGTAATGTCTCCCCAAACTTGTCTCCACGCGTAATCCCACTTCCAGTAAAAACTCAATCTTTATGAACGAGCATGCAATCTGAGTCATTTTCATCAGGAAAGTTCCATTACGCCATTATTTTTGTCGTGTCATACGGAGACATTTACAAACCAGCACGCTTTATTATGCATTCTCACTGATTTGTCAGCCACTGCCTCTCCGGACTCCCGAAATGTCATCATCCGGGAGCCTGATGACGCCCGCAGAGTACCGCAAGAAGCCAGCTTTTTCACCATATTATCGCGTCATTAAGTGACCGTTAGTCGGGTAAATCGCGTCATGCCGTCGTTTTCCTTACCAGGAATAAGGTCATTTCTGGGCTGAGGCCTGCCCTGTCCGCCCCCTGAGGCGTCGCGATAAAAAGCCTTTTTGCCGGGAGAGGTGAGTGTTATGCTCAACAAACCACCTGTTTAGTAAATTAAACAACATGACTGATTCTTCTGATTACTGCTGTGATGTGCTGATTATTGGTAGCGGCGCGGCGGGGTTATCCCTGGCGCTGCGCCTGGCTGAAAAGCATCAGGTAACCGTACTGAGTAAAGGCCCGGTTAGCGAAGGCTCTACGTTCTATGCCCAGGGCGGTATTGCCGCCGTATTTGATGAAACTGACAGCATTGAATCTCATGTTGAAGATACGCTGATTGCCGGAGGCGGCCTGTGTGAACGGGAGGCCGTCTCGTTCATCGCCAGTAACGCCCGCCACTGCGTACAGTGGCTGATTGATAAGGGCATGCTGTTTGATAAAGAAACGCCGCTAAACAGCGAGGAACGCTATCACCTGACCCGCGAAGGGGGCCACAGCCACCGCCGTATTCTGCACAGCGCAGATGCCACCGGAAAAGCGGTGGAAAGCACGCTGGTCAGCCAGGCGTTAAGCCACCCGAATATTACCCTGATTGAGCGCGGCAACGCCGTCGACCTGATCGTCTCCGATAAGATCGGCCTGCCGGGTGAGCGCCGCGTCGTGGGGGCATACATCTGGAACCGCAAGCGGGAAGCCGTTGAGACCTGCCGCGCGCGCGCCGTGGTGCTGGCTACCGGAGGGGCGGCAAAAGTGTATCAGTACACCACCAACCCCGACGTGGCCTCTGGCGATGGCATTGCCATGGCGTGGCGTGCCGGCTGCCGGGTGGCGAATCTGGAGTTTAATCAGTTCCATCCCACCTGCCTGTTCCACCCGGATGCGCGTAACTTTCTGCTGACCGAGGCGCTGCGGGGCGAAGGGGCCGTGCTGAAGCGCCCGGACGGTACCCGCTTTATGCCTGACTTTGATGAACGCGGCGAGCTGGCTCCGCGCGATATTGTGGCGCGGGCAATTGATCACGAAATGAAGCGGCTCGGCGCTGACTGTATGTATCTGGACATCAGCCACCAGCCGCCGGCGTTTATACGCGCGCATTTTCCGACCATCTGCGAAAAACTGCTGACGCTGGGCATTGACCTGACGACGCAGCCAATCCCCATTGTTCCGGCGGCGCATTATACCTGCGGTGGCGTGATGGTCGACCAGCAGGGGCGTACCGATCTCAGCGGTTTGTACGCCATTGGTGAAGTCAGCTATACCGGGCTGCACGGTGCAAACCGTCTGGCCTCCAACTCCCTGCTCGAATGCCTGGTCTACGGCTGGTCCGCGGCGGAGGATATCAGCCGTCGCCTGCCACAGGTGGCGATGGTCGATGCCCTGCCCGCCTGGGATGAAAGCCGGGTGGATGATTCCGACGAGCGCGTGGTGATCCAGCACAACTGGCACGAGCTACGGTTATTTATGTGGGACTATATGGGGATTGTGCGCACCACCAAGCGGCTGGAGCGCGCGCTGCGTCGTATCAACACCCTGCAGCAGGAAATTGATGAGTATTACGCGCATTTCCGCATCTCGAATAACCTGCTGGAGTTACGCAACCTGGCTCAGGTCGCCGGGCTGATGGTACGCTGCGCGATGGCGCGTAAAGAGAGTCGGGGCCTGCATTACACCCTCGACTATCCGGAGACCCTGGGCAAAGCGCTGCCGACCATCCTCAGGCCATAATTATCGGAACAGGTAGAAGTCGCGGGTCAGGCTGCAGTGAGCGTCAGAATACTGATGATCCGGCCCGCGTATGGTCATGCGATCCAGCAACTGCTCGCCGGGCTGCGGGGACAGCGCCAGAAGAACCCGGTTAGGCGGCCGGGTATCGTTATCTGAGACATCGGTCCGAAAGCGCAGGTGCCAGCCGCGCTGAAGCGCCTGTTCAATCAGCTGACTGCCCGCCGACTCCGGCAGGATCACGCAGAAGAACCCCTCCTCCGCAATCAGGTTTTCAGCACACATCAGCAGGACGTCGTGCGTCAGGTCATTGGTATAACGTGCCGACGCCCGTTCCGGGGAGGCACATTCTGAACCTGGTGAAAAATAGGGTGGATTACTGACAATCAGTGAATAGCGCTGCTCACAGTGCTGCGCCCACTCAACAATATTTGCCTGATGGACATGAACTCTTGTCGGCCACGGAGATTCTGCCACATTTTCCTGCGCCTGTTCCGCCGCCGCCGGATCCAGCTCAACAGCATCAATGTCCACCGACGCCGTGGTTCTCTGCGCCAGCATCAGGGCAATCAGGCCGCTGCCGCTGCCGATATCCAGCACGCGTTGAACACCGGCCACAGGCGCCCATGCCCCCAGCAGCACACCGTCAGTGCCGACTTTCATGGCACAGCGATCGTGGGCAACAAAAAACTGTTTGAAGGTAAAACCGTTGGCGCGGAGAATGGCTTTCTGTTGTGACATTTGACTGACCTGAAAGGGAAACGGCGCTAGCATAGGACAATCCGCGACGAAGGAAAAGTCATTAACTCCACACAAACAGATGAAGATCGTGTTCAATCTGTCTATAATCAGCGCCCCAAACTGAGGTAGACCATGACTGTAACCACTTTTTCCGAACTCGAACTAGACGAGAGCCTGCTGCAAGCCCTGCAGGAGAAAGGCTATACGCGCCCTACTGCCATTCAGGCAGAAGCCATTCCGGCAGCACTGGAGGGTCGCGACGTTCTGGGTTCGGCACCAACCGGTACAGGCAAGACTGCGGCCTACCTGCTGCCCGCACTGCAACATCTGCTCGACTTCCCGCGTAAGAAGTCCGGCCCGCCGCGCATTTTGATCCTGACCCCGACCCGCGAACTGGCTATGCAGGTCGCAGACCAGGCGCGTGAAATGGCGAAACACACGCACCTGGATATTGCCACCATCACCGGCGGCGTGGCGTATATGAACCATGCTGAAGTGTTCAGCGAAAACCAGGACATCGTGGTCGCCACCACCGGACGTCTGCTGCAGTACATCAAAGAAGAGAACTTTGACTGTCGTGCGGTTGAAACGCTGGTGCTTGATGAAGCAGACCGCATGCTCGATATGGGCTTTGCCCAGGACATCGAAACCATCGCGGCTGAAACACGCTGGCGCAAGCAGACCCTGCTGTTCTCCGCCACGCTGGAAGGCGAAGCGATTAAAGATTTCGCCGAGCGCATTCTGAAAGAGCCCATTGAGATCGAAGCCGACCCGGCGCGCCGTGAGCGCAAGAAAATCCAGCAGTGGTACTACCGTGCGGACGACATCAAACATAAAACCGCACTGTTAATCCAGCTGATGAAACAGCCGGAAGTCACCCGTGCCGTGGTCTTCGTGCGTAAGCGTGAGCGCGTGCATGAGCTGTGTGGCTGGCTGCGTGAAGCCGGGATCAACACCAGCTATCTGGAAGGGGAACTGGTGCAGGCGAAGCGTAACGAGGCGATTAAGCGCGTTGCTGAAGGCCGCGTTAACGTGCTGGTGGCGACCGATATCGCCGCCCGCGGAATCGACATTGATGATGTCAGCCACGTATTTAACTTCGACATGCCGGTCACCGCTGACACCTACCTGCACCGTATTGGCCGTACCGGCCGCGCGGGTAAAAAGGGTATTGCGATTTCACTGGTGGAAGCGCATGACAACATGCTGCTCGGCAGGATCTGCCGCTACATCAAGGAGCCGCTGAAAGCGCGCACCATTGATGGGATGCGACCGACAACCCGCGCACCGAGTGAAAAACTCAAAGGCAAGCCGTCGAAGAAAGTACTGGCGAAGCGCAAAGAGCTGAAAGATAAAGAGAAGCTGGAAGAAAAACCGCGCGTTAAAGAGCGCCACCGCGATGCTAAAAACGTGGGTAAACGGCGTAAGCCAACCGCGACAAAAACGGACAGTGCTGAATAATCACACTGCCTGACAAAAAACTGCCCTGTTAGGGCAGTTTTTTTTTGCCTCAAACCGGCAGAAACAGGGCTGATGCCAGGCAATAACCCGCGTCAGGCCCTTTTCTCATATTCTCCGGCACGCTCGCTGGCAGGGAAGTCAAATCGTGCTTTGTTATCAAAAAGTTAATAAAAAAGGCGACAGGTGAGTTATTCACCTGCCGCCCTGTTAACCTGCCCCGTCGGGGGTTACAGGCTTTCTGTAAAGGTGCGGGTAATCACGTCACGCTGCTGTTCTGGCGTCAGTGAGTTAAAACGGACAGCATAGCCGGAAACACGGATCGTCAGCTGCGGGTATTTCTCCGGATGCTTCACGGCCTCTTCCAGCGTTTCACGGCTCAGGACGTTCACATTCAGGTGCTGGCCACCCTCTACGCGAACCTCTGGCTTCACTTCCAGAGGAATTTCACGGTATTCAATCTGGCCGAGGTCGCTGACCGGCACGACCTGATCTTCGCTGTAACCAGCTTTCGCACAGACGCAGCGTGCTTCTGCAGTGTCACTGTCCAGCAGCCAGAAAGAGTTCAGTAATGCGCTGTTGCTTGCTTGAGTAATTTGAATTCCAGTAATCATAGTGTCGCCTCCCAGGCAATAAGGCACTGATAGCCATTATCAGCGCCAGGTTGATGAAAAAACCGTGATCTTATCGGTTCTGTATACCAGCACCGGGAAAGAGGCTCTTTGATACAAATCAACCCCTGGCCAGGCATCGCGGGGCCTGAAAGGGCAACTTTCTGTTTTATATCAATTTTATCACCACGATAAATTCCGCTTTTTCTGCAAATTTTCAATTATTTTTTAAGTGTCACCGTCCGGTAAAGCGCGTTAAGCTACGCGCTTTGATGAATGAAAGGAGACGGCAGTGGTGAATACCATGACGTGGCACGATGTGCTGGCAGATGAAAAAGAGAAACCTTATTTCAGAGAGACGCTGGCCATGGTTGCCGCAGAGCGTGCGGCGGGTAAGACCGTCTATCCCCCGCAAAAAGACGTGTTTAACGCTTTTCGCCTGACCGAACTTGGCGACGTTAAGGTGGTCATCCTGGGTCAGGATCCCTATCACGGTCCAAATCAGGCGCACGGACTGGCGTTTTCCGTTCTGCCCGGAGTCGCGGTACCGCCCTCGCTGGTGAATATGTACAAAGAGCTGGTCACAGATATTCCCGGCTTTGAACGCCCGCAGCACGGATTTCTTGAGAGCTGGGCGCGTCAGGGCGTGATGCTGCTTAACACCGTGCTGACGGTGGAGGCGGGTAAGGCGCATTCCCATGCGAAATTCGGCTGGGAAACCTTTACAGACAACGTTATCGCCGCCATTAATCAGCATCGGGAAGGCGTAGTGTTCCTGTTGTGGGGGTCGCACGCGCAGAAAAAGGGCAGCATTATTGACCGCAGCCGCCATCACGTGCTGCAGGCTCCACACCCTTCCCCGCTTTCCGCACACCGAGGTTTCTTCGGCTCTGCTCACTTTTCGACAACCAATCAGCTGCTCAGTGAGCAGGGTGAAACGCCCATCGACTGGGTCCCCCGGTTGCCCGCAGCGTCATAACCCCAGGCAGGGGGCTGCCCCCTGCAACAGCTACCGTCCCCGCTGTTAACATTTCCACACGTAATAAGGCGATTTACGTCACATTTTTTATCAAGATTTCCCACTTCCTGCCGATTTGATCGGCTTCAGGGAGCATATCCATGTTCCCGACACGGGCTGGAATCTATTCAGGGGAAATAACGAATGTTATCTGTGAAAAATATGAAAGTAGGCGTTCGCCTCGGGGCCGCCTTTGCCCTGATCATACTGCTGTTAATCGTCGTCAGCGCTACCGCCACGCTTAAAATTGGCAACATTAACCGCACGGTAGACAGCATTGTCAGCGACCGTTACCTCAAAGTTCGCCTGGCCTTTGACGTACGCGACGGGGTCAACGATCAGATTAAGTTTTTACGCGGCATGGTGCTGGACGCCGCCACCCCGGAGAAAAACGCTAAACGCTTTGGCCAGCTGGACAGCGCCACGCAGAAAACCAATGCCGCCATTGATAACATCGCGCGACTGCAAAGCACCGAAATCGGCATTAAGAAAATTCAGGAGGTGAAAGCGGCAGCACAGCGCTTCGAGCAGGATAAGCAGACGCTGATCGCGCTGATCCGTACCGGAGAGGTTGCCCCTGCCACCGAGTATGTTCTGCGAAAAATCACCACCAGCCAGAATGCGTTTCTCGATATCGTGGTCAGATTTGCCGACTCCCAGTCCGGGCAGCTGCAGGCTGAAGGGGCGAATGCGGTCAGCGATGCCTCAACGGCCATCCGGGTAACGCTGATCTTCTCGCTGCTGGCGGTAGCCATGGCCGTTGTGCTGGGCTATTTGCTGACCCGTTCGATTGTACGCCCGCTGCGGGAAGCGGTGAGCGTGGCGGAAAATGTCGCCGCTGGTGACCTGCGTACTCTCATCCAGGTGACCTCTACCGATGAGACCGGTCAGCTGATGATGGCGCTGAAAAACATGAATGAAAACCTGCTAAAAATCGTTAATGACGTGCGTGCCGGTACCGACCTGATCGCCACCGCCTCTGGCGAGATTTCAGCAGGGAATATGGACCTCTCTTCCCGTACCGAACAGCAGGCCAGTTCACTGGAGGAGACCGCTTCCGCCATGGAGCAAATTACCTCAACGGTGAAACAGAATGCCGGTAACGCCCATCAGGCCAATCTGCTGGCCGCTCAGGCCTCTCAGGTGGCGATCCAGAGTGGGGATGCCGTCAGGCAGGTGGTGAACACCATGGAGATGATTAACGGCTCGTCGAAGAAGATCGTCGACATTATCAGCGTGATTGACGGCATCGCTTTCCAGACCAATATCCTGGCACTGAATGCAGCAGTCGAAGCGGCGCGTGCTGGTGAACAGGGCCGTGGCTTTGCCGTGGTGGCCTCTGAGGTGCGCAGCCTGGCGCAGCGGTCGGCCTCGGCCGCGAAAGAGATTGCCCAGCTCATTCAGGACTCGGTCTCCCGGGTGGATGAAGGGGGGCGTCAGGTGGCAAAGGCAGGGATGACGATGGACGAAGTGCTGACCAGCGTAAAAAACGTTACCGGGATTATTAGCGAGATCACCATCGCCAGCGCCGAGCAAAGCAGCGGAATTGATGAGATTAACCGCGCCATCACCCAGATGGATCAGGTCACGCAGCAAAATGCCGCGCTGGTGAATGAATCCGCCGCCGCTGCCCAGTCAATGCAGGAGCAGGCAGAGCAGCTCTCCCTGGCTATCCGCGCATTTAAGGTGAATGAACCGGCTTACGCGTAGGGATTTCTGACAAAAAAATAGCCGCATAATGCGGCTATTGCAGTCAGGGACGACCGTTAAAGTCGCCCCTGGCAGGATCAGCTTTTCGCTTTCGCCACGGCGACCATCGCCGGACGCAGCAGGCGACCATTCAGGGTATAACCCCGCTGCATCACCATCATCACGTGATTAGGGGCCACGTCTTCAGACTCCATCATCGACATCGCCTGGTGTACTTCCGGGTTGAACGGTACATTGATGTCCCCGACCACTTCCACGCCAAACTTGCGCACCGCGCCCAGCAGGGATTTCATGGTCAGTTCAATGCCTTCAATCATTGAGGCCAGCTCAGGATTGGTTTTATCGGCCACTTCCAGCGCGCGCTCCAGGCTGTCAATCACTGGCAGCAGCTCGTTGGCGAATTTTTCCAGCGCAAATTTATGCGCTTTTTCGACATCCTGCTCGGTACGGCGACGGATGTTTTCGATCTCAGCCTGAGCACGAAGCTGGGCTTCACGCACGCCGCCCAGAGACTCGGCCAGCTGTGCTTCCAGTTCGGCAATACGTTCATCCCGCGGATCGATCACTTCAGCTGTCTCCGCGTCCTGGGTTTGTGCCTGTTCCATCTCAATTTCGTCTGAGACTTGCTCGTTAGGTGTGTTCTGTTCTTTACTACTCATGAATTTCTCCGCGTTTGTGCATATTCATCTCGCTGGTTCGCTTATTATGGGGATCAGAATCGCGGTTTCAAGGGAACCAGTCACATTGTCGGGGGAGTTTACCTCGTGAGGAATGCCAGGAACATGAATAACCACTTCAACTGCATCGGTATCGTCGGCCATCCACGCCACCCTACCGCCCTGACCACCCATGAAATGCTGTATCGCTGGCTTACGGCGCGCGGCTACCAGGTGATTATTGAGCAGCAGATTGCGCGTGAGTTAAAACTGGAAGGCGTAGAGACCGGAACGCTGGCAGAGATTGGCCGCAAGGCGGATCTGGCGGTGGTGGTCGGGGGCGATGGCAATATGCTGGGCGCGGCCAGGGTACTGGCGCGCTACGATATCAAGGTGATTGGTATTAACCGTGGCAATCTCGGGTTTCTCACCGACCTCGATCCCGATAATGCCCAGCAGCAGCTTGCCGAAGTCCTGGAGGGAGACTATTTCGTTGAAAGCCGCTTCCTGCTGGAAGCACAGGTCTGCCGACAGTCCGGTACCCCGCGCGTCGGAACAGCCATCAATGAAGTGGTGCTGCATCCGGGAAAAGTGGCGCATATGATCGAATTCGAGGTGTATATCGACGAGAACTTTGCCTTTTCCCAGCGCTCAGACGGCCTGATCATCTCGACCCCTACCGGCTCCACGGCCTACTCACTGTCGGCGGGTGGCCCCATTTTGATGCCGACGCTGGATGCGATTGCTATCGTCCCGATGTTCCCGCATACCCTGTCAGCCCGCCCGCTGGTGATCAACAGCAGCAGCACCATTCGCCTGCGTTTTTCCCACATGCGCAGCGACCTGGAGATTAGCTGTGACAGCCAGATAGCGCTGCCCATCCAGCAGGGAGAAGATGTCTTAATCCGCCGCAGCGATTATCACCTGAATCTGATACACCCGAAAAACTATAATTATTTCAACACATTAAGCTCAAAACTAGGCTGGTCAAAAAAATTATTCTAAATCTGTCCCCGGCGGGTTTACTGTTTATAAAACCAGTATATACTGTATGAAAAACCATATCTGTGTTTTCATACAGGAAGACAACTATGCTGGCACAACTGACCATCAGTAATTTCGCTATTGTACGCGAGCTGGAGATCGACTTTCAGCGCGGAATGACGGCCATCACCGGTGAAACCGGTGCGGGTAAGTCCATTGCTATTGATGCGCTGGGGCTGTGTCTGGGTGGTCGTGCCGAAGCAGATATGGTGCGTCAGGGGGCCGCCCGCGCCGATATCTGTGCGCGCTTCTCGCTGAAAGATACCCCACCAGCCCAGCGCTGGTTGATTGAAAATCAGCTGGATGATGGCAACGAGTGCCTGCTGCGGCGTGTGATCAGCAGCGACGGCCGGTCACGTGGCTTTATCAACGGCACGGCCGTCCCGCTCTCGCAGCTGCGTGAGCTTGGCCAGACATTGATCCAAATCCACGGCCAGCATGCCCACCAGCTCCTGTTAAAACCCGAACATCAGAAAGCCCTGCTGGATGCCTATGCAGGCGAACCCCTGCTGATGCAAAACATGGCCCGCCACTACCGCCAGTGGCATCAGAGCTGCCGGACGCTGGCACAGCATCAGCAGCAGTCACAGGAGCGTGAAGCCCGTCGTGAACTGTTGCAGTATCAGCTGAAAGAGCTGAACGAGTTTGCACCGGTCAGTGGTGAGTATGAGCAGATCGACGACGAGTACAAACGCCTGGCTAATAGCGGTCAGCTGCTCTCCACCAGCCAGCAGACGCTGCTGATGCTGGCTGACGGCGAAGAGAATAACCTGCAGAGCCAACTGTATACGGCACGCCAGCTGATGACGGAGCTGACGGAAATGGATGACAAACTCAGCGGCGTATCAGCCATGCTGGAGGAAGCCGCCATTCAGATCAGTGAGGCCAGCGATGAGCTTCGCCACTACTGCGACCGGCTGGATCTCGACCCCAACCGCCTGCACGAACTGGAACAGCGCCTGTCGCGTCAGATCGGCCTGGGCCGTAAGCACCATATTGCCCCGGAAGAGGTGCCGCAGTTCCACCAGCAACTGCTGGCAGAACAGCACTTACTCAACCAGCAGGAAAGCGATCAGGATGAACTCAGCCAGGCGGTTAGCCTGCACTACGCTGCCGCACTTCAGTGCGCACAGGAACTGCATGACCGCCGGGTGCACTTTGCCGCTGAACTGAGTACGCTGATCACCGAGAGTATGCACACGCTGTCGATGCCGCACGGTCGCTTTACCATTGAGCTTCAGTTCAACCCTGAACACCTGACGGCCGAAGGCGCTGACCGCATTGATTTCCGGGTCAGTACTAACCCGGGCCAGCCGGTTCAGCCGTTGGGCAAAGTCGCCTCCGGCGGCGAGCTGTCGCGCATTGCACTGGCGATTCAGGTGATTACCGCACGTAAGATGGATACGCCAGCGTTGATTTTCGATGAAGTCGATGTGGGCATCAGCGGACCAACCGCTGCCGTTGTGGGCAAAATGCTGCGTCAGCTGGGCGAGTCGACTCAGGTGATGTGCGTGACCCATCTGCCGCAGGTGGCTGGCTGTGGCCATCAGCATTTCTACGTCAGCAAAGAGACCGATGGTGCAATGACCGAGACGCATATGCGACCACTGGATAAGCGTTCACGTCTGCAGGAGCTGGCGCGTCTGCTCGGCGGTAGCGAGGTGACGCGCAACACGCTGGCCAACGCAAAAGAACTTTTAGCCGCCTGACCATTGCACTTTTTCACCACTTTGTGGTCATATCGTTGCTCCGTAGAGGTTTTAAACTACGGAAAGGTTTATTATCATCGGCAAGTTACGCGGTATCATCGTTGCAAAATGATAAACCCGAAAGACCCGGAGCTGCGGTTTCAGGGGATATGAATATAGCCACAAAGGAATAAACATTGATTATGCGCTGTAAAACGCTGACTGCTGCTGCGGTGGTTCTTCTGATGACGACTGCGGGTTGTTCCACTCTGGAGCGCGTGGTGTACCGCCCGGATATCAACCAGGGTAACTATCTGGTCGCCAACGATGTTGCGAAGATCCATACGGGAATGACGCAGCAGCAGGTTGCTTACACTCTTGGCACGCCGATGATGCATGACCCGTTTGGTAACAACGTCTGGTACTACATCTTCCGTCAGGAGCCTGGCCATGAGCCAGTGAAACAGCAGACGCTGACCCTGACCTTCGATAAAAGCGGTACGCTGACCAATATTGATAACAAACCGGCCCTCAGTAAGAACTAAGGCTGATCGTTTGTAGCAGATCCCGCCCCCTGGTTCCGGTCGGCATGCAGTTAACGGCGGGTAAGGCGGGGGAAAATGATTCAAAAAATAAGGCGCTGAGTGCGCCTTATTTTTTTGCTGCCCGCTCTGCCCGCTGACGGCGCAGATCTTTCGGGTCGGCAATTAACGGTCGGTAGATTTCAATGCGGTCCCCGCTCTGCACGATATCGTGCAGCTTCACCGGACGGCTGAATATCCCGACCTTGTTTTCCTGCAGGTTGATGTCGCTGCGCAGCGTCAGTAAACCCGAAGCAATAATCGCCTGCTCTACGGTACTGCCCTCCTCCACTTTGACACTGTAGAGATACTGCTTTTCGGGCAGCGCATAGACCACTTCAACCGCGATATCAGGCACTGTAGACCTCTTTAGCGCGCTGGGTAAATGCCTGCACCATGCTGCTGGCCAGCTCTTTAAAGATGCGACCAAAGGCCAGTTCAACCAGCATATTGGTAAACTCAAAGTCCAGATTCAGCTCTACCTTACAGGCATCTTCGCTGAGGGCGGTGAAACGCCAGCCGCCGGTCAGCTTGCGAAAGGGCCCGTCTACCAGCTGCATATGGATGCTTTGATTATCCGTCAGGGTGTTGCGCGTCACGAAGGTTTTACTGATCCCCGCTTTGGAGACGTCCACCGCAGCGGTCATCTGGTCGTCGCTGGCATCCAGCACCCGGCTACCGGTACACCCCGGCAGAAACTGCGGATAGCTGTCGACATCATTCACTAAGCGGAACATTTGTTCCGCACTGTACGGCACCAGCGCCGAACGACTAATCTGGGACATATCCATTCCTGTCTTTTTTTATAACGCAGTAATAATACCATCGCAGGCAATCAAACAAAAATTCTCTCCTGCTAACCATCTGCTAAAATACCTGTTTCCCCTGCCCAGGATGTTACAGGGGATGCCATTAATCACGGCTTCATGTAAACTAAGTGGCACTATGACAAAGAAAAAAGCACATAAACCCGGTTCCGCGACCATTGCCATGAACAAGCGCGCCCGTCACGAATACTCCATCGAAGATGAGTTCGAAGCCGGGCTTTCGCTCCAGGGATGGGAAGTCAAATCCCTCCGCGCCGGTAAGGCCAACATTAGCGACAGCTACATTATGCTGCGCGATGGTGAAGCTTACCTGTTCGGGTCAACTTTCCAGCCGCTGAGCGTGGCTTCATCGCACTATGTCTGCGACCCGACGCGCAGCCGCAAGCTGCTGCTGAAAAAACGCGAGCTCGACACGCTGATTGGTAAAGCCAATCGTGATGGTTACACCATCGTGGCACTGTCGATGTACTGGAAAAATGCCTGGGCCAAGCTGAAAATTGGCCTGGCGAAAGGGAAGCGAGAGCACGACAAGCGCGATGACATTAAAGATCGCGAGTGGAAATTAGACAAAGCACGTATTATGAAACACTCAAATCGCTAACCTACTGGCACAGCGACAGGTTTTTCTGATATACTGCTAAACAGTACTTGGGGCTGATTCTGGATTCGACAGGATTTGCGAAGCCCTAGGAGCATGCCGAGGGGCGGTTTGCCTCGTTAAAAGCCGCAAAAAAATAGTTGCAAACGACGAAAACTACGCACTAGCAGCTTAATAACCTGCTTAGAGCCCTCTCTCCCTAGCTTCCGTTCTTAAGACGGGGATTCAAGAGAGGTCAAACCTAAAAGAACTCGTGTGGATACCCGGCCTGGGGTTGAAGCATTAAAACCAATCAGGCTAGTTTGTCAGTGGCGTGTCTGTTCGCAGCTGACCGGCGAATGTAAAGACAGACTAAGCATGTAGTGCCGACGGTGTAGTAATTCTGGACGCGGGTTCAACTCCCGCCAGCTCCACCAAAATTCTCCATCGGTGATTACCAGAGTCATCCGATGAAGTCCTAAGAGCCCGCACGGCGAAAGCCCTGCGGGCTTTTTTGTGCCTGTAATAGTCTGAGAGATCCAGCCAAATCCTGTATTAGTGCTATACGGTAAGATGTATGCCAATCACGTAAACCAATTCATGCAGAAAGCTTCGAATGGCACGGACTACCCGTCCTCTCACCACAACAAAGTTCTTCGATCCAAAGCCATTGATACAGATTTGACGCCCCAGAATGGTGATGGCCTTTTTATGGCGGTGAAAACCACCGTAAAAAAACTCTGGCGTTTTCGCTATCAGCGACCTGCTACAAAACAGCGCACCATGATGGGCTTCGGTGCTTTCCCTGCCCTGTCACTTGCAGATGCCCGATGGTTAAGAGCGGATTACCTTGCCTTGTTAGCTAATGGCATTGACCCACAGACGCAGGCCGAACAGGTTACATAACAGCAACAGATCGCGTTAAACAGCATTTTCTCAACCGCGGCCACTAACTGGTTTACTTTGAACAGGCCAGCGTTACGCCGGATTACGCTAAGGATATCTGGCGTTCTCTTGGGAAAGATGTTTTCCCTGCCATCGGCGAGATCCCTGTGCAGGAAATCAAAGCCCGTGCGGCGGCGACGCGGTGGCGATTGACCCGAAGTACCGCGACGCCTACTCAGCCTATATCCCGGCGGTGATACTGGCGGTGAACAACAACCCGATGCGCTTCAGCGACCGCAGCGGGGGCGTGTCCCGCCGCCGGGTTATCCTGCCGTTCCCGGAGACGATACCGCCGGACGAACGCGACCCGCAGCTGCTGGATAAAATCCGCCTGGAGCTGGCGGTTATCGTGCGCCACCTGATGCAGCGTTTTGCGCAGCCTGTGGAGGCGAGAAAGCTGCTGCAGGCACAGCAGACCTCGGGGGAGGCGCTGGAAATCAAACGCCACGCGGATCCGCTGGTAGACTTTTGCGTCTACCTGATGCCGCTAGCAAGTCCGACCGGGCTGTTTATCGGCAATGCCAATATCCGGCCCCTGAATCCGAAGCGCTACCTGTACCACGCGTATCTTTCGTTTATGGAGTCAGGGGGCATCAGCACCCCATGAGCCTGACGGCGTTCGTGCAGGCCATCCTGCAGACGCTGAAGGAGTACAAGATAGAGTTGCTGAAGCGCAAGACGAAGAATGGCATTCAGACCAGCCTGGAGCTGAGTGAGGACTGCGAGTCTGACTGGCTGCCGCGTTGCGATGGCTAATTACTCCCGATAAGATCAAACCGGCTTAGGCCGGTTTGTGCCAGAAGCGGCTCTTTAAAGAGCCAAATTAGCAGTACGCGAAGAACTTCACCGCACACTCCGTTTATTATACTGTTTTAAAGTTTGACTCAATATATTCAACTTCATACTTCAGATTGAATGTTAGTGCTAAGTCCCGTGCTTCTATTAAAAGTTCTTTCGAACGGTCTGTTTGGTTTAATTGCTCGTATGAATATGAGGCGTTTATTAACGTTAGGACATTCAACTTCGGAAATTTTTTTATATTAGGATTTGATAAAAGACTCTCGAAATGCATCAAGGACTCTGTGTAATTATCGCACTGACTAAAGAACAGTCCCATATTCATCTCGCTGGTTAACTTATCCTTTAGTGTTCCATATTTTTTAAACGCTAAGAAGCTTTTATTGATAAACTTCTCATGGTTTTTTCTATCACCTTGAAGGCGATATATTCCAGCTAAATTACCAAAGTGCCTACCTAAAAGACCTACATTATCCAAACTTTCTTCGATATCAATCGCACGCTGCAAATAGGATTTCGCCTGCTCAAGGAAAGAATTATCTCCTGAGCTTAGAAACTTATACTTCAACGCTATTGCAATATTAGTAAGTACGCTGGCCTGTATTGATTTGAGACTTCTCTTTTTTTTATTTCCATCTTCAAAATCAATTAATCCATTTATTTCTTTTAAAGCCTCTTCCAGAGTAGTGACCGATTCATCTTGTCTCCCCATATTATGGTAGCATGCACCAAGATTATTACGGTGCTTAACAATTCCTATATGATGATTTATTTTTTTTGCTAAACCGATAGCTTGTTCGAAATTATCAATAGCTTCTTTATGCCTGCCGACATTTTTATAAAGAACACCAAGATTTCCAATCGCCTTTTCCTTAACATCGTCATCTCTACTGATTTCGATTGCTTCGATGAATTTTTTCTCTGCCTCGTCCATTTTGCCCCTATCCATTTGAACTAGAGCATAAACATTTAGAATACTTGGTTTATTCGGACATAACATGATTACTTTTTCAAGAATCGCGTCTGACTTATCAGTGTTTATTAAGCTTTGCAGCGAAGCAAGATCGACCAGATCCTCTGCTAATAAAGATATTTTGGTTTCAACCAATCCATCTATTTGCTCTTGCGCCTCGATTATTTCCCCACCTTCAATGAGATTAACTATCCTCAAAACATTATCGTTATTCGGTGAGATAACTCTACCTAGTATTTCCTCTAGCTTTTTCTCATTTATTCCTATATGCACATCACCAGCGGCTTGTACATTTGTAGAGTAGTCTCCAGAGACTTGTTTTTGAATGTTCATTTTTTTGCTTTCAGTTTGATATCGCCATTAGCTTGTATGTTAATTGAATTATTTCCGCTCTTTTGAGTCAGGACTTTTTTTCCTTTACCAGATAATAGGCCAAAAAGAAATAATGGCACTGCAATCGCAAATCCACTGAATGCCCACTCTTTATTTTCAATAATCCAGTCTATCACTAATATCTCCTTATCAACTTGACCTTTTCAACCAATATTTTCATGGCAGAACAATATTAATCAACGAGCGATTGGAGCGTTTTCCCACTAAAATCGCTTCATTTTCATACAATGTGTATTTGTATCATTTAAACTAACTAATTGCTAATACGTTTTTTTACATTCCAATGATGCACTTGCTATTGAGGTAGAGACGACTCAATCGCTCGTTCTTCGGACTTTACGAGAAAGTTGTAAATACATTGCTTGGAATCAGCATAGCAAAGCGTCCGCTCCTCGCTCACAGTCGCCTTACAACGTAGGTGATGGGCTGCATTCGCCCAAGCAGTGCAAACGACCATCTTCCGTAATGCGATGAAAATCTAAGCAGGTCGTTCTACTTTTACGCCTTAGGGTGAAAGGTGTTCACCTCGGGTGAAGAGTAGCGAAGAGTTACCCGTCAACTGATAACCATATAAATTAATGATATTTATGATAAAAACATAAAAGTGAACAAGGTGAACACTTTTCCTTAAAATCTTTTTTTTCTGAGGATGGTCAGAGCGTTTAGTTTCATACAGCTTTAACTTGTAAGCTGTAAAAGAGTCACAGACGGAACAGTATTGGTATACGCTTAGGTATATCAATCAAACCTGAATTCAACAAAATTAAATATAAACAATAATTTATAGGTAAAAGTCAGTTTCCGCCAGCACCAAATTCTTGGTCGATTGGTTACCAGACCCATTCAATGAAGTCCTAAAAGCCCGCAAGGCGTAAGCCCTGCGGGCTTTTTTATGCCTTGAATTTTCCCGCGAAGCCCGAAGAGAACTAATTAAATCCGAACCTTTTAGGCACCTCACAAAGCTTTATTGTTTCGTTGGGATGGCCCAGGTCAGCGAAATGTGGCAACGTACGGTATCAGCTTGTAAATTAGTATGAATTCCTCTTCTGTCACACTTGGATGCTCAATGACATTAAAATAGACCTATCTTGAGCAGTCTACGCCATGTGATGAAACGGAAAGTTTTTCGCTCATCGACGTCAATCCTTTTGGTATTAATGGTTTCATTCTGGTTTTTATGCCACTGGTGAAAATCCAGAGATTATCAGCTATTTTATGTCCATTATGCACAACGTTCCGAAGATTATCTCTTCGCACCTGCTGATACTTTCTTCCCTGCCAGGGGCTTTTATCAAAACAGCCCCTTTGTTCTCCCTTTTCTTCTGTCTGAAAGAACACACGGCTCTTTTGGAAGCCGTTAAGGACATGTCCAACATGAAAGTTTTTAATATTCTAGCAATAGGACTTATTTTATGATTTCCTTTAATTTACTGACTAGATGAGAGTTTTGTTTATATTTTCAGCTTTTAAATACCTGAAGCTCACTTTAAAAAAGGAAGATGGATAGCCCATCTCCCGATACTATGTTATTTCAGTAAATCAGAAATGGCTTTATTCAGCGTAGCTGCTTTATTTGCATCGATAGCAGAAGTGATTATTGCCACCATTATGATAGCCGCAATGCTCAGAGTCGTTACTACAAGTGCAGACAGGGGGAATGCACCTAAAATGACTGATATCAGTCCAAGAACAGCAGCGGAAGTGATGCCGGCCAGTACCATAGACTCTACTTCCAGCATCAGCGGGCCCCAGTTATCTGTTTTGTAACCTTCGACCAATTTTTCTGTGATGGATCTGACCTTCAGTGCGATGTCCGCCACCTTGAATGACTTGCTCAGATAACTGTATTTTTGCGAAAAGCTGTTCGCATCTATTGCATTCCAAGCGTTAACTAATGCAGTCCTATCGGCCGCATTAATTTTCAAAGAAGGGTTGGCAAGTATGGCATTCAGGGATTTGAGAGCGTCATTATAGCTGCGAATTGTTTTACCCTTGAAGTTCTTAATATCACCAGCAAGTGAATCATATAACTCCTTATATTCAGCACTCAGCTTCTCACCAATGTCCTTACCAGCGCCGGAAATAACCTCGCTAGCTTTTATGAGTATATCGGCGTCATTTGTATTTATGGCTGAAGCAAGGGAGGCCTGAGCTGCTTGTCGCCGGGTTTCGGCGTCATAGGATGCTTTAGTCGCTTTAACTGCTTCTGATTCCGCAGCGGTCGCGTCCGCTTCGCTTTTGTTTGCGGCCTGACGCATGTCTGAAGCGTGCTTGCGCGCGTTATCCAGTTGCAGGATAGAAATACCTGAGTCAGAAAAGGTAGTTTGTGTCTTACCGTTCGACCCGCCCGTCGAACGGATGCTATAGCTTCCGTATTTACCGTCCCTTACATCCATGCCGTAGACTTTATTTTGCAAATCATTAAAAGCCCTGTCCGCAAGAACAGCCGTTGCCAATGCCTTATCGGCAGTCTGGCGCTTGGCTGATGCCGTTCTGGCCGCCGAACTGGCTGTTTGAGCTTTGGCTGATGACTCCCTCGTTGCAGCGTTAACTGCAGTCTCAGCATCAGGCGTTGAAAGCTTGGCACCGCTAATTTTTGCTGCTTCTGTGATAACCTGTCTTGCCTTATCTGCGGCCCTACTTTCGTTGAGAGCCGCAGTTTTAGCCACAGCTTCAGCAACCTGTTTCTGCGTCAGTGTTTTCTGGATTTCAGCAGCAACCTGTGGCAGCGCCTCGGCAAGCTTGCCTTTTTTTACATTGTTCACCATTACGGTAGTAGTGGTTCCATTACTGCCACCAGTGCTTTTGATCTGTGGAATTTTATCCGGCATTGTCTTATATGCACGCTGCCAGGCATTTGTAATCTGTTCCGCCGTATTTTTTTGCAGCCGCAAGGGCTGGGAATTCATCAAGTCGCTAAGTGTCTTAAATGAAGAAGTTGAAATGGACGACTGGTTTTTCGAAGGAAGCTGATTATTAACGGCGTCAAGGATCGAGTCGTTAATCTGAACGGAACTGATTTGCCCGGCAGAAGCCCAGCTGTTAGCCAATCTTAGTGCTAAATTATTGTTTACTACTGACATCGCAGCAGAACCCTTAGCATTAGAATTAACAACAGAAGGGGAGGGTGATATCAGAGAATTAAGAACTCGTACGCTATTTAAACCTGTCTGTTCTTTATAACTGACCATGGATGAATTTTCTTCATTCATTATCACCCCATTCATAGTCGCATGCCCTTTTGCATTAATAATAATTTTGCCAAAGGGAGACTCCACAACCTCACCGGGTTTTAATACCGACACGCTAGCACTGCCATAGCTTGTATCTTTATTCCCGCCGTTGCCGTCACCACCGCTGCCACCGTAGTTGCCACCCGGAGCCGTCACAGTCATCGAATCTTCACTCATATAAAACTCCTTTTCAAAGCCTTTATTTTTATTGATGAAAGAATGTGTTATTTAAACTGCCCCCTGATATGGCGGACAATCTTACCCACACCCGTACCGTTGTATAAAAGTGTATTTATATGCACAGCAATAAACATGCTAAACACGACAATTAATATCTTTCACATCGCCGGGTAATACCATGAGGTTTTGTTGTGCCAGGCATGGCATCAATAAACACGAGCATTGAAATTGAATTTTATGAGTGTCATTTGTATAAAATAATTCTTTTCCCCCTGCTATAAATGACTGAACACAGGGGAGGCTGACTCATATGTTTTATACGCCAATTTATAATCAGTAATCTCCAAATTTATTCTTTCTGCATATTCTGGCTACCGGGGAAGTTGGAGGAGGCCATCCAGCCCAATATAGAATGGGGACGGCTTTCGTTATAGTATGTATAAACCAGACCTTGATTTTATACCGTGCATCCGCCCCCATATGAACCCGTTCTCGTTCAGACACTGCTGCCACAGCCTGCCGCTGAAGGATTCCACCGTCGCATTGTCCGTCGGTGTTCACGGGAGTCAGAAATCGGTCCTTATTTCTATACACCCGCTTGTTCAGCCGGTTGCCCCATAACCATCTGCAAAATAACAGCCGCGAGTCGGCTCTTGCCGGTACTGACATGCCCTTCCCTGCCCCAGTTCATGCTGCTGTCCCCTGTCCGATCGGCCTGTCACTGAAAAATGTCACTCATCGACGCCGCCAACCCCACAAACCGCCTTTTTTTCGGTAAAATGACCTCATTGTTCAGCCTCTGCCATTTGTTCTGTGTCGCCGTCTTTGTTATTGATACGAAAAGCGGCCGAAATAAGGTATAAAGCCGCATGAAAATCCCAAAACGAATCCAACCCCTGGTCGATGACGGCCTGATAGACGACGTGCTTCAGCGCCTGAAAAGCGGTAAAGAAGCTGACGTTTACACGGTGCTGTGCGGTGACAAGATCCAGTGTGCCAAAGTGTATAAAGAAGCCACGCAGCGCAGCTTCAAGCAGGCCGTGCAGTATCAGGAAGGACGTAAAGTCCGCAACACGCGTGACTCCCGCGCGATGAAAAAAGGCTCACGCTTCGGGCGCAAGCAGCAGGAAGAGTCCTGGCAGATGGCCGAGGTCGATGCGCTGTTCCGTCTGGATAACGCCGGGGTGCGCGTGCCGCAACCCTATCTCTGCGTAGAGGGCGTGCTGCTGATGGAGCTGGTCACCGATGCTGAAGGCGCGGTTGCACCCCGCCTCAGCGATGTGATCCTGACGGAAGAGAATGCCGTTACTGATTTCAATATCATGATCCGTAATATCGTGCGCATGCTCTGCGCCGGCATCGTGCATGGCGATTTATCCGAGTTTAACGTGCTGCTCGATGCCCGGGGCCCGGTGATTATCGATCTGCCGCAGGCTGTTGATGCGGCGGCCAACAACCTGGCAGAATCCATGTTTGAACGTGATGTGAATAACATCACCGCCTACTATGGCCAGTACGCGCCGCAGCTCCTGAAGACGCGCTATGCCAAAGAGATATGGATGCTGTATGAAGACGGCAAACTCACCCCGGAAGTGGCGCTCACCGGCCTGTTTGTTGAAGAGACACATGAAGTGGATATGGGCTCCCTGATGGATGAGATCATTGCCGCCGAAGATGAATTTTATGACCGCCAGCGCGCCAGCAAAGAGCGGGACGACGAAGACGACTGACAGCCAGTATCGGCAGCGCTCACAGCCCGCAGGTTCACCTGTGGGCTTTTTTTTGCCTGCGTCCCGGGCACTTCCCGCAGCAATGGCACAAACAATGTGTGGTGATAAGGATCTCTTAAGAACGCCAGGTATAATAGCGGTCACCACACCGCAAATTTAGGATAACAATGAAAAAGCACCTGATTATTCTTAGCTCAACCCTTATCGCCAGCTGTTTTTTTTCCGTGCAGGCCAGCGCCGCGCTGACCGGCTGCGCGGCTAAACAGCAAAGTATCCAGCAGGAAATCCAGTACGCGGAACAGCAGGGTAATCCGCACCGCGTAGCGGGCCTGAAGAAAGCGCTGAAGGAAGTCACCGACCACTGCACAGACAGCAGCCTGCTGAAAGAGCGTCAGGCAAAGGTGGCAGAAAAACAGCGTAAAGTGCAGGAGCGTGAGCAGGAGCTGACCGAAGCCAAAGCCGATGGCAGACAGGAAAAAATCGATAAAAAAACGAAAAAACGGGATGAAGCCCGCGAAGAACTTCGCGAGGCTGAAGCAGAATTAACCCGCTAATGACGCGCCAGAACGTCCTGTACCAGGGCGTTCTGCTCTCTTCCCTTCCCGCGAGTGATGATCCCTTATTTATTTTATCTGTGTCATAGCAAGCATTAAATGTAAAAACATTGCCTTCTCCGCGTTACTCAAACCGGTTAATTGCCAGACTTATCCCGGTAATTAAACTACCAGCCAGTGATTAATAAAACATAAAGAATTACAATTAATAAAAAGCCATGCCTGCCGCGGAAATATCGCATTTTCTGGAATGAAAAGGGAGAGGACTGTCGCTATGCTCCTGCGATCCCTTCCCAGCACATACATGGATTGTAATAAATGAAGAAACAGCCAAACACTAGAGCCAATATTATTGCCGGTTTCCTGCTCTGCTCTGCACCGCTGGTGCCGGCCTTTGCGGGTGTGCCTAATGCGATGATACCTGACTCGCTGGATTATCATGGAGATACCGACCCTCTGATGGTCCTGGACGATCAAAAACCACAACGTTCACCCGATCTGTTTGGTGAAACCACTGGCCCTCTGCCCTTTTTTGGTAAAGAGATACGCCGCCGCGGTTATGACTTACCCGATCCCTATGGGATTGGTTTTAATTACATGAACATGCGTCAGAATATTAAGGTTAACAGTATCAATTTCTCTAACCTTAAAATCCCTTCACTGTTTCCCGGCATGGCACCGATCCCGATTGGCAACGATCTGTTTAATATTAACGTCGGCCATACCCGGGAAAGGTCCAAAACCGAGAATGCCAGGCTGGATACCTGGTTATTTCCCTTTATGAATGTCTACGGCATTATTGGCCATACAAAAGGGAGCTCGGTCTCTGATGTCTCCGTCTGCGCGGTGGGTGCCTGCCCCCCGCAGCTCAAGAACCTCAATTTTACGCTGAAATTTAAGGGAACCACCTACGGTGGCGGCACAACGCTGGCCTATGGGTATCACAACTGGTTCGGCACGCTGGATTTCAACTATACCCGTACAGACTTCGACATTCTTGATGGCAGTACGTCGGCTTTCACCTTCACGCCGCGCGTCGGTTATCGCTTCACCGTGCCAGGATTTGAACGCTTCTCCATCCCGGTATCGCACGCCAGCGTGTGGGTCGGCAGTATGTATCAGGATGTCTCTCAGGACTTCAGAGGCAGCCTGGGTAATCTGAACATGCCGCAAAACCTGGTGCAGCTGGTGAACTTCGTCAATAAAGACGACCAGGGCCGCTTTCGCGTTAAGCAGCATTTGCAGTCTCCCTGGAATATTCTGGTCGGCGGGCAGTACGAAATTACGCGTAACTTCAACGTGATTACCGAGGTGGGCTTTGAAAAACGTAACAGCGTAATGGTTGGTGGCGAGTTTCGTTTCTAAACATGTGGGCTAACATTGGGCTACTAATGACTTTGTTTCTCATTCCGTCACTGTCCCAGGGCACCCTGCTGTTAAGCAGGCCGACGGTGGACAGATACCTGAGCAGGTTCAGCACGCAGGAGGCCGATTTGCATAAAGGTATCGACTGGGGGGTGGTGCCGGGACCCTTTTATACCCCGGAGCTGGGCGTGGGCATCGGTGTTGCTGCCGTCGGGTTTTACCATCCCGACGATCGTCCGCAGTCTTCACCGCTGTCGTCGTTATCCCTCACCGGCTTTGGTAGCTCAACGGGCGCGTTTGGTGTGGGTTACGAAAACTACACCTTTTTTCATCAGGATCGGTGGCGTTTTTTTCTCAACGGGGACCTGAGCCATCGTCCGCTGGATTACTGGGGCGTTGGTTACCAGGCCGGGCGACATCAGCGGGGAAAGCAGTCCTATAATGCCCGCTCCGTTACCCTGACGCCCAAAATCCTCTACCGGCTGGGGGCGAATACCTACGTCGGGATGGGCGGTTCCTTCGACGACCAGAAAGCGACCGGGTTAGAAAAAAAAGCGGCAGGAAGCTTCTTTCAGCACCCGGTGCGCTTAAGTGAGATGAACATCGGGGCCAGCCTGTTGTTCAGCTATGACACGCGGGATGTCACCATCAATCCTTCGCGCGGACAGCTGCTCAATATCAGCTATACCCGATATAGTCCGACCTTAGGCAGCGATAACCGCTTTGACGTCTGGGATACGCAGTACGATCTATATCATCCCCTGACCCCTACCACCCTGCTGGCTTGGGAGCTGTACGGCCGGTTCGCCGGGGGCAATGTCCCCTGGACAATGACCGGCTTTTTAGGGGACAGCCATCACCTGCGGGGTTATTACGAAGGGCGTTACCGCGATCGTAATATTGTGACGACCCAGCTTGAACTGCGTAAAAAACTGAGCTGGCGGCACGGTGTTGTCGCCTGGGTTGGTGCAGGCAGTATGTCTTCTGACGTCCACAATGTCGCTGACGGCCACTGGCTTCCTACCGTCGGCGTCGGTTATCGCTTTGAGATTAAAAAAAGCATGAATCTGCGCTTTGACTACGGCGTAGGCGAGAAAAGTACGGGGTTCTATTTCCAGGTTGGGGAAGCGTTCTGATGAAAAAGAGATGGGTGCTGTTAACCCTGGTGTTAAATGCCTGCCAGGTCCCGGTCCCGGCCGCCTCCGCCTTAAAAACAAGAGATCTCCGGCAGCCGGCGGCCCTGGCGGCCCAGGTCTGGCCCACCCTGCCTACGCTGTCGCCCCCGGATGGCCTGCGGCCCTGCTGCGCCTTCGGCTATGATGTGCAGGCAAAATTTTTAGGCATCCCGGTGCCCTTTATTCAGTTCGGTAACGTGGTGGCTGCGGACAATACGGGCAGGCATCACTACAACGACAGCTGGGACAGTATCATCATGACCCTGACCGGGCTGAACAGTGAGCACGACGGAATTGTCTACACCCGGCGCGGAGGGTTTATTGACCTCGCCCACGTGCGCGACACCGCGGATAACACGCTGTGGCTGTTTACCCGCATTTTGCCGCAGCTGGGCCAGGCGGGCACCCTCACGCTGCCTGATGAGCTGGGCCAGCGCATCATCCGGCTGGGGCACTTTACCCCGCCAGCTAACGCGCTGGACCGCTATAACCTGGCTATCCGGCTGGCAGCCCATCTCGCCTTCCAGCTGGCGGTCTGGCATGAAGTGGCGCAGTGGTACGGCTTTGAATCCGTACCGGGCTATTCAGAAGGGGTCTCGGCCTTTTCCCCGGAAGATCTCTATTCAAACCTGCTGGGCGCGCGTATTGCGATCGACCTTCTCTCCCACGGAGGGGGCACCTCGCTGACGCAGTACGAGGCATCAATGGCACAGATGATCCCCCAGGCTCTGGCACAGCTGCTGGCGGTCAGCCCCAAAGAGACCCGCTTCCACTTTGATATGATCGACGGATCGTGGTGGAACAGCCGCTGCCGCCTGCCGGATAAATTCCTCGTCCTGCGCCGTAACTACAGCACCCTCGACCGCCGCCTCCCTTCCCGTCCGGCAGACAGCGTCCCCGAACTCTGGCTGACGCTGCCCGACCACTTTAACCAGCAGCCTCTTTCCGGTTTTGCGCGGCTGGAAATCTGGCCCGGAAAGAATATGGTGAATTTACCCACCCCGCAGCTGATGTACCAGTACGGGGATTTTGCCCAGCTGGCGCAGCAGGCAGAGCAAGCCGACCGCGATCATCTGGCCGCAAAAGGGGATGCCTGTCGTTAGGGCATAGAGGGTTGCCACCCCGATGACGCATAAGCCCGCCTTATGACTGAGCAGAAAACAGCGCCATCCTTTTTTACCGCCGACGCCCCTCGTTTTTACCCTGAACCTGAGAAATCACCAGGCAACCGTTTACCTTGCTGTCTGGCGACGGCAAAACCCCTTTTCTGATTAAGTTCCGTACTGCCGTGGATTTTTTGTGATTTGAATCACACTTTAGCTGAATTGAAATGAAACAGAATTTGACAAGTGTGAGCAATCTCTATTTCCTAACACGCTGTTAGCGGCACACTGCCGCAGCAATGATGGCGGGTGTTTTTTTCGTAATCTTAATCACCCATTTGTCGCCGTAGATAACCTGACCCAACCAGCGCGCTGGCTACAGAGCCGGGTCTCAGAGCATGTGGTAATAATAATGAAATATAAAATTATGATGGCTGGCGCGCTGGCAGCGCTCTCTTATACCCACTCCTCATTCGCTGAAACCAGCAGTCCGGAGTATGTTTCTGACTGGTGGCATCAGAGCGTCAATGTGGTCGGCAGCTATCACACCCGCTTCGGGCCTCAGCTGAACAATGACGTTTATCTGGAATACGAAGCCTTTGCGAAAAAAGACTGGTTCGATTTCTACGGCTATATTGATGTGCCTAAATTCTTCGGGGTGGGCAACGGTAACGACGTCGGCGCATGGGATGACGGCTCCCCGTTCTTTATGGAGATCGAACCGCGCTTCTCCATCGACAAACTGACCGGCACCAGCCTGGCGTTTGGCCCGTTCAAAGAGTGGTACTTCGCCAACAACTATATCTACGATATGGGTGACAACCGTGCCAACCGCCAGAACACCTGGTATATGGGCCTGGGTACCGATATCGACACCCATTCCGACGTCGGCCTGTCGCTGAACGTGTACGCAAAATATCAGTGGGCGAACTACGGTGCAGCCAACGAAAATCAGTGGGACGGATACCGCTTCAAGGTGAAATACTTCGTGCCGCTGACTCAGCTGTGGGGCGGCAACCTGAGCTATATCGGCTTCACTAACTTTGACTGGGGTTCTGACCTTGGGGATAACTCCGCGCCCGCGCGCACCAGCAACTCGATTGCCTCCAGCCATATTCTCTCGCTGGGCTACGATCACTGGCACTACTCCGTCGTGGCGCGTTACTTCCACAACGGCGGCCAGTGGAATGACGGCACCGAGCTGAACTTTGGCAAAGGCGATTTTAACGTTAAGTCGAACGGCTTCGGTTATTACCTGGTGGTGGGTTACAACTTCTGATGACCCCGGCGTGACTGAAAATCAAGGTCACATCCTGTTCCGGTAAAAAGCGTCACGCAACGCGCCTTCGGGCGCGTTTTTTTTACCTGTGATAAACCGTTATACTCCCCCGGCAATATTGCATCCCCGAAAAGGAATTTTTATGTCGGCTAAGTCTGTTGATCACAGCGTGAAACTGCGTCCTCTGGAGCGTGAAGACCTGCGGTTTGTCCATCAGCTGGATAACAACGCCAGCGTCATGCGCTACTGGTTTGAAGAGCCCTACGAGGCGTTTGTTGAGCTGTCCGATCTTTATGACAAGCATATCCATGACCAGAGTGAGCGGCGGTTTGTCGTTGAGCATGATGGGGGTAACGCCGGGCTGGTGGAACTGGTAGAGATTAACCACATCCACCGTCGTGCAGAATTTCAGATTATTATCGCCCCCAGCCATCAGGGCAAGGGTCTGGCCAGTAAGGCCGCGAAGCTGGCGATGGAGTACGGTTTTTCGGTGCTGAACCTGTATAAACTCTACCTGATCGTCGATAAAGAGAACGAAAAGGCGATCCACATTTACCGCAAGCTGGGCTTTGAAATTGAAGGTGAGCTGATCCACGAATTCTTTATCAACGGTGAATACCGTAATACCATTCGCATGTGCATCTTCCAGCATCAGTATCTGGAAAAATTCAAACCAGCACACAGCATGGTAAAAACCACCGCACAGTAAAGAAAAACGGCAGGAGGGTTCACCCGACCTGCCGTTGTTGAGTCAGCCGCCGCGTGCACCGACCGGATTCATAATGGTCTGAACGCGTTCCGGTTCAATCTTATACATCCCCCCGTAGAACGGGTCGACCAACAGCCAGCCCGGGAAGCCCAGCAGCGGGATATTCCCCAGCAGATACCACAGGTTGGCGCTCTCTTTCAGCGGCAGCGTCTGCGGTACATAGCCCTGACGTTCCAGCATGACCAGGTACTTCTTCTTGCCAAAGTAGTTACCGTTGGACTTCATCAGCGTCACAGTTTTCGGCGTATAGCCTTCGGCGACCGCTTTACCGGTCTCGTCCTGCACCACAAACTTCACCCCCGGAGGCTGCGTCTGTAAGGTGACGTCCTGCGTTTCGCTACCGACAATCGTGGCGCAGCCACTCAACATCCACGCTGCTGCCAGCGCTGCAATCAGCCGTTTCATCATTTATCCTGCCTGAGTCCATCATGCTAACAGTCTACGCGCCACCTTCGGCAAACTAGCGGGCTAATAGCGCGGCTAATTGGGGGTTTATTCAGCCATTGACGCCTGGGACGGGGCGCGGTTCCGGCAGACGCCTGCGGCGTCGCTGCGTCAGCCAGTGCGCCGCATAGCACAGCGCCACAAACGGCAGGCCGCACCACAGCGCGATACGCTGGTCGGGGTCAAATGCCAGCCCGATACACGCCAGCAGGCACAGGCTGAAGCCCAGCAGAGGCGTCAGCGGGAACCAGGGCGCGCGGTACTTCAGCTCGCTTTCGCCATGTCCTTCCCGCAGCCACGCGCGGCGAAAGCGGTAGTGTGAAGCGCAAATACTCATCCACACCACCACCACGGCAAAACCCGATATAGCCGACAGCGCCACAAACACCGTATCCGCGGCCACCACGCTGGAAAGCAGCGCCAGCAGACCGCCCAGCATACTGACGGAGATCGCCACCAGCGGGATGCCGCGCCGCGTCAGACGAGTGAAGCAGGCGGGCAGCGTCTGCTGATTAGCCAGTGACCACAGCATCCGGCCAGAGGCATAGAGTCCGGAATTGGCGGCAGAGAGGATCGCCGTGAGGATCACAAAGTTAATCACATCAGCCGCGTACGGCAGCCCGATCTTTTCAAAGACCATGACAAAGGGGCTTTTTACAATCCCGGCCTGATCCATCGGGATCAGGCTGGCGAGGATCAGTACCGTACCGACAAAGAAGATGATCAGACGTACTACCGTGGTGCGGATCGCCAGCGGCAGGACTTTATGCGGCTCTTCCGTTTCACCGGCGGCGATGCCGATCAGCTCCGTACCGGAGAAAGCAAAGTTGACCGCCACCATGGTCATCAGGATCGGCAGTACGCCGTGCGGAAACCAGCCCGACGCAGTGAGATGGTGGAAAAACGGTGCCGGGGTGCCGTCCCGCAGCGGAATAAATCCAAACATCGCCGCCCCACCCAGCATCAGAAACGCCAGAATGGTGATCACTTTGACCACAGAGAACCAGAACTCGGCCTCTGCAAAGAAGCGCGAGGAGACGACATTCAGCAGAAAGATCAGCACGCAGAACAGCAGACACCACAGCCAGACCGGGGAATCGGGGAACCAGTACTGCATACAGAAACCGGCGGCTGTCAGGCTGGAGCCCAGTGCTACCGTCCACGTCAGCCAGTACAGCCAGGCGACGGTATAGCCGGTGCCCGGGCTGAGATAGCGGGCAGCATAGACGTGGAAAGCACCGGTTTCGGGCATCGCCACCGAAAGCTCGCCAAGACTGAGCATCACCAGCCAGACCACCAGCGCCCCGATCAGGTAAGCCAGCAGTGTGCCAGCAGCACCTGTCGTGGAGATAATATAGCCGGTATTAAAAAAGAGTCCGGTGCCAATCACGCCACCGAGGGAAAGCATCACCAGATGGCGTGCTTTCATACTGCGTTTGAACTGCCGGGGGGCCTGCTGTTGCTGCTGCATGATGCTGTCAATCCGTAGGGACGCCTTTTATGGCCAGTTGCCCGCGTTATACCGATTCAGTCCGGCGAATGCAACGCGTTGAAAAATTAGCCAAACATCCTTTCCAGATAGCGTTCCAGCGCCATGCGCGAACTGAAACCGTGGGGGATCCCGTAGTGATCGTTGTTTTCCCCCGCCAGATACATCGGGAAGCGCACGTAATGATCGCAGGTTTTCACATCTGATGATGCCGCAGTAATAGCCTGGCTTCGCTCCTTGAGCGTCGGGTGGATCACCAGGGCGGTACGACCCAGACGCGCCTCACGGTTGACGTAAACATAGTCCTCGCCGCGGCGGTAGCCGTAAGTTTTTGCGGTGACCGCATCCATTTCAAATCCCGCCTTTTCAAGTACGCGAGCTACCTCATCAGGTCGTAAATACATGCTTGCTCCTCTCAGTCTGCTAACCCCGCAACCTTACAACAGGCGACACAGCAGGGCTTTCGGATTAGTCCATAAACGCCGCGCATGGCATGGCGTTTTGTGAGCCTGTTCTATACTTAATAGTACTTTTTCAGATCAAGGGAGCAAAAAATGTTCAACCGGACACCAAAAAATGACGAGATCGACCTGAATCAGGATGTTTCTTTGCTGGCTGACAGCCTGGACGATCTGTTGAAGTCCTGGGGCAGCAAATCTAAGGAAGAAGCGGACCACGCGCGCTCACGGGCCGAATCCCTGCTGAAAGAAACCCGGGCTAAACTTCACGGCCGGAACCGCGTCACCCAGGCAGCCAGAGATGCCGGTGGCCATGTAGATGACTATGTGCGCGAAAAACCCTGGCACGGCGTGGGCATCGGTGCCGCCCTGGGTATCATCGTTGGTGCCCTGATCGCCACCAGCACCACTGGCAGATAGTGCATTAAAGACGCAATATTGCGAAGCCCGTAGCAAAAGCTGCGGGCTTTTTTTTGCCATATTTATTTTCAAATGGGTTGACGCCTTGTGGCGCAAGGCTTGTGTGTGAGCCGGATAAATAAATACGAAAAACCTATATGTTGTGTGGTTGCATTCTTAACGCACTATATCTAGTATTCAAACCATCAGGACCACACAATATGGTGTGGCAGTGGCGGCGCTCACCGGGCAGTAAATCAGCGCCAGTAACTTGCGATAACCGGCCCATAAGGTGAATACGAATCATGCGCATTATTATTTACACTAAAGATAACTGTGTCCAGTGCAACGCGACGAAAAACGCCATGGACAAAAACGGTATTAACTACCAGCTGATCAATCTGGACAGTGAACCGGCACACGTTGAGACGCTGAAGTCCCTCGGCTACCGTCAGGTCCCCGTGGTGATGGCAGAGCAGGATCACTGGAGCGGTTTCCGCCCGGACAAAATTCTGGCACTGAGCCATCAGGCCGCAGCGCGGGGATAACGTCATGACCACGCTGGTGTACTTTTCCAGCCTGTCTGAGAATACCCATCGTTTTATCACCCGTCTGAACCTGCCCGCTGCCCGCATCCCCGTAGATCGTGCGCAACATCTGCAGGTTGACCAGCCCTATATTCTGGTGGTGCCCAGCTACGGTGGGGGGACGGCACAGGGGGCCGTCCCCAGACAGGTTATTCAGTTTTTAAACGATACACATAATCGTCAGCTGATCCGCGGCGTGATCGCCGCTGGCAACCGCAATTTTGGCGAGGCTTACTGCATGGCTGGCGACATTATCGCGCGTAAATGTCAGGTGCCTTACCTCTATCGCTTCGAGCTGATGGGCACCTCTGACGACCTCGCTAACGTCTACAAGGGAGTAACCCAATTTTGGCAGCAACAGACAGCACACTCATAGAGGCTACGGCGACAGTACCGGATTATCATGCGCTTAATGCGATGCTGAATCTTTACGATGCCGACGGTCATATTCAGTTTGAAAAGGACCGTGAGGCCACGCGCCAGTATTTTATCCAGCACGTGATCCCCAACAGCGTTCAGTTCGACTCGATCGCTGAACGCCTGCAGTATCTGGTTTCCGAAGGCTACTACGAAGCTGACGTCCTGAATGCCTATCCGTTTGAGTTTGTCTGCTCGCTGTTCCAACAGGCTTATGAGCGGCGCTTCCGCTTCCAGACGTTTCTCGGAGCCTGGAAGTTTTACACCAGCTACACGCTGAAAACCTTTGATGGAAAACGCTATCTGGAAGGCTTCACCGAACGCGTCTGTATGGTGGCCCTGACGCTGGCAAAAGGGGACCAGACGCTGGCTCGTTCGCTGACCGATGAGATCCTCGCCGGTCGTTTCCAGCCGGCGACGCCCACCTTTCTCAACTGTGGTAAACAGCAGCGCGGTGAGCTGGTCTCCTGCTTCCTGCTACGCATCGAAGACAATATGGAGTCGATTGGCCGCGCAGTGAATTCGGCGCTGCAACTGTCCAAACGTGGCGGCGGCGTGGCGTTCCTGCTTTCCAACCTGCGGGAGTCCGGCGCGCCGATCAAGCGCATTGAAAATCAGTCTTCCGGGGTGATCCCGGTGATGAAGATGCTGGAAGATGCCTTCTCATACGCTAATCAGCTCGGCGCACGTCAGGGTGCTGGCGCGGTCTATCTGAATGCACACCACCCGGATATTCTGCGCTTCCTTGATACCAAACGCGAAAACGCCGATGAAAAAATTCGTATCAAAACGCTCTCTCTCGGCGTGGTGATCCCCGATGTAACGTTCCAGCTGGCCAAAGACAACCAGCCGATGGCCCTGTTCTCCCCGTATGACGTTGAGCGCATCTATGGCCTGCCATTTGCCGATATCAGCATCAGCGAGAAATATGATGAGATGCTGGCCGACGAACGTATCCGCCGCACCTTTATTAATCCGCGTGAGTTCTTCCAGACGCTGGCCGAAATCCAGTTTGAGTCCGGCTATCCGTACATCATGTTTGAAGATACGGTCAACCGCGCCAATCCGATCCACGGCCGCATTAATATGAGCAACCTGTGTTCAGAGATCCTGCAGGTGAACACCCCGACCGAATACCATGACGATCTCAGCTATAAGCGTATCGGCAAGGATATCTCCTGCAATCTGGGCTCACTGAATATCGCCCATGCGATGGATTCGGCGGACTTCGCCCGCACCATTGAGATTGCGGTGCGTGGCCTGACGGCGGTGTCTGACCAGAGCCACATCCACTCGGTGCCGTCTATCGAACAGGGGAATGCGCAGTCGCACGCTATTGGCCTGGGGCAGATGAACCTGCACGGTTACCTGGCGCGCGAAGGCATTCAGTACGGTTCGGAAGAGGGGCTGGATTTCACCAATATCTATTTCTACACGGTGACCTACCATGCCCTGCGCACCTCAAACCTGCTGGCACACGAGCGCGGCACCTGCTTCAGCGGCTTCGAAAATTCACGCTACGCCAGCGGCAAATACTTTAATCAGTACGTTGAGCAGCGCTGGCAGCCGCGCACGCAGAAGGTTGCCGCGCTGTTCGCCAGCGCCGGAATTGCTGTGCCGACGCAGTCGGATTGGCAGGCACTGAAAGACGCCGTGATGCAGCACGGGTTATACAACCAGAATTTACAGGCTATTCCGCCAACGGGGTCGATCTCCTACATCAACCACGCGACGTCGAGCATTCATCCGATTGTGTCGCGCATCGAGATCCGCAAAGAAGGCAAAACCGGCCGCGTCTATTACCCGGCACCGTTTATGAATAACGACAATCAGGCGTTCTACCGGGATGCGTACGACATTGGCCCGGAAGCGATCATCGATACCTACGCTGAAGCCACCCGCCATGTCGATCAGGGACTCTCCCTGACGCTGTTCTTCCGCGATACCGCCACCACGCGCGATATCAATAAGGCGCAGATCTACGCCTGGAAGAAAGGCATCAAGACGCTGTACTACATTCGTCTGCGCCAGATGGCGCTGCAGGGCACGGAAGTGGAAGGCTGCGTCTCCTGCTCACTGTAGTTTCCCTTTACCATCGCGGGCTGGCGCTGCCGGTCCGAAAATAAGATACCACTATGAAATTAAAAAAAGTTCACGCCATTAACTGGAACAAAATCGAAGACGACAAGGACCTGGAGGTCTGGAACCGCCTGACCAGTAATTTCTGGTTGCCGGAAAAAGTGCCGCTGTCTAACGACATTCCGGCGTGGAACGCTTTGAATCACAATGAGCAGCAGCTGACCATTCGCGTATTCACCGGTCTGACCCTGCTGGATACCATTCAGAACACCCTCGGCGCACCGGCGCTGATGGCGGATGCGCTGACGCCACACGAAGAAGCGGTGATGTCGAACATCAGCTTTATGGAGGCGGTCCATGCCCGCTCCTACAGTTCGATCTTCTCTACCCTCTGTCACACCAGCGACGTGGATGCAGCCTACGCCTGGAGCGAAGAAAATGCCCCTTTGCAGCGTAAGGCGGAGATTATTCTTCAGCACTATGCTGAAAACGATCCGCTGAAGAAGAAAATTGCCAGTGTCTTCCTTGAATCCTTTCTGTTTTATTCCGGGTTCTACCTACCGATGTACTGGTCAAGCCGGGGCAAGCTGACCAATACGGCGGATCTTATTCGGCTGATTATTAAAGACGAAGCCGTACATGGGTATTATATCGGCTACAAATACCAGAAGGCGCTGGAGACGCAAAGCCCGGCGCGCAAAGAGGAACTGCAACAGTTCGCCATTGAACTGCTGCTGGCGCTGTATGAGAACGAACTGGCGTATACCGATGATCTGTACCAGGGCGTGGGCTGGCAGGAGGATGTTAAAAAATTCCTCCATTACAATGCGAACAAGGCCCTGATGAACCTCGGCTACGAGGCGCTCTTCCCCGCTGAGATGACCGACGTTAATCCGGCCATCCTTTCGGCGCTGTCACCTAACGCCGATGAAAACCACGATTTCTTCTCTGGCTCCGGCTCCTCATATGTGATGGGAAAAGCCGTCGATACCGAAGACGCAGACTGGGACTTTTAATCTCTTCAGCAATGGCTGCCAGCGGCAGCCCTCTTTCTTTCCTTGCCGGTTTAATTAATTATTAGTTTTCAGCCTCTCACTTCTTTTTAGATGACATGAATATGGCAGTTTTCTGACGATATATCGCCGCTTCCCCTCTGCCCGCAGCAGGCTAATTTATCGCTACAGAGGATGATTCTTAGCGAGATATTCATTTTTTTCAGACTCCCCTCATTGGCTCTCATCCCTTATCTGCTCTGGCATTAGCCGGGACTGGCATCTCACACCTCATTTCCATTCGGTCCATTTAGGGTTGTCTCAGATTCTCAGTGTGCTACGGTATAGGCCGTTAATATTTAACTACACAGAAGAGTAAAATAGATAAAACTAACCAATTACCAGGAAATTAATTAATGCATGGCTATTAAACTTGAAGTGAAAAACTTATATAAAGTTTTTGGGGAAAACCCCGAGCGCGCATTTAAGCACATCGAAAAAGGGATAAGCAAAGAAGCACTTCTGGAAAAAACCGGACTCTCTCTTGGCGTGAAAAACGCCAGTCTGGCCATTGAAGAAGGCGAGATTTTTGTCATCATGGGGTTATCCGGTTCCGGAAAATCCACTATGGTTCGCCTTCTCAATCGTCTGATAGAACCCACCCGCGGCCAGGTCATTATTGACGGCGAGGATATTGCTAAAATATCTGACAGCGCATTGCGTCAGGTCCGCAGAAATAAGATCAGCATGGTATTTCAGTCCTTCGCATTAATGCCGCATATGACGGTATTAAATAATGCGGCCTTTGGCATGGAATTAGCCGGAACCCCCCTGCAGGAGCGACAGGAAAAAGCCCTGGATGCGCTGCGTCAGGTCGGGCTGGATAATTATGCTCATGCCTACCCTGATGAACTCTCCGGTGGGATGCGTCAGCGCGTCGGATTAGCCCGCGCCCTGGCCATTAATCCCGACATATTATTAATGGATGAGGCCTTCTCCGCGCTCGATCCCTTAATCCGTACCGAAATGCAGGATGAACTGGTGAAATTGCAGTCCCGCCACCAGCGCACCATCGTCTTTATTTCCCACGATCTTGATGAAGCCATGCGCATCGGTGATCGCATTGCGATTATGCAGGGAGGAGAGGTGATTCAGGTCGGTACGCCGGATGAAATTCTCAATAATCCGGCCAACGATTACGTACGCACCTTCTTCCGCGGCGTGGATATCAGCCACGTCTTCAGTGCGAAAGATATTGCCCGCCGCAGCGCTGCAGCACTGATCCGTAAAGCCCCCGGTTTTGGCCCCCGTTCAGCCATCAAGCTGTTGCAGGATAACGACCGCGAGTACGGTTATGTGCTGGAAAAACAGCGCTTCGTCGGTACGGTTTCCATCGATTCCCTGAAGGCCGCCCTGGCCGCCGGTGAAGGCCTGGATCATGCGCTGCTGGAGAGCCCGGCCGCCATGCCTGCCGAAACCTCATTAAGCGATCTGCTATCTCACGTGGCGCAGGCACCTTGTGCGGTACCGATCGTCGGTGAAGAGGGGCAGTACGTTGGCATTATTTCCAAAGGTATGTTGTTGCAGGCATTAGACCGTGACGGAGGCCAGCCATGAGTGAACAAACCAGTAACCCGTGGGATACCAGCACCACACAAAACGCTGCACCGACAGAGAGCGGACAGGCCGCCGCCAGCAGCAGCGATCCCTGGGGTAATCCCACGGATGCTGCGACCAGCCAGCCAGCTCACGATGCTGCCGCCAGCGGTGGCGGTGATGCCTGGGGGACCGCCCCGGCCGGCGGCCATGATGCCGCCGCTGGCAGTGACTGGCTGAACAGCGCGCCGGCTCCCCAGGCAGAGCATTTTAACCTCCTCGATCCCTTTCATAAAACGCTGATCCCGCTCGACAGTTGGGTGACCACGGCCATCGACTGGGTGGTGACGCACTTCCGTCCGCTGTTCCAGGGTATTCGACTGCCGGTGGACTATATCCTCAGCGCCTTCCAGAATCTGCTGCTGGGTATGCCCGCGCCGGTGGCGATTATCGTGTTTGCACTGATCGCCTGGCAACTTTCCAGCTTCGGCATGGGGGTGGCCACTTTGGTGTCCCTGATCGCCATTGGCGCGATAGGGGCCTGGTCACAGGCTATGGTGACGCTGGCACTGGTGCTGACCGCCCTGCTGTTCTGCATCATTATTGGTTTACCGATGGGCATCTGGCTGGCCCGCAGCCAGAGGGCGGCTAAGATTATCCGCCCGCTGCTGGATGCCATGCAGACGACACCGGCCTTCGTTTATCTGGTGCCTATCGTCATGCTGTTCGGTATCGGTAACGTGCCGGGCGTGGTGGTGACAATTATCTTTGCCCTGCCGCCGATTGTCCGTCTGACCATCCTCGGGATCAAACAGGTCCCTGCCGACCTGATCGAAGCCGCGGAATCTTTCGGTGCCAGCCCGCGCCAGATGCTGTTCAAAGTGCAGCTTCCTCTGGCGATGCCGACCATCATGGCCGGGGTCAATCAGACGCTGATGCTGGCGCTGTCGATGGTAGTGATCGCCTCGATGATCGCCGTCGGTGGTCTGGGTCAGATGGTGCTGCGCGGCATTGGCCGCCTCGATATGGGCCTGGCCACCGTGGGTGGCGTCGGCATTGTCATCCTGGCCATTATTCTTGACCGCCTGACGCAGTCGCTGGGACGCGACAGCCGCAGCCGTGGCAACCGTCGCTGGTACGCCAGCGGCCCTCTGGGTCTGCTCACCCGCCCATTCTGTAAAACTGAATAATAAGAAGGTACTTATGACTATGAGAAAAATGACACTGCTGGCCGCCGCGTTCGCTACGCTGGCCGCTGCTCAGGTTTCCGCCGCCGATCTGCCGGGTAAAGGCATAACGGTGAAGCCAGTACAAAGCACCATTACAGAAGAAACCTTCCAGACGCTGCTGGTCAGCCGCGCGCTGGAAAAGCTGGGTTACACCGTTGAGGCCCCCAGCGAAGTTGACTACAACGTAGGCTATACCTCCCTTGCTTCCGGCGATGCCACCTTCACCGCCGTGAACTGGCAGCCACTGCATGATGATATGTATAAAGCCTCGGGCGGAGATGCAAAACTCTATCGTCAGGGGACTTATGTGCAGGGTGCAGCACAGGGTTATCTGATCGATAAAAAAACTGCTGAGAAATACCACATCACCAACATTGAGCAGTTGAAAGATCCCAAGCTGGCAAAGCTCTTTGATACTAACGGGAACGGTAAAGCGGACCTGACAGGCTGTACTCCGGGCTGGGGCTGCGAAGCGGTGATTAACCACCAGATTAACGCCTTCGACTTGAGCAAAAGCGTTGAGCATAATCAGGGGAACTACTCTGCCATGATCGCGGATACCATTACCCGCTTCAAAGAGGGTAAACCCGTGCTCTACTACACCTGGACGCCCTACTGGGTGAGTGATGTGATGGTGCCGGGACGCGACGTTGTCTGGCTGCAGGTGCCGTTCTCGTCCATGCCTGGCGAGCAGAAAGACGTGGATACCAAACTGCCAAACGGGGCGAACTATGGCTTCCCGGTAAACACCATGCACATTGTCGCCAACAAAGCCTGGGCGGAGAAAAATCCGGCGGCGGCCAAGCTGTTCTCTGAAATGAAGCTGCCGATCACGGACATTAATGCCCAGAACTCACGTATGCATCAGGGCCAGTCTTCCGAAGCGGATATCAACGCTCACGTTGACGGCTGGATCAAAGCGCACCAGGCGCAGTTTGATGGCTGGGTAAAAGACGCGCTGGCGGCGGGTCAATAATTCCCCGCCCGGGGCAGCCGTTACCACGCTAGCCCCGGCACTTTTCCCCACGGTAAGACGTGTGCAGGGGCCGGCCTTTTTTAAGGTCGGCCCTTTTCCAAACGGGTGACAAGGCGTGGCCCCGCCGCGAACTGGTTTGTCCTGTCAATAATCATGTGAGTGAAATAGTTATTTGGGTTATTATTAGCCTCTAGGACAATTCTCACACTCATATGGGTTGTTATGAAATCCCCCCACCCCGGCCTGAACCCTGCCCTCGTCGCCCTGATGTCGATCGCCACCGGTCTCTCCGTTGCCTGTAACTATTATGTCCAGCCCCTGCTGGCGACCATTGCGCAGACCTTTTCGCTCTCATTTCATCAGGCCGGCTTTATTGTGACTACCGCACAGCTGGGCTATGCGGCCGGGTTACTTCTGCTGGTTCCGCTGGGCGATATGCTGGAACGCCGGGGGCTGATCGTCTCTATGAGCCTGCTGGCGGCGGGCGGTATGGTGATCATCGCGCTTTCGTCATCGCTGCCCCTGCTGCTGCTGGGTACCGTGCTGACCGGATTATTCTCCGTCGTGGCACAAATCCTTGTCCCGCTGGCCGCCACGCTTGCGGCACCGGAGAAGCGCGGCAAAGTGGTGGGCACGGTAATGAGCGGCCTGCTGCTGGGGATCCTGCTGGCACGCACCGTCGCGGGTGGCCTGGCCCAGCTGGGCGACTGGCGGACGGTGTACTGGGTCGCCAGCGTGATGATGGTGCTGATGGCTCTGGCCCTGTGGCGCGGGCTGCCACGCTATAAGCAGTCGGTGCCGCTTCATTATGGGCAGCTGCTCGGATCGGTCTTCAGCCTCTATGCCGGGCATCCCATACTGCGTACGCGGGCCATTACCGGCTGCCTGGTCTTTGCTAACTTCAGCGTCCTCTGGACCTCTATGGCGTTCTTACTGTCGTCGCCGGAGTGGGACTATTCTGAGGGTCAAATCGGCCTGCTGGGTCTGGTCGGGGCTGCCGGGGCGCTGGCGGCCCGCCAGGCAGGATCGCTGGCCGATAAAGGAAAGGCCCGCCTCACCACCAGCATCGGCCTGCTAATCCTGCTGGTCTCATGGGGGATGATTGCTCTCGGCGCGCACTCCTTAGTGGCACTGATTATCGGGATTATCCTACTCGACCTCGCCGTACAGGGGGTGCATATTACCAATCAAAGTGTCATCTACCGTCACATGCCGGAAGCCCGTAACCGTCTGACCTCCGGTTATATGACCAGTTACTTTATTGGTGGGGCGCTGGGCTCACTGCTGTCCGCCTCTGCCTATCAGGCCGCAGGCTGGTATGGCGTTTGCATTGCCGGATCTCTGTTAACCGTCGTTAATCTATTCAGCTGGTGGCAATGTCAGCATTACGAGGCTGCAGCGCATTGATTTTTCGCGGTGAAAATGAAGTTTTTTCAGTGTCTGTCGCCTGTTAAGACATTTCGTACTCTGGTAAGGTTAGGCGCAATTTATTCAGGTTGGTTATGTTTTCACATGAAATTATACAGTAACAGCAGAGTTACATTCGCTCATGGTTGAGCGCAGAAACCGGGCCTGTCTCCGCGGGCCTCAACGCCCGGTTGCCCGCCAGCCTGACGTGACAGGCCGCCCGTGCGTCATCCATGCCAGCCCGTCCGGTTTAAGTCCGGCTGAAGCGCTGTCTGCTTCCGGCATCCTCTCTCTTCACATTTACGCACAGCCCGTATTGACGGTGCTGTTGAGCGCTCTGGGTTATGGAGTGACCTGGAAACTATTGATGGTGGCTGCGGCACCGTGAAAAAGTCACCGGTCGTAAAAAGTGCTATCACTTTATTCGTCATCACCGTTATTATACCAGTTGCAACTAGTGAGGTTCCTTTATAATGGAAAGTTCGTTTACGCCCATTGAACAGATGCTGAATTTTCGTGCTAATCGCCAGAAGGATTTCCCATTACAGGAGATCATGCTGACCCGCCTTTGTATGCATATGCAAAGTAAGTTGCTGGATAACCGCAACAAAATGCTGAAAGCACAGGGCATTAACGAAACACTGTTTATGGCCCTGATCACGCTGGATGCGCAGGAAGATCACAGCATACAACCCTCAGAACTGAGCGCAGCCCTGGGGTCCTCGCGAACGAATGCGACGCGTATTGCCGATGAGCTGGAAAAACGTGGCTGGATTGAGCGCCGCGAGAGCGATAACGACCGCCGCTGTCTGCATCTGCATTTAACGCCGAAAGGGCATGAATTTCTGCGCCAGCTGCTGCCGCCTCAGCATCAGTGCCTGCAACTGCTGTGGTCTGCATTGAGTAGCTCAGAAAAATCACAGCTGGAAGGTATCACCCGCAAGCTGCTGACCCGCCTTGATAAAATGGACGAAGAAGAGGTCGTTGCGTCTCTTTCCAGATAGTTGTTCCACTAATAGCATATTGTGCGACACACCGTTTACTGGAAATCGCTACTTTAAGCCCCTGGAAATACATTCATGCCAGCGCTAATCCCGCTGGCATTTTAGACTCGGGCATCCGCCATTCAGGGATGACAGCGGGCCCGTTGGCAAGAAGTTCAGGAGAAAGTCATGAGTGAAAGCGCGGTAACACAAAACCCGCAGCAGCCGAAAAACAAGAAAAAGACGCGCAAAAACGCTCTGATTTTTCTGGCTATTGTGTTCGTTATTATTGGTGTGGGCTGGGCGGCTTACTGGTTCCTGGTTTTACGCCATTTTCAGGAAACCGATGATGCCTATGTTGCCGGAAACCAGGCGCAGGTCATGGCTCAGGTCGCTGGTAGCGTAAATAAAGTCTGGTTTGACGATACGGACTTCGTGAAAAAAGGCGATGTGCTGGTCACGCTGGATCGTACTGATGCCGAACAGGCGTTTGAAAAAGCGCAGACGGCCCTGGCCACCAGCGTGCGCCAGACGCACCAGCTGATTATTAACGGTAAGCAGTATCAGGCAACTATCGCGCTGCAAAAAACGGCACTCGAACAGGCGCAGGCTGATCTACGCCGTCGCGAACCGCTGGGCGCGTCAAACCTGATTGGAAAAGAAGATCTGCAACATGCCCGTGATGCGGTGGCTACTGCCAAAGCACAGCTTGATGTGGCAACTCAGCAGTACAATGCCAACCAGGCGATGATTCTGGATACCTCGCTGGAAAACCAGCCCGCCGTGAAACAGAATGCAGCCGCCCTGCGTGATGCCTGGCTGGCATTACAGCGTACCGAGGTCATCAGTCCGATCGATGGCTACGTCTCACGTCGCAGCGTACAGGTCGGCTCACAGATTGGTACCACCACACCGCTGCTGGCGATCGTCCCGGCAACGAATCTTTGGGTGGACGCTAACTTCAAAGAGACGCAACTGGCCGGTGTGCGAATTGGCCAGCCAGCGACGGTGGTCAGTGATATCTACGGCGATGACGTGGTGTACCACGGTAAAGTGGTTGGCCTTGATATGGGTACCGGCAGTGTGTTCTCCCTTTTACCGGCGCAAAATGCGACCGGAAACTGGATCAAAGTCGTTCAACGCCTGCCGGTGCGTATTGAACTCGACCCGCAGGAAGTGGCAAAACACCCGCTGCGCATCGGCCTGTCGACACTGGTGAACGTTGATACCAGCAACAGCGAAGGGGCCGTGCTGGCCACCAGCGTGCGCAGCAAACCAGCCTATGAAAGTGATGCGCTGGCCCGGGATCTGACACCAGCGAACCAGCTGATTGCCGAAATCATCCGTGCCAATGCCGGTTAACACGGCGGGAGACTGTTATGGCACGTAAACCGCTTGAAGGCACGCAGCTGGTTCTGATGACCATTGCGCTGTCGCTGGCTACTTTTATGCAGGTGCTGGACTCCACGATCGCCAACGTGGCGATCCCGACCATTGCCGGTAACCTGGGAGCCTCGAACTCTCAGGGCACCTGGGTAATCACCTCATTTGGCGTGGCAAACGCCATTTCGATTCCGATCACCGGCTGGCTGGCCAAGCGTTTCGGGGAAGTGAAGCTGTTTATGTGGTCGACGGTGGCCTTTGCCGTCGCCTCATGGCTGTGCGGCATGTCCGAAAGCCTGACCATGCTGATCTTCTTCCGCGTGATCCAGGGGATCGTCGCCGGTCCGCTGATCCCGCTGTCGCAGAGCCTGCTGTTAAATAACTATCCCCCGGCTAAGCGCAGCGTGGCGCTGTCGCTGTGGGCGATGACGGTGATCGTCGCACCGATTTGCGGCCCAATCCTCGGCGGCTGGATCAGCGATAACTATCACTGGGGATGGATCTTCTTCATCAACGTGCCCATCGGCGTGGTAGTCGTGATCCTGGCCCTGCAGACACTGCGCAATCGTGAAACCGAAACCGTCATCCGCCCCATCGACACCGTGGGCCTGGTCCTGCTTGTTGTCGGCATTGGCTGCCTGCAGGTCATGCTGGATCGCGGGAAAGAGCTCGACTGGTTCAGCTCCAATGAAATTATTACATTAACGGTGATAGCCGTCGTAGCCCTGGTGGTGCTACTGGTGTGGGAGTTAACCGACGATCACCCGATCGTGGATTTGTCGCTGTTTAAATCGCGCAATTTCACCATCGGCTGTCTGTCGATCAGCCTCGCCTATATGCTCTACTTCGGGTCTATTGTCCTGCTGCCGCAGCTGTTGCAGGAGGTGTATGGTTACACCGCCACCTGGGCGGGGCTGGCCTCTGCGCCGGTAGGGATTATCCCGGTGATCCTGTCGCCAATTATCGGCCGCTTCGCGCATAAGCTGGATATGCGACGGCTGGTGACCTTCAGCTTTATCATGTATGCGGTGTGCTTCTACTGGCGCGCCTATACCTTTGAACCGGGTATGGATTTTGCTGCGTCAGCCTGGCCGCAGTTTATCCAGGGCTTTGCTGTGGCCTGCTTCTTTATGCCACTGACCACCATCACTCTGTCAGGGCTGCCACCGGAACGCCTGGCGGCGGCATCAAGCCTGTCGAACTTTACCCGAACGCTGGCGGGTTCGATTGGTACCTCGATCACCACCACCATGTGGACCGATCGCGAGTCGCTGCATCACGCCCACCTGACGGAGTCCGTAACGCCGTACAGTACGAATTCGCAACAGATGTACGCGAAGCTGGAACAGATGGGGATGACTCACGATCAGGCATCGGCGTACCTGGCGCAGCAGATTACCAATCAGGGGCTGATCATCTCAGCCAATGAGATCTTCTGGGCCTCGGCTGGCGTGTTCCTGTTGCTGCTGGTTCTGGTGTGGTTTGCCCGGCCACCGTTTGGTGCCGGCGGCGGCGGCGGCGGCGGTGCCCATTAAATAGCAGGTATAAAAAAAGGGCGACCCCAGCGGTCGCCCTTTTTATTCAGTGCCCTGTCAGGCGTTTTGACGCCACCATTCGGCCAGCAGTACACCGGTTGCCACGGAAACGTTAAGGCTTTCCACTTTCCCCGTACCACCAATTGAGACGCTCAGGTCGCCCTGATCGAAGGTGCTGTCTGACAGACCATCACGCTCCTGCCCCAGTACCAGCACCATTTTAGCCGGCAGTTCTGCACGAGACAGCGGAACACCTTTATGGCTGGACGTGGTCACAATGGTGTAACCCGCCTTACGAAACGCGCTCAGACCGGCAGCAAAATTTTCACCGCTAATCGCCTGAACGTGTTCAGCACCGCCTTCTGCGGTACGCACAGCAGCGCCCGACTCCAGCATGGAGGCATCATCCACCAGCAACCCCTGCACACCGAAGTGCGCACAGCTGCGCATAATACCGCCCAGGTTGTGCGGGTTGCCGATGTCTTCCAGCGCCAGTACGCAGTCTTTCTCACCTGCCGTTGACAGCCACTGGCTGACCGGCATTCCGACGCGCTTTTTGATCAGGAAGCAGACACCACCGTGGTGTTCCGTTCCTGACGCTTTCTGCAGCTCGGCTTCATCCACGGTGTGGTAAGCCTTACGGTTGGCTGCCATATATTTCAGTGCTTCACGGAAACGAGGCGTGACGCTCTGGATAAACCAGGCGCGTACGATACTTTCCGGGCGGCTCTGGAACAGTGCCTGGCAGGCGTTTTCGCCATACACACGCGTCTCTTCCATACGCTGGCGGCGTATCTGCTCTGGATCGATGTAACTTTTACCGCTGATGCCACCGTGATCCGGCTTATCGTCAGCTGCGGGGGCAGCGTTTGGCGCACGGGAAACGGTACGCCACGGAGAGTCAGAATGCCCTTCGTCGCGATCGCGCCCGCCACGTGGCTTGCTGTCTGCATTACGTGATGGACGGCGTGCGCCGTCCTGTGGACGTGGAGCACCTTTACCGGTACGGGGATTCCCGCCCTTGTTGCTACTCTCGTCATCACCGCGGACATACATCACTTTGACCTTGCCGCTCTTACCTTTAAATTCGTCGTTCATTTTTCCTCCACCTGGCCTGAGCGCGAAGCGCGCAGATTACCTGATGTGGCAGCACTTAGCTATCAACTTCCAATAAAAGCCCGTAGCTGTTTATCCGCAACATCGTTATGAGACATTACCTATTATACCCATTGAACAAATCGCGTTGTTAGCCCCATTCACCGCCCGCATAATGTTGGCTGATTTACTAAGAAATGCAGTAAGTAATCACTTACTCCTGAACTGAGGTGAATAATGAATACGGTTTGTGCATCCTGCCAGGCAACCAACCGCGTGCCTGCCGAGCGGCTGACTGACGGCGCAAAATGCGGCCGCTGCGGTCACGAGCTGTTTGATGGCCATGTCGTCAATGCGACGGCGGCTACCCTGGATAAATATCTGCAGGACGATCTGCCGGTCGTGATCGACTTCTGGGCCCCCTGGTGCGGACCCTGCGTTAACTTCGCCCCGGTGTATGAGTCGGTGGCGCAGGAGCGTAACGGCAGCATCCGCTTCCTGAAAGTCAATACCGAAGCCGAGCCGGAACTGAGCGCCCGCTTCCGCATCCGCAGCATTCCGACCATCATGGTCTTTAAGCAGGGCGAGATGGCCGACATGCTGAATGGCGCAATGCCGAAAGCGCCGTTTGAAGCCTGGCTGGACGAAAATCTGTAAGTATCACGCCGGGCACGCCCGGCGTTATTCCGTTAGAATAGCGTTTTTCCCTAGATGATCGCTGATGAACGATAACGCTGTTCTGCTGCTACGTGCCGCACGTCTGGCCCGTGCCACCCGTCCCTTTCTTGCCCGAGGTAATCGCATTACGCGCTGCCAGCGTTGCCTGCTGCCGCAAAAAAACTGCCTGTGTGACACACTTGAGCCCCGGACAGCACGCAGCCGCTTTTGCCTGGTGATGTTTGACAGCGAGCCGATGAAACCCAGCAATACCGGCAGACTGATTGCCGATATCCTGCCAGATACGCTGGCGTTTGGCTGGTCACGTACCGAGCCCGATCCAGCTCTGCTGGAGGCTGTCCGCAATCCGCATTATCAGCCGGTGGTGGTGTTCCCGGCATCCTATGCCGATGCCGGCAGGCCGGTACTGAATTCGCCCCCCGTCAACGGCAAGCCTCCGCTGTTTATTATGCTGGACGGCACCTGGACTGAAGCCCGCAAAATGTTCCGTAAAAGTCCCTGGCTGGACAACCTGCCCGTGATGTCACTGAACCTGACCCGCCCCTCCAACTACCAATTACGCGTGGCGCACGCCGAAGGTCAGCACTGCACGGCCGAGGTGGCCGCCGAGCTGCTGCTGCAGGCAGGTGATGTCGCGGCCGGTGAAGCCCTGTTCCGCCATTTTGATCTCTTTCGTCAGCGCTATCTCGCAGGAAAACCGCATCATCCACAGCAGATAGCTGAAAATGATGATGAAATTCTGTCAGCGATCAAGTAACTGACAGCCTGGCCAGCATCTCCGGCTGACCCGGAGTAGACTCAAACTACTTTACCCGCCAGCATGACCGGGTGATATTCGAAGGGAGCGGAGATGAGTCAACGTGGATTAGAAGCCCTGCTGAAACCGAAATCCATTGCGGTGATCGGTGCCTCCACCCGGCCTGAACGTGCCGGGTATCTGATGATGCGGAATCTGCTGGCCGGTGGCTTCAGCGGCCCGGTTCTTCCCGTCACGCCCAAATATCAGGCCGTATGCGGCGTGCTGGCCTGGCCCGACATTGCCAGCCTGCCGCTGTCCCCCGACCTCGCGATTATTTGCACCCATGCCAGACGTAATCTTGAACTGCTTACGGCGCTGGGGGAGCGCGGATGCAGGGCCTGCATTATTCTCTCGGCGCCTGACGACCAGCTGGCAGCGCTGAAGGCCTGCGCCAGCCGCTGGCAAATCCGCCTGCTGGGACCAAACAGCCTGGGCCTGCTGGCACCGTGGCAGGGGCTGAATGCCAGCTTCTCGCCGGTCCCCATAACGCCAGGTAAGCTGGCCTTTATTTCGCAGTCAGCCGCCGTTTCTAACACCATCCTCGACTGGGCGCAGCAGCGCCAGCTGGGTTTCTCCTGGTTTATAGCGCTCGGTGACAGCCTGGATATTGATGCCGACGACCTGCTGGACTTCCTGGCCCGCGATGGCAAAACCAGCGCCATTCTGCTCTACCTGGAGCATCTCAGCGATGCGCGCCGTTTTGTCTCTGCGGCCCGCAGTGCCTCGCGCAATAAGCCTATTCTGGTCATTAAAAGTGGCCGCAGCCCTCAGGCCCAGCAGTTGCTGAAGACCCACGGTGGGATGGATGCTGCGTGGGATGCCGCTATCCAGCGGGCAGGTCTGCTGCGGGTGCAGGATACCCATGAACTGTTCTCCGCGGTTGAAACCCTCAGCCATATGCGTCCGCTGCGGGGGGAGCGACTGATGATTATCAGTAACGGCGCGGCCCCGGCGGCGCTGGCGCTGGATGCGCTCTATGCCCGCAATGGCAAACTCGCCACGCTAAGTGAGCCTTTACTTACTGAGCTGAGCTCACGGCTGCCGGAGAGTGTCACCCCGGGCAACCCACTGGATTTGAAAGATGATGCCACCCCGGCGCGCTATTTACAGGCACTGACGCTGCTGCTGGACAGTCACGATCTGGATGCCATTCTGATTATCCATGCCCCCAGCGCAGTCGCACCACCGACGCTCACCGCCGAACATATTATTACCCTGGTGAAACAGCACCCGCGCGGCAAGCAGCTGACCCTGCTGACTAACTGGTGTGGAGAATATTCCTCACTGGAAGCCCGCCGCCTGTTTAACGATGCCGGTATCCCCACCTACCGAACGCCGGAAGGCACAGTGACCGCCTTTATGCACATGGTGGAATACCGCCGTAACCAGAAACAGCTGCGTGAAACCCCCGCGCTGCCCGCGAACCTGACTGCCAATACGGCGGATGCACACCGTCTGATCCACCTGGCGCTGCAGGACGGCGCCACATCGCTGGACACGCATGAGGTGCAGCCGATCCTGCAGGCCTACGGCCTGACCACGCTGCCGACCTGGATTGCCAGCGACAGCACGGAGGCCGTGCATATTGCCGGGCAGATTGGCTATCCTGTTGCGCTTAAGCTGCGTTCGCCGGATATTCCTCACAAGTCAGAAGTTCAGGGCGTGATGCTGTATCTGCGCACACCAGACGAAGTGGAACAGGCGGCCAATGCCATTTTCGACCGCGTGAAGCTGGCCTGGCCGCAGGCGCGTATTCACGGCTTGCTGGTGCAGAGTATGGCCAACCGCGCAGGAGCGCAGGAGCTGCGGGTTGTGGTGGAGCAGGATCCCCTCTTCGGGCCGGTGATCATGTTGGGGGAAGGGGGCGTCACCTGGCATGCTGACCGTCAGGCCGCGATCGCCCTGCCGCCGCTGAATATGACGCTGGCGCGCTACCTGGTGATCCAGGCGATCAAACAGGGAAAAATCCGTGGCCGCAGCGCGCTTCATCCGCTGGATATTGTTGGCCTGAGCCAGGTGCTGGTCCAGGTGTCAAACCTGATCGTTGACTGCCCGCAGATCGTCCGTCTGGATATCCATCCGCTGCTGGCGAGTCATGAAGATTTTACGCTGCTGGATGTGACCTTGCAGCTGGCGGAATTCCACGGTGATGCCGAAGCGCGGTTGGCAATAAGGCCCTACCCTCACGAGCTGGAAGAGGCCGTACAGTTGAAAAATGGCCAGCTGTGCCTTTTCCGTCCGATCCTGCCTGAGGATGAACCCTTATTGCAGCAGTTTATTGCTCAGGTGACGAAAGAAGATCTTTATTACCGCTATTTCAGTGAGATCAATGAGTTCACCCACGATGATTTGGCGAACATGACGCAGATCGACTACGATCGGGAAATGGCCATCGTCGCCGTGCGTCAGCATAAGGGTCAGGATGAGATTATCGGCGTGACGCGCGCCATCTCCGATGCCGACAATATTGATGCGGAGTTCTCAGTGCTGGTGCGCTCGGACCTGAAAGGGCTTGGCCTGGGCCGGCGACTGCTGGAGAAGATGATTATTTACACCCGGCAGCACGGCCTGCAACAGCTAAACGGTATCACCATGCCGAACAACAGAGGTATGGTGACCCTGGCGCGTAAGCTGGGGTTTGCCGTTGACGTCCAGATGGAAGACGGCATTGTCGGACTCTCACTGCACCTGCAAAGTGACCCGATCGGGGCCGAAAAGTAAATCTGATACTATCAGAACCAACTAATGGTATTATTCGCGGTTAGGGTCCTGATTTTATGGCAAAAGGCCATTCTATGAACAGAGAAGAAACGCACTGTGATGTTGTCAAAATTTAAGCGTAATAAACACCAACAGCACCTTGCGCAACTGCCTAAAATAGCTCAGTCAGTTGCTGATTTCACCACGCTGTATTCCCCGGCGGATTTTCGCGAGACGCTGCTGGAAAGAATTGCGTCGGCGACCCGGCGCATCTGCATAGTGGCTCTTTATCTGGAAAATGATGAGGGTGGCCAGGCGATCCTCTCTGCGCTCTACGCAGCAAAACAGCAGCGCCCGGAACTGGACATTCGTGTCCTCGTTGACTGGCACCGCGCCCAGCGCGGACGCATCGGCGCAGCCGCCTGTGCTACTAACGCGGATTGGTACTGCGATATGGCAGCCCGTCATCCCGGGCTGGCGATCCCGGTATATGGTATCCCGGTCAACACCCGGGAAGCGCTCGGTGTCCTGCACCTGAAAGGGTCGATTATCGACGACACCGTTTTCTACACCGGTGCCAGCTTCAACGACGTGTATCTGCACCAGCGGGAACGTTACCGCTATGACCGTTACCAGCTGATCGGCAACCGTATCCTGGCTGATACGATGTTCGACTGGATTGAAACTAATCTCATTCAGGCGGAAGCCGTCAATCGGCTTGACCAACATGAGCGGCCAAAAAGCCCGGAAATCAAGAATGAAACCCGCCAGTTCCGTCAGGATTTGCGTGGCTTTGATTACCAGTTTGACGGCGATGCCAACAACGAAGAACTGGCCGTCACCCCGCTGGTTGGTCTTGGCAAGCGCAGCCTGCTGAATAAAACAATCTACCACCTCATGCCCTGTGCCGAGCAGAAGCTGACTATCTGTACACCGTATTTCAATCTGCCCGCCATCCTGGTTCGCAACATTATCTATCTGTTGCGTCAGGGGAAAGAGGTGGAGATTATCGTGGGCGATAAGACCGCCAATGACTTCTATATTCCCGAAGACCAGCCGTTTAAAATTATCGGCGCACTGCCCTATCTGTATGAAATTAACCTGCGCCGCTTCCTCAGCCGCCTGCAGTATTACGTCAATAGCGGCCAGCTGACGGTTCGTCTGTGGAAAGATGGCGAAAACAGCTACCATCTGAAGGGACTGTGGGTCGATGACGAATGGATGATGGTGACCGGTAATAACCTGAACCCGCGTGCGTGGCGACTGGACCTGGAAAACGCCGTGTTGATCCACGATCCGCTTCAGCAGCTGACGGAGCAGCGCGACCGTGAACTGGCGCTGATCCGCCAACATACGACGACGGTACAGCATTTTCACGATCTGGAGAGTATCGCTGACTACCCGGTGAAAGTGCGGAAACTTATCCGCCGTCTTCGCCGTATCCGCATTGACCGGCTCATCAGTCGTATTCTTTAATCAGCAGCTATACTCCCTTTACTGGCCCCGCAATGTCGGGGCTTTTTTATGGAGTCTTTATGCGCACCTGCCTGCTGGCCGTTATCGTCATTTGCAGTGGCTGTACTCATATGGCGCAGGATGACTGGACCGGACGTGATAAAGCCCAGCACTTTCTCTCCTCCGCCTTTCTTTCCGCCGCCGGTAATGCCTATGGTGAACGTCAGAACTGGCACAAAGACCGCAGCGGCAGCGTTGGGATCATGTTCGCAATCGGCCTGGGCGCGGCGAAAGAACTGTTCGACAGCAGGGAAGGAGGAAGCGGCTGGAGCTGGAAGGACTTCAGCTGGGATGTAGCCGGTGCTGCCACCGGCTACGCATTATGGAATCTTGACCGCTAGTTACAGTTTTAACCCTTTGCCGCGTCGGTGCAGCATCAGCGAAACCAGGAAGGCAATGGCCCCCATTCCAGAGACATACCAGAAGAAACTGGTTTCGCTTCCAGCCGCCTTCAGCGACAGCGCCACATATTCCGCCGATCCGCCAAACAGCGCGTTTGCTACTGCATACGACAGCCCCACGCCCAGCGCCCGCACCTCCGGTGGGAACATTTCCGCCTTAAGGATCCCGCTGATCGAGGTATAGAAACTGGTGATCACCAGCGCCAGCATTACCAGCATAAAAGCGGCCACCGGGCTGGTCACGCTCTGCAACAGGGTGAGGATTGGTACGGTACAGATCGCAGCCAGCCCCCCGAAGATCAGCATAGCGTTACGTCGCCCGATCTTATCCGATAGCGCACCAAAAAATGGCTGCAACAGCATAAAAATAAACAGCGCGCCGGTCATCAGACCGCTGGCAGCTTTATGGTCCATACCGGCAGTGTTCACCAGATATTTCTGCATATACGTCGTAAAGGTGTAAAAGCTCAACGACCCGCCAGCAGTAAAGCCCAGCACCATGATAAATGCCCGCCGGTGTTTCCACAGACCTTTCAGTGAGCCGGCATCTTTATGGCTGCGCGTGGTGTTATCGGAGGTTTCATTCAGCGAACGACGTAAATAGAGTGCGACCACGGCCAGCACGGCACCCAGCGCAAAGGGGATCCGCCAGCCCCAGGAACGCAGTTCTTCGTCAGAAAGGAGCTGCTGCAACACAACGACGGTCAGCAGCGCCATCAGCTGGCCACCAATCAATGTCACATACTGAAATGACGCATAAAATCCCTTCCGCCCTTCTACCGCCACTTCGCTCATGTAGGTTGCACTGGTACCATATTCCCCACCCACTGACAGCCCCTGAAAAAGTCGGGCCAGCAAAAGCAGAGCCGGGGCCCAGACCCCTATCGTCTCATACCCCGGTAAACAAGCGATCACCAGCGATCCAAAACACATCATACAGACTGAAATCAGCATGGAGCTTTTACGCCCGTGCCTGTCACCAATGTAGCCAAACAGCCAGCCACCAATAGGACGCATCAGAAAACCGGCGGCGAACACCCCCGCCGTCTGGAGCAGCTGCGTTGTCGGATTACCGCTGGGGAAGAAGATATGAGCGAAGTACAGCGAGCAGAATGAGTACACATAAAAGTCAAACCACTCCACCAGATTACCGGAGGAGGCCCCTACGATGGCCCAGACGCGTTGACGAGTGGTCATTGACGCTGTCGCGCGCAAATTATTTTCAGTGATGGACTCTGCCATTAAAAACCTCGTGAGTTCTTTCCTTGCTTTGAACAAGCGTCGAAGAGTGTATATATCAATTAACTCAAATGCTGTTTTGTTATGAAATTGTTTTATAAGGATGGATTGTTAATTTTGTGAGACAGCATGGATTATTGCATAAGGAATAGCGGGGTCATATCAGCGAACACGCTGGAAACAGGCAGGAAATTCCGAATTTGGCGATTAAACAGGGCACACAGGGGGATTGGACGGTGTTTCGGGGGAACATTAAGGCAGAGGATTGGGATCGATCGGGGATTACCCGCTTAAAACGCAAAAAACCCCGGCCTTTCGGTCGGGGTTATTGCTTTATTTGATGCCTGGCAGTTCCCTACTCTCGCATGGGG
>NZ_JBVHNP010000012.1:0-107163 GCF_055556675.1 Erwinia sp. PME.40.26/001
ATCGTAGATCTTTAGCTTATGATGAACTGTATAAAGTTAAGGATGAATTAGATTCTATTAAAAGTGAACTTTCACTTGTGTTAAATAATAACATTGAGTGGATGTTGTTTGGAATAGATGAACATAACTCTAGATTGAATTTTGAGGGGGGGGATCTATCTGCTGTTTTTAAACGCTTCTTTAAAGCCTTTGATGAGGCATTAGAATGTACAGAGGTTTACTATCAAGGTTTTAATGAATATATACCTGTAAGAGTTGGGTTTACCGATACACCGTATTATATCGATGATGTTAATAGAGCATCAGAGCAATACGATGCATTAGCCCCAAATGATCCGCCTTTCTGGTTACGTTAAAATAAGTAAAATCCCGACCATCTGGCCGGGATTTTACTGTTCACTCAGTCAGTTACGCCTTAGCCGTCCGCTTCTGGGGCCCTGCGATCACCTGAATAAACTCGGCGATCTGCTGTTGTTTACGGGCGGAGAGCTTTTTACAGGTTTGACGCAGGGTGGTGACAACTTCCGGCTCCTCTGGCTCGAACTGGCCGCAGGAGTTGCGGGCGGCCTGGCGACGGGCGATACTGGCGGAGCAGTGACGGCCGGCCAGGCGGGTAAGAATGCGGTGGAGAATAACTCGCTGAGCGGCGATAAAGCCCGCGAATCGGTTAAGCAGAGCTCTGAACACTGGAAAGAGCAGGTCAGGGATAAGCTGGGCAACGGTACAACCTCTTCCATCGCAAACGGCATTATTAATGCCCTGGCTGATACCGGTGATGCGGCATTAGGTTCAGCGGACTACGTTGCCGATACAGCAATGGCGCTAGCTTCATGTGCTGCCGGGGACAGTTACTGTAGTACGGCGCTGAACGATCTGTCCGGGAAGAATCAGGCGGTGGCAGACAGCGTGAAAGCGCTGATGAACAGCGATGCCTGGTCAGCAGTCGCCGACACAATCAAACAGGCGTCTGAAGGAAATCAGGCAGCGCTGGAAGCTACGGGTGGGATGCTGGCCGGGATTATATTGCCTGGCAAGAAAGTACCAAGTGCAAGCACTGGTATTATTTCTGAAAGCGTTGCTTTCAGCACGAAACAATTGGATAAGAAATTCAAACATGCTGCTGACTTTGGTGTGACAACAACCAAGAAGAATGGCGATACAATTATAGAATATCAAACAGCTATCCAATCCCACCTGAACAATAAAACGGCTTACGAGCATGGAACCTATCTATTATTTCCTAAATCAAAAGTCTGTTTCAACCCGCACACCAATAATGTCGCGGTCGTTGATAAAATAGGTAATTTTGTGAACGGATGGAAACTTGATCCGCAAACGAAGCAATACGAAAACTTCATTAATAATGGAACATTAAGATGAGCATTTATCTTAAAGATTATATTGATCTCTTCCTTGCAAAAAAATAACAGCAGATGAATTTGCTGACAGCTATATGTCCAAATGGAAATGTGAGCGAGATGGTAATCTTCTTGAAAAAGATGAAGAGCATTTAAGCGAACTGTTATCGAGCACTTTTTGTCTGTCTGATATGTATAACCCTGATGATGATCGTGAAGAATATGAGCTTAATGAGGATCAATTACTTGATGAAATCAATAAACTCGTATTTGATTATCTGACTAAATGATCTCAAATCCCAGCCCTCAGCGGCTGGGATTTTTTGCCTGTTATCGGGCTAGCCAGCGTCCCGCTTCTTCACCATCACCTGAATCACGTCCATCAGTTCCCGCAGCTTACGGGCCGAGAGCCTCGGGCAGCGCTGGCCTGTATCACTTCCGGCTCCGTTGGCGGTACTTCCGCCGTCAGCACCAGACAACCGTTCATCACCCGCCCATCAGCCGGCGTGCCGGTGACAATATTATTTGGCTGCGATCTTTAAGAGTCTGCTTACAGTCTGGCCGTCCCTGACGGGCTGAAGGTGTCTTTACCGGCCGTTAATTATTCTCCGCCTCTTCCCCTTCCTCACCCTCTTTCTCTTCCCCACCGCCCGAAATCAAATCAGACAGCTTCATCTCCCCCAGTTCATCCATTTTTTTCCTGGCATCTTCCAGGGGCTGCGCCGCATTCAGTTCTGCCACTTTAGCATCGGCCAGGTCCGTCGCCTGCTTTCTGGTTTCATCCCACTGGGTTTGTGCCGACTCTACCAGACTGTTTGTGCGTTTATCCGCTTCTTCTTTAATATTTTCTTTGGTCGCATCGTCACAGGCGGTAATTAACGTCATCATTGCCGTTAAGGCCAGAATGCTAAATTTATTCATCATATTAACCCTTATTAAACCTTTATCAGATGTTGCTCAGGACGGGGCAAAAACAGTTATTGCATGTGCCTTAATGGTAAACCGGGCGGGCGTCTGCCCAATCAGTTCGCCGTCGGCGTTAATATCATGGGGGCGGCGCGTGCTCAGCGTCATGGCGGTGGTGGACAGGGTGCGCACCTTACGCCAGCGACCGTGCGTTCCTCGCCGGAGTGCGGGCAGCAGGGCTATCATTTCCCACCAGTGCGCCACCTCCAGGCTGTACACGTCCAGCCGGCCGTCATCAGGGGCGGCGCTCTGTTCCACCGTCATTCCCCCGCCGTAAAAGCGCCCGTTGCCAACGGAAACCTGCACGGTTTTTACTTTCTCTACGATGCCGTCATGCTCCAGCGTGGCGCTGAACGGACGGCTCTGCTTCAGCAGCCGGAAGGCCGCCAGTGCATAGCCAAATGTCCCCCAGCGTTTTTTGGACTCGGCCGTTAAATGGTGTGCCAGCGTGGCGGAAAAACCGATGCTGGAAACGTTAAAAAACAGGTGGCCGTTGACCTCACCCAGATCGACGGGGCGCTGGTGCCCGGTGGCAATCACCCTGACGGCCTGACTCAGGTTATTCGCAATACCGAGCGTGCGGGCAAAATCATTGGCGGTGCCCAGCGGCAGTACGCCCAGCGGCAGCCCGCTGTGCATCAGGCCTCTCGCGGCGGCATTCAGGCTGCCGTCACCGCCGCCGACAATAACCAGATCGATGCGGTCGGCATAGTCGAGAATAATTTCGCTACTGTCACGGCGATCGCCGGGCCCGGGCTCAATCACCTGAATGCCTCCGGCGGCCAGCAGGGATAATGCCTGCTGTTTATTCGCTTTCCCGTTACGGGCGTTTTCATTAATCAGTAATAATCCGATCGGCTTTTCCTGATTATTTTCGTTGTGATTGCTCATCATTATTTTCTCAGGTGGTAAAGCACAATTTGTGGAGGATTGATGAAATCACACTCAATTACGATGCGGCAAGCCGCATTTATTAAGTTTACATTTATACATAAATAATGACGCCACAGGCTGTCTTGCGGCTGAAATAAATACAATCACTGTCGTTTGTTTGCGCTGTAATAAAAGTGTCATCTTTTCTTTTTTCCGCAGATATTTATTCAACGGTCCGTTTTTGCTTTTCTGACCGGGCAATCAACAACAGTGATGATGGCGGCTGTGTGATAACTTTTTCTTATGGTGATGCGTGGGAATTTCTTGCATCAGCTCAGGTTTTTCGCCGCCTGCGGCAGTTTCGCTCGTTTTTTAGCGTTTTCCCGGGTCATAAGTTTTTTGTTGTACCACCGAAAGCCGGTGATATAGTCGCAGAGGAACAACATCATCCCTCTGATTACCCTAACAATACTAAACAACATCAGGGCCAGAACATTACGCACAAGGAATTAGTCATGACAGCTTTTCACTCTCTTGAGTCGTTTCTCACCTCCGTTCAGCAGCGCGATCCTCACCAGCCGGAATATCTGCAGGCCGTGCGCGAGGTGTTCACGTCACTGTGGCCGTTCCTGGAACGACACCCGCAGTATCAGGAGCAAAGCCTGCTGGAGCGTCTGGTCGAGCCGGAACGTGTGATCCAGTTCCGCGTTGCCTGGACGGACGATCGCGGTCAGGTGCAGGTGAACCGGGCATGGCGCGTGCAGTTCAGCTCCTCCATTGGCCCCTATAAAGGCGGGATGCGCTTCCATCCGTCGGTAAACCTGTCGATTCTGAAATTCCTCGGCTTTGAGCAGACGTTTAAAAATGCTCTCACCACCCTGCCGATGGGCGGCGGTAAAGGCGGGTCGGACTTTAATCCGAAAGGGAAAAGCCATGCGGAAGTGATGCGCTTCTGCCAGGCGCTGATGACGGAACTGTACCGCCACCTGGGCCCGGATACCGATGTGCCTGCGGGGGATATCGGCGTGGGGGGCCGTGAAGTGGCCTTTATGGCCGGGATGATGAAGAAGCTGTCGAATAATACCGCCTGCGTGTTTACCGGCAAAGGCCTGTCATTCGGCGGCAGCCTGATCCGCCCGGAAGCCACCGGCTACGGTCTGGTCTACTTCACCGATGCGATGCTGAAGCGTCACGGGCTGGGCTTTGAAGGCAGTACCGTTGCGGTTTCCGGTGCCGGTAACGTGGCGCAGTACGCCATTGAAAAAGCGATGGCGCTGGGCGCGCGCGTGCTGACGGCTTCTGATTCACGCGGAACGGTGGTAGACGAAGCCGGGTTTACCCCGGAAAAGCTGGCGCTGCTGGCGGAGATCAAAAACGTGCGTTACGGCAGCGTGGAAGATTATGCGCGTGAACGTGGTCTGGTTTACCTTGCCGGGCAGCAGCCGTGGAGCGTGCCGGTCGATATCGCCTTACCGTGCGCGACGCAGAATGAGCTTGATCTGCCGGCGGCACGTCAGCTGATTGCTAACGGCGTGAAAGCCGTGGCGGAAGGGGCCAATATGCCGACCACTATCCCGGCGACCGATGCGTTCCTTGAGGCGGGTGTACTCTTTGCGCCGGGCAAAGCGGCAAATGCCGGTGGCGTAGCCACTTCTGGCCTGGAGATGGCGCAGAATGCGGCACGTCTGAGCTGGAAAGCGGAGAAGGTCGATATTCGTCTGCAACACATCATGCTGGATATTCATCACGCCTGCGTGGAGCACGGCGGAGAAGGCAGGCAGACCCACTACGTCCACGGCGCGAATATTGCCGGGTTCGTTAAAGTGGCGGATGCAATGCTGGCTCAGGGCGTGCTGTAACGCCGGATCGTGAATGTTTTACCGGGTGGTCCTTGCTGATCGGGGCCGCCCGGCAGTGCCCGGTACCGGCACGGGGCAACCAGGAAAAGGGTCGCCCCTACGACGCCGTAACGACATTTTGCTGCTCACGTCGCTGTTTCACCCGCCAGAACCACGCCAGCAGGATAAACCACAGCGGCATCGCGCACAGCGCGGTCAGCGTATCCGGGTCAAAGACCATTACCACCAGTGAGAACAGAAAAAACAGTAGCGTCAGCCAGCTCATCACAATCCCGGCGGGCATTTTAAACGTCGAGCGCTCGTGCAGTGCCGGGCTGCACCTGCGGTACACCAGATACGCCACCAGAATCATTCCCCAGGTATAAATCACCAGAATCGCTGCCAGTGTAGACACCACGGTAAACAGCGTCATCACGTTGGGCACCAGGAACAGCAACAACGTACCGCTTAACATACAAAAGCAGGAAAACATCAGGCTGCGGACCGGGATCCGCGTGGTGCGCGACAGAATACGAAACTGCCAGTGGGCGTGCTGTTCCAGCGACAGGCCATACAGCATGCGGGTGCTGGAGTAGACCCCGCTGTTGGCGGAGGACATCGCCGAGGTCAGCGCCACAAAGTTGATCACGGCGGCGGCGGCGGGCAGCCCGGCTTTGGCAAACAGCGTGACAAACGGGCTGGTGTCCGGCGAGATGTGCGGCCAGGACGTCACGGCGATGATCACCACCATCGACAGCACGTAAAAGATAATGATGCGCAGCGGGATCGCCCTGATCGCGCGGGGCAATACCTTCTCCGGCGAGCGGGTTTCTGCACTCATGGTGCCCAGCAGTTCAATGCCGGTGTAGGAGAAAATCGCGATCTGGAACCCGGCGAAGAAGCCGACGATGCCGTGTGGCATAAACACCGCCGCGTCGGTGAGGTTGTCCAGCGAAGCGGTCACGCCATCCGGTGACGTCCAGCCGCGGGCGATCATCCAGAAGCCGGTGACGATCAGCGCAATAATGGCAATAACTTTAATAATCGCAAACCAGAACTCGGCTTCGCCAAACATCTTCACCGACAGCAGGTTAAACAGGCACAGCAGCCCCAGCGTCAACAGCGCCGGGATCCACGGCGACAGCGTCGGCAGCCAGTACTGCATGTAGCCACCGCAGACCACCACATCGGCAATACAGGTCACCACCCAGCTCAGCCAGTATGACCAGCCGAGGAAGAAGCTTGCCTTCGGGCCAAGGTAGTCGGAAACAAAATCCGCAAACGAACGGTAATCCAGACGGCTCAGCAACAGCTCGCCCATTGCCCGCATCACCATATACATAAAGAAGCCGACCACAATATAGGTGATCAGAATGGAGGTACCGGATACCGCAATGGTTTTTCCCGCCCCCATAAACAGCCCGGTGCCGATAGCGCCGCCCAGCGAAATCAGCTGAATATGGCGCGAACTGAGTCCGCGATGCAGGTGCTGCGGCGCATCCTTTGGGTCAGACATGGCATCCTCTCATTCAGTTCTTGTTAGCCGATACAACCCTCCCTGAAACGGGTGGCAATCAGGGCAATACGTCGGGGGGACAGGTACGTGGCGTTCATGCTGGCGCTGCGCTGTAACAAAGTCAACACAGGTGTATAGACAAATTATTCACTTTTTGATCACATTCAACTTTCTGAAAAACAGGGTAAAATATTTTTATATGCAGTTAAATTGCATATAGAATGCATAAAAAAGCGTTTCCTACAGGTTAATCAAAAGTTAACTATTTATTCATTTTTTGCCGACAGACGCGTGCGAAAAAAAGATCGGCAGGCTGGCGTTACGATCGATTTCCGTTATGGGCTTTTCGCCGCGATCAGCAACCTGACCGATTTTCACGACCCCGGCGCTGGCCCTGGCGCCAGCCCCTCGGGTACAATCGATGCTGCTAAAAATGCGCTATGGAGCGGCACCCTGAATGCAACATTCTCTGATCCTGCAACAACTGAGCGACCTCGTCGGCTCAGACCATCTGATTGCTGACGGTGAACGTAAGGCCTATTACTGCAAAGGTTTTCGCGTGGGTCACGGCGACGCACTGGCGGTGGTGCTGCCGGTAACGCTGCTGCAGCTGTGGCAGGTGCTCAGAGTCTGTCAGCAAAACGATGCCATTATCCTGATGCAGGCGTCCAATACCGGGGTGACCGGTGGCTCGACGCCGCACGGTGATGACTATGACCGTCCGGTGGTGATTGTCAGCACGCGCAATATTAAAGGCGTTCAGGTCATCGACAATGCACAGCAGGTGATTGCCTTCCCCGGCAGTACCCTGACGGAGCTGGAAGAGAGCCTGAAGCCGTGGCAGAAAGAGCCGCATTCCGTCATCGGCTCCTCCTGCATTGGCGCGTCGGTGGTGGGGGGGATCTGCAATAACTCCGGCGGCTCGCTGCTGCAGCGCGGCCCGGCGTTTACCGAAAAGTCGCTGTTCGCGCAAATTGACGATCGCGGCCAGCTGCATCTGATCAACCACCTCGGTATTGATCTGGGCCAGACCCCGGAAGAGATGATCGCCCGGCTGGAGGCCGGAGACTACACCACCGGCACCGCGCCGGACTGGGAAGGGAAGATCTGGGCCGACGACTACGCGGCGGTGATCAAAGATGTCGATGCCACCACGCCCACGCGCTTCAACGGCAACCCGCAGTATCTGCACGACAGTGCGGGCTGTGCCGGCAAGGTGATCGTCTTTGCCGTACGTCTGGCCACTTTCGACGCCACGCCGCAGGAGGACACCTTTTACATCGGCACCAATGATGAGCAGGTACTGCTCGACCTACGTCGCTATCTGATCGAACGGCTCGATACGCTGCCAATCCAGGCGGAATACATTCACCGCAACGCGTTTCGCCTGACCCTGCGCTATGCCCGTCATATGTTTTTGTCGATCAAACGGCTTGGGCCGGCGGCGCTGCCGGGGCTGATGCGCAAAAAGGCGCTGTGGGATGCGCGGGTGAAAAAGCTCAGGATCCTGCCGGCCAACACTATCGACCGGCTGATCCAGTGGGGTAACCGCATCACGCCGTCAACCGTTGCCCCGCGCCTGCTCTCTTATCATCGCCGCTACGAGCATCATCTGATGATCAAGCTGGCCCGGCCGGAGGTGGCGCAGATGAGTCGCCTGCTCACCACGTTCTTTGCCTCACGCAACGGCGACTGGTTCCATTGTACGGATGCGGAGCAAAAGGATGCGTTTCTGGTCCGCTTTGGCGTGGGTGCCTGTACGGTGTTCTACTGCGATCGTGCCGGTATCAGCACCGATGAACGACTGATCGCCTTTGACATTGCGCTGCGTCGTAACGACGACCAGTGGTTGATCCGCCTGCCATCAGCGCTGCAGGATCAGGTACTGGAAGCGTCCTGCTGTGGTCACTTCTTCTGTCTGGTGAACCATCAGGACTATATTCTGAAACCGGGCGTTGATGGCGCGCAGTTCAAAGCGGCGGTGCTGGACTATCTTGACCAGCGCGGAGCAAAGTATCCGGCAGAACATAATATCGGCCATCTGTATCACGCTTCCGATGCTCATCAGCATCACTTCCGTCAGCTTGACCCGACCAACGCCTGTAATCCGGGCATTGGCAAAACCAGTAAGAAGAAGCACTGGGCATGACGGTGCCTGTCGGGCCTGGGATAAACATTTACTAAATAAGCAGGTAAACAGGAGGCCGGAGGCTGGATTAGCCGGATAAATTCAATACAATCACTGGCGACCTGACAGGCACAGGTTGGGAAAATGAATAGCGGTGTTATCCGGAGCGGTTTGCATGAAAAAGTGGTTGCTGATGCTGGTGGTTTCGCTCGTTGCCTTTCAGGCAGCGGCGGCAGCACATAATGACGATCCCCAGGGAACCAGTCTGGCGTTTTACAACTGGTATCTTACGGCGCTGAATAAAGAAGAGAGCCCGATTGATGAACACGATCCGTTACTTAACGAGTACGTGACGCAGCGTCTGCTGCAGAAGATCAATCTGCTGATCAAAAGCCCGGATGGCATGGATGATGACTATTTTCTGCAGGACCAGGACTACAGTGACGGCTGGGTGAATAACGTCAGCGTCAGTCGCTTTACGTTAAACGGCAACCGGGCAACGGGAGATGTCACCCTGGGACGTGACCCCGGTGACCAGCAGCATCTGCTGGTCACGTTGCTTCACGAAGGTGATGGCTGGAAGATTGACGACGTTGAGCAGGAAACCACCGCCCCTTAATCAGCCTCAGTGAAAACGGGCAAACTGCTGGCGGATGGTCTCCAGTAGCTCATAGCGGCGGCGATACTCCGCGCGCTTTTTACTGGGGATCTCATCCATACTCTTCTGACTGAATACCAGCGGCAGCTGCCACAGCGCCGGGGAAATCTGTTCCGCATTAAGGGACTGCCAGAATTCGTCATAGCTCGCCAGAAACACATCCTTCTTTTTAAAGCGATAGCGCAGGCTGCGGTAGGTGTGGCCCTGGTCACTCACCGCCCTGATCGCACTGATCCCGGTGGCCCGAGCCAGCAGGGAGACCCCCTCCAGCAGCACGCGTTTAGGAAACAGCCCGAAGCAGGACTTTGTCGCGGAGCGGATCAGCTCGTGCGGCGTCGAGCTGCTCGCACCCTGGATCCCACCGATCACCAGCACCGGCAGTCCCTGTTGATCCGCCACGGCAAAAGTCAGGATAGCCAGCACTGTGCCGTCGCAGCGCAGCAGCATGTTCACTTCGCCTTCACGCTCACAGCGTCCATTACAGGTCAGGGTGATCTGAAACTGTTCACCCTCTTTGCCGGTGAAGCTGGCCAGCTCCGTGGGCTGGGCCGACAACATGGCGTTGCGCAGGCCCGGATGAGTGAGCTGCTGCAAAAAATCATAATGCTGACTGAGCACCGCTCCCCGCTGTCTGGCGGTCAGTCCCAGGTACAGGTAAGGTCGGTGGATCTTACCCGGCAGCATCGGTTGCAGATCCAGCGCCTGGCGCATCGTCGGCCGGATGGCGATCTGCTGCATGTGCTGTGCGCTTGCCACAGGCCAGGCCAGCGAGCGCGCAAGGAATTTGGCACGCCAGGACGATTTTGCCCAGAGCGCACCCGGCCTGATGCCGCCGTTCAGCAGCGCCAGAAAAAGCGAAAGTCCGCTTGCCTGACGGGGGATAACCAACGTGTCTGACATGATGTTTTACCTGTCCCTGTGGAATTGACTGCATTGAAGCACGTGCAAAATAAATGGCGCATCAATGCCCGTGAAACCCATCCCTCTGTCAGTACGGTGGTTAAGCTGGCGTTTAATTTTGCGCCAGGCACGCTGTAGTGGCATCAACGGCTAACGTCGGCGTAAGATGAGTCGCTTACGCTGGTCCACGTTAATTAACAAGGAATAACGACTGATGAAACTGTTCTATACCCCGGGTGCCTGCTCCCTCTCCCCGCATATTGTTCTGGAAGAGGTCGGAGCGACCTTTACGCTGGAAAAAGTTGACCTGAAAAGCAAAAAAACCGAAACCGGTGCCGACTTTGTCACCATCAACAGTAAAGGTTACATTCCTGCCCTGGTGCTGGACGACGGCAGCCTGCTGACCGAAGGTACGGTCATTGCGCAGTACGTGGCCGATCTGAAGCCAGAAGCGGGTCTGATCCCCGCAGCAGGCAGCGTGGAGCGTTATAAGGTGCTGGAGTGGCTGAGCTTTATTTCCACTGAGCTGCATAAACCGATGGGTGCGCTGTTTAACCCGGCGCAAACCGCAGACTGGAAGCAGGCGACGGTGGCCGGGCTGAACAAACGCCTTGACTGGCTCTCTTCCGCGCTGGCCGGAAAAACCTGGCTGCAGGGCGAACAGTTTACGGTGGCCGATGCCTATCTGTTCACCGTGCTGGGGTGGAGCCGGGTAGTCGGCTTTTCCCTCGACGGCTGGCCCGATATTCAGGCTTACGCCGGTCGCGTGGCGGCGCGTCCTGCCGTACAGCGTGCGATGAAGGCCGAAGGCCTGATCTAAGCGGTGTGGATCGCGTCAGGTAAAGATCGTAAGCTGGCTGCCTGACGTGATATCGCAGGGGGTGACATTGAACGGTGTACCTGAGCAGTTCAGTGATGAGGAGGATCGTGCCCGCTTCCGCCACCTTGCGGGGCGGCAGGGCGTTGAGCTCTATCGTGCCCATATCACCCGCTATGCATTTGCCCCCCACACTCATGAAGCGTTCGGCATCGGCACTATCGATCGCGGTGCCGAACGCTTTCGTTATCGTGGCGTCCAGCACCTGGCACCGGTCGGTTCGCTGGTACTGATGAACCCGGATGAACTGCACACCGGGGAGTCCGCCACCGAGGGCGGCTGGCAGTACCGCATGATCTATCTTGAACCACAGCGGCTGGCGGCCCTGACAGGCGAACCGGACTGGTGGTTTGAACAGGCGGTTTGCCACGATCCCTTACGTGCCCGTCAGCTCGCTCACCTGCTTGGCAGCCTGTGGCAGACTGACGATCCCCTTGCCCTGGATGGATTACTGCTCACGCTGTGCGACCTGCTGCGTCCCCATGCCCGCATTGCGCGTCCGCTAGCGGCGGAGGCGCGGCATCGCTTTGATAGCGTGCGCGACTATCTGCGCGCTAATCTCAGTCAGCGGATTACGCTCGACGAGCTGGCGGCGCTGGTCTCTCTCAGTCCTTTTCACTTTCAGCGGCAGTTTAAAGCCCACTATCACGTCACCCCACATCAGATGCTGATGGCATTTCGCCTGTATCAGGCCAGCCAGCTACTCCGTGCCGGGCTGTCGGCAGCTGACGTCGCGGCGGCGGTGGGTCTGACCGATCAGGCACATCTGACCCGCAGCTTCGCCGCCCGCTATGGCATTACCCCTGGCCGCTATCAGCAGCAGGTGCGGGCCGCCGTCCGCTGACCGCAATTTGCTACAATCCCCCGCTCTTACTTTCCCCCATAATGGGGTTTTCTTGCCGTCCGGAGTGGACAATGCTCACTGGAATTTTCTTTGCTCTCAGCGCGGGACTGATGTGGGGCCTGATTTTCGTCGGGCCGCTACTGGTGCCGGACTATCCCGGCACCCTGCAATCTATGGGCCGTTACCTGGCGTTTGGACTGATTGCCCTGCCGCTGGCCTGGCAGGACCGCCATCGTCTGGCGGCACTGACCCGCCGCGACTGGCAGGAAGTGATCAAGCTGACACTGGTGGGCAACCTGCTTTATTACGCCTGCCTGGCTACGGCTATCCAGCGTACTGGCGCGCCGGTGTCGACGATGATCATCGGCACACTGCCGGTAGTGATCGCCGTCAGTGCCAATCTGTTTTATGGCCGGGATGAGGGGCAGCTACGCTGGGGAAAGTTATTCCCGGCCCTGGTACTGATGATTGCGGGTCTTGTATGTGTGAATGTGGCGGAACTGACCGGCACCGGGCGTCCGCCAGACCTGTGGCGCTACCTCAGCGGGATGGTACTGGCCTTTACCGCGGTAGCGTGCTGGACGTGGTACCCGCTGCGTAATGCCCGCTGGCTGCGGAAAAATGCGATCCGTCCGGCTACCTGGGCCACCGCGCAGGGCCTGGCCACGCTGCCGCTGGCGCTGCTCGGGTATCTGCTGGTCATGGGGCAGTTGCACCTGACCCAGGCCGGATTTCCACTGCCGTTCGGTCCGCGCCCCGGGGTCTTTATCGCGCTGATGCTGGCTATTGCACTGTTGTGCTCCTGGCTGGGCACGCTGTGCTGGAATGAAGCCAGCCAGCGTTTACCGACGGTGCTGGTGGGGCCGCTGATTGTTTTCGAGATCCTGGCCGGTCTGGCGTATACCTTCTTATTACGTCAGGCATGGCCGCCGGTGCTGACGCTGTGCGGCATTCTGTGCCTGATAGTGGGAGTGGTGAGTGCCATGCGTATCAAGCCAGAGCCGGTAGTAAAGTCCTTGAAAACAGGCGAATAAATTAACTTCATCCCGGCGATAAAAGCCCTGTTATTGCCGGGACCTTAACGCAATCCACTGTGGCCCGGTTTTACGTATTTTCATCGCTACAATGTGATCTCCATCACTGTTTAGTGCCCTGCAACGGCATTTCAATCGTTAGCTGGCTGTTGCGCCCTCTGCCACATGCAGCGATTGTTCGGCTATAAGAATAATCGCTAATCAACAAATCCTTTTTTTTGTACAGTGTATCCGGCCTACTGAATGGCAAAATCTTCATTTTTGAGACGACTTTCTCTATCAGAGACCATCCTTAACTCGAATTATCTGATGATAAAATCACCCGACTCCGACCGGTGGCGGTAAGCGACAGATTAGCTAATGATAAGCGGTGACCTCTTTTGGGAAGGGTTGAGGCAGGGAAGAGGGATAAAATGATTAGTGCTGGTAAACTTTAAATTCTTGATCATCACCCGTGCTCAGGCGTTATCTGCCCGGCAAGCCAGGTAAATCAGTGTAAAGAGGTGTCACCGGACATCCGGAATCCATCAGAAAAAAGTGAGATTAATGAACCATAAAAAAAAAGAGAAGCGTGAAGAGGGCTAACGGTTTTTTGGCAGAAGACGAAATAATTATCAGAAACTTCAGGTTTACTTTAGGCGCGTTTATCTTTGCCTGCAAAGATAAACGCGCATTGAAAGCCTTGATGCTATTGAGGTTTTAGCTGGTGCCTGACTAAGTTACAGCCAAATACTGGCGCGGGGTTACAAATAACTCATTAGTAAACGTCCGCATCAAAAAGTCGATCTGTACTTTTCAATAAGCGTAAAGAATATTTTATTTTGGTCCTGTTAAAGCATCATAATACACATCGACTGCCTGATTACTGATTTTCAAGATTGTAAGGATAATGGTAAACACTGCGGCTGATATCCAGCAGACGGCAGCTGCGGCGCGTACCAATGTCATAGGTATCCTGTAAGAAATTAACGGCTTGCCGTTTGTCATTGGTTGTAAAGAAATTCTTCAGCACGCTTTGCAGCATCTCCTTGTCGGATGAAAGGGACAGAATCTCTCTTTCCATGCTGTGAACCTTTTCCTCCAACTCTTTGATTTTCCTTCCTTCTTCTGATGACAGTCCGGCATATTTCTTTTTCCAGCTGTAGAATGTGGCTTCGGAAATGCCAAGTTCTTCACAAATCTCTTTAACCTTGATGCCGTTTTCAGAAGCTTTAATGGCACTGGTGATTTGCTCTTCGGTATATCGTGACTTTCTCATGAATGCTATTACCTTTCTTAACAATAATGGGATGAGAATAACTGCATTAATCAATGGATCTGTTTTGCGTAAATATTAGCGCAGCGATTAAAAGTACGCGATTGGAATGGCAGGCTTTAAGTTAAGGGATTATGAAGAAATAACATCATGGGATTTCTCCTATTTTATTTCAAAAGGGTTTTGATAGCTTTCGATATTGGTTTTTTTGATATAGATTCGTCTCATGCCAGTTCAAGGCCACGGCGTAATTAGGAAAACTCCAACGTGCAGGGAAAAAAATGTGTGCTAACTTTAATCCCGGCCAAAGGGATTGAGAAAGCGAACACTGGAAAATTAAGACCACACAAAACCATAATCGAAGAGGCGGTCGCCTGCTTCGGTTAGAAAACAGTCTTTTAAAAATAAAAGGCACAATAAGGCCATTAAATAAAAACTTTTTCGTTTTGCGTTCTCGCCAGCGTTCCACTGTGCGTTATTGAATCAGTTGTGGACACGGATGTGTTGGTTTGCCGTTTGAGTGAGTTGGAAACACAAAGGATGCTTCGATGAAATACAGTGTGATGTCAAACGCGGCGTGGATGATGTCCGAAAAAATTGTGTCAGTATTTGGTGTGATTTTTGTCACATCTTACGTGGCTAAATCGTTCGGTCCCGTTATATTTGGCCAGATAGCATTTTCTGCCTCACTATTTTCAATTATTCAGACTATTGCCATTTTTGGCACGGAAACGATTCTATTTAAAAGCATCAGTAAAAGCACACCGAAAGGAATGCGACTGATGGCCGTGGCAAAGTCGCTACGACTGACCTTATTACTGGTGCTTTCGCTGCCAGTATTGCTGTACGTCTGGCTAACGATGCGTGAGAATTTTATTGTCTTTGCCGTGGCTTCATTTTTATCGGCCCTGTTTGTGACCCAGGATGTTTTTAGCGTTTACAATAACGCCCGCCTGGAATCACGTATGAATACGGTGGCGAATGCCATCGGCATGATACTGAGCTTTATGATCAGTTTTACCGTTGCCTGGTACAAACTGAGCCCGCTGTGGTTATCACTGTCGATTGTTGCGGTCACGCTGGTGCCCTATCTGATTAAGCGCAGTCGCTTCTATCAGACCCACAGCATCAGCCTGCCGCCCCGGCATAAACGTAAGAATTATCTGCGTTATTTGTTGTATGCAGGCCTGCCGCTGGCCATCTCCAGCGTGTTTATCGCCGTCCAGGTAAAGACCGCGCAGTTCTTTCTTCTGGGGGTGAGTTCGGCCCATGACCTGGGGTTGTTTACCGCAGCCAACACCATTTCTGCTTCATGGATTTTTATTCCAGTGGCAATTATTACATCCTGTTTTTCTGAGATTTTCAGAGAACGCGCGGATGTGGCAGTTAAACTGGCTTCACGACTGAATGGTTACGTTATGGCAGTTTCACTTTTGATGCTCTCCGTTGTCACGCTGTTTGGTGACAGGATCATTAACAGCCTGTATGGGCAAGATTACACACAAGCAGGAAACCTCATTACGTTATTGTCGTTAGCAACCTGTTTTTCGGCAATGGGAACCGTAGCGTATCGCTACATGGTTAAAGAGGGTGGCTTCAATTATTTACTGGTGAAAGTGATTCTGCTGGTAGTGATTGGCCTGGCGACATCGTACTTCTTTATCCACACCTGGGGATTAACAGGCGCAGCCTGGAGCGTGTTTATCACCGAACTCCTGTCCCTGACGATAATGAATTATTTCTTTAAGAATGGCGTCATTCTTAAAATACAGCTTTCCTCACTCAACTACAAAACCTACAGATGAGGTCAATCATGTTGAAGCTCAAAGCAGAATTGAGAAAGGGTTTTGTTTACCTGTTCAAGAAAATGCCTTGGTCTTACCAGGATAAAGTTTATTACTTTCAGAAATTCAAAAGAATACCGAATATTCGCGAACCCCGACTGTTCAATGAGAAAGTTCTGTATCGTAAATATGTGACGGGAGACCACGTGCGCTATGCCAATTTATCGGACAAATTACTGGTCCGGGATTATATTGCCCATACCATTGGCGAGTCATATCTGATCCCGCTGGTTCACCAGACTGACGATCCGATAACGCTGCTGAGTCTGCCGAGCCTGAAAAATACGGTGATTAAACCCAATCATGGCTCAGGGATGGTCGAGATCGTGCTGGAGGAGCCTGACTGCATCCAGAAGCAGTTGCTGATTAAGCGCTGTGACGAGTGGCTGCACAAGGATTTCTCACACCATGCGCGCGAGATCCACTATCGCTACATCAAACCCCGCATTCTGGTTGAGCAGTACGTCGGTGACGGCAAGTTTGCCGCCGTTGACTACAAATTTCATATGTTCAACAAGAAAGACGGTAACTTCGAATACGTGCTGCAGGTGATTTATAACCGGGTGGGGAACGCTGCGCTGTCGATGAACTTCTACGTCAACAACCTGAAGCAGACGTTCTATAAAATTCGTGACACCGGATTCGATACCAGCGCCGAGCTGGAGACGCTGGAGCATGCACTGGAGCTCAGTAAACAGCTGGCCGCAGATTTTGATTATGTGCGGGTGGACTGGTACATCCATGAAGGCCATATCTACTTCGGTGAGCTGACCTTCACGCCGGGCGCGGGCATGGTCACCGGACTGGAAAACGGTCTGAATCAGATCATGGGTGATATGTGGCTGCAGGATCGCCAGACGTCAGCGCTGCCTGAGGTCAAAGCCTCCAGCGATGTCCCGATGCCGGCGGTGCTAAAAAAGATCTAAAAAGTGGCAGGTCATCGCCTGCCCGGTGAGCCGGGTCAGCTCCCCGGGCAGATGTCGCTTACGGCATTGGCCAGTCGGCAGGCGTCCGGCTCATCACCTCAACGAACACATCTTTGGTGATATGCCAGAAGTTATGCAGATTATCCATACTCAGCGTAATGCCCAGCAGTCCGGTGACAAACCAGCACGACATGCCAATACCGATGCCGGTAAAAGCAAAGGCCATCACGTTACGGCTGGCTTTACGACAGCGTACGTTAAAGGTGCTGGCAAAAAACATCATCACTGCGCTGAGCAGCTCCCATCTCATAAGAATAACGCTGGTGGTAATAGTCGCCATGCTGAAAACTCCGGGGGGTCTGTCCTGACAAACGAAATGCAACATCACCCGCAGCGGAACCGGAGCTGCCAGGCGTGCTCCTTTCCGGTCTGACGAACAGGTCATTAAAGTGTGATGGCGATCACATTATATCACCCGATTTTAAAAACTGAACAAAATTTAAACCTGGTATGGTAGATATTTTTTACCGCTAGCCTGACTATTCTGTTAAGTCAAATTTATTGGTTTAAGATGAATCCGACGCTATTTAACATTGTGCGTTGTCTTGATGATCTGTAGGATTTTTTCGCTAATGCTACTCATAACCCGGCTGTGCCTTTTCTCCCAGTGCTTTTTCCTGGGCCGGACAGCTGTTGGTCTAAAACAAGAATTATAAATATTTCTAATATAATTACCGATCTGCGAACTGCAGAAATCACCAAGGGGGAGTATATGTCTTTTCATGGTCACTCCTGGCTTCGCCACCTTTCACCGCTTGTGAACATCGGATGAACACCCACAATCAGCGGCCGTCTCAGACGGCACGTGTGCTGCCGACGATGGGCCAGTCGTTCCGGCGTATTCACCTGACGGTGATGCTGGTGTTTCTGCTGTGCAGCGGTCTTTCCCTGTCGGCGCTCTCCATGTACGTATTGCGCAGCTACGCGGAAAATAATATTCAGCTTATTGCCACCAGCGTCAGCTACAGCGCCCATACCGCAGTATTAAAAGGGGATGCCGAAACAGCAAAAAGCCTGTTGAGTGATATCGGCAGCCATTCCGATTTTTCCGCTGCACGCATCTACGATGCTCATCAGAAACTGCTGGTGAGCTGGCAGATGCCGGGTGCCAATGTACATCGGGGCCTCAGCGCCGCCGTTGCCCAGTGGCTGTTTCCGAAACCGGTCAGCGCACCCATTATTCATCATCATAAGGAAATTGGCCGGGTCTGGATCCATGGCGATGCCACGCGCGTGCTGCACTATCTCTGGCAGGCGATGCAGTGGCTGGGGGGCAGTTTGCTGATCACCGCGCTCCTGGCGTTCTGGCTTTCTCACCGCATGCACGCCAGCATTTTACAGGGGCTGAAAAATATCGCCTCGGTGACCCATGACGTGCGCAAACGCCGGGCCTTCTCGCTGCGCGTCCCGTCGGCATCGATTGCCGAGCTGGACAAACTGAGCGGGGATTTCAATGCCCTGTTGGACGAACTGGACCAGTGGCAGCGTCATCTGACGCGTGAGAACAGCTCCCTCGTTCACCAGGCCTTACACGACGGACTCACCGGGCTGCCGAACCGTAAAGCGTTCGATCGCCAGCTTCAGGCGCTGCTGCTGGACCCCCTCCGCCGCCAGCAGGTGGCGGTGCTGTTTATCGACGGCAACCGCTTTAAGCAGGTAAATGATCGCCATGGTCATGCTGCCGGCGATCATGTGCTCACCGTGACCGCGCAGCGCCTGCAGGCGCGGCTGGGCAAAGAGGATATGGTTGCACGTCTGGGAGGGGATGAGTTTGCGGTGCTGCTGACCAGAGCCGGAGATGAGGAAGAGGTCGCTCAGGTGGCACGCCGCATCATCCGCGCGATGCAGCCGCCGGTGCAACTGCCTGATGGCACCCGGGTGGTTCAGTCGTTAAGCGTGGGGGCGGCGATGGCCAGACATCACCCGGTCGGCGAGGTGCTGATTGCTCAGGCAGATGCGGCGATGTATCACATCAAAGCGCTGGGCGGTGGCTGGTATCTGTCGCCGCTGCACTGGGGGCAGGAACCGCTGGCGATGCCACCGCAGAGGCTGATGGCATCGCGTTAAGCTTTAGCTGCACGTCGGACAGGCTTTCTCATGGCCCGACGGGCTGAAGCGCGGTGCAGTGAAGTCGCCGCAGTCAAAATTCCAGCCTGAACGCTGCAGCGTCTGGCGACGCATGGAATGGCGGTAAGCCGTCGGCGTCTGGGCGAACTGGCGTCGAAAGACGCGGGAAAACGTCTGCTGTGAGTCATAGCCATACTGCAGGGCAATGTCGAACACCGGGCGCTGGGTCAGACGCAGCGCTTCAGCGGCCAGCGTAAGACGACGTTCACGAATGTAACCACCCAGCGTCTGTTTCGTCACGGAACGGAACATACGCTGCAGGTGCCACTTCGAATAGCCAGATTTCGCCGCCACTTCATCAATCGACAGGGTTTTTTCCAGATTACTGTCGATCCAGTCTGTCAGGGTGCTGATGATGTCGTCATGCATACACTTTTCTCCCGGGTCTCTGCGTCAATAGATCGCGAACTCAATGGTTGCTGAGTATAATTCCTCAAGTTAACTTGAGGTAAAGCGCTAAATGAAAAAAATTCTTCGCACTTCTGACAAGCGGGAACTGACCCCTGGTGACGTTGCCCGGCGCTGCGGCGTGGCGGTATCGACGCTGCATTTCTATGAAAGCAAAGGGCTAATCAGCAGCTTTCGCAATCCGGGAAATCAGCGGCGTTACACGCGTGACGTTCTCAGACGGGTGGCAGTCATTAAAATCGCCCAGCGCATCGGCATCCCGCTGGCCACCATCAGCGACAGCCTGATGCAGTACTCCCCCGGCAAACGAACGACCCCAAAAGAGTGGGCGCTGCTGTCGCAGCAGTGGCGTGACGAGCTGGACAGACGCATTGAAACGCTGACCCGTCTGCGGGATGACCTGGATGGCTGCATCGGCTGCGGCTGCCTGTCGATGGAGGACTGCCCGCTGCGCAATCCGAATGACCGGCTCAGTGAACAGGGTACCGGAGCGATCCTGCTGGATGTGAAAGGCGCTTAACCTTCTATACTCAGGTTTTAAGGAGCGACTATGATCACCGTACATCACCTGAATAATTCGCGCTCACAGCGCGTGCTGTGGCTGCTGGAAGAGCTGGAAGTCCCGTATCAGATTAAACGTTATCAGCGGGAGGGCACGCTGCTTGCCCCCCCGGAGCTGAAAAAAGTACACCCGTTAGGTAAAGCCCCGGTGATCACCGATGATAATCGCGTGGTGGCGGAGTCAGGGGCGATCCTGGAATATCTCGAATCACATTATGATGCTGCCGGCCAGCTGAAGCTGGCCGATGATGAGGCGGTGATCCAGTCACGCTACTGGCTGCACTATGCAGAAGGCTCCCTGATGCCGCTGCTGGTGATGAAGCTGATTTTCAGCCGCATGGGAAAAGCCCCTGTCCCCTGGCTGCTGCGGCCAATCGGCAGCGCTTTTGGTAAAGGGGTGCAGAAAGGTTACCTCGACCCGCAGATCGCTAACCACCGTCAGTTTATTGAGCAGCATCTGGCCCGCAACGAATGGTTTGCCGGTAGCCGGTTTAGCATCGCTGACGTCCAGATGAGCTTCCCCCTGCAGGCGCTGACCGCACGTGGCGGGGCCGCAGACAGCCCGGCTATCCAGGCCTGGCTGCAGAAGGTGCAGAGCCGTGCCGCCTGGCAGCGTGCGCTGCAGCAGGGCGGTGAAGTCAAGTTTGACTGAGCAGGTTCCCGTCTGACCCCCTCCGCGTATCGCCGTCATAAGAAAGCGCTATGAGAGGACAGGGGGCTTCCCCCGTTAACATCCCTCTGTGTGAATGATCAGGGGGATGTAAATCAAGACTTATGCAAATTTAAGCGTTAACAGGTGTTGAATATGCACCATTAAACACCGGATAATCGTTTGCGCGAAAATACGCACTGCAATGACGCGGTTTTTACGTGGAATAGTAAACGTTTGCCTTTATCCGGTTTGTGCCTCGCCCTGAGGTTTTTGACACCGTGAATATTGTGCCAGGGATGCAAACGTTGACTACCGCTGGGATGCAGCGGTACCACGCAGCGATAACTCATAAGAATGCTCAGGGGATTACAATGTCAGCTCCTTCTCAACCGGCCAGCGGCTCTCTCGACGCCTGGTTCAAAATTTCTGCGCGCGGTAGCAGCGTCCGTCAGGAAATCCTGGCGGGTCTGACGACCTTCCTGGCGATGGTCTACTCCGTGATCGTGGTGCCCTCGATGTTGGGCAAAGCGGGCTTCCCGCCGACGGCGGTGTTTGTGGCAACCTGTCTGGTCGCCGGGTTTGGTTCCCTGCTGATGGGGCTGTGGGCCAACCTGCCGATGGCGATTGGTTGTGCTATTTCCCTGACGGCCTTCACGGCCTTCAGCCTGGTGCTGGGCCAGCAGATCAGCGTGCCGGTCGCGCTGGGTGCGGTGTTCCTGATGGGGGTCCTGTTCACGCTGATCTCAGCCACCGGTATCCGGGCCTGGATCCTGCGCAATCTGCCAATGGGCGTGGCGCACGGCACCGGCGTCGGTATTGGCCTGTTCCTGCTGCTGATCGCCGCCGACGGCGTTGGCCTGGTGGTGAAAAACCCGGGGCCGGGACTTCCGGTCGCGCTGGGCCACTTCCCGTCATTCCCGGTGGTGATGACGCTGCTGGGCCTGGCGGTGATTTTTGGCCTGGAGAAACTGCGCGTACCCGGCGGTATTCTGCTGACCATTATTACCATCTCGGTAATCGGCCTGATTTTTGACCCGGCGGTGAGTTATCAGGGGCTGTTTGCTATGCCCAGCCTGAGCGATGCACAGGGGAATTCGCTGCTGTTCAGCCTGGATATCCTCGGCGCACTGAAACCGGCAGTGTTGCCCAGCGTGCTGGCGCTGGTGATGACCGCCGTCTTTGATGCCACGGGTACCATCCGCGCCGTGGCCGGGCAGGCCAACCTGCTGGATAAAGACAACCAGATCATCAACGGTGGTAAGGCGTTAACCAGTGACTCTCTGAGCAGCATCTTCTCCGGTCTGGTTGGAGCAGCCCCTGCGGCGGTGTACATCGAGTCGGCAGCGGGAACGGCGGCAGGCGGTAAAACCGGCCTGACGGCCATTGTGGTCGGTGTTCTGTTCCTGATGATCCTGTTCCTGTCGCCGCTGGCATACCTCGTGCCGGGCTATGCCACCGCACCCGCGCTGATGTACGTTGGCCTGCTGATGTTAAGCAACGTTTCCAAGATCGACTTCAGCGACTTCGTCGATGCGATGTCCGGCCTGCTGGCGGCCGTATTTATTGTACTGACCTGCAATATCGTGACCGGCATCATGCTCGGCTTTGGTTCGCTGGTGATCGGCCGCATCTTTGCCGGAGAATGGCGCAAGCTCAACGTCGGTACGGTTCTGATTGCCGTCGCGCTGGTCGCTTTTTATGCCTGCGGCTGGGCGATTTAATGCTGTTTCGGGGCCGGGATCGCCGGCCCCACCTTCAGATGCCACTGAATTTCCCCTCTTAAGGCACATCCTGTTTTTCAACGCTTTCCTAATTTGCTTTACTATCCCGCAGGGTATACAAATCCTGGGCTGCTTTTGTTCAGAGCCTTCGGAAGACATATAAAAAGGAACGCATGGAAATTTTCTTCACCATTCTCATCTTGACGCTGGTTGTGTCGCTGTCGGGCGTCGCGGCGCGTATTATTCCCTTTCAAATTCCTCTGCCGCTGGTGCAAATTGCCATGGGCGCTTTGCTCGCCTGGCCGACGTTTGGCCTGCACGTCGATTTTGACCCGGAGCTGTTTTTAGTCCTGTTTATCCCGCCGCTGCTGTTTGCTGACGGCTGGAAAACCCCGACCAGCGAGTTCCTCAATCACGGGCGCGAGATCCTTGGCCTGGCGCTGGTACTGGTGCTGATCACCGTGGTCGGGATTGGTTACCTGATCTACTGGCTGGTGCCTGGCATTCCGCTCCTGTCTGCCTTTGCGCTGGCGGCAGTGCTGTCACCGACAGACGCCGTTGCACTCTCCGGCATTGTCGGCGAGGGGCGCATCCCGAAAAAAATCATGGCCATCCTGCAGGGCGAGGCGCTGATGAACGATGCGTCTGGCCTGGTCTCGCTGAAGTTTGCCGTTGCGGTGGCCATGGGTACGATGGTCTTTACTGTCTCGGGCGCGTCGCTGGAGTTTATGAAAGTGGCGATTGGTGGCCTGCTGGCGGGGATCGCCATCTGCTGGCTGTACGGTAAGTCGCTGCGCCTGTTCAGCCGCTGGAGCGGGGATGACCCAGCGACGCAGACCGTGCTGCTGCTGCTGCTGCCGTTTGCGTCATACCTGATTGCCGAGCATATCGGCGTGTCCGGTATTCTTGCCGCGGTCGCCGCCGGGATGACCATCTCGCGCTCCGGCATTATTCGTCAGGCACCGCTGGCGATGCGCCTGCGTGCCAACAGCGTCTGGCAGATGCTGGAATTCGTGTTTAACGGCATGGTGTTCCTGATGCTGGGTCTGCAGCTGCCGGGCATTCTGGAAATCTCCGTACGTCAGGCCGATGCCGACCCGAACGTGGAGCTGTGGGTGCTGTTTGCCTCGGTGGTGCTGATCTATATGGCGCTGATGATCGTTCGTTTTGGCTGGCTGTGGACCATGCGCTTTATCAGCCGCAGTGCGCTGAAAAAACGCCCGATGGAGTTTTCCAGCTACTCCACGCGTGAGTTGCTGATTGCCTCCTTCGCTGGTGTGCGCGGGGCGATAACGCTGGCGGGTGTGCTGTCTATTCCGCTGCTGCTGAGTAACGGCAACGACTTCCCGGCGCGTTATGAACTGGTGTTCCTGGCCACCGGGGTGATCCTGTTCTCACTGCTGGTGGGCGTGGTGATGCTGCCGCTGTTACTGCGCGGAGTGGAGGGCGTCGACAAGACGGTTCACCGCCGTGAGCTGCAGATGGCGCGTGCGGTGATGGCCGCTACGGCGATTGAAAGCCTGTATAAGATGGAAGAGCGGCTGACCAATGACACGGAAGAGAACATCGATCCTGAGTTGATTAAAGAAGTCAGTTCCCGGGTGATTGGTAACCTGCGCCGTCGCGTTGATGGCAAAGAGGACATGGAGCGCGCGCTGTTTGCCGAAAATCTGGAGCGTCGCTTCCGCCTGAGCGGGCTGCGTGCCGAACGGGGTGAGCTGTATCACCTGCGCGCCACGCAGAAAATCAGCAATGAAACCATGCAGAAACTGCTGCACGATCTCGATCTGATGGAAACCCTGCTGGTCGAAAAGGAAGAATAACCGCAGAGTATTCGGGTAGGGGCGGCCTTCTTTCCTGGCCGCCCGTGCCGCCGGTTTGTGTTGTTTACGTCTGTCCCCAGCGGTTCACAACGAAATGCACGGCGTTTCCCCCGGCCAGAACTCGCGGCAGCAGGTAATCCACGCCTGGGCGCTGCGCGACAGATAACTCCCTTTCCGCCAGATCAGCCCCAGCTTCCACACCAGGTCCGACTCCAGCGGCAGCCACAGTAGCTGGCTCTTATCCAGACGCTGGCAGATCGGCTCCGGCAGGATCGCCACACCCATCCCGGCCTGTACCATCGCCGCCAGAAAATCCCACTGACCGCTGCGCACTGCAATCTGTGGCGTAAATCCGCTGGCCTGAAACGCCCGCATCAGCTGGCGATTCAGGGAGAATTCCTCGTTGTAGATCAGAATGGGAAGCCCGGCCAGTTCACTGATCGGCATATGGCTGCGGCGCAGCCAGGCGTCGGTGCGCGGCACCAGCACGCACAGCGGATGGCTCATCAGCGCCAGCGAGTTGAGGGGCAAATCATCGGCCACCGGCAGGGCGGTCATGGCAATATCCAGGCTGCCGGACAGCACGGCCTGCTGAACGGTCAGTCCGCCAAACTCGGAGATTTTCAGCGCCACGCCGGGATAGCGCTGGCGGAAGGCAGAGATCGATCCGGCAATCTGCATCCCGACCATCGGGGGAATGCCCAGGCGCAGCTCACCGGTTTTCAGTTCGTTGATATCGCTGATCTCCGCCTCCAGCTGCTTAAACTCCTGCAGGATGGTGACTCCGCGCTGGTACACCGCCTGGCCGGTATCGGTCAGGTGCAGCTTGCGGCCCTCGCGGATCAGTAACGTACAGCCCAGCTCATCCTCCAGCTGGCGCAGCATCTTGCTGATGGTAGGCTGCGTGACGTACAGCTGCTCGGCGGCACGGGTAAAACTTTGCTGACGAACCACTTCCACAAAGTAGCGCAGGGCGCGAACGTCCATAATCATTCCTGTCTGGCATAGTTGGGATAATATTAAGTCATTTTTTTCACCCTTTGTTACCGCTTTATACTCTTTCCCATAAAAACATTTTAAGAGGGAAAAACAGCATGGCACTGGCAATACGTCCACAGAGTTCGGCCTGGCTGCAGCGGGTGCAGGTTCCGCTTCAGGTGGCGCTGTATGTCGGGCTTTTTCTGGCGTCAGAGCAGTTAGTGAACTGGCTGCACCTGCCGCTGCCTGCCAACATTGTCGGCATGTTACTGCTGCTGGCGATGATTATGCTGCGTGTGATGCCGCTGGGCTGGGTGAAAGCGGGGGCCAGCTGGCTGCTGGCCGAAATGCTGCTGTTCTTTGTCCCGGCGGTGGTGGCGGTGGTGAACTACGGCGACCTGCTGCGGGTGGAAGGCTGGCGCATTCTGCTGGTGATCGGCCTCAGTACGCTGCTGGTGCTGGCGGCGACCTCGCTGGTGGTGGAGCGGGTATACCGGTTTGAACTGTGGCTTGCCGCCCGTAAGCAGGGGAAAAACGATGCGTGATTTTATTCTCAGTATCGTCTGCCTGCTTGCCACGCTGGTGGTTTACTTCCTCAATAAGCGACTCTACCGTCGCTGGCACCGGCTGCTGCTGATGCCGCTGGTGATGACGCCTATGGTGCTGGTAGCGCTGCTGCTGGTTGCCCATATCTCCTGGCAGGACTACATCGGGGAAAGCCGCTGGCTGCTGTGGCTGCTTGGCCCGGCCACGCTGGCATTCGCGGTGCCGGTCTATGAAAACATGGCGATCATTCGCCGTCACTGGCTCTCCCTCAGCGCCGGGGTGATCACCGCGACGACCGTGGCGGTGTGCAGTTCGGTATGGCTGGCGCAGATGCTGGCCCTGCCGGAAGCCATTCAGCGCAGTCTGGCGGTTCGCTCTATCACCACGCCCTTTGCGCTGGCGGCGGCGAAGCAGCTGGGTGGGCAGCCGGATCTGGTGGCGCTGTTTGTGGTGATCACCGGGGTCTTTGGCATGGCCGTGGGGGACCTGCTGTTCCTGCGTCTGGCGATCAAACAGGGGCTGGCGAAAGGGGCCGGGTTCGGGGCTGCCTCGCACGGCGCGGGGACAGCAAGGGCCTACGAGATGGGGCAGCAGGAAGGTGTGGTCTCCAGCCTGGTGATGATGTTATCGGGTGTGGTCACGGTGGTGATCGCGCCGGTCATTGGCCATATTATGTGGACCGTGAGTTAAATAAACGGTTTTCAGCGCTTTGTAAGGTTACTCAAATTCACATTGATTCACGGCTTTCTCATATAATTTCTTTAACGGTTGGTTTACTCTGCAAGGCCGCCGCATCAAGGCGTGAGTAAATTTTAATCAGGAGAAAAAAATGAAAAGAGTGGCAATGACAACCGGCGCTCTGGCGCTGCTGGCGCTGGCAGGCTCTGCCCAGGCGATTGAAGGTGGCGTGAGTGTGGGCAAAGATTACACTGACGTGCACGTAGGCCTGGGTACTAATACCCCTGGTTTTGCACTTTCCGGTGACTGGCTGCGCAGCGATCACGACGGTAACGTAGAAAGCCTGGGTCTGGGCTACAACGTGGCTGTCGGTGATGTGTTCCTGTCTCCTACTGTTAAAGCGATGTCAACTAACCCGAAAGACTCCAAAGATGGCTACGGTGTGGCTATCGGTGGCGGCGTGCGAGTCCCGGTGACTAACATGTTCAATGTGTACGGTGAATACTTCTGGTCTCCGGACTCGTTCTCCAGCCATATCGATAACTACCAGGAAGCGTCTGCAGGCGTAAGCTTCCAACCTATCTCGCTGGTGGATGTGAGCGTGGGTTACAAATATATGACCATGAACGGCAAAGATGGCCGTAAAGATAACGTCGTGGCCGATGGCCCATACGTGGGTGCCGCTGTTCATTTCTGACAGCGTGGGCGGACCGAAACAGCCGGTCCGCCCCTGTGAACCGCTACGGTGCGGACCGTGACACCCGGTCCGCACCTGCCTCTCTGATATTAATGCCCTTTCCCGCCTTCAATGCCGATCCCCGTCTGTGAACGAACAAACTGCGCCTGGAAGCGCTGACGCTCCTCCGCACCGGATGCCGAGCTGTCGGTCACCGAGAACAGCCAGGTGCCGATAAACGCCGCCAGCATTGAGAACAGCGCCGGATACTCATACGGGAATACTGCTTTCGCATTGCCCAGCACCTGCACCCACACCGTCGGGCCGAGGATCATCAGCAGCACCGCCGTCAGCAGGCCCAGCCAGCCTCCAATCATCGCTCCGCGCGTGGTCAGCTTCGACCAGTACATCGACAGTAAAATAATCGGGAAGTTACAGCTGGCAGCAATCGAGAACGCCAGCCCGACCATAAAGGCGATGTTCTGCTTTTCAAACATAATCCCCAGCAGGATCGCCACAATACCCAGCAGAACGACGGTAATTTTTGACACCCGCAGCTCATCTTTTTCACTCGCCTGCCCCTTACGGAAGACGCTGGCATACAGGTCATGAGACACGGCGGAAGCCCCCGCCAGCGTCAGTCCGGCGACCACCGCCAGAATGGTCGCGAAGGCCACGGCAGAGATAAAGCCGAGGAACAGACTGCCGCCCACCGCGTCCGCCAGATGCACGGCCGCCATATTATTACCGCCGATCAGCGCCCCGGTAGCATCCTTAAACGCCGGGTTGGCCCCGACCAGCAGAATGGCCCCAAAGCCGATAATAAAGGTCAGGAAGTAGAAGTAACCCATAAAGCCGGTGGCCCAGAATACGCTCTTGCGCGCTTCCCGCGCGTCGCTGACGGTGAAAAAGCGCATCAGAATGTGCGGTAAACCTGCCGTACCGAACATCAGCCCCAGCCCGAGCGAAAGGGCAGAGATCGGATCGTGTACCAGCCCACCGGGGCTCATGATCGCAATCCCTTTCGGGTGAACCTTGATGGCTTCGGTAAACAGCGTGTTGAAACTGAAACCGACCGTTTTCATCACCATAATGGCCATAAAGCTGGCCCCAAACAGCAGCAGGACGGCTTTAATAATCTGTACCCAAGTGGTGGCCAGCATGCCGCCAAAGAGCACGTACATCACCATCAGGATACCAACCAGCACCACCGCGACATGATAATCCAGGCCGAACAGCAGCTGGATCAGCTTGCCTGCGCCGACCATCTGCGCAATCAGATAGAGTGCCACTACCACCAGGGAACCACAGGCGGAAAGCGTGCGGATTGGCTTCTGTTTCAGGCGGTAAGAGGCCACATCGGCAAAGGTATAACGCCCGAGGTTACGCAGGCGCTCGGCGATCAGGAACAGAATAATCGGCCAGCCGACCAGGAAGCCCAGGGAGTAGATCAGTCCGTCGTAGCCGGAGGTATAAACCAGCGCCGAAATCCCCAAAAACGAGGCGGCGGACATAAAGTCCCCGGCCATCGCCAGACCATTCTGGAAGCCGGTAATATTGCCGCCCGCCGTATAGTAGTCACTGCGTGAACGGGTGCGCTTGGAGGCCCAGTAGGTGATCCCGAGCGTAAAGCCGACGAAAATCAGGAACATGACAATCGCTTCGACGTTGGTGGGCTGGCGCTCAACCGCACCGCTGATGGCATCCGCCGCCAGCACGCCGCAGGGCAGCAGGGCCGCCAGCGCAAAGAACAGATGGCGTGATTTCATCCTTTCACCTCATTCAGCAGTTCGCGGGTCAGGCGGTCGAACTCGCCATTTGCACGCCAGACATAGACGCCGGTCAGCAGGAAGGAGATCACAATCAGGCCTACGCCAATGGGAATACCGCGCGTCACATTCGTCCCTTCATGAAGCGGGGTGCCGAGCCAGGCGGGCGCGAAGGCAATCAGCAAGATAAAGCCGACATACAGCACCAGCATAATGGCGGACAGCAGGGTGGCAAAGCTCTGGCGTTTTCTCACCAGCTCTTTAAAACGTGCGCTCTTTTCTATTCTTTGATAAAGGACATCGTTCATTGTCATATCTCCAGAGGTATTTCCCCCTTCATCCCTGACGCCGCAGCGGTACAGGCCTGAGCCATTTTTCCTGGTGACTTATGCGAATAAGTTCCCGGGAGTTCATCGCTTTACCGCCTTGCTGCAGCGTCAGTGACTGAGGGGAAATGTGAAATATAGTTTTTATAATTCCTGGTTCGGACAAGATTAAGACCTGATACGGCAGGGCTGCTCTGCGGCAGTTTAGAACAGGGGCACAGAGGCCCCTGTCGTGTTATGGCATTTTAATCGACTGCTTCTCTTCGAGTAATTTCTCGACCACGCCAGGATCGGCGAGGGTTGAGGTATCCCCAAGGTTACTGGTATCCCCGGCGGCGATTTTGCGCAGAATACGGCGCATGATTTTGCCGGAGCGGGTTTTCGGTAACGAGTCCGTCCAGTGCAGCACATCCGGGGTGGCAATCGGGCCGATCTCTTTACGCACCCAGTTACGCACTTCGGTGTACAGCTCCGGCGAGGGCTCTTCGCCGTGGTTAAGGGTAATGTAGGCATATATCGCCTGGCCCTTCAGCCCGTGCGGGATGCCCACCACCGCCGCTTCAGCGATCAGCGGGTGCGATACCAGCGCGGATTCGATCTCCGCTGTGCCCAGACGGTGGCCGGAGACGTTGAGCACATCATCGACGCGTCCGGTGATCCAGTAATACCCCTCTTCATCACGACGTGCGCCGTCGCCGCTGAAGTACATATTTTTGAAGGTAGAGAAGTAGGTCTGCTCAAAGCGTTCGTGATCGCCATACAGGGTTCGCGCCTGGCCAGGCCAGGAGTCGACGATCACCAGGTTACCTTCTGTGGCTCCTTCCAGGGCGTTGCCCTCATTGTCGACCAGGGCAGGCTGCACGCCAAAGAACGGGTTAGTGGCCGAGCCGGGTTTCAGCGCCGTCGCTCCCGGAAGCGGGGTGATCATAAAGCCGCCGGTTTCCGTCTGCCACCAGGTGTCTACGATCGGGCAGCGGCCATTGCCGATTTTTTTATGGAACCACTCCCAGGCTTCCGGGTTAATCGGCTCGCCTACGGAGCCGAGGATACGCAGGCTGGAGCGGTCGGTGCCTTCAATCGCTTTGTCGCCTTCGGCCATCAGTGCGCGTACCGCCGTCGGGGCGGTATACAGAATGGTGACCTTATGCTTATCCACCACTTCCGCCATCCGGCTCGGTTTTGGCCAGTTCGGCACGCCTTCAAACATCAGGGTCGTTGCCCCACAGGCCAGCGGGCCATACAGCAGATAGCTGTGACCGGTGACCCAGCCAACGTCGGCGGTACACCAGTAAACGTCGTCCGGATGGTAATCGAACACGTACTTAAAGGTGGTTGCCGCATAGACCAGATAGCCCCCAGTAGTATGCAGCACGCCTTTTGGCTTCCCGGTAGAGCCGGAGGTATAAAGGATAAACAGCGGGTCTTCCGCCCCCACTTCTTCGGGCTGATGATGGGCGCTGGCTTTATTCACCAGCTCGTGCCACCACAGGTCACGGCCGTTGTTCCAGCCCACGTCTTTCCCGGTACGACGGAAGACCACCACTTTGCCAACGCTGGTCACGTTAGGGTTATTCAGCGCATCATCGACGTTTTTCTTCAGCGGAATGGCGCGTCCGGCGCGGATGCCTTCGTCGGCGGTGATCACCAGACGGGCGTTACAGTCGATAATACGCCCGGCTACGGCTTCGGGAGAGAAGCCGCCAAAGATCACCGTATGCACGGCACCAATCCGCGCACAGGCCAGCATCGCGACGGCGGCTTCCGGCACCATCGGCATATAGATAGCCACGACATCGCCTTTGCTGATGCCCAGCTCTTTTAAGGTATTGGCAAAGCGACAGACGTCGCGATGCAGCTCACGATAGGTGATGGTTTTGCTTTCGCTGCTGTCGTCGCCTTCCCAGATAATGGCCGGGTGGTCACCCCGGCTGGTCAGATGGCGGTCAAGGCAGTTCGCCGCCAGGTTCAGGGTCCCGTCCTCAAACCAGCGTATAGAGACATTGCCGGGGGCGAAGGAGGTGTTTTTCACCACTGTATAAGGCTTAATCCAGTCCAGGATTTTACCTTGCTCACCCCAGAACGCATCGGGGTCCTGTACTGACTGCTGATACATCGACGAGTACTGCTGGGGTGTAATCAGAGTATTTTCCGCAATGTTCGCGGGAACCGGGTAGGTATGTGACTGGCTCATAGCTGGCCTCCTTGAAGATTGTTAATAATATGTCAATCAAAGGTTAAGTGAAGATGTTGGTTTGGCTTTGTTTTCTTTTTGCGCGGCAGATCACGCCATAACATAATCTGATGGATCCGGGTCATCTGACGGCGTTAAAGATATTCATTTCGCGCAGTAATCGTTGAGAGGCGCACGACAAGTCGCACAAAAAAGGCGCAAATAGACCATTTTGTTTCTGCGGGGTAATACCCCGTTTCTGCATAGTCATGCGGTATCAGGCAGGAATATTTCTAATTATTACAAAGAGTTATTTTATTTGGCGTAAAGCAGGGCTTTATCCTGTTGAGTGATGGTTAATTAGCCTCATCTCTCGCGGGGTTGCATTTAGGGCGTTGAAAATGGTACTGATTACGCGCCTGTTAATCAGGAATCAACCATCCATTACCTGCGAATTGCCCGATTCCGGTCAGCCTCCCTTGAGTGTTATTCACTCCGCATACCACACGCGGAAAGCAGGTTTTGTTAAGGAAACAGACACGTTATGAAAGCCGTAAAATTCAGCCTTGCATGGCAAATACTGATTGCACTGGTTCTGGGGATCGCCGCGGGCGCGATACTGCATAATCAGCCGGAAAACCGTGAATGGTTAGTCACCAACATTCTCAGTCCGGCCGGTGATATCTTTATCCACCTGATCAAAATGATCGTCGTACCTATCGTTATTTCTACACTGATTGTCGGTATTGCCGGCGTAGGTGATGCCAAAAAACTCGGGCGTATTGGTGTTAAAACCATCGTCTATTTCGAAGTGATTACCACCATTGCCATTGTGACAGGTATTACTCTGGCGAACGTGTTTCAACCCGGCTCCGGCATTGATATGTCGACGCTGGCAACGGTGGACATCTCTCAGTATGAAGCCACAACGGCACAGGTTCAGGGGCAGCCACACAGTCTGGTGAGCACCATCCTGTCGCTGATCCCGCAGAATATTTTTGCGGCGATTGCCAAAGGCGACATGCTGCCGATTATCTTCTTCTCCGTGCTGTTTGGCCTGGGCCTCTCTTCCCTGCCGTCGGAACACCGTGACCCGCTGGTGAAAGTGTTCCGTTCAACGTCAGAAGCGATGTTCAAAGTCACCAATATGATCATGCGCTATGCGCCGGTCGGGGTGTTTGCGCTGATCTCGGTGACCGTGGCGAACTTTGGCTTTGCCTCACTGTGGCCGCTGGCGAAGCTGGTGATCCTGGTGTACGTGGCGATCCTGTTCTTTGCGCTGGTGGTTCTCGGTGCGGTGGCCCGCTTCTGTAAGCTGCGTATTACCACCCTGATCCGCATTCTGAAAGATGAACTGATCCTCTCTTACTCTACTGCCAGCTCGGAAACCGTGCTGCCGCGTATTATGGAGAAGATGGAAGCCTACGGTGCGCCGAAGGCGATCACCAGCTTTGTGGTGCCGACCGGCTATTCGTTTAACCTCGACGGTTCCACGCTCTATCAGAGCATTGCCGCCATCTTTATCGCCCAGCTGTACGGCATTGACCTCTCTCTGGGTCAGGAAATCGTGCTGGTGCTGACGCTGATGGTCACCTCTAAAGGGATTGCCGGCGTGCCGGGCGTCTCCTTTGTGGTGCTGTTGGCGACGCTGGGCAGCGTCGGTATTCCGCTGGAAGGCCTGGCGTTTATCGCCGGTGTTGACCGTATCCTCGATATGGCGCGTACCGCGCTGAACGTCGTAGGTAATGCACTGGCGGTGCTGGTAATTGCCAAGTGGGAAGACCAGTTTGATGCCAAACAGGCCCGTGCCTATGAGGCACAGCTGAAGGCGCAGCCTTCAGCGTAACCCTCCTGCGGGCTGGCGGTTCTGACCGCCAGCCCGATCCCTTCCCGGTCCACGCCTTCCTTTATACCTCTTTTCTTACACCTCTCTGCCTGACCTTCCCGCTTCTGGCTTGCCTGAATAAAGATGTATTGCCGTATCATAAATTTTCTCTAAAGAATAATACCCTGCTAAAAAAGAAGCGGTTTTGCTGGTGCTGGCCACGTGTTTGCCTGCAGGGCACGAATGCCAATGTTACTGGCTTTGTCGCCCCGATCACGCTATTCGCGTAAACCCGGCTAAAGATCCCCGGTTTCGCGCCGAAAATATAAAAAAACGTTACTAATATTCCCTGGTACAACTCCCGTTGATCCATTCAAGGATTTAACCCATGCGCAATAACTTGCCCGTTACGCAGCAGGAATATGAGTTTGGCGATGACGCCACGCTCATGTCGACCACCGATCCCCGTAGCTACATCACCTATGCCAATGATGCCTTTATTGAGGTCAGCGGTTTTACGCCGGAGGAAACCAACGGCCAGCCCCATAATATGGTGCGTCACCCGGATATGCCGCCGGAAGCCTTTGCCGATATGTGGGCAACGCTGAAGAAAGGGGAGCCCTGGACCGCGCTGGTCAAAAACCGTCGTAAAGATGGCGATCACTACTGGGTGCGGGCCAATGCCATCCCGGTGGTGCGCAACGGCAACGTGCAGGGGTATATGTCGGTGCGCACCAAACCGGGTGAGGAGGAGGTGCGCGCAACGGAACGTCTGTACCAGGATTTTCGTAATGGCAGGGCAAAAGGTAAACGTTTCCATAAAGGGCTGATTGTCCGCACCGGTCTGATGAGCTGGCGTTCACTGTTTAAAACGCTGCCGCTGCGCTGGCGTATCCGCTCGGCGCTGCTGGCGGTACTGCCGCTGGCCACGCTGGGTGTGTGGGGGCTGGGCCTGAGCCACGGGGCGCTGGGCCTGTTTGCTGCGGGTATGGCGCTGCTGCTGCTGCTGGCTTCAGCCTGGCTGGAAATGCAGGTTTCCCGGCCGATTGAACGGGTCTGTCAGCAGGCGCTGCGCGTCGCTACCGGTGCCGATCATAAAGTCGAGCAGATGGACCGGGTCGATGAGGTGGGCACGACGCTGCGGGCCATTGGTCAGCTGGGGCTGATGTTCCGCTGGCTGGTCGATGACGTCAGCGGCCAGGCCATTAACGTGCTCAGCGCCAGCGACGCCATTGCGCAGGGCAACAGCGAACTGAGCCGCCGCACGGAGCAGGCGGCGGCTAACGTCCAGCAGACTGCCGCGACGATGAACGAAATGACCGCCACGGTGAAGAGTAATACCGACACCGCCGCCGAAGTCAAAAGCCTGTCGATCAGCACCAGTAAGGCTGCGGTGCAGGGGGGAGAGGCGATGACTGATATGGTTAAAATGATGGCGGAAATTACCGAAAGTTCTAAGCAAATCGCCAATATTACCAGCGTGATTGACGGTATTGCCTTCCAGACGAATATCCTTGCGCTGAATGCCGCGGTGGAAGCCGCCCGTGCGGGAGAACAGGGGAAAGGGTTTGCCGTGGTAGCGGGAGAAGTACGCAGCCTGGCCCAGCGCAGCGCGAAAGCCGCCAGTGAGATCAAAATGCTGGTAGAGAGCAGCGCCGGTAAGGTCAAATCCGGCACGCTGCATGTGAATGAGGCGGGTAAAACGATGGAAAGCATTGTTTCTCAGGTGCAGAACGTCACATCGCTGATCGCCGAGATCAGTGCGGCTACCGCGCAACAGGCTACGGCCATCGGTGAGATTAGCCTGGCGGTGGAAGATCTCGACCACATCACCCATCAGAACGCCGCGAAAGTAGAAGAGGGCGCACAGGCTTCCAGCCGGATGACGCGGCAGGCGACGCGGCTGGTCGAGGCGATCAGCGTCTTCCGTTAACCACGGTTACGCCCGCACTGGCGCAGACGGTAAGGTCCGGCCGCCCGTGCCGGTGATGAGCTTCACCAGGGGCGACCTTTTTTTCCGGTCGCCCTTTTTTTTGCTAGGATGGATCTCCGTCAACCTGCGAGAACCCCATGTCCGCCATTCTCGATTTTTCCTTTGCCCACCGCCCGCTGGTCCCCTACGCGCACGACTACCGTCACGGCGACGTTGAACCGCAGCACCATCACAACTGTGCGCAACTGGTGCATACGCTGACCGGTGTCGTCAGGGTGGAGACGGCCCTGGGGCACTGGATTGTGCCGCCGGGTCGCGGCGTATGGCTGCCGGCCGGGGTGAAACACGCCCTGCAGATGACCGGCGAGGTGGCCGCCCGCACGCTGTTTGTCGATCCGCTGGCGCGTGCTGACCTGCCGGCCAGCTGTCAGGTGGTGCAGATTTCGCCGCTGCTGCGTGAGCTGATCGTCAGCGCGCTGGATCTGCCCGAAGCCTATGCCCCCGCCAGCCGTGCCGAGCGTATCTATGAACTGATCCTTGATGAAATCCGCGTGATGACCGAGCTCCCCTTCAGCCTGCCGGAACCGCAGAGCGAGGCGCTGCTGGGGCTGTGCCGGGCACTGCGCGCGTCGCCGGGAGAGAGCTGGACGCTGGAAAACAGCGCCCGTCGGGTCAACGTCAGTAGCCGCACGCTCGCCCGGCGTTTTTATCAGGAGACGGGCCTGCAGTTCAGCGACTGGGTCAGACGCGCCCGGCTGATGGAAGCCCTGACGCGCCTGGCGCGGGGAGATTCGGTGCTGACGGTGTCGCTGGAGCTGGGCTATGAAAGCCAGAGCGCCTTCAGCGCCATGTTCCGCCGCATCCTTGGCGTCGCCCCCAGTGACTATTTCCCGGCCGGCTGATGCTGCGCCACGGCGTTCAGGAGTGCCTGCAAAGAGGCGCGTGATACATCACTGTCGATACCCACGCCCCAGGCGCTGCGATTGCCGGGGAAGATGCAGCGCAGATAGGTGACGGACCGGCTGTCGCTGCGCTGGCCGAGGGTATGCTCGTGATAATCCTGAATGGTAAACGCGATGTCCAGCGACTGGCGCAGCGCATCCGCAGCCGCTGACAGCAGGCCGTTTCCGCGCCCGCTGATGCTGTCATACCGATCGCCCCGGCGGATGCCTGCCTCGAAGCGTAACTCTCCCTGGCTGTCACTTTCGCTGCGGTACTCCCCCAGTTGCAACGTCGGGGCTTCAATGCCGTACACCCGGCGGAACAGCTGCCAGATGGCCGCCTGGGTCATTTCACGATTTTCCGCATCGGCCACCTGCTGTACCTGCTGGCTGAAGTCCTGCTGCAGAGTGCGCGGTAGCGTCAGGCCGTGATTCTGCTCAATCATCCACGCCGCCCCACTTTTTCCTGACTGGCTGTTGACGCGGATCACCGCCTCATAGCTGCAGCCGATGTCCGCCGGATCCAGAGGCAGATAGGGGACTTCCCAGCGGCTGTCCTGCTGCTGCTGGCGCGCGGCAAACCCTTTTTTAATCGCATCCTGGTGGGAACCGGAAAATGCGGTAAAGACCAGCTCTCCGGCGTAGGGATGGCGCGGATGAACCGGCAGTTGGTTACACTGTTCCACCACGTCGACGACCTGCTTCATCTGGCTAAAGTTAAGCTGCGGATCAATGCCCTGGGTGTAGAAGTTCAGCGCCATGGTCACCAGATCGACATTACCGGTGCGTTCCCCGTTGCCGAACAGGCAGCCTTCCACCCGGTCAGCCCCTGCCAGCAGTGCCAGTTCGGCGGCAGCAATACCGGTACCGCGATCGTTATGCGGATGTACGCTAATACAGACCTGTGGGCGGCGGGAAAAGTGACGACAGAAGTATTCGATCTGATCGGCATAGACGTTAGGCGTACTTACCTCGACCGTGGCGGGCAGATTGATGATCATCGGCCGCAGCGCACAGGGCTCCCAGACGGCCGCCACGGCCTCGCAGATCTCCAGGGCGAAATCGGCCTCGGTGAAGCAGAAGGTTTCCGGCGAATATTCAAAGGTCCAGTGAGTCTGCGGCTGCTCTTCGCAGCGCTGGCGAATGAGTCGCGTGGCGTTAACGGCCAGTTCGATAATCTGCTCACGGCTCTGGCGAAACACCAGGCGGCGAAATACCGGGGCCGTGGCGTTATACAGGTGGATACAGGCCTGTTTTGCCCCCTCCAGCGCCACAAACGTACGGTCGATCAGATCGGCCCTGGCCTGGGTCAGCACCTGGATAGTCACATCATCAGGGATCATCTGCTCTTCGATCAGCTCACGCACAAAGTTGAAGTCAGTCTGTGACGCCGAGGGAAACGCCACTTCAATCTCCCTGAAACCACACTGTAGCAGCAGCTGCCAGAATGCTTTCTTACGTGCCGCATCCATCGGTTCGGCCAGCGACTGGTTGCCATCGCGCAGGTCCGTTGAGAGCCAGCGTGGCGCGCTCTTCAGCGTTCGGCCTGGCCACTGGCGATCGGTCAGCGTGACGGGAGGAAACGGGTGATATTTGTCGGCGGGTTGCTGCAGCATCGGTCAGGCTCCTTGTTGGGTGAAGCCCTATACTGCAGTGACGATGCCGGTTCTGGCTGGCGCAAAACTGACAACCGTGTATGAAAAAGTGACAACTGAAGAGGAAAAAAAAGGAGCAAAAGGGAAACCCCTGCTCCTTTTACGCCCTGGTGTTGGCGTGGGTATGACGGGTGATACGGGTAGCGGGGGGGCCGGTGAAGAGAACGCCCGCTCAGGCGGCGAAACGTGGAGGTTATCGGTAAGCGGTATTCTATTGTTACCGTCTTATCAGCCACATTTAGTTATAAACTTTTTTTTGCCTTTCCGCAGTTCTTTTAATAGCAAATTGTGATTGATACTACAATTTCATTATCGCTTATCGGCGGCAGTTAATATGTATTAAAATATTACACAGTAGTAAGTTTTCTTTTTTATCATTGTGATAGCCTGTTTTTAGTCACGCTGCCATTTTGCCGGTAAAAAACACCGGGGCTATTTTCAGTGTTGAACTCTACTGTAAATAGGAAATATCGTAAGTATCTCTGTTCCATTAAGGTTTTATTAATATATGAACCATTAACCATTATTCGCTTGTGGATGAGGAGCTTCAATGAGTCAGTTTTTTATGAATCAGAAACAGCATGTTGTGAACGACGCGATTGAGGGCATTTTGCTCAGTTCCCCGCATCATAATCTTGGCCGCTTGTCGCTGGGGCCGCAGATGCGGGTGGTGGTCCGCAAGGACTGGGATAAGTCGCGCGTCGCCCTGATTTCGGGTGGCGGTTCGGGGCATGAGCCAGCCCATATCGGCTTTGTCGGTCAGGGGATGCTGACGGCGGCGGTGTGCGGCGATATCTTCGCGTCACCCAGCGTGGATGCGGTGCTGCATGCCATTATCAACGTCACCGGAGATGCCGGCTGCCTGTTGATCGTAAAAAACTATACCGGCGACCGCCTTAACTTTGGTCTGGCGGCGGAGAAAGCCCGGGGCCTGGGTTATAAGGTGGAAATGGTGATGGTGCGCGACGATATTGCGCTGCCGGAAAACCCGCAGCCACGGGGCATTGCCGGAACGGCTCTGGTGCATAAAGTTGCCGGCTATGCCGCTGAACAGGGGCAGACCCTGGCGCAGGTGGCCGCCGTGGCACAGCAGGCCTGTGACGCGACGTCCTCTATCGGGCTGGCGTTCACCACCTGCCACGTTCCGGGCGAGGCGCGTGACGACCATCGCGTGCCGGAAGGGGGCAGCGAGTTGGGTATGGGGATCCACGGTGAGCCGGGCGCTTTAACGCTGAAAACCCAGAACAGCGCGGAGATCGTGGCAGAGCTGGTGTCGCGTCTGACGGCGAAAAAAATCGCGGGTCCCCTTGCCCTGATGGTCAACAACCTGGGCGGCTTTTCGGCGCTGGAGATGGCAATAGTGGTGCGTGAAGCGCTGCATTCCGCGCTGGGCCAGCAGGTGACGCTGCTGATTGGCCCGGCGACGCTGGTCAGCGCGCTGGATATGAAAGGGTTTTCCCTGTCGGTGATGCAGCTGGATGCTGAAAGGGAGGAGGCCCTGCTGGCCCCGGTACAGGTCAGCGGCTGGAGCCCGGCGTTCGCGCCGTTCTCCGCGGCGGAAATTCCGGCGAAAACGGCCGCGCAGCTGCAGTCCTTTACCCCGTCGGATAACCCGACGGCGGCAGCCATCGTGAAGACGATCTGTCAGACGCTGATCGGTCTGGAGAGTGAGCTTAACCAGCTGGATGCGAAAGTGGGTGACGGGGATACCGGATCGACCTTTGCCGCGGGTGCCCGTAGCGTACTGGACGCCAGTGAGGCCCACGCGCTGCCGCTCAACCAGCCGGATGCGCTACTGACGGTCGTGGGGGAAAAGCTGGCCACCGTCATGGGCGGGTCCAGCGGGGTGCTGATGTCGATTATGTTTACCGCTGCCGGACAGCAGCTGGCCAGCGGGGCGTCGCTGGCTGAAGCCCTGACCGCAGGTCTGGAGCGGATGCAGCACTACGGCGGAGCGCAGGTCGGGGACCGCACGATGATCGATGCCTTACACCCCGCCTTTGCCGCGCTGCTGAACGGTGACGACCTGACCCGCGTTGCGGCGGCGGCCAGGGAAGGGGCCGACAGCACCAGCAGCATGCGCAGCGCTCGCGCCGGACGATCGTCCTACCTTAATCAGGAGAGTCTGGACGGTGTGAAAGATCCGGGTGCCTGTGCCGTTGAGAAGGTGTTTGCTGCGCTGGCGGCAGGTCAACCGGCGTAAAGCCGGGTAACGGTCCCTGTTGCCGGGTTGTGCCTGTTCCCGGCATGGGGCGACCGGAAAAAAAGAGTTGCCCCTACATTTCATTGTAGGGGCTGACCTTCTATGCTCAGCTCCTTCACGTCCAGCGCCTGCTCGAAGCTGCGCAGACGCTTGTAGATCGACATCAACTCTACCAGCGTGGTCCAGGCGTTAATCAGATACTGGAACGCGCCTCGCACCTGATCGAAGACGTTAGTGATCTGCGTCAGCAGCCCGAGCGTGATAGCGCCCGTCACAATCGAGGGAAACAGCACAAAGATGCTGAATACCGCATCCAGTTGCAGATAGAAAATGCGCGCGATATTAAAGTAGAGATAGTGAAAATAGAGGCGGAAGTAGTTTTTGCGCACGCTGAAGAACAGCTCACGAACCTTTGGCGGGCTGGCACGATCCGCATTATCTTCACCATACACCAGCTCTTTACGATAGGCCGCCTCCACCCGCTGATTACGAAATGACAATCCTGGAAGCTTAATCCCCACCAGCGCCAGCAGCCCGGTGCCGAACAGTGACCAGACCACCGCTGCAATCACCAGCGCATAGGGCACCTGCCCGAGGATTGGCACGGTCTTCACGTGTACGGACAGCGCCACCAGCACCGGCAGGAAGGCAATCAGCGTCATCACCGCATCAATCAGCCTGACCCCCATATCTTCCAGGGTCGAGGCAAAGCGCATCGTATCCTCCTGCACGCGCTGGGCAGCGCCTTCGATATGGCGCAGCCGCGACCAGTGCGCCATATAATAGCTGTTCATCGCGGTGCGCCAGCGGAAGACATAGTGGCTGATAAAAAACAGATTCAGCACGTCAATCACCACGGCAATCAGCGCGATGCTGAGGAAGCCATTGACCTGAGTATAAAACGCCGAAATTTTAATGGTATTCGGATGCGCCATGGCTTTCTGTATCAGATCGTAGAAGGGTTCGTACCAGCTGTTGATCGCCACGCCCACCTGCACGGAAAACCAGGTGACGAAGATAATCAGCGCACTGCCCAAGATTGACCAGCGCTGCCAGGGGTGGGGGCTGACGAAAAACCAGAAGCCAGCAAACAGCAGCGTGGCCAGCAGATAATAGCTGTAGAAACCCAGCTCGGCGGGAGAAATAAACCGCAGGGCGTTGTTCGGTAACACACCGGGTGGAAGCAAGGAGAGATGAATCATCAGGTGAGCCAGCCTGCTGTCGGCATAGCCAAACCAGAACACCACCGCTAAGAAACTCCATATCACCACGCTGCTGAAAAACAGCCCGGGCCTGGGGAAAAAAGATTTAAACATAGGCACTCCGCTGTTAATGTTTGCTGGTTATACCGCGATTAACGCTGAGTGATCTCGTTACGGTTGTATCTATTAATGTCGGGATAAACATCTTGTTTATTTCATGGTTAATTGTGCCGTTAATTTTCCCGTACTCTTTATTTTGTAGAAGTGAAAGGCCAAATTAACCTTTAAACTGACGTCATTAAGGTCAAAAAGGTAAAAATTCACGCTGAATATTTTTTTGAGCAACGTCGACGACCGTCAATGAACGGACGTGATTGGAAGGAAATTGCTTGAATAGACTGATGTTATAGGTTTATACCCATGTGGTTTGACCACATTAGCAGTCAAGAATCCTGCTGCCGCCGCGCGGCAGGAGCGGGTTATTTTACGCCACTGAAAGGCGTATGCAGCGCTGAACGTCTTTTCCGCGATGGAAAAAATGACCGCCAGCGCCTGGGTGAAAATAATAATGAATGACAACTCGGATGTGATGTACCGGCAGCTGGTACAAAGCGTAGTCGATTACGCAATCTATATGATCACCCCTGATGGAACGGTAACTAACTGGAATCCGGGCGCGCAGCGTGCCAAAGGCTACACCGCAGAGGAGATCGTCGGTAAGCACTTTTCCTGCTTCTACAGCGCTCAGGACCGGCTGCTGCAGCTGCCGGAAAGCAACCTGGCGATCGCCCGCCGCACCGGGCGTTTTGAAGATTATGGCTGGCGGTACCGTAAAGATGGCAGTGCCTTCTGGGCGCATGTGGTGATCGATGCGATCCGCAACGATGAGGACCGGCTGATCGGTTTCGCCAAGATCACCCGCGACTGTACCGAAGTGCGCGAGTATGAGCAGCAGATCCTGCGCACGAAAGAACTGGCCGAACAGAACAGCGCTAAAATGGCCTCGTTGTCGACCTTCCTCGACACCATTATTGCCAATATTCCCTCCTGCGTGATTGTGGAGGATGTCGTATCACGCGAGATCCTGCTGCTTAACAACAAAGCTGAACAGCTGCTGGGGGGCACGCAGCGCGATTTTATCGGCAAGCGCGGGCCGGAGTGCATGACTGCCGAAATGGGCGAATACTTTATGCAGCTCTCCGATGCTGCGCAGCGCAGAGAGGGAATGCAGCGCAATGAGCGGTTGCTGATGACGCCGGGTGGCGAGCGGATCATCAGTGCCAGCGCCTCGATCATCCGCGGTAACGATGAGCACCATAACTATGTGCTGCTGATTGCCGATGATGTCACCGACCAGCGGGCGGCCGATGCGCAAATTCATCATATGGCCCATCACGATAATCTGACCAGCCTGCCAAACCGCGTCCTGTTCAACCAGCGTCTGACCCAGGCGCTGCGCGACGATCGCGATGGGCGTCGCAAAACGGCCACGCTGGGGCTGGATCTGGATAACTTCAAAAACGTCAATGATGCCCTGGGCCACCAGACGGGTGACGATCTGCTGCGTTCCGTTGCGGTGCGTCTGCGTGGGGTTCTGCGTGACCAGGACACGCTGGCGCGCAGCGGCGGCGACGAGTTCTCCATTGTTCTGCCGGGGCTGACGCAGCGGCAGGAGGCTGAAGCCGTTGCCACCCGCCTGATCGAAACCATTCGTCCCCCGTTCAGCGTGGACGGGCATAACCTGTCGGTGGGGCTGAGTATTGGCATCGCCATTGCCGACGGCGGCATGGCCACGCCGGATGAGCTGTTACGCCGTGCGGATATGGCGCTGTACGAAGCCAAACGTAACGGCCGTAACCGTTTTGAACACTTTACTGAGACGATGGGTGCGATGGCGCAGAGGCGTCGGGCCATTGAAAACGATCTGCGTGAGGCACTCACCAGCCGCCAGCTGAGGCTGTATTACCAGCCCATTACCAACCATCTGCACCGGGAAATCATTGGCTATGAGGCCCTGATGCGCTGGCAGCACCCGGAAAGGGGCATCATCATGCCGGTCGATTTTATTCCCATTGCCGAAGAGACCGGACTGATCCACAGCCTGGGAGCCTATGCGCTGTATGAAGCCTGCCGTGAGGCGGCGACCTGGCCGGGCGAGCAGAGCGTGGCGGTAAACCTGTCGCCGCTGCAGTTTAAAAACAGCGCGCTGGTGTCGGTCGTTGAGGCTGCGCTGAAGGAGTCCGGCCTGGCCCCGCACCGGCTGGAAGTGGAGATCACCGAATCCGTGCTGCTGGATAACACCCTGGTCAATATCCATATTTTGCAAAATCTCAAGGCGCTGGGCATCCGTATTGCGCTGGATGACTTCGGCACCGGCTATTCGTCGCTGAGTTACCTGCGTTCCTTCCCGTTCGATAAAATCAAAATCGATAAGTCGTTTATCAACGATATGCACGACAGCCGCGAGGCACTGGCCATTATCCGCGCGATCACCGGGATGAGCCGCAGCCTGGACATTCAGATCACTGCGGAAGGGGTGGAAAGCAATGAGCAGTTTGAGCGGCTGAAGGAAGAGGGCTGTACGCTGTTCCAGGGCTACTATTTCGGCCGCCCGCAGCCGTCAGAGTGCCGCTTACAGGCGTTTTAAGCTGTCCGTCAGGGCGTTTTCCGCTGCTGCCGGGCCAGAGACCGGCCCGGCAGCAGGCGGGGCCGGTAAATTGTTAATGAAATTGTGCCTTTTTGTTTCTCTCCCCTCACACCTTATACGTATAACTGTTACAGTATGCGCCACTGTTACCGGTAACAAAAAAGCGTATAAAGGCCGGAACAGCAAAGACCCCCTATATCAGTGTGACGATAAAATCATCCGACCCCCATTTTAGCGATCGCCCACGCGAACGTTTGAGAAGGCAATGTCATGTCAGAGCAAAAAACAGGCAGTACCCGCAGGGATTTTCTGCTGAAAACCATTACCCTCGCCCCGGCGATGGCGATAGGTTCCGCCGGACTGGGTTCACTGGCCGCTGTCGCGCCCGCCGTGGCGAAAGAGGCTGCCGCCACCGGCCCGCAGCAGGCGCGTGAGTATCAGCCCACCTGGTTTACCCCGGAAGAGTACGCCTTTGTGCAGGCGGCAGTCGCCCGGCTGATCCCCGCCGATGAGCGTGGCCCCGGCGCGCTGGAAGCTGGCGTACCCGAATACATCGACCGCCAGATGAACACGCCCTACGCCACCGGCAGCAACTGGTATATGCAGGGGCCCTTCCACCCGGATGCCGATAAAGCTCTGGGTTATCAGCTGCCGCTGACGCCGCGTGATATCTACCGGCTTGGCCTGGCCGACGCCGATGCGCTGGCAAAGCAGCAGCACGGTAAGCTTTTCGCGCAGTTAAGCAGCGAACAGCAGGACGCCTTTTTACAGGCCCTGGAAGCGGGCAGCGTGACGCTGCCACAGCTTCCGGCGAAAACCTTCTTTTCCTTCCTGTTACAGAACACCCGCGAAGGCTTTTTCAGTGACCCGATCCACGGGGGCAATCAGGGGCTGGTCGGCTGGCAGTTGATCAACTTCCCGGGCGCACGCGCCGACTTTATGGACTGGGTGGAACGCGGCGAGCGTTACACGCTGCCGCCGGTATCAATTCGCGGGGAAAGAAGCTAATCATGGCTAACGAACAGAAAAAAGTGGATGCAGTGATCGTCGGTTTCGGCTGGGCCGGGGCGATCATGGCGAAAGAGCTGACCGAAGCGGGTCTGAACGTGGTGGCGCTGGAGCGCGGCCCGCACCGGGATACCTATCCTGACGGGGCTTATCCCCAGGTGATTGACGAGCTGACCTATAACATCCGTAAAAAGCTGTTCCAGGATCTGTCAAAAAGCACCGTCACCATCCGTCATAACGCTGCGCAGACCGCACAGCCGTATCGTCAGCTGGCCGCGTTCCTGCCGGGTACCGGCACAGGTGGCGCGGGCCTGCACTGGTCGGGCGTGCATTTCCGCGTTGACCCGATGGAACTGCGGATGCGCAGCCACTATGAAGAGCGCTACGGCAAAAATTTCATCCCGGAAGGCATGACCATTCAGGACTTCGGCGTGACCTATGACGAGCTGGAGCCGTTCTTCGACCAGGCCGAGAAAGTGTTCGGCACCTCCGGTTCGGCATGGAGTGTGAAGGGCAAAGTGGTCGGCCAGGGCGGCAAAGGCAACCCGTTTGCCCCGGACCGTTCCAGCCCGTTCCCGCTGCCCGCGCAGAAGCGCACCTGGTCAGCGCAGCTGTTCGCCCAGGCGGCGGAGAGCATCGGCTATCACCCCTATGATTTGCCGTCAGCCAATACCTCCGGCCCGTACACCAATACCTACGGCGCGCAGATGGGGCCGTGCAACTTCTGCGGCTACTGCAGCGGCTATGCCTGCTACATGTATTCCAAAGCCTCACCAAACGTCAATATTCTGCCTGCGCTGCGCCAGGAGGCAAAATTTGAACTGCGCAACAATGCACACGTCCTGCGGGTGAACCTGACCGACGATAAAAAGCGTGCCACCGGTGTCACTTATGTCGATGCGCTGGGGCGCGAGCAGGTACAGCCGGCGGATCTGGTGATCCTGTCGGCCTTCCAGTTCCACAACGTCCACCTGATGCTGCTGTCCGGCATTGGTAAACCGTACGATCCGGTGACCAACGAAGGCACCGTCGGGCGTAACTTTGCCTACCAGAATATCTCCACCATCAAAGCCTTCTTCGGTAAGGATGTGTTCACCAATAACTTTATCGGGGCGGGCGGTGCCGGTGTGGGCGTCGACGACTTCAACGCCGACAACTTTGACCATGCGAAATACGGTTTTGTCGGCGGCTCACCGATGTGGGTGAATCAGGCGGGTGTGAAACCGATCTCCGGCCTGCCAACGCCGCCGGGAACGCCAAACTGGGGCAGCAAATGGAAAGCGGCAGTGGCCGATCATTACACGCACCATGTGTCGATGGATGCCCACGGTGCGCACCAGTCTTACCGCAATAACTACCTCGATCTGGATCCAAACTACAAGGATATCCACGGCCAGCCGCTGCTGCGTATGACCTTCGACTGGCAGGATAACGACATTAAAATGTCGCAGTTTATGCACGGTCGCATGCACAAGATTGCCGAAGCGATGAATCCAAAGCTCATCAGCGGCACGCCAAAAATGCCGGGGACGCATTTCGATACCACCGTGTATCAGACCACGCATATGAACGGTGGGGCGATCATGGGTGAAGACCCGAAAACCAGCGCCATTAACCGCTATCTGCAGAGCTGGGATGTGCCGAACGTGTTTGTTCCCGGTGCCTCGGCGTTCCCGCAGGGGCTGGGTTATAACCCGACCGGTATGGTCGCTGCGCTCACCTACTGGTCAGCAAAAGCGATCCGCGAACAGTACCTGAAAAACCCGGGTCCACTGGTGCAGGCATAAGGATAAACAGATGAAAAAGTTACTTCTTATTGCCCTGCTGCCGGGCATGATGGCACTGAACGCCCTGGCGGCAGACGGTGCGGATGCGCAGATAGCGCGCGGCGAGTACCTGGCGCGCGCGGGGGACTGTGTGGCCTGCCATACCAAAGCTGGCGGTGAGCCGTTTGCCGGTGGCCTGCCGATGGCGACGCCAATCGGCACCCTCTACTCCACCAATATCACGCCGGATAAGCAGAGCGGCATTGGCGGCTACAGCTACGACGACTTCCAGAAAGCGGTACGCCACGGCGTGGCGAAAAATGGCGATACGCTCTACCCGGCGATGCCTTACCCCTCTTACGCCGTCGTCAGCGATGAGGATATGCAGGCACTGTATGCCTACTTTATGCACGGCGTGAAGCCGGTGGCGCAGGCCAATCAGGAAAGTGATATCCCCTGGCCGCTGTCAATGCGCTGGCCGCTGGCAATCTGGCGCGGGGTGTTTGCCCCGGACGTGAAAGCCTTCCAGCCAGTGCAAGGTCAGGATCCGGTGCTGGCGCGCGGTCAGTATCTGGTGGAAGGGCTGGGGCACTGCGGGGCCTGCCATACGCCACGCAGCATCACCATGCAGGAAAAAGCGCTGAACAACGACGAGGGCAGCGACTTCCTTTCCGGCAGTAACGCACCGATTGACGGCTGGACCGCCAGTAACCTGCGCGGCGACGGACGTGATGGTCTGGGGCGCTGGAGCGAGGACGACCTGGTGCAGTTCCTGCGGATGGGGCGCAACGATCATACGGCGGTCTTCGGCGGCATGACCGACGTGGTGCAGCACAGCCTGCAGCACCTGACCGCGGAAGATGCCACGGCGATTGCCCGCTATCTGAAGTCGCTGGGCGCGAAAGATCCGAATCAGGTGGGCTTTACGCCGGACGATACGGTGGCGAAAGCGCTGTGGAAAGGTGATGACAGTAAAACCGGTGCGTCGGTCTACGTGGACAGCTGCGCCGCCTGCCATAAAACGGACGGCAGCGGCTATGCGCGCTTCTTCCCGGAACTGCGCGGGAACCCGGTAGTGCTGGCATCCGATCCCACGTCGCTGATTCATATTGTGCTCAGTGGCGCGCAGCTGCCGGGCATGAAGGGCGCACCGACCACCATCACCATGCCGGCCTTCGGCTGGCGGCTGAACGACCAGCAGGTGGCGGACGTGGTGAACTTTATCCGCACCAGCTGGGGCAATACCGCGACGTCTACGGTGTCCGCCAGCGATGTGGCTAAGGTGCGTAAGGATGAGGCCGTGGTGCATCAGCAGGGGAATGCCGACGTGGAGAAACTGACGCCGTAACGGTCGGTCGGAAAGGGGGACGGCAATCGCGCCGCCCCCTTCACCCCCTCGTGCCGACGTCCCGTCGGTACGTCCTGGAAATCATCGCTTCTTCGGTGCAGTTTCAACGTTAAAACCCAAACCAAAAACCTGAGATATTACAAACAGAAAAGGCCTTTGTCTTTTGTCTATTGTCTTTTGATCTGGTTTTTGACCTTTAAGCGGCGTTAAGCCTCGCTGAGGAAGAGCAGTGAGCCAGGACGAACGGCCAGGAGGGCGGTGAGAGTGAGTGCAGCACAGGGATGTGCGTCACGAGCGGTCCGTACGGCGAACGAAGCTGACGAGGGCACCCGCGAAAAGCGGGCGGTGCGCCAGCCGCAAGCGCGGATTCCTAAGGCCGGGGCGACTGCCGGCCTTAGGTCGCTTCGCCTGCGCAGCAGGAAAGCGAAATGCTGTTGACCTGGGTCGCTTCGCCTGCGCAGCAGGAAAGCGAAATGCTGTTGACCTGGGTCGTTTCGCCTGCGCAGCAGGAAAGCGAAATGCTTTTAACCGCTGTGGCTCCAGCCTAACCCCGGTCCTCACCAGCAGAAAGAGAGCCGCCAGCGGTCACTGCCCGTAATACGCCCCCGCTCCATGCTTGCGCAGATAGTGCTTATCCAGCAGCACCTGCTGCATATCCTTCATGCCAGGCGTCAGCTGGCGCGAGAAAATCCCCATATAGGCAATTTCTTCCAGCACCACCGCATTGTGGACGGCGTTGTCGGCAGTGCTGCCCCAGGCAAACGGTCCGTGGGCGTTGACCAGCACCGCCGGGACCGCCGTCGGGCTGATGCCGCGCGAACGGAAGGTGTCGATAATCACCTCGCCGGTGTTATGTTCGTAATCGTCAGCGATCTCCTGCGGCGTCATCAGGCGCGTACAGGGTATGGGGCCGTAGAAATAGTCGGCGTGCGTGGTGCCCCAGGCCGGCAGGTCCAACCCGGCCTGCGCCCAGATGGTGGCGTGGCGCGAATGGGTATGGACAATGCCCCCGATATCAGCGAACGCCCGGTACAGCGCCAGATGCGTGGCGGTATCGGACGACGGCTTTTTGCTGCCCTCGACGGTGCGGCCGCTTTCCAGCTCCACTACCACGATATCGTCCACGGTCATGCCGTCGTACTCCACCCCGGACGGCTTGATCGCCACCAGCCCGCGGCTGCGGTCAATGGCACTGACGTTGCCCCAGGTGAAGGTCACCAGACGGTGACGCGGCAGCGCCAGGTTAGCCTCGAACACCTGCTGTTTCAGCGTAGTTAAGCTCACTGTAAGCCTCCTTCCTGCATTTTCTGTTCAATCCAGCGCCGGGCCTGCACGATCTCGGTCACCGGTTCCTCGGCTTTCTCGGTCCACATCTCAATCAGAAACGCCCCGCGATAGTTAAGTGCTTTCAGCGTGCGGAACACGCCGACAAAGTCGACGCAGCCGTCACCAAACGGCACATCGCGGAACTGCCCCGGTGAACTGGCGGTGACGGGCTGCGTGTCTTTCAGGTGGATGGCGGCAATGCGGTCAATGCCCAGCGCCAGCTCGGCGGCGACGTCATTGCCCCAGGCGCTCAGGTTGCCGACGTCGGGATAGACGGTGAACCACGGCGAGGCCTGCTGCTTATCCCAGAGCTTCCATTTGCTGATGGCATTCATAAATTCGGTGTCCATAATCTCGACCGCCAGCATCACCTGCGCGGCGGCGGCGCGGTCGACCGCCCAGGCCAGTCCTTCGGCAAAGCGCGCCACCGTTCCTTCGTCATGCGGTTCGTAGTAAACGTCGTAGCCCGCCAGCTGGATGGTGCGGATGCCGACGTCTTTCGCCAGCTGGATCGCCTGCTCCATCAGGCTGTACGCCTGCTGACGTATTTCCGGGTCGCGGCTGCCAAACGGAAAGCGGCGGTGGCCGGACAGGCACATTGACGGGATGCTGACCCCGGTTTCCATCGTCGCGCTGACCAGTGACAGGCGCTGCTCTTTGCTCCACTGCAAGCGCGAGAGACGCAGATCGGTTTCATCCACCGACATCTCAACGAAGTCGAAGCCGCAGGCTTTCGCCAGGGCCAGGCGTTCCGGCCAGCTCAGATGAGAAGGCAGGGCTTTTTCGTAAATTCCCAGCGGGTGTTGGCGCATGGTTAGTGTCCCCAGAGGGTGGCAATGGCTTGATGGAAGTCGGCAGCGGTCGCCAGCCCGTCGGCACTTTCGCTGAGTGCCCGGCCGACGATAAACGCCTTCACGTCGATGTCCCTGAACTGCGGCAGTTCGTCGGGGGTAATACCGCCGGTGACCGACAGCGCAAAGCCCAAATCTGACAGCGCCTTCATCGCCGCCAGGTCCTGCGGGCTCCACTGCTGGCCGCTGGCCTGCGCATCGCGGCCTCGGTGGTAGATGGCCTGCGTCAGCCCCAGCTCACGCCAGCGGCGGGCATCCTCCAGTGTCCAGTGACCGAACAGTTCAATCTGGATATCGCCCTGGTGCTGCCGGGCGACCTCCAGCGCGCTGGCAAAGGTGGCCAGCGGGGCGCTGCAGATCACCGTCATCCAGTTGGCCCCGGCTTCAAAGGCCAGTTTTGCCAGCGTGGCCCCGGCGTCGGCTACTTTGAAATCGGCCACCAGCGTTTTATCCGGGAGCAGCTGGCGCAGCTGGCGCACGGCATCAATCCCGGCGCTTAAGCAGAGAAGGGTGCCCGCTTCGACAATATCGACCTGATGGTGCAGGCGCTGCGCCGTCGCCAGGGCGGCATCCAGCCGGGTGTGATCGAGCGCCAGCTGCAGCCGGGGAACAGGGGAATGACTCATGCGGTGACTCCTTGTACGGCGATCAGTGCCGTGATTATCTGCTGATAACGCTGGTATTTTTTCTGATACAGCGCGTGACGCCCGGCGTCCGGCTGATAGCTGACGATGGCCGGTTGCAGCGCCTGCTGCGCCGCTTGCAGCGAGGCACAGGCTCCGGTGCCAGTCATGGCCGCCAGCGCCGCCCCCAGGCAGCCGCTCTCTTCAATCTGTGGGATCTCGACCGGCAGACCGCTGGCATCGGCAAACATCTGCATCCACTCGGCGGAACGCGTTGGGCCGCCGCTCAGGCGCAGGGCGCTGACCTGCGGGAAGCGTGTCAGAATGCGGTTCAGATGGGTGAGGTGCGAGAACACCACGCCTTCGTAGATCGCCTGTACCAGGTGGCCGCGCTGGTGGCCTGCCTGCAGGCCAAAGAAGCTGGCGTGCAGGTCGCCCCCGGCATTACAGCCGTAGAGGAACGGCAGGAACAGCAGCGAGCTTTGTGCAGGGGGCAGGGCGGCGACCCACTGATTCAGCTGTGCATAGTCGTCAATTCCCCACTGCTGGCAGAACCACTCCAGGTTGGCCGCCGAGGTCGGGCTGGCTTCGTGAATAATGTACTGACCGTCAATGGCGTAGCGGCCGTAGACAAACGGGTGGCCGGTTTCGTCGCTGATGCGGTCGGTGATGCCGCTGGTCACGGACCAGGTCCCCATCACCGCGTTCAGCCGGGTGTCATCGTGCAGTCCGGCGCACAGCGCGGTAGAAACCACGTCGAACAGCCCGCCCACCACCGGCGTGCCCTCGCGCAGCCCGCACAGGGCTGCCGCCTCTGCGGTTACCTGTCCGGCGATGGCCGTTGACCCGACGATCGGCGGCAGGGCCGGAAGAATGTCACCGATACCGAGCGTGTCGGCCAGCGCGGCAGACCAGCCGCCCTGCTGTATGTCGTAGAGATTAGATTCGGAAATATTGGTTTCTTCGCAGGCCAGTTCCCCGGTCAGGCAGTAGCGCAGATAGTCATGGGCCATCAGCACGCTGCCGATAGCCGCGTAGCGCTGCGGCTCGTGCTCCTTCAGCCAGCGAAGCAGTGAGACCGGGTGTCCGGTCCACAGCGTCTGCCGGGTGAGCGGGTAGAGCGTCTGCGGCATGCCGTCCCGCTGCCACTGCTGCACCAGCGCCAGCGCCCGGCGGTCAGAGGAGAGGATGCCGTTGCCCAGCGGCTGACGCTGTTTATCCAGCAGGAACAGACCTTTCCCCTGGGCAGATATGCCCACCCCGGCGACCTGGTTTGCCTGCAGCCCGCTGCTTTTCATCACGTCCGCAATCACCCTGGCAGCCTGCTGCCAGAGCTGCGGCATATCACGCTCGGCGCGGCCGGGTTCCGGTACCAGCACCGGCAGTGTCTGCCGGGATACCGCCCGTTCCCGACCCTGTGCGTCATACAGACCGGCTTTAATAAAGGTGCCGCCGCAGTCCAGTCCTAACCAGTAGTGGCTCATGCTGCCTCCCTGTTCTGTGCATCACAGCGGGCGGGTAGCGTCAGCGCCAGCAGTGAGGCGATGGTCAGTGAGATTGCCAGGCTGTATACCCCGGCATCTTTGCTGTACGCGACAATCAGTACCCCGACCATATACGGCCCGCAGAAGCCGCCGAGGTTGCCCAGGGCATTGATCACCCCGCGCGCGCCGCCGGCCACTTCGGCATTAAACAGGCGCGGAGGTATACTCCAGAACACGCCAGCCGCCGACTGAATAAAGAACCCGCAGCCGACCAGCGCCGCGTAAGACCACCAGATATGCGCTTTCAGAAGTACCGACAGCGCCATGCACAGGGCGAAACCGGCCAGCGGCAGGGCAACGAACAGCTTGCGGCGGCCGGTGGCGTCCGACAGAGCAGAGAACAGGAACATGCCGACGATGGCGCAGACATAGGGCAGGATCGCCAGCAAGCCGACCTGTTCCAGGTTGCCGTTGGTCAGCCCTTTCAGGATGGTAGGCAGCCACAGGGTGTAGCCGTAGATCCCAGTCTGATAAAAGAAGTTCACCAGGATCAGCCGCCACATCACCGGCTCGCGCATCACCTGACGCAGCGAGGCTTTACGGGTGTTTTTGCCTTTGATCAGCAGCTGTTCATCGTGCAGGGTTTTGATCAGATACTGTTTTTCCGCCGGTGAGATCCACGTCGCCTCCTGCGGGCGGTTGCTGATGGTGAAGTGCCACAGCGCCATCACAAACAGCGACAACACCCCCTCGACAAAGAACAGCATGCGCCAGTCCCAGGCGGTGATGATCCAGCCGGAGAGCGGGGCCGTCAGGATCCCGGCGATCGGCACAAACATGATCACAATGGCATTAGCGCGACCGCGTTCCGCATCCGGGAACCAGTTGCCGATCATCGTCAGCACCACCGGCAGCATCCCGCCTTCGGATACCCCCAGCGCAAAGCGCAGCGCCAGCAGCTGATACTGGCTGGTGGCCAGGCCGGTCAGCAGGGAGATCACCGCCCAGGCCAGCAGCGACCAGCCGATAAACCGCTTGCCGTTGCCATACACCGCCAGCTTGCCGCCCGGCACCTGTAAGAACAGGTAGCCGATAAAGAAGATGCCCCCGGCCAGTCCGGCCATGGAGGCGCTGATGCCGAGATCGGCATCCATCCCCCCCGGCATGGCAAAGGCAATGTTGACCCGATCCATGTAGGAGATAATGCAGGTGATCAGGATCGGCGGGATGATCCGCAGCCAGCGCAGGGCGGGGATCGGCTCCCGGACAATCGGGGTGGAAGTCAGGCTCATAGGGATCCTCTTTCAGTCAGCGAGATCGGCCGTGGGGATCTTCACCACCACCTTGCGAATGGCCTCGGGGGCGTCCAGCGCGCAGTTCGGGCGATGAATATCCTGCGGGAAGAACACGGCAAAGTGGCCCGGCTGCATCAGAAGCAGGGTTTCATTCGGCACGTCGCGGTAAAAGATGATGTCGCGTTCCTCGTCATAAGGCTGGTGAACGGGCGGTACGGTTTTTTCCGTAGCCACCCCCATCAGCTCGTTGCCGGACACCAGGAACTGCACATCGATGAAACGGCGGTGGGCCTCTGGGTAGTTATCACCGTGCGGGGCGGTGTGCAGATCCAGCACCTGCACCTGCCAGCCGGTCTGGCTGTCCTGATAGCGACCAGCCGCCATGCCCGCCAGGTCGTGCGAGGCTAAGTACGCCAGGGCACGGGCAATGGCCGGCGGATAGTGGCGGGCATCGGTATGGTTGATATGGCCAAAAATCATCGTCTCTGCTCCCGTTACAGTGCCTGGATACGTGCCCAGACGCGCTCATCAACCGGAATCCCCAGGCGCTGGTTCTCGGCGCGGATACCGGGGAATTTGTGGCCGGGCAGGCGGATGGCCTGCCGGTCGTCGGCGCGTTCGGCACCTGTGATGGATTCGCGGATGCGGGCCAGCTTGCTGTCGCGAGTCGCACCGTCGATCAGACGATCGACGTCGATGGCGATAAACACCTGAGAAATGCCAAATTCGTCGCCGTTATCTTCGGTCACCTCAGTCACGGAAGCGCCGTTGGAGAGCAGGGTGGCGACCATATCCAGCACGATAGACAGGGCGGAGCCTTTCCAGTAACCCATGGGTAAAATGCGGCGATTGGCTTCGATGGTGGCGGGATCGCGGGTGTATTCCCCGTCATTATCAAACCCGCCGTCGACCGGCAGGGTGTTGCCTGCCAGGCGGTTCACTTCCAGCATCCCGTAGGAGAACATCGACATCGACATATCGACCATGGTAATAGGCTCACCCGGTACGGCGACGATCAGCGGGTTGGTCCCGATGGCGCAGTTTTTCGCGCCCCACGGCGGCATCACCGCGATGGAGTTGGTCCAGCAGACGCCGATATAGCCTTTTTCTGCCGCCTGCCAGCCGTAGCTGCCGCCGCGCATCCAGTGGTTGGCATTACGCAGTGCCACCAGACCAATGCCGTGCCCGTCGGCCAGTTCAATGGCGCGATCCATCATGCTGCGGGCGGTGAGGTTACCGATGGCGCGGTGAGCGTCCCACTGTTCGATGGCCCCCAGAGAGAGAATTTTTTCCGCTTCGGCCTGAGGCACGATATGCCCCGCGTCCAGCTGCTGGATAAAGCGGGGAAAACGATTCACCCCGTGGGAGTAAACGCCGTTCTCGCTGGTGTCAGTGAACATCGTGGCGCAGCTTTCTGCTTTATCGGCCGGCACACCGCGTGCCAGTAACACCCGCAGGAACGCCTGTTTCAACTGCTGATAGCTGATTCTCATACTGCTGTTTCTCCCCGGAGGTGGCATTATTTCAATATATGGAATGTCGTTCCAAATAAATCCTATGCGCCTGGAGAGAACAAGTCAAAGAAATGAGGTGGTAATTTATCTTTATAAAACAGATAGATAAAAATAGTGTTGGGTTCTGTGATCGCTGGCACATCCACCAGATTCTGGGCGAGCGAAAGCCGGCAGCAGGAGAATCCGGCTGCCGGGAAGGCCCTGTCGCGCTAGTGCGGGAGTTGCACCCGGTAGAGCGACGTGGTGGCGGTGATATACAGCTCGTTACCGTGCGGGCCACCGAGGGTGCAGTTCGACACGCGTTCCGGCAGCGGGATCTTGCCGCACGGCATGCCTTTGCTGTCGAAAATAATCACCCCGTCGGCGCAGCTACAGTAAAGATAACCGCGTGTGTCGACGCAGAAACCGTCCGGAAAGCCGGGTGCCACTTCGGCAAACAGCCGTCCGCTGCCCAGCTCATGGCCGTCAACCGGATAGACCCGCAGCTGGCGGCGACCCAGCGTCGGGAAGTCGACCACCGACATATCCGCCACGTACAGCAGACTTTCATCGGGCGAAAAAGCCAGCCCGTTGGGGCGCTGCAGATCGCTGGCGGCGATGGTCAGCCGCTGTGCGATCGGATCGAAACAGTAGAGATAACAGCCGATCACCTGACTGTGCGCGTGATAACCCTCATCGTCGCTGACGATCCCGTAGGGCGGATCGGTGAACCAGATCGTGCCGTCGGATCGCACCACCACGTCGTTAGGTGAATTGAAGCGCTTGCCGTCCACTTTCTCCACCAGCAGCGTGACGCTGCCGTCATGCTCCGTGCGGCTGATGGCGCGGCGGCCGTGCTCACAGCTCACCACCCGGCCCTGCAGATCGCGGGCGTTGCCGTTAGCGTAGTGGGACGGCGAGCGCCAGAGGCTCACCTCGCCGCTGCGCTGCCAGCGGAACATGCGGTTCCCTTTCACATCGCTGAACACCACGGCATCCTGTTCCGGCAGCCATACCGGCCCCTCGGCCCAGAGTGCCGGGGAACAGAGTTTTTCCAGCGTCAGGTTGTCAGTCCTCTGCATAGCCCCTCCGCTACTTCACGCCCCAGATGGTTTTGTAATGCCCCTGGTAGTCATTCTGCGGGTCGTAGTGGTTTTGCGGCCCGCCGTCGCTGCCGATGTTTTCTTTAGTAATCAGGTGCGCCGGGGTGACATAGCCTGACGGCGGCTGACCGGCAAAGGCGCGGTTAAACTCATCCAGCAGCTGCCAGCCGTGCAGCTTCAGCGGCTCGGCCACGGTACCGATCTGGCTGCCGCCGCTGCGGATGCGCTGGAAGGCCGAAATCGAGCCGTCCCCGGCGGAGATATTAAACGGCGCGTTTTTGCCGCCTTTGCCCGCGGTCTTCAGCGCCGGGGCCATAAAGTCGAAGTAAAGGTCGTTGATCGCCAGTGCGTACTGGAACTTATCGCCATATTTTTGCAGCAGGCTGAAGGTCATTGACGGCATGCGGTTGGCGGTATCGGCCAGCGGCGTATCGATAAACTCCACCACCTTACAGCCGCTGCACTTCTCGATTTCCTGCTTCATCGTATTGGCCTTATCCAGCGCAATCTGATAGAGCGAATCGGTGAAAATCAGCACCTGTGCCTTACCGCCGGACTGCACCACCGCATACTGTGCAGCAAGGCGGGCGACCTCGTTGGAATCAGAAGTGATGTTGGTTACCACGTTATATTTGGCAATCGGCCCCGGCTGCGGTTCGGCGTGCCAGGCCATCAGCACGATTTTCTGCTGAACAGCTTTTTTCAGCGGAATTTTGGCCACGTTTGGGTTCCAGCCGCCAATGACAATACCGTCCGGGCGCTGGGCAATAGCCTGGTTCAGCGCCGCCAGCTGATCTTTCACCGAGCCGCCGCCGTCGAGCGTTTCCAGCTTCCAGCCTGCTGCGGCAGCGGCTTCACTCAGCCCCTGCTGCACGCCCTGTACGCCGCCGTTTTTCATATCCGAGGCGATAAAGATCACCTTCTTGTTCTTTTGCAGGGTCGGCCCGGTGGTGGGGCCGTCCCACTGGGTGACGCTGGCGGTGGCTTTACTGACTGCGGCGGTGGCCTGCTCGAGGTAGCTGTCAGCCCAGGCTGGCAGCGAACCTGCCAGCAGCGTGCCAAGAGTCAGTGCAAGAAGATGACGTTTCATAAGGTACTCCCCGGAGTGATGGTGTTTTGATTATTGTCAGGAGTGGCAGCCGGGGTGTTTTGACTGCGCACCACGGCTTTTTGGTTCAGCATCCGGCGGCGCTGGGCGTAACCGGCAAGCGTAATGGAAAGCAGCAACGTGGCACCGTTAAACAGCGGCTCAACCCAGAAATCGCCGCCAAACTGCTGGATACCGGCAATCCCGATGGCGAGAATAGCAATGCCCACCACGGTGCCCCAGACGTTCACGCGGCCCGGGCGGATAGTGGTACTGCCGAGGAACGCCCCGACCAGCGCAGGCAGCAGGTAATCCATACCGACGCTCGCCTGGCCGACGCCCTGCTCGGCGGCGATCAGTACGCCGCTGAAACCGGTAAGCACGCTGGAGGCGATAAACGCGCCGATGGTAAATTTATTAACGGCAATGCCGTTCAGTCTTGCTGCCGCCGGGTTACCGCCCACCGCATACATGCAGCGGCCAAGCGGAGTGTGTTCGGTGATCAGCCACAGGACGATGGCCACGGCCAGTACGTAGAATGCGCCAATCGGAATGCCGAAGATTTCGGTGTGGTGCAGGGCGATAAAGGCATCGGGCAGGTCGCCGACGATCTGGCGGCCCCCGGAGTGCCACAGCGCGACGGCGTACAGCACGGTGCCGGAGCCGAGGGTGGCCACGAAGCTGTCAATATCCGCCAGTGCCACCAGAATCCCGTTGAGCAGGCCGTAAACGGCGGAGATCGCCAGTACCGTCAGCACCGCCATCTGCCAGGAGAAGCCATACTCGACCTGTAAGGTGATGGCGAGGATATGCCACAGCACGATGCCAAAGCCGACGTTCAGGTCGATTTTGCCGACGATCATGGGAATGGTGGCGGCCAGCGCCAGCAGGGCAATTTTGGCCTTACTGGCGAGGATCGCCTGTAGTGTCAGCATGCTGGCGAACGAGGGCGACAGCAGTGAGAACAGGACGGTGAGCAGGACGCACAGCAGCAGCAGGCCGTAGCGGGTGACGATCTGCATCAGCCACGCGGCGGCACCGTGCTCGCCGAGGCTGACCCGCTGCTCCAGCGCGGTAGACTTCACGGATGTTTTGGACATAACAGCTTCTCCTGCCACCGTCTGACGGTGGCGTTAATGATTCAGACGGTAGCGACCGGCGTTTCCTGGCTGGCTGAAGCCAGTTCAAGCAGGTTGGCGAAGGTGACGCGTTCATTTTTCAGTTCGCCCACCACCTGACCGCGGTTAAACACTAGTGCGCGGTTGCAGATATGGGCGATCTCTTCGAAATCGTTGGAGATCACCAGCACCGCGATGCCGTCGGCCAGCGCCTTGTTCAGCAGGTGATAGATCTCTTCCCGCGCGCCGACGTCGACGCCCGCCGTGGGATCTTCAAGGATCAGCAGCGGGGCGTTGAGGTGCATCCAGCGTGCCATTACCACTTTTTGCTGATTGCCGCCTGACAGCGCACTGATGTCCAGATTGACGTCCTTAGGGCGAACATCGAACAGCTGCACCTTCCACCAGCTGGCCCCAATCTCGGCGCGGCGGCCGTAGCGTGACAGCAGGCGGTGGCCGCTGGCACAGGGATTGATAAACAGGTTTTCCCGCACGCTCATCGACATCACCAGGCTTTCCCCGGTGCGGTCACCCGCCACCAGTGAAACGCCTGCCGCCATCGCCTGCTGCGGCGACCCGGCGTGATAGGCGTTATCACGGAACTGAATGCTGCCGCCGCTGCGCTCACGCAGGCCAAACAGCAGGCGGCCAATTTCCTCCTGGCCCGCCCCGCGCAACCCGGCCAGCGCCAGCATTTCGCCGGGTTGCAGGCTGAATGAGACCGGGCCGACTTCACCGGTGCATAGCCGGTCAAGGGCCAGCACCGGGGGGCGGGCTTCCGGCAGCGGCTCGCGCCGATCGCCTTCAATGGCCTCCCCGACAATCATCTCCACCAGATCGCGCAGCTTGTACTGCGCCGTCATCCCCCCGGCCACGCGTTTACCGTCGCGCATCACGCAGACGCGGTCCGCAATCTCGATCACTTCGTCCAGGCGGTGGGTGACGTAAATCATGCCCACCTTTTTACTTTTCAGGCGGTTGATCACGCTGAACAGGTGGCGGACGTCGTTGGCGGGCAGGGACGCGGTGGGTTCATCCAGCACCAGCACCTCGGCGTTTACCGCCACGGCGCGGGCAATGGCCAGCAGGGATTTTTCGGTACGCGACAGTTCAAAGACGCGGGCATCCGGATCCAGCGCGATGCCCACCTCATCCAGGGCGGCGCGGGAACGTTCGCGCACCGCCCGCCAGTCAATCAGCCCCAGGCGGCGGGTAAATCCCATCACCAGCGCCATATTTTCCGCGACGGTCATCCACTCAATCAGCCCGAGATCCTGATGAATAAAGGCGATCGGCTGTTGCCGGGCGGTTTTTAAACTGGCGGCGGAGGCGATGCTGGCCTCGCGGAAGCGAATATCGCCTTCGTCGCGGCTGTAAACCCCGGCGAGCACTTTAATCAGCGTGGATTTTCCGGCGCCGTTTTCCCCTAACAGGGCGACCACTTCGCCCGGAAAAACGTCCAGGCTGACATCGTTGACGGCGATATTGCCGCCAAAGCGTTTGGTGATGTGGCTCAGCGTAAGAACCGGTGTACCGGGTGTATGCTGCATGGCAGCCTCCTGCAACTCCTGGTGAGCATCAACAGCGGTGAAGCCAGAAAAATCACCGCAATATTTCAATATGCGAAATCAAGTTTCAAAAATACTATTCTCACTTGGAGCGGAAAGCAAAGGAGCGAGGGTTTTATTTATCATTTAAAAACAATAAGTTATTTTTGTTGTTATGGAATTGTGATGGACAGCTCACTTCTGTCTCGTGGCGTTTCGGGCGATTTAAGCCGCAGAAATTACACTGAAACATCGTTCCATATTCACAGTGCGGGAAGCATGGGGTAACATCGGGCACCGCCCCGCGAGGGGGCGAAGGAAACCAAGAGGAAGCGTGGATGAGCGTAAAAGCGGATAGCGTGAAGGACGATAAGAAAGACAAACCGCTGGGGACGCAGAGCCTGTTCCGTGGCCTTCAGTTGATTGAACTCTTAAGCAACTACCCGAACGGTTGCCCGCTGGCCCATCTGTCTGAACTGTCCGGGATGAACAAAAGTACGGTGCACCGTCTGCTGCAGGGGCTTCACAGCAGCGGCTATGTTACCCAGGCACCGTCACCGGGCAGCTACCGTCTGACCACGAAATTTATCTCCGTCGGGCAGAAGGCGCTCTCATCGCTGAACGTGATCCACGTGGCGGCACCGCATCTGGAGAAGCTGAATCTGGAGGTGGGGGAGACGGTCAACTTTTCCAGCCGGGAAGATGACCATGTGATCCTGATCTACAAGCTGGAACCGACCACCGGCATGATGCGTACCCGCGCTTACATCGGCCAGCATATGCCACTGTACTGCTCCGCCATGGGTAAAATCTTTATGGCCTGGGGCAGCGAAGAGTACCCGGCGCAGTACTGGCAGAGCCATCAGGAGACCATCCAGCCCCTGACCAAAAATACCATCACCACGCTGCCGGAAATGCTGGAAGAGTTGAAGAGCATTCGCCAGCAGCGTACCGCCATGGATCGGGAAGAGAACGAACTGGGCGTCTCCTGCATTGCTGCCCCGGTGTTTGATATTCAGCAGCGGGTGCCGTATGCGGTATCCGTGTCACTGCCAACGGCGAAACTCCAGCAGATTGGGGTGAAAAAGCTGATGGCCCCTGTGGTAGCCACCGCCAAAGCGATCTCCGCCGAGCTGGGTTTTCACGGGTAACCTGCGGGCTGACCGAACAGGAAGGTCAGCCGCGTCAGTTTTTCAGCGGCTCCGTGGGGTGGCTTTGCACCGGGGCGATCATCTTTTGCGATTGCCTCACTCATCCAATCCTCAACGTCTCCAGCGCACTCAACAGCGCATCGACCTTCGGCGTGAGCTGCTTTCTGCGCGGCCAGACCACGTACAGCGGCAGGCCCGGCACCGTCAGTTCCGGCAGGAAGGGCACCAGTTCACCGCGTGTCAGCTGTTCTTCCATCAGCCATGTCGCCATCTGTGCCACACCCAGCCCGGCCATGACTGCGGAGCGCTGCGCTTCGCCATCCCCCAGCGCCATCCGGTGCGGTACGGTACGCGTGGTGATGCGGCCATCCGGCGAGGTGACATGCCACGGGCTGGTGCTGCCGTCGATGCGGTCATAGACAATCGCCCGGTGCTGTTCCAGCGCCGCTAACGACTGCGGGATGCCGTGCTGTGCCAGGTAGTCAGGTGAGGCGCAGAAGATCAGCTGTTCGCAGCCGAGATAGCGCACCGCCAGAGAAGGGGGATAGCTGCCTGGCCCACCGATGCGCACCGCAACGTCGATGCCCTCTTCAAACAGATCGACAAAGCGGTCCGAGAACGACAGATTAAGCTGCATATCCGGGTGCTGCCGGCAGAACTGATTGAGCAGCGGCATCACATGCAGGCGACCAAAGGTATGGGGGACGGCCACGCGCAGGCGGCCGACCGGAATGGTGCGCTGGGCCGCCAGCACCGATTCCGCTTCGCTCAGCTCCCCCAGCACGCGGGTGCAGGTGTCGTAATAGGCCTGCCCGGCATCGGTCAGTGCCAGACTGCGGGTGGTGCGCTCAAACAGCCGTGATCCGAGGCGTGCTTCCAGTCGCGCCATGCTTTTACTCACGGCAGAGCTGGTCAGATGCAGCCGTTCGGCGGCGGCGGTAAAGCTGCCGCTCTCCACTGTAGCGACAAAGGCAGTGATCCCTTTCAGACGATCTTCAGAGACGGCCATTCATTCCTCCTGTTCATTAATACTGTGAATTTATACCTGAGATGGGAATTTAATTCTCTATTAAGCTGAAGGAATTCACTGAACAGGAGAGAAATTATGCAGCAACGAGCTTTGATTGTGGGCGTCAGCGGCGTCACCGGAAGTGCCCTGGCCGAACGCCTGCTGGCAGAAGGCTGGCAGGTTAATGGCCTGTCACGCGGACGTACCCCGGTGATCGGCGGAGTGACATCGCTGACTGCCGACCTGACCGATGCGGAATCTGTACAGGCCGCCCTGAAGGATGTGGTGGTGGATAAGGTGTTCTTCAGCGCCTGGGCTCGCCAGGAAAACGAAAAAGAGAACATCCGCGTCAACGGAGCGATGGTGCGTAACGTACTGGACGCGCTGGGAGACTCGCTGAAAGGGGGCCACGTGGCGCTGATCACCGGCCTGAAGCACTACCTTGGCCCGTTTGACGCCTACGGCAAGGGCGCGGTGCCGGTCACGCCGTTTCGCGAAGAGCAGGGCCGCCAGCCAGTAGAGAATTTCTACTATGCCCAGGAAGACGAAGTGTTTGCCGCCGCAAAAAAATATGGCTGTACCTGGAGCGTGCATCGCCCGCATACGGTGATTGGCTTCGCCGTCGGTAACGCGATGAACATGGGGCAGACGCTGGCGGTGTACGCCACGCTGTGCAAACAGACCGGGCAGCCGTTTGTCTTCCCGGGATCCAAAGCACAGTGGGAAGGGGTGACCGACATGACCGACGCCCGCCTGCTGGCCGACCAGCTGCTCTGGGCCGCCACCACGCCTTCTGCGCAAAACCAGGATTACAACGTGGTCAACGGTGACGTGTTCCGCTGGCAGTGGATGTGGGGCGAAATTGCCGCGTACTTCGGCATTGAAGCGGCCCCTTTCGCTGGCGAGCAGCCGCTGGAAGGGCGGATGAACGATGCCGCGCAGCAGTGGCAGAAGATTGCCAGTGAAGCCGGCCTCAAAGAGCCGGATGTCAGCAAGCTGGCGTCATGGTGGCACACCGATGCTGACCTCGGTCGTCCGATGGAAGTGTTTACCGACGTCAGTAAAAGCCGGAAAGCCGGATTTACGGGCTATCAGCCGACGCGTGAGGCCTTTTTTGAGCTGTTTGACCGCTTAAAAGCAGCACAGTTAATCCCGCGCTGACCGGCAACGGTTGTTTCCTGTGGGAAACAATCGTGGCTTTATAGTGTTTATTGTTGCGCTAAAAACTGGCTGTGGCAGGATGGTTTCAACGGGTGATGACCCACTTTACTTTGAACCGAATCCGAACGAAAGGTGCTGCTATGAACGATAAAGTTGTTAACTGGAATGGTGGCTTACAGCCAGAAGCCGTGAAGATCCTGTCTGCGGAAGGCGGCATGATCGTCTGCCCGACCAAAGTGGGCTACATCATCATGACGTCTGACGCCAAAGGTCTGGAGCGCAAGTTTGACGCCAAGCAGCGTAACCGTAACAAGCCGGGCGTAGTGCTGTGCGGTTCTCTGGAACAGCTGAAAGAGCTGGCCCAGCTGAACCCGGAAATTGAAGCGCTGTATCAGCAGCACTGGGACAAAGACGTGCTGCTGGGCTGCATCCTGCCGTGGAAAGAAGAGGCGGTAGCGCGTATCCCGGATGACGGCTCTAAAGAGCTGATGATGGACCGCCGTCAGACCAGCTGTTTCGTCATCAAATTTGGCGTACCCGGTGAGAACCTGGCGAAAGAGCTGTGGGAAAACCACGGTAAGTTCTCCTTCGCCAGCTCGGCTAACCCGTCAGGCAAAGGCAACCGTGGCCTGGTCGAAGGTATCGGCGACCGTATTGAACAGCACGCAGATCTGATTATTGCCGCTAACGACTATGTGAAGTCTATCCAGCCAAACGAGTCAGAAAAGACCCGTTACGAGCAGGGTGTAATGGTAGCGATGGTTGACGATAACGGTAAGCTGGTGCCCGAGCAGAAAGGCGAACGTAATATCACGCCGTGCCCGGTGCTGATCCGTAAAGGCCTGGATGTTGATAAGATTATGTCGATGATGTCGGATATCTTTACGACCTGGGATTACCGTCACGGCAACTACTATTAATTTTACCCGTCATACTTGACGCTACAACGGCGTTGGCTTCATGTGCTCACCCCGGTCACTTACTCAGGTAAGCTCCCGGGGATTCACCCCTTTGCCGCCTTGCTGTAACGCCCATTATTTAGGGTAATTTTACCCGTCATACTTGACGCGACAACGGCGTTGGCTTCATGTGCTCACCCCGGTCACTTACTCAGGTAAGCTCCCGGGGATTCACTCCTTTGCCGCCTATGCTGTAACGCCCATTATTTAGGGTGAAATCGTTTCCGCGCTAAACCGTAGTGGCCGACCTTATATTCCCTGTCGGCCAGTTCTTACCTTTTCTCCATTCCCTTTCCGGTCGCCAGGGTTATTTTTTTAACGCCTTCTGCAACTCTTCAATAAATAACCGTACGCGCGGTGAAATGAAATTATCACTTTTCACCAGAACGTAGGATTTATAAATGTCCATTTCCCATTCTGGGAGGATCTGTACCAGATCCCCGCGAGTCACCGCCTCCTGAGCAATATAATTCGGCAGATAGGCAATACCGGTCTGTGCTACGGCCGAATTTAACAGGGCAATACTGTTGTTGGCGCGGAAGCGGCTGCGGACTTCAATATCCTTTTTCTGTTTCTCTTTACGGAACGGTAATGAAATGGTGTGGGCCGGGCCGCGAAACAGAATATAGTCCTGGCGCGGCAGGTCATCCGGGCTGGCTATCGCACCGATGTTGTGCATATACGCCGGGGCGGCATACAGCCCCCAGGCGATATCGGACAGCGGACGATAGTGGCGGTGTTCCGGCAGTTCGCGGGTAATGGCGATGGCGATATCAAAGCCATCCTCTTCCAGATTGACCGCGCGATCGGTCAGATCCAGATCGACGCTGACGTGGATATTGCTGGCGACAAAGCGGTTAAGCACCGGAACAATACACTGGCAGCCAAAGGAAACCGGTGCCACCACACGCAGGCTGCCGGTAGGCTCTTCGTGAAACTGGCGGATAAACAGGTCGGCACTTTTCACCTCATGCAGTATCCGGTAACAGTAGTGGTAATAGGTCATCCCGACTTCTGTCACCTGAATGCGCCGGGTGGTGCGCTGCAGCAGTTTTGCCCCCAGGCGCACTTCCAGCGCCGTGATCTCTTTACTCACCGAGGATTTTGCCAGCCCGAGTGCCTTCGCCGCTTCGGTATAGCTCAGGGTTTCCACCACTTTGGCAAAAATAATCATGCCGTGCAGGTTTTCAAAATCGCTCATTATGATCCCGGATTGTTTTTAGAGGGAAACAATCCACGATATTAGCATATTCCGCGTTTACCCGGCAGTGAAAAGCGGTAAGGTAAATAAAGTTTATTCACTTCATTGGCCGGAATAATACACAGAGATAAATAAATATGGGTCAGACAATCAGTCAGAAAATACTCGCGCGTGCCAGCGGGAGGGATACCGTCATGCCTGGAGAAATAGTCTGGGCGAAAGTGGATATATTAATGTCGCACGACCCCTGTACGCCTGGCGTCGCCAGCGTATTTAAAAAAGAGTTTGGTGCGCAGGCAAAAGTCTGGGACGCCGGACGTTTTATTATGATCCCGGACCATTTTGTCTATTCTGCCGACCCTCAGGCCAATCAGAATATCCGTGTTATGCGGGAGTTTGCCAAAGAGCAGAAGATTACCTATTTCTATGACGTGGGCACACCACAGTATAAAGGCGTCTGCCATATCGGCCTGGCCGAAGGCGGCCATACCCGGCCCGGAGAGGTGCTGCTGGGCACTGACTCTCATACCGTCACCGCCGGGGCCTTTGGTTGTTTCGCGATTGGCTTAGGCATCACGGATGCGGCCTACGCGCTGGGGACGGGGGAAATCCCGCTGAAAGTTCCGACCACTATCCGCGTCAATTATCACGGCATTCTGCCCACTCATGTCCAGGCCAAAGATTTGATTCTGCTGCTGCTGGCGGAGCTGACGGTCGAGGGGGCAACCTATGAAGCGATTGAGTTTGGTGGCAGCGTGATTGACGCCCTGTCGGTCGAAGAGCGTATGACGATATGCAATATGGTGGTGGAGTGCGGGGCGAAGAACGGCATTATGGTGCCGAACCAGGCCACGCTTGACTACCTGGCGGCACGCACCGATGTGCCGTTCAGCCTGGTGACCGCAGATGCCGATGCGGTCTATAGCCGCGTGGTCGATTTTGACGTCACGGGGATGCAGCCGCAGGTGGCAAAACCTCACTCGCCCGATAATGTGGTGGCCATTGATACCCTGAAAAATGTCGCCATCTCGCAGGCCTATATCGGTTCCTGCACCGGGGGTAAGCTGGCCGACTTTATTGCCGCCGCACAGGTGATGAAAGGGCGCAAAGTCACCATCCCCACCTTCGCCGTTCCGGCCACCAAAGAGGTGTTTCACCACCTTATCACCACACAAATCGGGGGCGTATCGGTCTATCAAATCCTGACCGATGCGGGCGTACAGCTATCGTCAGAAGCAGGCTGTGCTGCCTGCTGCGGTGGCCCGCCAGATACCTTTGGCCGTGTGCATCAGCCGATATCGGTGATCGCCACCACCAACCGCAATTTTGTTGGCCGTATGGGACATAAGCGCGCCAGCATTTATCTGGCATCGCCTTATGCGGTCGCGGCCGCGGCGATCACCGGCATGATAACCAATCCTGCAGAACTCGGAGTATGAGTATGGAACCGATCATCAGCGGCACGGTGTACGTGCTGGGCGACAACATTGATACTGACCAGATCCTCACCGCAGAGTATCTCAAGGTGAATCCTTCCCTGCCGGAGGGTTACGCCCAGCTGGCTTCCCTGGCGATGTGTGGTTTACCGGAAGGGGCACTGCCGTTTATTGATGCTGGCAGCGGACGTGCGGCTTACCCGATTATTGTGGCGGGTAAAAACTTTGGCTGCGGATCCTCGCGGGAGCATGCTGTGATGGCGCTGGGGGCATCCGGGGTAAAAGCGGTGCTGGCCCCGTCATTTGCGCGTATTTTCTTCCGCAACTGCGTGGCGACCGGGGAACTGCTGCCGGTGATCTGCTCTGGCGCACTGCATCAGCGGCTGCGTACCGGGGATTATGTGACGATAGATCCCCGCAGCCAGACGGTAACACTGCTGGAAACGGGGGAAATACTGAAGACCGACCCGGTGGGCGAGCTGGCGAGGATAATCGAGGCCGGAGGGCTGTTTGCTTATGCGCGCGCCAGCGGGCGCATAAGCCAGGCCGGATAGCTTATTTGGCTGAAACCGCCAGCGCACCGCCGGCGAAGACAAACAGGCTGCCGGTGGAGCGGTTCAGAATGCGCAGGCGGCGGGCATTAGAGAAAACCCCCGACAGGCGGCGTCCGGCGCAGGCATAGCTGAACATAATGCTGAGATCCAGGACTGCCCAGGTGATGGCCAGCGTGGCAAACTGCATGGCGTGCGGCTGGCTGGCATCGACAAAGTTCGGGAACAGCGCCGCGAAGAACAGCAGATCTTTCGGGTTGCTGATGCCGACCGTAAAGCCTTTACGGAACAGGCGCCAGGCTCCGGGCGTGTCTCCGGCCTCGACGGTATTCACGGCGGTGGGTTCGCTGTTATCTCGCCAGGCGGCAATCCCCAGCCAGATCAGGTACGCCGCACCGACCACTTTCAGTACGGTAAAGGCAGTGGTCGAAGCGGCAAGGATCGCCCCCAGGCCAAGCGCGGAGGCCGTCATCAGCATCATCGCGGCCAGTACGCCACCGGTCACCGTCGCCAGGGCCTGTTTGCGGCCGTAGCGCAGGCCGTGGGTCATGCTGATCAGGGCCGACGGGCCGGGTATGGCAATCAGGGCGGCAATCACGCCGGTATAAGCCAGCCAGAGTTGAAGCGTCATACATCATCCTTTCTGCTCCCCCTCAGCCTGAGGGGAAAATCTGTTTGATTCGGTTCGTTGAGTCACGAAGGGGCCGTAGTTTATTTTCCCAACAGTGAGAAGTAAATCACAGTGGGCAAATATTCTTCCTTATGCCCGGTATCTGCCACCGGCGTTCTCCCCCTGAGGGTATCGTTGGCGATCCCCGGCGATAAAAATGGCCCGCTGCGGTCTCAGTATTGTCCGAATCAGGGGGGCGGCGGCCTCTTTTTTACCCTTGCCTCCTTCTGCAGCAGCAGGGCTTTTTCCCTGCCATTCCCCCTTACAGGCTTCCGTCACCGGCTGAAACTGGCTAACCACTTGTTAGCAATAAAAAATACTGGATAAGAATGACAATAATGCGGCATTTAGCCTTTTTCTGATTATTCAGGCTAAGATGCTGTAATTCATTAATAAAATAACCGTTTTATTTAAAGAGGTTCGTAGTTTATTCTGTCGGCATACCTCCCTGTATTTTTATTTATGTCAGTAAATTTGGCTTATTTTTCCTGTCGTTTATTTTTTGAAATATTCAGTCATTAAGCGTAATGGAAACATCGGGTTGCACGTTGAGACTGGGGTACTATAATAAGCCCCTTATTACTTAAAAATATTTTTCACCAGACGACTTTGCCAACGTATTTTTTCGGCATCAGGAGGTTCTTATCACTTTTAACCAAAACGAAGCGATGATTGACGTCAACCCTGCTGAATATGAAGCCTGGTATAACGATTATGAGGCTGGCCCGGAATCGGCAGTTGAGCCACAGCCGGAGCCAATCCGCGGCCTGCCTGCGCCCGATATCCTCACGCCATCAGACCGCTATCAGGATCTGTTTGAAGCCGTGCAGATGTCGCGCATTTTTTCCGACAGTAAAACCTTCGCCGACTGTGCGCCAAAGTTTGAGCCAGAGCGTATTCTCTACCGCTATTATCTGGCCCGTGAGCGGGACGATTTCAACCTGCTGGAATTTGTGCTGGAAAACTTTGAGCTGCCGCACGTCCACGACAGCCGTTATGTCGCCGATCCGAACAACAGCATTGAGCAGCATATTGATGCGCTATGGCCGGTATTAACCCGCCAGCCGGAAAAGCACTGCGAATTTTCCTCACTGCTGCCACTGCCTAAACCCTACGTGGTGCCGGGCGGCCGTTTCGGTGAAACCTATTACTGGGACTCTTATTTCAGCATGCTGGGCTTTGCCTCCGCTGGCCGCTGTGACCTGATGCGGAATATGGCCGACAACTTTGCGTGGATGATCGATAAGTACGGCCATATCCCCAATGGTAACCGGACGTATTACCTCAGCCGTTCGCAGCCGCCGGTGTTTGCGATGATGGTCGAGCTGTTTGAAAAAAATGATATTCATGAAGCGCAGCACTATCTGCCGCAGCTGAAAAGTGAATACGAATTCTGGATGGACGGGCAGGGGGAGCTCTCCCCGAATCAGGCGTATCGCCACGTGGTCATGCTGCCAGACGGATCGGTGCTTAACCGCTACTGGGATGACCGCGACACGCCGCGTGACGAATCGTACCTGGAAGACGTGGAAACGGCACGCGACTCTGCGCGTCCGTCAAGCGAAGTGTACCGCGACCTGCGTGCAGGGGCTGCCTCCGGCTGGGACTTTACCTCCCGCTGGCTGGCCGAGCCTGGCCGGCTGGCGAGTATCCAGACCACCAGCATTGTGCCGATAGACCTGAATGCGTTCCTCTACAAGCTGGAAACCACCATTGCCCGCCTGTCGGCCAGCAAAGGTGAGCAGGAAGTTGCTGACCGCTTCCAGCAGCTGGCGCTGCGCCGCCGTGAGGTGGTCGACAAGTATCTGTGGGAAGAGGAAACTGGCCTGTACCGCGATTACAACTGGCGGGAAGGGGAAAAAGCCCTGTTCAGCGCTGCAGCGGTCACCCCGGTGTATGTCGGTATGGCCAGCCTGGATCAGGCCACGCGCACGGCAAAAGCCGTACGTGACTACCTTCTTGCGCCGGGCGGTATGCTCTGCACGATGGAAGTCACCGGCGAGCAGTGGGACAGCCCGAACGGCTGGGCACCGATGCAGTGGCTGGCGGTCAAAGGCTTTAACAGCTACGGCGATGAGCTGCTGGCGCAGGAGATCGCCCGGCGCTGGCTGAATACGGTCGACAGCACCTGGCAGCAGCACCATAAGCTGGTGGAAAAATATAACATCAGCGGCGATGCCGCCCTGCTCGGTGGTGGCGGGGAATATCCGCTGCAGGATGGTTTTGGCTGGACCAACGGCGTGACGCGCCGTCTGCTGGAAATGTACCCCTCGCGTTAATCCTCCAGGAGGTGGCCGCCCGGCCACCTCTGAGACCAGACTCCGCATTATAAAAATGGCTTATTAATCCCCGCCTGCCATAAGACAAAAGCCTTATTTCTCCATGAAAAATCATGCTATTACTTGATGCTAACCCGCATGATGATTCGGAGTACGTGAGATGAAAAAACTGACCCTGACCGCGCTGGCGTTGCTGGCGGGGTTTAGCGCTTCCGCCCTGGCGGCAGAAGAGCTGCGCTTCGGCGTTGACCCGACGTTTCCGCCGTTCGAATCCAAAGCCGCCGATGGCTCACTCCAGGGCTTTGATATTGATATGGGCAACGCTATCTGTCAGCAGATGCAGGTCAAATGCGTCTGGGTGCAGACCGGCTATGACGGCATCATCCCGGCCTTACACGCGCGTAAGTTTGATGCCATCCTCTCGGCGATGGCGATGACCGACAAGCGCCGCCAGCAGGTGGCGTTTACCGATATGCTCTATAACACCCCCAGCGCGCTGCTGACGCGTAAAGACAGCAAACTGCTGCCGGAGCTGGCCTCGCTGAAAGGCAAAACGATCGGCGTGGCGCAGGGCACGACCCAGGAGGGCTTTGCTCAGACCCTGTGGGGTAGCAAGGGCGTTCAGGTCGTGAGCTATCCCAACCAGTCAGAAATTTACCCGGACCTGGCGTCAGGCCGCCTGGATGCGACCTTTACCAATGCCGCTGCGGCGGAATCGGGCTTCCTGAAAACGCCGCAGGGCGCGGATTACCATATTGCCGGGAAACCGCTGTATGACCCGAAATACTTCGGTGAGGGCGTGGGTATTGGCCTGCGTAAAGACGACGGTGCCCGCATCGCCAGGATTAACGAGGCGATGGCGGAACTGCATAAAAACGGCACTTACGACAGGCTGGCGAAGCAATACTTCAGCTTTGATGTTTATCACCGCCCGGAGTAAGTCATGACGGAGATCACACTGCCTGATTTTCAAACCCAGCGCGCCCGCTTTCTCGCGGCGGCTGGCAAGCGGGGTGGCGCGGTCACCTGCTATCCGCACCCGCTGAGCGGCCCGCAGGGCGAAGCGCTCTTCACCGATGTGGCGGTAATAGGGCGTGCCGATGCGCCGCAGGTGATGCTGGTGGTGTCCGGCACCCACGGCGTTGAGGGCTACTACGGTTCCGACAGCCAGATCGCCTGGCTGGAGGAGCTGGATGGCAGTACGCTGCCGCAGGATGTGGCGCTGGTGCTGGTCCATCTGATTAACCCGTGGGGCACGGCGCATCTGCGGCGGGTGAATGAAGACAATGCCGATCTGAATCGTAACTTCGTTGATTTCAGCGCTGAAGTGCCGCACAACGCCGCCTACCCGGCGCTGCACAGTCTTTACACCTGTCGCGATCTTGACGGGGTAGAGCGGGCAGAGGCCGATGTGCAGATGGCGCTGAAGTGTGCCGACATCGGCTGGAACGGCGTGAAGCGTATCGTAGAAGCCGGACAGTATCAGTTTGCCGATGGCATTTTCTATGGCGGCAGTCAGGCCAGCTGGTCACAGCAGATCCTGCGGCAGATTATCGCCAATCATCTGCAAATGGCGCGGCGAATGATCAGCTTTGACCTGCATACCGGGGCCGGTGCCTGGGGCCATCCGATGCTGCTGGCGATTGCCGAACGTGCTTACCCGGCGCTGGATGAGGCGAAACGCCTGTTTGGCGAATGGCTGACGGTGATTATTACCGGGGCCAGCAGCGAGAGTGATACCGGCGTGACGGCCACGGCCACGGGCTACCTGTCGCAGTTTATGCTGGACCAGCTGCCTGAAACCGACCTGATCCAGCTGGTGGTAGAGTGTGGAACGTATGACGGCCGCGAGATGCACCGCCGCGTGCGTGACGACCACTGGCTGCACCTCTACGGTGACCTGAACAGCGAACAGGCGCTGCGCGTGAAACAGCAGCTGTTTGAGGGTTTCTACCCGGCCGATCCGGACTGGCGGGCGCTGACGGCGCTGCGCACCCGGCAGGTTTTCCAGCGCGGCTGGGAGGCGCTACAGCAGTCGCTTTACAGGCGTCCGTAGAAGGTCATGCGGGCGCTTTCTGACAGCGCGACATCCGGCTGAGCATTGTACGCCAGCACCACCAGCATCCGGGTGATCTCCCCTTCCGTCGGCGTGACGCGGTGCAGGGCATTACGCCCGCGAAACAGCACCAGGTCCCCTGGCTCAATCGCCAGTTTTTCCACCGCACGCTCACCGTCCAGCACGGCTGCCACGCCGCTGTAGTTCATCTCACCTGCTTCGGCATTGCGCAGATGGCTGACGTATTCAAAAACACCGCCCGCCTGCGGCTTCTGGATCAGCAGCGTGATGGCGAACGACGAGTTATCAAAATGCCAGCCCAGCTCCTGGCCGGTGTGCGCGTAGTGCAGGTTGATCGACGACAGGCGGTCGGCATAGGGAAACAGCTGCTGTTCATCCAGTACACCGCAGAGAAACGCTTTAAAGGTGGCTGAATCATACAGGGCGCGCAGGGCAGAGTCGGCGGGGATCTCTTCATCGGTAATACAGCCTTTCGATGAGAGCACCTGACGGTTACGCGGATGGTCGGCGGCAAAAGCCGCGTCGGTTTTTTGCAGATAGACGTTGTGCCGACTGCTGGCATAAAAGGCCAGATGCTGGTTGTCCTCGCCTTCCTGCTTAATGGCGGCCAGGGCGGCAGCGGTTAAAAAACCGCGCAGCACCAGGGCACCCTGCGCGGCAAGCGCCTGCTGACAGCGTGCAGTGTAAGCGGCATCGGTAATCGGGTGAGCACTCAGGTTCAGCAGCGAGGCAAGCGGGTTCATTCGGTTCTCACGGGCAGAAGGGCAGGTGATCCACTGTACGACGGCGTCCCTCCGTGCGCTACTGATTTTGCACGCTTTTTAACCATTGCACAGGCTAAAAAAGCACCGGGCGCTGCCGCCGGGTGCTTTTTTGATGTTCCGACCCTCGCGGGAGCGACAGGGAAGGTTTCCCGGTGGGAAGCGGCCGTTAAGGCGGCGTACTCAGTGCCACCAGATCGACCTGTGTCAGCAGCGATTTCAGCGGAGCGAACAGCGGCTGCGGCAGCGCAGCCGGATCGCACCAGTGCCAGCCCTCACACTTTTCCGGCTCACAGCGCTGCGGCGTGCCGCTGGCGTGATACGCCAGCATAAACAGCGTGACGTAATGCTGCTGTTCGGCCTGGAAAATATCGTTGGTAAACGGCCCGGCGATACAGTCGCCGGTCACCATGCCGCACTCTTCCAGCGCTTCACGTGCTGCACACTGCTGGGGGGTTTCCCCAAACTCCAGATGCCCGCCGGGGGCCGACCAGTCGCCGGCACCGTGGCTGCCCTGGCGTTTCCCCAGTAACAGCTTACCGTCACGGAAAATAAGAACGCCGACCCCAATACGTGGTGATGACATCATCTCTCTCTTATGACCGGATTAACGGAACAGTTTCTGCACGAATTCAGCATAGGCGGGCCGCCAGACATCCATCTCGTGGCCCAGCTTCGGCCAGGCGTGATAGTCAAACTTCACGCCTTTTTCCTCCAGGGTCTGCTTCAGCCCGGCGATATCTTTTCCGGTCACGATGTCATTTTCGCCCACCACCACGGTAAAGTTTTTCAGCTGACGGTTAATCTGCTGCGGTTTTTCCAGCTGCGCCGCCACCCGTGCGTCAGGGACGGTCGTGGTGCTGACGCCGCTCAGGGTCGCCAGCGCGCTGAAATAATCCAGGTGGCTGAGGCCGGACACCAGGGCTTGGTAACCCCCCTGTGACAGGCCCGCCAGAGCACGGCCCTCTGCATCATGACGCACGTTAAAGCGCTGGTTGATCAGCGGAATAATATCGTGGATCAGTTCGCGGTCGGCGGCCTGCGCATTACGTGGATAGAACAGTTTGCGGCGTTCCTGCGGCACATAATCTTCCGGCGTGGTGGTGGCGGTATCGGTTTCCGTATCCGGGATCACCACCAGCATCGGCTTGATTTTGCCTTCCGCCAGCAGGTTATCCATCATTTCCGGCACGCGCCCCTGGTCGATGGCCGAACGCAGGCTGTCACCGAAGCCATGATAGAAATAGAGCACTGGCAGCGGCGCGCCTTTACCGTCATAGCCCGGCGGCGTCCATACTGCCACCTGACGCTCCCGCTTCAGCTGCGGCGAGTGATAGGTCAGCGTGCGTACGTCACCGTGCGGCACGTTGCGCACATCGAGAATACTGCCCGGTACCAGGATCAGGCTGGTGTTCACCTGACGCTGCGGCTTGGCATACGCTGTTCCGGTATCAATACTGCGGAAGCCATCGACGCTAAAGAAATATTCATACAGATTAGGGGCCTGTACCGCTGAGCGGAAGCTCCAGATGCCGCTGGCATCTTTCACCATCGGGTGTGACACGTAGCTTTCCGGCGTGGCCCCGGTAAACACCGAGACCTTTTTCGCCTGTGGTGCATACAGCCGGAAGGTAATGCTGCGATCCGCGTTCACCTGGGTTACGTACTGGTTTACCGGCCGGTCCTGGGGAGGGAAGGGCGGAAAATCAGCAGGCAGCGTGGCGGAAAAGGCCGGGAGCGTAGCGCCCAGCAACAGGCCGGACAGCAGCAGTGCAACAGCAGATTTCTTCATCGGTTACGTCCTTATCGGTTAAGCACATCAGGGGCAGATTACCACCAGACTTCGGCCTGTACGCCCAGCGAAAGCTGATCGTTTTTACTGTCCTGGAAGCGGTAATCTGACAGTCCGTTGTCCAGCACGTGCAGGTACGTGCCGTAGAAACGGATCTCCGGGCGCGAGTTAAGAATGCTGGTATCCACTTTCAGCGCGTGATACAGCGTGGTTTTATAGCCGGACTCTTTCAGCGTGTCACCTGACTGGGTTTTATTGCTCTGGGTAAACCAGCCCAGCTCCACACCGGTCTGATTATAGCTGTCCCAGATCCAGGCCGGGCGTACCACGGTACGCAGGCTCTCAAAATCACTGTGTGAACCACTCTCGTAGCTGTACACATCGTTACCGCGCGAGTAGACCAGCGCATTGGCCATGATGATCTTATCGCTCAGGTACATTTCACCCTGTGAGATGGCGCGGAATGCCGTGCCGTTGGTGTGGTCGCCATAATAGTACCCGTTGTAGCTGACATTGGAACTGGCCCCGTTGTAATTGGCAAAACTGCTGGCGAAAGAGTTGTTCCCGGCCTGCAGGCTGAAGTCGTTGAAACCCTTGTTGCTCAGCTGCTGCCGCACGATGGCCGTGGCCAGCCAGGCGTCTTTCAGCGTGTAGAAGCGGTCACTGCCTTCATTGCTTTTCTGCTCATCCGTTTTATTGGCCATGGAATATTTACCCATCACCGTCAGGGTGGCGCTGTCCCACAGCGGCAGGTCTTTATAGCGTGCCTCGACGGAGTTGGTGTTCATCTGGGTTTTATTGTTGAGATCGCGCGAGTAAACGTCGATATCTTCACGCGTCAGTGACAGATCTACCTTACCCGGCCCGGCCGCCAGATTTTCGATGCCAATACCGCCGCCGACGTCCGTACGCACGCTTTTCCAGTCCAGCATCTGGATCTCATAGACCGGCAGGGTGTGTTTACCGACCCAGAAGTCCGCCTCTGGCGCGAAGGGCAGGAAGCCTTGGGTGGTCAGATAGATATCAGAAAATTGCAGCAGGTTTTCATTGCCGTTGTTATCACCAAACCAGCCGGAGCCGTACTGCTGACTGACGTTACCATCCAGTTTAACGATAGCTTCGGCACTTTTACCGTTCTGCTGATAGACCCGCTGCTTCAGCAGTAAGTCGAACCAGCCGCTGTGCTCGTTACCAAAGCGCCCGACGGAGCCGATCGCATAGGACTGCGGAGAGCCATTATTGCCGGTTGCCCAGCCGCTGCGCAGGTAGCCGGAATAGGTGAAGCCGATCTCATCTTTGACATACTGGCTGATCTCTTTCAGCGTGACTGGCTGGCTGCTTTCGCCAGCGGCTGAGGTGCTGGCCACCTCCACCGTTGAGCGGGCACTGACCGTGGCAGGCGTCGTGTCGGCCTCTGGCGTGCTGACCGCTGTCGCACGTTTTGCTATAGCCGGCTGTTCGTGCCGGGCTTTATATTCCTGAAATTCTGTTTGCGTGCGCTGCAACTCTTTTTCCAGCAATTCCAGCCGCTGCTCCAGCGTTAATTTAGCGGCAAGAAGAGGGGCCGGAAACAGAGCAGAAGTAATAAGAACGGCTATTATTGTTAATGACGATTTTTTCACTTTTTAGCTTCCCAGGTGTGGCATGATAAATAAAAGACATGCGGTTTCCCTGCCAGTCTTACCGCTAACGGGCATAAAATGGAGAGCGGGTGCGAATGCAGACGACGCTCTTTTAAATCAGAGGGTTATTTTTATCGTTTTATTTCTTTTCTCTTCATTCTCCTTATTCATTTCTGCGAAACACTTTTCTCAAAGCAAAAAAAAACCTGAATAGCTTTTCTTACCGCTTAATCAGGGTAAGAAAAACGCTTCAGGTTTTGCCTGTCACCAGTCGGCTGGTAAACAGTAACAATCCAGAGTGTCGGTTAACGAAAATTCACTTTGAAATATTTCGTAATAGAATGATTTTGTCTCAGTTGCCGACGCGGCTGCAATGATATTTTCATTCTCAGTTTACAATCTGTGATGAAACTAACACTTAGCCTTCACCGGCATGGCTATCCTCCCTGTGGGAACATCAACAGCACCTTTCAGGAGATCTGCAATGAGTCACCGTTTTATCAGCGAAGACCAGATCCGCGACCGTTTCTCTAAAGCGATGTCAGCGATGTATCAGAAGGAAGTTCCGCAATATGGCACGTTGCTGCAACTGGTGCGCGAGGTAAATCAGCAGGTACTGGCCAAAAGCCCGGATGCGCTGGATGCCGCACAGTGGCCGCAGGAGGTCAACCGCCTGAGCGTGGAGCGCCACGGCGCTATCCGCGTAGGGACGGCACAGGAGCTGTCGACCCTGCGTGAACTGTTTGCGGTGATGGGGATGTCCGCCGTGGGTTATTACGACCTTTCCACGGCCGGGGTGCCGGTACACTCCACCGCGTTCCGTCCGGTATCGGAGGCTTCATTACAGGTTAACCCGTTCCGGGTCTTTACCTCACTGCTGCGGCTGGAGCTGATTGAGGACCCGGCGCTGCGCGACAGGGTCAGTGAACTACTGGCCCGGCGCGATATTTTTACCCCCCGTCTGCGCGAACTGCTGGCTATCCACCAGCAGCAGGGGGGGCTGACGGATGAACAGGCGGACGAATTTGTGCGGGAGGCGCTGGACACCTTCCGCTGGCATCATCAGGCCTCGGTTGATCTCGGTACCTATAATGCGCTGCTGGCCCAGCATCGCCTGATTGCCGATGTGGCGTGCTTTCGCGGGCCGCATATCAACCATCTGACGCCGCGCACGCTGGATATCGATCGCGTACAGCAGCTGATGCCGGAGTATGGCATTACGCCGAAAGAGACTATTGAAGGGCCGCCGGCCAGGCGCTGCCCGATCCTGCTGCGTCAGACAAGCTTCAAGGCGCTGAATGAGGCGATCGATTTTACCGACCAGACGGCCGGCACACATACCGCGCGCTTTGGCGAAATTGAGCAGCGCGGCGTGGCGCTGACGCGCAAAGGGCGGGAGCTGTACGACCGGCTGCTGCGTGAGGCCTCGGCCGCGAAACACGGGGACAACACCAGTCACCAGCGCCACCTGAGCGCGGTGTTTGCTGCGTTCCCTGATGACGCTGACCAGCTGCGCCAGCAGCAGCTGGCGTTTTACCGTTACCGCCGCGATCCGCAGCACGCTATTACCCCAGGTGAGGATCTGGAGAGCCAGATCGCCCGGGGCGCGGTAATTGCCGAACCGATTATCTACGAAGATTTCCTGCCGGTCAGTGCGGCAGGTATTTTCCAGTCGAATCTGGGCGGCGACACGCAGCGGGTGAGCAGTGGAAACCCCAGCCAGGCAGCCTTTGAGCAGGCGCTCGGCTGCCCGGTCATTGATGAGTTTGCGCTGTATCAGCAGCGACAGCAGGACTCCCTCGATCGTCTGTTTCTGTAGAGGCTAAACTTCTGGTTCCGCAGGGGCTGACCTTTTGTTCTGGTCAGCCCGCCAGCGGTAGAATTCCCCGGTACGGGGCGGCCTTAACCCTCAAACGGCGCGCGACCGGTCAGCACGCGCTCGATCACATTCAGCGCCCCTTCCTGGTTATTGCTCTCGGTATGATAACGTGCGACCTGCTTCACGGCAGGCTGCGCGTTGGCCATGGCAAAGCCAAATCCGGCCTGGGCAACCATCTCAATATCGTTGCCACTGTCGCCGATGGCGACCACTTCATGGTCGGCAATCTGCCACTGACGCTGGAGCAGGGACAGCCCGTGGGCCTTATGGACGCCGGGGATGATCAGGTCAACAAAGCCAAAGCCGCTGGATACCGGGGCGACGATACCATCCAGAGCATGGCCAATGTGCGCCATCAGCTCCGGGATCTTCTCATCGGCCAGGTTTAGCGAGAATTTGAAGATGGTGTCATCCAGCGCGGTAAAGTCGTCGCGCAGTTCCAGACGATGATAGTGCTTCGCCATCAGCGCCCGCAGCGAGTCGGGGGCGCTCTTAAGCATATAAGCGCTGCGCGGCCCGCAGACCACGGTGTGGGCATAGGGGAGTGCGCTCAGCACCGTCAGCACTTTCTTCAGATGGTCATCGCTTAACTCACCGCAGAACAGTGTCCTGCCTGCGTCGACAATATTTGCGCCGTTTTCAGAGACAAAAGCAATCTCATCGCGGATGTCCGGGAAAAAGCTGATCAGCTGGTAGTACTGGTTGCCGCTGGCCACGACAAACTTAATATTTTTTTCTTTAAGTTGCTGATATTGCGCTAAGAATCGCGCTTTGTTATAGGTTTTATGGTCATCGAGGAAGGTGCCGTCCATATCGACAGCAATCATTTTAATCATCAGGTCCCCTGAATAAAAAGTAAAAACAGGGCCCATCATCGTTGGAATCGGTGATGGAAAAAAGAGGCAGCTTTTGCACAGGGCTTCCCCTTTTAACGGCGTTACGCCAGTGCTACGGCCCGGCAGGCAGCGCGGACTGCGCCCGAAGCCCGGTTACTGGCGTGCAGTATGGCGGAAAATAGCCGTATGCGGAAAAACCGACCTGAAAAAGAGGCACTGTTTTCCGGGGTGGCGATTGTTATCTGTCGGCGGCTTACTTAATATGAAAATGAAACGTTACGAATGAAAGCCCCTGTGGCGACAGAAGGTCACGATGAAACAACGACACCGGCGAATTCTCGATCGGGTAGAAGAGAAAGGGAAGGTCAGTATTAACGAACTGGCGCAGATCGCCGGTGTGTCTGGCGTGACGATCCGTAAAGATCTGAATGCGCTGGAAAGCCTGCACTATCTCACCCGGGCGCATGGCTATGCGGTATCGCTTAACGATCTCTCCGAGCGCGTGAGCAGTAACTTCTCCACCAAAGAGGCGATGGCAAAACGGGCGCTGTCACTGCTGTCAGAAGGCGATACGCTGTTTATCGAAGCCGGCAGCAGCAATGCGCACTTTGCCAGGGAGATCGGCCGATCCGGCCTGGATGTTACCGTGGTGACACCCTGTGTGTACGTGGCCAACGAACTGAAAAACTGCTATCAGGACGTGGTGCTCATCGGTGGCGTGCTGCAAAAACGCAGTGAGTGCCTGGTGGGACCGCTGACGCATCTGTGCATTAACAATATTAATTTCAACAAGGTCTTTATCGGCATTGACGGTTACAGCCCGGAGCAGGGGTTTACCGGGCGGGATGTCATGCGGGCGGAGAATATCCGGCTGGCCATTGAGAAGCGGGTAGAGAACTATGTGATTGCCGAGTCGGGTAAGTTTGGCAAGCTGTTCCCTTACAACGTGGCGAAACACAGCGATATTAATACCGTGATCACCGATGCCGGACTGCTGCTGACGATGGAAGATGCGCTACAGCAACAGGGGATCACGGTACTGAAAGCCTGATCCACGCCCTGGCCGCTTTCATCTGGCGGTTGTTTTGCTTCACAATCCCTCTTCGGGTGAAAGGCCTCTTTCACTCTTTATAACCCTGTCGGTGATTTTTTTATTATCTTTCTGTTTTATATGGTTTTTATTTCCTCGATTGGCATGTTTTCCCTGCGTAATTAAGCGTGATGACGATCAACTTTCAGCCGGGGGATCTCCATTATTGTTATGCGAAAGCAATGAATGTTTCATATGAAACACAGACAGGCCCTTTCCCGGAGAAAATGATGGAATTTTATTTAGATACGGCTGATGTCGCAGTAGTGAAACGCCTGGCCGCGGTGCTGCCGGTGAAAGGGGTGACCACCAACCCGAGTATTGTCGCGCGCAGCCAGCGGCCACTCAGCAGCGTGCTCCAGGAAATGGTGTCGATTCTTCCTGCTGACGCGACCCTGTTTGCCCAGGTCCTGGCGCATGAGGCGGCGGCGATGGTGGATGAAGCCTTACAGCTGCGTGAAATTGTGCCCTCGCTGGTGGTCAAGGTGCCGGTGACCCATCAGGGCCTGACGGCGATAAAGGCCCTGACTCAACAGAATATCCCCACGCTGGGGACGGCGGTGTACGGTGCGGGGCAGGGGTTTTATGCTGCGCTGGCCGGTGCCGGCTATATCGCGCCTTACGTTAACCGGGTCGATGCCCAGGGCGGTGACGGCATTGCGCTGGTGCGTGAATTGCAAACCCTGCTCGATCTGCATTGTCCGCACAGCAAAGTGCTGGCCGCCAGCTTCCGTACGCCGCGCCAGGTGCTGGACTGTATGCTCGCTGGCTGCCGGGCGATCACCGTCGATCCTGACGTCGCGGAGCTGTTCCTGCTCGATCCGGCAGTAGACAGCGCCCTGCAGCGCTTTGACCAGGACTGGTCACAGGCCTATGGCAATCTGACGCTGTCATAGCGCTGAATTTTCCAGCGTTCGCCTCATCTTTTACGTAAAGGATCCTTACCCTTTGCCGATAAATTACGCTACCAACGTGATAACCGTAGAGGGCTTTATGGGTGTGATCAGTGGAGTAACCGACAGCGTGGCAGGGAGATATGTTGCCACTACCGCAGGTGCCGCCAGCGCTGCGCCTGCAACAGAAAGCATTACCGGGAAAACCTTGCCCGCCAGCATGGTGGCGATCTCCCCGGAGGGCCGCGCGCGGCTGGCGCAGGCGACGGCCGAACCGCTGACGGCGGAGCAGCAGGAAGACAATCTGAAGGGTCTGCATGCCGGTAAATCCTCCAGCCAGACGGCGGTGATTAACCTTGGCTATGACCTGTTTAATGACCCGCAAACCAACTGGGATGCCCGCACCTTCACCCCCCTGCTGGGTATGACCCGCGATAATACTCAGGCCAGCATGGATAAGTTTGCCGCTGACCTGCATGAGGTATTAGCCCAGGGTCAGGTGGGTCACAATCAGTATGACAACTCCGATACCTCTGAAGCGATGGCGCTGTCGCTAACTCAGGCCAAACTGCATAAGCTGGTGGAAAAATATGTTGCCCCGGATCAGCAGCAGCAGGCCACAAAGATTGTCGACGGGATGACTGAGGGGAAAATTGCCGATCGTGAAGAACGCACCCTGCTGTCAGCCCAGGGGATGCTGGATATTGCCAGGCAGTACGGCACTGGTACCATGCAGTCTGAAGCACGCCAATACCTTGAGCAGGTGAAAAGCGGGACCGCCCGGCCGCAGGTTGAACTGACCACGATGCTGGCGGCAACGAAACTGAGCAGCAATATGGCCGAAACCTTCAGTGCGTTTGCCCGGGTGATTAATGCCACGCCGAATCCTGATAATAAGGCACAGTCCTCTATCGACGGGGCCCTGAAGCAGCTGGATGTTTATCGCCAGCAGTGGGATGACTTTATGAAAAAGCTGGCGGAATAACCCCTCAGCCCATCAGGGGCGACCTGTTTCAGGTCGCCCCGTGCCGATGACGGCAGATCCAGGCTCAGGCCTGTGCCAGCCGGATACGGCGGGCATACATTCTCACCACAAAGCTCAGGGCACCGGCCAGCGTCAGCAGGGCAACCACCCCCGGCCATCCGGCTTTTTCCAGGATCAGACTGCCCAGCGCGGAACCGATCGCCATGCCGATAAATACCCCGGTAAACATTAACGCATTCAGGCGGCTGCGGGCGGCAGGTTCGAGGCCGAAGATCAGCGTCTGGTGGGACACCAGCGTGGCCTGTACCCCAAAATCAAAACCAACCGCCGAGATAACAATCAGCGCCAGCTGGGCGGGCACCGGCAGCAGCGGCAGGAAAAACAGCGCGGCGAAAGAGAGCGTGGCCAGCGCGGTGCTGAACTGTGTCACCAGCGCCGGGCCGCGACGGTCGGCCATCATCCCTGCCAGCGGAGCGGCCATAGCGCCTGCTGCACCGGCCAGACCAAAGGCGCCCGCCGTGGCGCTGCCGAGGCCATAACGGGTGTGCAGCATCACCGCCAGGGTTGACCAGAAAGCACTGAATCCGACGGAAAGCAGCCCCTGTGCCAGTGTGGCGCGGCGCAGTTCGCCGTGGTGCAGCCACAGGTGACGCATTGATGCCAGCAGCGCCGGGTAGCCCAGCGTGGTGCTGGGGGCGATATGCGGCAGGCGACGCCACAGAACCAGCGTAATCAGCAGTACCATCACGGCGGCGAGTACAAACATCACCCGCCAGCCGAAATACTGCGCCACCAGCCCGCTCACCACCCTTGACAGCAAAATACCCAGCAGCAGTCCGGTCATCACCGTGCCCACGGTTTTGCCCCGCTGGGCCTCCGGGGACAGGCTGGCGGAGGCCGGAACAATGTCCTGCGCCATCGTCGCCGTGATGCCAATCGCCAGGCTGGCAGCCAGCAGCACCATCATGTTGCCTGCGGCCGCACTGAGTAGCAGCGCCAGCGTCAGCAGCACGCCTTTAATCGTAATAATGGTGCGCCGGTCGTGGCGATCCCCCAGCGGGGCGAGCAGTAAAATGCCGAGCGCATAGCCCATCTGGGTCAGCGTGGGCACCAGACCGCTGGTTGTCACGCTGGCATGAAGCTCGCTGGACAAAATTTCCAGCATCGGCTGGCTGTAGTAGATCGACGCCACGCTGAAGCCAGCGCCACTGGCCAGCATCAGTACGGTGGGGCCTGACAGCGGCTGGAGTGAAGAAGAAGGTTGGGTCGACATGGTCAGCACCTGTGTGTCTGTGAAGTTGACGCTATTATTATGCGTTAGCAGGCGCAGCGGTAGTCGCCTGCCTGGTAGAACTGTTATACGATAGGCGTATGAACACATCACAATTTCCCGGCGTTGACCGTATAGAACTGATGCAGACCTTTGTGCGCATCGTGGAAGCTGGCAATCTGTCGGCGGCCGCTGCACGGCTGGGCACCAGTCAGCCCACCGTCAGCCGCCGCCTGCAAACCCTGGAGAAGCTGCTGGGCCTGAAGCTGGTGCAGCGTACCACCCATGTGATGAAGCTGACGGAGGACGGCCAGCGCTGCTATGCCCACGCCAGGACACTGCTGGAAAGCTGGCAGGGGATAGAGGACGACCTGCGCGGCGTCACCGAGGAGCCGCAGGGGGTGCTGAGGGTGCTGGCTCCGCACGCCTTCGGGCAGGATCAGATGATTGTGCCGTTGCAGCACTATTTACAGCGCTACCCCCGGATGACCGTGGAGTGGATGCTGAGTGACCGCCACCCGGAGTTTATTGCCGAGGGTATCGACTGCGCGGTGCACGTCGGCCCGGTCACCGAACCGTCGGTGGTAGCCCAGCTGGTGGCTGAAGTGCCGCGCATTGTCATTGGTTCCCCTGCGCTCCTGGCGACGGATGCGGTACCGCAGCATCCGCAACAGCTCCAGAGCCTGCCGTGGCTGGCCCTTAGCACCTTCTATCGTCACAGCGTCTCGCTGACGCACCTTCCTGGTGGAGAAAACCAGCGTTTTGATATCCAGCCGCGGCTGCTGACCGACAGCCTGTACGCACTGCGCAATGCGGTGCTGGCGGGGATGGGGGTGGGGATTGCGTCATCATGGGTAGTGCAGGAGGATATTGCGCGCGGAACGTTACTGCACCTTGCGCCGCAGTGGCAGGCCGCCGCACTGCCGGTGTATCTGGTCTATCCCCACGCCCGCTACTATCCTGCGCGTCTGCGGATGTTTCTGACCATGATGCGTGAGGCGATGCCGGTACTGACGGGGACGCAGCACCCGCTGCGTTGAATAAAAAAAGGCACTCCCGCAGAGAGAGTGCCTGCAATGAGCGGGGCTCAGAAGCTGTAGCTGATGCCCGCCTGCCAGGTGCGGTCACGGCCGATCCAGCAGTTCGTGGTGTCGTAGCAGGTGAAGGTTTCTTTATTGGTCAGGTTCTGCGCGCTGGCTTTCAGCGTCACCCCGGCCAGCTGCGGAGAGACCGCCGCCATATTGTAAGACACCGCCATATCCCACAGCGTGGTACCGCCCAGCTTGCCCTGATCGTTGGCCAGGGCAATTTCCATCGGGCCGACGTAGCGCGCCCCGGCACCAACAGTCAGGCCGCGCACTGCGCCGTTGTCGAAGGTGTAGTCCCCCCACAGATTAAAGCTGTTCTCCGCCACCTGGGTCGGGCGTTTCCCCTGGTACTTATCATCTTCGGTATTCAGCGCGTGCGTATAGGCGTAGTTGGCGATCAGGCTGATATTGTCGGTCGGACGGCTGATCACCGACAGCTCTGCCCCTTTTGACTCCACTTCACCGGTCTGGCGATAGTTCAGGAAGCTGAGATCGGAGGTGAGCACGTTTTTCTGCCGGATATTAAATACCGAGGCGGTCACCGTGGTGGCGTAGTCGGCCAGCAGGTATTTCACCCCGCCTTCCAGCTGACGGCTGGTGGTCGGTTTAGCGGAGGTCAGGTTGCCCGTGGGTGAAACCGGTTTGAAGCCTTCGGAGTAGCTGATAAACGGCGCAATGCCGTTATCAAAGGTGTAGAGCGCGCCGAGGCGTTTGGTCAGGCGGTGCTGCGCCACCCACTCTTTTTGATTATTACCGAGGTAGTCGGTGTTGGTGGATCGGTAGTCATCGTAGCGCAACCCGGCGATCAGGCTCAGATTGCCGTACTCCACCTGGTCCTGGAAGTAGTAGCCGGTCTGGTTGAAGCTCAGGCGGTTAAGCTGGGCGGTATACAGGCCCAGCGCCGACTCACTGACCTGGTTGTAGTCCGGATTGCTGAGATCAAAGCCCGGTGTGCGGGTGGCGTACTGATAGTTGAAGTGAGAATCCATCCGCTGATAGTCCACGCCCGCCAGCAGGTGATGTTGCCAGTCACCCAGATCCCACTGCTTCGTCACCTGGTTATCGATATTGAAGCTTTTCAGGTCTTCATCGGTGGTGTAGGCAAACCGATCCAGCTGGCTGTTACTGACGGCCGGATTGGTCAGACCCGAGGCATAAATACTGCGCTGGTGGGTATCAACGTCAAAGTAGCGCGCCTTCTGCGCCACGCCCCAGCCGTTATCGAACTGATGCTCAAAGCTGTAACCCAGCATCCACTGGCGCTGTTTAAAGCCGCTCCAGCGGTCGCCTGCATAAGTGCGGCGCGAAGCGTCTGACGAGGTCAGCGCGGCCAGCGGCAGAGGGTCAGACGGCGTCAGGCTGGGGATGTCCTGGTACTGCGCGTCGATCGTCAGGCGGGTTTTATCCGACGGCTGCCAGGTGAGTGACGGGGCCACCAGATAGTTTTCACTGTGAGTGGTGCGCGGCTGATCGTCCCCGGCGCTGGCTTTACCAATAAAGCGATAACTCCAGTCGCTGTCGGCAATCGCGCCGGTGCTGTCGATATAGCCTTCGCGCAGCTTGCGGTTGCCACTGTTAAACCCGACTTCGGTTTTCTGCTCTTTCTCCGGCTTTTTACTCTGAATATTCACCAGGCCACCCGGCGACCCGTTGCCGTACAGCACCGAGGCCGGGCCTTTCAGGATATCCACATGGTCGATCAGAATCGGATCGATACTGGCTTTGGTGTTACCCGTGACGTTATACGGCAGCTGTAAGCCGTCATAGAAGGTGTTATCCACCGTGAAACCGCGGATTTTATACTCGCTCATATACGAGGTGGCGCCGCGGGTTTCGGTGGACACGCCGGGGGCATAGCGCAGAATTTCATTCAGCGAGCTGGCGTGACGCGCGGCAATCTCCTTGCTGCTGACGGTATTGATCACCTGAGGCGTTTTGCTTTCCGGCACCGCCGACTTGGTGGCGCTGTTGGTATAGGCGGGCAGGGCGGCGGCGCCAGAATCTGAGGCGCTGACCACCAGTGTTTTTTCATCGCTGGCTGCCGCGTGGGCAAAGGCGGTGCAGGTGCTGGCGATCAGCACGGCGAGCATGCAGGGCTTAGTGGTGAACATGGGTTTAGATGCCAATGAGAATGTGAAAGATAACGACAATTATTATCATTGGTTGTCACTATGCAATAACTTCCGACAAAAATTTCCCAATAATAAAAAACGCGCTGACCATGAGGCCAGCGCGTTAAGGGAAAAGGGCGTACCGGGCGGAGAGTTTACTGCAGATCGACCGTCAGTTCCGGGGCACCAAAGCCGATCACCGTGGCGTGGGACGCCGAAAAATAGTCACGCCAGAACGCTTCCAGCTGCTGCATGATTTTTCCTGAACGGTAGTTATTTTTCGCCTCGCTGTCGATCAGCCCGGCCCCCGCAATGTAGATCCTGCTGCCGGCAAAATCGGCCAGCAGATGCTGTTTGCTGACGCGCTGCATCTCTTTTTCCGGCACCAGCAGGCGGATCTGATTATTGCTGTAGAAGCTGCCGAAATCGCTGTTTTCCAGCATATCCGACACCAGCAGAACGGTTTTCGCCTGCGCCGGCTCTGCCTTCAGATCGTCACTGATTCGCTTCAGGCTGTCCATGATCTCGCTTTTAGCAATATTATCGCCCTGCTCCGCGAAGGCACCTGCCAGCTTTTTGCCAATCGTCTGCTCAAAAAACTGTTTCTGCTGTGTCAGGCAGCCATCCAGAGATTTCAGGCTGTCCATGCCGAGGCTGTTGCGCGCTTTCTGATCGGTGAACGGGCCTTCCAGCTTGCCGTCGAAGGTGCGCTTCATGTAGTTGTCCTGCAGCAGAGCAGAGAACTGATACAGGATGATGTGGTCGCCAGGCTGGGCGAAGCGCAGCACCTGCTGCCAGATCGACTTTTTCAGTTCGGTCGGCACTTTCACCGTCTGGTCGACAATAATCACCAGCTCGCGCCCGCTGGCGGGCGGACGTTCGGCGTCGAGCCTGGCGTAGCTGTAGCAGCTCGGAATATCGTTACGTTCGGCAGCGTACAGCGTCGTGCTCATGCCCAGCAGGATCAGCGCGATAAGGGCTTTCATGCCGTTCCTCCCTGACGTGCCTTATTCAGCAGGGCCTGCACCTGCTGGCGCTTTTGCAGCGCGGGGAGGGCTAATCCCTGATCGTCGGCAATCAGCTGCAGTTCATCGGCGCTGAACGAGGTGAGATCGCCCAGAGCATGAATGCGCTGCTTCTCCTCCGCGTCATCGGCCAGGGGGGCCGCCGGAGCCGGGGCCGTCACCGGCGCGGCAGCCGGTGCGATGGCGGCGGCTGCGACAGGCTCCGGGACGACCGCCGGGGCGACTGCAGTCGGCTGAGGCACAGGAACCGCCTGAGTCACGGCCACAGGCGGCGCTGCAGGCGGGGCTGCAGGGACGGGCTGAGGCGCGGCATACTCCTGCATCTGGAGCTGCTGTTCGGCATCCAGCCGCGCTTTATCACGCACTTTGCCGCTGGCATAGTCCTGGAAGGTGGGCAGGGTATTCAGCGCTTCGCTCTGGCTGTTGGTGCGCTTCATCATCAGGCGATTTTGCAGCGAGGTCAGTTTCTCCTGGGCGTCGCGCTCTACGCGTTCGCGGCGCATCGCATGCCAGGTGGCAAACTCTTCTGAGCCGCTGAAGTTACCGATATATTTTGAGGCCGCTTTAGACTCAATGCCGGCAAAGGAGCGGAACAGGCCCACCAGAATACCGATCAGCTGAACGCCGACGAAAATCACCGACAGAATAATAAAGGTCAGCTTGGAGGCAAACACGCGGTTATCGCTGATCTCGTGCGCGGCCTGACGGTCGGCACGGGCATTATCTTCTACGGCCGCCGCAGGCAGGTCAAACGGCGACCCGGAGGCCGCTGCCGTCTGCTGGCTGAATGGCGAGCCGTTCACGGCCTGCGTATCAATAGAGTCAATGGTGGCGGCACGAACAAAGTAAGCACCGACCGCAAAGAACAGGATCAGCGCCAGGGCAATGCCGGTAGCCCAGTACTGCGGCTTCACCTGGGCGTTGTGGGTCACGCGGTTCAGCATCTGCAGATAGTTCGGGTCGTTATCGTCCAGCCGCGTGGTTTCCAGCGAGATCTGCGTATTTTTGCTCAGGCCTTTGGCCGTCCCGCCGTGGCGCGCTTCGGCATACCAGTAGCGGATCTTTTTCAGCAGGGTGTTTTTATGCAGTTCAGAGCCCATCAGGTGGGTTGCCGGCACCAGCACCACACCGATCAGTACCGAAATCACGATGGCAGAAAACTCCGCCTGGTTGGCAGAAATATTGTTCGCGATAAACGGTGACAGTACTAAGGCAAAAATAAAGGCTTCCAGCAGGACGAGGGCCACGCTGACGCACCACAGAATAATGCCGGTCGGCTTACGGCCGCGCTCGTCGACTTTATTCAGGTAGTTGACGCAGCGCAGATAGAAGTCAGCGTCCAGGTTAGAGGTTTTGTAATACTGCCAGTACTTGGCGCAGATCGCCTCTTCTGCCGGGTACCAGGCCAGGCCCCCCGTGCCACGGCGACGCGGCTCATGGCTGCGCGACAGGCGGGTAATATAGCCAAACAGCGGCAGGCTGCTCATCAGGTTCAGGAAGAAATAGCTCACCTGATCCCACCAGCGGATGAAAATGATGATCAGCGCCATCAACCCGACCAGCGGCCAAAAAATATAACGATATAAAGAGATCGCTTCGGCAATACTTTGCAGAAATTCCATTAACTGTTCCTGAATTTAAAGGCCAACGGGGGCGTAAGACGCCTGGTATGGGCTGTGATGATTGCTGTAAAAGAGTTGTCCCTGCTGCGCTTTCTTCGATTCTTTCGGTACCAGAAGATCGATACAGGAGAGCGCCTGCTGTTGCGCATTTTGCAGATAAACGCGATACAGGATGCTGTCTTCCCCCTCCCACGCGTTGGCGACGGCGGCAAGCGGGGCATCGGCTTTGCGGTTATGCCGGGTCTGATAATCGCGGGTGATATACACCTTCGGATTTTCCGTGACCGTGGCGTTATCACTCAGTACCCGTACCGGAGAGAGGGTCACCAAATGACCGTTAACCAGCCCGGCCCATGCGCGGCCATTCATGCCCGGCAGGTATTTTTTCGTTTCGCTGGTCTCGACTGTGCGGCCGCTGGCCAGGTTTTTCGCCTGACCACCAATGCGGGCGTTATCGCTGTAACAGCTTTTCATCACGCCGCCCGCATGGGCTTCTGAAATCAGGCTAAAGCCACTGCTGCGGGGTTTCAGGCTGGCGGCCAGTGAAGCGGTACTGCTGCTGACCGGCTGGCCACCAAAGTCCACGATCGCCGCCGGGCCGGAGGTGCCGGGCCGTGAGGCGGTGGTCGCAGGTGCTGTTGCTCTGACACTCCCGGTGTCGGTGGCCGCCGGTGGCGTGCGGGGGGCGCTGCTGACGGCAGGGGCGGTTTTTGCCGGTCTGCTACGGGCAGGCGCGCGCGTACTGGCCGGTTTGGCGCTTTCGCTGGCAGTGCCGTAGCGCAGATAGGCGAGGTTGCTGCCTTCCTGTTCCAGACGCTGTTTTAACAGGGCTTCACTGGCCAGGGCGGCAATCTCTACGCGGCGGTTGGCAGCGCGACCCTCGCTGGTATCATTGTCTGCGACCGGACGTGAAGAGCCTGCGCCCTGGAAATAGAGGTTTTTACCGCTCAGGCCGGCCTGTTCCAGCACCCGGCCGACGTTCTGCGCCCGCTGTTCAGACAGGCGCTGGTTAAGCTGCGGATTACCGGTGGCATCGGTATGGCCTACTACCAGGATCACCCCTCCCTGATCGCCCTCTTTCATTGCAGCCGCCAGTTTTTTAACCTGACGCAGACCATCAGAGGAGAGCTGTGCGCTGTTGGTGTCGAACATGCCTTTGTCCTGCACCTGTGCCACCAGGCCGACGGCCTGTTTGCTGCTTTTCGCCTGCGCTTCCAGCGTCCGGGTCTGGATGGCGATATGCTCTTCCGCAGCAATTTTGGCCAGTGCTTTTTCACGATTCTGCCAGATATTCCCGGCCGCACAGCCAGCCACACCGCCAATTAATCCGCCAGCGAGGGCTTTTTTGGCATCACCGGTGAGCAGATAGGTTAACCCGCCCCCCAGCGCCGCGCCGCCAACGCAGCCGATCGCGGTACCGTAGTCCTGACCGGCCTGATGCATCGTGGCACAGCTGGACGTCAGCGTTACCACGGCCGCCACTAGGCTGATTTTCCTTAATGGATACTGTCTCATTTCACCCCGTTCTCCTGCCTGAGAATAAAAACTGTCCGCTTTTTCATTATGAAAGAACGTCTTTAATAAAAAGTGGATCTGATTTTCTTGTTGTCAGTGCTGATAATTCAGAAATTTGTCTTAAGTTAGTCTGTTATACGACCTGTGCCTTTATACAAACGAATAGCTGCCCGGATAAACGAAATTATCAGGAGAATGGCATAGGTATCGGGTAGTTAGGGAAATCTGTAAAAATCCTTCATGCCCTGACGATATTATTGTAAGAGGGTGATGAAGGCGGCAAATAGTAGAACATTTAAACTCAGGCGGTCAATAAGTCGGGCGGGTAAACCGGTGATCGTTGTTATTAACGCCGGCCTGGCTTCGGGTGTTATATTTCGCCTCTTCTTTTCATTTATTCAGGTTCAGGGAACGATGACCTCTTCTTACGCCCGTCTTCTTTTATGTTCACTGCTCTTCGCCGGCACAAGCCACGCGGATGTGTCAGTTCACTCGCCGATGGGGGGGACTCTGACATTTTCTCAGAAAACAGCGGGGGAACATTACGCCACTGCGATGTGGGGTAAAATGGTGTTCTCGAATCGTCATGGTCAGGCTGACCTTACGCAGCCTGACCGTATCTATGAGAGCACGTCGCCTGTGTCTTCCTCCGGGCGCTATCTGGTGGTCAACAGCCTTTCCGGCGGTGATCTGGTGCAGGAAGATGGTTCGGTAGCCTATACCGACCGGGCCTATTGCAGCGTGGTGGATATGCGCAACGGCTGTATTACCAGTGACTGGTCGGGTGAAGCCTGTGGTTACACCTGGGTCGGGAAGGAAGATCGTCTGGCAAGCTCTGCCAGGCCTGACGCCGAAACCTTCGACTTCCTGTCCCAGCGGCCTACTGTGAAAGCGGCAGCATCGGATTTCGCCCTGCTGGAAGCCAGTCGCGTAAGTAACCTTTTGCGCTGTGATGCCCCGGGGAAAGAGAATATCAATGACTATCAGCGGCTGGCTAACGCTAACCCGGCAGCGGCAGGAATGATTAACCGTTATCTGCTGCGGTATGTAACCCGTACTGAGACTACTGCAACGGTGAAATCGCGCTCAGTTCTGTTCACGGAGGCGGAGGATCACAGTAAGACCCGGGGGTATCTGGTGTCAGGCGATCGCGTCAGGATCATCCAGCGTACATCTGGCGGGCAATGGGTGAATATAGGCTATGTGAATGCAAAAGGCTCCCCGCTGATTGCCTGGGTAAAAACCGAAACGCTCGACTTTTAACGCGTTTATTCACCAAAAGATTCCTGTTAATTCCGGGAGTTGCTGCCACCCCCTTTTGCCACCTGAACACTGTTTTTACAGGCTTTTTTCAGGCAGTTTGGGTGCCGCAGGGGATCGGCTGCGGGTGCGAAAATGTTGCCCTTTCTCCTCCCTGCTGTGCCTCTCATCAGATCACTTTGATGGGCGCTTCCCATAAGTTTTCTTTACTACTGTTTATAATAAGCCGTTACTTTAACGTTATTGCACTGACCCTGTGCCCCCGCCTGTCGCCATGAAATGTCTTTTTTTGTTAAATAAAATCGAAACAGTTAAATCATTTTATTCAGCAACTTAACTTAAATTACAAGAAAATTCCTATATAAATCAGCGCAAAAGATCCGATTTAAACGCTTGCTCCCTGTAAAAAGATTACTTTATAGTCACCTGTGCCCACACAAGGAACGTGTGTTTATCACGCTTTCCTTGCCCATTTTTTACAGGAAAAAATATGAGCAACTCTTATCAGAACGAGATTCCAAAAGCGCGCGTTAATATCCGGCTGGATCTGCACACCGGCGGGGCGCAGAAAAAAATGGAGCTGCCGTTAAAGCTGCTGGTTGCTGGCGATTTCAGCAACGGCCAGGAGCAGCGTGCGCTGTCCGAACGGGAAAAAGTCAACGTCAACAAAAACAACTTCGACAGCGTGCTGGCGGAGTTCTCTCCGGCACTCAATATCTCCGTTGAAAACACCCTGGCCGGCGACGGCAGCGAAGAGAGCGTCAGGCTCACCTTCCGCGACATGAAGGACTTCTCCCCGGAGCAGGTCGCCCGCCAGATCCCCCAGCTCAAAGCCATGCTGGCGATGCGTAACCTGCTGCGCGACCTGAAAGCCAACCTGCTGGATAACGTTACCTTCCGCAAAGAGCTGGAAACTATCCTGAAAAACCCCGCTCTGAGCGACGAACTGCGCAGCGAGCTGTCTGCCCTGGCGCCTGAAAAAGCCTGATCCCCCCCCTCACGGAATGATAGAGAGAAAATGCTGATGTCTGTGCAAAATGAAACCTCCTCCACCGGTGGTACCACCGTGCTGGATCGCCCCGCTGTGGGCGGTGTTTACGCCTCCCTGTTTGAAAAAATCAATCTCAGCCCGGTGACGCACCTCAGCGAACTGGATAGCTGGCAGGACAGCCAGGCGATGTCCGATGCCAGCGCCGGCGAGCGCGTCACCGCCGCAATGAAGGTGCTGGTGGAGTGCCTGAGCCAGTCGGGCACCCGGATTGAAAAACTGGATAAAACCCTGCTGGACCACCATATTGCCCGCCTGGACGGGCAGATCAGCCGCCAGCTCGATGCGGTGATGCACCACGAGGCGTTCCAGCAGGTGGAATCCCTGTGGCGCGGCCTGAAGTCGCTGGTGGACAAAACCGACTTCCGCCAGAACGTGAAAATCGAAGTGCTGGACCTGTCCAAGGACGATCTGCGCCAGGACTTCGAAGACGCGCCGGAAATCATTCAGAGCGGCCTCTACGCCCACACTTACATCGCCGAGTATGACACCCCGGGCGGCGAGCCGATTGGCGCGCTGATCTCGTCTTACGAGTTCGATGCCTCGGCCCAGGACGTGGCGCTGCTGCGTAACATCTCCAAAGTCGCCGCCTCCGCGCATATGCCGTTTATCGGCTCCGCCGGTCCGCAGTTCTTCCTGAAGGACAACATGGAAGACGTGGCGGCGATCAAAGATATCGGCAACTATTTCGACCGCGCCGAATACATCAAGTGGAAGTCATTCCGCGACACCGACGACTCGCGCTATATCGGGCTGGTGATGCCGCGCGTGCTCGGCCGCCTGCCGTACGGCCCGGACACCGTGCCGGTGCGCAGCTTCAACTACGTTGAAGAAGTGAAAGGCCCGGAGCACGATAAGTACCTGTGGACTAATGCCTCGTTTGCCTTCGCCGCCAACATGGTGAAAAGCTTTATCAACAACGGCTGGTGCGTGCAGATCCGTGGCCCGCAGGCGGGCGGTGCAGTGCAGGATCTGCCGATCCACCTGTACGACCTCGGCACCGGCAACCAGGTGAAGATCCCGTCTGAAGTGATGATCCCGGAAACCCGCGAGTTTGAGTTCGCCAACCTCGGCTTTATCCCGCTGTCGTACTACAAAAACCGCGACTACTCGTGCTTCTTCTCCGCCAACTCGACGCAGAAGCCGGCGCTGTACGACACCGCCGACGCCACGGCGAACAGCCGCATCAATGCGCGCCTGCCGTACATCTTCCTGCTGTCGCGCATTGCGCACTACCTGAAGCTGATCCAGCGTGAAAACATCGGTACCACCAAGGATCGCCGCCTGCTGGAGCTGGAGCTGAACACCTGGGTGCGCGGGCTGGTGACGGAAATGACCGATCCGGGCGACGAGCTGCAGGCGTCGCACCCGCTGCGCGATGCGAAAGTGATCGTGGAGGATATCGAAGACAATCCGGGGTTCTTCCGCGTGAAGCTGTTCGCCATTCCGCACTTCCAGGTGGAAGGGATGGACATCAACCTGTCTCTGGTCTCCCAGATGCCGAAAGCGAAAGCGTAAGGCGGGTTGTCAGGGATGAAAATTTATCGTCCGTTATGGAACGAGGGGGCGTTGCTGTCTCCTCAGCAGTTCCAGCAGCAGGCCGAATGGGGTTCTTTTCGCAGTGCAGGGGTGGCGGCGCTGGCCTCCCCGTTCCCATGGGGTACGGAAAAAGTCGAACTGGATGATGCGCTGCTGTCATCGGGGCTGATCCAGGTACGACACCTGCGGCTCTGGCTTGCTGACGGTACGCTGGTCGATACGCTCAGCAGCGATCTGCCCCCGGAACCGCGTGAACTGGGCGCGATGACGGGGCAGGATGCGGTCACCGTACTGCTGGCCCTTCCTCTGATGCAGTCAGGGATCAGCAACGTGCAGATGGAAACGTCTGCCGCTGAACGTCCGCTGCGTTATCGCGAAGAGTGGGTCACCGTGGCGGATGCCTTCGGACCTGAAGAAGAGTCGATGGCCGTCGCCCGGCACAATCTTGCGCTGCGGTTCGGGCATGAAAATAACGCGTACTGGAAAACCTGCCCGGTGGCACGTCTGATCCGGGATGGCCAGGGCGGCTGGCGACAGGATCCTACATTCGTTGCCCCCCTGGCCCTGTTCTCAGCCAGCCCGGCGCTGTGTGAACGGCTGGTGCTGCTCAACCGTCAGCTACGCTCCCGCCGTCAGCGTCTGATGTCGATGCGTCGCGAAAGTAACGAACGACTGGCCGACTTTGCGGTTGCGGACGTGTCGCTTTTCTGGCTGCTTAATGCGCTGAACTCTCACGCCCGGGTGCTGACCGAATATGAACGTTTCCCGGCCCGGCACCCTGAGCAGATCTGGGCAGAGCTGGCCCGTCTTGCTGGCAGCATGCTGACGTTCTCGCTCGACCACGATCTGGACGCCATTCCTGGCTATGACCATGAGGCGCCGGGCAATACGTTCCCGTTGCTGTTTGAACTGATCGCCGGTCTGCTGGAGGCGAGTCTGCCTTCGAGAGTGGTGGCCCTGCCAATGTCGCGTCCCGATGGGCAGACCTGGAAAGCCTCGCTCCACGATCTGCGCCTGCGAGAAGAAGCGGATTTGTATCTCTCGGTGCGATCCGATATTCCCGCCTGGCAGATTGCGGAACGTTTTCCTGATCTGTGTAAAGCCGGTTCACCGGACGACGTGAATGCGATTTACGGTGCCTCGCTGAAGGGGATCCCGCTGATTGCCGTCAGTCGGGTGCCCGCCGCGCTGCCGGTTCGGCTTGAGAACCAGTATTTTGCGCTGGATATGGAAAGTGTGGCCGCTGCCAGCATGCAGGAGCAGGGCGTGTGCATGTTCTACGTGCCTTCACTGCTCGGTGCGCTGGAGCTGGAGCTGTTTGCGGTGATGCGTTCATGAGAAAAGACCTCGATATCGATCAACTGATGGAAGACACCTGGCTGACGGTCACCCTGCTGCGCCAGGGGGCTGCGACGCCGGACGGCGACGCACTTTACAGGAACTGCTGTCAGCAGGTGGACAACGTGCGAAAAACGCTGCAAAGCGCGGGTTACGACGAGGCGAGTATTGGACATATTTCGTATGCCCAGTGTGCGCTGCTGGATGAAACCGTGATGAGCCGTAAGCCTGAGGATGCCGGGGGAGGGAAAGAGGCCGTTCTGGATGAGGGGCAGCGTGCCTGGCGCACGGCTCCGCTGCAGGCGAAGTATTTTGGATCTTTACACGCCGGGGAGGCCATCTGGGATCGTATCGCTGAAGTATTGCATCAGCCTGCCCCCGTTGAGGCCGTACTGGTGTGTTATCACCGTATTCTCGCGCTGGGATTTCAGGGGCTCTTCAGCGTGAATACCGTCAGCCAGACGCAGCGTAATGAGACTTTCAGAGCGCTTAGCGAGCGGGTACCTGCGCTGGATGCGGGCCTGTCTCTGATCGTTCACCGTACGGGACACCGCCGCTACAGTCTGCTGCGCTCCGTCTGGTTCTGGATTGGATTCGCCGTTGTACTGACTGGCCTGGTCTGGCTGGGTGGTCATCACTGGCTGCAGACGCTGCTGTCTTCACAGTTACCCGAGCTGCGACGTTAATGCGCAGATCAGCCGTTATCGGCGGCATTTTACCGATTCTGACGGGCAGTGCCGCACTGCTGTGGCTGCTGTGGGGGTTCGTGCCGCTTGCGATCTGGGTTAGCGTGCTCTGTACGCTGGTGATTGCCGGGGGGGCGTGCAGGCTGCTTTGGCTGTGCTGCCGTCGCCCGGCGTTGCTGGCAGGCGACATCCCGGACAGGGTGCTACCGCTGGCCGATACCCAGGGGCCCATCGTGCTGGTCTGCGGCGATGGGCTGGATACGTTATTCCCTGACCAGCCACTGCGCAAAACGGCGCAGGGCTGCTGGGTTAAGGTGGGTGACGTTAGCGCGTTAACTGCGGTTGTTCGTTCCATTAAGTCACTTCAGCCACACCAGGTCGGGCAGCTCTGCGTAATGTATGCCTGCCTGCCGGACGGTCATCAGGACGAAGGTGTGCTGCGCGCCTCAGTTAATGCCCTGCGTCAGCAAATCGGACAGCTGCACTCCCTGACTGGGTTTGATCTGCCGGTAGTGCTAAATGGTCAGTTTTCAGGGCCACAAACGCCGTGGACCATTGTGTACAACAGCCAGGCACGGGTCTGTCCGCCGGATGAGCCGGTGCTTGCCCTGGAGGAATGGCAGCAGAAGGCAGATAACATCACGACCTTGCCGGTATTGAGGCAGGCCTTTGGTTTTCTGCTGGAGGTGCTGGTGGATGAACTGACAAAACCCGATCGCTTTTGCCCGCCACTGTCGCCGTTTGCTGTGGTACTGCGCTGTGGTGCCACAGGCTATGACCGTGACTCATTGTGGTCACAGCGACTATTTACTCGTACCCGCCTTCATCCAGAACCTGCGGTAGCGAGAGACAAGCAAAATGAACGTTTTGCAGAGGCGCTGCTCCCCCTGCTTACCCCTTTCGCGTCGCCAGTTCAGGATAGTCAGGGTTTGCGCTGCGCTGTCTGGATACTGATGTTTTGTGCACTGACGGCGATCGGTTTTTCGGTGAAGAACAATCGTGACCTGATCCACCGGGTAGGGGTAAATCTCGCCCGGTGGCATCGCATCCCGATGGAACATGCTGGTGCAAAAGGGCAGTCACTGACCTCTCTGAAGCAGGATGCGTTGTTGCTTGAACGCTGGCAGCGGCAGGGAGAACCGCTGAACTACGCGCTCGGACTCTATCCGGGGCCGCGTCTATGGCTGGCTCTGCAACAGGCGATTGATTCCTATATCCCGCCCGCAGGCCATTCGGCGGCGGCCGACCATGAAGAAAAGCGCCCGAAAACCGTCCGGCTTAACAGCCTGTCGCTGTTTGACACCGGTAAAGCGGTGCTCAACACCGGCTCGCTGAAAATGCTGGTAAACGCGCTGGTGGATATTAAAGCCCGGCCTGGATGGCTGATTGTTGTCGCCGGGCACACGGACAGTACCGGGGAGGCGCTGGCTAATCAGCAACTGTCACTTAAGCGTGCTGAAGCGCTACGCGACTGGATGCTGCAGGCGGGTGATGTCTCGCCAACCTGCTTTGCGGTTCAGGGCTATGGCGCAACGCGGCCGGTAGCCTCTAACGCAACCCCGGAAGGCCGGGCGTTAAACCGCCGGGTCGAAATCAGTCTGGTGCCGCAGGCCGATGCCTGTCTGGCCCCAGCAACCCAGACGTCATCACAGGATGATGGCAAAACAGTAAGTTCTGATAAGGAGTAACACATGGCAATTCCAGTCTATCTCTGGCTGAAAGACGACGGCGGTGCGGACATCAAAGGCTCCGTGGATGTGAAGGACCGTGAAGGCAGCATTGAGGTGGTGGCGCAGGAACACAACCTGTACATCCCGACCGACAACAACACCGGCAAGCTTACCGGTACCCGCGTACACACGCCGTTCCTGTTCACCAAGGAAATCGACGCATCCAGTCCGTACCTCTACAAGGCGGTGACCACCGGACAGACCCTGAAGTCAGCGGAGTTCAAGTGGTACCGCATTAACGACGCGGGTCAGGAAGTGGAGTATTTCAACACCAAACTGGAGAACGTCAAGCTGGTGAAAGTGGCTCCGCTGATGCACGACATCAAGGACGTGGCGAAAGAGAAGCACAACCACCTGGAGCGCATTGAGCTGCGCTACGAAAAAATCACCTGGACCTACAAAGACGGCAACATCATTCATTCCGATTCATGGAACGAACGGACCACCGCCTGAATAACCCGTCATTCTTTGCGGCGCAGGTGCGCTGGCAACGTGACCTGGCCCATCCGTGGGCTTCGCCCTGTCAGGGCCGCTGCAAACCGCCTTCAAATCTGCTCCTGCAGATTTGTCGGCAGTCCCGGTCACAGAGTTATCTGTGCTCCCGTGGGCTGGCTCACTTGCCGCGTGACGCGACCCGGTATGGGTCCCGCCCCTTCGGGGCCGGCACGAATGCTGTTCAAAAACGCAATGCGTTTATGTCCTGCGACACGAATTATTGAGGGGAACTGAACACCGGCAGGCGGTTCGCCGCCTGCCGTTTTGTTTGCTGAGCCGCTCCCCGCGTGGCGGCTCAGCAAACTCCCTGCAACGTACTGCCTTCCGACCCCATGCGCTCCGGGTTCCTGACCAGAAGGAATAGCGATGGGCGGTAGCGTGTCTGAATCTGATTAATTACGGAAGAGAGAACAACCTATGGAAAACCAGTCAGCCGTCCTGCTTCGTCGTTTAAACCCGTTCTGCGCTCGCGCACTGGAGGCCGCTGCCTCGCTGTGTCAGACCCGCGCCCACGATGAAATCCGCATTGAACACTGGTTGCTTAAGCTGCTGGAGCAGGGGGAGGGCGACATCACCGTGCTGGCCCGCCGCTACGAGTGGGATATGGACGGTATCTGGCAGGATCTTCTGGGCTGGCTCGACCACCTGCCGCGTTCGGTGCGAACCCGCCCGGGGCTGTCCGACGCGCTGCTGATCCTGATGAAACAGGCCTGGCTGATTGCCTCGCTGGAGGATGACGACGTCCACATCCGCAGCCACCATCTGCTGGCGGCGCTGATTGAGAAGCCATCGCTGATTGCCTGCGACGGGCTGTGGCCGCTGCTGAGCCTCGGCCGCGTACAGATGGAACGCCTGCGCCCGCTGCTGGACGCGCAGTCCGACGAGCGACCGGAAGTGCAGCAGGAAGAGAGCCTGAATCAGTCACCGTCAACGCTCGGCGATGCGGATGCTGACGTCAGTCCCGCCGACGGTAGCGCACTGAGCGAGGCACTGCAGGGCGCGCTCGACAGGTTCACCCTCGATATTACCGCTAAAGCGAAAGCGGGCAGCATTGACCCGGTATTCGGCCGCGACAGCGAAATCCGCCAGATGGTCGATATCCTCTCAAGACGTCGCAAGAACAACCCGATTCTGGTTGGCGAGCCGGGCGTGGGGAAAACCGCGCTGGTCGAGGGGCTGGCGCTGCGCATTGCCGGGGGCAACGTGCCGGACAGCCTGAAAACCGTCAGCGTTCGCACGTTGGATCTGGGCCTGTTACAGGCCGGGGCGGGGGTGAAGGGTGAGTTTGAGCAGCGCCTGAAGAACGTGATTGAGGCCGTGCAGCAGTCGCCAGCCCCGGTGCTGCTGTTTATCGACGAGGCGCACACCATCATTGGCGCGGGCAACCAGGCGGGCGGGGCCGACGCCGCCAATCTGCTGAAGCCTGCGCTGGCGCGCGGTGAGCTGCGCACCATCGCTGCCACGACCTGGAGCGAGTACAAGCAGTACTTCGAGAAGGACGCCGCACTGGAGCGCCGTTTCCAGATGGTGAAGGTCGATGAGCCGGACACGGATACCGCCTGCCTGATGCTCAGGGGCCTGAAGTCGCGCTACGCGCAGCACCACGGTGTACACATCACCGACGACGCGGTGAAGGCGGCGGTCAGCCTGTCGCGCCGTTACCTGACGGGCCGCCAGCTGCCGGACAAGGCAGTGGATCTGCTGGACACCGCCGCCGCCCGCGTGCGTATGAGCCTCGACACGGTGCCAGAGGCCATCACCCTGCTGAACGCGCAGCTAACCGCACTGACGCTGGAAGAGCAGGCCCTGATGGAAGATATTGCCGCGGGTAGCGGCAGGCATAGCGAGCGTTTGAGCGCCATCGCAGAGATTCGCGCAGAACGGGAAGCACAGCGCGGGCAGCAGGAAGTGCACTTTGCCGCGCAGCAGGAACTGGCGCAGCAGCTGATGGCCCACCGCCAGAATGAACGGCCGCAGGCGGAGATAGCTGCCGTCCAGCAGCGGCTGGCCGCCCTGCAGCAGCAGGACGCGCTGATCCAGGTGGACGTTGACGTCCGCACCGTCGCCAACGTGATTGCCGACTGGACCGGGGTGCCGCTCTCCTCGTTAATGAAGGACGAGCAGACCGGGCTGCTGACCCTGGAAGCGGAAATCGGCAGGCGCGTGATAGGCCAGGACACGTCGCTTAACGCTATCGCACAGCGTCTGCGTGCCGCCAAAACCGGGCTGACCAGCGAGAACGGGCCGCAGGGCGTATTTCTGCTGGTCGGGCCGAGCGGCACCGGCAAGACCGAGAGCGCGCTGGCGCTGGCCGACGTGCTGTACGGCGGCGAGAAGTCGCTGATCACCATCAACCTTTCCGAATACCAGGAGGCGCACACTGTTTCCCAGTTGAAAGGCTCGCCGCCGGGCTACGTCGGCTACGGTCAGGGCGGCATTCTGACCGAGGCGGTGCGCAAACGCCCGTACAGCGTGGTACTGCTCGACGAGGTGGAAAAAGCGCACCGCGACGTGCTGAACCTGTTCTACCAGGTGTTTGACCGCGGCTTTATGCGCGACGGCGAAGGACGCGAAATCGACTTCCGCAACACGGTGATCCTGATGACCTCCAACCTTGGCAGCGACGCCATCATGCAGCTGCTGGAAGAAAACCCGCAGGCGACGGAGGCGGATTTACAGGAGCTGCTGCGTCCGACGCTGCGCGACCACTTCCAACCCGCGCTGCTGGCCCGCTTCCAGACGGTGATTTACCGACCGCTGTCAGAGGAGGCGATGCGCACCATCGTCGGTATCAAGCTGAACCAGGTCAGCCAGCGCCTGGCGCGCCACTACGGCCTGACAACCACGATGGGCGACGCGCTGCCTGCGGCCCTGACCGCCGCCTGCCTGCTGCCGGACACCGGGGCGCGCAACGTCGACAGCCTGCTGAACCAGCAGATTCTGCCGGTACTGAGCCAGCAGCTGCTGCAGCACATGGCCGCGCAGCACAAGCCCCGGCACCTGACGATGGACTGGGATCAGGAGGAGGGGATTGTGCTGGAGTTTGATCAACATGCAGAGGGAGTCTTGCAATGAGTGATCGAGTACAAAAGGTGGGCAGCCTGATAAAACGGCTGCCGGGCCAGTCGCGCTACCGGGTTGATGTGCACGACTGCCCGCACTCTCTTGACGTGCTGAAGTTCCGCGCAGAGGAAACCCTGAGCCAGCCCTGGTGGTACCACGTCTCCGTCACCTGCGCCTCCCCGGATATCGACTGTGCCACGCTGCTGCTTAAGCCGGCTTCATTTACTTATCAGGTGCCGGAGTTTACCGGGGCGGCGGGCAATCCGCTGCGCACGATGTATGGGGTGGTGCAGTCGTTCCGCCGCGTCTCCTCCTCCGGGGAGGACACCCGTTACGCTCTGCGCATGGTGCCGCGCATCGCGCTGCTGGCGCACAGCCAGAACAGCGCCATTTTCCTCAATCAGTCAGTCACCGACGTGGTGGAGCAGGTATTGCGTAAACACGGCCTTGAGGGGCCGGACTTTGAGTTTCGTCTGTCGCGTGACTACCCGGTACGCGAACTGATCACCCAGTGGCGCGAAACCGACCTGAGTTTTGTGCAGCGCCTGCTGGCGGAAGTGGGCATCTTCTGGCGCTTTGAGATGGACGGGCGCCTGGAGCAGGACGTGGTGATATTTCAGGACACGCAGGAACAGTATCAGTTCGGCGTCACGCTGCCGCAGCGCAACCCGGCGGGCTCGGGCATGAGCGATGCCGGGCAGGAGAGCGTCTGGGACATTCATACTGCATCCCGCGTGGTCAGTGCTGGCGTGGCGACCCGCGACTATAACTATCGCGAAGCACTGATCCCGCAGGACAGCGCTGAGAGCGTCAGCAGCGCAGAGGGGATCACCACCGGAGAGGTTTACCACTACGCGGAGCCGTTCCTCTCCGCAGGTGACCCCGACAGCCCGGAGAGCGGGGCCTTCTACGCCCGCCTGCGCCATGAGCGCATCCTTAACGGGCAGCATATCGTCGGCGGGCGGTCCACCAGCCCGCAGCTGGCCCCGGGACAGGTACTGGAAACGGATCGCAGCCTGCCCGCCGTGGTGCAGGACGGCATTGTGATTACCTCGGTACGCAGCAGAGGCTCCCGCGACAGCAGCTTTGTATCCGTATTTGAAGGCATCCCCTACAGCGAGACCGTCTGCTACCGGCCGGCGCGGGTTAACCGCCCGCTGATTGCCGGTGCGCTGCCTGCACGGGTGGAGAGCACTGAGCAGGGGGATATCTATGCCTGGCTGGACGACCAGGGGCGCTACCGCGTCAGGCTGGACTTTGACCGCAGCGGCACCGGACAGGGCTACGCCTTTCTGTGGCTGCGCATGGCGAAGCCCTACGCCGGAGACACTTACGGCTGGCACGCGCCGCTGCTGGACGGCACCGAAGTGGCCGTGGCATTCGACGGCGGCGACCCGGACCGCCCTTACATTGCCCACGCCCGGCACGACTCGGCGCACCCGGACCACGTCACCAGCGATAACCACACGCGCAATATCTGGCGCACCCCGGCGCACAACGAGCTGCGGATGGAAGATTTACGCCAGAAAGAGCATATCCATCTCACTACCGAGTACGGCAAAACCCAGCTCGGCATGGGGCATCTGGTCGACGACCAGAATACGCAGCGCGGGGCAGGGTTTGAGCTGCGCACCGACGAATACGGCGCGGTACGAGCGGCAAAGGGCCTGTTCCTGACGGCGGAGCAGCAACCGAAGGCGCAGGGGGATGTGCTGGAAATGGCTCCCGCCGTCAGCCAGATAAAGCAGGCCAACGGCCAGATGCAGGCGCTGAATGACGCCGCGAAAGCGGCCGGGGCGCTGCTTACGGACATCGGCACCCAGACTCACCTTGTGAATGAGCGCATCGAGGCGCTGCGCTCGGCGGTGCTGCTGGCTAGCGCGCCGCAGGGCGTGGCCCTGACCTCGGGTGAACACCTGCAGCTGACCAGTACGCGCAACACCATGATCAACGCCGGGCAGCATCTGGATATCGGTGCGATGAAAAATCTCTCCGTGGTGGTGGAGAAAGCGCTGGGGCTGTTCGTCCATAAAGCCGGGGCGAAGCTGGTGGCCAATCAGGGCGATATCGAGATTCAGGCACAGCACAACACCCTGAATCTGTTCGCCAGACAGCAGGTGACGATCACCAGCAGCGAAGATGAAATCATCATCAGCACGCCGAAAACCCTGACGCTGAACGGCGGCGGATCGTACCTGAAGCTGAGCGGAAACGGTATCGAGCACGGTTCGAACGGGGACTATGTCGTTAAAACCTCGAACTACCTGGTACCGGGATCGGGGGCGGATCTTCCCTTTGAAACTTCTGATTTTGACCTGACAGATGTCAGTGAAGTCAACCTGGTTACAAGTAGATCATTCAATGACTGAGAAAACATTATGAACGGAATGGTATGTAGCGTTAGAAATGCTTGTATATCAATTATCTTACTTTTTTTCACAGTGTGTATGATGTTCTACAGTTCAATACCCTGCGGCTATCGTTAAAGGTTTTTATCACTCGAACTTGAATGAAGATTCAAAAGAGAGTTCAGAATTACTTAGCAAGTATGTTTCCAGTAAGCTCATTCAAAATATAACTGCCTCATCTGATGCAATCATAACTCAGATGATTAATCATCAGATTCTGAACTGGAGAAAATTTGCAGTCAGAAACGGGAGTGTAAGGATTGTAAGGGTGGTTATATTTGTAATTGGAGTGGTTTCTGGGTGGGGCAGATGTTGATTATTTTATAAAGTCACAAGATATTTATCCGTCCAGGGGAAAGGACATCAAAGCTGTAGCCATCTCACAAAGCGACAGTGAATCCGTAATTGAAGTGTCTTTAGGTACCGGCCCTGTGATGAATCTTAGAGTAAAGATGAAACTGGAGAAGGACTTATGAAAAATAATCAGCGTAATGGAATGGTAACTTAAAGGAAGGTTTTATGAATATTAAAACAGTAGTGAAAACCGTAATTTTTTTTACTGCACTGATGTTTTTTTCGGTGTCTGGCCAGTCATCTGATCGTCAAGTAATTAATAAGCCACAAAATGTGGTCATTGCGTTTTACACGGAGTATTTATCTGCGTTGAACGACCCGGATACTGAGTCAGGGTTAACAAAATCACAAAATGCGATTGATAAATACACAAATAAAAACCTGAGAAAACTACAGGATGAGAATGATTCAGGCGCGGACTACTTTTTATCAGCTCAGGAAGCATGCCCAGACTGGTTGAACCATATTACAGTTCATCAAGAAAAGATAAAAAATAATATTGCAGAACTAGAGTTAAACCTTGGGGTTGGAAATAGCCTGTCAGTTTATGATGTTCATATGGTGATGGAAAATAGTCACTGGTTAATGGACTCAGTTGAATTTAAATCAAGAAAAACAGAAGGCTGTTATCAGGATTAATGGTGGGTATTATGTTAGATATAGATAAAGCCATTTTAAAGTTAAATTCAAATGCTGCCATTATTGCCAGTGATAATGCACTGAGATTCAAAAGAAAAGAGACGACAACGCTTAAGTATGGACGGTCTCAATGTGCGCATTACGTTAAACTCGCACTTATTAATGGTGGTTTGTCCTCCAAAAATTCCGGGATAGAGTCAGCGAGAAATTATGGTCCATGGTTGACGGAAAACGGATTTAAAGCAGTAAGTGATAGCACTACTGTCCGAAGTGGTGGCGCGTACAATATTTCAGGCCAGCAGAAGGGTGATGTTGTCATCATTCAGGCCGCACCGGGCCACCAACATGGACATATAGCCATGTTTAATGGTTCTGTATGGGTATCAGATTTTTCACAGGTGAATGGCTTCTATCCTGCGAAAATATACAGAGATAACAATATACCCTACATCCTTTATCGCTATTCTGATGGTTCGGCGGCTGCGGATGAACCGACGGGTGCTAAAGGTAATAATAAAATATTTTACCCAGTAGCAAAACTGAGCGGCCAGGAGTTTACCCGGCAGGAAGAGATCCTGGCGCATCTGGAAGGGGAATCAACCGGGACCTATATGATTGGGCGCAACGGTATGTGGCACGGTGGTATTCATATCACCAATGCGACAACGCCATGGTGTGCGTTAAGCGGCAATGCCGCATCAGAGAAAATTGATTTCCCGGTTACCTATGAAGGTGAGCAGGCCGTCCGCTGCATGGTGGATGGGGAAGTCGTGGCCTACCGTATCTGTAAAGATTATCTGCAGATCCCCTGGGAAACCGGTCCGCTGCACTGTTCCGGTTCGTTCGTGCTGGTAAAGCATTACATCCAGCCGGGAAAAACGGGAAAAAGCGGGCTGCATTTCTTCACGCTGTACATGCACCTGGCACCGTATTCCGCCTATGAGAAAGAGCAGGACGATACGCTTTGGGTGGTGCAGGATAAGCTGACAGCCTATGACCCGGAATGGGTGATGGTAGCAGGTTCGGATACTGCTGCCGCCAGGAACCACTATCGCAAGGGTACCGTCCCAAAGGGCGCGATTGTTGAGTGGGATCCGGCTGACACCAACCTGCACGCGACAGCGTATAACCAGCGTGGATACGGGCTTGTTACCTTCAGGAGCCTCAGTGATGACGCGCAGAAGAAAGGTGAAAAAACCACGCTGACGCCCGGCCAGCAGTACTGGATGCTGGTGGATAAAAAGAATATCACCCAGGCCACGGCGGGTGCTGAGCGACCGTCGTGGTGGAAGAAGCTGTTACCGCCCGCTAAAGAGGTGATGCAGTTTGACCGGGTTGTCTGCCCGCCGCCGTATGCCATCAGCGCCGGAGATTCGGTCGGGCATCTGGGGTATTTCCAGGTGGCGAAAGATGGCGGCTATGAGCCGCGCTACCAGGTGCATATTGAGTGCGTCAGCATGGACGATAACCTGCCGGAGTTCCTCAATAACCCTGAGAAAGTGGGCGAGAATAATCCTCTGTGGCTGAAGTATTCTCCCGGGCTTGAACTGTATAAGAAGGATGTTAAAACCGGGAGCTTCAGTAAGGACGGCAGAACCACGGCCCGGTCAGGTATTCTGACGCTGAGCAGGGTATCTTCGGAAACCGACAAGG
>NZ_JBVHNP010000013.1:0-48149 GCF_055556675.1 Erwinia sp. PME.40.26/001
CCGTTGTGCCGTCTCAGTGGTTGCGCATTATAGGGAGTTCTGGACGGGTGACAAGGGTTTATTGCAAAAAAATGACTGGGCGCGTTATTTTTCAGCGAAGCGTCTTTTTTTACGACAATTTGCCTGGGAAATCAGCAAATTCATGAGCAAAACGGGCAACCTGCTGCCAGTCGGTATACTCAACTTCTTTACTGGTATCCGTTTCACCTTTAGTCATACGCATAATCAGCTTGATCATGAAACGGTCAAAGAAGCCGTAACGCGGATAGCGCAGCGCACCGGCGAATACGGCACAGCAGTCCGGTTCCCACGGAGACTGCAAAAGAAACTTACGCGTATAAGCATTTGTCTGAGGGGTACGCTTCTCGGGTTTACGAGCGGTCAGATTGACAGAGTAAAAACCACTAACGCGCTGCTGCAACGACGTAAGATGTGTTTTGACAAATTTCGCTACCGCTGGTTGGAAGTGACCATAACGAATAGAAGCACCAATGAGCACCCGATCGTACTGTGACCAGTCAATCTCGTTAACCAGCTGGATATCGAACACATCACACTCCCGCACCTCCTTCAGCTGGTTAGCAATATAGAAGGCGATTTCGCGGGTCTGACCATCACGGCTGGAAAAAAGGATTAATGCTTTCATTGTTGCACTCTCACTCATTCACGCCAGAAAGTTGGCGTAAACAGAACTAACAAGGTGAAGACTTCAAGACGCCCGAACAGCATCGTCAAAATCAGTATCCATTTGGCAGTATCATTCATTGACGTAAAGTTGTCTGCTACCACCCCAAGTCCTGGCCCAAGGTTATTCAGCGTTGCTGCAACGGCAGCAAATGCGGAGAAGTCATCAACGCCAGTGGCGATGATCGCCAGCATGCTGAGAATAAAGACCAGTGCATAGGCAGAGAAGAACCCCCACACGGCTTCGAGAATACGTTCAGGTAAGGCACGGTTACCCAATTTAATCGTGTAAACCGCATTTGGATGGACCAGTCTCTTCAGCTCACGCGACCCCTGCTTAAATAACAGTAGAATACGGATCACCTTCAGACCACCGCCGGTCGAGCCCGCACAGCCGCCAATAAAGGCCGAACAGAGTAACAATACCGGAAGGAAGAGTGGCCAGCGGGCAATACTGTCAGTCGTAAAGCCCGCCGTCGTCGCCATCGAGACCACCTGGAAGAAGGCCTGGTTAAGCGTTTCCATTCCGGTCTTGTAGACATTGTGGAACCACAGTACCAGCGTACAGATGATCACCAGCGTAATCTGCACCCCAATAAACATGCGAAATTCAGGATCGCGCCAGTAGACGCGCAGACTGCGTCCGCTCAGCAGTGAGAAGTGCAGGCCATAGTTACAGCCGGAAATCAGCAGGAAAACCGCGATGATGGTATTAATAGTGGGGCTGTTGAAGTAGCCTACGCTGGCGTCATGGGTGGAAAACCCCCCAATGGCAATGGTCGAGAAACTGTGCCCAATCGCATCAAACATCGGCATGCCTGCCATCCACAGAGCCAGCGCACAGGCGACCGTCAGCAGGACATAGATCAGCCAGAGGGTTTTCGCCGTTTCCGCAATACGCGGCCGCATCTTGTTATCCTTCAGCGGCCCGGGCATTTCAGCACGATAAAGCTGCATTCCGCCGACGCCCAGAATAGGCAAAATCGCCACGGCCAGCACAATGATCCCCATGCCACCGAGCCATTGCAGCATCTGCCGGTAAAACAGAATTGCCTTTGGCAATGAGTCCAGCCCCACCAGCGTGGTCGCTCCGGTCGTTGTCAGGCCGGAGAAAGACTCAAAGAACGCATCCGTAATGGACAAGTTAGGCTGCTCAGAAAAAATGAACGGCATGGCACCCACGCTGCCCAGTACCGTCCAGAACAGCACGACAATCAGGAATCCTTCTCTTGGCTTCAGCTCACTTTTCTTTTTACGATTCGGCCACCACAGCAAGGTGCCAATCATCAGTGCCATGAAAAACGTCTGAGTAAATGCTCGCCCTGCACCATCGCGGTAAATCAATGCCACCAGCCCGGGCACGATCATGGTGCCTGAGAACAAGATGACCAGTAAACCCACTATGCGGGTGATGGCGCGAAAATGCATTCTGCCGTTCCTTTCCTGACATGAAGTGTTATTTGAGCGAGGCTAACTGCAAAGCGCCCCGGCTAAAGTCTGACAGATTTTGTCTGAACCCGGCCACCTGTGCATGAGGTAAGGCAAGGTGAAGCGTTATATTCTGCAAAAAATCCGTATTGAGTACCTGGCCGTCGAAACGCGCCACCATACGTTCAATCTCCCCCAACTGAGCATAATCACAGACGAGGCTAAAAGGCAGCATGGGAACTTTAATTTTGCGGGGCAGTAAACGCAGCGCCTGCTGTACCCCACCGCCATAGGCTTTGACCAGCCCACCGGTACCCAACTGGATGCCACCATAATAGCGCACGACCACCGCCGTAATTTCGCCAATGTTGTTGCCCATCAGTTGGGCCAGCATGGGCTTACCCGCCGTACCCGAAGGTTCCCCGTCATCGGAGAACCCAAGCTGTTGCGAATCATCCGGTGCGCCGGCCACAAAAGCCCAGCAATGATGCCGGGCCGTGGGATGCTGTTGTTTAACCTGCTGAACGAAGCCCCTCGCTGCCTCCACGCCTTCTGTATGCGCGAGCAGCGTGATAAAGCGGCTTTTTTTTATCTCTTCGCTGAAGCTAAAGTCCTCAGCAGGAATGTCGTAAGCGTCCATCAGTCCAGATGCAGATCGCGCGTCATGTTTTCCACGCCGTTAGCCTGGATCACCACGTTATCTTCGATTCGAATCCCGCCGTAAGGCTTAAGAGCATCAATTTTTGCCCAGTCAAAGTGCTGGCTGAACTTACCAGAACGCCACGGTGCCAGCAGAGAGTCGATAAAGTAAATACCCGGTTCAATCGTCAGCACCATGCCAGGCTCCAGCATTCGGGTACAGCGCAGATACGGATACTGCGCGGGAGCCGCCAGATGGGTTCCCCTGTCGTCCTGCATAAAGCCTGCGACATCGTGTACCTGAAGCCCCAGCGGATGGCCAATACCGTGTGGCATAAACGGCCCGGTAAGATCCTCTTTAACCATCGCTTCTGCACTCATTCCCTGCACCAGTTGGTGCTTCAGCAGCAGGCTGGCAATACGATAGTGCATCTGCTGATGATACTCGGTATAGCGCACACCCGCTTTCAGGGTGGCGATTAACGCAAGCTCTTCGGCGTTCATATCGCGGATAAGCTGCGCATATTCACTTTTATCACTGGCCGCATAGGTACGGGTCAGGTCAGCAGCATAGCCGTTATATTCGGCCCCGGCGTCGATCAGGAAACTACGACTCTGCTCGGGAGGCTGATGGTCAAGCCGGGTGTAGTGCAATACCGCCGCATGTTCATTAAGAGCAATGATATTACCGTAGGGGACATCCGTATCCCGGTGGCCGGTGGCACTGAGATAAGCAACATTAATATCGAACTCGCTCATCCCGGACAGAAAAGCTTCCTTCGCGGCACGGTGGCCGGTCACGGCCGTCTTTTGCGCCTGACGCATACAGTACAGCTCGTAACCGGTTTTATAAGCGCGATGATAGTGCAGGAAGTCGATCACGCCCTGCGGGTTAATCGCCTCGGCCTTTAGCCCAAGCTGAGTCGCTCGCGCAGGGACCGGACCGATATACGCAACGTTCTGCCGCTGCGCAGGAAGCTGCTGTGCAATATCATCCGCGTTTTTCAGTGCAATAATGTCGATTTCACCGGTCCAGAAACTGTGAGGTAACGGCTCGACGTTATGCCAGTAATCAACCGGTGAATAGAACCAGAGCCTGGGTTTATTCACGCCATCGATCCACAACCAGCAATTCGGTACCTGAGTCACCGGCACCCACGCCTTAAACTGCGGATTGACCTTAAACGGATAGGTGTGATCGTCGAGAAATACCGTCAGTAATTCCCCGGAATGAATCAGCATGGCATCAAGATTGTGCCGTGCCAGCACCTGCTGAGCGCGCTGCTGTAACGTATTCACATGCTGCTGATAAAGCGTAACCAGTGACTCCATTATCCTGCCTCCGATATCACGAAATTGTCGGCATCTTATCACAGCCTGCAGGGGGATGGCGTTTTGCCGCAGTTGTGATCTTGTTTGCAAATCGACAACGTATCGTTTGCAAATAATTAACACGGCTTCCACACTCACGATCATCTGGTATGACCAGATCCCTTTTATCGCAGCTCAGGAGACAGACATGCTCTACCAAGGCGAAACCCTTTCCCTCGACTGGCTGGAAGACGGCATTGCCGAACTGGTATTTGACGCGCCCGGCTCGGTGAACAAGCTGGATACAAAGACAGTGGCCAGCCTCGGTGAAGCCCTCTCTGTGCTGGAACAGCAGCCCGGGCTGCGCGGTGTACTACTGAGTTCGCGTAAGCCTGCGTTTATTGTCGGGGCCGATATTACCGAGTTTCTTTCGCTGTTTACGGCCAGTGAGGAAAAACTGGCCCAGTGGCTGACCTATGCCAACAGCATCTTCAACCGCCTGGAAGACCTGCCGGTTCCCACCGTTTCTGCCATCAGCGGCTATGCGCTGGGTGGCGGTTGTGAATGCGTACTGGCAACGGACTTCCGCATTGCGACCCCTGATGCACGCATTGGTCTGCCAGAGACGAAACTCGGCATTATGCCAGGCTTTGGCGGCTCGGTTCGTCTTCCCCGTCTGTTGGGCGCTGACAGCGCACTGGAAATTATTGCCGCCGGTAAGGATATCGATGGCTCTGAGGCGTTGAAAGTAGGACTGGTCGATGCCGTTGTGGTGGCAGATAAGCTGCAGGCGGCGGCACTGTCCGTATTGAAAGAGGCCATTTCAGGCAGGCAACCGTGGCGTGAGCGCCGCCAGCCAAAGCTGGAACCGTTAAAACTGAGCAAAATTGAAGCCGCCATGAGCTTCACGACAGCCACGGCGATGGTGATGCAGACCGCCGGAAAACACTATCCGGCTCCCGTGACTGCCGTCAAAACCATTGAAGCTGCTGCCCGTCTGGGCCGAGACGAAGCCCTGAAACTGGAAACGGCGGCCTTTGTGCCACTGGCACGCTCCAGTGTGGCGCGTGCGCTGGTAGGTATTTTCCTTAACGATCAGGCCGTCAAAGCCAGCGCAAAAAAACTCACCCGCGATGTGGAAACACCGAAACGGGCCGCCGTGCTGGGTGCAGGGATTATGGGGGGCGGTATTGCCTACCAGTCAGCCTGGAAAGGCGTACCGGTTATCCTGAAAGACATCAGTGAGCAATCACTGGCGCTGGGAATGGGCGAGGCCGCTAAATTGCTGAACAGGCAGCTGACGCGCGGCAAGATCGACGGGATGAAGCTGGCTGGCGTGATTGGCACGATCCAGCCCACCCTGCACTATGCTGGCTTTGAGCGTGTCGATGTGGTGGTCGAAGCGGTAGTGGAAAATCCACAGATTAAAGCCGCCGTGCTGGCGGAAGCAGAAAGCCACATCCGACCCGATGCTATCCTGGCCTCGAACACCTCAACCATCCCCATTACCCAGTTAGCCAAGGCATTAACCCGCCCGGAAAACTTCTGCGGGATGCACTTCTTTAATCCTGTGCCGCGTATGCCGCTGGTTGAGGTGATCCGTGGGGAGAAAACCGCCGGGTCCACCATTGCCAAAGTGGTGGCCTGGGCCAGCAAAATGGGGAAAACGCCCATTGTGGTCAACGACTGCCCGGGATTCTTTGTCAATCGCGTGCTGTTCCCCTACTTCGCCGGCTTCAGTCTGCTGCTGCGCGACGGGGCGGACTTCCGCCAGATTGATAAAGTGATGGAAAAACAGTTTGGCTGGCCAATGGGCCCTTCCTGGCTGCTGGACGTCGTGGGTATTGATACGGCGCATCACGCTCAGCAAGTGATGGCGGAAGGTTATCCAGACCGTATGCAGAAAGCTTACCGTGATGCTGTCGACGTACTGTTTGACGCTAAACGTTTCGGCCAGAAAAATCAGCAGGGTTTCTGGCGCTGGGAAACCGATGCCAAAGGCAAGGCAAAAAAAGTCGCCGACGCGGAGACCAACCGCCTGCTGGAAGGCGTCTGTCAGCCCAAGCGGATCTTCAGCGATGAGGAAATTATCGCCCGCATGATGATCCCGATGATCAACGAAGTGGTTCGCTGTCTGGAGGAAGGGGTGATTGCCAGTCCGGCAGAAGCCGATATGGCGCTGGTCTATGGTCTGGGGTTCCCGCCGTTCCATGGAGGAGCATTCCGCTATCTCGACACGCTCGGGAGTGCAACATTTGTCGCCATGACCGAACCTTTTACCTCTCTTGGTGCGCTTTATCAGGTACCGGACACATTACGCGAAAAAGCGGCACAGGGGGGAAGCTGGTATCCCCTGGCAGCCCCGCTCGACGATTTATCTCTGAAAACGGCGTGAGGAAAAAAAAATGGAAAAAGTTGTCATCGTTGATGCCATCCGTACGCCGATGGGACGATCAAAAGGCGGTGCGTTTCGTCATGTACGGGCGGAAGATCTCTCTGCCCATTTAATGCGCAGCCTGCTGAGCCGTAACCCGGCGCTGAATGCCGCAGCCCTGGATGATATTTACTGGGGCTGTGTACAGCAAACACTGGAGCAGGGCTTTAATATTGCCCGTAACGCCGCACTGCTGGCAGAAATCCCCCACAGCGTGCCTGCAACGACGGTCAACCGCCTGTGTGGCTCGTCGATGCAGGCACTGCACGACGCTGCCCGTGCGATTATGGTGGGTGATGCCCGTTCCTGCCTGATTGGCGGCGTTGAGCATATGGGACACGTCCCGATGAACCACGGCGTGGACTTTCACCCCGGTCTGAGCCGCAGCGTGGCGAAGGCCGCAGGTATGATGGGCCTGACGGCTGAAATGCTGGCGAAAATTCACGGTATCAGTCGGGAAATGCAGGATCAATTTGCAGCGCGCTCGCATCAGCGGGCATGGGCTGCGACGGAAGCCGGGCACTTTGCCCGCGAGATCGTACCGGTGTCAGGTCACGATGCCGACGGCGTGTTGAAACGCTATGACACCGATGAGGTGATCCGTCCGGATACGACGGTAGAGAGCCTGGCAGCACTGCGTCCGGCCTTTGATCCGGTCAGAGGGACCGTGACTGCAGGGACAAGTTCAGCCCTTTCCGACGGTGCCGCAGCGATGCTGGTGATGAGTGAGTCGTTAGCGCAGGAGCTGGGCCTGAAGGCCCGCGCACGGATCCGCGCCATGGCCGTCGTGGGCTGCGATCCCTCCATTATGGGATATGGACCGGTTCCGGCTTCACAGCTTGCATTAAAACGTGCCGGTCTGACTATCAGCGATATCGGAGTCTTCGAACTGAATGAGGCTTTTGCCGCGCAGACCCTGCCGTGCATTAAAGACCTGGGGCTGATGGAGAAACTTGACGAGAAGGTCAATCTGAACGGCGGAGCCATCGCGCTGGGCCATCCACTGGGCTGTTCCGGGGCACGTATCAGTACCACCCTGCTCAATCTGATGGAAAGGAAGGATGCCCAGTTCGGTCTGGCGACCATGTGCATTGGGCTGGGACAGGGGATCGCTACCGTATTCGAACGGGTTTAATACGTTGATCTGGAAGTACTATTGCATGTTATTACCGCCTGTCAGGGGCGGTTTTTTTGCTGACAAGAAACGCAGGGGCAGCGGGACTGCCCCTGACGGTCAGATAAAGGCAAACGCATCGCCAAACATACGGGCTTCCTGCGCACCCCGTTCAGCACAGAAGCGCTCACGGGCAATTTTTGCCATCTCGAAACGACCCGCAATATAGATATCGTGATCGGCCAGAGAGCCATAATCCTGCATTACGGCGGTCAGAACCGTACCGTTACGACCGGTGAACCCCTCTTCAGGTTGTTCAACCACCGGAATGACACTCAGGTTAGGATGCTTAATCGCCAGCGCATTCAGTTCATCCAGATCGTACAGGTGCTTCAACTCCCGTCCGCCCCAGTAGATCGCAATATGCCGATCGGGCTGCTGCGACAGTGCGGTCAGCAGAATAGAGCGCGCGTAGGAAAAGCCGGTGCCGCCAGCAATCAGAACCAGCGGGCGGTCGTTCTCTTCACGCAGCCAGGCATCACCGTGGGGAATATCGACGGTGATCTCGCGCTGCTGTTGAATACGTTCCATCACCGCCATGGCATAGAGATTCAGTTCAGAGGCCCCGATGTGCAGCTCAATGATGTCTTTTTCCATGGGCGTTGAAGCCAGAGAGAATGGACGCTTGTCACGCTCATCCATCACGACCATCAAATATTGACCCGCTTTAAAGCTGAAATCAGCTTCCGGGATCAGTCTTACGCGGTACACGGTATCGGTAATCGCCTCTACTGAGGTCACTTTACAGCTTAAGGTTGTCATGCGTTCCCTCTGTCGGGTCGTCATTATCATTTGACCACCTGCGCGTCAGCGCGCAGGTGTATCACTCAAGATGCCTAACTCATCCCAAATCGCATCAATGCGTGCGGTGACGGCAGGATCCTTACGGATCGGCGTACCCCACTCGCGCTGGGTTTCACCCGGCCATTTATTGGTGGCATCAAGCCCCATTTTTGAGCCAAGGCCAGAGACCGGCGACGCAAAATCCAGGTAATCAATCGGCGTATTTTCTATCAGCACCGTATCACGTGCCGGATCCATTCGCGTGGTGATTGCCCAGATAACATCGTTCCAGTCGCGTGCATTAATGTCATCATCGCAAACGATAACAAATTTGGTGTACATAAACTGTCGCAGGAACGACCAGACGCCCATCATGACGCGTTTAGCGTGCCCGGCATACTGTTTCTTGATGGTCACAACCGCAAGCCGATAGGAGCATCCTTCCGGCGGCAGATAGAAATCCACGATTTCCGGGAACTGCTTTTGCAGGATCGGCACAAAGACTTCATTCAGCGCGACGCCCAGTACGGCAGGCTCATCCGGTGGACGCCCGGTAAAGGTCGAATGATAAATCGCATCACGGCGCTGGGTGATATGCGTGATGGTAAACACCGGGAAACTGTCCACTTCATTATAGTAGCCCGTGTGGTCACCGTAGGGTCCTTCAGGGGCCATTTCACCGGGTTCAATATACCCTTCCAACACGATTTCCGCGCTGGCGGGTACTTCCAGGTCGTTGGAAACGCACTTCACCACTTCCGTTTTGGTTCCGCGCAGCAGACCGGCGAAAGCATATTCTGACAGCGTATCGGGCACCGGCGTCACTGCCGCCAGAATGGTCGCCGGGTCAGCCCCCAGGGCTACAGAGACGGGGAAGCGCTCCCCGGGGTGCTGCTGGCACCACTCCTGGAAATCCAGCGCACCGCCACGGTGTGAGAGCCAGCGCATGATCAACTTGTTTTTGCCAATCACCTGCTGACGGTAGATCCCCAGGTTCTGTCGTTCTTTCAGCGGCCCACGGGTGACGGTCAGTCCCCATGTGACCAGGGGGGCGGCATCATCCGGCCAGCATTTCATGACCGGGATACGGCTTAAATCAACGTCATCTCCCTGCCAGATTTGCTCCTGACAGGGGGCACTGCGCAGCCGTTTCGTCGGCATGTTCAGCACCTGCTTCCACTGCGGCATTTTATCGAAGAAGTCGCGGAAACCACGCGGAGGTTCAGGCTCTTTAAGGAATGCCAGCAGACGGCCAACGTCACGCAGCGCTTTAACATCCTCCTGGCCCATTCCCATCGCGACGCGGTCCGGTGTACCAAAGAGATTACACAGAACCGGCATGCTGTAACCTTTTGGGTTCTCAAACAGCAGTGCAGGGCCACCGGCACGCAGCGTGCGGTCGGCAATTTCGGTCATTTCCAGATCGGGGTCGATCTCTTGTTTGATGCGTTTTAATTCCCCACGCTGTTCAAGCAGAGAAAGGAAGTCGCGTAAGTCGTGGTATTTCATGACTTTCCATCAGTACGGTCAGTGAGAAGGCCATTATAGTGCCGATCTCTGCCAGGGGGGTAGTTTTGTTACCAGGTTTACGCCACAGCCAAAAATGAGGCTGCTTCCAGACCGCGCTGCCGGTGGATCTCAGCCATCAGAGCCGCCGGTGGCTATAACGCAGATCGGGAAGCACTATTTATCGGTACGAAAAGGTTATTACCCGATCCGATAATTACTGCTAATTTGAAGTTATCCCGACAGCAGCCGGTTGAATAAGGCAGCAGGTGAAAACGAACGGATACCGCCAATCTCGCTATATCTATCTTAGCGATTTTGATATCCTTATCGACCAGATAATTGGAAAGCGATGTTATGGAATCCTGGTATTTACTTTACTGCAAACGAGGTCAGCTGCTGCGAGCAAAGGAGCATCTTGAGCGCCAGGCCGTACACTGCCTGAGCCCGATGATTGCTTTAGAGAAAACCGTGCGTGGCAAACGTACCCGGGTGGATGAGCCGTTATTCCCTAATTACCTGTTCATTGAATTCGATCCCGAATCCATTCATACCACGACCATTAGTGCGACGCGTGGCGTCAGTCATTTTGTCCGTTTTGGTAACCAACCTGCTACTGTACCTTTGGATGTTATTACCGCCCTGCAGAGCGATCCGGTTGATGTGGTCATCGACAGTGAACTGCCGCAGCCGGGTGACGCCGTGCTTATTACTGAAGGGGCATTTGAAGGACTGAAAGCCATATTTACCGAGCCGGATGGTGAAGCCCGCTCAATGTTATTGCTGAACCTGCTCAATAAGCAGGTGGTACGCAGCATAGGTAACCGCCAGTTCCAGAAGCTGTAACGGAAAGCGATCGGGGAGCAATGGTGCCCCCTCTGACCGGCTTAAAGACGAAACAGTTTCCGCGCATTTAATGCCGTTTGTTCTGCCAGCTCACCGGCATCCTCCCCACGCAACAGCGCCACCTGCTGTACAATATGCGGTAAAAAGCAGGGTTCATTGCGACGTGAAGCCGGGCGTGGATGCATATCTCTTGGCAATAACCACGGCGCATCGGTTTCCAGCAGCAGACGATCTGCCGGAATTAACGGCATCAGCTCCCGCAACGCCTGTCCCCGCCGCTCATCACATACCCAGCCGGTAATGCCAATGGATAATCCCATCGCCAGACAGGCCTCCAGCTCCTCGCGCGTTCCGGTAAAACAGTGCAGCACAGAAGCAGGCAGCTGAGGCAGCCAGGGAGCCAGAATGGCGATAAACCGTTCATGGGCTTCGCGACAGTGTAGGAACACCGGCAGCGACAGCTCGGCCGCCAGCGCCAGCTGAGCATTAAAGGCATATTCCTGCTGGTCAGGTTCTGAGAAATTGCGGTTGAAATCAAGCCCACACTCGCCGATGGCAACAACCCGATCGTTTTCAGCCAGCCGGCGCAGCGTGGCGGCAGTTTCCGCCGACCACTCGCTGGCATGATGAGGATGAACACCCGCCGTTGACCAGCAATAGTCCGGGTGCTGCTGCGCAAGGCTGCGGGCCTGCTGACTTTCCAGCGCGTTGGTGCCCGTAATTAACATGCCGGTGACACCCGCCTCGCGCGCACGTTTAACCACCTTTTCACGATCTTTTGCGAACTGCGTGCTGGTCAGGTTTACACCAATATCAAACATAGTTTCATCCATACAGTAACCGCCCTGACGGGCGGTTAATCAATTCAAACTGTTCTGCCGTGGCAGCCGTTCGCGCAACGTTACTCTGATTCTGCGTCCTGCTCTGCATCTTCATCGCGGCGGTTTTTGCCAACGTAGAAACGGGAAACAAACACCCCCACCTCAAACAGGCAATACATCGGAATGGCCAACAGCGTCTGGGAAAAGATATCCGGCGGTGTCAGCAACATGCCAACCACAAAGGCCCCTACCAGCACATACGGGCGTTTCTCACGCAGGTCTTCCGGAGTGGTGACCCCCGTCCAGCACAACAGTACGATAGCAATCGGTACTTCAAACGACACGCCAAACGCCATAAATAACGTCATCACAAAATCGAGATAGTTATTAATGTCGGTGGCAATCTGTACACCCTGTGGCGCCGTCTTGGAAAAGAAACTAAACGCCAGCGGGAAGACAATAAAGTAGGCGAAAGCCATCCCCAGGTAGAATAGGAATGAACTGGAAAACAGCAGTGGCATAACCAGCTTGCGCTCATGACGATACAGCGCAGGGGCGACAAAGGCCCAGACCTGGTAAAGAATGACCGGCACTGACAGGAACAGTGAAACAATGATCGTCAGCTTAATCGGCGTAAAGAACGGAGAGGCCACATCCGTTGCGATCATGCTGGCCCCGGCAGGTAACTGTTTGATCAGCGGGGCCGAGACAAGCTGGTAAATGTCGTTAGAGAAATACACCAGACACAAAAAAATGGCCAGAACAGCGATGATGCTGTTCAGCAGGCGCTTACGTAGCTCAATCAGATGACTGATAAGCGGTTGGGTATCATCAACAGCCATGTTTATCGTTCATCGCTTGGTTGTCCAGGGGGTACGGATGCACGCGGAGCGGCGGACGCTGGCGGCTCCTGAGGTTCCGGCGGAGGTGAAGAGGCAGACTGGGTGACCGTTACCGGTGCCTGTGCTGGCGCACTGGCCTGGTGGTCCGCTGCCGCAGGGGTCACACCATCATGCGATTCCTGCGGATCTTTCACTAACGGATTATGGATAGTGTGCGCTTCATCGTCGGCTTTTTCATTTTCGCCCAGGTAAGAGCGCTTCATCGAATCGGCCGTCTGCTTCAATTCCTCTACCGAGGCTTTAAGCTCAGGAGAAAGGCTGTCTTTGCTGGCCTGTTCAATTTTCTTCAGACCGTCCTGCAGCTCCTGAATCTTCAGCTCCTGAGCCAGTTCATTCTGAACGCTGGTTGCAAGAGAACGCAGCGCACGGATCCAGCCCATCACCGTTCTGACTGCTACGGGTAAACGCTGCGGGCCCAGTACGACCAGGCCAATAACGAATACCAGTACCAGTTCACTAAAGCCTATGTCGAACACGGTTTATACCTTGTCGTTCTTGACGTCTTCTTTCTTTGCTTCTGTATGCTGTTGATCAGCCAGTTTGGCATTGAAGTCAGCATCGTTAGCGTTCGCTTTGTCTTTCTCTTTATCGTCTTCATCGCTCATCGCTTTTTTAAAGCCTTTGATGGACGAACCGAGATCAGACCCCAGGGAACGGAGCTTTTTGGTGCCGAACAGCAGGACGACGAGTACGGCGATGATTAACAAGTGTGGAAGTGTAATGCCACCCATTATTACCTCTGATATCAATAATTGATGCGAGTTTCGAGTATATAACAGCTTATGTCGTGCTGACGATGTACAAACCACACCCCCCGCGCAATAAGCTGCCTATTTACCTTTCATGACAATCAGTTTGTTCTGCGCCAGCCAACCAGCCAGGCAACAACGCCTGCGGCCATCAGTCCGGCAGAGAACACGTCCCATTCCGGGCGCGACAGCAGGATTGCCGTCCCACTGAGCAACAATGTTGCGCCGACACCAAAGAGATAACGTGACTGATGCTGCTTAGCACGCTCCCCTTTCAGATCGTTCGCCAGCCGGTCAACGCTGTGCCGTAAATGCTTGTGCTGACGCAGGCTGTCATAAAACAGCTCGGGCAGCTCAGGCAGTTTTTCCGCCCAGAATGGCGCTTTTTCTTTCAGTGCCCGCACGATGGCAGGGATACCGACCTGATCTTTAATCCAGTCTTCCAGGAACGGTTTGGCCGTCTTCCACAAATCCAGCTGTGGATAGAGCTGGCGACCGACGCCCTCAACATACAGCAGCGTTTTTTGCAGCAAAACCAGCTGAGGCTGGACTTCCATATTAAAGCGACGTGCCGTATTGAACAGGTTGAGCAGCACATGTCCGAACGAAATTTCGGCCAGCGGCTTCTCAAAAATAGGTTCACACACGGTGCGTATAGCGAACTCAAAATCTTCCACGTTGGTATCCGGCGGCACCCAGCCCGAATCAACGTGAAGCTCGGCGACTTTGCGGTAGTCACGATTAAAGAAGGCAATGAAGTTTTCAGCCAGGTAGCGTTTATCTTCTTTGTTCAGTGACCCCACGATGCCGCAGTCGATGCCGATATATTGCGGGTCTTCCGGGTGTTCATAGCTGACAAAAATGTTCCCCGGGTGCATATCCGCATGGAAGAAGCTGTCACGGAACACCTGGGTAAAGAACACCTGCACACCGCGCTCAGCCAGCAGTTTCATATTGACACCATGCTGTTCCAGCGTCACCACGTCGGAAATGGGAATGCCGTAAATACGCTCCATTACCATCATGTTTTCCGTGCAGTAGTCTGAATACACTTCCGGCACGTAAAGCATGCGGCTACTGTCAAAGTTACGTCTGAGCTGGATCGCATTCGCCGCTTCACGCAGCAGGTTCAGTTCATCAAGCAGTGTCTTTTCGTAATCCGCGACCACTTCCCGTGGCCGCAAACGTCGCCCGTCAGGCAGCAAACGCGGCACCCAGCGTGCCAGGCGATAAATCAGCCGCATATCCGCTTTTATCACCGGTAAAATGTCAGGGCGAATCACTTTGATCACCACTTCACGACCGTTTTCTTTCAGCGTGGCGGTATGAACCTGGGCGATGGAGGCGGAGGCCAGCGGGACGATATTAAAATCGTCGAACTGGGTTTCGATCGGCGCACCCAGTGACTGTTCGATCAGTTTAAGGGCTTTTTTACCGTCAAATGGCGCAACACGATCCTGCAACATGGCCAGTTGATCGGCGATCAGCGGCGGGAACAGGTCGCGCCGGGTCGACATCATCTGACCAAACTTAATCCACACCGGCCCCAACTGCTCAAGCGCCAGGCGTAAACGCTCACCCAGTGGCCTGTCTTTATGGCGATTAGGCATCCAGAACAGGCATTTACGGCCGAAGCGTAATGGCAGTGTGAGGCGTATTTTGGGGATCAGTTCATCCAGGCCATAGCTGAGGAAAACCCGAATAATCAGATAAAGACGACGCAGTTCACCAAAGGTCATTTGGCCTCCATCTGGTTAAGGCGTGCGTCCAGCGCATCCAGTGAACGGGACACGGCATCCACTTCTTCAGCAAACCAGGCCAGCTCAAGGGAGCCGGGTGCCACACGCCACTCTTCAGTCAGCGTTTGTGACAGGTAGTTCTGCTTGCGCTGCACATCACGGCGTACGGCATTGAAGCCGCGACGGGCAAACTGAGTCATCCCCTGAGCAGCAATATCGCCGGTCCAGGGGGCAAGATATTCGGCAGGATCGAGTTCAGCCAGGTCAAGGAGCGCGGAAAACTGCTGCACCACCTGGAGATCACCGTCAACGTCGAGTTCACCGCTGCGTATCAGCGTGGTCAGTTGCTGACGGTCACGCAGTTTTGACAGCGTAGAAAAGCGTGTTTTCACCGTACAGTCCGGCGTATCACCCCACTCACCTATCACATCAACCTGCTGTTCACTGAAAATAAAAATCAGGGGCTGCTTCAGCTCAGCCAGCAAGATGGCCAGACTGCGACCATTGAGACGTTGACGCGCCGCCTTAAGGCCACGATCGCGGTAGAGCAGATGATTGAGCGCGGTCTCCAGACTGGCAGTTAATAGCGGCGTTAATGTCATGCGTTTCCCTGCTTAAAACTTGAATCCGCGGTGCAAGGCAACGATGCCGCCCGTCAGATTGTGATACGTCGTATTTTCAAAGCCCACATCCATCATCATCTGCTTCAGGGTTTCCTGATCGGGATGCATACGGATGGATTCAGCCAGATAGCGATAGCTGCCGGCGTCTTTTGCCACCATTTCACCAATGCGCGGCAAAATGTGGAAGGAGTAAGCATCGTAGGCTTTGCTCAGGGGTTCGAACTGCGGCTTGGAGAACTCCAGCACCAGCAGACGCCCGCCTGGCTTAAGCACGCGAAACATCGAGGCCAGGGCCTTCTCTTTTTCGGTGACGTTACGCAGGCCGAACGCAATGGTAATACAGTCAAAGTAGTTATCGGGGAACGGCAGGGCTTCTGCATTCGCCTGAACATAATTCACATTACCGATAATGCCTTTGTTACGCAGCTTATCGCGGCCCACCTTCAGCATTGAGCTGTTGATATCCGCCAGTACCACCTCACCGGTTTCCCCCACCAGACGCGAGAATTTTGCGGTGAGATCGCCCGTGCCACCGGCCAGGTCCAGCACGCGCTGCCCGCGGCGCACGCCGCTGGAATCAATGGTGAAACGCTTCCAGATACGGTGAATACCGAATGACATCAGGTCATTCATCAGATCATATTTGGCCGCAACGGAATGGAAAACATCAGCCACCATATCGGCCTTTTCGTCTTTCGCAACCGTGCGATAGCCAAAGTGGGTAGTGTCCTTTGATTCATCTGCCATTTGTTTTGCCTGCTCTACAATCAAATATTTGCCAAGTGTACCAGAGTCATGAAGACCAGGCACTTGCCGAAGGTTTATTCATTGACGCGGCGAGTGAGGGCATCTGCCGCAAACTCCGGCTTGTCAGCAGGCGAGTCGTCGTCCTCGTCTCCCTCGTCATCAGCTTCAGGCAGCGCCTGCCCCACCAGCCGGGGGTTGATCGGACGCTTCACTTCAACGCCCATCTGACGGAACCCTTCGGTCTGGGCAATCAGATTACCGCGCCCTTCCGACAATTTTTTCATTGCCTGGCGGTAGCTGTCCTGAGCCTTATCAAGGTTCTGACCGATTGCACTCATATCATCGACAAACAGGCGCATTTTGTCATACAGCCTGGCGGCGCGATCGGCAATACGCTGGGCGTGGCGGCTTTGATGTTCATAACGCCACAGATTATTAATCGTGCGCAGCGCCACCAGCAGCGTGGTCGGACTCACCAGCATGATATTCTGATTCAGCGCCTCGTTGATCAGCTCCGGCTGCCGATCGATGGCCAGCAGGAATGCCGGTTCAACCGGGATAAACATCAACACATAATCCAGTGAACGTAAACCAGGTAATTGTTGGTAATCTTTTCGACTCAGCAGCCGCAAGTGCCCGCGTATCGCGGCAATATGCTCGCTAATGGCCAGCTCACGTGCGGCGTCGTCCTCGCCGTTAAAATAGCGTTCGTAGGCGACCAGCGTCATTTTTGCATCGATCACCACATCTTTGCCCTGGGGTAGCCGCACTATCACATCCGGCTGCATTCGCCCTTTCTGTTCAAGCTGAATATTCACCTGGGTTTCATACTCATGGCCTTCCCGCAGCCCGGACGCTTCCAGTACCCGGCTAAGGATCACCTCACCCCAGTTCCCCTGGGTTTTGTTATCCCCTTTCAGCGCTTTCGTCAGGTTTATCGCTTCCTGTGCCATCTGAGCATTGAGCTGTTGCAGGTTACGAATTTCATGCGCGAGGGTATGCCGCTCACGCGCCTCCTGCCCAAAGCCTTCCTGTACCTGACGGCGGAAACCCTCCAGCTGTTCACGCAGCGGTGTGATCAGACCGTGCAGGCTTTGCCGGTTTTGTTCATCCACCCGCCGGCCGCTGTTCTCAAAGATACGGTTCGCCAGGTTTTCAAATTGCGCATTAAGGCGTTGTTCACTATTAACCAACAGGCGCTGCTTTTCTTCGGCCGCCATCCGCGTCTCTTCCAGCCGGATAGTGACTTCCCGCAGTTCGGCTTCCTGAGACGCATTAATTTCCAGCTGATTTCGCAGTTCCCGGGTCAATTGCTCTGCTTCCCCACGCCAGTGATCGAGCTGATGCAGCTTCTCACCGGCGGCCGCCAGCGAACCGTGCAGCTGACGCAGCTCCTGTTCATTCTGTTTCTGCGTGTGGAGGTGAGCATCCAGTAACTGCTGCTGGCGCTGAAGTCCGGACTGAGCCTGTTCAGCTGCCTGCTGCTGTAGACGACGTTCCGTTTCGGCCTTCGCCAGCTGTTGCTGGCTGCGGATCCCGGCTATCAGCCAGCCAGCCAGTAACCCGACCAGGCCAATCCCCGCGCCATAAATGATTGATACATCCACCTTACTTCTCCTGCTGAAACCCTGACAGGGGAAAAATAGAGGCGCACTGTATGAATGTCCAGATAAAAAGCAGCGGTCTGGTCTGTAAACGCAGAATTATCGAGAGGGATCTGAATTCAGAGGCAGGAAAACGGGAGAGTAAAGGCCGTGCCACAGCACGGCCAAAGCATAAGCTATCAGATCAGGCGACGTGCGGCCTCGACGACGATTTTAACGGCATCGCTTTCGGTACGTTTCATGGTTTCCGCATCAGGGATTTCCTGCTGGGTGCGGTTCACAATCACCCCGGCCACCATCCCGGCGCGCAGGCCCTGGCTGGCGCACATGGTCAGCAGCGTTGCAGACTCCATCTCGTAGTTCAGTACGCCCATCTGCTGCCACTCTTTCATTGAGTTCTGGAAGCGGCTCACTACGCGTCCGGAGAAGGTGTCGTAGCGTTCCTGGCCCGGATAGAAGGTATCCGACGAGGCGGTGATACCAATATGGGTGGTGGCACCCGCCGCTTTCGCGGCCTCCACCAGCGCCGTGGTGCAGGTAAAGTCGGCGACGGCCGGGAATTCCAGTGGAGCAAAGTGCAGGCTGGCCCCGTCGAGGCGAACGGAACCGGTGGTCACCAGCACGTCACCGACATTAATACCCGGCTGGATCGCACCGGTGGTCCCGACGCGCAGGAAGGTCCGCACACCCAACTGCGCCAGTTCCTCCACCGCAATGGAGGTCGACGGGCCGCCGATGCCGGTGGAACAGACGATCACTGGCGTGCCAGACAGTTCAGCACGCCAGGTAGTGAATTCACGGTGTGAGGCCAGGTGGACAGGATTGTCCATCAGGGCGGCAATTTTCTTCACGCGCTCCGGGTCACCCGGCACGATGGCCAGCGTGGCGCCCTGAAGGTCGGCTTTAGTTAAGCCAAGATGGAAAACGTCAGACTGTGCCATTTGAAACTCCTGTCACGGGAAGAGGGAAGAATGAACTTAAGACTACTGTAAGGAAATCCGTCGCACTTTTATGTGATAAGCGTCGACAATACAAATGAAAATTACATTGATTACATTATAAATAGTGACACCCATCACATCATACAACCCAGCCTGACCGCTTTCACACGCCTGACCCTGTCGTTTGGGGTGATCTGATGATAAGAGATACCAGAGGTGATGTCTGACCCCGGCGCATTTCGGGCTATAGTTAAACCCTTAATGCCGATCGTATTTGTGCACGCATGGAGAGGATAATGAAAACCGACGATAACACGACGCAAGAACAGAACAATAACGGCTTCGCGCCAGCCACGCTTCCCACTGCCGCCACTACGATTACCACGGACAGCGCGGATATTCTTTCGGGTGAGACGTCAATTCCGACCCAGGGTGAGAACATGCCTGCCTTCCATGCAAAACCGCGTCATGCCGAAGGGCTGCTGCCGGTGGTGCTGGTGATTCAGGAGATCTTTGGGGTTCACGAACATATCCGCGATATCTGCCGTCGTCTGGCGGCTGAAGGTTACCTTGCGGTAGCGCCTGAACTCTATTTTCGCCAGGGCGACCCGGCGGACTATAACGATATTCCGACCTTGTTCAGTGAACTGGTGAGTCAGGTTCCGGATACTCAGGTGCTGGCCGATCTTGACCATGTTGCCAACTGGGCATCCCGTCATGGCGGTGATATGCGCAATATGGCCGCTACCGGCTTTTGCTGGGGGGGACGAATTACCTGGCTGTACGCCGCACACAATCCCCAGCTTAAAGCGGCGGTAGCCTGGTACGGCAAACTGGTGGGTGAAAAAACCATGAAACAGCAGAAACAGCCAGTCGATATCGCGGTGGATCTTAACTCCCCGGTGCTGGGCCTGTACGGCGGCAAAGACGACAGCATTCCGCAGGAGAGCGTGGAAACCATGCGCCAGGCACTGCGGGCGGCCAATGCCACGGCGGAAATTATCGTTTATCCTGATGCCGGCCATGCCTTTAATGCCGACTATCGCCCGAGCTACCATGCCGAATCCGCTCAGGACGGCTGGCAGCGTATGCTGGCCTGGTTTAAGCAGCATGGCGTTGCGCCTAAAGCGTAAAAAAACAGGGGCGCCATGCGCCCCTCGTTGATAACCACCATCACAACACCGGGAATGATGCGCTCTGTGCATTACGCAGGTTGTGCGCCGCTTTGACCATGTTGGCCAGTGCCTGACGGGTTTCAGTCCAGCCGCGGGTTTTCAGGCCGCAGTCCGGGTTCACCCACAGTCGCTCAGGCGGAATGCGCTGTGCGGCCTTGCGTAGTAGTGCTTCCATCCACGCCACATCAGGCACGTTCGGCGAGTGAATGTCGTACACCCCGGGGCCGATGTCATTCGGATACTCAAACTCCTCAAACGACTCCAGCAGTTCCATATCCGAACGTGAGGTTTCGATGGTGATCACATCCGCATCCAGGGCGGCAATGGACTCCATGATGTCATTGAACTCGCAGTAACACATATGGGTGTGGATCTGGGTGTCATCCTTCGCCACGGCGGCGTTGAGGCGGAAGGCGTCTACCGCCCATGCCAGATAGGCAGACCAGTCGGAACGGTGCAGCGGTAACCCTTCGCGCAGGGCCGGTTCATCGATCTGAATAATACCAATGCCGGCGTTTTCAAGATCTACCACTTCATCACGCAGCGCCAGCGCAATCTGTTTAGCAATGGTTTCCCGGGACACATCTTCGCGTGGGAACGACCAGCACAGAATGGTGACCGGACCGGTCAGCATGCCTTTCACCGGTTTATCAGTCAGGGACTGTGCGTATTTCGCCCACTCAACGGTGATCGCGTCAGGACGGCTGACGTCACCGATAATCACCGGCGGTTTCACACAGCGTGAACCGTAGCTTTGCACCCAGCCATTCTGGGTGAAGATGAACCCGTCGAGGTTTTCACCAAAATACTCCACCATATCGTTACGCTCTGCCTCTCCGTGAACCAGCACGTCCAGCCCCAGTCGCTCCTGCTCTGCAATCGCCTGTCTGATGTGGCTGGCGATGCCGGTACGATAGTGGCTGCCGTCCAGTCTTCCCTGTTTAAAATCAAGCCGCAGGCCGCGAATTTCAGTGGTTTGTGGGAAAGAACCGATAGTGGTGGTGGGCCAGGCTGGCAGCTGAAAACGCTGGCGCTGGGCATGCGCACGTACCGGATAGGGGCTGTTACGCTGGCTGTCTCGGGCCGTAATAGCGGCCAGGCGCTGACCCACTGCCGCATTGTGTACACGGGAGGAGTGCTGGCGGGCACGGATCGGCGCGCTCCAGGCTTCCAGGGAGCCAGGATCATTATGATTCAGGGCGTTGCTTAACAGCGACAGCTCGGCACACTTTTGCAGGGCAAACGCGAACCAGCTTTTCACTTCATCATCGAGACGGGTTTCGACGCTGAGGTCAATGGGGCTGTGCAGCAGTGAACAGGACGATCCGATCCACAGCTGTTTGCGCGTGGCCACCAGCGGCTGCAGGCGCTCAAACCAGCGGCTCAGGTCGGCACGCCAGACATTACGGCCGTTAATCACACCAACGGAGAGTACCCAGTCTGCCGGCACCGTACGGTTCAGTACCGTGATGTCGTCTTTGCCGTGAACCAGGTCAACGTGCAGGCCCTGTACCGGCAGCGCGGTAATGGTGTCGAGGTTCTGACCGATGCTGTCAAAGTAGGTGGTCAGCAGCAGTCGCGTCTCCCCCTGCAGGGCAGTGTAAGCAGGTTTAAAGGCCGCCAGCCACTCAGGGGGCAGCTCCAGCGCCAGGGCAGGCTCGTCGATCTGCACCCATTCAATACCCCGTTTAGCCAGTTCGGCCAGCACCTGCTGGTAGACCGGCAGAATATCGTTCAGCAGGCTCAGGCGGTCAAAAGCGTCCCCTTTCACCTTGCCCAGCCACAGATAGGTCACCGGACCAAGCAAAACGGGTTTCACGTTATGTCCCAACGCCAGTGCTTCATCCACTTCCTCCAGCAGCTGGGCCCAGGTCAGTCTGAACTGCTGGCCCTGAACAAACTCCGGAACCATATAGTGATAGTTCGTGTTAAACCATTTGGTCATTTCTGCCGCTGCCGCCGGTTCACCGGTCGGCGCACGGCCACGCCCGATCCGGAATAGCGTATCAAGGTCAACTGAGCCATCTTTATTCTGATGACGCGACGGAACGTTACCCAGCAGCAGGCTGGTGGTCAGAACATGATCGTACCAGGCAAAATCGCCCACTGGCAGCAGGTTAACGCCGGCGTCTTTCTGCTGTTGCCAGTGGCGGGCACGCAGTTCGCGGCCGGTGGCCAGCAGCGCTTCCCGCGAGCTGTTGCCTGCCCAGTAGCTTTCCTGCGCTTTTTTCAGTTCGCGACGCAGACCAACGCGGGGGAAGCCGAGAGTATGGTTAAGAATCGTCATCAGTTGTGCCTCGTTAGTTAACCTATGCTGCACCAGTCAGTGCATTTAGCCATCCAGATGTTTACACCGCTATATTGTGCAGGTACTGTATTATCCACAAGCGCAAAATATTCACCGTCGATGTGAAGGACTCTCATGATCGAACTTAAACACCTGCGGACGTTGCAGGCCCTGCGAACAACGGGTTCGCTTGCCGCAGCAGCGGCTCAGCTGCATCAAACGCAGTCAGCGTTATCTCATCAGTTCAGTGACCTGGAGCAGCGTCTGGGTTTCCGGCTGTTTGTGCGTAAAAGCCAGCCTCTGCGTTTTACCCCCCAGGGCGACATACTGTTGCAGCTGGCGGAGCAGGTGTTGCCCCAAATCCAGCAGGCGCTGCAGGCCTGCCATGAACCTCACCAGACCACGCTGCGTATCGCGATCGAATGCCATAGCTGCATTCAGTGGCTGACCCCCGCGCTGAACAATTTCCGCCAGAGTTGGCCGCAGGTAGTGATGGATTTCAAATCGGGGGTGACGTTCGACCCGCAACCTGCCCTTCAGCAGGGGGAACTCGATGTGGTACTGACATCGGATATTTTGCCGCGCAGCGGGTTGTTCTATGCGCCGATGTTTGATTTTGAGGTACGCCTGGTGCTGGCACCTGACCACCCTCTGGCGCAGAAAGACCATATTTCCCCCGAGGACCTGGCCCGGGAAGTGTTGCTGATCTATCCGGTACAGCGACAGCGCCTGGATATCTGGCGGCATTTTCTGCAGCCCGCCGGCGTCAGCCCGACGCTGAAAAGCGTGGATAATACGCTGCTGCTGATCCAGATGGTTTCAGCGCAGATGGGGATTGCCGCGCTGCCACACTGGGTAGTGGAGAGTTTCGAGCATCAGGGACTGGTGGTCACCAAGGCGCTGGGGGAAGGGCTCTGGAGCCGCCTGTACGCTGCAGTACGCGACGGTGAACAGCGCCAGCCGGTCGTGGAGGCCTTTATTCGTTCTGCCCGCCAGCACGCCTGCGATCATCTGCCACGGGTGCGCGATGCTTCGCGCCCTGGCATTCCACACCCTTCCGTCAGCCATCCGTAGGTTTTCGGCGTCAGCGCAGCGCTGGCGGAGAGGAGGGCTCAGGTCAGACCCACCCGCTATCGCAGATGCAGCCTGAGGTATGACGGGTTATACTGCGCGCACTGCAATTGTTTCACTACAGAGAGACCCTATGACCAATAACGATGTCCTGCGCAGCGTGCGTTACATGCTGAATTTAAGCGATGCTAAAGTGGTAAGCATTCTGGCGCTGGCAGAGAGCGAAGTGACCGAAGCCGAAGTACACAGCTTCCTGAAAAAAGAGGATGAAGCCGGCTTCCGCCCCTGCCCCGATGTCATCATGGGTTATTTTCTCAATGGCCTTATTTTTGAGCGTCGCGGGAAAAGCGAAGATGCCCCCGCGCCTTCAATTGAACGTAAAATGACCAACAATATTCTGATGAAGAAGCTGCGTGTGGCCTTTGACCTGAAAACCACTGATATTCTGGAACTGCTGAAAAGTGCAGACTTTGCGGTTGGACAGTCCGAGATTGGTGCGATCTTCCGTAAACCCGGGCATAAAAATTATCGTGAGTGTGGCGACCAGATCCTGCGTAATTTCCTTAAGGGCCTGACCATGAAAATCCGCCCGGCCAAAAAAGTCTAAGTTCTTCATGACAGATTAACGTCACCTGATGGCGTTAATCTTTGCGCTCATCAGCGAACCCGCCACCTTCCTTTTAGAACATTTTCACTCATCAAACGAAAGCCACACTCACTGTGCGGAATTACTTTTGTGACTATAATCACACTTTATAGTTTCATGGTGAAAATAAATCACCATTTTGTGATGTAGATATAGCCATTCCGTCATAAAACTGTAACATTTGCGCCTTTCTTCACAGTCAGCTTTTCTGATAACGACTACGCTATGCGCGAAATAGAACATTTACCCCTGATGACTCGGGTTAATGTTTCCTTTATCTGCGCATTCGAAGCCGGATAACAGACTTTCGAGCCATGGGAGGCCAAAATGTTAAGTTTTTTCAAACCCGCTGCACATCAGCCCCGCGTTGATGACAGCCGCGTTGATCCGTTATATCGCAAGCTACGTTGGCAGATCTTTCTGGGGATATTCTTCGGTTATGCTGCCTATTATCTGGTGCGTAAAAACTTCACCCTGGCAATGCCCTACCTGGTTGAACAGGGCTTCTCACGCGGTGATCTGGGCTTTGCGCTGTCCGGTATCTCTATCGCCTACGGTTTTTCAAAATTCATCATGGGTTCGGTGTCTGATCGCTCCAACCCACGCGTTTTCCTGCCTGCCGGTCTGATCCTGGCCGCTGCCGTGATGCTGTTTATGGGCTTCGTCCCCTGGGCCACATCCAGCATTATGGTGATGTTTGTTCTGTTATTCCTCTGCGGATGGTTCCAGGGAATGGGCTGGCCACCGTGCGGTCGTACTATGGTGCACTGGTGGTCACAGAAAGAACGCGGCGGCATCGTTTCCGTCTGGAACTGTGCGCATAACGTCGGTGGCGGCATCCCGCCGCTGCTGTTCCTGCTGGGTATGGCCTGGTTTAACGACTGGAAAGCGGCGCTGTATATGCCTGCCTTCGGGGCCATTCTCATTGCGATTATTGCCTTTGCGCTGATGCGTGATACGCCGCAGTCCTGTGGCCTGCCACCGATCGAAGAGTATAAAAATGATTACCCGCCTGACTACGATGAGAAACATGAAAACGAGCTGACCGCAAAGCAGATCTTTATGCAGTACATTCTGCCGAACAAGCTGCTGTGGTATATCGCCCTGGCCAACGTGTTTGTTTATCTGCTGCGCTACGGCATTCTTGACTGGTCACCGACCTACCTGAAAGAAGTGAAACACTTCACGCTGGATAAATCCTCGTGGGCTTACTTCTTCTACGAATACGCAGGTATTCCCGGCACGCTGCTGTGTGGCTGGATGTCCGATAAGGTCTTCAAAGGTAACCGTGGTGCCACCGGCGTATTCTTTATGGTACTGGTGACCATCGCCACTGTGGTGTACTGGATGAACCCGGCAGGCAATCCTGGCGTGGATATGGCCTGCATGATGGTGATTGGCTTCCTGATCTATGGTCCGGTAATGCTGATTGGCCTGCATGCCCTTGAGCTGGCACCGAAAAAAGCAGCGGGTACCGCCGCTGGCTTCACCGGTCTGTTTGGCTACCTCGGGGGCTCCGTTGCCGCCAGCGCTATCGTCGGTTACACCGTCGATTACTTTGGCTGGGACGGCGGCTTTATCATCATGATCGGCGGCTGTGTGCTGGCAGTGATCCTGCTGGCGATGACCATGATGAGCGAGAAAAAACACAAACAGGGACTGAACTCACTCTGATCGGGACGGGTAATTATGTTGAAAAACGTTATCGCAACCGTGTTACTGACCACCTCACTCGCGGCGACAGCCGCGAGTACCTCGCCGCTGGTGATTGCCCATCGCGGTGCCAGTGGCTACCTGCCCGAGCACAGCCTGCCGGCGAAAGCGATGGCTTACGCGCAGGGGGCTGACTATCTTGAGCAGGATTTGGTGATGACCAAAGACGATCGCCTGGTGGTGCTGCATGACCACTATCTCGATCGGGTGACCGATGTTGCCAGCCGCTTTCCGCACCGTGCGCGGGCCGACGGACGTTATTACGCGATTGATTTTACTCTAGCCGAGATAAAAAGCCTGGCCTTCACGGAAGGCTTCAGCATAGAACAGGGTAAAAAAGTCCAGACCTTCCCGGGGCGTTTCCCGATGGATAAATCAGACTTCCGCGTCCACACCTTCGAGGAGGAACTGGAGTTTATCCAGGGGCTGAACCACTCAACGGGCAGGAACATCGGTATTTATACTGAGATTAAAGCCCCGTGGTTCCACCGTAAAGAAGGAAAGGATATCTCGGCAAAAGTGCTGGATGTGCTGAAGCAGTACGGCTACACCGGCAAAAACGATAAAGTTTTTTTACAGTGCTTTGACTTTAACGAAGTGAAGCGTATCAAGACCGAACTGGAGCCGCAGCGCGGTATGAACCTGAAACTGGTCCAGCTGATCGCCTATACCAAATGGGACGAAACGCAGGAGCAGAGAAACGGTCAGTGGGTAAACTACGATTACGACTGGATGTTTAAACCGGGCGCGATGAAAACTCTTGCGCAGTACGCCGACGGTATCGGACCTGACTACCATATGCTGGTGGCTGACGGTGCTAAAACAGGCAAGGTCACGCTAACCGGCATGGTGCAGGAGGCCCACCAGAATCATCTGGTGGTACACCCTTATACCGTTCGGGCAGACCAGTTACCGCCCTACGTCAGCAACGTCGACCAGCTCTACGACCTGCTGTACAACAAAGCCGGAGTCGATGGACTGTTTACTGACTTCCCGGATAAGGCTGTTCACTTCCTGAAACGCTAAACCACCGGGCCGATCGAAACAGTGGATCGGCCCGCAAGGTTGACCGGAAAAAGGGCCGACCGCTACCGCTCAGTATTGCTGGCCGGACAGCGGGATGCCCTGCTTCTGTATCTGCCGCCCCATCAGACGTTAAATAATGTCCGCAGGTAGTTGGGTACGGCCTGGTCCGCATTCGAACCGATCACTTCCAGCTCAGGCAGGATATCTTTCAGGCGCTGGTGAGAGTTACTCATGATGCAGCCTTTGCCCGCCATACTGAGCATCTCTTTATCATTCATGCCATCCCCGAACGCGATGCACTCCTGCAGCGAGTAACCCAGTGATTTAGAGACCGCGTCCAGCGCATGTCCTTTCGACACGCCGCCGGCCATCACTTCCAGACAGGTTGGCAGTGAGAAGCTGACGTTCACCCGATCGCCCCAGCGCGCCATCAGCGCCTGCTCAAGCGGGACCAGCAGTTCAGGGATCGCACAGGTAAAGAACACCTTGCTGATGCCGTCGGTCGCCAGTTGCCCGGGCTGATAAACCTGGTAGTTGAAGTCAGACTCGCGGAAAAAATCCATCTCATCCGGGCGGTGGCGGTTCAGAAACCACTCTTCATCCCGGTACACGTTGGTATAAATATCCGGGTTGCTGTGCTGCAGAGCAAACAGCTCAAGCGCAATATCTTCATCAAGATTATGGCTGAATACCAGCTCACCCGCCGTGTTGTGCACGCGCGCGCCGTTAGAGGTGATCATATAGGCATCAATACCCAGGCTATCGCGCATTTGGGCCACGTCAATATAGTGGCGGCCCGTAGCGAAGATAAAATGTATGCCTTTGCGGGTCAGCAACTGCAACGTCTCGCGAGCATAGGAAGAGAGCGTGTGGTCGGGTGACAGCAGCGTGCCATCCAGGTCTGAAGCAACAATACGGTACATAACACCTCTGGTTAATATTTTCTGACGGGCAGCATCACCCACCGGTATAGCATTCTTCCCGCTCAGGGGTGGCGGGAAAAAAAGGCCAGGATGGCATCCAGCGCTCTGGCGCGCATGCTGTCTTTCTCGAACAGGATCTCATGGCGGGCCCCCTCAATCACCATCGGTCTGCCGCCTTCACAGGGCTGACCTGCAGCCACCATCGTCTGACAGAACAAATCCTGCGCACGGTTATCAACGACTTTATCGTCAGCAGCCTGCAGCAGCAGCAGGGGCGTCGATATCTGCGCCGCCTGGCTTAGAATACTGTGCCCGGCACGCACCCCTTCGCGCACCCAGTGATAGGTCGGGCCACCCACCCGCAGTCCCGGGTCGTCGGCATAAAAGCGCAGATTACGGCGATAGCGTTCGCGACTGTGCGTAAGTTCATTGATGGCAAACGGTCGGGCATGCCATTTCCCGGTGCCCAGCGCATAGCCTTCGCGCATAGCCGGGTATTTTTCCGCCCAGTTAAGGATCGAATGGGCCATCCATAAGGGCATGGGCAGGAAAATACCGAACATCGGTGACGCGAGCGCCACGGCATTAAACGCCGCAGGCTGTCGTGCCAGCATCAGGGCCAGTATTGCCCCGCCCATCGAATGGGCCAGCGCATAGCGATGGCGGTAGTGACGGGCCACAATCTCTTTCAGATAGAGCGTTTCCAGATCATCGACATAATCTTCAAACTCGACGACATGACCACGGTGTGAATCCTGCAGCAGACGCCCCGATCGCCCCTGCCCCCGATGATCCATAATGATCACATCGTAGCCACTGTGGAACAGATCATAGGCCAGCTCCGGGTATTTCACATAGCTTTCAATACGCCCCGGGCAAAGCAGGATAACTTTATCGTGTTGCGGCGAGATGAAGCGCACATAGCGGATCGGCACGTTTTCGACACCCGCAAATTCGTCCTCTTCGCGCAGCTTCCAGAAATCCAGCAACGGGCCGGTAGCAAAAGCCGCGAAGGCTTTTTCGCGCGTCAGCCAGTTGTGTTTATGATGTTCCATCGGACTTTTTCCAGAAGGGGTATTGCCCTAAAAAAAGGATCAGGGTTCCCCATAGCGCCATGTTCAACAATAACGTATTGTGTCACAAATGAGCGTTTTTCGGGAGCTTTACCCATGACCATCGAATGGTGGCTGACCTATCTGTTAACAACCTGTATTTTAAGTTTGTCGCCGGGCTCCGGGGCTATCAATACCATGAGTACCGGGATCAGCCACGGCTACCGTGGTGCCGTCGCGTCAATTTCCGGCCTTCAGGTCGGCTTGTCGCTGCACATTGTGCTGGTAGGCATTGGTCTGGGTGCACTGTTTTCACAATCACTCCTGGCCTTTGAGATCCTGAAGTGGGCAGGAGCCGCCTATCTGGTCTGGCTGGGCATCCAGCAGTGGCGTTCTGCCGGGGCAATCGACCTGAACGCAGTGGCAAAAGCGATGCCACGCCGCAGGCTGTTCAAACGCGCTGTGCTGGTGAACCTGACGAACCCGAAAAGCATTGTGTTTCTGGCCGCGCTGTTCCCACAGTTTATCCTGCCACACCAGCCGCAGGCGATGCAGTACCTGGTGCTGGGCATCACCACCGTGGTGGTCGATATTATCGTGATGATCGGTTATGCCACGCTGGCGACGCGCATTGCGGTGTGGATCAAAGGTCCGCATCAGATGAAATTGCTTAACCGGATATTTGGGGGTTTGTTTATTGCGGTGGGGGCACTGCTGGCGTCGGCACGCAGAATCGCCTGACAACAAGGGCCGAACGGAAAAGAAGGTCGGCCCCTACGGGATATCATGGAGAACGGTTGAATCGACATCACGGCCGGAAAAATTGGCCCGGATTAATAATTAATCCTCGTCCACACCGTCGACATGCTCTTTGATCATCACCAGGAATGGCTTGCCAAAGCGCTCCAGCTTCTTCTGTCCGACCCCGTTCACACTCAGCATCTCTGACGCCGTCAGCGGCATCTGTTCAGCCATTTCAATCAGTGTCGCATCGTTAAATACCACGTACGGCGGGACATTCACATCATCCGCTATCGACTTACGCAGCTTACGCAGTTTTGCAAACAGCTTGCGGTCATAGCTACCGGCATAGGATTTCTGGCTGCTGTTACGAGGCTTAATGGTGACCAGGCGCGGTACGGCCAGCATCAGCGGCACTTCGCCGCGCAGCGTCGGGCGCGCAGCTTCCGTCAGCTGTAAAGCCGAATGCATGGCGATATTTTGCGTCACCAGCCCCAGATGAATCAGCTGGCGCAGCACGCTGGTCCAGTGCTCGTGGCTCTGTTCACGCCCAATGCCATACACCGGTAATTTATCGTGCTGCATGTCACGAATTCGCTGGTTATTCGCCCCGCGCAGGATCTCGACGATATAGCCCATGCCGAAGCGCTGTCCAACACGATAGATACAGGAGAGTGCTTTTTGTGCCTCCACCAGACCATCATAACGGCGCGGCGGATCGAGGCAGATATCGCAGTTGTCACAGGCCTGCTGCCGGCCTTCACCAAAGTAGTTCAGCAACACCAGGCGACGGCAGGTCTGCGCTTCTGCAAAGGCTCCCATTGCATTCAGCTTATGCCGCTCAATATCCTGCAGCGGCCCCGGCGCTTTCTCCTCAAGGCACTTACGCAGCCAGGCCATATCAGCCGGATCGTACAGCAGCAGCGCCTCGGCAGGCAGACCATCACGCCCGGCACGGCCGGTTTCCTGATAGTAGGATTCAATGTTGCGCGGGATATCGAAGTGCACCACAAAACGTACGTTGGGTTTGTTGATCCCCATACCAAAAGCCACGGTCGCGACGACGATTTGCAGGTCATCACGCTGGAAGGCTTCCTGTACGTGGGCGCGATGCGCGTTATCCATACCGGCATGATAAGCCCCGACGCTGAGGCCACGGCTTTGCAGTCGGGCGGCGGTGTCTTCCACCTTTGCCCGGCTGTTACAGTAAATGATGCCGCACTTACCGCGCTGATCCTGCACGTAGCGCAGCAGCTGTTCGGTCGGTTTGAATTTTTCCACCAGCGTGTAACGAATATTCGGCCGGTCAAAGCTGCTGATCTGGATCAGCGGATCGTCCAGCTGCAGCAGTCGGGCGATATCGTTACGGGTGGTTTCATCAGCGGTGGCGGTCAGTGCCATCACCGGCACATCAGGCAGCCGCTGACGCAGCTGACCCAGTGCACCGTATTCAGGGCGGAAATCATGCCCCCACTGGGAAATACAGTGGGCTTCATCCACCGCCAGCATGGCCGGGTTCCAGTGCATCAGCTGCTCAAGGAAGTTGTCCATCATCAGGCGCTCAGGGGCGATGTAGAGCAGGCGGATTCTGCCAGTGCGGCACCCGGCCATCACCTCTTGCTGCTCTTCACGATTTTGCGTCGAGTTAAGGCACGCAGCCGATACACCGTTGGCCAGCAGCTGATCCACCTGATCTTTCATCAGGGAGATCAGCGGTGACACCACCAGCGTCAGACCTTCGCGCACCAGCGCAGGGATCTGATAGCAGAGGGATTTTCCTCCGCCGGTCGGCATCACCACCAGACAGTCTCGCCCGTTCAGCGACTCCTGAATGATGTTCTGTTGTCCAGGGCGAAACTGCTGATAGCCGAAGGTCTCACGTAATACCTGCTCTGCCAGCGTTTCTTTATTGATCACTGCTGCCGTAGACACATCGTCCCCAAATCTGTAATAACAAAAATTCTGGCCGGGTCGCTTGCACGCCCCGGTCACGACAACCTTAGAACAGGTCGTTGAGCGTCACGCCAACGCCGACGCGCGTTTGACGGTGGTTATAGTCGATGAGTGACTCGCCGTAACCACTGAATACCTGCGTGTAGAAACGCACATGATCGGTCAGCGGATAACTCCAGCCCAGTTCAGCGCCACCGTAGCCGCTGTTCCAGTTGTAGTTGCTTCTTACGCTGAAGATACTGTCACCCATCTGGTAACCGACTGTCAGGCGATAATACCCCATGTATTTGGTGATATCAGGGTTATCATCGTTATTTTCGCTTTCTGGAAGACGGAACCAGGGTTTCGCTTCCACCATCCAGTTTCCATTCTGCGCCATCAGGCGGGCATATACCCGGTTCCAGCTTCGTGACGTGGGATCTGAACGTCCGTTAGACTGATGATTAAGGCCCGTTTCCACATCGCGCAGCGTCCAGCCGGCAAAGCTGTAGTCCGTTGCCCAGCCGAGGAAGATCTGCGGCTCGTAGTTGGTTTCGCGAAACGGCGATGAGGCTCCCCGGTTGGAAAGCTGCCACCAGGAGCGCTGTGTATAGGATGCCGCCAGCACAGAGTTATCACCGAGAATGCCGCGCCATAACGGGAAGGCCAGGCTTAACTGGAACTTCACTTCATCGTGTTTGGCTTTGTTTCCCCAGTCGTAAGACTCGATCGCTTCCTTGTTAATATTGCTGGTATCGGTATACAGCAGATAGTTGTTTTCATAAGGAAAAAGGATAAAGGGGTTGTCATGCTTCTCCAGTAAGTTGGCGATAATACTGCCACGTACGGCTGGCTGGTCATGCACTTCTTTTACCGTAGCTTCCTGCGCCAGTACTAACGTCGGAAACAGAATTGCTGACGCCAGCAATCCTTTCAGCAGAGCCATAGCGATCTCCCAGAGAGGCAAATTGAATAAGTGAATAAAAAGCACGCCATTCTACACAGAAAAATCCTGAGAGATTAGTGCTGATTTGCGAAAGTGGAAAGCACGGGTAACGAAGCATAATATATACATTCCATTAACCTGATTTTCTTTCATTTTGTTTTACAGGAAGACCCGATAATGTCAGCAGTACCTATGGATCAGACTGCCGCTCGTCGCCTGATCGGTGAGATTTTTGTCTATCATATGCCCTTTAACCGTGCGCTGGGGCTGGCGCTGGATCGCCTGGAGTCGGACTACGCCGAACTGAGCCTGGCAAACCAGACGATGCTGGTCGGTAACGCTGCGCAAAAAATTCTGCACGGGGGCGTGATTGCTTCCGTACTGGATGTCGCCGCTGGCCTGGTGTGCGTCACCGCGGCGCTGACGCGTCAGGAAAGCATCACAGAAGAGGAGCTGCGGCAGCGTTTATCGCGTATGGGCACCATCGATCTGCGGGTGGATTATCTGCGCCCCGGTCGCGGAGAGCGTTTCATTGCCAGCAGCAGTCTGCTGCGCGGCGGGAATAAAGTGTCGGTTGCCCGCGTGGAACTGCATAACGACGCTGGCGTTCATATTGCCAGCGCCACCGCCACTTACATGATTGGTTAACTGAATGAACCCACAGCAGACGCGTCAGGGCATTATATTTGCGCTGGGAGCCTATTTTATCTGGGGGATTGCCCCAGTCTATTTCAAGTTGATCCAGCAGGTGGCACCCGGCGAGATCATGACTCACCGGGTAATCTGGTCATTTTTCTTTATGCTGGTATTGCTCACCGTCAGTCGTAACTGGCGCAGCGTGCGCACGCTGCTTCAACATCCCAGAAAAGTGCTGTTGCTGGCGCTTTCTGCGGTAGTGGTTTGCAGTAACTGGTTGCTGTACATATGGGCGGTCAATAACCACCATATGCTGGAGGCCAGCCTGGGGTATTTTATTAATCCGCTGTTAAACGTGCTGGTAGGGATGCTGTTTCTTGGTGAACGTTTCCGCCGCCTGCAGTGGCTGGCCGTGACGCTGGCTGCCTGCGGGGTGCTGATACAGGTGTGGCAGTTTGGCTCGGTACCCGTCATCGCGCTCGGCCTGGCCATCAGCTTCTCGTTTTATGGGCTACTGCGCAAAAAAATTGCCGTCGACGCCCAGACAGGGATGCTGATTGAAACCAGCTGGCTTCTTCTTCCTGCAGCCGTTTACCTGTTTGCTCTCACCGACAGCGCGACCAGCCATCTGGGTAACAACCCGATGAGTCTGAACCTGTTACTGGCAGCGGCAGGCGTGATTACCACCGTTCCTCTGCTGCTGTTTACCGCAGCTTGTACCCGTCTGAAGCTCTCCACCGTCGGCTTTTTCCAGTATCTGGGGCCAACGCTGATGTTTCTGCTGGCGGTGCTGTTCTACGGCGAGCAGATGACGCCGGATAAACTTGTCACCTTTGGTTTTATCTGGGCCGCTCTGGCACTGTTTATCGCTGACGCCCTGTGGTCCCTGCGGCGGCAAACCGCACAACACGTCTGAATTCTGGTATAAAAAAATCGCCCCATGGGGCGATTTTTTTCTGATGACGCTTACAGCCAGTTCTTGCGCTTAAAGTAGGCGTAAGGGGCCAGACCGGCCAGGATCATCAGGGTAATCGCGCCAGGATAACCAAAACTCCACTTCAGTTCAGGCATAAACTCAAAGTTCATGCCGTAACTGGACGCCACCAGCGTAGGCGGCAGAAACACGACGGAAACCACCGAGAAGATTTTGATAATGCGGTTCTGTTCGATGTTGATAAAGCCCATCGCCGCCTGCATCAGGAAGTTGACCTTCTGGAACAGCGATTCGTTGTGCGGCAGCAGGGATTCGATATCGCGCAAAATCTCACGCGCCTGCTCCAGCTGATTGCCCGGCAGTCGCGCCTTGCGCACCAGGAAGTTCAGGGCGCGCTGAGTATCCATCAGACACAGGCGCACTTTCCAGCCGATATCTTCCAGCTCTGCCAGCGTCGACAGCGCCTCATCAAAGGCATCGCCCTGCTGCCCTTCCATAATCACGCGGCTCAGCTTTTCCAGGTCGCTGTAGATATTCTCGATCTCATCTGCCAGCTGTTCAATTTTGGTTTCGAACAGGTCGAGCAGCAGCTCATAGGCATTACCGTCGGTGAGCACCTGGTTACGGGCTCTCATGCGGTAAAGGCGAAACGCCGGAAGCTCACGTTCGCGCAGCGTATAGAGGCGCCCTTCACGAATAGTAAACGCCACCGTTGAGTTACCGGCGTGGTCGTCAGCATCTTCATAAAAGAAGAAGGAGTGGATGTGCAGGCCGTCTTCATCTTCAAAGAAACGCGCCGAGGCCTCGATATCTTCCAGTTCAGGACGGGTTGCCAGGCTCTGACCCAGCTCGGTTTGCACCCGATCTCGTTCAGCTTCTTCCGGTTCGATCAAATCCACCCAGACGGAACCGGTCAGCTCGTCCCTGGCTTCACTCTCATCCAGTTCAAGGCGGGTCAGGCGATTTTGGTCGAGTTTAAATGCGCTCAACATAAGCTGTACTCCCAATTCACAGTAACAAAATGGGACAGAGCGCTTGAACACGGGAAACAGATGTTTCTGTCAGCGATCACCACTGACTCAGAGCGACGGGAAGGACGGTCGCCAACAACCACGAAGGCTATCGGCAGAAGAGGATAGCCTTAGGAGTTGCACCTGGAATGCAGGTCAATGAGCCAGTATGTACTGGGTGTGTCCAAGGCGAATGTCCTCTTAGGGTAATGGTGGGCGCATGTTACGCTGAGACTAAAAAGGCGTCAAGCAGGGCCATGCGCCCTTCAGTCCATCACATGGCTTCCAGTTTGGCATAGGCTGCCACCAGCCACTTGATGCCCTGCCCCTGGAAGGCCACCTGTAAACGACTGTGTTCGCCGCTGCCTTCCAGGTTGACGATAGTCCCCTCACCAAACTTGGCGTGGTGTACCCGCTGGCCGAGGGCGAAACCGCTGTCATTTTTAGCCACCGGCGTCCCCATTCGCTGATGATTGACCGGACGGCTGACGCTGGCACGCAGGCGGACTTCCTCTACGCACGCTTCCGGTAGCTCACCGATAAAACGTGACGGACGATGATACACTTCCTTACCATAAAGCCGGCGGGTTTCAGCATAGGTCAGCGTCAGCTTCTGCATCGCACGGGTCACGCCAACATAGGCCAGACGGCGCTCTTCTTCCAGGCGTCCACCCTCATCCAGCGACATCTGGCTGGGGAACATGCCCTCTTCCATTCCGACGATAAAGACCTGCATAAACTCCAGCCCTTTGGCCGCATGCATGGTCATCAGCTGTACGGCATCCTGCCATTTGTCCGCCTGGCCTTCACCGGCTTCCAGGGCAGCATGGGACAGAAACGCCTGGAGCGGCATCAGATCCTGATCTTCGTCCTGATAAGCGTATTGCCGCGTGGCGTTGACCAGTTCCTCAAGGTTTTCAATACGCGCCTGGCCTTTCTCGCCTTTCTCCTGCTCATACATCAGCCACAGGCCGGAATCTTTAATGACCCGATCGGTCTGGACGTGCAGGGGCATCTCGGCCGTTTCCTGTGCCAGTGAGTCGACCAGCTCAGTGAAACGCTGCAGCGCAGAGGCCGCGCGTCCGGCCAGCGCTTTCTCCTGCAGCAGCACGCGCGTGGTTTGCCACAGCGTCAGCTGGCGTTCGCGTGAGGTCTGCCGGACCACGTCGAGCGTACGATCGCCAATCCCCCGCGTGGGCGTATTCACCACGCGCTCGAAGGCGGCATCATCGTTGCGGTTGGAGATCAGACGCAGGTAGGCCAGTGCATCTTTGATTTCCTGACGTTCGAAGAAGCGCATCCCGCCGTAAATCCGGTACGGCATGCTGGTTTGCAGCAGGGCCTCTTCCAGGACACGCGACTGGGCGTTACTGCGATACAGAATGGCACAGTCGTTCAGCGCGCCGCCATTCTCCATCCACACTTTGATGCGGTTAACCACGAACCGGGCTTCATCCAGCTCGTTGAACGCACAATAGATGGCAATCGGTTCACCGTCGCTGTCTTCCGTCCACAGCTCTTTACCCAACCGCCCGCTGTTATTGGCGATCAGGGCATTGGCGGCTTTCAGAATATTGTTGGTCGAGCGGTAGTTTTGCTCAAGACGGATGGTTTCTGCACCGGGAAAATCCTTGAGGAAGCGCTGGATATTTTCCACCTGCGCGCCACGCCAGCCATAGATAGACTGGTCATCGTCTCCCACGATAATCACTTTACCCGTGTCACCCGCTAACATACGGATCCACGCATACTGGATGTTGTTGGTATCCTGGAATTCGTCGACGAGGATATTGGTAAAGCGCTCACGATAATGATTAAGGATATGCGGCTTGTTCAGCCACAGCTCATGCGCGCGCAGTAACAGTTCGGCAAAATCCACCAGCCCGGCGCGATCGCAGGCTTCCTGATAGGCCTGATAAATACGCAGCCAGGTCTGCTCTATCGGATTCCCGTAGCTTTCAATATGTTTCGGACGAAGACCTTCGTCTTTTTTGCCGTTGATGTACCACATCCCCTGCCGTGCGGGCCACTGCTTCTCATCCAGATTCATCGCTTTGATCAGCCGCTTGAGCAGCCGCAGCTGATCTTCGCTGTCGAGGATCTGAAAGTCCTGCGGCAGATTCGCATCCAGGTGATGCGCACGCAGAAGGCGGTGGGCCAGGCCGTGGAAGGTGCCGATCCACATCCCGCCCTGGCTGGTGCCGATCAGCTGTTCAATGCGGTGGCGCATCTCTGCCGCCGCTTTGTTGGTGAAGGTCACCGCCATGATCGAATAGGGGGAGCAGTTCTCCACTGCCATCAGCCAGGCAATGCGATGAACCAGCACGCGGGTTTTACCACTCCCTGCGCCGGCCAGCACCAGCAGGTTACTGCGCGGCGCGGCCACGGCTTCGCGTTGTTTGTCATTCAAGCTGTCGAGCAGGTCTGAAACGTCCATAAGGCACCGTCGGGGATCGGGGGCAGCATCAGGCCGCCCACTGGATATTTAACCAGCTTATTATATCAGCGCAGTCAGCGATGCCAACTGCGAAATTTCCAGCGTCGGCAGCAGGCGGGAATCTTTGCTCTGCATCAGGTTAGCCCGATGCGGGTTAATCCAGCACGCCTGCATCCCACAGCGTATGGCCCCCGCGACGTCGGTGATAAGGTCATCCCCGACGTGCAGAATGTGCTCTGGTGCCAGGTTTAACCGCCCGGCGGCGGCCTGATACATATCCTGATAGGGCTTGGCGCGGCCATCCGGCCCGGCCCGCAGGGTGAAACGGAAGTACTGATCCAGGCCACACAGGTGCGGTTCCGCGTTACCGTTGGTGATGGCCACCAGGGGAATACGCTGTGCCAGCGCCGCCAGCGTCGCGTGCGTCTCTTGGGGAATGTCGATCTCGCTGCGCCAGCGGGCAAACACGGCCATCACGTCACGGGAACCTTCCACCGCCTGCGCGGAGGTGAGACCCACATCCAGCATCGACTGTTCTACGGCACGACGCCGCCATTCGCTGACGTCGTGGTAAATGTCGGGTTCAGCCGCCAGCAGGCGGTCACGCACCTGCTGATACTGCAGCACGCTGAAGTCGTTCAGAGCAGGATGATACGCCTGTAGTGCGCTGTGGGACTCCTCGGTGGTGCGGCGGATTACCGGGAGGTTATCATACAAGGTGTCATCAAGATCGAAGGTCATGGCCGCGACAGGGCGTAAAGGTCGGTAGAAGTGCATCAGGATTTTCCTCGTTTTGCACGGGGATGGGCGGCATCGTAAACCGACGCCAGGTGTTGAAAGTCAAGATGGGTGTAGATTTGCGTGGTGGTCAGGTTGGCATGCCCCAGCAGCTCCTGTACCGCCCGCAAATCCCCGCTCGATTCAAGCATATGTGTGGCGAAAGAATGGCGCAGTTTGTGGGGATGAACGTGGCTGGACAGCCCCTGTTTCACACCCCATTCGGCAAACCTTTTTTGTACGTTACGTGCCGAGATCCGTTTGCCCTGCTTTGACAGGAATAACGCCTCATCATCCGGTACAAACAACTCACGCAGCGCCAGCCAGTGACCGATCCAGCGTACGGCCGTTCCACCCACCGGCAGGCGACGCTCTTTGCTCCCCTTGCCGATGACCCACACCTCTCCCGAGTCCAGATCGAGATGATTAAGGTCAATCCCCACCAGCTCCGACAAACGCAAACCCGCCCCGTACATCACTTCCAGCATGGCGCGATCGCGAACGGCCAGCGGATCGTTGAGGTCGATATCCAGCAGTTTATTCACTTCATCGACATCAATATTTTTCGGTAAGTGCCGGGGGGCCCTCGGCGTGGCAACACCTTTCGCCGGATTGGCCTGAATAACGCCCTGGCTAATCAACCAGTCAAGGAAGCTGCGTAATGCGGAAAGGCGAAGCGCCAGGCTGGCGGGCTTCAGCCCGCTGCGGCTGCTGCGGGCTGCCAGAGAGCGAACCCGGGCTGCATCCAGCCGGGGCCAGTCACTCACTTTCAGTTCGTCCAGCAGGGTAACGACCGCACTGAGCTGACGGTGATAGCTGGTCAGCGTCAGCGGACTGAGCTGGCGCTCAACCTTCAGGTAACGCAGAAACCCCTCTACGGCTGGCAGCAGGGGCGATTCACTGTTCACGCCCGTTCGACCCAACGTGACAGCAGCTGTGGCAGCATCAGCGAGAGATGCTGTAACAGCACGGTACCCATCCCGGACTGATAATGCTGATTGTCCCGGCTGCTGAAAATCAGCACGCCCAGATCGCCCTCTTCGCCCAGCAACGACATCGCGACCGAGCCGATGGCCCTGGCCTGAGGGAGCAGTAGCAATAATTCAGGACCGTTGAGGCTGCCCAGATAGTGGTTTTGCTTACCCAGACGCTGAATACGTACCGGTTCAAACGCCTGACGCGACAGGGCAAGCTGCGTAAAGTCGGACGGGGCACCAATGCGCCATTTTTCACTGAACAGGCGAATATTAGCCCCGGCCAGACCAAACTCTCGCGCCCAGCGGTGCAGGCGATTAAGCATGTCGTGCAAGCTGGTGGCCGCCGCCAGTCGTCCCTGCAGGGCAAAGAGGCGATCAAATAGCTGCTGATTCGCACTGGCCTGCTCCATCAGCAGCGTAATATCTTCTTCTAACTGCTGAATGTGATTGCGCTGGCGCGCTAACTGCCACTCCACCAGCGACACCGCTCCACGTACCGGATGCGGAACCACCATCTGCTCGACCTGACGGGCATTGCGAATAAAGAAGTCTGGATTTTGCAGCAGGAACTCGCTGACCGTTCGGTCGTCCAGTAATACCTCACCCGCTTCCTGCTGTTCTCCAACATTTTTCATAGATGAATAAATCCGTCATAGACGTGAGTGGCAGGACCGGTCATATACAGGGGATGACCGAGCCCTTTCCAGGCGATATTTAACGTGCCACCGGGTAGATCAACACGCACATTTTCACTTAACAGCGTCTGCTGAATGCCCACAGCCACTGCGGCACAGGCACCACTGCCACAGGCCTGCGTTTCACCCGCCCCGCGTTCATAAACACGCAGCCGGATGTGCTCACGACTGACGACTTCCATGAAGCCAACGTTAACACGCTCGGGAAAGCGTTCGTGGCTCTCAAGCACCGGGCCCAGCGTTTCAACCGTGGCCGTTTTAACGCTTTCAACCTGTAAAACGCAGTGTGGATTACCCATCGACACGACGCCGCACATAACAGTTTGCTCGGCAGCGCGCATCAGATAGATATTTTCGGCTTTATTCGCACGGAACGGAACCTGCTGAGGTTCAAAATTAGGTTCGCCCATATTCACGCGCACCAGTTCATCCTGATCGACGCTGAGGATCATGCGGCCCGTTTGCGTGCTGACGCGAATTTCACTTTTATTGGTCAGCCCCTTCAGGCGAACAAAACGGGCAAAACAACGCGCCCCGTTGCCGCACTGCGACACTTCGCTGCCGTCGGCGTTAAAGATGCGGTAATGAAAATCAAGATCCGGATCGTAAGGCGGCTCTACGATCAGGAGCTGATCAAAGCCGATCCCCAGATGACGATCGGCCAGACGACGGATAAGCTCTGGGGAAAAATAGACATTTTGCGTGACGGCATCAACCACCATGAAGTCGTTACCGAGACCGTGCATTTTTGAGAACTGCATTTTCTGCTCCGCCGGGTGCGTCATTGTTTTATTACTGGGCCGGTTGCACACTCTGACCACGGGTCGAAGCAGGTGTCTGCTCTGACGTGACGGATGGCGTTGTTGGGGTGGCCTGCTGCACCTGCGGTTTAGCCTGCTCATCTTTAGGGAAATAGAGCGGGCCTTTCAGGCCACATCCCGTCAGGCTGACCGCCGTCAACACCAGAGCCAGCTGGATAAGTTTTTTCTTCATTCTTGTTCTACTCGTTAAAGATACCTGTTGCCATCTATCATCGCAGGTGAAGTCCGAAAAGCAACAGGAAAAGCGCAATCCCTGCTGGTACGTTCTCATTCAGCCGTCTGAATGCAGGCAGGGGATCAGGAAGGTCGGCAGGCCAGTTATCATGTCACGTTTACCCCCGATAATGCGGTCAGGTAAACGCCATGCTGTTGTTCGCACAATAATATTATTTCGATGAGATTGAAGCGTAAAAATACTAATGCATCTGATAGCGTCGGGCATACTCGTCGCTGGCCGCATCATCCGGTAGAGCGGCACAGAGCTGGGTCAGCGTCTGACTGCGGAAAGGGATCACCTGGAAACGTTCATCCGCCTGCACAATCTGATAGAACTGTGGCAGGTTGAAATTGATGAAACTCGACCCGTAGGTGAAGCGGTCATGGGAGGAGGAGTAGAAACGGCTGACATCCCTTACCAGCTCCTCTTTACTGCCTTCACAATGGTGATAGACCTCTACGCGGTTCGTTTCGTCGAGGATATAGATATTGAAACCGTGATCGTCCAGCGTATCTTCAAAGAAGAACTGGATAATGCCTTCACTGGCATAGCCATTAACAACAGCAGGCAGACGGACCTGATCCGTTTCTACCTTCAGCGACAGGCCGTGCAGTTTGTTATTTGAAATCGCCCCGTAAAACTCAACGGCATTTTCCAGCCTCTGCACGGAGACACTCAGACGTTCGAAGAACAGTCCCCACGTCTGGCCAGCTACGCGCAGTGCTTTGAACCGTCCCGGCTCCTGGCGGGTGCTGGAGAGTCGAAGCTCCACACATTCAGAGACCAGCTGCTGTACACGGGTACGGATCAACCCGCGCAGGTGCTGACTGTAGCAAAATACCTCTACAGAGTCCGGCGGCGAGGCATCCTGATGCATTTTCCCGAGGATGGTTTTCAGCGCCTCAATCATCGACTGCTCGCCGTTAAAGTGCAGCGTACGCACTTCATTCCAGGAATTGCGGTACAGCAGGTCAATACTGCCCACCAGGCACTGCTGCTGCTGGCCAAAGCTGAACACGTCCAGTTTGCGGAAATCAAAATGCACCACCTGATTACGAAACGCGGCCGTCGGGTCGTATTCGAGGTTAACAATAATCGCCAGATGGCGGATCTCACACGGGCTGTAAAGCGCCTTGGGCGTCGGTGAAGGCAGACGCAGCGGGAAATGGTGCGAGACATCAGCGACCAGTTCCTGCAAGCGGGCCAGATCGCAAATGTCATTTCCTTTGATATGCAGCCGCGTTTTGCTGGTCAGCAGGCCGTTAAACCATGCCCAGGCCACCAGCTTATTCAGATAACGATTATATTCCAGCGGCTGATGACTGATGATCGAACTCATATCCGGCGACTGGTTATACAGATACCATCCAGCGCGATTGGCGCGACCGTTAGGAACATGGATAAAGGTGAGATGCGATTCTGAAAGATCGGGGGAAATTTGCGGATTCAGCAGCGTCACTTTCCCCGGCAGCGCCTCAAAGGCAGCGTACAGTTTACGCGTCAGTACCCCAATATCCTGTGGGCTGGCACTCACGCTTAAATTGTTACGGCGGGCAAAGCGGATCAGGTTGCGATAGCTCTGCATCATCGCGTCCAGCAGTTCATTGTGCGCTTCACGCACCTGGCTGATTTTCCAGTCTGCACGGCTGTCCAGCATCGTCAGACGCTCATGATCCCATCCCCACTCTTTTACCTGCTGGCTGAGGATCTCCCGACGCCAGCCCGACTCTTCCGTGCTGACCGACAGTTTTTCACAGACTTTCAGATAGAAGCAGCGGCGCACCAGATCAAGACGCGCATGGTCATCAATGCTGGTCAGATAATGAGTAACGCGCTCCAGCATCATGCAGTAGGGATCGAGACCGTAAGAAACAATCTCACCGTCGTGCAGACGCTGTTTAATATCCATCGCCAGCAGATGCGTCGCCGGATACTCCCAGGAGTAAGCTTCCAGCAGCAGCGTCTTCAAAACGGCTTTATAAGGGGAGTCGATGCTTTTATACAACTGCCACAGACTGGCACCGAAGTACTCTTCTGCTGACAGCGTACCAAGGCCCCCCAGATCCAGCCATTCGTTTGGCGTCAGCACGCCCTGCTGATACAGCGACATGACGTAGTCGTCGTAGTGCTCTTCCTCTTCGCGCGGTACCATATTCCACAGAATACGTTTTCCGGCCATGCGCACGGCCGTGCGGTAAAACTCATCCAGCAGCAGGATGTGCTGGGTGGAACCACAGTCCTCTCCTCCCAAGCTGCCGCTTTCATTATGGCGGAAGCGGTTTTCATCAATCAGGAAGAAGCTCACCTCAACACCCATCGAGGCACACCACTTTTGCAAAAGCGTGCATTTTTTTTGCAGGCTGAGCCGCTCATCATTATCCAGCCATGACTGGTGGCATACCCAGATATCGAGATCGGAGGTAAAGTTCTGGCCGATGGAGGAGGTACTGCCCATTGAATAAACACCGGTAATCGGCATTTCGCCCTGCGGAGGCATGGCGGCAAACGATCCAGATTTATCTTCTAGATCAGTAAGATAGGATATCTGGTTATCATCAGGCGTGTAGAAGCTGATGCCATGGGGGACGTTACCTGCAAAGTAACCGGGCATCAAAGGGTGATGATAATGTAATAAGGTTGGCAGCAGACTGTAAACCTGTTGGAAAGCAGGCCCCATGGCAGCCAGTGCGCGGTCAACGCGCAGCTGGTTAATCGCATCCAGTCTCTGTTTCAGTGTCTCAATGTAGAGGTACAAGACGTCTCGCCTGATTATCCCAGTGCCTACACCCTTCTTTGACTGATAAGGGTATATAAAAGTTCGCTATCCGACATCTGCCGCTTGCTTTAAAAATAGTCGTGCAGATTATTGTCGGAAACGTGATCAATCTAACACCTGGCAGATTGACCGTAAAGAAAGATGCGCCAGTTAACAGTTTAGCACATTTTACGACCAACCCACTGCATTACGTCCGTGTACCGCCGTTTAACTGACAGCCTTCCCGGTTCAATGATAGGATAATCAGTGAACGATCAAAACGGTATCAAGCATGTTAGACAAAATTTTAAGAATTGCCACCCGTCAAAGTCCCCTGGCTTTATGGCAGGCGGAATATGTACAACAGCGTTTAATCAGCTGTCACCCCGGCCTGCGTGTTGAGCTGGTTCCTATGGTGACGCGCGGTGATGTGATCCTCGATACGCCGCTGGCCAAGGTTGGCGGTAAGGGCCTGTTCGTTAAAGAACTGGAACAGGCGATGCTTTCAGATCGCGCCGATATTGCCGTGCACTCGATGAAAGATGTGCCGGTTGCTTTTCCTCAGGGGCTGGGATTAGTCACTATTTGTGAGCGCGAAGACCCACATGATGCTTTTGTGTCCCATCATTACGCATCAGTGGATGCCTTGCCACAGGGTGCCATTGTCGGGACTTCCAGCCTGCGGCGTCAGTGCCAGATTAGTGCCCGCCGACCAGACCTGGTGATCCGCTCACTGCGCGGTAACGTCGGTACCCGTTTGGGGAAACTGGATGCGGGAGAATATGATGCCATTATTCTCGCCGTTGCCGGGCTGAAGCGGCTGGGTCTGGGAGAACGTATTCGTCAGATCATGCCCGCAGAGGAGTCACTCCCCGCCGTAGGACAGGGCGCGGTCGGTATTGAGTGTCGGCTGGACGACAGTTGGGTCATCGGATTACTGTCCGCATTAAACGACGACGACACGGCCTGCCGGGTCAGGGCTGAACGGGCAATGAATACCCGACTGGAAGGGGGTTGCCAGGTGCCGATCGGCAGCTATGCCGTACTGGAAGGCGATCAACTCTGGTTACGGGGACTGGTAGGCTCTCCGGACGGCAGTCAGATGGTTAAAGGCGAACGACGCGGCCCACGCACCGATGCCGAAAAGATGGGTATCTCACTGGCTGAAGAGTTGCTGGATAAGGGTGCCCGTGAAATTCTGGCTGAGGTTTATCAGGGGAATCCGCCCGCATGAGCATCCTGGTAACCCGTCCGTCACCGGCTGGAGATGAGCTGGTAAGCCGTCTGCGCGCGCGTGGACAGGTTGCCTGGGCGTTCCCACTGATTGAGTTTACTCCAGGAACCCAGCTGGACATCCTGCCTGCAAAACTGAGTACTCTGACCGCAGGAGACCTGGTTTTTATTCTGTCTCAACATGCCATCCACTACGCTCACCCGGCTTTATCTCTCGCTGGTATGACATGGCCCGCTGGGCTGAACTATTATGCTATAGGTCGCAGCACGGCGCTGGCTTTGCACGCCGTCAGTGGTCATGAGGTGGTGTGGCCCCATGAGCAGGAAACCAGCGAGGTTCTGATCCGCATACCGGCTCTTCAGTCCGTGGCCGGTAAGCGCGCCCTTATTCTACGCGGTAACGGTGGACGGGAGTTGCTGGCAGAAACTATGCTTGCCCGGGGTGCGCAGGTAGAATTTATTGAGTGCTATCAGCGCTGTGAAAAAAATTATCATGGTGCAGAAGAAGGCCGGCGCTGGCGTAACTACGGTATTCAAACCCTGGTGGTCACCAGTGGCGAAATGCTGCAGCAGCTTTACAGCCTCTTTCCTGATGTCGATCGGGATGAATGGCTTTTACACTGTCGACTGGTTGTCGTCAGTCAACGTTTGGCTACTCTGGCCCGCAACCTGGGCTGGGCGGACATTGGTGTCGCCGGGGGTGCCGATAATGACGCGTTACTACGCGCACTTAATATGGGATGAACCATTATGACGGAACACAAAGATTCCTCCGCCATGGTTGAAGAGACTACCCCCGTGGTCGATACCTCAACACCTGAACCACAACCACCGCGTAAAGCGAAGAACAGTGGAACGGTACTGGGTGTTGTGGCAATCGCTATTGCGCTGGCCGTGGGTGCTGGCCTCTATATGTATGGACAACATCAGGCGCAACAACAGGCTGCGGCAAGCCAGGCCCTGGCCTCTCAACTTTCTGACCTGCAGCAGTCAGCGGTGAGCGACAACCAGTCGCTGGTTAAGCAACTGGCGGTGCAAACCAGCGCGCTGGATACTGCGCGTCAGCAGCAGGCAGCGATGAGTCAGCAATTGGATGAGCTGAAACAGAAAGTGGCGACGATTTCCGGCAGCGATGCGCAAACCTGGATGCTGGCACAGGCTGATTATCTGGTAAAAATGGCCGGTCGCAAGCTGTGGAGCGATCAGGACGTGACCACCGCCGCCGCCTTGCTGAAAAGTGCGGATGCCAGCCTTGCCGACATGAACGATCCCAGCCTGATCGACGTCCGCCGGGCGCTGACCCAGGATATCAGTACGCTGTCGGCGCTCAGTCAGGTCGACTATGACGGTATTATTCTGAAACTGAATCAGCTGTCCAACGACGTAGATAATCTGCGTATCGCCGATAACGACAGTGATAATGCGCCGATGGATTCAGACAGCGGAGAGCTCTCTTCCTCCTTACGTGAGTGGCGTCAGAACCTGGTTAAAAGCTGGCATAACTTTATGGACGATTTCATCACTATCCGTCGCCGTGATGCTACCGCCGAACCGATGATGGCACCCGATCAGGATATTTATCTGCGTGAAAATATCCGTTCGCGACTGCTGATTGCAGCGCAGGCTGTCCCCCGCCATCAGGATGAAATTTATAAACAGTCTATTGATACCGTATCCGCATGGACACGCGCCTGGTTTGACAGCAATGATGCCAGCACCAGGGCCTTCCTCAGCCAGCTGGATGAGCTGAGCCAGCAAAGTGTATCGATGGATGTGCCCGAAGCACTGCAGAGCCAGCCGCTGCTGGATAAGCTGATGGAAACCCGCGTACGTAACCTGCTGGCCCAGCCAGCGGCACCGTCTGCCACATCCCAGCAACAGGGAGAATAATGATGCTTAAAGTTCTTCTTCTGTTTCTGCTGTGTATGGCGGGTATTGTCCTTGGCCCGCTGATGGCAGGCCATCAGGGTTACGTGCTGATCCGCACCGATAACTGGGATATCAAAACCAGCGTCACGGCCATGGTGATCATGATGGTGCTGGCGATGATCGTCATTCTGGCTATCGAGTGGCTTTTGCGCCGCCTTTTCCGTACCGGAGCGCGTACCCGTGGCTGGTTTAACGGGCGTAAACGCCGCAGCGCCCACAAGCAGACCAATGCCGCGCTTATCAAGCTGGCCGAAGGTGACTATCAGCAGGTAGAGAAACTGCTGTCGCGCCATGCGGATCATGCGGAACAACCGGTCGTCAACTATCTGCTGGCGGCAGAAGCCGCGCAGCAGCGCGGGGATGAGATCCGCGCCAATCAGCACCTTGAGCGTGCAACCGAGCTGAACAAGGGCGATCCGCTTCCGGTGGAGATCACCCGCGTGCGCATTCAGCTGGCCCGCAATGAAGATCATGCGGCACGTCACGGTATCGACCGTCTGCTGGAAATTGCCCCGCGTCATCCTGAAGTCCTGCGTCTGGCAGAACAGGCCTATCTGCGTACGCATGCCTGGAGTGCCTTACTGGATATTCTTCCTGCGATGGAAAAAATCAGGCTTGGCGATGAAGCTCATCGTCTCAGTCTGCAACAGCAGGCCTGGCTGGGTCTGATGAGCCAGGCGATGGCCGATCAGGGTAGCGACGGTCTTAAGCGCTGGTGGCAGAATCAGAGCCGGAAAACCCGACAGGAGCCGGCTTTACAGGTGGCAATGGCGGATCATCTTATCGTCTGCGACGATCACGATACCGCGCAGCAGATTGTACTGGAAGGTCTGAAGCGCCAGTACGATGAACGTCTGGTACTGCTGATGCCCCGACTGAAAACCGGTAACCCGGAGCAGCTGGAAAAAGCGCTGCGCCAGCAAATCAAACAGCATGGTGCGACGCCGCTGTTGCACAGCACCCTGGGACAATTGCTGATGCAGCATGGCGAATGGGAGCAGGCAGAAGAAGCTTTCCGCGCGGCGTTGCAGCAGCGCCCGGATGCCTTTGACTATGCGTGGCTGGCGGATACGCTGGATCGGCAGCACAAGCCGGAAGAAGCGGCAACGATGCGCCGTGACGGACTGTTGCTGACGCTGAAAAACAATCCCTGAGTGCTGAAACCTGTAAAAAAACCGGGCCTGTTGCCCGGTTTTTTTATGCCTGCGGCAGGAAGGCGGCAAGCGCGAGGATCCCCGGGAGCTGACACCGGTCAGTGACCGGGGTGAGCACGCGCAGCCAACGC
>NZ_JBVHNP010000013.1:48249-84585 GCF_055556675.1 Erwinia sp. PME.40.26/001
ATCCCCGGGAGCTGACACCGGTCAGTGACCGGGGTGAGCACGCGCAGCCAACGCATCTGCAGCGCGAAAGATGACGCCTGGTGATGCCCTAAAGATTTCGTATTGCAGGAAGGCGGCAAGCGCGAGAATCCCCGGGAGCTGACACCGGTCAGTGACCGGGGTGAGCACGCGCAGCCAACGCATCTGCAGCGCGAAAGATGACGCCTGGGGATGCCCTAAAGATTTCGTGTTGCAGGAAGGCGGCAAGCGCGAGAATCCCCGGGAGCTGACACCGGTCAGTGACCGGGGTGAGCACGCGCAGCCAACGCATCTGCAGCGCGAAAGATGACGGGCATCAGGGCAAAAAAAAACACCTGCCATAAGACAGGTGTAAATTTTCAGGTCGGCTAAGACAACCGGGTGGTACCTGACTCAACGTATTGCCCGATAATCCAATAAGGCGTTAGCGATATTGGCTGGATGGACAACAGGTACCGTAAATTGGCTCTGCGTCATTCCCAGGTTTATGAAGCTTACGCAAACATAAGAGGTGGAATGAGCATCTACAGGGATATTCTTGCATAAGGCATGCCAGAACGCTATCAAACCGGTGTAATTACCGCTATGCCATTAATTTTTTTATGATTAATCTTTTTTCATTGCCGTGAGCCGCCTGCATCACTGTTACCTCACCCCGACACCCGGGCAGGAGATCCGTCTCCTGCTGGAGACATATTGACGGGAATTAATAAAAAATTATATTAATCAACATGATAAGTGTCTCTGAATAACGACAACGTGTTATACCGCTCGCCGACTGCGTTCCACCAGCGCCATAATCACCGAATACAGTTCGTCCTGCGCCTGCCGGAGGCTAATTTCATCACGCGTGGCGGCATAGGATAACGACTCCGCTGCGCCCAGCATCGCCCAGAGCCCGGCATTCGTCAGCTCCCCGCCCTCACTGAAAGGCGACAATATTCCTCGACACTTCTCGATAAATGCGACCTCATAAGCCCGTTTGATCTTCTCCAGCTCTGGCGAACCTATCAGTGCAGCGATAACACCGGGGATCTCCCGCCCCTGAAGCTGAACGCACTCCACGTAGGACTGAGCAATTACGGCGGCTCTGGCTGAGAGCGTCGCTTCACTTTTTGCCAGGGCCGCATCAAACAGGGCGTTCTGCCGCGCATCGAATTCCTGGTATAACACCGCAAACAGTCCCGATCTTGTGCCGAAGTGATCGTAGACCACCGGCTTGGTGACATCGGACTGTGCCGCCAGCCTGCCCAGGGTTAATGCCTCCGTTCCCTCATCGCGAATGAGCTGCCACGCCGTATCAATAAGCTGCTGATAGCGTGCTTCACGCGATAAACGCCGGCGGGGAAGCGGAGAAGAATCATTGCTGATTGACATGCTTATATACCAAAGGTAACTTACTAACAGTATATTAGCGTAACGTTTCTCTCTTTAACCTGCAAGCCGGAGTCTTGACGATGCCCACACTTATTGTTGTTTCTCACCCTGACCGCCAGTCACTGACACACCATATTGCCGCGCAGCTGGCGGAGGGCATTGCGGCCTCAGGCAGCCATGTTGATATTGCCGATCTGGCTGCAGAAGGTTTTGACCCCCGTTTTACGCAGCATGATATTGCGGCCTTCCGTCAGCAGGGGCCGGTTTCACAGGAGATCGTTGCAGAGCAGGCGAGGATAGACCGTGCCGATACGCTGATCCTGGTTTATCCGGTGTACTGGTGGTCAATGCCTGCTCAGCTCAAAGGCTGGATTGACCGGGTATTTACCCATGGCTGGGCGTATGAAGACAGTGAAGGAGGACTGGTAAAAAAATTACAGCGTCTGAAGGTTCATATGGTGGCGCTGGGCGCTGGGGACATGCGTACTTACGCCCGCCACGGTTACTTTGCCGCGATGAGAACGCAGATTGATCACGGTATCTTCGATTTCTGCGGTGCGGAGGTCGTCACGTCTGAACTGCTGCTGCAAACGCCGGGAGAAGCGCTCAGCGCTGAGGTGCAAAATGTGAAGCAACGTATAATGAGAAGGATGTAATGCTCAGATACGGGGTGAGCGAGACAACAGGTCACCCCGTACAGACGAAAAAAAACCTGCTTTTCCAGGCAGGTTTCTTAACCTGGTCGGCGAGAGAGGATTACAGCTCGGTGAGCCGCCCTGCGGGCCGTTGCTAAAGCAACGTTGTCTCGCTGCGCTCGGCTCAAACCTCCTTCGGAGGTTCTCATCCTCTTTATGTACAGACGAAAAAAAACCTGCTTTTTCAAGCAGATTTCTTAAATTGGTCGGCGAGAGAGGATTACGGCTCGGTGAGCCGCCCTGCGGGCCGTTGCTAAAGCAACGTTGTCTCGCTGCGCTCGGCTCAAACCTCCTTCGGAGGTTCTCATCCTCTTTATGTACAGACGAAAAAAAACCTGCTTTTTCAAGCAGGTTTCTTAACCTGGTCGGCGAGAGAGGATTACGGCTCGGTGAGCCGCCCTGCGGGCCGTTGCTAAAGCAACGTTGTCTCGCTGCGCTCGGCTCAAACCTCCTTCGGAGGTTCTCATCCTCTTTATGTACAGACGAAAAAAAACCTGCTTTTTCAAGCAGGTTTCTTAAATTGGTCGGCGAGAGAGGATTCGAACCTCCGACCCACTGGTCCCAAACCAGTTGCGCTACCAAGCTGCGCTACTCGCCGAATACTGCTCTAATGCCACTACTTTTCTTTATTTTTTTGTCGCTTAAAGCGCTCAGGCTTCAGGCAAAAACCCCGCAACAGCAGAGCTTTCTAAATTGGTCGGCGAGAGAGGATTCGAACCTCCGACCCACTGGTCCCAAACCAGTTGCGCTACCAAGCTGCGCTACTCGCCGAATACTGCTTTACTGCTTAGATTTTGTGGTGCGAAGAGAGGGACTTGAACCCTCACGTCCGTTAAGACACTAACACCTGAAGCTAGCGCGTCTACCAATTCCGCCACCTTCGCATACAACAAAACCTGATACTAAAAAGTCTGGGGTGGCTAATGGGACTCGAACCCACGACAACTGGAATCACAATCCAGGGCTCTACCAACTGAGCTATAGCCACCATACCTGACTTCTTTACTGCTTCTTTCTACTACAAACTAACGCGGTAAATGTTACCACCGCCGCTCATGCGCACAAAAATCATGGTGCGCCCGACAGGATTCGAACCTGAGACCTCTGCCTCCGGAGGGCAGCGCTCTATCCAGCTGAGCTACGGGCGCGTAGCGCCGTTGCGGATGTGCATACTACGGAGGACAGCCCTGACTGTCCAGTGCTTTTTGCACAAATAAACGCGTTTGATTACGCTTTGTGCATTCCGTCTAAAGTCGCAGCGTTTTTCGCCCTTTTCACCGTAATGCACCGCACAAAACGACCTTCACTGACAGAAAAAACGTGCTGATTAAAGATCGCCGCGCCAGTGATATTTAAGGTATTTCAGCAGTCTGAGCTGGCGCTTAAGGCGGGTAGGCTGTGAAATCAGGCGATACAGCCACTCCAGACCCATTCGCTGCCATATCTTAGGCGCACGTTTCACCTGTCCGGTAAACACGTCGTAGGTCCCCCCCACTCCCATATACAGTGCATCAGGGTAGCGGGCTTTACAGTCCCGCATCAAAATCTCCTGGCGCGGTGACCCCATCGCGACCGTCACCAGTTTAGCCCCACTTTCCCGGATCCGCGTAAACAGCGCTTCACGCTGGTCCGGTGTGAAGAAACCATCCTGAGATCCGACAATATTCACATTCCACAAACGACGTAGCTTATCCATCGTCTGCGCAAGCACGGCGGGTTGCCCACCGATGAGAAACACCGGGGTGCCCTCACGGCCGGCACGTTCCATCAGCGCTTCCCACAGGTCGGCACCAGCAATGCGTGAAACGTTGGCCTGCGGGTACTTTTTACGGATTGAGCGCACAATGCTGATGCCATCGGCGTATTTATACTCGGCGGCATCAATCAGCTGATAAACCGCTGCATCGGCTTCCGCCGTCAGCACCTTCTCTGCGTTAATTGCCACCAGCGTGCCGGTTTTCAGTTCACCCTGCTGATTAAGGTAATCAACAAATTGTGCCATATCACTAAAGCCTGACAGCGAGATTCCGCGGATCTGATAGTGCGGCACGTCTACAGAGACAGTCATGGAAATTCCTTTAAAGCAAAACGCATATCAAGCGTTATGGCTGAATCGACAGTGAGCGGGCAGGCGCACGGGCACGTACCAGCCCGGCAGTATCAAGCAGCCAGTAGAGCAACTTCGCCAGCACAACGCAGAACGCAAAGATCACACAGAAGAACACCACGCGGGAAGCAAAAGCATCCAGCCCCTCTCGCGCCAGCACAATCATGTTAAATACCGCCCCAAAACAGAAACTTTGCAGGATGGCGGCTTTATAGCGGTTCGGCTCCTGCTGACCTTTTTCATACAGCCAGTCGAACCACTTGATAATTAACCCGACGGCTACTGCCCCCAGTGGTATAAACAGCGCCCCCCCCATCACCACCAGTGAACCGATGAGCGTGGGAGAGATGGCCAGCCCGGAGTGGTTATCCAGCACATCCCATGTAAAGTAGTTGGCACTGTTCAGAACGATGGAAGGCCGCCCGTGCCATAACCAGCTCGGGATAAATACGTAAAAGTCACGCCAGATGGGTGCCAGTCCCTGAAAATCAATTTTGTCGTAATTTTGCAGCAGCAGGCCCAGATTCTCCCAGGGTGAAAAGGTATCGCGGGTGAGATACAGGAAGGTATAGAACGCTTCTGAGCCACTGACATCCAGGTTGTAACGTTTTAGCGCCAGCCAGAACATGCCGACAATCCCGCCGACACCGGCCAGCACCAGCATCCACAACGTGATCCAGCCGCGGATAATGCCAATAAACAGAAACAGGGCAAACGCGATAATAATATTGGCGCGCGTTCCACCCACGATCATGTAGGTCAGCAGGCCAAACGCGACGGTGCTGATCAGGAAAAGCAGCCAGCTGCGTTTATCCTGTTTCAGGAAGTAGATCACCAGCATGGCCGGGATAAAGAAGTAGAAGAAGCGTTTCAGTGCGACACCAGAAACATCCGCAGAGAAAATCTGGCTGTAGCTGTGCAGCTTAAACAACAGGAAACCATTGTGCAGGAAGAACACGCTGACGGTGCCCAGCGCCACCAGCGCCAGAAGCCCCCAGGTCAGATGCGCTTCAATACGATTGATGGTAAACACCGGGCGTGGCGGTGGGCGGTGAGGAGCTCTGAGCCGGGTTTTATAGCTGACGTAGTAAATCGCATAAAATCCTCCCGCTGAGAGCAGCGCCTGCAGCAGGTATTCCGGCGGTACCACCTCAACATCAAAGCCAAACACCAGCATGCAGGTGAGCGGAAAGCCGAAGAAAAAGGTGAGCAAAAACAACAAAGAGAAAAACACATTGAAGTTAAAACGCACGCGACGAAACTCACGCCAGGTCAGCGTCAGAATAAAACCACAACAGCACAGGTATACAACCAGCAGCCCGGCGAACTGTAATAGCGTCATGCGTTATCTCCTTCTACCAGACGCAATGCCTGCTGCCAGCCGCCCAGATAGCCCGGCTCAAAAAAGGCAATATGCGATTTATCCAGCAGCATCATCTGACGCCGCGCCTCACTGACCGTCGCTGCATTCAGGGGATCGCCGTCAAACAGCACCGGCACCTGCTGTTCTGTCAGATCCTGCCAGAACGGATTTTTGCGGTTCAGAACAAAAGGCACATTCGCCTGCAGCAGCAGGCAGAGCGTGCCAATACCCTGCTGACGTTCGAAAATAAAGTAGCCAAGGTGGCAGCGGCCGATCAACTTCAGATAGTCGCTGAAGGCCAGTTTTTCCGTCAGGAGCTCCACCACACCCGGCCGGAACAGGGCCATCGCCGCCTCCTGCACCTGCTGAATATACGCGTGGTTATTGGCCGGGTAACCTAACGGTATGACAACACGCACGTTATCACCAAACTGCTGATGGATAGCCTGAAGCGCAGGGATATGGCGGTTGCTGGCATCCCCGGAATTGCCGAGCAGGATAGTAAGCGGGCCTTGCGCCTCCTCGCTGATCTGCACATCTTGTGCCAGCCGCGTCGGGAAATAGAGCAGCGATGCCGGAACATCGGGATGCCGCTGGTGAAAGTGACTGATATCTCCCCGGGTAGCAAATACGTGCCCCACCCGCTTCTGCGCCTGACGCCGCAGCAGATAGAACAGGCGGAATTTCAGGCGGCTGGACTCTTCATACAGGTCAGCCCCCCAGATGTGCCAGTAAAACTGCTCACGCCTGAGTTTTCCCGACAGCAGTGCCAGCCACAAACGTGGGTTAAACTGGCCGTGAAAGAAGAAACGCGTATCACGCTGCCTCCTGCCGGTCGCTATCACCGCCTGCGCCAGTTCATTTTTTGTGGCGAACAGCCGGACAGCCAGCATCGGATGCTGTGCAGCCAGTGCAGACTGTCCACTCACCACCCAGAACTCACGTCGGGAAGATGACGGCATAACGTCGTGTAAAACCTGGTTAAAAAAGCCCAGCACCGTCGCATTATGATGCGGAATGTCTGCGCCTAAAAGATGAATTACTCTGGTCATACTCGTCTACGGTAAATAATAAAAACACCTGCACAGAGTGCAAAATAAGCGATATAGGTCGCCATATACGCCTGTGCCGCTCCGGCTGCACCGTGCAGCGGGATCAGCCAGCGGGAAAATCCGGTCAACAGGACAAACTGGCTCACTTCCGTCAGCACATAGAAACGTAATGAGGCTTTAGCAATCACCAGGTAGCCGAAAACGTAACACCCCACCTTAAGTACGTCACCGATTAACTGCCAGACGAACAGATCGCGCATGGCGGTAAATTCGTGGGAAAACAGCAGCCAGATGGCCACGTCCCGCAACAGCCAGACGGTAAAGCTCACCCCAGCCACCACCGGCAGTACAAACTTCAGGGCCTTGATAATCTCACGGGAAATATCCGCCTTCTGCTGCAGACGCGACAGGGTAGGCAACAGATATACGCTGAACGAGGCGGTGATAAACTGCAGATAGGCATCAGAGATACTGCTGACGCCCTGCCACAGGCCAACCTGCTCCCATCCTGCATGTTGCGCCAGCAGATTACGCATCATCATCCAGGCAACCGGCAGCGTCACCGCGGTGATCAGCGCCATCAGGGTAAACTTCCCCAGCAGGGTGACAAACTCAGGTCGCCATGCGGGTAACAGATAACGCATCGGCAGATGATCGCGCCGCACCAGCAACAGGACTGCAGGCACGACCACCATCGCCGGCACCATCGCCAGCCCAATCAGCGCGCCACTGTAACCTCCCAGCTTATAGCAGACAAACCACGCAGCGACCCCCATCAGGCTGCCGATGATTAACGACAGTGCATTCCCTGCAGCATCGCGGAAGCCTTTCATGATCGCCAGCGCCAGGTTAGCCCAGGCGATCCCCATTTGCAGGAAGGCGACGAAGCGGATCACCTGCTGATAGCGATCGTGACCAAACAGTGCGTGGCTGATAGGCGCGGCAAACAGCAGGAACACCATCGCCAGCAGCAGGGAAAACCCCAGCACCATGGAAGACGCGGTGCCGGTGACGGCACGCAGTTGGCCTGGCTCCTGCTGATACTGCGCCACGTACTTGGTGACACCGTTAAATATTCCGGCCCCTGCCAGTACGCCCAGTACGGTAATCAGCTGGCGAAAATTCCCGGCCTGCCCAACACCGGCAGGCCCGTAGGTCACTGCCAGCAGCTTTACCACCAGTAAACCGGCGGCGATTTTTACCAGCGTGGAGACCGCTGTCCACACCGACGCTTTTGCCAGTGACATATCAGGAGAAATAGCTCAGTAGGGAGTTGATCACTGTTTTCTGATTGTTATCAGAGAGGTTATAGAAGAGCGGCAGACGCAGCAGGCGGTCACTTTCAGACTGGGTGAAATGATCCTCACCGTGGAAGCGGCCAAAGCGCTGACCCGCAGGCGAACTGTGCAGCGGAATATAGTGGAACACCGCCATGATCTCTGCCTCTTTCAGCCACGCAATCAGCGCGCTGCGATCGTCATGGTCCCGCAGCTTCAGATAAAACATGTGAGCATTGTGCTCACAGTCAGCGGGAACGCTGGCCAGCCCGATGCGCCCGCGTGCCGCTACCGGCTGCAGGGCATCAGCGTAGTTTTGCCACAGGCGCAAACGCTGCTGATTTATACGCTCTGCCGCCTCCAGCTGCGCCCAGAGGTACGCCGCCTGTAAATCGGCCATCAGGTAGCTGGAACCGATATCGCGCCAGGTATACTTATCCACCTGACCCCGGAAGAACTGGCTGCGGTTGGTGCCTTTCTCACGGATGATCTCGGCGCGCTCCACCAGCGTGGCGTCGTTAACCAGCGTCGCGCCGCCTTCACCGCCCGCAGTGTAGTTTTTGGTTTCATGGAAGCTGAAGCAGCCGATATGTCCGATGCTGCCAAGCGCCCGACCTTTATATGTCGACATCACGCCCTGCGCGGCATCTTCCACCACCCACAGCTGATGCTTTTTCGCCAGCGCCATAATGGCATCCATCTCACAGGCCACGCCTGCATAATGTACCGGCACAATGGCTTTGGTCCTGTCGGTGATCGCCGCTTCAATCAGGCGCTCATCAATGTTCATGGTGTCCGGCCGCACATCGACAAATATAATGGTTGCCCCACGCAGCACAAAGGCATTGGCGGTCGACACAAAGGTGTAGCTCGGCATAATGACTTCATCGCCGGGCTGAATATCGATCAGAATAGCCGCCATTTCCAGCGAGGCGGTACAGGACGGGGTCAGCAGAACTTTACGGCTAGCAAAGCGCTGCTCCATCCACTGCTGGCAGCGACGGGTAAACCCGCCATCGCCGCAGAGCTTACCGCTGCCCATCGCCGACTGCATATATTCAAGTTCAGTTCCCACCACCGGTGGCGCGTTAAACGGAATCATGGCGTTTCCCTGTATAACCAGTAGGCGGTGCGTTCAATCACGCCACCGCAGCGAAGATAGAGTCGCAGCGCGGCAATATTGCCCAGCTGTGTTGCGACATGAAGCCGTGTCAGTCGGCGTGCGCGGCACCAGTCGTTAGCCGCTGTCATCAGCCGCTGTCCAATACCCAGCCCCTGCGCGTCCGGCAAGACCGCCAGCAGGCCAATACGTGCCGTGCCATCACCGAGTTCACGCAGCGAGACAAAACCCTGCGGGGTGCCATTTTCATCAACCGCCAGCAGACACTGATGGTCAAATGTGCCGAGCACAGCATTTTCCACCCACTGCGCGTAAAAACGACCGCTGTCACCCGGCGCATACCAGGGCGCACGAAAACGGCTCCAGATAAAAGCCTCTTCAGCCGCCTGGCGCAGTGCAGGAATGTGCTCCGCGCGCGCAATACGGATACCGGACGGGCGTTCAACCGGGGTGATACCCAGAACACAGTCCGCCTCACCCTCTACCAGACGAAAACCGAGGGCCGTCAGGGCATCCAATTCTGCGCTCTGCTGCGCCAGCACTTTGACCTGCACCAGCCCATAGCTGTCGAGCAGACCAACATCCAGCGCCGTGTCGCCCTGCAGTTCAAGCAGTGCGCTGTGGCACCCAAAGAAGGCGTTCTCCCACACCAGGGGTTTAAGCGTCGCCTGCACTATCGCCAGACCCCTTTCGTATCCACAATCCATGACTGAGTGACGGCGGCAGGCTCGATGGCTTTAAACGCACGATGATCGACCAGCATCACCAGCACATCGGCCTGCTGTAATGCCTCCTCCAGCGCCACCAGCGTCACGCTGGCCTGCAATTTAGCGGGCAGCGTCTGCACGTTAGGCTCGACGACCAGCGTGGTGCCCTGATGCCAGTCGGCGATCAGACGCGTCACCTGGACGGCCGGGCTTTCACGTAAGTCATCAATATCAGGTTTAAACGCCAGACCGAAACAGGCAATTTTCAGCTCGCTGGCACGTTTGTTACTGTGCATCAGGCAATCCGCGACCTGGCGTTGCACCTGCTCCAGTACCCAGTGCGGTTTGCTGTCGTTCACTTCGCGCGCTGTACGGATCAACCTCGCCTGTACCGGGTTCTGTGCCACGATAAACCACGGGTCAACAGCGATGCAGTGGCCGCCAACGCCCGGCCCTGGCTGCAGGATATTCACACGGGGATGGCGATTTGCCAGACGAATCAGCTCCCAGACGTTGATCCCCTGGTCAGCCGCAATCAGTGACAACTCGTTGGCGAACGCAATATTGACATCGCGGAAGCTGTTTTCCGTGAGTTTGCACATTTCTGCCGTACGGGCATTAGTCACCACGCACTCGCCTTGCAGAAAGATGTTATAGAGATCGCAGGCACGCTGTGAACAGCGCGCCGTCATTCCGCCAATCACGCGATCGTTTTTAAACAGTTCAACCATAACCTGCCCGGGCAGGACTCGCTCCGGGCAGTAGGCGACCTGAATATCGGCCTGTTCCCCTGCCTGATGCGGGAAACTCAGATCCGCGCGGGCAGTCGCCAGCCAGGCCGCCATCTGTTCAGTGGCCCCCACTGGCGACGTTGATTCGAGGATGACCAGGTCCCCTTTTTTCAGCATCGGTGCAATGGATTCAGCAGCCGCCTGGACATACGTCATATCCGGCTGATGTTCACCTTTAAATGGCGTCGGTACGGCAATCAGCCAGGCATCAGCAGCCTCTGGCTGAGTTGCAGCGCGCAACCAGCCACCTTCAACCGCCGTTTTGACGACCCGATCAAGGTCGGGTTCGACAATGTGGATTTCACCACGGTTGATGGTTTCCACCGCGTGTGCATTAATATCAATGCCAATCACCTGCTTCTGGCATGAGGCGAAAGCGGCAGCGGTAGGCAGGCCGATATAGCCCAGCCCAATCACTGAAATGGTGTTGAAACTCATAAAGTTATCCGGTTATTTTTGAGGGCCTGCACAATACGCTGGCAGGCCAGTCCGTCACCGTAAGGATTATGAGCACGGCTCATGGTGTGCCATGCGTCCTCATCGGTCAGCAGACGGGTGACTTCGCTGACAATTTTCGCCCCATCAGTGCCCACCAGCCTGACGGTGCCGGCGGCAACAGCCTCCGGGCGTTCGGTAGCATCGCGCATTACCAGCACGGGTTTACCCAGTGAGGGAGCTTCTTCCTGAATGCCGCCGCTGTCCGTCAGGATCAGCCAGGCGCGATCCATCAGCCAGACAAACGGCAGGTACTCCTGCGGTTCGATCAGAATGATATTGTCGATGCCACGCAGAATGCGGTTCACTGGCTCGCTGACGTTAGGGTTGAGGTGCACCGGATAGACAATTTGCGTCTCCGGGTGCAGACGCGCAATTTCAGCCAGGGCGTTACAGATGCGTTCAAACCCGCCGCCGAAACTTTCCCGACGGTGCCCGGTGACAAGGATCAGTTTTTTAGTGGCATCCAGGAAAGGGTAACGAGCTGCAAGGCTGTTTCTCAGCGTCTCATCGCTGAGGACGCGATCGCGTACCCAGAACAGCGCATCGATCACCGTATTGCCCGTGACGAAAATGCGCCCGGCGGGCAGATTTTCGCGTAACAAATTCTGCTGTGAACTGGCGGTCGGCGTAAAATGATAGCTGGCAAGATGGCCTGTCAGCGTCCGGTTGGCTTCCTCCGGCCACGGGGACCAGAGATCGCCGGTGCGCAATCCTGCCTCCACATGCCCGACGGGAATACGGTGGTAGAAAGCCGCCAGGCTGGCAGCCAGCGTGGTGGTGGTGTCACCATGAACCAGCACAACATCCGGCGTGAAATCGGCAAACACCGTTTTCAGCCCTTCCAGAATGCGGCTGGTAATTTCGGTGAGCCCCTGCCCGGGCTGCATGATATTAAGATCGTAATCCGGCACGATAGAAAACAGATGCAGCACCTGATCGAGCATTTCCCGATGCTGGGCAGTCACGCAGAGGCGCGACTCAATATCGTCATCCTGCGCCAGCGCATGCACGAGCGGTGCCATTTTTATCGCTTCAGGGCGCGTGCCAAAAACCGTTAATACTTTCACCGTGACTCTCTTTAATTCGTAAGGGTTAAACCGCTTATTGCCGGGATGGCTTTAACGACGGGAACGGCGCACCAGCGCGGTTCCTGCTCCCAGCAGTACGCCCACAGCGCCCCACATAATCATCAACAATACCCGGCGCGGGCTGTCACGTTTTACCGGTTCTTCCGGGGTACGCAGGTACCGCCAGGTCTGGAATGACTTCACCAGGGTGGGCCCCACATTCAGGGTCGTTTGCATGGCACGGTTTTGGTCGTATTCCAGATCATAGGTTGGCCCCGTCGCACGCAGTGTTTCCAGCCGCGCCTGCAACATCGGTCTGCCCAGCAGGAAAAGTTCCGAATCGGGAAGCTGCTCAGAAGGTGTCTGGGTTTTTGACTGTTCGAAGCCCTGCTGTTGAGCAATCTTAAGCGCCTGCTCTATGCTGTTGACCTGACGGTCGTAGATGGCTTTTGCCACGGCTTCCTGACGCTTAACCTGCGCTTTTAACTGGATGCTGCGGGCTGCCCAGGCAGCAGTAAGCTCTTCATTCAGGTGCGTTGTCGCCCGTGCATTCGCAAAGGCGACGTACTGGCGAAGCAGCGTATTGGCATCGGATGACGTTTCGGCAATCAGCTTGACCGTATCGTTGAGGTTCTTCGCGCTGTCTGCTGGCTGGAACTGGATATTGGCAATCATTTCATCCAGCAGTGCCGCATCCTCACGGGCATTGCCGGTTTTGCGCTTCTGGTAATAGCTGGACTGTAGCCAGAAATCACGTCGTGTATCCCAGGCAAACAGCTGCATCATAAATTCCTGATACGCTTCATCCATCACCGTTGGGGGAGCCACGGTCAGGCTGCCAGCACGGATATCCAGATTATTCAAAAACTGCTGCTGAGAGTAGTATCCGGAAAGCATATTCACGGTGGGCCGATCGACGATGGCGGTCGTGCTCCACTGTGGCGTCACCAGTAACGAATAGATCCAGGCCAGCAGTGCGAACAGCGCACCTCCGGCGATAATCCACAGTTTGCCGCGCCATAGCGCGCAGCACAGGCCACGAATATCCAGTTCGTTATCTGCGGCGTCAGGATGGGTCATACATCGGTTTCCTTGTCGTCAGGGCATCTGTCAGTCAGTGGAAGATTTGCTGTCATTATTGTTATTTCGCAGACGGCGTTTAAACCGTTTAATCATTCGCGCCACGCGCCATGCACGTTTAATGCAGTAGCCGTAGAGCATAAAAGCCAGCAGGAACAGAACCAGCATGGCCCATTCCGGAACAAACGAGAGGTATTCACCCAGCACACCCACCATTGCCAGCAGTGCTGCCGCCGCCGTGATCAGCACAAAGGCCTGCCGCGAGGTAAAGCCTGCGCGCATGATCAGATGATGGATGTGCTGACGATCAGCAGAGAAGGGACTCATGCCTTTACTGAGACGGCGATACATAATCGCCACCATGTCCATGAGCGGGATCGCAATCAGCCACAGCGCAGTCACAGGCGTAATCGGATGACTTGGGCCCTGCGTCGCTTCCAGCAAGATCCAGATAATGGTAAAGCCAATCAGCGTACTGCCTGCATCGCCCATAAAGACTTTGTAACGACGCCCAAACATTCCCAGGTTAAGCAGGATATAAGGCACGATAACGGCAATCATGGTGAAGCACCACATGGCGAGGCTGTTCTGCCCGTCGAGCAGGAGGATCACCCCCATTGCCAGGAAGGTGACACAGGATAATCCGCCCAGCAGCCCATCAATCCCATCCACCATGTTAAAGGCATTAATGGCTGCCCATACGGCAAACAGCGTCAGCACATAGCCGAACGGGCCAACAACCAGCTCCCACGGGCCAAAAATATAGCCCAGACTTAACAGATAGAGCTTCGCCTTCATCATCATGACGACGGCGACACCCGCCTGCACCACCGCGCGGAATTTTACGCTGATGTCGTAACGGTCATCGAGTGCGCCCACCAGCACCAGGCAGCCCGCGCAGCCCAGATACAGCAAAGCATGGGGAATGTAGAAATTCGTTAATGCAAAAGCAAAGCAGCTACCGGCAAAAACGGAGATACCGCCAACCAGCGGAATCACTCCCTGATGGCGTTTGCGATAGTTGGGTTTATCAACCAGCCCAACTTTTTTAGCCGCTTTGCGTGCAAAGAAAAGAAACACCAACGAAAATAAAAAAGTCAGGCCAAGTTCCGTACTCATATTGAGTAAATTCACATTATCCAGCTCTCTGCTATGAATTGCATATTGTCATAAGCAATATTGATGCCAATAACACCTGCATGATTCTGATTTTATTCACCAGGACGGGAAATTTCATTTTCCCTGCCACCTGTCCTGTGCCGTTCTTTAGGTTTGTTCTCCCAGATCAGGATAGCCTATAGTCCAAAAACAAAAAACGCCACGACTAAGCGTGGCGTTACCCGAGTTTTGTACTTTTTATTGACTACGCTAACCTCTTAGAGCAATGAGATCATCGTCTTACTCGAAAAGCTGCACCGGTTATGAACGCTTCATCATGTCGAAGAATTCATCATTGGTTTTGGTCATTGCCAGCTTATTGATGAGGAATTCCATCGCGTCGATTTCGCCCATAGGGTGAATAATCTTGCGCAGGATCCACATCTTCTGCAGCTCTTCCGAGGTGGTAAGCAGTTCTTCTTTACGCGTACCAGAACGGTTGTAGTCAATAGCAGGGAACACGCGTTTCTCAGCGATTTTACGCGCCAGATGCAGTTCCATGTTACCTGTACCTTTAAACTCTTCGTAGATCACTTCGTCCATCTTCGAACCGGTATCAACCAGTGCGGTAGCGATAATGGTCAGGCTTCCGCCCTCTTCCACATTACGCGCAGCACCGAAGAAACGCTTCGGACGATGGAGGGCGTTGGCATCTACACCACCGGTCAGCACCTTGCCAGAAGCAGGAACCACGGTGTTATAGGCACGCGCCAGACGGGTGATGGAGTCCAGCAGGATGATCACGTCTTTTTTGTGCTCGACCAGGCGCTTGGCCTTTTCGATCACCATTTCCGCAACCTGTACGTGGCGGGAAGCAGGTTCGTCAAAGGTGGAAGCAATAACTTCACCTTTCACCAGACGCTGCATCTCGGTCACTTCTTCCGGACGCTCATCAATCAGCAGCACCATCAGCACACAGTCAGGATGGTTGTAAGCAATGCTCTGCGCAATATTCTGCAGCAGCATGGTTTTACCGGCTTTTGGTGGCGCAACGATCAGACCACGCTGACCACGACCAATCGGCGAAGCCAGATCCAGTACGCGGGCGGTCAAATCTTCGGTAGAACCGTTTCCTCGTTCCATGCGCAGACGGGAGTTGGCATGAAGCGGTGTTAAGTTTTCAAACAGGATTTTGTTACGGGCATTTTCCGGTTTGTCGTAGTTAACTTCGTTAACTTTCAGCAGCGCAAAGTAACGCTCACCCTCTTTTGGCGGTCGGATCTTGCCAGAGATGGAGTCACCTGTGCGGAGGTTAAAGCGGCGAATTTGGCTGGGGGAAACGTAGATATCATCGGGACCAGCGAGGTAGGAGCTGTCTCCAGAGCGGAGGAAACCAAATCCATCCTGCAATATCTCGAGTACGCCGTCGCCGAAGATGTCTTCGCCACTTTTTGCGTGTTGCTTAAGGATGGCGAAGATAATGTCCTGTTTGCGCAAGCGCGCCAGGTTTTCCAGCCCCATATTTTCGCCGAGAGTTATCAGCTCAGAAACCGGCGTATTTTTTAATTCGGTAAGATTCATAATGGTGGGTTCTTAAACTCGGGGTATAACTTGAACTGTTTGTCGTGAATGGTATGGCGAAAGATCCATGCCTGTTTAATTGGTTCTTGGTTCCGAAGTCCACTCGATGATCACGTGCAGGATAACGCAAATCTGGGACGAGGAGACGGTAAGGACAAGAAGCCGGAAATCAGTTGATACTAACCGTCAGATTGCTGAACGTCTGTAAGACTTTTGATGAATACTGTGTTCAACAAGGAGTAATTCTAAAGATTCAAACTACAGGTAAGTTCGTAGTGCAGTAGATTTAACTTAGCATGGTTAATGCCGGGCGTCTAGCGGTCAGCGAAAAATTCGAACCACCAGCCGCCGGCATGACCCGATTAGCCCAGGTTCGCGTTCAGGAACTCTTTGAGCTGACCTTTAGACAGTGCGCCGACTTTGGTCGCGGCCACTTCGCCATTCTTGAATAACAGCAGGGTTGGGATACCACGGATACCGTACTTCGGTGCCGTTGCTGGATTTTCATCGATATTCAGTTTAGCGATGGTGAGCTTGCCTTCGTACTCTACGGCCACTTCATCAAGAATAGGGGCGATCATTTTGCAGGGACCACACCATTCTGCCCAGAAGTCGACCAGCGTTAAACCTTCTGCTTTCAGGACGTCGGTTTCGAAGCTGTCATCGGTCAGGTGAACAATTTTATCGCTCATGTTTACTCCAGGGGATTATCTTTACCTTGGGTGTTGCATTAAGCAGCACTCAGGCTGAGTTTATTTCACTGCTTTTATTTCACCGGATAAGCTTTCGTAAAGCAATAGTAAGCTGATATTCTACCACACTATGAGCAAAACACACTTAACCGAACAGAAGTTTTCCGACTTCGCCCTGCACCCTCAGGTTGTTGAAGCCCTTGAAACTAAAGGGTTTCATAATTGCACGCCTATCCAGGCGCTGGCATTACCGTTTACGCTCTCCGGGCGTGATGTAGCAGGTCAGGCGCAAACCGGTACCGGCAAAACGATGGCGTTTCTGACGTCAACGTTCCATCATCTTCTTTCTCACCCTGCTCCGGAAGGTCGTCAGGTTAACCAACCACGGGCGCTGATTCTGGCACCGACCCGTGAACTGGCGGTACAGATCCATGCGGATGCTGAACCGCTGGCGCAGGTTACCGGGTTGAAACTCGGTCTGGCCTACGGCGGCGATGGCTACGATAAACAGCTGAAAGTGCTGGAAAGCGGCGTCGATGTGTTGATCGGCACCACGGGTCGTTTAATCGATTACGCAAAACAAAATCACGTGAATTTAGGTGCCATCCAGGTGGTGGTGCTCGACGAAGCTGACCGCATGTTTGACCTCGGCTTCATTAAAGATATCCGCTGGTTGTTCCGTCGCATGCCTGCCGCTAACCAGCGCCTGAACATGTTGTTCTCTGCCACGCTGTCGTTCCGCGTTCGTGAACTGGCGTTTGAGAACATGAATAATGCCGAATACGTTGAAGTCGAGCCTGAGCAGAAAACCGGGCACCGTATTAAGGAAGAGCTGTTCTACCCTTCCAATGAAGAAAAGATGCGTTTACTGCAAACGCTGCTGGAAGAAGAGTGGCCCGATCGTGCGATCATTTTTGCCAACACTAAACACCGCTGTGAAGATGTCTGGGGCCACCTGGCTGCAGATGGGCACCGTGTCGGCTTGCTGACGGGCGATGTCGCGCAGAAAAAACGCCTGCGCATTCTGGATGATTTCACTAAAGGTGATATCGATATCCTGGTAGCCACCGATGTTGCGGCACGCGGCCTGCATATTCCTGCGGTCACGCACGTGTTTAACTATGACCTGCCGGATGACTGCGAAGACTACGTACACCGTATCGGTCGTACCGGTCGTGCAGGGGCCAACGGTCACTCTATCAGCCTTGCCTGTGAAGAGTACGCGCTCAACCTGCCGGGTATCGAAGAGTACATCGGTCACAGCATTGCTGTCAGCCGCTACAACAGCGATGCGTTGATGAGCGATCTGCCACCGCCAAAACGTTTAACCCGTAATCGTTCTGGTAATGGTCCGCGCCGTGGTGGCAATAATAACCGCCGCAGCAGTGCACCGCGTAATCCTAACCGCAAACGTTCAGGTTAAGCCACCATGCTGAGTGCATCATCACTTTATGCTGCGATCGATTTAGGATCTAACAGCTTTCATATGTTGGTGGTGCGCGAAGTGGCTGGCAGTATCCAGACCATCGCCCGCATCAAGCGGAAGGTACGTCTTGCTGCTGGCCTCGATGCCGATAATCATCTTTCTGATGAGGCAATGGAACGAGGCTGGCAGTGTCTTCGGTTGTTTTCTGAACAACTGCAGGATATCCCCCCAGAACAAATCCGCGTGGTGGCGACCGCCACCCTGCGTATCGCAACCAATGCCGATAGTTTCCTGACGAAAGCAAAGACAATCCTTGGCTGTCCGGTGAATGTCATCAGCGGCGAGGATGAAGCACGTCTTATTTATCAGGGTGTTGCCCATACGACCGGCGGTTCTGACAAACGACTGGTAGTCGATATCGGTGGTGGCAGCACCGAACTGGTTACGGGCAAAGGTTCGCAGACCACCACCCTGTTCAGCCTGTCGATGGGCTGTGTGACCTGGCTGGAGCGCTTCTTTGCCGATCGTTACCTGGGCAAAGAGAATTTCGAACAGGCGGAACAGGCGGCCAGAGCCATGATCCATCCGATTGCGGATGCCTTACGTGAGCAGGGCTGGCAGGTGTGTGTGGGGGCTTCAGGCACCGTGCAGGCGCTGCAGGAAATTATGATGGCGCAAGGCATGGATGAGCGCATCACGCTCAGCAAGCTGGAGCAGTTGAAGCAGCGCGCCATCCAGTGCGGCAAACTGGAAGAGCTGGAAATTGAAGGTCTGACCCTTGAGCGCGCGCTGGTGTTTCCCAGTGGCCTGTCTATTCTGATCGCCATTTTTACCGAGTTGAATATCAGCAGTATGACACTGGCCGGGGGCGCACTGCGTGAAGGTCTGGTGTACGGGATGCTGCACCTTCCGGTGGATCGCGATATCCGCAGCCGCACACTGCATAACGTTCAACGCCGTTTCGCGATCGATCCTGAACAGGCCAATCGCGTTTCTCAGCTGGCTGACAGCTTTGCCCGCCAGGTCAGCCAGGTGTGGAAGCTGGATGATCGCAGCCGGGAGCTGCTGGAAAGCGCCTGTCTGATCCATGAGATTGGCCTGAGCGTGGATTTCCGTCAGGCCCCGCAGCATGCGGCCTATCTGGTGCGCCATCTTGACCTGCCCGGCTTCACGCCGGCACAGAAAAAGTTACTGGCCACGCTGCTGCAAAATCAGGTGAATGGCATCGATCTGGCGCTGTTAAGCCAGCAAAATGCGGTTCCCCCACGGGTTGCCGAACGCCTGTGTCGGCTGCTGCGATTAGCCATCATCTTCGCCAGCCGACGCCGGGATGACAGACTGCCCGCCGTACGTTTGCTGGCTAATGAAGATGATCTTACGCTGACACTGCCGTCAGGCTGGATGGAAGCCCACCCGCTGCGTGCTGAACTGCTGGGGCAGGAAGTACACTGGCAGAGCTACGTACACTGGTCGTTGGTGATCAACTGAACTCCCGGTGATGCGGCGTTAAACCTGTCTCATCACAGGATGATTACCGCTCTGCCAGCGCCGTCATGAGGGGATTTTTCCCAACCAGACCGATGTTTGCTGGTCTGGCTGATTAGTGCCTACTTCTTCGCTTTTGCCAGCTGCGCACGGAGACTGGCCAGATGGCTCTGGCCCTTTTGCATGCGCTCTTCCGCACTGATGACCTTACGCTCACTTTCCCACTGTAAGTCGTCCTGCGGCAGTTCCAGCAGGAAACGGCTTGGCTCCGGGCGGATCACCTCACCGTACTGGCGGCGTTCACGGCACAGCGTAAACGTCAGCTCCTTCTGCGCACGCGTAATGCCTACGTACGCCAGACGGCGCTCTTCTTCCACATTGTTTTCATCAATGCTGCTCTGATGCGGTAACAAGCCCTCCTCCATCCCCACCAGATAGACGTAGGGGAACTCCAGACCTTTGGACGCATGCAGCGTCATCAGCTGTACCTGATCGGAATCTTCATCACTTTCTCCCCGCTCCATCATGTCGCGCAGGGTAAAGCGAGTCACCACCTGGGTCAGCGTCATGGCTTCGTCGATATCACTGCCTTCCAGCATCTCCGTCATCCACTGGAACAGGGTATTGACGTTTTTCATCCGCATCTCAGCGGCCTTCGGACTGGCAGAGGTTTCAAACAGCCAGCTTTCATAGTCGATGCCGCGGATCAAATCACGCACCGCCGCCACCGGCTCACGTTCAGCCAGCCGGGCAATCTCCTGCAGCCAGTGCGTAAAACGCTGCAGCGACTCCAGCCCGCGTCCGGTCAGCGTCTGCTCCAGCCCCATATCAAAACTGGCGTTAAACAGGCTTTTGTTACGCTGCGTGGCCCAGTCGCCCAGCTTCTGCAGGGTGGCGGAGCCGATCTCACGCCGGGGCGTATTCACAATACGCATAAACGCACTGTCGTCGTCAGCATTGGTCAACACGCGCAGGTAAGCCAGCAGATCTTTGATCTCCGGACGCGAGAAGAACGAGGTGCCACCTGAGATACGATACGGGATACGGTTCTGCATCAGCATCTTTTCAAACACCCGCGACTGATGGTTACCGCGGTAGAGGATGGCGTAATCTTTATACGCCGTTTTATTAATAAAATGATGGGCGATCAGTTCCCCGGTCACACGCTCTGCCTCGTGATCTTCATGGTTCGCCGTGACCACTTTCAGCTCGGTACCGTAACCCAGCTCGGAAAAGAGCCGTTTTTCAAAAACGTGCGGATTATTGGCGATCAGGATATTCGCCGCCTTCAGAATACGCCCGGAGGAACGATAATTCTGCTCCAGCTTGATCACCTGCAGCGCCGGAAAGTCCTCCTTCAGCAGCACCAGGTTCTGTGGGCGTGCCCCGCGCCAGGAGTAGATTGACTGGTCATCATCCCCCACTACCGTGAAGCGCGCCCGGTTACCCACCAGCAGCTTCACCAGCTCGTACTGGCTGGTATTGGTATCCTGATACTCATCCACCAGCAGATAGCGAATACGCTGCTGCCAGCGCTCCCGTACTTCCAGGTTACGCTGGAACAGCAGTGTAGGTAGCAGGATAAGATCGTCAAAATCCAGCACGTTGCACGACTTCAGATGCCGGTCATACAGCCCGTAGCAGTGAGCAAACAGCTTATCGCGGTCGGAAACGGCACTGGCTGCGGCACGCGACGGATCCATCAGATCGTTTTTCCAGTTTGAGATCGTTGAGATCAGCTGTTGTAGCAGCGTTTTATCATTTTCCAGCCACTCTTCCGTCAAATCTTTAAGCAGTGCCAGCTGATCCTGATCGTCAAACAGCGAAAACTTCGCTTTCATCCCCAGCGCGGCATATTCACGCTTAATCACCTCGAGCCCCAGGGTATGGAAGGTGGAGATCATCAATCCACGCGCCTCTTTACGCCCCAGCGTCTGCGCCACGCGCTCTTTCATCTCGCGTGATGCTTTATTGGTAAAGGTGACCGCCGCAATATGGCGCGCCTGATAGCCACATTCGCGGATCAGGTGGGCGATTTTGTTGGTAATCACTCGCGTTTTACCCGAACCGGCACCTGCCAGAACCAGGCAGGGCCCGGTGACAAATTCGACGGCATGTTGCTGACCAGGATTAAGACGCATATGAGAGATTCCGGGAATAAAACAGGCGTGCAGTATAACTAAAGTTTCCCTTCCTGTGGCGGGGAAAAACTTAACGTCGGCAAATCAACAATGTGCGCCCCTCCATCCACCACCAGTGTGGCTCCCGTGATATAAGACGCTGCGCTGGACAGTAAAAACGTGACGGCACTGGCGATCTCTTCGGGGTCTGCAGGCCGCCTGAGCGGCAGGTCTTTTGTCACCTCCTGCCAGGCTCGCCTGTTGGTCGGGTCCCATCCGCGCTTTACCGAGAGCTGCCGCATCTCCTCCTCAGCCATCGGTGTACGCGTCCAGCCGGGACAAACAGTATTGACCCTTACCCTATACGCACCGTAATCCCGTGCCAGCGATTTAGTCAGACCGATCAGGGCATGTTTAGTGACCGTATAGCCTGCCACGGCTGGCCCGGCGAAAAGCCCGGCCAGCGATGAGACAATCACCATACTGCCGCCCCGCGAGGTTAACCATGGAAGCACCTCCCGCGCGGTAACAAAAGCGCTGTTAAGGTTGTTGTGCAGGCTCTGCTGCCAGGCGGCATCGTCCGTTTCCCCCAGTCGCGAGAAACCGTGGCCACCGGCATTGGCCACCAGCATATCCACTCCGCCAAAATGGTCGGCAACCTGCGCGACTGCCCTGGCGGCACCCTGAGTGTCGGCCATATCGGCCGCCACCGGGAAGACATCGCACTCTTCTGCCATTGCCTTGAGCGGAGCGGGCCTCCTGCCCGTTATCGCCACCCGGGCACCCTCCGCCACCAGCATGTTTGCCGTTGCCGCACCGATACCACTGCCACCACCGGTGATCAGCACCACTTTGTCTTTCAGCCCGGTCTCCATGTGAACGTGTCCTTAAGGTTAAAATGGCGTCACGCCAGCGGGATAACAGTTAAAACTCATTTTGCTGATCATTGCGCCTGCCGGGCGGATCTGTACTTCGCCGGAGGCCGTTATGCCCATAAATATCCCGGTACACCGGCAGGACTGATAATCGAAGAAAAACACCGAACAGACCGGAATGATTTTTTCGCGGAAGGTGAAAAGGTACATATCGGGTTCAAATTTATAGTAGGTCGCGTAATCCATATCGCCATGGCCAAACTGCTCACCGCGCAGGTTCTGCCAGGCATAGCGCTGGCTGTTGACGTAAAAGTGCTCGTAGTAGTGGTGGGGGCTGTAGATATTCAGCGTACGGTAGCCTATCAGCTCTCGGGTCAGCTGAGGTTCAAAGCCGGACGGGGTCTGTGCCCCCACCGCGCCCGTATAAAATTGCTGGCTGAGCCGTGAGCCTCCCTGTGTCTCCTCTGCGGGCAGGATAGTACAGCGTACCACCAGCGCTCTGGCGGTCGTGGTATTTATCACCAGCGCCACGCTCTGCATGGCAGACAGCGGAAAGCTGAAGAAATAACGGCCTTTGGATACGCACACCTCGTCGACAGGTGCCTCGCCCTCTTCTCCGCCCCAGTGCCACGTAAGCCGGTGTTGGACGGCGGCCGTATGAAAACTCAGTTGTAAAACACTACCATCATTCAGTGCCAGGTCGAGCGTCTTACCCGCCCAATGGCGCGTGGACGGCAGGCGGTTGATATCAATGCCCCGTGAAAAATCATCATAGTTTTTCCAGCCTGGTTCCGCTAAAGGGCTCAGTACAGATGCGTTCATGCTCATTCTCCTTTTCTCGTCAAGAACGGTTTTGAGTCTATAAAACAGGAGGAGGAAGGAACGTGAAGTGAGAGGGTAAAATTCGCATTAACACATCGGAAAGCATCCAATGACAATCTCGCACCAGGCGCATTGAGCAGGTATAGTAGGCACCATCCGGGCTACGGCCTGACCGTCGATAATTTTGGAGAACAACATGGCGAAGATGGCTGCAGCACTGCACATTCTGGTAAAAGAAGAAGTGCTGGCAAACGATCTGTTAGCACAGCTGAAACAGGGTGCTGACTTTGAAAAGCTGGCAAAAAAACATTCAACCTGCCCGTCAGGCAAGAAGGGCGGTCACTTAGGTGAGTTCAAACAGGGTGCGATGGTACCGGCCTTCGATAAGGTGGTCTTCTCCTGCCCGCTGATCGAGCCGCAGGGCCCGCTGCATACCCAGTTTGGTTACCACATCATTAAGGTCCTGTACCGTAATTAAAAAAAAGCGCCTGAGGGCGCTTTTTTTTGGGCGGAGCATTCATCCGCCCCGGCGTGCAGAAGCATTAACCCGCGACGGCGATACGCTTCATGTCGGTCATGTAGCCACGCAGTTTACGGCCAACGGTTTCGATGTCATGGTGGCGAATGGCTTCGTTCACATCACGCAGCTGCGCGTTATCAACCGTGGTTGTGGTGTTAACCGCTTTGCCCAGATCGCCGGCCTGCAGCGTGGTCATGAACTCTTTCAGCAGCGGTACGGCGGCGTAAGAGAACAGGTAGTTACCATATTCAGCGGTATCCGAGATCACCACATTCATTTCATACAGGCGCTTACGCGCGATGGTGTTGGCAATCAGCGGCAGTTCATGCAGTGATTCATAGTAAGCCGACTCTTCGATGATACCGGCAGCCACCATGGTTTCGAATGCCAGCTCAACGCCTGCTTTCACCATGGCAATCATCACGACGCCCTGGTCGAAGTAATCCTGCTCGGCGATTTTACCTTCAAACTGTGCCGCAGTTTCAAATGCTGTTTTACCGGTCTCTTCGCGCCATCCCAGCAGTTTCTTGTCGTCGTTTGCCCAGTCAGCCATCATGCCGGAGGAGAATTCGCCGGAGATGATGTCATCCATATGCTTCTGGAACAGCGGAGCCATAATAGTTTTCAGCTGCTCAGACAGGGCGAAAGCACGCAGTTTTGCCGGGTTAGACAGACGATCCATCATCAGGGTGATGCCACCCTGCTTCAGCGCTTCGGTGATGGTTTCCCAGCCGAACTGAATCAGTTTTTCTGCATAAGGCGCGTCGGTGCCTTCAGCAACCAGCTTGTCAAAACACAGCAGAGAACCGGCCTGTAACATGCCGCACAGGATAGTCTGCTCACCCATCAGGTCAGATTTCACTTCAGCCACGAAGGACGACTCCAGCACGCCCGCACGGTGACCGCCGGTTGCCGCAGCCCAGGCTTTCGCGATCGCCATGCCTTCGCCTTTCGGGTCGTTTTCAGGGTGAACGGCGATCAGCGTCGGTACGCCGAAACCACGTTTGTACTCTTCACGAACTTCCGTTCCCGGGCACTTCGGTGCAACCATTACCACGGTGATGTCTTTACGCACCTGCTCACCCACTTCAACAATGTTGAAGCCGTGTGAATAGCCCAGTGCAGCGCCATCTTTCATCAGCGGCTGAACGGCCTGAACAACAGAGGTGTGCTGCTTGTCCGGCGTCAGGTTAACCACCAGATCTGCCTGCGGGATCAGTTCTTCATACGTACCCACTTTGAAGCCGTTTTCGGTCGCTTTGCGCCATGAAGCACGTTTCTCAGCAATCGCTTCGGCACGCAGGGCGTAGGCAATGTCCAGACCCGAATCGCGCATATTCAGACCCTGGTTCAGGCCCTGCGCACCACAGCCAACGATGACGACTTTTTTACCTTTCAGGTAGCTGGCTTCATCCGCGAATTCATCACGAGCCATAAAGCGACATTTACCTAATTGCGCCAGCTGGTTGCGCAGGTTCAAAGTGTTGAAATAGTTAGCCATGGGGTACTCCGTATGAGGTTGTGTTCGCATTATTGTTTATTGTCTGGGGAGATAATTTCCTGCCCCTGAATAGACCTTATCATATGACAGGAAATGCGTTGCTGAAATTGATATATTAACAACGTGATATTGCACTTTTTGCAACGTAATGATGAGGCCTGACTCTGATGGATCTTCGTGACCTGAAACTGTTTCTCCATCTGGCTGACAGCCGCCACTTCGGACGAAGCGCACGCGCCATGCACGTCAGTCCTTCAACGCTTTCACGGCAGATCCAACGGCTGGAAGAAGACCTGGGCCAGACGTTGTTTCTGCGCGATAACCGTACCGTCACGCTGACCGATGCTGGAGAACGCCTGCGGCAGTTTGCCCAGCAGACGCTGCTGCAGTATCAGCAAATGCGCCACGCCATGGGCCAGAACGGCCCGTCACTCAGCGGCGAACTCCAGCTGTTTTGTTCAGTGACCGCCGCCTATAGCCATCTTCCCCCTATTCTCGATCGTTTTCGCGCCGAGCACCCGCTGGTCGAAATCAAATTAACCACCGGTGATGCCGCCGATGCGGTGGAAAAAGTACAGACTAACGAAGTCGATATTGCCATTGCCGGACGGCCGGAAACGTTACCCGCCAGCATCGGCTTTATGCCGCTCGGGCTGATCCCGCTGGTACTGATTGCCCCGGCGTTGCCCTGCCCGGTGCGTACGCAGGCGACGCAGGCACAGCCTGACTGGGCGCAGATCCCGTTTATTTTGCCCGCGCAGGGGCCGTCAAGGCGGCGTATCGACCTCTGGTTCCGTCACCGTCATATCGCTAATCCACAGATATACGCGACGGTGGCAGGCCATGAGGCGATTGTTTCGATGGTGGCACTGGGCTGCGGCATCGCACTGCTGCCGGATGTGGTGCTGGAGAACAGTCCGGAACCGATTCGTAACCGTATCCTGGAGCTGGAAGATGTCGAGATGGTCGCGCCCTTCGAGCTGGGCGTTTGCGTACAAAAAAAGCGGCTCAGTGAGCCGCTTATTGATGCGTTCTGGAAGCTACTCTAACCCGCGAGGAAGAAACGGAAAGCCGGGTTACTGGTTTCATCATGGAAATCATAGCCCAGCGCCGTCAGATGCTCTTCAAACCGGGGTTCACTGTCACTCAGCTCAAATGCCGCCAGTACGCGACCGTAGTCGGTACCGTGACTACGATAATGGAACAGGGAAATATTCCAGTGCGTACCCAGCGTCTGCAGGAAACGCAGCAGCGCACCGGGGGCCTCAGGAAATTCAAAGCTGAACAGCCGCTCACGCAGGGGTTTGGATGGACGCCCCCCGACCATATAGCGTACGTGCAGTTTCGCCATCTCATCGTCAGACAGATCCACCACCTTGTAACCGCCGTCGGACAGTAGCGCCAGAATTTCCTCGCGTTCAGGCAGTCCACGCGTCAGCCGCACGCCGACAAAGATGCAGGCTTCATCGGCATTGGCATAACGATAGTTGAACTCTGTGACTGAACGGCCACCCAGCAGCTGACAGAATCGCAGGAAACTGCCCTGCTGCTCGGGAATGGTCACCGCCAGCAGCGCTTCACGTTGCTCTCCCAGCTCACAACGCTCAGAGACATAGCGCAGTCCGTGGAAGTTGACGTTCGCACCGGACAGCACGTGAGCCAGACGCTCCCCCTCAATCTGATGCTGCTGGATATACTTCTTCATCCCCGCCAGCGCCAGCGCGCCGGAAGGCTCCGCCACCGCACGCACGTCATCAAAGAGATCTTTCATCGCGGCGCAGATGGCATCGCTGTCGACGATGACAATGTCGTCAAGATACGCCTGGCAGAGACGGAAGGTTTCGCTGCCGATCCGCTTCACCGCCACGCCTTCGGCAAAAAGCCCGACGCGGGGTAGATCGACCGGATGCCCGGCGTCGAGCGCAGCCTTCAGGCAGGCAGAATCTGCAGCTTCCACCGCGATTACTTTGATTTGCGGCATCAGCTGTTTGATCAGCACCGCCACGCCGGCCGCCAGCCCGCCGCCGCCCACCGGCACAAAGACGCGGTCCAGATGAGCATCCTGCTGTAACAGTTCCATGGCCAGCGTACCCTGCCCGGCAATCACCATCGGGTGGTCGAACGGCGGCACGAAGGTATAGCCCTGCTGCTCAGAAAGCTCGATGGCTTTGGCTTTGGCCTCGTCAAAGTTGGCCCCAAAGAGATAAACCTCACCGCCAAACGCCCGCACCGCATCCACCTTGATATCTGCCGTTGCCACCGGCATCACAATCAGGGACTTAATCCCCAGCTTAGTGGATGACAGCGCCACGCCCTGGGCATGGTTACCGGCTGACGCCGTAATCACCCCACAGGCTTTCTGCTCTGCACTAAGCCCGGCGATCATCGCGTAGGCCCCGCGCAGCTTAAAGCTGTGGACCGGCTGGCGGTCCTCACGTTTCACCAGAATGGTGTTACCGAGGCGCGCAGAGATTTTTTCCATCTTCTGCAACGGCGTGACCTGTGCAGCTTCGTACACCGGAGCACGCAGGACGGCGCGCAGATACTCCGCGCCGCTGGGCTGGTCGGATAGCGGTTGAGATTCAGCCATGTTGGTTAGCCTCCCAGCTTACTCTTATCACGGACGGCGCCTTTGTCAGCGCTGGTTGCCAGGGTGGCATAAGCGCGCAGCGCGAAGGAAACCTGACGCTCACGACCGTGTGGCGTGTAGGCCTGATCGCCACGTGCATCTTCTTCCAGACGACGGGCAGCCAGTTCATTCTCTGGCACGTCCAGCTGGATGCCGCGTTGTGGAATATCAATATTGATGATATCGCCGTCTTTCACCAGCGCGATGGTGCCGCCGCTGGCCGCTTCCGGAGAAGCGTGACCGATTGACAGCCCGGAGGTGCCGCCAGAGAATCGTCCATCGGTGATCAGCGCACAGGCTTTACCCAGCCCCATAGATTTCAGATAGGTGGTCGGATAGAGCATTTCCTGCATGCCCGGCCCCCCTTTAGGCCCCTCATAGCGGATCACGACCACGTCACCTGCCACTACTTTACCGCCGAGGATGGCAGCAACGGCATCGTCCTGGCTTTCATAGACTTTCGCCGGACCGCTGAACACCAGGCTGCCTTCATCAACGCCTGCGGTTTTAACGATACAGCCGTTTTCAGCAATGTTGCCGTACAGAACTGCCAGACCGCCGTCCTGACTGAAGGCGAACTCGCGGGAACGAATACAGCCTTCCTGACGATCGTCATCCAGGGTGTCCCAGCGGGTGTCCTGCGAGAAAGCCTGGGTCGTACGAATGCCCGCCGGACCGGCACGGAACATTTTTTTCACGGCTTCATCTTTGGTCAGCATGATGTCGTACTGATCCAGGGTTTCACGCAGGCTCAGGCCGAGGATGTTACGCACGCTATTGTCCAGCAGCCCGGTACGATCCAGCTCACCGAGGATCCCGAGGACACCACCGGCACGGTGCACGTCTTCCATGTGGTACTTCTGGGTGCTTGGTGCCACTTTGCACAGGTGTGGTACCAGGCGTGACAGGCGATCGATGTCAGAGATATCAAAATCGATTTCCCCTTCCTGAGCGGCGGCCAGCAGGTGCAGAACGGTGTTAGTGGAACCACCCATCGCGATATCCAGCGTAATGGCGTTTTCAAACGCGGCTTTGCTGGCAATGCTGCGCGGCAGCGCGGTTTCATCATCCTGCTCGTAGTAGCGCTTAGTCAGAGCAACAATACGACGCCCCGCATTGAGGAACAGCTCTTTACGATCGGCATGGGTCGCCAGCAGTGAACCGTTACCCGGCTGAGACAGACCCAGCGCTTCGGTCAGACAGTTCATCGAGTTAGCCGTGAACATGCCGGAGCAGGAGCCGCACGTCGGGCAGGCAGAGCGTTCAATCTGGTCACTTTCTGCATCGCTGACGTTAGGGTTTGCGCCCTGAATCATCGCATCGACGAGATCGAGTTTAATGATTTTGTCGGACAGCTTGGTTTTACCGGCTTCCATCGGGCCGCCGGAAACGAAGATCACCGGGATATTCAGACGCAGGGACGCCATCAGCATCCCCGGGGTAATTTTGTCGCAGTTAGAGATACACACCATGGCATCCGCACAGTGTGCGTTGACCATGTACTCCACGGAGTCAGCGATCAGCTCACGCGACGGCAGAGAGTAGAGCATCCCGCCGTGGCCCATGGCGATCCCATCATCCACGGCAATGGTGTTGAACTCTTTCGCCACGCCGCCTGAGGCTTCAATCTCCTCGGCAACCAGCTTACCCAAATCGCGCAGGTGAACGTGACCCGGCACGAACTGGGTGAAGGAGTTAACGACGGCAATGATCGGCTTACCGAAGTCATCATCGGTCATTCCTGTGGCGCGCCACAGGGCACGGGCACCAGCCATATTACGGCCGTGGGTGGTAGTGGCGGAACGATACTTAGGCATGCTCTTTACTCCAGAAATCAGATAGTGCGCGGGCGTCAACTGACGCCCGCGAAAAACATTATTGTTATGGGTTAACTGGATCCAGCCAGCCCCATTTGTCTTCCGTCTCACCCGTGAACAGGCCAAAGAAAGCAGACTGAATGCGTGCGGTGACCGGGCCGCGTTTGCCTTCGCCCACCTGGATCCCATCAACGCTGCGTACCGGAGTGATCTCCGCAGCAGTGCCTGACATAAAGACTTCGTCAGCCAGGTACAGAGACTCGCGCGACAGCACCTGCTCACGCACTTCAATCCCCATATCCTGCGCCAGTTTGATGATGGCGTCACGCGTAATTCCTGGCAGGGCGGAAGAGGTAAACGGCGGGGTAAACAGGATCCCGTCTTTCACTTCGAACAGGTTTTCACCAGCACCTTCAGAGATGTAGCCCTGTGTATCCAGCGCGATCCCTTCCTGATAACCATGACGGCGCGCTTCGCTACCGACCAGCAGCGAGGACAGATAGTTACCGCCCGCTTTCGCTGCAGTGGGCAGCGTATTCGGAGCGACACGATTCCATGAAGAGACCATCGCATCGATACCCTGCTCCAGCGCCTCAGCCCCGAGGTAAGCTCCCCACGGGAAAGCGGCGATGATGATGTCTGTTTCATAACCCTCAGGCGGGTTCACGCCCAGGCCAACGTCACCCACGAACACCAGTGGACGGATGTAAGCGCTTTTCAGGTTGTTTTTGCGCAGCGTAGCACGGCAGGCTTCCATCAACTCATCAACACTCAGGCTGACCGGGAAACGGTAGATTTTTGCAGAGTCACGCAGACGCTGCATATGTTCACGATGGCGGAAGACTACTGGCCCTTTGTGCGAGTCATAGCAACGTACGCCTTCAAAAACAGACGTGCCGTAGTGCAGCGCATGGGACATCACGCTGACCTTCGCGTCTTCCCATTTCACCATCTCGCCATTGAACCAGATAAAGTCTGCTTTCTTCGTCATTCTCGTTTCCTTGCGCGCTTATGCGCGGATTTGTTGTGTTGTTTGCTGTTGGATCTGAACGCAAGCCACATCCATTAATTTACTCAACTGCGTTGACAGTAAATCGACGGAGCGCTGGCTGGCAACGGTCATCTCAATATTAATGTTGTCGGTATTCACCCGCGAGGCCATGTGCATTGAGCACACCTGGAAGCCACGATGGCGCACAACCCGCAAAATGCGTTCCAGTATTTCCGGGCGGAAGCGCGCTTCTATAGACAATTGATGCTGTTTCATGAGGTTTTCTCCATCATATTTTCATTGCTGGCACCCGGCGGTACCAGAGGCCAGACATTCTCATGCTCGTCAATGGCGACGTGGAGCATGTAAGGCCCTTCACTGTGGAGCAAAGCGTCTAATGCGGCATCGACCTGATCTTTACGGGTAATACGCTGGCCGGGAATGCCAAAGGCACTCGCCAGGATGAGAAAGTCCGGGTTATCTGAAAGGTTGGTTTCGCTGTAACGCTCCTCAAAAAACAGCTGCTGCCACTGACGTACCATGCCCAGCCGCTGGTTATCCATCAGAACGATTTTCACCGGCAGCTGTTTGCGCTTAACGGTACCCAGTTCCTGCACGTTCATCATGAATGAACCATCGCCGGAGACGCAGATCACGGTGTCATCCGGGCGCGCCACCTGGGCACCAACGGCGGCAGGCAGGCCGAAGCCCATGGTGCCAAGCCCGCTGGAGGTGATGAAATTTTCCGGGCGATTAAAGCTCATGTGCTGGGCAGCCCACATCTGGTGCTGACCGACATCAGTGGTCACTACCGCGCTCTGAGGTTTGCGGTCTGACAGCTGTTTCAAAAACAGCGGCGCAAAGATCACCTCTCCCGGGTGATCGTAACGCCAGCCGTGGTCTGCTTTCAGCGCTTTCACGTCTTCGCGCCAGGCGGCGATATCAACCGGCTGATACAGGTCGGGCAGCAGTTTATTGAGATCGCCCTGCAAGCCCACATGCGCCCGGCGCAGTTTATGCAGCTCTGCCGGGTCGATATCCAGATGGATAACGCTGGCATGCGGGGCAAAAGTATCCAGCTTGCCCGTTACGCGGTCATCAAAGCGGGCACCGACGGCGATCAGCAGGTCACACTGCTGGACGGCCAGGTTGGCAGCCTTCGTGCCGTGCATGCCGAGCATGCCCAGATAGCACGCATCTTCGGCATCGGGTGTACCCAGCCCTTTCAACGTTGCCACCGTCGGAATGCCGGTCTCTTTGGCAAAAGCCCGTAAAGCATGAACCGCATCCGCCATTCCCACGCCGCCGCCGACATACAGAATCGGTTTCTTCGCCTGGGCTAGCAGGCTGCGCGCCTGCTGCAGTTCAGCATGGGGATGAGCCATTTCCTGGCCGACCGGCAGCAGATGGGCGACCAGATCGCCGCTGGCTAACTGGATATCTTTAGGGATATCCACCAGAACCGGGCCGGGACGGCCAGACTGTGCAATGGCGAAAGCTTCTGCCATCACCACAGGAAGTTCATCAAGGGACTCTACGAGGAAGCTATGTTTGGTGCAGGCCAGCGACAGACCCAGGACGTCTATTTCCTGAAAAGCATCCGTTCCCATCACAGCAGACGACACCTGTCCGGTGATGGCCACGATCGGCACGGAGTCCAGCATGGCATCAGCAAGACCGGTGATCAGATTCGTCGCACCTGGCCCGGAGGTGGCGATACAGACCCCCACTTTTCCCGTTGCACGTGCGAAGCCGATAGCGGCCATCGCGGCACCCTGCTCATGGCGGCACAGTAGATGTTCGACTCCGCCGTCGTAGAGCGCGTCATAGACCGGCATAATTGCTCCACCCGGGTAGCCGAATACCGTTTCGACTCCCTGTGCACGCAAAGCTTGAACCACCCACTGAGCACCATTCATAGTTATTCCCCCGCCTCTCGCTGGGAACAACAGCATTTTATGCTACTGTTCATATTCTGTTCCTCTGTCGTTGATACCTTGCCAAAAAAAAACCCCCGGACCTTTCGGTGCGGGGGTTCTTTCGAAATCAGGCTTGATTTTTAAGCCTTTCTTTCTCCGAGCGTAGCCCCGCACGGCGTGATAATAATCACGACGACGTTAATAACGACTAGGCTAATGACTCGTAGAAGGGCTTTCATTTAGATTCTTTTCATTCACTTGTTCGAAGTAATGCCTACAGAGTTATCACAGTTATTAGCTTTAATTCAACTTTTTTCATCATTTTATTTTATGACGTCGGACGCAGATCTAAAAAAAACTTTTGTTATTCAGTCGATAAGAAAAAAATGAATCTTTTTCATCAGTCACGCAGTGTGACCATTTTATTTTCTCTGTCTGCATTTTCGCGCCTGCCCGCAACACAATGTCGCTGACTGTTGAACGCGGCAATCATCTTCAGACAGGCTGCACAAATCGCCAATCGGCTTCTCGCCATCCCCCTTCTCCTGTCGCAGAGTTGGCACTACAAGGAGAGTTTATGTCGCTATCTGTCGTGTTTACCCGCGCCGCACTGGGCATCCAGGCCCCTCAGGTGTCGGTAGAAGTTCACCTCAGCAATGGGCTGCCGGCACTTTCGCTGGTCGGATTACCAGAAACCACGGTGAAAGAGGCCCGCGACCGTGTACGCAGCGCCATTATCAACAGTGGTTTCACTTTTCCGGCAAAGCGGATCACCGTTAATCTCGCCCCCGCTGACCTGCCTAAAGAGGGCGGCAGGTATGATTTGCCCATCGCAATCGCTATCCTCGCCGCCTCAGAGCAGATTCCGGCGGATAAACTTTCATGTTATGAATTTCTCGGCGAACTGGCGCTAACGGGCGCGCTGCGCAGCGTACAGGGCGCTATTCCTGCGGCCGTTGCTGCTCTGGAATGTGGGCGGCAGTTGATACTGTCTGCGGAAAATCAGAATGATGTCGGATTGATCCAGCATGGGGAGAGCCTGGTAGCAACCTGTCTGCTGGAGGTGTGTACCTTCCTGCACGGCAAAGGGAGGCTGGAATCGGCACAGTGTCAGCCACCGTCGTCACCCCCTATGTCGGGCGATTTAAATGAAATTATTGGTCAGCATCAGGCCAGGCGGGCGCTGGAGATCACGGCCGCAGGGGGACATAATCTTTTACTGATCGGCCCGCCGGGAACAGGGAAAACAATGCTGGCCTCCCGCCTGTGTGGGCTGATGCCGCCTCTAAGCGATCGTGAGGCCCTGGAGAGCGCCAGCGTAGCCAGTCTGGTGGGTAGCGGGGACCTGCACCGTCAGTGGCGTCAGAGGCCGTTTCGTTCCCCTCACCACAGTGCATCGCTCTATGCACTGGTCGGCGGCGGATCGCTGCCTAAGCCGGGGGAAATTTCGCTGGCGCATAACGGTATCCTTTTCCTCGATGAACTCCCGGAGTTTGAACGCCGGGCGCTGGATGCGCTGCGAGAACCCCTTGAGTCCGGAGAGATCAGCATTTCCCGGGCGCGGGCAAAAATAACCTATCCGGCACGCTTCCAGCTGATCGCCGCCATGAACCCCAGTCCGACAGGTCACTACACCGGACAACATAATCGCAGCTCACCCCGGCAGACGCTGCGCTATCTCAGCCGCCTGTCGGGCCCGTTCCTTGACCGCTTCGATCTTTCCCTTGAGGTCCCCTTGCTGCCTCCGGGTACGCTGAGCGGGCAGCCACGTGGTGGGGAATCCAGTGAACAAGTACGCGAGCGGGTGTTGAGGGCACGACAGCGCCAGCTGGAACGCAGTGGCAAAGTGAATGCGGTAATGAGCAACCACGACATCCAGGCTTGCTGTACACTTACGCCAGCGGATGCAGAATGGCTTGAGCAGGTACTGGTGCAGCTCGGGCTGTCAGTGCGGGCGTGGCAACGGATCCTTAAGGTGGCGCGTACGATTGCCGATCTGGCAGGGGATAATGCGGTCAGTCGGGAACATTTGACTGAAGCGATAAGCTATCGTGCTATTGACCGCCTGCTGATCCACCTGCACAGCAACCTGGCGTAGCAGACATGAAAAAGGGGCCGAAGCCCCTTGATCTTAATCGTCACTATCCGTGTAGTCTTCAACCCCTTCCATCTGCGGCTTGCCGCCGGAAAGAGTATGGAAACGCTTAGGACGTTTAATGCGGGTCATGTATTTTGACCAGACTTTTTCTGCCTCGGTTTGCGGCTCACGCACACCCCGGCACACCTCAATGAACAGACGCTCTTCTTCTGTACCCGGCTCACGCTTTGCCAGGTCCAGTTCGTTAAAAGCGTAACCATAACGCTCAAGAAGTTGGGCTTCTTTGATGGTGAAATCACCGTGACGGGAGAACCCGCGAGGGTAATGTTTGTTATCAAAAAAACGATTCGTTGTTGCGAAGCTTTCCGCCATTTTACACGCTCCTAACTCTTTTATGGCCGTGCTATTTATGGCGCGGAGTATTAGATAGGCTTGACAGAGTGTAAAACAAAACATTTAAATCATAACGACAAATGTTTTTTAGGAGATGGATGTGGATACGGAATTACTGAAAACCTTTCTTGAAGTGAGCAGAACCCGCCACTTTGGACGTGCAGCGGAAGCACTCTATCTCACGCAATCTGCTGTCAGTTTTCGCATCAGACAGCTTGAAAACCAGCTGGGAGTGAGCCTGTTTACCCGCCATCGTAACAACATCAGACTGACGTCTGCCGGGGAACGCCTGCTGCCCTATGCAGAGAGTCTGATGAGCACGTGGCTGATGGCCAAGAAAGAGGTGGCGCACACGCAGCAGCATCATGAGCTGTCGATCGGTGCCAGTGCGTCACTATGGGAGGCTTACCTGACACCGTGGCTTCAGACGCTGTATGAGAACCGGGAAAGCCTGCATCTCGAAGCACGTGTGGCACAGCGTCATTCCCTGGTTAAACAGCTGCATGAGCGTCAGCTTGACCTGCTGGTGACGACGGAGGCTCCTAAAATGGACGAGTTAAGCAGTCAACAAATCGGCCATATCTCCCTGACGCTGTTCCGATCGCGAAAATCGGAGAAAAAAGAGAAATATGACTACATTAAGCTGGAATGGGGCGCTGATTTTCACCAGCATGAAAGCTATCTGGCCGGTGCCGATGATGTGCCGGTACTGACGACGACCTCCGCACATTTAACGCGACAACTTCTGCATACCACGGGGGCCTGTGCCTTCTTACCGGATGTTTGGGGTAAAGAATACAGCGATCTTTTAGTGATCCCTGATACTGCTGTCGCTTCCAGACCCCTGTATGCGGTGTGGTTACAAAACAGCGATCAGCAGGCACATATCCGTCAATTAATTAAGTTTCCGGTGAATGTCAGAGCGTAATTAGCTGAAATAAGCAGCAAAAAAGGCCAGCCTGCTGGTCTTTTTTTATGCATTTGGCGGAGTAACGGTGAAAATGGCAGGAATTTTAGACAAAAAAAATCCTTTGCCGAAGCAAAGGATTGTTTTTATTTGGCAGGGGCGGAGAGACTCGAACTCCCAACACCCGGTTTTGGAGACCGGTGCTCTACCAATTGAACTACGCCCCTAAAAGGGTGGCGGAACGGACGGGGCTCGAACCCGCGACCCCCTGCGTGACAGGCAGGTATTCTAACCAACTGAACTACCGCTC
>NZ_JBVHNP010000014.1:0-79421 GCF_055556675.1 Erwinia sp. PME.40.26/001
ATGGTGGGTGATGACGGGCTCGAACCGCCGACCCCCTCCGTGTAAAGGAGATGCTCTACCAACTGAGCTAATCACCCCCGCTGTGTGGAGTCGCATTATAGGGAAGCGCGGAAATGAGTCAACGCTTTTTCCGCGTAAAATGTGTGTTCGTCGTAAAAATAGTCAGGATGTTCCCATTTCAGGCAAAAACAGAGGTTTGCTGTTGGAAAGTCTCTGCTCTGTCATGCTGCAAACAGGGATTGGCGTTGAGGATTCGCCCGCAGGTGATAGAATGTTTCCCCTAAAAGTTTGTTCCGACCAGGCCCTAGCCACCGCGTAATAAGGCATTCATTAATGAAAATCAAAACCCGCTTCGCTCCAAGCCCAACTGGATACCTCCACGTGGGCGGCGCTCGTACCGCACTTTACTCCTGGCTGTTTGCCCGCAATCAGGGCGGAGAGTTTGTGCTGCGTATTGAAGACACCGACCTGGAGCGTTCAACCCAGCAGGCGATCGATGCCATTATGGATGGCATGAACTGGCTGAATCTCGACTGGGATGAGGGCCCGTACTACCAGACTAAACGTTTTGACCGCTACAACAGCGTTATCGATCAGATGCTGGAAGCGGGCAGTGCCTATAAGTGCTACTGCTCTAAAGAGCGTCTGGAAGCGCTGCGTGAACACCAGATGGCGAACAACGAAAAGCCGCGTTATGACGGTCGCTGCCGCGACAGCCACGAGCATCATGCCGATGATGAGCCGTGTGTGGTGCGTTTCCGCAACCCGCAGGAAGGTTCGGTCATCTTTGACGATCAGATCCGTGGCCCGATTGAGTTCAGCAACCAGGAGCTGGATGACCTGATTATTCGTCGGACCGACGGTGCGCCAACGTACAACTTCTGCGTGGTGATCGACGACTGGGATATGGAGATCACCCACGTCATTCGCGGCGAAGACCATATCAACAACACCCCGCGCCAGATTAACATCCTGAAAGCCATTGGTGCCCAGGTGCCGGTGTATGCGCATGTCTCTATGATCCTTGGGGATGATGGCAAAAAGCTGTCCAAACGCCACGGGGCAGTAGGGGTGATGCAGTACCGCGATGATGGTTACCTGCCGGAAGCGCTGCTGAACTATCTGGTTCGCCTGGGCTGGTCACATGGCGACCAGGAAATTTTCACCATCGATGAGATGAAAAAACTGTTCGATCTTGATGCGGTTAGCAAATCGGCCAGCGCCTTCAACACGGAAAAGCTGCAGTGGCTGAATCATCACTACATCAACAGCCTGGCACCTGAGTACGTGGCGACCCATCTGCAGTGGCACATTGAGCAGGAAAAAATCGACACCCGTACCGGCCCTGAGCTGGCACAGCTGGTGAAGCTGCTGGGTGAGCGCTGCAAGACGCTGAAAGAGATGGCGGCATCCTGCCGGTATTTCTATGAAGAGTTTGATGAGTTCGATGCCGATGCCGCGAAAAAACACCTGCGTCCGGTAGCACGCCAGCCGCTGGAAGTGGTGCGTGACAAACTGGCTGCGATTACCGACTGGACGGCAGAAAACGTCCATCATGCGATTCAGGCAACAGCCGATGAGCTGGAAGTCGGGATGGGCAAGGTGGGGATGCCGCTGCGCGTGGCGGTTACCGGTGCCGGGCAGTCTCCGGCGCTGGATGTGACCGTCCACGCCATTGGTCGTTCACGCAGCGTGGCGCGTATTGAGAAAGCGCTGGCGTTTATTGCCACTCGCGAAGCCTGAGAAGGTATAAAATAAAAAACCCGGCCATCTGGCCGGGTTTTATTTCAATTGCTGATACCCAGTCGTTGCAAAATTCCCTGTATTCCTTCGCGAAGCAGCATGGCTGCCAGCTTATCCTGTTCATCACTGCTCAATTGCTGGATTGAGGTGATTAACAGCGCAGGAAGTGAATTCTGATTCACGCGATATTGGGCATGAGGTTCTGCAGCATGACGTGTGGATTTTAAGAATACTTTTACGCGGTCATCAATATGAATCATGCGTGCCTTTCCACCCTGAACGCCGGGTTTCGGTGCAGTAGTCCAGTTCTCTTTCTTCACCCACTTATTAATCGTTTGTCTGCTAAAACCTGTTTGCTGTGCCAGTTCTTCCGGCGTTAACCAATCCTTTTTCACGTTCTTGTCCCTTTTGCCGAATAAAGTCGCTAGCATATTACAACAATTCATCACGTGAACAACTAACACAAATTACTAACCTTGACAGATTAATGCGCAAAATCTGACGACGGTTCAAAAAACACTCCCCCACAGCCGCAGGGGAGCGTGATGTCAGCGTGAAACGGGGCTTTCTGACGGCGGTGCGCGGAAGGCGACAAAGTAGGCCAGGCCAACAAATATGGCACCACCCACGGCGTTACCGAGGAAGACGGCCACAAAGTTAGGCAGATACTCTCCCCAGCTCAGGTAACCGGCAAAAATGGCGGCCGGAACAATAAACATATTGGCCACCACGTGCTGGAAGCCAATGGCAACGAAAGCCATAATGGGGAACCACATGCCGAAAATTTTGCCGACCACATCTTTACTGGCAAAAGCCATCCAGGTTGCCAGGCAGACCAGCCAGTTGCAGCCAATACCGGAAATAAAGGCATGGAGGAAATCAGCATTCACTTTTGCGCTGGCAATCGCCACCGTCTTCTTCAGATAGTCACCTTCCGTCATTCCTAACATATGACCAAAGAACCACGCGATGGTGATGCTGCCAATAAAGTTCGCCAGGGTCACCCAGAACCAGTTACGCATTACGCTGAGTGCGCTGATCTGGCGTGCGAACCATGCCACCGGCAGCAGCATCATATTTCCCGTCAGTAATTCTCCCCCGGCGAGCACAGTAAGGATGATCCCTACCGGGAATACCGCCGCACCCAGCAGGATGCCAAATGATCCCCAGTCTGCCGGCAGCTGGTTAACGACGTGAATATAGAGAAGAAAGCCAAATGCGATAAACGCCCCGGCAAGGAAACCAAGAATAAGCAGAGAAGATACCGGTGTACGGCTTTTGATCACGCCTGCCTGAACCGCGACAGCTGAAATCTCTTTTGGTGTGTGCAAAGACATATTCGCTCTGGTGAAATTAATAACGGGAAAGGGCGCCAGATTCCGCTGTCCGCTAAAAAAGGCTTCCATCCAGCGCAGAGCAGGGCATGGCATCAAAAAACGGGCGCAGTTTTGCATGGTCGATTAACAAAAACAAGTAGCTTTTAACCTTGTTATTAACGCGTCATTAACAGAAAGTCATCGCGGAAAAGGCCGCGGCAGAAAGGGGGGTGGAAAACAGGGAGTTATCGCTTTTTGCCCTGCGTTGACGGCTTTTTCAGCGATCGATCTCAGATTGTTATTTTAGCGTTGACACCAACCCCACCGTTTCATATTATCCCCGCCGTCAACACGACACAGTTTTCCGGCTTGGGGGTATAGCTCAGCTGGGAGAGCGCTTGCATGGCATGCAAGAGGTCAGCGGTTCGATCCCGCTTATCTCCACCAAATTCTTATCCTTCCCTGATTAAACCCACAATCTGCTCAGGCGGATTTTTTTTCGTTTCCCGTATTCCGTATCCCTTTCGGACCGCTTTCAGCGACAGGATCGCCGACGGCTAGGCTTATGCGTTGTTTAACCGCTTACAGGGCGTGTTGAAGCGTAGGAGGAGGTTCGTACAGAGAGAAGCAGGGGGGAGGGGAAAGCGGGGCCAGAGGCCCCGCCAGGCGATTACAGTACCAGACCGGCAATCGATGCCGACAGCACACTCACCAGGGTAGAACCGTACAGCAGCTTCAGGCCGAAGCGCGACACGACGTTACCCTGTTCCTCATTCAGGCCTTTAATTGCCCCGGCAACGATACCGATAGACGAGAAGTTGGCGAACGAGACGAGGAACACGGAGAGGATACCTTCACCGCGTGGAGACAGCGTACCGGCAATTTTCTGCAGGTCCATCATCGCCACAAACTCGTTAGACACCAGCTTGGTGGCCATAATACTGGCGACCTGCAGGGCTTCATGGCTTGGTACACCCATAACCCAGGCGAACGGGTAGAACACATACCCCAGGATACCCTGGAAACTGATGCCAAAGATCGTATCGAACAGGGCGTTAATCGCCGAGATCAACGCGATAAAGCCGATCAGCATCGCGGCTACGATAACGGCCACTTTGAACCCGGCGAGGATGTATTCCCCCAGCATTTCAAAGAAGCTCTGACCTTCATGGGTGTTACCCAGCTTCAGGTCTTCTTCGCTGTCTACGCGGTACGGGTTAATCAGCGACAGCACGATAAAGGTACTGAACATATTCAGCACCAGCGCAGCCACGACATACTTTGGCTGCAACATGGTCATATACGCCCCGACGATCGACATAGAAACGGTCGACATAGCGGTGGCTGCCATGGTGTACATCCGGCGCTCTGACATCTTGCCGAGGATATCTTTATAGGCAATAAAGTTCTCTGACTGTCCCAAAATCAGTGAGCTCACTGCGTTGAAAGATTCCAGCTTACCCATGCCGTTGATTTTCGACAGTACAGTACCGATAGCACGGATAATGATTGGCAGGATGCGGAAGTGCTGCAGAATACCGATCAGCGCCGAGATAAAGACGATAGGGCAGAGAACGTTGAGCCAGAAAAACGCCAGGCCCTTATCACTCATATTACCGAAGACGAAGTTAGTCCCTTGCGCCGCATACTTCAGTAAATGTTCGAACAGGTCTGAGAAGCCTTTGACGAAACCCAGACCGGCTTCTGAGGTCAGGAAGAACCAGGCCAGCAGAACTTCAATGACTAAAAGCTGTATGACAAAACGCACACGGATATTTTTACGATCGCGGCTGACCAGAAGGGCCAGCAGGGCGACCACCGCCAGTGCCAAAGCAAAGTGCAGAATGCGGGACATGTTTGCTCCAAATTTGAGGGCTGTTATATTTCGTTGCACATTCTATGTAACAAGAACGGGAAAAACGAGATCTACGCCGCAATATAACAATTCCCTATTGCAGCAGATTGCAGAAAAGCATGAGACGTCACATGTTTTCACCAAAACTTAACGACTTACCTTATCTTCAGGCACGTTATCCTCGATTATGCGCGGGCTGACAAGCCCTGTTTGATTAAATAATGACCCTTTAGCTGGTAAGTGATTTCCGAATATCCTACAGTAAAAAAGGTTGCTCATTTTTTGAGTTTACCGTAGTTTGTTTTAAAGTATAGCCTTTGCTATACCTTATAGCGCTGGCTATCACAGCGATAAAAATAACCGTTCTCTGTGCCCTTGATAAGCATGATCAATAAAGGGCAGCATAGACAGTCAGGTCATCGTTTCAGGGGTAAACACTATGTTCGGAAGCCGCACTGCGGAGCAGAACATTCGCAGTAATCGTAAAATCAAGTTTGCCTTGATGGGGCCCGCTTTTATCGCGGCGATTGGCTACATCGACCCCGGTAACTTTGCCACTAATATCCAGGCCGGGGCCTCCTACGGGTACACATTGCTGTGGGTGGTGGTGTGGGCGAATGTGATGGCGATGGTTATCCAGCTGATGTCTGCCAAACTGGGCATTGCCACCGGCAAAAACCTTGCCGAGCATATTCGCGACCGCTTCCCACGCCCGGCCGTCTGGTTTTACTGGGTGCAGGCGGAAATTATCGCTATGGCGACCGACCTGGCGGAGTTTATCGGCGCGGCGATTGGCTTCAAGCTGGTGTTTGGCGTCAGTCTGTTGCAGGGGGCGATGCTCACCGGGGTCGCGACCTTCCTGATCCTGATGCTGCAAAGCCGCGGGCAGAAGCCGCTGGAGTTTATCATTGGCGGATTACTGCTGTTTGTTGCTGCCGCCTATGTGATTGAGCTGTTCTTCTCGCAGCCGAAAGTGATCGACCTGATGCACGGCATGGCAGTGCCTTCCCTGCCAACGGCCGATGCTGTCCTGCTGGCGGCGGGCGTGCTGGGGGCGACAATTATGCCCCATGTTATCTACCTTCACTCGTCCCTGACGCAAAAAGACGAGGGCGGCACGCGCGCGCAGCGCTACTCCTCGACCAAGCTGGACGTAGCCATTGCCATGACCATTGCCGGTTTTGTTAATCTGGCGATGATGGCGACGGCGGCGGCGGCATTTCACTTCAGCGGTCACAGCGGCATTGCCGATCTCGACCAGGCCTATCTGACGCTGGATCCCCTGCTGGGTAAAGCGGCCGCCGTGGTGTTCGGTCTCAGCCTGCTGGCGGCGGGGCTCTCCTCTACCGTGGTCGGCACTATGGCCGGTCAGGTGGTGATGCAGGGCTTTATCCGCTTCCATATCCCACTGCTGGTGCGGCGCGTGGTCACCATGCTGCCCTCCTTTATCGTGATTATGGCGGGCTGGGAGCCGACGCGTATTCTGGTGATGAGTCAGGTGCTGTTAAGCTTTGGTATTGCTCTGGCGCTGGTGCCGTTGCTGGCCTTTACCGGCAACCGCGATCTGATGGGCGAAATGGTGAATTCACGGCTGATGCAGAGTATTGGCTGGGTGATTGTGGCGGTGGTGGTGGTATTAAACGGCTACCTGCTGGTGGCCATGGCAATGAACCTTTGATCCTGTCATAAAATAACAGGGCGCCCGGTTACGGGTCGCCCTGAAAAATTACCAGCGGTCGTGACGATCGTGGCGGTCGCGCTCATCATGACGGCGTTCATTTTCATGATGACGCCACTCGCGCCGGCGATCGTGGTCGCGCCAGCGGCGCTCCTTTTCCCACTGATGGTGGCGGCGCATCTCCTGATGACGTCGCCACTGCTCGTGTCGCCACCAGCGCCCTTCATCGTAACGGTAATTATTGCGCCACCAGTGGTTGTCGCGCCAGCGGCCACCGTCCCAGTAACGTCCCCGATCGTCGCGATCGCCTAAATGCAGTGTAATACCTGGAGCCAGGGTGATACGGGCGCTGTCGGCGTAAGCTGTGTGTACCGCCAGCGGGGATAAACTTGCCAGCAAAGCGGCAATAAGCAAGATGCGTTTCATATTATCTCCTTTATCAGCGGCCTGACTGCGCCACCGTAGAGGCACAATATAAACAGTTCCTCGCCGTTACGCCTGGGGAACTCTGAAAATGTGCGGAATACGTGGATTTGGGATTTATCTGCAACGGGGCGTAATGACAGGGCCGGGGTGTTCCGACCGGCCCTGAGAGGATCGTCGATGAAGATCAGCCAAGAATTGCGTCAATCTCCGCCAGTTCATCTGCGCTGAAGTTGCGGTTGCCCAGCATCTGCACGGCGTCATCAATCTGGCTGGTTTTGCTGGCTCCAATCAGCACCGAGGTGACGCGGTCGCCGCGCAGTACCCAGGCCAGCGCCATCTGCGACAGTTTTTGCCCGCGACGCTGCGCCATCGCATTCAGCCGCTGCACCTTATCCATTTTTTCCGGGGTCAGCTGATCGCCACTGAGGAAGCGGCTGCCGCTGGCGGCACGCGAGTCTTCAGGAATACCGTTCAGGTAACGGTCAGTCAGCATGCCCCCCGCAAGCGGTGAGAAGGCAATGCTGCCCACGCCCTGGTCGGCCAGCACGTCCAGCAGGCCTTTTTCCGGCGCACGTTCAAACATCGAATACTTTGGCTGATGGATCAGACACGGCGTGCCCAGCTCTTTCAGCAGCGCAATAGCCTGTGCAGCCAGCTCTGCCGGGTAGTTGGACAGACCGACGTACAGCGCCTTGCCCTGACGCACCAGGTGATCCAGCGCGGTCATGGTCTCTTCCAGCGGCGTTTCCGCATCCGGGCGGTGATGATAAAAGATGTCCACATACTCCACGCCCATACGTTGCAGACTTTGATCGAGGCTGGAAATCAGATACTTACGCGAACCCCAGTCACCATATGGCCCCTCCCACATGGTGTAACCCGCCTTGCTGGAGAGCACGAGTTCATCACGATAGCCGCGAAAATCCTCGCGCAGGATGCGGCCAAAGTTTTCTTCGGCTGACCCGGGAGGCGGGCCGTAGTTATTGGCCAGGTCGAAATGAGTGATACCGTTATCAAACGCATGACGCAGCAACTCGCGGCTGTTATCGACGCGGGTGCTGTCGCCAAAGTTATGCCATAAACCGAGGGAAATAGCCGGAAGTTTCAAACCGCTGCGCCCGGTGCGGTGATAGGTCATTGTCTCATAACGACGGGTATCTGCTTGATAAACCATGAATAAATCCTGTAATGAAAACGGAGGGTCGCTAAACAGCATAGTAGTGTATACGGTTACACTAAATGAAATCGCGCGACGGATCGCAACTTAAAGATAATTCCTGGCGCGTAACGATCCCTTTCCATTTGGTTCTGCGGTTTTCCGATAACAGAGTGAAAATAATCGCTAATACTGAAAGCAGATGCCAGAGAGGACCAGGACGATGAAGCAATACACCGTCAGTGATTACCTGCTTGCCCGCTTAAATGAGATTGGAATCGATCATCTGTTTGGCGTACCGGGTGATTACAACCTGCAGTTTCTCGATCATGTGATCGATCATCCGCGCCTCGCCTGGGTGGGCTGTGCCAATGAGCTGAATGCGGCCTATGCGGCGGATGGGTATGCCCGCTGCCGGGGGGCGGGGGCCCTGCTGACCACATTTGGCGTCGGTGAGTTAAGCGCCCTTAACGGCGTGGCGGGAAGTTATGCGGAGTATCTGCCGGTAGTGCATATCGTCGGGGCCCCCTCACAAGCCGCACAGAACAGCGGCGAGCTGCTGCACCATACGCTGGGGGACGGCAGCTTTAGCCATTTTTTGCGCATGTATCAGGAGATTGCCGTCGCCACCAGCGTGCTGACGGTCGGTAACGCTGCCGCCGAAATCGATCGGCTGCTGCTTTCGGCCTTAACGGCGCGCCGTCCGGTTTACCTGCTGCTGGCCACCAACGTGGGCGAAAGCCCGCTTTCACCGCCGGAACAGCCGCTGGCGCTGACCGTCGCGAGCACCAGTGCGTCGCTGGCCGCCTTCGCCGATGCGGCCGAAACCCTGCTGGCCGGCGCTGGAAGTGCGGCAATGCTGGCTGATTTTCTTGCTGACCGCGCCGGGCAGCAGCAGCGCCTGCGCGACTGGCTGACTGAGGTCCCGATGCCCTTTGCTACCCTGCTGATGGGCAAAAGCGTGCTGCCGGAAGGACTGTATGGCTATGCGGGAACCTATGCCGGGGCCTCCAGCGCGGAGAGTACGCGGGCGGTGATCGAAGAGAGCGAGGTGCTGATCGCCATTGGCGTGAAGTATACCGATACGCTGACCGCCGGCTTTACCCAGCATATTACCCGCAGCCGTACTATTGAAGTTGACCTGCACGATTGTCATGTGGCGGGGCGTGAGTTTCCCGGTATACCGATGGCGGCAGCGCTGGCGGTCCTGCATGCGCTGGCCCGCAGGCACGGGGCGGGCTGGCGGCAGGGCATTGTGGCCCCGCCGGTGATGGAGAATGCCCCGTCCGACAGCCTGACCCAGAGCACCTTCTGGCAGGCCATACAGCGCTTTTTACGACCGGGAGATATTGTTCTGGCGGAGCAGGGGACGGCAGCGTTCGGCGCTGCGGCCCTGCGTCTGCCGGACAATGTTCTGATGCTGGTACAGCCGCTGTGGGGGTCAATTGGCTACACGCTGCCGGCCGCCTTTGGCGCGCAAACGGCCCAGCCGGAGCGGCGGGTGGTGTTGATTATCGGCGATGGCTCCGCGCAGCTGACGGTACAGGAGCTGGGTACGATGCTGCGTGACGGACAGAAGCCGGTTATTTTCCTGCTCAATAACGCGGGGTATACCGTTGAACGGGCTATCCACGGCGCGCAGCAGCGCTATAACGATATTGCCAGCTGGGACTGGACGCGTCTGCCCCAGGCACTCAACGTTGATTGCCAGGCGCAGAGCTGGCGTGTGACCCAGACGGTGCAGCTGGAGGACGTGATGTTGCTGCTCCAGCCGCCGCAGTCGTGCCTGTCGCTGGTGGAAGTGGTGCTGCCCGCGGATGACATCCCGCCGCTGCTGGCCTCGGTCACCCGGGCCCTGCACCAGAGCAACAGTCGGTAAGTCTGTTTAGGCGTAATTCAGATGTCGCCTTGATGCAACTCGACTGTTTTTGGGTATAGTGTAGGAAATTGAATTCAGCGGAGCAGAACAATAATGACCAGCTATGCCCTGGTAGGTGATGTCGGCGGGACCAATGCCCGTCTGGCACTGTGTGACGTCAGTAACGGTGCCCTGTCACAGGCTAAAACCTTTTCCACTTCAGAATATGACAGTCTTGAAGCGGTGATCCGCGCTTATCTCGACGAACAGCAGCAGGATATTCAACATGGCTGCATCGCCATTGCCTGCCCAATCACGGAAGACTGGGTGGAAATGACCAACCACGACTGGGCGTTTTCGACCAGCAAGTTGAAAGCCAGCCTCGGCTTCGAGGCGCTGGAAATTATTAACGATTTTACCGCCGTGTCGATGGCGATCCCGATGCTCTCCAGTGAGCATGTGTTGCAGTTTGGCGGCGGTGCGCCGGTGCCGGATAAGCCGGTTGCGGTCTACGGTGCCGGGACTGGCCTGGGCGTGGCGCATCTGGTGCATGTGGATAAGCGCTGGGTCAGCCTGCCGGGCGAAGGTGGCCACGTCGATTTCGCCGCCAACAGTGAAGAAGAGGATCAGATCCTTGAAGTGCTGCGTGAGGAGCTGGGGCATGTCTCCGCCGAGCGTATTCTCTCCGGCGGCGGGCTGGTGAATCTGTATCGGGCGATTGTTAAATCAGATGACCGGGTGCCAGAAAATCTGAAGCCGCGTGACGTCACCGAGCGCGCCCTGCAGGACAGCTGCACAGACTGCCGTCGCGCGCTGTCGATGTTCTGCGTGATCATGGGTCGCTTTGGCGGCAATCTGGCGCTGAACCTCGGTACCTTCGGCGGCGTTTATATCGCTGGCGGGATTGTTCCGCGCTTCCTTGAGTTCTTTAAAGCCTCCGGCTTCCGCGCCGCGTTTGAGGACAAAGGCCGCTTCAAAGACTACGTTTCTGGTATTCCTGTCTATCTGATCACCCACGATCAGCCAGGCCTGCTCGGGGCGGGCGCTCACCTGCGTCAGACCCTGGGGCGGGTGCTGTAAACCCTGCCTTTCACGTCAGCGATGCGGCGGTTACAGCCGCATCAGCTGGCGAAACTCCTTCACCTTACTGCGGCTGACCGGGACCTGAAACTCAAGATCGCGAAGCCTGAGGATGTAGGTATTGTTAAACCAGGGCTCGATCTCACGGATCTTGCTGAGGTTGACACAATAAGACCGGTGGCAGCGAAAGAAATACTCATCCGGCAGCCGGCTGCAAAACTCAGTGATATTCATCGACATCACATACTCTTCCCGCCGCGTGTAGACAAAAGTCAGCTTCTCGTGGGCTTCTGCATAATAAATGTCGTTGATATCGGTGACGATAATGCGCTCGTCCTTCACCAGGTTAATGGTGTGCGGGGCAGGGCGTACCGCCGTCTGATTCAGCGGAGAGTGGCTCTGGCTGTGGTTTTCCAGCTTGCGTAACAGGGTGATGATGCGCATTTCAGACCAGGGCTTAAGGATGTAGTCAAAGGCCTCCAGCTCAAAGGCTTCTACCGCATGTTCTTTATAGGCGGTAATAAAGACGATGAGCGGCTTATCGGCGAACTTACTGATATTTTGCGCCAGCAGCATCCCGTCCAGCGACGGAATGTTGATATCAAGGAAGATCACGTCAACCTGATGGGTTTGCAGGTACTTCAGCACGTCCAGACCGTCATCAAACGTCGCTTCAATAGCGATCTGGCTGTGTTCACGTATCAGCCAGCTTAACTCCTGCTGGGCGAGGAACTCGTCTTCTACAATGATCGCTTTCACGCTGTCTCCCGGTTCAGGCTATTGAAATACTCGGTTTTTCCGGCAGACCCACACCGTTTTTACTGATGTAAAACGCAATTTCCGTACCCGGGTTAAGGCGGTGAATATGCAGTCCTTCACCGTACAGCAACTTCACCCGATGGTGCACATTCAGCAGGCCGATCTTATTGCCCGGCATCTCGTTGTTTTCCACCCTGGCCACCACGTCCTCACTGATCCCGTTGCCAGTATCGCGGACGGCGATACGGATCCGGTCACCCAGGTCGTGAATACTTAGCGTTACGACGCCCTTGCCCCGGCAGGGATGGATGCCGTGCACAATGGCATTTTCAACCAACGGCTGGATCAGCAGGCTGGGCAGCGAGCAGCTAACGTCCTCTTCAATGTCGTAGATCACGGTGAGTTTATCGCCGAAGCGCGCCTGTTCGATGGCGATGTAATCCTTGATTTGGTAGAGCTCTTTTTTGATATCGATAATCTCGTCATCGCTCAGCTCAAGGTTATAGCGCAGATAACGTGACAGGTTGGTGATCAGCTGGCGCGCGGTGTCCGGATTAATGCGGATGGATGAAGAGATCGCATTCAGGGCGTTAAACAGAAAGTGAGGGTTAATTTTGCTCTGCAGCGCCCGCAGTTCGGCCTTGTTGGCCATTTCACGCAGCTGCTCGGCACGCGACACCTCCAGCTGGGTGGAGATAATCTGCGACAGTCCGACGGCCATCTCTTTCAGCGACCAGGTGATGCGGTGGGCATGGCGGTAATAAATTTTCAGCGTTCCCGTAACCTCACCCTTCTCCCACAGGGGGATGACGATCATCGAGTGAATTTCCGGGGTGCGATGGGCTTCATCATTGTTTTTAATGATGATTTTACCTTCGGTTATCGCTGCTGTGGTGGTCGGGCTGATACCGTCATCACCGTTGTGATAGTTCTCTTCCCCCACGCCAACATAGGCGAGGATCTGCTTATTATTGGTCATCGCCACCGCATCGGCATGAATGTCGTCGCGAATGATATGGCATACCTGACGCAGGGAATGGCTGTTGACCTGGCGGAACAGCGGCAGCGTTTTATTGGCAATATCCAGCGCCAGCTTGGCCTGACGGGCAGCAATGGCCTCTTTTTCCCCCTCCACGCTCTGCACCAGCAGCACGATCAGCCCGATACTGACGGCCCCGAGGATCATCGGAATGGCAATTTCCGACACGATATCCAGCCCCAGTGAGGTGGGGGAGGCCCAGGCGACAATCAGCAGCATGGTCAGGGACTCACAGGCCATGCCGCCGATAATACCGATGCTCCAGCGCTTCTCTTTGGCCACCCTGAGGTTGATCCAGCCGGAGACCACTCCGGCAACAATACTGGTGATCAGGCACGGCACCGAGGTGACGCCATCCATATCAATCAGGAAGCGGTGCAACCCGGCAATCACGCCGGTGGCAATCCCTACCCAGGGACCAAACAGGATACCGCCAGACATAATGGCGATGGTCCGCACATTGACCAGTGAACCTTCAACGTTGATCCCGGTCCAGGTGCTGAACAGCGCAAACAGCGAGAAAATCGCGGTGACCGCAATCAGCTCCTGACGCGAATGCTCGTCTTTTTGCAGCAGCTGGCGGAAGTGACGGGTACGGGTAATAAAGAACAGGCAGATTAACATCAGCGCTGCGCGGTCAAACACGGCGAGCAACATCTCAAACATCGAATGCACGGGCGTCTCGGCTGGTGGGGATAATGCGCCTATGATAGGGAAAGTGCGCAGGATGTGCCAGGCATCCGCACGCCGGAATGCCCCGATCCCTGTCTGGATCAATTTCTGGCGATAACTGACCTCTTTTCGCTACAGAGTCGGGCTGCCTTTCAGCCCGGATGAAGGTATCCGCTTGGTTGAACATCTCCTTTCTGCCGGACACATTCTAAAAAATTATCTTACCCAGCGTTAATTCGGGGCGCGGAGATTGACCGCGGGGAAATCCCTGCGGTTGCCTCATGACGCGGTAAACAGGGGGGTTAGTAAGGAGGGTACTCCGCCATCCCTGGCGCGAAAAGGGAACGTGTTACACCGCAGCTGACATCGGCGTGAACCTGTGTACCCGGCCTCACCTCACCCGGCGAGGCCGCTTATACTCAGAGCGACGGGTGGGATCCTTTCACCGGGCTGACGGCTTCAAGCAGTGAAGCGATATGTAAAATGGTTCTTTCCGCATGCCATTTTCCCACTATCTGAACGTTAATCGGCATCCCCTCACGACTTTTTCCAAAGGGGAGCGCTATGCCGGGTAAACCGGTGATGTTAAGCGGGACAGTCGCTCCCTGCAGATAGGTTGCATCCACCTCTTGTCCGTCAATGACAAAATGCGCTACGCCGTGCTTGTGTGCCTGCACGGGAAGGACGTGCGTGATCAGGGCATCAAAGCGGGAGAAGTATTCCGCAAAACCATCCCGCAGCCTTTCTGCTGCCTGCTCTGCATCGATATAGTCGGACATTGAGGTGTCCGGCAGTGACAGCATGGTTTTTGCCATTTTATACAACTCGTCAGGGTGACGACCTGCCGTTGCGGCAGCAAAAGCGGGTTTCATTTCCATCACGTGCAGCCTGTTGAATACGTCCAGCGCAAAATCCTGTTCCAGAGCCGGAATACCCACGTGCTCCACTGTCACTCCGGTGCCGTGCAGCGCATCCGCCGCTGACTTAACAACGGCGACCACCTCAGGGTCGACCGGGCCAAAGCCGGGACCGGTCATCCAGCCAACTCGCAGCGGACGTGAGGACGCCGCGGGCAGCCCATCCGGATAAACCGGCGCGGTACTGGAAAAGGCATCGTGCCCGTCTGGGCCGGACAGCTGTGAAAAGGCCAGGGCAATATCACGTACGGAGCGGGCCATCGGGCCCACATGCCAGAACCGGCGAGGCGCACGGGGCCAGATCCCGGTCATCGGAATGCTGCCGTGCGTGGCTTTCATCGATGTGATGCCGGTCTGTGCCGCCGGACCGCGTACGGAAATGGCCAGATCGGTGCCCAGGCCCAGCGGAGACATGCCTGCTGCGATAGCAGCGGATTCACCTCCGCTGGAGCCACCGGGTGTCCGGGTCAGATCCCAGGGGTTATTGGAACGGCCGGAAAGCAGGTTGTCGCTCTCAATCCAGTATGAAAACTCGGGCAGGTTGGTTTTCGCCAGCAGGATAGCGCCTGCTTTTTTAAGACGCGCTACGCTGGTTGCGTCCTCATCAGGACGACGGTCTTTAAAGATCGGCGAGCCGCGCTGCGTCAGCACGCCGGCAGTGTCTATCGAATCCTTGACCGTAAACGGAACGCCATGCAACAGGCCGAGATCATCACCTCTCATTACCGCGGCTTCCGCTGCGATGGCCTGCTTCATCGCATCGCCGGCCAGGGTCACGATGGCATTAACGTCCGGGTTAGTGGCGTCAATGCGGTCAATGTGGGCCTGCATGACTTCCACCGGGGAAATTTCGCGGCTGCGGATCATGCTGGCGAGTTGGGTTGCGTCTGAATAAAAAATAGCGTTGCTCATTATTGCCTCTTGAGAGAAAAAAACTAACTAACAGTTGGTAGGTAAAACAGTAGGCGCATGAGATTGTGTTGTCAACACCTAACTAACAGGTGTTAGAATAATGGCTTTCTTCAGGAGAAAAATAATGAGCAAGACATCCAGTGATGAAATCCTTCACGCGGCCCGCCTGAAAGCACAGGCGCATGGGTACACCGGCCTGAACATTCGTGCCCTGGCCGATGAGGTCGGGATTAAAGCGGCAAGCATTTACTATCATTTTGCCAGCAAGGCGGATCTGGGGGCGGCAGTGGCACAACGCTACTGGGAGGATACGGCGCGGGATCTTCAGGCAATACGTGAAACAGAAGGCGACGCACTCAACAGTCTGATTCGCTATCCCCATATTTTTCGCCGTTCTCTGGAAAGTGAGAACCGGTTGTGCATGGTGAGTTTTATGTCGGCTGAATATGACGACCTGCCAGATAAAGTCAAAACAGAGGTGCAGAAATTCGCCGATATCAATGTGGCATGGCTGAATGCGCAGCTTCAGGACGCCGGTATTTGCGGTCCAGGGGACGGTGAGACGCGGGCGCGGGCGATATTTTCCGCGATTGCAGGTGCTCAGTTAATGGCGCGCAGCCGGAATGATATTAGCCTCTTCGATGAGCTTATCCGGGGGTATTCACAGGCAGGCCTGTTGCCCTCCGCCACGCAATGACAGGGGTGATGGGCGAAAAGGAGCGTCAGGACTGAAAAAAATACGTACCCGCTATCAGCGGATCGACGGGGATAAATCCGTTCGTGAAGACGACGTTGATACGGTAATAAGGACGTTTCTGCGTGAGGATAAAGCGCAACACCGTTGTCGCCAAGGGACATTCCGGGCAGTATGAGGATGCGCTGAAATCATAATAAAACAGGAATGTTCATGTGCCGAAAAGCAACGCTGATGACGTTATCTCTGCTGACAGCGTCGGTGTTCCTGCTGACAGGGTGCCCCCCCGCACCGGACCTGGTCCAGTGGCAGCGTCCTGACACGGACACCGATGGCGTGCGGGTCGCGATGGGGCAGTGCGGTGTGCCACTTCCTGGCCCCGACATCCCTAAAACGTATAATGAGTCCGTGCTCTATTACCAGTGCATGGAAAATAAAGGCTTTACCCGTAAAGACGGTTTCAAAATCTGCAGCGTGGGGGTTTTTCATGATACCCCGGCCTGCATCAGCCAGGAGCAGGGACACCCCCTGAGTCAGAAACAGCTTGAAGCACTGCCTTTTGTCGCAGACAGCGGGTTTAATCCGATTGATCCGGCTTACGGTGTGAGCGAATATTCCCTGATCTCCTGGCGTAAAGCGGGGGCTTCACAGCATTTCACACAGCAGATTGAAAATGATAAGCAGGCGCTGGTGGTGATGTATCAGTGTGGTTATCCGCAACCTCTGGGCTCGCTACCTTACGTGCCGACGCTACGTAAAGCCGCACAGGTTCAGCGGTGCATGCTGGATAACGGTTTCGAGCCGAAGAATAAGCTCAACCTGGTCTGTCGCCATTATCCGCAGGTCAGCGGTTGCCCAAAAACATGACGGTTTGCGCTGAACTTACCCCGAAGATGCGGTATCAGGTTTCAGCGAAGGGGATTAACATCAGTAAGCGGACAGGCATCAACAGCGAATGGACGGATAACACCCATCCGGGGGGGAAAGTGGAAATTAAAACTGAGCGTCTGATCCTTCGGCCGGTCGTGTCATCCGATGCGGCGGCCCTGTTCAGTATTTACGGTGACCCTGCCACCAACCTGTTCAATCCCGCAGGGCCATATCCGGATATTCTCCATGCGAGAACGGTTCTGCATCGCTGGACAGAGCATCGTGAACGTCACGGGTTTGGCCACTGGGCCATTGCGCTTCTCGATAATCCTGACAACATCATCGGTTTCGGAGGGCTGCAGATAGCCCGCGTCGCCGATATGTCGATTAACAATCTGGGGTATCGCTTTGCAACGCAGGCATGGGGCAAAGGTCTGGCGACAGAATTTGCCGATCGTGCCGTCCGCTATGGATTTGAAACGATCGCGCTGGCCGGGATAGGTGCGATGGTCAGAAGAAACCATCTGGCCTCGCAAAAAGTCCTGCACAACGTCGGGCTGAGGTATATCCGGGACATTGATGATGTGAATGACGCACCGCCGAGCATGTTTTTTTCACTCCACTTAGATGAGTGGCAAAAAAGCCGTATGAAGGGATGAACCGTGCTGACATGCCAAATGCGAATGCCCTCACTCTGCATTTCGCCATCAGAGGGGATGCCCGTTCAGTATTAAGGACGATTTTTATCAGACAACCGGGAACGGAATGATGGAACATAATGTGCTGTATAAAGTGATTGTCGCCTTAGCCGTCGTCGTCAGTATCTGGCTGGATTTCAGGCCGAATAAAAGAGTCATTAACGCGGATCCGGTTATCGCTGCGGCTGACGCCCGCGAACGTCATGCGTGGCGCTATGCCCGCTGGGCGTTGCGGGGTGTGCAGATTACGCTGGGGATTTATCTGTTGTGGATGGCCGTCAGATTCATCCTGACGTCGCCTGGCTAATCACCGGTTACCCGACGGGAGGCGATACGCATCCCGTGCAGTGATTGATCGCTGACCCGGGGTGATGAAAAACGTGTCTCACCTCATCAGCGTAATGGGGCTCTTCAGGCGGGCTTTAGCACCACCACTGCATACCGGCACGTCTCATCAGTCTCATTCCTGAAAACACAATCGGCCGGAACGCCCAACGCCAGACAATCCCCGGTGAGCATCTCAAAAGTCGTCGGCCCTTCTTCAAGCGTCAGCCTGCCTTCGAGCACCCAGATCACCTGACGCCGGGAACGGTAGGAGATAGCCGGCATCGGCACCGCCGTTCTGGCAGGAAGGGCGATGCTGACCAGGTCGACAGGGATAGGGTCCGGTGACACGTGGCGACGAATGTAATGGCTTTCGGGATCCTGCCAGACCGCCTGATTTTCATACCTTACCAGCGTACCGGGTCTCTGAAGTCGGCAACAAATTTGGCCGCTGGCTGGACCTGACCTTTATGTAACGGCATCTTGATGCGCGTGACGTTCCCTGAAATGTCTAAGCCTGCATGACTCAGCGTTCAATAAGGCCTTGTGGGGGCGCTGGACGCTTGATGTAACCCGCGCAGTGTCTGCTTTGAGCGAGGAGCTGACGTTATGCCATGGTTCGCCTTTGATCCGCTATTTTTCTGATTTAGCGATAAGGTAATGACCTGATAAAAAAGTATGTCATCGCTCATCAACTGAACGAAGCAGGGAGCAAATGTCCCGCATCAGATTACGTGCTGTCTGGCTAATTCCTCCGAGCTGGAAGAAGCCGTGGATGACGCCGAGGTAGCGTTGTGCCGTGCACTTTACCCCCTGTTGTGTCATGCGAACAAACAAGGCTTCACCTTCATCGCGCAAGGGGTCATATTCCGCTGTAATAATATGTATTGGCGGCAAGCCCGAGAAATCATTACGGAATAACGGACTGGCGTCAGGGTGGTCAAAATTAGTGTTAGGGAAATAGGCTTCGAAACCGGTAATTAGCGTATCACGAGTTATCACATAATCACTGCCGTTTAACTTATAGCTTTCAGATGATGCTGTTGCATCCAGCATAGGATAAATGAGTACTAGCTGTCTGGGTAACCACTGCCCAGCACTTCTCACTCGCAACGCTGTTATCAGAGCAAGATGGCCGCCCGCGCTATCTCCCATTAACGTTATACAATTACGGTCAATACCTAACGCTTGTGCGTGTTTCCATACAGTGTTAGCGGCATATTCAGCATCATCATGTGCTGCAGGATAAGTATGTTCTGGCGCTAAACGATACTGCACAGCAACGACACGGCAACCCCCCAGGAAAGCAATTTGTCGCAATTGATTTTCATGCGTTAAAAAACCACCACTTATAAAACAGCCACCATGATAATAGACAACCGTAGGTAACACTTTCTTTTCATTTAATGGCGAGAAAATACGCAACGGTATGTTGTCAATAATCATGTCTTCAATATTTACGCGTGTCTCAGTACTACCAGCCAGTGCTGTGCTTGCGACATAACCATCCCGACGTTCCCGGAACGTCTGATTACGCGATGACGGACGACCTGCAGAGATGAAATCGTTTACGAGATTTGCTATTTCTGGTTCAAGAGCCATAAAAATCCATCCTCAGAGATCAAATTTGAGCAACAAACTGAGAGTATAATTTTTCAGGGAACTTTTTATAAGCTATTAAAAATTTAGTATTGGGAGCCGTTCATCAGCGCAATTTCTGTCAGTAAAGACAGCAGATATTGCAATGAGCTTAGGATAATACCATCGCCGCTGTAATGTCTGCTTCTGGCACATACCCGACTGGCATGCAATGCCAGGCCTGACTGGAGCCAGGCCCGGCATTGAGCCATTCGGGACGCAGGTAACAATGATCGCGTCGATTCTTCAATGCTACATTGCGGAGCCATGTTGACCTGATGTGTTTACCGTAGTTAACACTCAGTCAGGTTGATGCACAGGGCGCCGTTCAGGCAAAGACGCCATTCGTGGGCCACCGAACCTTAAGCTAAAAGTGTGTTGCCGGGCTGTCAGACTGGCCATGCTGTGGCAGTTCTACCCGAACCTTAACGGCAATAAAAAGCGCAGCGAGCAACATCAAGCCGCCGGCGGTAAGAAAAACGCCCGCAACGCCACTAAATCCAAACATCAGCCCGCCTACAGCAGCGCCGGCAGCGATTGAGGATTGTACGGATGCGACCACCATGCCTCCTGCCGTTTCTGCCTGATCCGGCACCGCTCGCGCCACCCAGTTAGACCAGGCGACGGGAACACCACCAAACGCCAGCCCCCACAGTACGATCAGGAATATCATTCCGGTTAACTGTACGGGAAGCCAGATCATGAACAATGCCGCTACGCCGACTATTGCAGGCATCAGCACCAGGGTGGCTCGCAGGCTGCGCTCCATCAGCCATCCGGCCAGTAGCGTTCCCACAAAATTGGCTGCACCGAACCCAAGCAGTATTAAAGACAAACCATTCACGTCACTGTGGGTAACGCTTTCAAGAGCCGGGCGAATATAGGTAAACAGCGCGTACTGTCCAGTGTGGGCAAGCACACATCCCATCATTCCCGGGGCAATACCGGGTCGTCGGAGTAACTCTGTTACCGATGCGGTTCGTACCGTTTTGCGCGCCGCCATACGCGGCAGAGTGAATAACTGGACGATGAGTGTCAGCACACCCACTGCCGTTGCTGCCACAAAGGCGCTGCGCCACCCGTAAAGCCCCCCCAGGTAAGTGCCCAGCGGCACCGAAACCACGGTGCCCACGGCAATGCCGCTGAAGATAAAGGATAACGCGCGCGGAACGAGCCTGGCGGGAACCAGCCGCATGGCAACGGCAGCGGCCATACTCCAGAACCCTCCCAAAGCGATGCCCAGCAGTATTCGCATAATTAACAGAACGGTCAGGCTTGAGGAACATGCCACGAGCAGATTGGAGGCAATCATCAGTCCTGTGAAACTCAACAGGACGGCCCTTCTGTCAAACCGGCGAGTCAGGCCGGGCACAAGGAGGCCGGCAAACAGGGCCACGACTGCCGTCACGGTCACCGCCTGGCCAGCAAGCGCTTCCGACACCTGCAGGTCAGCGGCCATAGGCGTCAGCAGACTGGCAGGGAGGTACTCTGCCGTCAGCAAACCAAACACGCCCATTGCCAGGGAAAATACAGCGGTCCATGCGGCTCCCGCCGGTTCATCATCATTTGCAGACGCGGGTACAGCACTATTTACATCATTGCTCATCTTCTCTATCCCAGGGTAATTATCACAGCGGAAAGCCTGGCATCGATTGGCAGGACGATCTATGATGCTGAATCTTGATGTTATGCCCGAAACACCTGAAATGACCGATAAAGAACCAACCGCCCTGTCGTCCGATCTGATAAGTGAACTGTTGACGGGCATGCGCCTGCGCGGTGTCCAGTATCGCCGTATCCAGACCGGCCCTTCTTTCGGGCTGGGGTTTGATGACAGGCCGGGACATGCTTATTTTCATTATCTGGCCGCTGGCACGGCTTTCTTACGTACAAATGACGGCGCGCTTCACCAGCTGACGGCTGGCAATGCTGTGTTCATGCCTCAGGGAGGAACGCATCAGCTGCTTTCAGACCCCCTCGCGGTGTTTCAGCCTATCGACAATTTCGCTACAGCTCCCCTGGGGGAAGCCGTAAGCGGGGTGGATACCTGCCCCAGTACGCACCCGATCCCAAGCGCAGTGCTTTTTTACGGTTGCATGGCGTTCGATTTCGGCGGCATGCACAGGCTCGGTAAACTGATGCCGCAGGTCATCGTGGCGAATACCGATCAGCCGCGTTATCCGGGTCTGGTGTCAATTCTGTATGCCATGAAAAGCGAAATATGCTCAGGACGCATCGGCTTTGCCGGCATTCTGGCTCGTCTTGCCGAGGTCGCGGCCGCGATGATGGTGCGTGGATGGGTTGAATGTGGCTGTGAATCTGCATCTGGCCTTTTTGCGGCCCTGCGGGACCCGCGCCTTGCCCGGGCCATACTGGCTATACACCGTCAGCCCGGCAAAGAGTGGACTGTTGCTGAACTGGCAGCGGAATCGCATGTATCGCGTTCTGTTTTTGCCGATCGCTTTAAGACGACCATTGGTGTGCCGCCGCTGCGCTATGCAACGGAGTTTCGTATGCGTCTCGCCAGTCAGTGGCTCAGCCAGGATAAGCTATCGATCGACACGGTTGCCCAGCGTCTGGGCTATACCTCTCAGGCCGCGTTCAGTCGGGCTTTCAAGCGTATCAACGGCCAGCCGCCGGGAGCCAGTCGCGGTGGCTTAATGAAAAATACGCCCTGAATCGTCAGGCCACGTCTCAGAGGCCGGTTTAAGCACCGGCGAACTGGGGCTTGTACAAGGCTTACTCTGAAGGGGATACCCTCTGCTTTGAGCGAGGAGCGGACGTTGATATTTGAATCTTTTAAGATCTACCCGCTGTGCTAACTGGATATATTGAACATTGCGATCAGGCAGCGAACCACTATCATTGGAGTTTTATAGACATTTCCATACAGCGCAGTTCAGCCTGTGCAAGCGCGGATGGATACATGCTTTCCCGCACTAGTATGAAACCATGCTTCTCATAAAAAGCTTGGGCGTTCGGAGTTGAAGATAAAGTTAATTGCTCAAATCCACGCTCACGAGCTTCACTTTTGATGGCTTCAATAATCTGACTACCAAACCCTTTGCCTGTATATTGAGGTAACGTAAAAACAGCCTCAACACTGCCTGAAGAAAGATCGAGAAAGCCTGTTGCTACCGGCCTGTTATCTGAGCCATCAATAACAAAAAAAGGATTCGCTACAATGACCTCCCTGTAGCTTTCAGGCATTTTTTCCGGTGTCCAGGCTGCAATAACCGCATCGTCGTAGCTGTTCTTACATCCGTAACGTATAGCCTGGTTTCGAATGTTCCAGCATTCTACTGCCTCCACAGGCAGAGCAAATCTGATCTTCATAGCTTCTCCTTGGGCCTTTTCTTCTGCTAACCCTTACATTTACCATAAGAGTTCTAAAGCATACCCATCGAATTTGCGTGAGGCGACAACGCCAGCGCCTGGCACAAAGCGGGCATTGATGACTGGCATACCTGGGCGGGACAAATGCAGTAATGGACAAAACCGTAATTCTGTCCAGTGAACCACTCTTAAGGAAATCTTGACCAGACATAACCACTTCCATGCAGATCAGAGCCATTACAGCAAAATCTGCGCCACCCTGGACAGGCAGCACAATTTGCTCTTAATGGTGAGCGCGAATCACAGGGAAAGGATGCAAAAATGTTATCAAGTATTGATTTTAATGGACTAGGTGAGGCTGTTCTCTTCCATGCCGCTGTATTAATTATCGCCGCCGCTAGCCTGATTAGCGGCTTGCTGCACTATCAAAGCGGCATCGGTAAACTGCTCATACTGATTTCGGCGGTATTGGGCCTGTATCTGGTGATGGTTTTTAAATTTTACTGGAACCCGTCCTGGGATTTCTGGGACAGATAGTTCCGGCCCTCTCAGCGTTGACCTTCTCCACCCTCTGGACAGACAGCCCATTCTGTCCAACAACATAAGGACATGTGCATTGGAATATAAAGTATTAGCCGTCGCATGCATGATTTTCATCATGGCTATATGGATGCTGCTACACGGAATCAGGGGTTATCAGGCCGGTTTGATTATAGAACACGGAAAGGCACCCCGGAGAAAGACTACTATTATCGTGGCGATATCGGATTTTATGTAAATGTGTTCTTCTACATCGCTGGCGGGACATTTTCAGTAGGATTCTCTGCCTGGCTAATGATGACAGGGTTAGGCTACTGGTGATCCGCCTTTAATTCCCCGCGCACCTGGACAGACAGCCATTTCTGACCAAGAAGTAACTGACTGGCAGCTTTGAGCGAGAAGCGGACGTTGAGCAGAATGCTCACCGTCCCCCAGTTTAGCGCCTGGCGTTAAGATCTTCGCGAGTTGGACCTTGAAAGTAGATGCTGCTTATATGGCAACTATGCGGTTGTGTCAGCACAAAACGAATCGTTTCCCAGACCGATCGTCCGTTCATTAAACGTTCTCCCATTCTGGATTGACTATCGACAGACGTATCTAACCCTGTAAATTCGAAATCCGGAGGGTACAACCCGGTAACGCGGATATTTTCTTCAGATAACTGCTGTGCCAGTTTAGTTGTAAACCCGCTAAGCCCGTGTTTACTGGCGAAAAAGGCTGGGTGCGCAATAGAATCCGTAAAGTTGGGGACCCCACACGAAGATATAATTGAGACAATATCAGCATTTTCTGAACGTCTTAACCCCGGCAGTAGAGCCTGAGTCAGGAGAATCGAACCTGTCAGGCCTGAATTGACGGTATTAATAATTTCTATATCAGGCTGATCGTCTAATCTCCCTGATAACCACTGAGCAGCATTCAGGATTAAAATGTCTATAGGCTTGTCTGAAGCTAACAGCTGTGAAGAAAACTGAGAAAGGGATTCAGGCCGGGTTAAATCACAGATATACCCTTTTGCAATGCCGCTTTCAGCAGTGATGATGTTGCAGGTTTTTTGAATATCTTCAGCCCGCCGTGCGCAAAATTCCACCTCGACGCCCTCTCGTGCCAGCCACACGCACAGCGCCTGGCCAAATCCCCCACCTCCGCCGGTAATAACCGCTCTTTTACCTCTCAGCATCTTCATTCTTCCTTTTCCTGATGACTTTGTGTGTAAGTAGATATACATGAGGAAGTTAAGTGACATCTTTCAGTTAATGCCCTTTTTACATGAGGAACAGAAATAAGCTGCACTGCAAACTGTTTAAGCGTGACTCAGGGGATGAGCAACGTGCGCTTCTGGCACAGAGTGGTTATCTACACCCTGCAGGTTTCACCGCAAGTCGAATCGTCAGCGCATGAGTCTAACCGGTAGAGCCGCCAGTTTCTGCCGAACTGCCGGAAGCCAGCTTGCTCAGGCGTTCACCCTGGAGATAATAATTCACAATACCGTCATTTATTCTGCCCCCTAAAGACTGATAAAAACGATTTGCTCCGGGGTTTGATTTCTCGGCGTTCCAACTGAGGCTAAGACACTCCTGTTCAAGAGCGAGTTTCGCAATAAAGCGCATGATGGATTTCCCTGTGCCTTGATCTCTGTTGTTCTGAGAGACATACAGCTCTTTAATGTGCAGCTGACCACTGTATCGGGGAGAAGGGTAGAGAAGACTGCAGCACGCCAGCCCAACGATATGAGCATCGCAGCGAGCCCTGAGTACCAGAGTCCCGGAGAGCTGACTGAACAGTCGATTGCGGAGGTAATTCTTTAACAGTGATTCCTGAATGATGCCCTTGCCATAATAGTGCTCTTCCATTTCGGTAAAAATTTTCACCATGGATTCCCATTCATCTGGGGGACACCGTTCTACCGTTATTTCCATATTTACTCCTTTCAGCTAACTACACGCCAAGGCCGGGGCAAGTTGCTCTTACATAGCAGTTCTAAGCATTCCGGCCCGGCTGCCGGGTTAGCTTCGCCGATCCGTCAGAAGCGGCGTTACTTTTCACTTCGTCCAGGATACTGGATTGCTGAGCCATTCATGTTCCTTTCTTACTGCGTATATCTAATTGAGCAATAGCCTCTTGCAGGTGTTCCAGAAACGCCTTCACTTTCACCTGTAGGTATTTTCTGCCGGAATAGAGCGCGTACAGCACCAAATCCTCGGGTTCGCGGTTACAGTTAATTTTAACAAGGGAGCCGTTATTGATTTCTGATTCACAGGCATGGAGAGGCAAAATGGCGAAACCAAGTCCTTTTAATGCAGCGGCCTTGGCCATCTGTCCACTGTTCACCTTATAGCTGGACTGTACCTGGACGCTTTGGTTTTGTTTAAATCTCCAGGGCATTCCCTGGAGTACCGACATACTCGTAATGCAGGGGGTTTTGGTGAGCTCATCCACCGATTGTGGTGAGGGGTGACGTTCCAGAAGTTCTGGTGCAGCTACCACACCACTCGGCCAACGCAGAATTTCCCTGGCTACCCAGCAAGAATCTTCCAGTGGTCCACGTCCAAAGCGTAATATCAGATCGAATCCATCCAGTAGGCCCTCTGTTGGATCCAATTGTGTGTCACAACTGAGCTGTATGTGTGGATGCTTGATGCAGAAGTCAGCCAGAATATCTGCCATGAATGGAAGGTCTGGTGTAATGATCTTCAGGTGACCTGATAGTGAATCACCAAACAGTGCGACTTCTTGCAGTGCATGATCCAAAGCGTGCGTGAGCGGCGTAATGGATTGATACAGCATTCTACCGGCTGCGGTTGGCATTATCTTACGCGTCGTACGCTCCAGTAGCCGCAGATGAAGTTGCTGTTCAAGTAAAGCGACATGTCTACTGACATTGGACGATGGCAACTGAAGCTGCTCTGACGCGAGCTTAAAACTCAGCTTTTCATAAACCACCTGAAAGCTGATAAGCCACTGCAATTCACATTTTTCAATCATTAATTATCCCAAAAAATGAGATTAACAAAGCTATAACTCTATATTTATCATTAATCAGGTGGTCATTACAATTTTCGTTAAATTTCATAACAGGAAAATAATGATGACCAGGCCTAAGAAAATTGCCATCGTAGGTGCCGGCGTTGCTGGAATGGCACTTGCAATACTCGCGACCCAACAGGGCCATCAGGTTAGCCTGTTTGAGCGTGGCAGCAACGTCTCTTACATGGGAGCTGGCGTAACTTTATGGCCCAATGCCATGTTCGTCATGCAGAAGATGGGGCTGGACGAAAAGGTCAAGCATGTAGGTGGTACACCGTTCATGATGCGGCAGTTTGATCGGAATGGTTACCTTCAGACGCAGTTCGATATTTTAGCAGTGAATTCACTTTGCGGTTTTCCGAGTGTGACCGTGTTACGGCGTGAACTGATGCACTTACTGGCCGCCAGGTTAGAGAGCCTGGGCAGGGAGATTAAATTCAATTGTTCAGTCACTACTGCGGACGTCAGGAAGTTGAGCCTGGCGTTTGATTTAGTCGTCGGCGCTGACGGGCGAATGAATTCAGTCGTTCGTCAGTCATTACATGGGGACAAAGAAACGCCTCGTTATCATGGTTTCGTGAACGTCATAGGAGTGGGAAGGCAACGAGAGGGTGCATCGAACAACGCTATTGATGACTTTCGCGGGCAGGGTGAGCGTTTTGGTATCGTCCCGGTGAAGGACCGGTTGTGCTATTGGGCAGGAGCGTGGAACGCTCCTGTGGACAATGAACGTCCTCGGGCACATTGGTACAATGAGTTGCAACAGCGTTTTCGAGACTGGCCTGATCCTGTGCAGAACTTGTTGCTGTCATGTGATAGTGCATCTGTTAAGGGCATTTTCGTGCATGACATTGATCCTCTTCCCTTTTGGCATCAAGACAATGTTGTAATCATCGGGGATGCGGCTCATGCTTCCTTGCCGACCTCCGGGCAGGGAGCCTGTCAGGCGCTGGAAGACGCATGGCACCTGACTTGTTTACTGAAGGAGACAGATGATTTGGAAATGGCTCTGCAAGGCTTTTACCAACAGAGACATATCAAAACCTCAGCAGCGCAGTGGGTTGGAAGACAATTCGCTAAAAAAATTTTTTCTGAGCAGCCTGAACCACTGCTACCTGCATCCACTATTTCCGCAGCAGAACTCAGTCGGTTCTGGATGCAGGGTTTAAAGCATGTAGCCTTCTGAAACCAGGTGATAAGAATGCGGTATGACTGTCTGTCAGATGAATACTGACTGGTGCGATGTTATTACCTGATAACGTCCGCTTCTGACACACAGCTGAAGTTAATGTCAGGTATCAATGAGAATAACATTTGTGCCTGACTGGATGCCGCAGCAAGGCTGAAGAGGGACAAGCTTCTCATCACATAAGAAAGTTAAACATTCTCAACCAATAATCGGGGGTGCCTATTGTCCCTGAAAACGTTATAATTACTGAGTTTGTTCTCTCCGTATTATCGCGGCTGCTAACCCCGATCATTCTTTGAGAGAGAAATTATGCAAACGATCCGTACCCGAGGCTGGCGCAAGGCGCAAAAGCAACGCAATAAGTCTCGAGATATTCACAATGCTTTATTAACTTTTCGTGGCGAAAAAAACTGGAAGATGCTTTATACGCGGTCAGATAAATTGCTGCGTGCCGCACAACTGGGGCTTGAGTATCCACGTATTACTAACCAACAGCTTGCCTCACGAGGTCTGGAAGAGTACCAGGTTTCTGATGAATATACTTTTTATATGCAGTCGTAATCAATGGCGCAGCCCCACGGCGGAACAGGTGTTCCGCCGTCATCCAACCCTTTCCGTGCGTTCTGCGGGCACAAGCCGGAATGCTAAAAAAAAGGTGTCTGCTGATCTGCTTCAGTGGGCCGATATTATCTGCGTTATGGAAGAGAAGCATAAAAATCGTCTGGTGGCAGAATATGGCCGAATCATTGCTTTTAAGCCACTGCACATCCTGGATATCCCCGACGATTACCTCTTTATGGATCCCAGGCTGGTAGCCATACTGAAAGAGACCGTGCCGGCAATGCTGAAACTCACCGTTCAGGGAACGGATGGCCATTAAGCCTGCCATTAACGTCCCCTGATTATCTGTTTTCCCGCCAGCTATAGGGTGATCAATCTCCCTACTGGCACTCGGGAGCTACTCGGAAACAGCATAGCGAAGAAAGACCGGGTGTCTATCAGGACGCTCCGCCAGTTCTGACAGATTTCATGTTTCCAGGGCGAAATGTCACTATTATTTTAAAAAAAATCAACAGGATAGCGACGATGAGAACAGTCGAGTTTTTGCTGTATACCCTAAAACCCGGCACCGGGAAAGACTTCCACAGGATAATGACGGAGCAGAGCGCTCCGCTTCACCGTTTAGCGGGTATGGATATTATTTCTTTTGGTATATCAGCCCACGACGACGACGCTTACTATCTGATCAGGGCTTATGACAGCCTCTCCCAGCTGAAATCCTCTCAGGAATCTTTCTATAATAGTGAAGAGTGGCGTCTTGGCCCCCGGCAGGCCATTATCGATAGAATAAGGGTCAGCGTTAAATCAGTGCTCATGCTTAGCAATAATGCGATTGATAATTTACGATCCAGCTGAATCGCTTAGTAAGAATAAGTGATGTCACAGGAAGCAGGCTATATACACATCCCAGCCTTGCTTCATTAAGTTCCTTTATGGCACAGGGTAGCCAGGGGAATACGATTGGGGGTGACCATCAGGTGACGTTACCTGATCAATATCAGCATCAACCGCGTTCAAAGATTTTTACCGAGGATATGAACCTTTACATCAGATGTGGATGTTTTATGGAAAAAATCCTGAATGAACACCATCCCCTGTTTTTCATAGAATTGACGCGCACGTTTGTTATGTTCGTGAACTTCTAACCAGAGATAATCATTGCCGCGCTCTCTCGCTTTTTCAGCGATGTCATCAAGGATCTGCCTGCCATAGTTTTTCCCCGTTTCATCCGGCGAGAGGTAAAGTTTGTTCAGCAGCGTTCCCTCCTGACGGGTTCCGGGGATATGACATCGCCATGTGACTTTTAAGAAGCCAACCGGGGTTGAAGACTCCACAATATACCAACTGACGGCGGGATCGTTGAGGCTATGCTGAATCGTATGTAACGAATACTCCTGCTGAAGGTATTCATTCATTTCTTCTTTTGAATCCCAGTAATGTTGCAAATGGTGCGTATATAAACGGATGCCTAACTGATTGAGAAGGGCGGCTTCGGATTGTTTCGCATCTCGCAGAATAAACGTCATAGCGTGTTTGCCATTGTCAGTCGATATCAGAGGGGGAAAGTAATCTGCCACAGTAAACGAAAAAATTCAGGGTGCAAACAAATCCGCTCCCCATGCGGTCAGTCAGGAGATCTAAACGCTAACCCGGTCGGCACAAAGCAGGGAACAGTGCGCACCGACCGGAACCGCTGGCAGGATCAGACGTGCATCTGTTTTTTCCCCGTTCCGGTTAAATCCGCCTCCGTGGCGCGTCCGGCAAAATCCACCTCAAAATCATCGGCGGCGAAGTCCGGGGGTGAACGACCGTCGACAAATGCCGGCCACTGGCGCTGCAGATAGGCGGCGTTCTTCTCACACCAGGGCGCTGCCGCAATGTACATCACATTGCTGTCAAATTCGCCGTGATGCTCATTTTCCACGGCATGGACCACGTCGCAGTGCCAGAACACCGTGTCGCCAGGCTCCATATCCGGAATAGAGGAAAAACCTTCAAGTAAAAGAGGATGGAATTTTTCACTGACCGACAGCGCCCGGCCCGGAGCCGCGCCGCACAGGTCATCTTCTGCTACGTCATCCTGCAGGGCACGCAGTAATATCCACGCCATGGCGTTAGCCACCGGTAGCAGTTTCAGGGTGCCGCCGTGCCGGCGCTGCGGCGTCAGGGCGGTCCAGCCCTGAAACGTGCGGAACATTGAGCAGACGGCGGGTGAGGCGAACTCGCGCACTTCCGTCCGGCCTTCGGCATCGAACGGATTATAATGCTGCCAGTCGCCGCTGAAGACGTGGCGGTATACGTGGCGGAAGTTTTCATCCAGCCAGCGTTCCAGCGATCCGCCGTCTACGTGCGGCGACAGGCCCAGCGAACCGGAATGTGGCGGGCGGCGGCGAATGCGGTCGGCATAGCTGACGATGCGGGTGGGGTCAAAGTGTTGTCTGCCCTGGCTTTCGGTCTGCCAGAGCGAATTCAGAAAGACCTGAACCGCCTGCATGCGCGCATCCTGCCGCGCCTGAACCTGGGGCTGTGACCAGTAAACGCCGTAGATCTGCGGTTTTCCCTGCTTCAGGTCACCGAAATAGTTATCTTCGGCGGCATTCTTGAGTTTCTCAACGAACTGATTATCGTCAAGATAGTAGCTCATCTGTTCATTCCATGCGCGGGCCTGCGGTACGGAGAAAACCCCGCGAACCGTGCAGCAGCCGCGCTGGCGGATCTGGTTTTTTTGGCTCTCGGTGATGCGGTGGTGAATAATATCGTCGGCATCCAGCTGCGGTACCGGATGCTCCCCGCGCTGCTGCTCCGCGTGGAGCGCATTGATCTGGCGGCGCATCTCCTTGTCCAGTTCGGCAAAAACCTGGCGGTAGTGCGGAAGCTCTTGGCGGAGCTGCATTTTAACGCGGCGAATAGCATCCGGAATATTGTCAATTTTGAGGTCAGTCATGTCGTTCTCCTGTGACAAATTCATTATCATGGTGTGAAGCTGCGGATCATTACACGGCGAAAAAGCGGCAGAGAAAAGAGATGTGTTTTTTGTGGTTTTTCCCCTTTTAGCGAGACGATGTATGCAACTCACGACTGAGCGACTGATTCTGACCCGATTACAGCCTGAAGACTGGCAGCTTTTCCTCAAGATCCACAGCGATGAAACCTGCATGAAATTTATCAGCGCGGTGCCGCAGCTTGCCGATATTCGTCAGCGTTTTCAGGACCGTCTGGCCCCCTGGCAGGTCACCAGCTTTCACATGCTGTGCCTGGTGGTGCGGCTGAAAGAGAGTGGGCGCGTGGTCGGGCTGATGGGTGCCAATCCCGAGTGGGCCCCGCACCGGCAGGCTGAGGTAGGGTATTCGCTGTTCAGCGACTGTTTCGGTCAGGGCTATGGCAGCGAGGCGCTGGGTGCGCTGTGTGATTTTTTATTCGACGAGTGTGAGTTCCATAAACTCAAAGCTCAGGTCGTGGAGGGTAATCATGCCTCGCGACGGGTGCTGGAAAAAAACGGCTTTTTGCTGGAAGGGACGCTGCGGGATAATTACCTGTTACGCGGCCAGTGGGTGAATGACTGGCTGTTTGGCCGCCTTAATCCCGCCGGATAAAAAATTTTATCCTGCCTCTCGACAGGTTACAGAATTGTAAGATATGTTGATTCAACGACCACCACAGTGGTCAGCGTCGCTCGGATGGTCCGGGCGCTTACGTGAATCAAAGGATGCTATGCTATGGCTGACAACAGTTCCCCACGCCGTTTTTCCCGTATTGAACGTCTTCCCCCGTATGTATTTAACATCACTTCCGAACTGAAGATGGCCGCCCGCCGTCGCGGTGAAGATATTATCGACTTCAGTATGGGAAACCCCGACGGCCCGACGCCGCCGCATATCGTTGAAAAACTCTGTACCGTGGCCCGGCGTGAAGATACGCACGGTTACTCCACCTCGCGCGGGATCCCCCGCCTGCGCCGCGCCATTTCACGCTGGTATGCCGACCGCTACCAGGTGGATATTGACCCGGAATCAGAAGCGATTGTCACCATCGGGTCGAAAGAGGGACTGGCCCATTTGATGCTGGCAACGCTCGATCATGGCGACACCGTACTGGTGCCCAACCCCAGCTACCCCATTCATATCTACGGTGCGGTGATTGCCGGCGCGCAGGTGCGTTCCGTGCCCCTGGTGGCCGGTGTCGACTTCTTTAACGAACTGGAACGCGCCATCCGTGAGAGCTACCCTAAGCCGAAAATGATGATCCTCGGCTTCCCGTCGAACCCGACCGCGCAGTGCGTGGAGCTGGACTTTTTTGAGCGGGTGATTGCGCTGGCGAAACAGTACAACGTGCTGGTGATCCACGACCTGGCCTATGCCGACATTGTCTACGATGGCTGGAAGGCCCCGTCGATTATGGAAGTGCCGGGCGCACGTGACGTGGCGGTAGAGTTCTTCACGCTGTCAAAAAGTTACAATATGGCGGGCTGGCGCATCGGCTTCATGGTGGGTAACAAAGAGCTGGTCTCGGCGCTGGCGCGTATCAAAAGCTACCATGATTACGGCACCTTTACGCCGCTGCAGGTGGCGGCCATTGCCGCCCTGGAAGGGGATCAGCAGTGCGTACGGGATATTGCCGAACAGTATAAACGCCGTCGTGACGTGCTGGTAAAAGGCCTGCACGAGGCGGGCTGGATGGTGGATAACCCGAAAGCCTCGATGTATGTCTGGGCAAAAATTCCCGATCACTATGCGCACCTCGGGTCGCTGGAGTTTGCCAAACTGCTGCTGCAGGAGGCGAAGGTCTGTGTCTCGCCGGGTATTGGCTTTGGTGACTATGGTGATACGCACGTGCGTTTTGCGCTGATAGAAAACAGCGATCGTATCCGTCAGGCGGTCAGAGGCATAAAAGCGATGTTCCGTGCAGAGGGTATTCTGGCGGGGGCCACCAAAAGTAGCGACGACGACATTTAAAAACAGTGAGGGTCAGGGCAGCCTGACCCCGTCACTTTTATCCTTACAGCATCAGATAGAAAGTGCCAACCCAGATCAACAGGATAAAAGAGATTCCCATCAAAGCATATTTCACAAACAAGTCCTCTGAGCGCCCGATATGGGCCGGATCCGAGGCTAATCTACCCGTATTACTCAGCAAAATAAAGACCATTGTTATGAGACCTTTCTCACATTATTGCCTTTCCAGTTCCGGGACGACGGACATGCCCACGCGCAGCCGTTCCCGATCTGCCTGGCCCGGTTCCAGTACGATTTTCACCGGCAGGCGCTGCACCACTTTGGTGTAGTTGCCGGTGGCGTTGTCGGCAGTAATGGCGGCAAAGGTGGATCCCGTTGCCGGGGCAATACTGTCAACGTGACCGCGTAGCGTCACGCCGGGAAGCGCATCAACCGTCAAAGAAACCGGCTGTCCGGCAGTCACGTTGGCCAGCTGCGTTTCAAGGAAGTTGGCCACCACATAGCTTTGTTTCAGCGGTACTACGGCCAGCAGACGGGTACCCGCCGCTACCCACGCCCCCTGTCGCACCGCGCGCTGGCCAACGCTACCGGAAATTGGGGCGGTGATGCGGGTGTAGGAAAGATTGAGCAGCGCCTGATCGACGCTGGCCTGCATGGCACTGCTGTCTGCCTGCGCCTGTTTCAGGCTGGCCTGCAGTACCGCCACCGCTTTATGCGCGGCCAGCGCTGCGGCCTCGCTCTGCTTCACCTGGGCGGCAGCGCTCAACATGGTGGCGCTGGATTTTTGCTGCTCATCGGCGGTCGCCGTACCGCTTTTCAACAGGCGGCGGTAACGGTCCGCATTGTGTGCAGCGTAGTTGAGCGTGGCCTGGCTGGCGCTGACCGCGGCATCAGCCTGAGCGATGGTCGCTTTCTGCTGCTCAAGCTGGGCCTCAATGCTGGCCTGTTTCGCCTCGCTCACCTGCAGATTCGCTTTGGCCGTTTCCAGCGCAACGCGGTAGTCCCGATCGTCGAGGGTGGCCAGCACCTCTCCGGCAGTGACCTGCTGGTTATCAGAGACGTTAACCGTGCGGATATAACCGGAAATTTTGGGCGCGACCAGCGTGTAGTCGGCGGTGACCACCGCATCGTCGGTGCGCAGCTGATGACGGTTAATGGCCGACCAGATAAAAAAAGCAATGGCCAGCAGTATCAGCAACAGGGCCGCCAGCAAAGCGGTGCGTTTAGCAGGTGTGAAGCTCATGATTGTGATCTCGATGTTGGCGGAACGGGAGTGAGTAAGGTTTGCGGCGGCCACACGCGTTTCGGCAGCCAGGCGGTCAGCAGAATGAGAACCAGCGCAAACCCCGTAATCAGCAGGTAGGCGTCACTGATGCTGAGGATCACCGCCTGATGTCTGAGCAGCGTGCTGAAATGGCTGAGGTTCTCAACGGAACTGACCGTCCCGTCGGGCAGCAGCGGCATCAGGCCGCTGGCGCTGTCGCTCTGCGCGGCGGTCATCAGCCACGGCCGGTTACCCAGCTGATCGACCAGCGTATGCGAGTGGAACTTCTCGCGGTGGGTGAGGAAATTCTCTACCAGCACGCCAGCGGCCACGCTGGAAAAACCGCGCACGGTATTGAACATCGCCGAGGCAAAGGGCCCCTCGGGCGGCATCACCACGCTGGTGGCACTCATCAGTACCGGCAGGATCATCATTGGCTGGCCAAACGCCTGTAAAACCTGAATGACCCAGAAATTTTGTCGCGCCCACTCGCCGGTGATCTGCATTCCCATCATGCAGGAGAGGATCATCAACCCGGCTCCCGCCGTCAGCATCCAGCGGCAGTCTATCCAGCGCAGGTTAAGCAGCGCAGCAAGCAGCGGCGCAATCAGCAGCTGCGGCAGGCCAATCGTCAGCGCCAGCGGAGCAAACTGCGCGGTGCGAAAGCCGTCAATCTGAGCAAAATAGGCTGAAGGCAGGGCCGAACCCGACAGCCCCACCATCAGTACCCCCGCCAGCACCAGCAGACCGTGGGTCAGATTTTTTCGCTGCAGCATTTGCAGCCGGAACAGCGGCAGCGGGTGATACCATTCGTTGATCAGAAACACCAGCAGCAGCGCAGCCGCGCTCAGTAACATGCCGCTAATCAGCGGTGACTGGAACCAGTCAAGCCGTTCTCCCTGGGTCAGCGCCAGTATCAGCAGGGCGATACCGCTACAGCCGGTAAGCATCCCCAGCCCGTCAATCTGGCGAAACCGCTCCAGCCGGACCGGATCCTGCGGCAGCCCCCAGCCAATCAGCAGGGCGGCGATCAGGCAGGGGGGGATAACCTGCCAGAAGGTAAACTGCCAGCCAACGGAGTCGGTCCAGAATGCGGCCAGGGAGGCGGCCATATTTGGGCCAAAGGTCGCGGTCATGGCATACGCAGCCAGCCCGTAAAGTTTAATGCCGGGCGGCAGGAAGCGCAGAGCGACCGTCATCAGCATTGGCGGGAGGGCACCGCCAAAAATTCCCTGGATCACCCGGAGGGCGATAAAGCCTGACGCATCTGAAATCAGTGGCTGGACGACCGCCATCAGGCAGAAACCCAGCGTGGCAGCCAGCGTAAAACGTCGCAGGGAGAAGGTGACGGCAAACCAGGGGGCTATCATCATGGCAGCGACTTCCGCTGCCTGATAGGCGGAGGTGATCCAGCTCCCGGTGTCAAAATCTATGCCCAGTGCGGCACGGATGTCGGCCAGAGCGAGATCTGTCACCCGATCGTTAAGGCCGGAGCTGAGTGCGGCGATCAACACACCCACCAGGCCCAGCGCCAGGCGCAGGGTGAAAGGGTGCGGAGGCGGCATTGCCGCAGGCTGGCCATTCATTGCAGGGACTCCAACACTATTTTTATTATCGATGCACTGTATTGCATCGTGATACATTGTGCGGAATATTACAGGGTGATGCGATGTATTGCAATGCGGTACACTGTATCCAGTGAGACATTCAGTGCTACAGTAAAGGCCGGTAACAAGGAAAAGGATCCCTATGTTTGAGTCTTCAGGCTGCCGCGATGACGAGCGTTCCGGCGGCATTCAGGTGATCACCCGCGCGGCGAAAATTCTTGACGCGTTAGGGGCAAAACCGGACGGGATGAGCCTGGGCGAAATTGCCCAGGCGGTCGATCTGCCGCGTTCCACCGTACAGCGTATTGTCGCTGCGCTTGACTCGGTCCAGCTGGTACGCAGCCACGGTACGGCGGCAGGCGTGCGCCTTGGGCCAGCTCTGCTGCGACTTATCGCCAATGTTCATACTGATGTGGTGGCGATCGCCCAGCCCTGGCTTCAGGCGCTGTGCGACCAGACGGGGGAAACCGTCTCTCTGGCGCGGGCCAGCGGTCTGCAGCTGGCCATTATTCACTATGTGGTGGCCGACAGGGAGCTGCGGGTGGTGCCGCGCATCGGCATGAACCTGCCGCTTTACAGCACGTCCGGCGGCCGTGCGCTGCTGGCGCTGGACAGCGACGAGACGGCCAGAGAGCGGGTCGGGGAGGCTTTTCAGGCCATCACAGAACTGACCGTGCGCGACTTCCCTGCGCTGCTGGCGCATCTGACTGAAATTCGCCGTACCGGTCTGGCCTATGATCGGGGAGAAACCCTGGAGGGCATCTCCACCATGGCGGTGGCGATCGACACCATTCTGGGGCGTTTTTCCATCAGTCTGTTAATCCCTGGCGCCCGCTTTCAGCGGCATGAGGCGCGCAACCGGCAGGCGATCCTGCGGTGTAAGGAGGCACTGATCGATGAAATTGGAAAAGCCGCATTACGCGACTGACAGGAGAAGGCTATGAAAACGCTTTTAGTTGCAGTAGATAATTCGGTCATTGCCCGCAAAGTTGTTTCGCTGGCGACCGAACAGGCGCTGGCCTTACAGGCTGAGGTGGTGGTGGTGTGCTGCGTGGATGCCAGCTATGCGGACTCCGGCCCGTTTGATATAGAGGCGGGTGAAGATCCCGGTGATTTTGGCCTGGCGCTGGACGAGCAAAATACCGCCGAAGCGGTGGTGCGCCAGGCGCTGGCGGAACTGCACCGTGCGGGCGTGGTGGCGCGGGGCAGGGTGGTCGCCGGGGAATCGGCTGAAACCATCGTGGCCGAATCGAACCGCCTTCAGGCGGCGATGATCATCATCGGACGTCGCCATCTCTCCTCCTTCAACCGTTTGCTGAAAGGTTCATGCAGTGCAGCGGTTATCGAACGTGCCAGCTGTCCGGTATTGGTGGACGTGCGCGCTGACTAAGGTGTTTTTACAGGCCGGCTAGCTGGCCTGATAACTTCAGGATCCTGCTTTGACTTCTCACGCTATTCTTGCCTCGCTGTTCTCCGCTCTGGTCTGGCTGGTTATTATTGGTGGCCTGCGACAGCGTAAAAAACTCAGGCCTGCCGCGGCAATACTGCTGTTTGTACTTCCGCTGCTGGCGGGCAATATTTACTACTTCGGCTGGGTGAACCCGGCACAGCAGAAACAGGCCGCCATTGATGCCTCAGCGGCCCGCCTCGCCACGCTGCCGGTCTGGCGCACGGTGAAAGTACAGCAGCCTGCGCTCTACCAGCAGGCCTATGATCAATTGATGACCCATCTCCGTGACGGAATGCCGGCGCAGCAGGCGATCGACAGCCTGCGTCCTCTGGTGGCTGACCTGCTGAATCAGCGTATTAATGCGGCCCGCGATGAGGACCTGATCGACTACATGCAGGCCTCCCTTGAGCAGATGAAACAGATCCGCCAGCACGGTGCCGGACAGTGTTTCCGCTTTCTGTTTCCCCAGGTTAAAGGGGGCGTTAACGTCAGTCAGCTGTTGCCAAAAGCCGTTACCGACCGGGAGCTGCAGTCGATGGATGTCCTGCTGCAGCACAGCCGGGGGGCAGAACAATCTGTGGATTTAAAACAGGGACGTGTGCAGCTTCAGGGCGTGGTACGCGGCCTGTATGGTCGCTGGGGCAGTGATCTGCAAACGCTGAATACACCGGCTGAACCCGGGGTGGATGAAGGTAAACTCTGCGATATGACGATAGATCTTTATCAGTCGGTTCTGGCACTTCCGGGTAAAGATTCAGCCAATGTTTTACGTATAATTATTAGCGGAACAGGTAATTGATGCCAAAAAAAAGCCCGCTCGCCGCGGGCATAAAAACTTTCTAATTATAGTAAATAAATACCTGGTGTTGCGCAGACATCTTCTAATGTCTGGGGCCATATTCGCACTGATATCGCCTGAAGGCCATTCACTCTCCTGAATCGATTCAATCGGCAAAACATTGCATAAGCTAAGTAAAATTGTGCAAATGCGCCTGAGTCTGATAGCCGCAGGGAGGGAGATTGCTATGATGCGGCACTCGAAGAGGGGAGTCATAATGAAGAAGAAACTATCCGCCGTATTGGCGATTTTACTGCTGGCTGGCTGTACTTCCGGCAAACCCGGGGCCTTTGAGAAGGTGGATGAAGATCCGGCAGTGAATACCGTTCAATATCGTTTTAATCCGGTTAACGTCGATAAAACGGCAATGGAGAAAGATGTTGAACGATATTGTACTGAGCGTGGCTTTGATAAAGTGGAGGCGTTAAGCCCACAGGAAAGCCATGTACCTGGCCTGATGAAAGCCTGGTATCAGTGTAATTACAGTATTAAAAGTTAAATAAAAATAAGGGCGGGGAAATCCCCGCCCAACTTTTTGCTACTTCATGGTTCTTTTTATATTGCTGTGTGCAGGCTTTGCCCGCCCAGCCCCGAACCCTGCTGCGTGTTGACGTCGCTTAAGCGGCGTCAATCCGACGACAGGGTTCCGGGCCTATCGGTGAATATTCACCGAATTCGTCACCAGCCGCGCCGTGGCCCGCCGCCATGATGATAGCCGCCGTGATATCCGCCGCCACCGCCGTGATAACCGCCGTCACCGTCGTGATGATGGCGAGGCGCAATAATACAACCGCTCAGCATCACAATCAGTGCCATGACAGAGGTCGCTTTCATTATTGTTTTCATGTTTATCTCCCGCCCTTTTCTATGACTACAACTTTACGCAAGAAAAGTGGAGGAATAATGCCGCGAATGTAGAGTTATCAGAGGAAATATTTCAAAATAATTCTATATGCTAATGCTCTGACTCTGCTCAAGTATATTAAATAAGATAATGATGAAAAAATCACGATATTGATGAGAATCATCTTAAAGCGGAAGTGGGGGCAAATAGCGCAGCTTTCAACATCAGGGAATAGCCTGCCGGTCAAGCGGGCGTTATTTCGTACAGGAACTGAGCGTGGGCCGATATTGACGTAAAAGCCCGCAGGGAGAGTCGCCTGCGGGCATGCGGTGTGATGCTGTCTGTCAGGCGTGCTGTAACGCTTTTTTCACTTCAGCAGCCCGGTGCGGCATGCGGATGGTGGCTGACATCAGCAGAGAGATAACCAGCAGGGCCATAATCAGGCTAAAGGTCACGGTAAAGCCGCCGAACAGGGAAGCGATAAGCGACCCCATCACGCTACCGATACCGAAGCCAAGATAAATGACCCCGTAGTTTTTCGTCAGGTTGTTGAGGCCAAAGAAGTCACTGACCAGTGACGGATAAACGGTGATGGTGCCGCCGAAGCTGAAGGCGACGCAGGCGATGGCAATAAAGAAGCTGCCTTCATTCATATGGCTGAACAGCAGAATGCTCATCCCGGCCAGGGAGACAATCTGCGCCAGGGTGATCACCCGGATACGGGCGACTTTGTCAGACAGTACACCCAGAATCAGACGGCCGCTCAGGTTGGCAATCGCAATGATGGTCACCGCATTGGCTGCGGTCTGTGCGCTCAGGTGAACCATATTCTCACCGATGTCTTTTGCCACGCCAATCACGTAGAGACCGCTCATACACGCCGTCAGGAACATCAGTGCCAGCATCCAGTACTGCGGCAGACGCATAGATTCTGCCAGCGAGTAATCGCGGCTCTTCTGGCTGGTTTTGCTACTGCTTCCCTGCTGCGCCGGGGCATCTTTCATCAGCAGCGCACCGACGACTATCATGCTCATCGCCAGCCCCCCCCAGATCATAAAGGTAGTTTCCAGGCTGTAGACGCTTAACAGATAGCTACAGATGAATTTAAAACCCAGGCTGCCCAGGCCGTAGGCACCGATCGCACAGGCGGAAATCATGCCTTTACGCTCCGGGAACCATTTTACACAGTTCGATAAGGTCATCAGATAACCCGCCCCGTCAGCCAGCCCGACCAGCACGCCAGCGCTCAGATAAAGCATAAACAGGTTATCCGCCTGGGAAGTCATCATCAGGCCCACAGCCATCAGCAGCCCGGCGGCGATGGTGACGTTACGCACGCCAAAACGTTCCTGCAGTTTTCCGGCTACGGATGAAGCAACCGCCAGCCCAAGACTCAGCAGTCCGAATGAAAAAGCGACCTGGCTGATGCTGGTATCCAGCTTGTCAGACAGCTGCCCGTTAAACAGGCTCCAGGTGTAGACCGAACCCAGCGCAAACTGCGTAATGATTGTACCGATCAGGGTTAACCAGCGGGTGCGGTTAACGCGGTGACCTGCGGTTGATGCGTTCATGGAAATCTCCTGGTGGAAATACTAAGGATCTTGAATTAAGCCAATAGTAGAGCCGGGCTTCATTACTGCGGGGAAAAAGGGCATGAACTGCCCTGACCAGGGAATGAAATGCCTCTGGGGCGACATGAATGGCCGCTGGCAGACGCAAAGAGGATCGTAGGGCGTGAGTTTATTTATTGATATATATCAATTTATTAAGCGAGTTTGCCGTTTTGGATACCCATGAGGTGGCGTAAGGCGGCGGATGTCTGCGGTAGGACGGGGTTAAAAACCAGCTGAAGGTGGAGGAGAGAGCAGTGCAGGGCGATGGCTGAACTGACGCTGGCCGTCTCGCCGAGGGGGCATCAGACGGTGCAAAATACCGACGCCACGCATGGCGATGCGTCGCCGCTGGCGGAAGCTATCCCGCCCTTCAACGTCGTTTCACTGCCGACGTCACCCGGCGATCGCACCGGGTGGCCTCGTTATGATCTAGCGAATATAACCGCGGATCACATCCGCAATGGCTTTATTCGCTTCGCGTCCGTCGCGGTGTTCCACCTCTTCCGCAATTTTTTCCAGGTACTTATTCAGTTTGCCGCCCGTTGGCACATTGCCGTAAGCGATCAGCATCTGCACAATGTTTCTCAGTGCAAGAACCTCTAGGGAGAGGCGTTCAACAACGGCGTCTTTATCTGGCATGGAATGCTCCGGTACGGCAGTCAACAATAATACCGTCAGATTACCCGCCCGCGCGCGGAATCAATCCGTTGAATATCGCTGTTTTTCGCGGCGATTAAGCGCCTGAACACTTAACCTCTGAATACATCGGCAAGATACTGTTACCTGTAAGGCTTGAACCTGCCTTCGGCACAGGGCATGATCGCGCCTCGCTTTAAAAAGGAGGCTTTATGCCGCAGTTGACCGCGATTCTGAAGCAATATGGAATAAATCCTGATCACACCACCTCGCTGATTATTATTTTTGGCATTATTTTTCTCACAGCATTAATCGTTCACTTTATTCTGCACCGCATCGTCCTGCGTGCCTTTGAACGGCGGGCCAACAGCAGCAGCCATCTGTGGCTGCAAATCATTACCGGCAACAAGCTGTTCCACCGCCTCGCCTTCACCGTGCAGGGGATGATCGTCAATATTCAGGCGCTGCTGTGGCTGCAAAAAGACAGTGATGCGTTATTGATCGTCACGACCTGCGCGCAGCTGTGGGTCATGCTCTATGCCCTGATGTCATTCTTCTCGCTGCTGGATGTGATCTCTGGCCTGTCCCACCGCTTTGCCTTTGCTGCTCAGTTCCCGCTGAAAGGGATTTTCCAGGGCGTGAAGCTGCTGAGTGCCATCGTTATTGGCATCATGATGATCTCCCTGCTGATCGGTAAATCACCGGCGATCCTGATTAGCGGGCTGGGGGCCATGGCCGCGGTGCTGATGCTGGTGTTTAAAGACCCGATCCTGGGCCTGGTGGCGGGTATCCAGCTTTCTGCCAACAGCATGCTGAAGCTGGGGGACTGGCTGGAGATGCCCAAATACGGTGCCGACGGCGCGGTAACTGATATCGGGCTGACCACCGTTAAGGTGCGCAACTGGGATAACACCATTACCACCATCCCGACCTATGCGCTGGTGTCGGATGCGTTTAAAAACTGGAGCGGCATGTCCGCCTCCGGTGGGCGACGCATTAAGCGCTGCATTAATATCGACAGCACCAGCATCCGTTTTCTCACGGCTGATGAGGTGAACAACCTGATGCAGGCACGCCTGCTGAAGCCCTATATGGCATCACGTCAGGAAGAGATTACCAGCTGGAACGGGAAGGAGGGGGCGGACGCGTCGGTGCTGAACCAGCGCAGAATGACCAACGTTGGCACTTTCCGCGCCTATCTGACCGAGTATCTGCGCCAGCATCCGTCGATTCGCCAGGATATGACGCTGATGGTGCGTCAGCTTGCCCCGGGCCCGGAGGGGCTACCGGTAGAGATCTATTGCTTCACCAATACGGTGGTCTGGCTGGAGTATGAGAGCATTCAGGCGGATATTTTTGACCATATTTTTGCGGTGATCGGCGAGTTCGGCCTGCGTATTCATCAGGCACCGACCGGCAGTGATGTGCGGGCGATTGCCGGCAGCGTTATCCCGGAATAAAAAAATCCGGTGCGCCCTGCGGCGACACCGGATGGTTTATTCACGGTCAATCGGTTTAGTGGGCGGCCTGCGCGGTGCGGAACACGGCAACCAGCTCCCGCAGCTGAACGGCCCGCGCGGCCAGCTCATCCGCCGACGAGGCGGACTGCTCTACCAGCACCGCATTCTGCTGGGTCACCTGGTCCATCTGGTTGACGGCAATGTTGATTTGCGAAATACCGGCGCTCTGTTCCTGTGACGAGGCGGAGATTTCGTTCACCAGCTGCGCGGTCTGCTCAATGGCCCCCACGCTTTGCTTCACTTTATCCCCTGCATCCTGCGCCATGGCGATCCCCTGACGGGCATTATCCACCGACACGCCGATTAACTGCTTGATCTCTTTGGCGGCCGTTGCGGAACGCTGGGCCAGCGCTCTGACCTCGGCGGCCACGACGGCGAAGCCTTTCCCGTGTTCTCCGGCCCTGGCCGCCTCAACGGCGGCATTAAGCGCCAGGATATTGGTCTGGAAGGCGATGCTGTCAATAACGCTGATGATCTCTTCAATCTGTCCGGCGCTGGCGCTGATCTTCTGCATCGACTGCAGGACCGACTCCATCGCTTCCCCACCCAGCAGGGCGGCATCCGTAGCGGAGCTTGCCATGCCGGCGGCATAGCGTGTGTTATCCGCATTTTGCAGAATGATGGAGGAGAGTTCTTCCATGCTGGCAGCGGTCTGTGCCAGCGAAGCCGCCTGCTCTTCCGTCCGCGCAGACAGGTCGCCATTGCCCTGGGCAATTTCTTCTGAAGAGGTGGCAATCGTCGTGGCGTTATCTTTAATGTCTGCCACCAGCAGTGAAAGGCGCTCACGCATCTGCATCAGGGAGCCAATCAGCCCGGCCATTTCGTTGTTGCCGGTGACTGCCAGGTGGGAGGTTAAATCGCCGGAGGCGACATCCCGGGCAACCTTCGCGGCATCGCTGACGGGGCCGGTGATGGAGCGGATGATATATACCCCGAGGATCACCACAAACAGAGCCAGCACGGCCAGTACGCCGAGTAACTCAACCTGCGCCAGGCGATGGGCGCTGATTTGTTCAGACAGCATCCGGCTGATTTCGTCACTCGCTTCAAGACCAAAGGTGTTGTACTGATTGATGGCGCGGGTGAAGAGGGCGACAAACTCCGCTGGCTGGAGATCGGTTTTGGTCCGGTTCACAAACACATCTTCAGCAATTTTTAAGGCCTCACTGGCCTGCTGCAGCGCTGCTTCCCCTTTGCCACTGAATTTTGCACGGACCTCTTCGTCTGTTTCAAATGACTTCTTCAGGTTCGCGTTATACAACCGCAGGGCATTTCGCCCGTTGCGGATTTGAAACTCCATACGAGCGTAATCGCTGTCCTCAATCCCGTCTTTTTTCGCCAGAAGCGACGTACCACGGGCACGGATCTGACCCAGCGTTTCCGTTAAGTCAGGCAGGCGGCTGAAGGAGCTGATAATGAACTGATAGGTATTTAAATCGGCATCCAGCGACAGGCTGTAAAAATCAAGCACGTCAACATTCAGGTCCAGCGCCGAGCGGATCACCTCAGCGTGACGATTCAGGCTGGTTGCCAGCGTCAGATTGCGGCTGTCGATATCGCGCTGCAGCTGCTCCCACTCAGCGGTCAGCGCGTTAAAACGTTGCAGCAGGGCATCGTTGTTACGGGTGGCACTGAGCGTGGTGAGAAGGGCGGCATTGAGCTGGTCAATCCGGGCTTTCAGTGCCAGACGATTTGGCGTAGCGGGATCATTGGTGGCGATAGCAATGGCCGCTTCAGCACGGTGGCGCTGCATCAGATTAAGCAGATTCAGCATCTCCTTTTCAACGGGAATACCCTGTAACTCTAATTCCTTCACGTTGATCTGCTGGTTTCCTTCTTGAATAAATAACCAGGAAGGAACCGCAAATAGCATCAATGAAAAAAACGCAAGGAGCAGGAATTTTGCAGGCAAATTAATATTGTTGAGGAGTCTTTTCATTTTTTAAATTTCACTTATGTTCAATATGATTTTCAGTCAAACCACGGGTGAGGGAATAAAAATTATCTTGGGGTTTTACAACTAAAAAAATCATTGTTTCCATGTGTCAGTTATATAACTCAATTCTGCGAATGAGTTTCACTATCGGCCTATAAGTAAACCTTCTTGATAGTGCGTTGAATTATAGTTTCAGATGAATGATTGTCTACGATCAAAATAGATGATATTTATTAATAGAAGCATAACGTGCTGAATTTTTTAACTCTTTGTTTGTTATGCTTTTTTAAGAAAGTCAATTTCTGTTAATTCCATTCATAAAAGCCAAAGTGTGTATTGTTTTTAACATTTATAAAATAAACTAAAGTTTGAATTAACCTTGCCGATAAGGGCCTTTATGAGATGAATGTCTTATTTATTTCAGCCTGAATCTGTTCGTTTTATACATAATCTTATTCAGTCATAGGCACCCGCTTATATAAGGCCTTACCGCTCACGGTTATTATATTCTGTTACATTTGAGCAGGATCTCCTTACAAAAGGCGTGTCGGACAAAGCGTTCTGTTTGCCTGTCGACCAGCAGAGTGAACTGGCTGGCCCATTGTTTTTAGCCTGGCGTATAACGGGTTCCGTACCCGGCCACTGGCGGGTTAGCCGATGTTATTAGTGATACAGGCTGATAGCGGAAGGCTCTGTCGACAGGATGTCGTATCACGGTGTTTTTCACTATAACGTAATACGTATAAGGGCTTTTTATGACATATCCAACGAGTAAGCTGAAGGGTCTGGTCGGTTTCGCCAAAGCCGCTAACGTCACGGGCGGCTGGAACGGGACGGTGGTAGAAATTAACTCTCTGGCCCAGCTGAACCAGTATGCGGGCGACAGCACGGCGCGCGTGCTGGTCATTAACAGTAATATCACCGCCTCCACCCTGACAAAAGTCAGCCTGGGCTCCAATAAAACCATCGTGGGCTCATTCCAGAACCGGACACTGAACAATATCCACTTCCGGGCAACGACCACGTCGCAGAATATCATTTTGCAGAACCTGATTTTCCAGCACTCGGTGAACATCAAAGACAATGATGATATCCAGCTTTACCTTAACTACGGCAGTAAATACTGGATCGATCACTGCTCATTTATCGGCCATACCTGGTCCGACGGCGACGGCAGTCTGGATAAACTGGTGTATGTCGGTGATAAAGCCGACTACGTGACCATCAGTCACTGCTACTTTGGCAATCATAAATATGGCCTGATCCTCGGCCACCCTGCAGATGATAACAATACCGCCTATAACGGCTTCCCTCATCTGACTCTCTGCCATAGCTACTTCGATAATATGCAGGTTCGGGCTCCCGGCCTGATGCGCTATGGCTATTTCCACGTTTACAGTAACTACGTTAACAAGTTCCAGCTGGGCTTCACGCTGGCGCAGAATGCCAATATCCTCTCTGAGAATAACTATTTCGGTGAGGGGAGTGCGAACAAAGGGATGCTGGATGACAAAGGGACCGGTACCTTCACGGATACCGGCAGCGTACCCGCCATTACCAACCAGAAGTCACCCAAAGCGCGGTGGACGGCCTCGTCTAACTACGCTTACAGTGCGAAGTCTGCCAGCGAGGCGAAAACCTTCGCGGCGGCTAATGCCGGAGCGAAGTCTACAACGCTGGTATTTGGCGGCTGAATACCTTTACCCGGGCCCGCGCAAGCGGGCTTTTTAAGGCCCGCCAGGCCAGTCAATAATAAATATTATTGAAGATTTGAACCGGCCGTGAGATGGACGTCTGTTCAGTCACGTCCTGCCTCCCCTTTTTTGCAAAAAATGAAAAATCAGACTTTTCACAATATTCATTGTATTTGGGTGATTTTTAATCCCTAAGTGAAATTGATCGCTTACTGAACACCCTTATCCCACAAGGCCTGGGTGAGATTTGCAAGAAAATTCTTATAAATCAGAAAGATGATCTGTGCTTGTTAAAATCGCCAATTGTAAATTTTTGTTACACATTTTCATTTCCGATCAGGCAGGGAACGTTTCTACACTCCGCCTATTGGGTGTTATCCGAATTTTTACATTTCAGATAAACACTCAAAAATACAGTGCTGACATGCTGGTGTAAGGAATGCGCTCGCTTTTAACCCCGGGATTTTGACGCTCGTCGGATGACGTGAACCGGAGGTTGTTCTGCCTGGGTTTGCCTTTCTTAATCATTTCTTACTGGCATTGACCGCTTCTATGACTCTTTAGAACAGGGACAGCCATGACTAACGCTCCCTGTCAGTCCGACATTCCCGGGGCGGGTATTCCTCTAAAACCTGACCTGCATAGCGGTGAGGCAAGCAATAAAACTGAACGCCCCCTGAAATGACGGGTGGCGGGTGATTTCAGTAACGGTCAGGAATCGGCACCCCTGTCCGGGCGCGAAAAAGTGAAGGTGAATAAAACAACGTTGACGCAGTGCTTTCTGAATATTTTCCAAAAACAAACCTGATCGTTAAAAACACGCTTGCTGTTGACGGTAGCAATGACGCATCAGTCTGATATTTCAGAGCATGAAAGATTTTTCTCCAGAGCAAGTCTCCCGGCAACTCCCCCAGCTGAAGGCCATGCTCGTAACATTAAGGCAGGAAGCCGATGAAAACGGAACAACCGTTATGGGGCAGGGGCGTTATGATCGCTCCCCAGCATTTCCAGCAGCAGGTCGCGTACGCAGCCTGGTCTGCTGAAGGTATCGCCCGGATGGGGTTATTACAGCCCTGGGGCGTGATCAATGTCGCTTTCGAACCGGAAACACTGAAGCTGGGCCGTCTGCAGGCCCGTCATCTGCACATCCGTTTTCAGGACGGGACGCTGATTGATACAGACAATGCAGATACTCTGCCACCGGTGCTGTCACTTGAAAGCATTACGCATGAGGTGGTGGTCCTTCTGGCGCTTCCACTGCTGCGGGCGAATGGTGGCAACTGCCTGAAACCCGATGAGGTGGCTGAGCGTCCGGTGCGATATCGCCAGCGCTGGCGTGATGTCCGCAATACTTTCGGCGACGATACCCGCCAGATTGCGGTGATGCAGCCAGAGCTGACGCTGCGGTTTGCTCATCAGAACAACAGTGATTACCTGTGCTGTCCGGTCGCCCGACTGCAGCAGGATTCGCAGGGTTCCTGGCAATGTGATGAGACGTTTCTCCCTCCACTCCTGACCCTCCAGGGCAGCCGCTGGCTGACGACCCAACTGGAGCAGCTGATGACCCAGTTGCGCGCCCGCCTGAGCCGTCTGATGGCGATGCGCCGTGAAAGCAATGAGCGTATGGCCGATTTTGCCGTGGCTGACGTTTCCCTGTTCTGGCTGCTCAATGCCCTGAACAGTGCAGAGCCTGTACTGGGGCAGTTTCAGCGCCATCCGCAAAGCCCGCCTGAGCGTCTGTACCCTGAACTGGCACGACTTGCAGGCAGCCTGCTGACCTTCTCGCTGGCGCATCAGGTAAGCGCGATACCGGTCTGGCAGCACGAGCAGCTGAATGACGTCTTCCCGCCGTTGTTCGATTTACTGGGCGACCTGCTGGAAGCCAGCCTGCCGTCGCGGGTGGTGGCGATTGAGCTTGAGCATGATGCCCGGCTTCACTTCTGGCAGGCTCGTCTGCATGACCCACGTCTGCGCGAAGGCGCTGATTACTATCTCTCCGTACGCTCACCGATGCCGGTGGCACAGCTGCAGGAACAGTTCCCGCGTCAGTGCAAGGTGGGTAGTCCCGATCATGTCAGGAGTATCGTTAATTCATCGCGGGTGGGGGTGCCTCTGTTGCCTCTGCGTCATGTGCCGGCTGCCATTCCACTGCGTCTGGAAAACCAGTATTTCAGCCTTGATGTCTCTCATCCACTGGCCATTGAAATGCTCCAGGGCGGGACCTGTATGTTTTACGTTCCGGGAATGCTGGGTGAGCCTGAACTTGAACTCTTTGCGGTACTGAGAACATGAGTGAGCAAAAACGCGGCGCTGCCGCATCCATTGATATTGATTCCCTGCTTCAGGACACCTGGCTTCAGGTCATCAGCCTGCGCCACGGTCCGCAGTTTCAGGATGGTGAAGGCCGGATGCTGTGGGAGCGCTGTATCGCTGATGTGGAGCGCGTGCAGCGTGAGCTGAAAGCGAGCGAACTCGATGAAGCCAGCTGTCAGCATATTCTCACCGCACAGTGTGCGCTGCTTGATGAGGTGGTCAAAGGTCGGGGCGTGGAGGATGACGCCTGCGTGCAGTGGTATGACATTCCCCTGCAGGGCCACTTCCTCGGTACCATGGACGCCGGTGACACGCTGTGCGATCGGATGCGCGATGTGCTGCGCGAACCGGCTCCTGACCACGTCGTCGTAACCTGCTTTCAGCGGGTCATGAAGCTGGGGTTTCTCGGCAGCTTCTGCTCTCTGAACGACCCGGCACGGCAGAAACTCGTCAACGCCCTCAGTGAACAGGTTACGCCGTTCAGCTATCCACAAACTCATCCGGTACTGGCGGAAAGTTCTGCCAGCCGGGGAGTGGGCGTCTGGCTGGCGTCATGGCCCGTGCGTATTGGTCTGAGCGTGGTGGTGGTGGCTGCACTCTGGTGGGGTCTGGATCACTGGCTGGATCAGACGCTGCAGACCCTGTTGCCGGGAGCCATGAAATGAGTCCTGCACAACAGCGCGGGCTTGCGCTGTGGGCTGCCCTGCTGAGTGCCGTGGTCTGCCTGGGTTTCCTGCCGGCCACCCGACTGGTTTCTGTGCTGGTTCTGCTGGCAATGCTGGGGCTTATCATGGCGTTCTGGGCTGTCGCTCGTCGTCGTGCGGAGCACGATGTCACCCTGCGTCTGGATGACCTTCCGGACGCCACTTACCGGCAGCCCGTGGTGCTGGTCTGCGGCGATCTGCCGCTGGCATGTATGCAGCAGTCACCGGTGCTCACTGTCACGCAGGGATGCTGGATCCGCGTGGAAGATCATCAGGATCTCGAGCAGGCAGCCCGCCAGGTACTGTGGCTGCGCCCTGACTGGGGACGTCAGCTGTCGGTGATGGTCAGTGTCTGCCCGCAGAAACACGCTGACAGCGAGCGTCTTACCAGTCGCCTGCTGGCCCTGCGCTGGCAAATCAGCCAGCTGCGTAAAGAAACCGGTCATTCTGTGCCGCTGGTTCTGAATGGTCAGATCGGCAGTGCGATGACAAATGACATGCTCTGGCAAGCCGCTGTCCCGGAGGAAGGGGTAAGGGTCTGGCGGGCGTCTTCAGCACCGAGCTCAATTGCCGCATGGGTCACTACCGGCGGGACGCCTGCGATGCAGCAGCAGGTGCTGATGAACACCCTGATGAGCTGGTTCCATCAGCACGTGAAAGCCGTCTTTATGGATGAGAACCCCGATGTTCCGATCATCGCCCCTGCTGCCGTGCTGTGGGGAATGGGGCCGATCCTTGCCGGAAGCCTGGCCACCTCGGTCTGGACGGTGTGGCTTTCCCGGCACACCGCGATGCAGCAGGTGACGGGCTGGCAGCCGGTGGGGACCGACAGCACGGTGATTTCCCCCTTCCCGGATTTTATCCTGCCGCTATTGCCGAAAGGGCAAGGCCTGACGCCGCGCGGACGAACCTGGCGATGTGCGCTCGGGATCTTCACGCTGGCGGCCATTGCCGCGCTGCTCAGCAGTGGCTGGAACAATCGTCAGCTGCTGCAACGGGTGAGTTTTGATATTGCCCGCTACAACCGTATCCCTATGCATGATTTCGCACCAAAAGCCGACGCCGTTTCCATCCTGCGTGACGATGCGGCACAGCTTGATGACCTGGCGCGTAATGGCGTACCGGCCCGGATGAGCCTGGGTCTGTATCGGGGGGAGCACCTGCGAATGCCGGTGCTGGAGGCGATCCGCTCGTATGTGCCTCCTCCACCGCCGTCTGAACTGCCGTCTGAACCGCAGCCGAAAGCTAAACCGGCCCCGACAATTGTGCGGCTCGACAGCATGTCGCTGTTCGATTCCGGCAAGTTCGTGCTGAAAGCGGGATCCACCAAAATGCTGGTGAATTCACTGGTCGGTATCAAAGCGAAGCCGGGCTGGCTGATTGTGGTGAGTGGCCATACCGATAACACCGGCAATGCGGGACTGAACCAGGCGCTGTCCCTGAAACGTGCCGAAGCGGTGCGTAACTGGATGCGGGACACCGGCGATGTGCCGGAAAGCTGTTTTGCGGTACAGGGTTATGGTGCAAGCCGTCCTGTCGCAACCAACGATACCCCGGAAGGCCGGGCGCAGAACCGCCGTGTCGAAATCAGCCTGGTACCCCAGGCTGATGCCTGCCAGCTCCCGGGCAAACCTTCAGCGTCATCACAGGATGAAGACGTTTCACAACACTTTCGAGAGTAGTCCAGGGCAAGCGTCCTGACGGACAGTCTCTTCTGCCCGTTCTTTGCTCAACGCCTGCCCGCGCGGGTTGAGCAAAGAAACCCTCAAACTGCCAGCCCGACCGTATGCGCTTTGGTCCCCTTAAGAGGAAACAGCGATGGGCGGTAGCGTGTCCGGGAACCGACAAAGAGAGGGATGTATGGGACATCCAGCCATTCTGTTGCGACGTCTGCCCCCTTACTGTGCCCGTGCGGTGGAAGGCGCGGCTTCGCTCTGCCAGACCGCGCCCATGCGGACATTCACGCCGGGCTGGCGCGATGAAAAGGGTATCCGGCTGGCGTTTGAACTTACACAAGGAGTGTACACATGAGCAATAACCCCCCCAACAGATTCAGCCACAGCCACCACCTGCTGGCGGTAAAAGGGTGCGAGTCAGCCCTCGACGTACTGGCCTTTGAGGGCGATGAAGCCCTGAGCACGCCGTTCAGCTACCGGATTGAATTTACCAGCGGTGACCATGCCATCAGCAAAGAGAGGATGCTGATGAAAGCGGCCTCCCTGACGCTGCAGGCCCCGGTTGACCAGGGGTTCGGCATCAAAATGCAGCAGGTGGTGCGCACCCTTCAGGGCGTGGTGAGCGGTTTTGAACGCCTCAGCACCTCCAGGGATGAGACCCGTTACGCCCTGACGCTCCGGCCCCGCCTGGCGCTGCTCGACCGTTCGCACCAGAACGCCATTTATCAGGACATGTCGGTCCCGCAAATCGTCGAGAAAATCCTGCGCGAGCGTCACAGCATGCGCGGTCAGGATTTTCTGTTCTCACTCTCAAAAGAGTACCCGCGCCGCGAGCAGGTGATGCAGTACGGTGAGGACGACCTGCACTTTATCACCCGCCTGCTGGGTGAGGCCGGCATCTGGTTCCGCTTTACCACCGACATGCGTCTGAACATCGACGTGGTGGAGTTTTACGACGGCCAGCAGGGGTATGAAAAAGGCCTGACCCTGCCGTCGGTGCCGCCGTCGGGCCAGCATTCGGCAGGGGGGGACTCGGTGTGGGGGATGGAGAGCCATCATAACGTGGTGCAGAAGCAGGTCAGCACCCGTGATTACAACTACCGCCGGGCCACGGAAGACATGAACACCCGGGTGGATGTGACCCGCGGGGATGCCACCACCTACGGGGATGCGTATCACTATGCCGACAACTACCTGACGCCGGGAAGCCACTATGACCGCAACCCGGCCCCGGAGTCGGGGGCGTTCTTTGCCCGCATCCGCCATGAGCGCTACCTGAACGGACAGACGCGGACGCGGGCCGTCACCAGCTGCCCGACGCTGGCCCCCGGCCAGGTGCTGAGGGTCACCGGGGGCATTGAGGTGGCGGAGGTCTTTGCTCATGGGGTGGTCGTTACGGCGATGCACAGCCATGCGCGTCGTGACGAGGACTTCGGCGTCAGGTTTGACGGCATCCCGGACAGCCCTGATTTTTGCTTCCGCCCTGAGCCCGGCACCCGTCCGGTGATGGCCGGCACGTTACCGGCCCGCGTCACCAGCACCACCGAAAACGACACCTACGGGCATATTGATAAAGACGGCCGCTACCGCGTCAGCATGCTGTTTGACCGGGATAACTGGGATGCGGGGTTCGAGAGCCTGTGGGTGCGCCAGTCCCGCCCGTACGCCGGGGATACGTACGGCCTGCACCTGCCGCTGCTGGCGGGCACCGAGGTGGCGATAGGCTTTGAGGACGGCAACCCGGACCGGCCGTACATCGCCGGCGTGCTGCACGACTCTGCGCACGGCGACCACGTCACCATCCGCAACTACAAGCGCAACGTGCTGCGCACGCCCGCCAACAACAAAATCCGCCTCGACGACGAGCGCGGTAAAGAGCACATCAAGGTCAGCACCGAGTACGGCGGCAAAAGCCAGCTGAATCTCGGCCATCTGGTCGACGGCGAAAAACAGCGGCGCGGCGAGGGCTTTGAGCTCAGAACCGACGGCTGGGGGGCGATACGGGCGCAGAAAGGGTTGTTTATTACTGCGGATGGACAGGCATCAGGGCAGGGCCAGGTACTGGAGATGGCCCCGACCATCAGCCTGCTAAAAGGGGCTCTGAACCAGATAATCGAGTGGGGGAGCATAACCAGTGCCCATCACAACTTTTCGCCGGATGCCGATTCGCTGAGGGAATTCGTCAACGGAGCAGAAAATCTGAAAGAGGCCGCCTTATTAATAGCGGCACCAAAAGGAATAGCTGCTGTGACACCTGAAAGTACGTTAATGCACAGTGGAAAAGGTCTTTACCTGCAAAGTCTGGGTGAGGTCAATATAGCTACGGCACAACGTCATTCTGTCAATGCCAGCAAAGCGATTTCGATGCTGGCTCAGCAGGAAGGAGTACGGCTTGTTTCTGCAAAAGGCCCGATGACTTTTGAATCACACGCAGACACTCTAGCCCTGACTTCTCTGAAAGACGTGACAGTGCAGTCCACTCAGGGCCATCTGCAGCTTACGGCGAAAAACGGTATCACGCTTAGCTGTGGCGGAGCGTATATACGGCTTTCGCCGCAGGGAGAGATTCATATTCACGGGCCTGGCCTGCTGAGCCTGAAGGGACAGCACGAAATGCTCGGGCCGCAGAGCGAAGACTTTCCGATGCCGGAACTTCCATCCTCTGTCTGTAAGGAGTGCCTGAAAAGGGCACAGGAAATGGCGAAAGGATTTGTGCCAAGGGAGAGTTAACAAGTGCAGAATGAATACTCTGATGCCTGGTTAGAGGGGGCTAAACGGCTTTGCCAGCAGATTGGGCAGAACTATATCGATGTCATTGTTGATCAGTGCAGTGTGGATTACTCCGTGATCCCTGCGTTATCTGGCTTTTCACCGCAGATTAAATGGCAGTCTCTCTATAAGGATTTGCCTGAGGATATTTATCCCGAGGACGCACCGCTGCTGATGCGGATTATGTTTAACGATTTGCAACAATGGAACTGGCTTCAGGCGCTGGCAAAAGAAATGTCTTCAACGGCGCCTCTACTGATCTTATGTTCGCTATGGCCATTATCCAGATTGGGAGAATGGCTGACTCAGATCACTAATGCCCGGCAAGAAGGACGGGAAGGGATTTTTCGTTTCTGGGATACTCGTATTTTTTCATATTTTTTTACGGATATTCTGAATGCTGAGCAGCAGGAACAACTGAAATACCCTGCATTGTTCTGGGGGTGGCAGGATCTTGATGAACAATCGGCACTGCTGGCGGGGATGGGAAGTATCCCGAAACGCGACGAGGCTGCCCAACAGCTTGATTTCAGTGATAGTCAGTATGAAAAATTTATGTGCTTATGTGATGCAAAACGTTTTGTAGCTCAGCAGTTGCCAATAATAAATACTTTCTCCTCCAAAGAGACCCAATTCAAAGCCTGTTTTGAAGGCATGGTGAATGCGACTCAGGCTGGGGTATTGTTTGATGATGAGCGAGATGCCTTTGTAATCGACCATTTAACCCGATTGAGTCATCAAATCGGATGAGGGCTGCTTTTTTTACGTCAAATCACTGTTTTTATTGTTTTTTAGGATGACAATAATAAATAAGGAAAGAGAATGAAAATAATAACAGTGTTGATGCTTATATTTCTTTTAAGTGGTTGTGGCTCTATATCAGAACATGCCTCAGGGTGTTATCGAGAGTATTATCAGGGAACACAGAAAATGGTGGATGCGGGATACTGGGTCTATCTTCCCTGGCTTGATGTCCCTTTCTCTGCCGTGCTGGACACAGTGACGCTGCCTGTTGATGCAATTTGTATTGCAAATCGTTAATACGGGAATGTGATTTTTTAAATGATATTGGTATATATCATTTTTTTGGAGGAAATCAGGATGAAGATAACAATCTCAGGAATATTACTGGGTGTTTTTTTACTGGCTGGATGCAGCCAGCCAAAGGCAGAAGCACAAACGCAGAGTGGTGGTACAGGAACAATTGAAGCCATTAACCATACCAAATGGGCTATCAATCACTTCAGCGTAAACGGGCAATCTGGAATAGATGCGATCGGTCCATTTGATGGCGGCGGCGGCGGATGCTGCTATGGCGTTCCTGCTGTCTGGACGCCTGGAATGACAGTCAGAATTGACTGGGAAACAGGAGTTGGGAGTTCTGACGATTTCCCCGGGTATGCTGACGAAAAGAAATTTTTGGAATGGGCAAAAAAAATAAAGGCTCAGAATCGTCAGCACAGTAAAACAGTGCCCCTGCCTGATTATACGGGACAGGAAACCTGCGGTATTACGGTGCATTTTTTGCCCTGTGATGACGTGAAGGTGACAACCAGCTGCTTTACCTACGGCAGCCCTTCTTATCCGATTAAGCTTCCGCTGGAAATGAAGGAGCCGAAAGTATGTCCGAAGTAACCACGGATCTGGTCTGGCACCCGCAGGAATTTCCGGCCCAGGGGCGCTTGCCGTCGTAGGCGGTATTAGTAGCTAAGAAGCAACAGAAAAGAATCTGATAAAGATTTATCTCAATGATAAAAATGATTTAATTCTGCCTGGAGGCGGCAAAATTAAATCATTTTATCTGTAAGTGTGGATGACGCAATAAAAGAAAGTTAAGGATGAAAATAACAATCTCTGGCGTATTACTGGGTGTTTTTTTACTGGCGGGATGCAGCCAGCCAAAGGCAGAAGCACAAACACAGAGCAGTGGTACAGGAACAATTAAAGCCATCAACCATACCAAATGGGCTATCAATCACTTTAGCGTTAACGGACAGTCGGGCATTGATGCTGTAGGTCCATACCAAGGGGGGGGAGGGGGATGTTGTTACGGGGCTCCTGCTGTCTGGACGCCTGGAATGACAGTCCGAATTGACTGGGAAACAGGAGTTGGGAGTTCTGACGATTTCCCCGGGTATGCTGACGAAAAGAAATTTTTGGAATGGGCAAAAAAAATAAAGGCTCAGAATCGTCAGCACAGTAAAACAGTGCCCCTGCCTGATTATACAGGACAGGAAACCTGCGGAATTACGGTGCACTTTTTACCCTGCGATGATGTCAAGGTAACGACAAGCTGCTGGTCACCCGCCAATGCTAATTATCCAATCAAACTGCCGCTGGAAATGAAGGAGCCGAAAGTATGTCCGAAGTAACCACGGATCTGGTCTGGTACCCGCCAGAATTTCCGGCGCAGGGTCGTTTGCCGTCACAGGCAAGGAAAACCAGTTGAGGGCTACCTTTTCGACGGTGCTGGTAATAGTTTTAAAACAGTTTATCCCGATGGTTGAAATGATTTAATTATGCCAGCCAGTGGCGCAATTAAATCATTTTATCTGTAAGTGTGGATGACACAATAAAAGGAAGATAAGGATGAAGATAACAATCTCAGGAATATTACTGGGTGTTTTTTTACTGGCCGGATGCAGCCAGCCGAAGGCAGAAGCACAAACGCAGAGTGGTGGTACAGGAACAATTGAAGCCATTAACCATACCAAATGGGCTATCAACCATTTCAGCGTAAACGGACAGTCGGGTATTGATGCGATCGGTCCATTTGATGGCGGCGGGGGCGGGTGTTGCTACGGTGTGCCTTCCGTCTGGAAACCGGGTATGACAGTTAAAGTCGACTGGGAAAGTGGTGAAGCTTCTACAGAGGGTTTTCCAGGATTTGCCGATAGAGAGAAGTACAAAGCGTGGCTAAAGAAAATGAGGGCTAATAACAAGGAGCATAGCAAAACTGTGCCGCTGCCAGATTACTCAGGACAAAAAACCTGTGGTATCACGGTGCATTTTTTACCCTGTGACGACGTGAAGGTGACAACAAGCTGCTTTACCTACGGCAGCCCTTCTTACCCGATCAAATTGCCGCTAGAAATGAAGGAGCCGAAAGTATGTCCGAAATAACCACGGATCTGGTCTGGTACCCGCCGGAATTTCCGGCGCAGGGTCGTTTGCCGTCACAGGCGGCGCTGGTGGGCAAAAACTGTAAGCAGCAAGAGAGCCTGGAGCGAATCTATCGCAATGAACTTTGCCAGGCTGACAACAAGCTGGTAGATATGGCGTGTTGCAAAACTCTGCAATTACTCGTCCCGTCCATGGGACTCGCCCTGCGGGCCGCCATAAATGGCGTTCAGATTTGCTCCCGGCAAATCTGTCAGTCTGTTTTTTGATGGTACCGGTAATAACCTGAATAACGATTTATCCCGATGGGGGAAATGATTTAAGTATGCAAGGCAGAGGCACAGTTAAATGATTTTACCTGTAAGAGTGGATGGCGCAATAAAAGGAGAATGAGGATGAAGATAACAATCTATAGCGTATTACTGGGTATTTTTTTACTGGTCGGATGCAGTCAGCCAAAGGCCGAAGCACAGACGCAGAGTGGTGGTTCGGGGACAATAGAAGCGATTAACCATACTAAATGGGCCATAAATCATTTCAGCGTCAATGGTCAGTCGGGCATTGACATTATAGGCCCTTTTCAAGGTGGGGGGGGGATGTTGTTATGGTGTTCCTGCCGTCTGGAAACCGGGAATGACGGTACGAATTGATTGGGAAACAGGTACTGGAGGAACAGATGGTTTTCCCGGTTATGATCATTGGGATGAATATTTAAAATGGCAGAAAAGAATGGATTCATTTAAGCGCCAACACAGCAAAACAGTTCCGGTACCAGATTATACGGGACAGGAAACCTGCGGTATTACGGTGCATTTTTTGCCCTGTGATGACGTAAAGGTGACAACCAGCTGTTTTACCTACGGTAGTCCGTCTTACCCCATTAAGCTGCCGCTGGAAATGAAGGAGCCGAAAGTATGTCTGAAGTAACCACGGATCTGGTCTGGTATCCGCCGGAGTTTCCGGCTCAGGGGCGTTTGCCGTCGCAGGCGGCTGTGACGGGAAAAAATTGCAGACAGCAGGAGAGTCTGGAGCGGGTATACCGCAATGAGCTTTGTCAGGCTGAGAATAAGCTGGTAGATATGCCGTGCTGTAAAACGTTGCAATTACTCGTCCCGTCCATGGGACTCGCCCTGCGGGCCGCCATAAATGGCGTTCAGATTTGCTCCCGGCAAATCTGTCAGTCTGTTTTTTGATAGTATCAGGTAATAACCTGAATAACGCTATACCCCGATGGGGGAAATGATTTAAGTATGCCAGGCAAAGGCACAGTTAAATGATTTTACCTGTAAGAGTGGATGGCGCAATAAAAGGAAGATAAGGATGAAGATAACAATCTCTGGCGTATTACTGGGTGTTTTGTTACTGGCCGGATGCAGCCAGCCGAAGGCTGAAGCACAAACGCAAAGCGGTGGTTCGGGGACTATAGAAGCCATTAACCATACCAAATGGGCCATCAACCATTTCAGCGTTAACGGGCAGTCAGGTATTGATATTATTGGACCTTTTGACGGTGGTGGTGGTGGGTGCTGTTACGGTGTACCTTCCGTCTGGAAGCCTGGAATGACGGTTCGTATTGACTGGGAAACCGGTCAAGGATCTTCAGCTGGTTTTCCTGGATTCGCAGATGAAGAAAAGTATCTTGCTTGGAAAGCAAAAATCGATGCGCAAAAGAAACAACATAGCCAAATCGTTTCTGTGCCGGATTATACGGGACAGGAAACCTGCGGTATTACGGTGCATTTTTTACCCTGTGACGACGTGAAGGTGACAACAAGCTGCTTTACCTACGGCAGCCCTTCTTACCCGATCAAATTGCCGCTAGAAATGAAGGAGCCGAAAGTATGTCCGAAATAACCACGGATCTGGTCTGGTACCCGCCGGAATTTCCGGCGCAGGGTCGTTTGCCGTCACAGGCGGCGCTGGTGGGCAAAAACTGTAAGCAGCAAGAGAGCCTGGAGCGAATCTATCGCAATGAACTTTGCCAGGCTGACAACAAGCTGGTAGATATGCCGTGTTGCAAAACTCTGCATATTAGCCTGTTTTTTGATGGTACCGGTAATAACCTGAATAACGATTTTTATTTGTCTAATCCAAAACACCCAACCAACATTGCTCGTTTATTTCGTGCCACGATCGGTAATGGTGCCGTTGGCGGCGTGTCTTCCTCCGCTGGGTTACTCGATTCTGATCCAGGCCTTAAGGGAAGTTACTACAAATACTACATACCTGGCGTTGGGACACCTTTCCCAGAAATTAACGATCTTGATTATTCAACTTCAGGGCTGGCCTTTGCCAAAATGGGAGAAGACAGAATTAACTGGGCGCTGTTGAGAATTATTGATGCATTGAAACGCTCTCTAGTTCAACAAAACGACGATGCCAGTAAGCTTTCTGATGCTGAAACACGTGCCGCGATAGACAATATGGCAACCTCCTGGGCTTCATTGGGATTAACCGGTAGCCATAATCGCTACGAGACCTTTAGCGCAGAGTTGAAAAAACTGAAGTCTTTGCTGGGCCCGGCTCTGCAGCAACCGAGTCCTACTCAGCCAAAGCTGCTGGGAATTAAGCTGTATGTATATGGTTTTTCCCGCGGGGCGGCGGCGGCGCGTGCCTTTGTGAGCTGGCTGAGCGAGCTGCTGCCAAAACCTGAAGGAAGAAACCAAAAACCTGAGCAGTGCCTGATGGTAGACGATCTGAAAATCCCTCTCAGCGTGGAGTTTCTGGGGTTACTGGATACGGTGGCATCTGTAGGCATAGCACATGTTGCACCGGTGGCGGAAGGACATATGTCGTGGGCTGACGGGACTCAGGAGCTGCCGGAGGAAAAAACCTACGGTGGGTTAATTAAAAATTGCGTACATCTGGTTTCTTCCCATGAGCAGAGGCTCAGCTTCCCGCTGGACTCTCTCCGCCGTGCTAACGGTAAATATCCGGTAAACTGTAAGGAAATAATCTACCCAGGAATGCATTCGGATATTGGTGGCGGTTATCCTCCAGGAGATCAGGGTAAGGCGGATGGGGAGGATGACAGCCTATTATTGTCTCAGATCACACTTAATGATCTATATAGTTTAGCTTTTCAGGCCGGAGCACCTCTGAAAGTTGCTGGCGATAATCTTCCTAATGACCTCAAAAAGGATAAATGGAGAGCTTTAGTATTAGATGTCTTAACCGAGTTTGATGTCGATACCTCCCTCATCAATCGCTTTAACGCCTGGCGAGAATTAACGCTAAACCTCCCCCCGTCAAAAGAAAAAATCAATGACGAACAGGCAGCAGAATACATCCCCCCACGGGCATCGGTCAGTCTTGAAAAAGCGTTTGAAAATCAGATTGCCTGGATCACCGCGTGGCGCATCGATCGCTACGCCAAAGGCACAATGCTGACGACACCTTTTTACGAGCGGGCGACGGATAGTGATGCTCTCCCGGGGGCGCTGGAAAGCTCAGAAGTTAAACGGGAGCTGCAACAGGGCGCGGTCAGGGCCCGGCGGCAAGAAAAAATCGCCAGTCAGCCAGCAGATAAAATGGATGAATTAGTGCTGGAGCCCGGGGTGAAAGATTTTGACCCGGATATCGCCAAAACCCAGTTGAAGCAGGCAGCGACGGAATTTGGCGAAGACTATCGTCAGCAATTCCGCAGCCCGACCAGCATTGGTCAACTGGTGCTGGCGGTGATTCCGCGTAACTCCATTTTTCTACTGAATATTGACGACAGGCCGCGAGAATATGCGCTGATCAAAGCGTCCGCCGAGACGAAGGTCGCGACGCTGTTCCCACCTCCTGGAGAAGCCTCGAATGCGGACACGCCAGCCGGGTTGGTCAGAGCGCTGTTTGACGATCAGGTGCATGACTCCCGCGCGTGGTTTATGCAATACACGCTTGGAACGCGGGAACCCTGGGGCGGCTATTTCCTCTATCGGATGATCTACTTCGGTAACAAATGCAATAAGTCACTCTCTCCGTTGACCATTGCCGGAGATGTGGTTGGGGCGGCAACGCTGGTCGGTGGCGTTATCTTTAGCTTCAAACAGAAAGGCACAACGGCAAAACTGGCCGGCCTTGCCGGTACGGCCGGGCTGCTGACGCTGGAGTCTGAAGCGATGGATTATCTCACCGGCCTGGCAATTCCTATGGTCGACAACGCGGATGCGCTGAAAGCCTTTACCTCCGAACCAGGCGTTGTGACGGCGCAACAGACAGAAATCATCAGTGAGAAACGTCTGGAGATGGCGAAATCAATTATCCAGTCCGGATGGCTGGAAAAAGCACAATCGCTGGTGACAACCTGAGCAGGAGGCATTGAATGAAACGGGTGATTCGTCAGGGGGACATCCTGAAGGAGTACGGCGGTAAGGTTTTGGTCGGGCACTATCTCTGCTTTGGTAAAGGGATTGCCGCTAAAGGGGATGCGGTTAAATGTAACAAGCATGGAATGACAACCATCGCCGAAGGCAGTTCACTCTCGAAGGTAGATGGTCAGCCTATTGCCCTGCATGGACACCGTTGTGCTTGTGGTTGCACGCTGGTGAGCTCCTTTCCTGATTTTGGTATCGGACAGTGAGGGACGTGCCACAGTATCCCGCCTGGAAAAAAGCCAAAAAGCCGATAAACCGTGGATGGCTGCTGGCAGGGGCATTTCTGATTTTATTTGCCGGGGCGGTGGGGGGGCTGATTGGCGGAGAAAATCGTAGCGGAATGGCTTTTTCAGCAATGGGCTTCGTTCTGATCTGCATAGGTTTTTTCTGGCTTTGTCAGCTGCTTTATTTCCGTCTCTCTTTGCATCATGCAATAGCATGGCAACGCAACGTTGCGCATGAGCAAAGTCGGTGGTGGGAAGATCATCAAAGCCTCCTTGGTATGCAAGAAGTCCTGCTGCTTGGTCCTTCAGGCGCGGATATGGTGGATTGGCAAAGGGTGCTTAGCCGTATTCAGCGGCCCCCGGCAGAACGCCAGGAAACGGGTGGAAAAGCACTGCGTATTGCCCGCACCTTCTCTGCAGATAGCCTGACAAGGGAGCAACAGCTGGTTCGCGCTTTGGTGATGCAATGGAGGAGTACCCCGCGTGACAGGCCGCTTACGATCTCGCATTGTTTCTTTTTAGGGGATGCCTCTGTCTGGTCCGCTTTCTGCGAGCAAATGAAGGCGTCTTTTCCTGAAGTCCACCTGCCAGACCAACCTGAAAACTGGCAGGGAGAAGCAACGCTCGCGAGGCTTGCGACCCTGCTTCGTGAAGATGAAAAGAGTCAACATCTGGTGGTTGGGTGCGTGTCTCTCCCTGCTGACGCGAATAGCCCATTGCCTGCGGGCGAATCAGCCGCTCTCTGGGTGGTCGGGGCAGATGCTCCGGTGGTGATGCCCCGGGGTGAGTTTTATGATGCGCCTGCCTCAGAGCCATTGAACCTCATCTGTGAACGCGCGGTGGCACAGTGCGATCTTCACGACGATCCACCCGCCTGCGTTTTATTTTCACATCCTCAAATTGCTCAGTTGGATGAGTGCGGCTGGAATACCACGCATAACCTACAGGACAGCTATTGGGGAATGCAGGGCAGCATGGAACCTCTCATTGTTATCTCTCTTGCTGCTCTTTTTGCCCAAACAGAAGCACAGCCATGCGGCTGGGTTAGTACCGATCCTCAACACACTCTCGCTCTTGGAATAGTAAAGCCACATGGAAAAGGATAACGCCCTTAAACCAGACGCAAGTATCTCTACTGCCGTAACGGTGATAATCACCCTTGCTGTTGTCACTTTGCTGATACTCTGCGGCGGTCTCGTATACTGGTATTTTTTTGCTGATATCTCGCTGGGCTGGGAATCGATTCGGCCCATCCTTATTGTCTGCGGGATTTGTTGGACTGCGTTAGTTTGTCTAATTACGCTGAGTTTTGTTGGCATTCAGCTGTGGCAAATTAGCCAACTTAAGAAGCTCTCCTCTAAGGGAGTGAAATACAAAAGTCGCAAACACAACTTAAAACAGCAGGGGCTGAAAACCGAGATCGCGAGTGTTTTGCGTAAACGCTACAACCTCTTCTGGCGTCATAAAACCCGTCTGCTGCTGATCACCGGCGACGAAGCCGCCATCGAACAGCTGATCCCCGGCCTGCAGGAAAGTCAGTGGCTTGAAGGCAACCGTACCGTGCTGATTTACGGCGGCAGCCTGGCAGCAGAGCCCGATCGCGAAAAATATACTGCGCTGCGCAAGCTGCGCCGGGGTCGTCCACTGGACGGGATTGTCCGCGTATTACCGGAGTCGCTTAACCTGACACCACAAATCAGCGACAACGATTTACGCGGGCTGGAAAAAATCAGCGAGCTGCTGCGTTATTCCGCCCCGGTCTGGCTGTGGCAGCTGTGCGGCAGTAGGTGGTCGCAGGCAAAACGCACTGAACAGACCGTAGGGGCCAGTTTTCCGCTGCGGGCCACAGCCGGTGATATTACCCGCCAGCTTGAGCTGATGCTGCCGGCCCTGCGGGCGCAGGGGGTGAGTCAGGTCGCAGAGAACAACCGCCACGACTTCCTGCTGCGTCTGGGTCAGCACCTGAAAGAGGGCGGGATCGCCCGCTGGGCTCAGCAACTGGCGCCGTGGCTGTCCGTTTCTCAGCAACGCGTTCCGCTGCGTGGCCTGATGTTCAGCCTGCCGGAGAATACCTCTGCTGATATCGCAACGTTAACGGCCAGCGCGGAGGGATTAGCCCCGGCATCACAGCGTCATGCGCTGCCCCTGCCGGTGACCTGGCAGGGTATTGTTGATGACTGTCCCCGCGTACGTGGCCGTCGTGTCGGTATGGCGTGGGAGCAGACGCTGGCCTGGGCTCTGATGGCCATTATCGGGGTCTGGGGGGCGGGAACGCTGCTGTCGTTTGCGCTGAACTACGGACAGATTTCTTCTGTGGCTGCAAAAGCACGAAATCTGGTGGAGCATCCCGCTGTTTCCGATAGTCAGCTCACTGCCCTGCACATCCTGCGTAATGATGCCGGTCGGCTGCAGCACCGTATTCAGGATGGGGCCCCCTGGTATCAGCGCTTCGGTCTGGACCATAACCGGCAGCTGCTGGCTGCGGTGCTGCCCTGGTACGGCGTGGTGAATACCCGCCTGATCCGCGACCCGGCCAGTGCGGCCCTGACGCAGAAGCTCAGCGCGCTGGCAGGCTCTGCACCCAACAGTGACCGGCGGGCACAGCTGGCGAAGCCGGGCTATAACCAGCTGAAAGCCTGGCTGATGATGGCTCATCCGGATAAGGCCGACGGCGCGTTTTACGCGCAGACCATGAAAACCGTGCAGCCAGCGCGCACGGGTATCTCAACCGGCCTGTGGCAAAGTCTTGCGCCGGATTTATGGGCATTCTACATCGCCGCACTGCCAGAGCAGCCGCAGTGGACAATCACGCCGGACACGCAGCTGGTCAGCCAGAGCCGCCAGGTGCTGCTGCAGCAGATAGGACGGCGCAACGCGGAAAGCACCCTGTATGAAAATATGCTCAAATCCGTGCGGCGTAATTATGCCGACGTGTCTCTGGAAGACATGACCGGCGGCACCGATGCCCGCCGCCTGTTTACCACCGATTCAGTGGTGCCGGGGATGTTCACCCGTCAGGCATGGGAAGGCGGCATTCAGCAGGCTATCGAAAAGGCTGCCAGTTCCCGCCGCGATGAAATCGACTGGGTGCTGAGCAACAGTCAAAAAGCCGTCTCCTCAGACCTGTCGCCGGAAGCGCTGAAAGCACGTCTGACGCAGCGTTACTTCACCGACTTTGCCGGCAGCTGGCTGAGCTTCCTCAACAGTCTGCGGCTTAACCCGGCAAAGAATATTGCAGACGTCACCGACCAGCTGACGCTGATGAGTGATGTCCGCCAGTCGCCGCTGATTGCCCTGCTGAATACTCTCGCCTGGCAGGGGCAGACCGGCCAGCAGAGCGAAGGCCTTTCAGACTCCATCATCAAATCGGCTAAAGACCTGGTCGGTGGAAAAGACAGACCGGCGATTGACCCGTCCGCGTCAGGCCCGCAGGGGCCACTGGATGAAACCTTTGGCCCCCTGCTGCAGCTTCTGGGCAAAAATAAGGGGCGTAACGTCATGTCGGCGGATAACTCTCTGAGCCTGCAGACCTATCTGACCCGCATTACCCGCGTGCGCCTGCGCCTGCAGCAGGTGGCGGGCGCCTCCGACCCGCAGGCGATGATGCAGACCCTGGCCCAGACGGTATTCCAGGGCAAAAGCGTGGATCTGACCGATACCCAGCAGTACGGCAGCCTGATGTCGGCAAGCCTTGGCGAAGAGTGGAGTGGCTTTGGCAACACGATGTTTGTGCAGCCGCTGACTCAGGCCTGGGAGACCGTGCTTCAGCCGTCGGCAGCCAGTCTGAATGACAAATGGAGCCGCTCGGTCACGACGAACTGGCACACGGCCTTTGACGGACGCTTCCCGTTTGCTGCGGGTAAGAGCGATGCGTCCCTGCCGATGCTGGCCGAGTTTATCCGTAAGGACAGCGGGCGTATTGAACGCTTCCTGACCACGGAACTCAGCGGGGTGCTGCACAAGGAGGGCAGCCAGTGGGTGCCGGATAAGGTCAACAGCCAGGGGCTGAGCTTTAACCCGGCGTTTCTGCGGGCCATCAATCAGCTGAGCCAGCTGTCGGACATTCTGTTTACCGACGGCAGCCAGGGCATCAGCTTTGAACTGCAGGCGCGTCCGGTGCCGCAGGTGGTCGAGACTCAGCTGACCATTGATGGACAAAAGCTGCACTACTTTAACCAGATGGCCGACTGGCAGTCCTTCCGCTGGCCGGGAGACACGTTTAAGCCGGGGACGCTGCTCACCTGGACGTCAACCAGCGCAGGCGCGCGCCTGTTCGGGGACTACAGCGGAACCTGGGGCTTTATACGCTGGCTGGATCAGGGCAAGCGCCAGCAGCTTGACCGCAGCCAGTGGATGATGAGCTTTAGCGCCCCGGATGGTCGCACCCTGCAGTGGGTGCTGCGCTCACAGCTGGGGAAAGGCCCGCTGGCGCTGCTGGATCTGCGCGGTTTCGCGCTGCCGGACCGGATATTCAGCGTCGACAGCGAGGCGGCGGCGCAGGCACTGATGGCCAACGCCGCAAACCGTGATTCAGACGGGATGGAATAATGGGTCGTTTGTATCATCCACCCTCATCACTGTTATCTGCAGTCAAATCGCGTCTCAGGCTGCTGCGCATGAAAACCACACGCAGTGAAACCGATAAATTACGGCTTCAGCCCGAGATGGATTTGCTGCTGTCCGGTCTGATTGCGCCCGACCCGGCAAGCCGTGCGGTGCTTCGCGGGAAGTGACACGTGGCATACCTTTAAAACACAATTACTCAGGTTCTTATGGATGATTTAACCTTACGTTATTATGACGCTGAAATGCGCTACCTGCTGGAGGCCGGCGAAGAGTTTGCCCGCGCTCATCCCGAGCAGGCGGCAATGCTCAATCTCGATAAAGCGGGCGCGCGCGACCCGTTCGTGGAGCGCCTGTTCGAAGGCTTTGCCTTCATGATGGGCAGACTGCGCGAGAAGCTTGACGATGATTTGCCGGAGCTCACCGAAGGGCTGGTCAGCCTGTTGTTGCCGCATTACCTGCGCACCATTCCGTCGATGTCGGTGGTGGAGTTCACCCCTGACTGGCGCGAAATGAAAGAGCATATGCGTATTGTTAAAGGTTTTGAGGTGCTCTCGCGGCCGATCGGTGAGAAGGGGACGCGCTGCCGCTACACCACCACCAAAGAGATAACCCTTCAGCCGCTGTCGCTGGAGTACGCCCGCCTGTCGACCGATCCTGACGGACGTTCGGTCATTAGCCTGCGCATCAGCTGCAGCCCTCTTGCCGACTGGAGCCGTGTCGATCTCAGTCAGATCCCGTTCTATTTCAACGCCGATGCCCCCCTGGCCTGCGCCATGCACGAAGCCTTCACCCTGAACACGGCCCGCCTCTGGCTGCGGATGCCGGGTGACGTGGACAGAAGACCGCTGGACGGGTATTTCACCGCACTGGGATTGGGCGATGACGACGGCCTGTGGCCGAAAGGGGACAGCAGCTTCAGCGGTTATCAGCTGCTGCTGGAGTATTTCACCTTCCGCGAGAAATTTATGTTTACGGGCCTGCGCGGGCTGGAAACCGTGCTGTTTCCGGCTGAACTCCCCTGGTTCGACATCGACGTGGTGCTGGCAGAGCGCTGGGAGCATGACTTCAGCTTTACTGAAAAGCATCTGCGCCTGAACTGCGTGCCGGTGATTAACCTGTTCCCGCTGGAATCTGACCCGCTGACGCTCAATTCTCTGCAGACCGAATACATGCTGCGCCCGATGCGCGTGCAGGATGGCCATACCGAGATTTACGCGGTGGATTCGGTGCAGTCATCGAGCCAGCATACCTACGTGCCATTCTCAAGCTTCCGCCACAAGGGGGGAATGATGCGCCATGAAGCACCGGAATATTACTACCACACCCGCGTGCGTCGCGGCCCGTCCGGGCTGCATAACACCTGGCTTATCCTCGGTGGTGAAGCGTTTGATAACCACACGGTGCCGCAGGACGAAAGCCTGTCCCTGACGCTCACGGGTACCAACGGTCAGCTGCCACGCCGTGCGCTGCAGAGCACCGTACTCGATACGGTAATGAAAACGACTTCGGCCAGTATCGCCGTGCGTAACCTGTGTGCGCCAACGTTGCCCTGTTATCCTCCGGCGCAGGACCGTTTTCACTGGCGCGTGCTGAGCCACCTCGGCAGCGGATTCCTGTCGATGATGGATAATGCCGACGTGCTGCGCGGTACCCTGGCGCTGTACGAGTGGACCGACAGCGAGATGAACCGCCGACGCCTGGAAGCCATTATCGACGTGAAGCACGGTGAAACCGAGCGCTTTGAGCAGGGCTACCTGGTGCGCGGCGTGCAGATTGAAGTGACGCTGGACAGTCACGGTTTTGCCGGGCGCGGGGACATCTGTCTGTTTGGCGAGATGCTGAGTCGCTTCTTCGCGCTGTACACCGACATCTATCTGTTTAACCGCCTGATTATCATCCTGCAACCGACCGGAGAGCGCCTGGAATGGGAAGAGAAGCACAACCGCCGCATCCCCGGCTGACCCCGCGGCTGGAAGCCGATCTGCACCGCATTAACTTTTACCGCTTATGCCAGCTGCTGGAGAAGCGGGATCCGGGCAGGCCACTGATGGGGTCGACCAGTCATCCCGCCGACGACCCGGTGCGGTTTGCCCCGCATCCGGGGATGGGGTTTCCGGCCAGTGAACTGAAAGCGGTCGAGTACGATGAGGACGATGACAGTAAACCACCGGTCATCCGCGCCACGTTTATGGGGATGTACGGTGTGGATTCGCCGCTGCCGACCGCCTATCTTGATGACATCACCCGGCGCCGGGAGGGGCACGAAGCCCTGCAGGACTTTCTGGATATCTTCAGCCACCGCATCCTGACGCAGTTCTATCGCATCTGGCGGAAATACTCGTATCCGGCCACGTTTGAGCCGGGCGGTAGCGATACTATCTCGCAGTCACTGCTGGGCCTGGTGGGGCTGGGCATACCCGGTACGGCAGAACATATCGCCACGCCGGTGTCGCGCTTTCTGGCGCTGCTTGGCGTACTGCGCCAGCCGGGCAAAACCCAGGAGGGGATGCAGGCACTGGTGAGCCTGCTGGCACCCGATACCAGAGTGCAGGTGAGACCGTACTGCCTGCGACCTGTAGAAATTGTTCAGCCCCTGGGCTTCTACGGCGATGATGACTTTCTGCTGGACGGCAATACGCCGCTGGGCGACGAGGCGATGGATGCCAACAGCCAGCTGCTGGTTGCGCTGTCCAGCGATAACGAACAGGAGTCGCAGGGCTGGAAACCTGACGGCCTGCTGTATCAGGACTTTCTGGTGATGCTGCGGGTCTGGCTCGGCTGGCGCTTTAAGGCAAAAATCACCCTGACCACCCGGACCCGCCTGCTGGCCGCTCCGCCGCTCGGCGAGGGCCCATTCTGGCTTGGGATGAACGGCGTACTGGGCGCGGAAGACGCCGACCTCCCGGACGATATCCCGCTGACCTTTACGACGGAACTGGGCTATTACACCGGCCTGCAGCCCGCAACACCTCAACAAGGAAACCGACGTGTTACGTACAAGTTTGACTAAATCCACGCGCTGGCTGTTACCCGTGCTGGCCATCGCACTTACCGGTTGCGGACTGACGCAAAGCGTCAGCGATGGCACCCAGTCGGCCTTTAGCGCGGTGTTTTATAAAAAGATTAAGGTGCTTCATCTGGATTTCACCGCACGCGAGGCCCTCAATACCGACGCGCGCGAGAACGACTCATTGTCTGAGTCGGTGGTGGTACGAATTTATCAGCTCAAAGACATTAAAACCTTCAACAGAAGCGTCTATCAGCAATTGTTGAATGAGGGAGAAACGACGCCTGGCGCGGATTTACTGGCCACTCGCGATGTCGTGGTGAAGCCGGGGGGCGATGTGTCGCTGGATATGCCCATGGAAAGCGATGCGAAATATGTGGCGGTTGTGGGGCTGTTCCGTCATCCGGATACGCTGAAAAACAGCTGGAGGCTTACGATTGACCGTGAAGCGCTCGATGCTGACAAGGCGCGGGTGATTGAAGCCAGGGATAACCAGCTGCTGTTGTTACCGCTTAAGGATCAATAAAGCCTCATCCCCTAACCAGGTCTTACGCATTAAAATGAACTCGCGGTAATTCATTTGAACTCAAAACATAAATTTGTGAATTTTGTTGAGAGTATTTAGATGAACGGACTGATTCAGTCATTTGCTGATTTCCCCGATCCAGGACGTCAGGGGCGATTACACCATCGATTTATTGATATGTTAATCATTGCTGGATCTTCGTTTGCTGAGACACCTTATTGTCACCGTCACGCTCACCGCCCCCTTTTGCCATCCACATCCGCCGCCTGACAGTCCCGCTGGCTCAGTGTCCGCCAGCGGGCCTCGCTTTCCTCATCTTGCGCCTTATGGAAGCGCTGGGCAATAATGCCTGACGCTATGCACATTCCTGTCGCATCGTGATGGGCCGACAGCATCTGATAATCCCTCTCCAGGTTAAAGGACGCCGTCGTTTCATCGCCATTGACGGCGTCCGGCACCTCCCCTTTATTTACCTGTGAGGGCGGTTTCAGGGGCATCAGCCCGACACCCGCCGTATCGCCGCAGTGAAACGCCAGCCCCACGGTCTGGCTCAGGATAAGCAGAACCAGCAACCCTATGCCCGGCGTCATCTTCATACTTTGTCGTTTCATGTCGGTTTATCTCTCGTCCTGTCTTTTACACACTCCGCCTCCGGCACGGCCGTCCCACTCTTACCGCCGGCACGCCCGTGCCGAAGAACCACTCTGTGTTTTCCTGCGTTTTACGTTAATGCTGTCTTTGTTTTTATTCTGCTCAGTGCGCCGCTGGCGACACCCGGTATCAGAAGTTGTACTTCACACCCAGGGTGCCCTGGGTATCGCTGTAGCCGTTGCCTCCCATCTGCTGGGAAACGTCGGTCCACAGGCTCAGGTTGTTGCTCAGCTTGCCTTCCACGCCAGCCTTCAGCTCACCCACATTACGGGAACCCGTAATGTTTTCAGACGCCCCGTTCATGCTCACGCCGGCCTGTTTGGTGTTGTAGACCCAGTTGGCTTCCACGAACGGCTGGAAGGTGCGGGCCGTGTCTTTATCCTTCACGCTTTTGCCGTTAAGGTAAGTGCGCAGACCCAGTCGTGTCTGAACGTTGTCACTGCCGCTGCCATGAACGTGGGTGCCGTTGTACTCGGTGTGGTCATCCGCCTTCACGCCGGTCCAGATAACCTGGGCGCGTGGCTGCAGCCAGAGGCTGTTGGTCATGTCGTTACCGCTCAGCCAACTGATAAGACGCAGGTTGTAACCTGTCTCCGCAGACGCCATCAGGCCTTTACTCTTATAGGTTTCCGGAGCCAGGTCCTGACCTTTAACTTCGTTATTGAACCAGGCGTACTGCAGCCAGGAGTCAGCATACACGCCGGCCTTGCTTTTAGTGTCCTGATACCAGGTGCCGTAAAGGCCCGCGCTGTAGCCGCTGACGGAGCCGGTGGAGCGGTTACCGGTCAGAGAGTTGTGGGTGTTGCTTTTCTGGTTGGCATAGCCGCCCATAACTCCGAGGCTTAGCTGGCCTGCCGCATCGTCGTTCCAGGACATGACGTCGCCACCGAGCTGCATGACATAGCGGTTAGCGGAGGTTTTGTTCTGGCCATCAGACATGGAGGACTTGTTGCGTCCGCCGACGTTGCGCATCCACATAGAGGTGGAGTGTGCTTCGCCGTTGACGGCGTCGGTGTCGCGGTTTTCGCCCTGGCGGTCGCGGAGTCCCATGACGAACATGGTGTTAGCGGCGCGGAGGTTATCGGCATAGGTAGCTGCTTCCGGACGGACCATATGCACGGTATGTGGCGTGACAGGGTCAACAGGTGTGAGATAGCTGGTCAGGTACCAGTCCTTGTCGTCTGTGCCTGAGGCGTTGCCTTTTTGCAGGGTATAGTCATAGGCACCTGCAACCACGCGGCCAGTCAGTGAGAACTTCGCCCCGGAGGTACCTTTCACTTCCACCACCTGAATGCCTTCCAGGGTCTGCGCGCCTGAGCCGTTCTCGTTGGCGATGCTGAGGGCGCTTTCGCCGCTGCTGTCGCCGGTAATCACCAGCTTATCGGTCAGGGAGTCGTCCCCGGCCAGTACGCCACCCAGGGAGACGGAGCTGCCCGCCACGCCGGTGTAGTTACCGTCGATGGTCAGGGTGTTCCCGGCCGAATGTGACGTGGGGTTAAGGACCAGGCTGCCGCTGTTAACGAGGTTGCCGGTCAGGGTGGCCGCGGCCCGTTCCTCGGTGCTGAGCATCAGGGTACCGGTGTTGGTCAGGTTGCCCTTAACGTCACTGCCGCTGTTCAGCACCAGGGTGCCGGCGTTGCGGATGGCGTCAGCGCCGTCGCCAAGGACGTGCCAGTCGGCGTCCTTCTGCCAGGTGAGGCGGGAGCCTTCGGTCACGCTGAGGGTATCCACGTACGCGGACGCCACGGAGGCGGTGGTGAGGTCGGCGATGTTGTCCGCGTCGCCGATGGCCAGCGAGACGCCGTGTCCGGCCTTGCCGTCCTTCTCGCCGTTCCAGGAGAGGACGCCGCCCAGCACGGAGCGGTCGCCGGCGGCAACGTACCGGGTGTTATCGCCTAGTGCAGCGCTGCCGGTGATGGTGCCGAAGTTGAGCAGGGGTGACATGGTGCCCGTGTTCTTTACGCTTCCGACGCTGCCCATGTTAAGAAGGGAGTAAGGGCCGTTCAGCTTCCCCCTGTTTTCGATCAGGCCGACCGTCCCGTCAGCGTCATTAAATATTCCGGCAACCTCACCGGACATGGTGTTGTCGTTGATGATGGCGGTGATATTGCCCGCATTCCCGATAGCGGCGATGGAGGCACTCATCGTCCCCCCATTTTCTACGATACCCAGTTTGTCAGTGAAATTCTCAACGACGTATTGGGCACCGCTAAACGACATAAAAGACGAGTTGTACCAGTTATCCTGTTCGCTTCCGGGTTCGTATCGATAGTAGAACTCGTTGCCGCCGACAACATTTACCGGCCCCTCGGGGGCCTTGTTGCCGCATGCGAAGCACGCACCCGTTTCATATTCACCTTTCCCACCGGTCGTCGATGCGTACGTGCTCGCTGCGGTCACCCCGTTCAGCCCCTGGAGGTCTAGTGTCCCGGGCGTGATTCCGGAGAACCCGGCGATGAAGTATGCGATGCCGTACCCGCCTGAGGTTATTGATACTGCGGTGTTTCGAGGCCTCTCCTTTGCCCCGTTGACGCCTTGAGGTTGAATGTAGCTTACTCCCCCCTTAGAGGTGTAGGCTTCAACTTGTTCAGTGAGTGGTAGATGGTCGATGATCATGTGCTTTACCCTTTTTTTTCACCAGAACGACGCGCCGGCATACTCCGGGGGCGTTCAGTTTTTTCGGGCGTCAGTCACCCTGGCATGCTGCCAGCATTCCTTCCGCCCACGCTGTCCACCGCAAGTCATACGCATGCACCCGCTCAGAGGTCGCCTCATGGGATTTTTCTCTGCACCGGGCCTGCTCATAAAGCTGCGCGTCGTTCACGATGGTTGTTTACTGCTCTGGGCGCGATGGCGGGCGTCTCCGCCCCAAACCCGATACCCAGCCAGTCAAACCCTTTGCATAGCCTTCCCTTCTGCGTTTTGTCCGGGTGGCGCTCGAAGCCACAGAGGTCGAAGAACTCCACCAGCAGGGCAATACCTCTGCGCAGCTGCCAGCGCGTCCGCGTGAGCAGTACAAAATCGGCCATGTATCTGACATAAAACACCTCTTCAGGGCCGAAGCTGCTGTTGTCGCAGTCAATCTGATATAGCAGGCTGCCGCCCGGCAAAGGACTGAGGGCGCAACCTCTTTTTTGCTTGGTTTATCGTCTGATGGCGAAACAAACCGCATCAGTCCGATTCAGAAGATAATGATCAGGGTAATAACGTCAGGCGATGGCGGTAAAAGACAGCCACAGATAAATATCCCTTTGGTGCACCTGCGCAAAATTCATGATGTCTCGTTCGTCTTTATAAAAATGCGTCATAATTTGATATAAGAACCTGTGACTTCTAAACTCAGCGTGACTTCAGTGAAATCCTAATAATCGATTCGTCTTCTATGTTATGCGGAGGTTTCCAGAACGGAATTTTCTGTTAAGAGATGTTGTTATCCTCACCGCAATAAAAGAATGGGAAAAAGCTGATCCAGCTCAATTATTAAGGCGTTGCCTTTCAGACATTAAAAATAACTGAGCGCAATTATCCATAAGCGGAACCGATCGTCAATAACCATCAATAACCATCAATAATCTCACTTTAATAGCTGGAGGCGATTGAATAGAGTTTATCGATCGTTTGTTTCGATCATGAAAGGTGGCGAAAACATAGAAAAATGATCTATATATCATAAGGAAGCGGGTTTTCCTGCAGAAAGACAGAAAAATTATCATCAGGGCGTTAATTTTAAAAAAAACACATTGATAACAAAATGAGTCTTTATTTGATTTGGCTTGTTTAGTAAACATTTACCTTAATTAAAGGTGTTGAGGTGAGACTGTTTGTAAATGGGCTTCAGGGCTGGATAAGCAAAGTGATAATATTTTCTTTCGTATTTGTTTCGAACCTGTTGAGTAATGCGGTGGTAATTTTTTCTGATGTATTTATCAGAAATGGTGTTCATTTTTTCGGAATTTAAAGTACAGTTGGTTAATATGAGTATCACCGATTCCTGCTGTGGTAACTGTTAAGCAATCTTACCTTTCGAGTGAAATTTATGGGCGAAGTGTTTTTTCTGTGTTCTATAATGAGATATTTTGTCGTATCTATGTTAATTCCGTGAGAATGCAATCCATGGCAGGCCTTGATTATGTTTTTTTGCAAAAGGGTTATCTTTATTTTGTTTTTTTTGTCTTCGGTGTGCTGTTTTGCTTCGGTCCGGCATCCAGGTATTCATCCTCTGGCGTCGATGCAAAAAACCAGCCGCCATCCGGTATTACGTAAGATCCCTCGCCATCGTGTAATTCATAATACTTCCCGCCATTGCGGAATGCATAAGATCCCTCATCATCCTGTAATGCAGAAAAGGAAACCGTTTTTGACACAGGCAGCGGTTATGCGTGGATTAATGCGTGACTATACCGACTGGCGTGGCGTGAAATATAAATTCGGTGGTACTTCCCGCAGGGGGGTCGACTGTTCTGGCTACGTACAGCATTTATTTCGCAGTCAATTTCATGTACGTCTGCCCAGAACCACCTGGCATCAGATAACAAAGGGAAAATATGTCAGGATTAAGGACTTAAAACCCGGCGATCTGGTATTTTTTAAAACCGGAGGCGGGGCGCAGCATGTGGGCGTGTATGTCGGCCATCATCAGTTTTTGAACGCGTCAGGCAGTCAAGGAGTGACGCGGTCAGAACTGTATTCTCCGTACTGGCGTCAGCATTATCTTACGGCCCGGCGGGTGCTGATATCAGCGGGGGCGCGACAGCCCTGAACGTTATCGCGGGGGCCTGATCTGGTGTGCGTTTCCGGCCAGCCCGGCCTGGCACCACCTGTATTGCCCTTGCGTTTTCCGGCAGCCTGCCCGGGTGCCGGAAAGCCGCACTTCTGGCGAACTAGTAGCCACCCAGTTGCTTTATTTTCGACTTCATTACCTGATAGGCTTCATATTTTGCTTTGTGGCAGAGCGTCTCAAACTTCATGTTCAGAGTCATCGTGTACACCTGTCTGGCGTCATTTCCCATGATGTTCTTATTCGTATTAAGAAATCTGAATTCGTCATTTATTTTTTTATTTTCCTGAGCAAGTTCAGGGTATTTCGCGCTTTTTGATGCGCGCAGGAAGTTAAAGTTATCTACACAATTATTGCTACTTGATGCTGTGCTTGTTACCGGTACCAGTGGGCTCTGGCCGCTGACGGCACCAGCAAGCTCCGGCTCTGCTGTACCGCTATTTTGTGCACCGACTCCGGTACCGGACGTCGACGAACAGGCTGTTAAAAAAAATAATGACGCAATCGTTATCACTTTAAGGTTCATTCTATACTCTTATTTTTTATTAAGTTAATTAGCATGGCGCGTGTATACGCGGCGTGCCGTATGCTGGTTATTTTAGCCTCTACACTGCCTTTTTGAATACCATTTTTCAGATTTTTTTTCATGCTTATTGAAAATAAATTGCTGATTACTGATCGCTTTAGTCAGATTTTAAAAACTTTAAATTTCCTGCAACATCAATGCAGCATTTACCTCTTCGTTTGTTTAGTTTGGGTTTGGGGAGGAAGCGCGATGATTGAATCTCTTTTATAGGATATTCTGAGGGTTTTATGGCTTCAAGAGCGGTGTTTATATCATCCCTGATCTTTTTTGTTTCTGCCTGTTCATCATCTCCGGTAACGCATCCGGTGACGGCCACCCAGGCTGCAAAGCAAAAAGATACGCCGGCCAGTAAATATGCCGAGCGGTCGGTATTGCCGTCTAACACGATTGCTTCCAGCAGCGATCCCTGCGTCGATAACTTTAATTTCCTCAGGGAAGCTGGCAGCGATTCCTATCAGGTTTATTCAAAAGATTACGTGAAAATCGGGAATGGTTATAATTTTCTCGGTCAGAATAAAAACATCATGGGCAATGATGCCCGCCAGGTTTATAACATGAACCTGGATGTTAAGCTGGATACCTTATGTAATAAGGTGAAGTATGCCAGTTTCGGTATTATAAAAAACAAAATAAAGGATTTTGACGGTATCTGATTTTTCTTTATTGTCTCGGGCGGGGCTTTCCCGGTTTTAATTCATCATCTTAATTCACTGTTTTATATAGGCGTCGGTATGTGTTTTCGGTTAATTTCGGTATGGCTTATTTTAGTTCAGTTGTTTTTGCCATTCACGACCTACGCTTCACCAGAACAGGCGACGGTGAATAAACTTAATGCTCTCATTATGGGAAACCCGCCCCTTTCCCGGGAGGACGCCAAAACCGGTCCGCAGCCACCAGCCGCGGACCTTCAGGGCAGCGAGGCTGCCCTTCCTCCGGCCCCTTCCGCGCTGCCTGAGCTGGGATTACCAGCCCGGGATGTGGTAACGACCACACAAGCGGACAACACAGCCGGGCGTGAAAATACGGCATCTGAAAATGACACCGGCCTCCGACAGCAGTTGGCCGCCGGTGCACGGGACATCGGCTCCATTCTTTCATCAGCGGACTCCTCCGCGGCTACTGTTAATTATGCCAGCCAGCTGGCCGTTGGCTTAATCAACCAGAAGGTGGATGACTGGCTCAAAATTTATGGCAATGCCCGTGTCAGCCTGGGGACGGATAAAAAAGTCACCGGCGATTTCCTTTTACCGCTGATGGACCGGGATGATTCCCTCTTATTCTCACAGGTGGGGATGCGGAACAATCAGGCGCGTAATACGGTCAATGCGGGGCTGGGGTATCGTCAGTACACTGGCGACTGGATGCTGGGCATCAATACATTTTACGACTACGACTATACGGGCGGTAACCGTCGTCTCGGTGCAGGGGTAGAGGCGTGGCGCGATTATCTCAAGCTTTCCGCTAACGGTTACTACGGGCTAACCGGGTGGCATCAGTCGGTGTTATCCGCCATGAAGGATTATGACGAGCGGCCGGCAAACGGTTTTGACATGAATGCGGAGGCCTACCTTCCTTCGATGCCGTCCCTTGGCATGAGTCTTAAATATGCCCGGTATCTGGGCAGCGGTATTTCCGTGGCGGAAAGCAGTCCCTCCCCGGATACCCTGAAAAATAATCCGGCCGTGCTGACGGCGGGCATCAACTACACGCCATTCCCGCTGCTGACGTTCTCAGCGCTCAGATCATTCGGCGACGCCAGCGATACCCGGCTTGAAATGGGTGTCAATTACAGGCTTGGTGTGCCCTTTTACCGGCAAATCAGCCCGGACTCTGTTGATCTGAACCGTAGCCTGGCCGGCAGCAAATATGATTTTGTTGATCGAAACTACAATATCGTCATGCAGTACCGTAAGCAGGATCTGCTGAGGATCGAACTGCCAGCCCATATGCAGGCGCAGGCCGCTGACACGGTAACCATACCGCTGCGCGTTTCCCGGGATAAATACGGAATAAAAAGCGTGGACTGGTCAGTGTCCCCCGAACTGATCGCGCATGGTGGTCATTATAAGGAGCTGTCGTCGGAAGTGCTTCAGGTCACCCTGCCGGCCTACGTTTTCGGCGTGGGCGGGAAAGCCCCTCAGTCATACCCGATCCAGGCAGTCGCCAGGGACAAGCAGGGTAACCTGTCCAATACAGCAACGATGTCCCTTGACGTGGTTCCGTCACAAAATGTCATTACCGGCCTGACACTATCACCGGATGCAGAGATTCTGCCGGCAAACAACGCGAAAAGTTATACCGTGACGGCGCGGGTGGCAGATGCGCGCAATGCCGCGCTGGCAGAGCAGCCCGTGACCTTCAGTCTGGCAGGGCTGCTGAACGAAAAGGGCGAGCCGGGAACTGAGCTGACGGCGGCAGATGGCACGCAGGATCCGGAGCAGCTAACCACGGCCACGAGCCGGGACGGTACCGCGGTCGTAAAGCTCCGCAGCCGCGTGTCAGGCAGGGGCAGTATTACGGCCGTCATGAATAATGGAAACAGCCGTCACATTCCGGTGCAGTTTAACGCGGATGCGGCGACCGCAGCGGTGTCTGCGGTGGTGCTGCAGGGCACGAAGACGACAAAGGTGGCGGACGGGAAAAGCGCGTTCAGCTATACCGTGACGGTGCTGGACGTGAACAAAAACCCGGTGCCGGGCGTAACGGTGACACCGTCAGCGGATAACGCGACCGTGGCAGTACATACCGGCGCGGCGACGGACGCGCAGGGCCGGACCACCTTTACCCTGACGGGGACGAAGGCGGTCGCGGACGTGACGGCGAGCGCGAGGGTGGGCAGCGGCGTGGCGGTGAACGCGGACCGGAGGGTTGCCTTCATGGCGGACGCGGCGACCGCGGCGATGTCTACGGTGCTGCTGCAGGGCACGGAGACGACAAAGCCGGCAGACGGGAAAAGCGCGTTCAGCTATACCGTGACGGTGCTGGACAGGAACAAAAACCCGGTGCCGGGCGTAACGGTGACACCGTCAGCGGATAACGCGACCGTGGCAGTACATGCCGGCGCGGCGACGGACGCGCAGGGTCAGACCATCTTTACCCTGACGGGGACTAAGGCGGTCGCGGACGTGACGGCGAGTGCAAAGGCCGTGGGCAGGGGTACCAGCGTAAACGCGGATCGGAAGGTCAGCTTCACGGCGGACAGCAGCACCGCGAAAGTGAGTGCGGTCGTCCCTGCCAGCCCGGGCGCTCCGGCGGACGGCACCGTGGATGTGGTGACGGTAACGGTGAAGGACGCGAATGGTAACCCGGTGGGCAATGCGGCGGTCAGCCTGTCGGCAACCAACGGTGCCACCCTTAAAGAGAGCGTGACCACCGACGCGCAGGGCCAGGCCACGGCGCCGCTGAGCAGTAAAAAAGCCGGCGCGGTAACGGTAACGGCGAAGGTGGCCGGCGGGAAGGATGCGGGCCAGACCGCGACCGTTACCTTCACGGCGGGCGC
>NZ_JBVHNP010000015.1:0-76041 GCF_055556675.1 Erwinia sp. PME.40.26/001
TGCGAGAGTAGGGAACTGCCAGGCATCAAATAAAGCAATAACCCCGACCGAAAGGCCGGGGTTTTTTGCGTTCAGGCCCCGGGGAAAGCCGAAAAACTGCGTAAAGAGTGCATTAAATTTCCCCGGGTGGCAGAAGCTGAACCGATACGGCGGCACCCTTTATCCTCTTTTACCCCCCCTTCTTTTTCCTCACTATCTCTGCACTGACCGCCATCAGATGAAACATTTTCAAGAATCGGATGAGTACTCGACATTCAGGCTATAGCGCGTTATCTTTGGCTGTCTGGATGTCTAAACGTATAAACGTATGTAGTGAGGAAACAGGTTATGCCGATCAGGGTACCCGATGAATTACCCGCCGTGAATTTTCTGCGCAACGAGAACGTCTTTGTTATGACGTCCACGCGTGCCAGCACGCAGATGATCCGCCCGTTAAAAGTGCTGGTACTGAATCTGATGCCTAAAAAGATCGAAACGGAGAACCAGTTTCTGCGTCTGCTTTCTAACTCACCGCTACAGATTGATGTGCAGCTGCTCCGTATCGACAGCCGTGAGTCACGCAATACGCCGTCAGAGCACCTGAACAACTTTTACTGCAATTTCGAAGACATCCAGAATGACAACTATGATGGGCTGATCGTCACCGGTGCTCCGCTGGGGCTGGTCGATTTCTGTGATGTGGCCTACTGGCCACAAATTCATAAAGTACTGCACTGGGCGAAAGAGCACGTCACTTCAACACTCTTTGTCTGTTGGGCCGTTCAGGCAGCCCTCAATATTCTGTATGGCATTCCGAAACAGACGCGCGAAAACAAACTCTCCGGCGTGTTTGAGCACCAGATCCTGCACCCACATGCGCTGTTAACGCGCGGCTTTGACGACACTTTCCTCGCTCCCCATTCACGCTACGCCGATTTCCCGACGCAGCTGCTGCGTGATTACACGGACCTGGAAATTTTTGCTGAATCTGAACAAACCGGAGCTTATCTGTTTGCCAGCAAAGACAAGCGTCTGGCCTTTGTCACCGGCCACCCTGAATATGATGCATTGACGCTCTCCGGTGAATTCCACCGTGATGCTGAAGCTGGCCTTAACCCGGACGTACCGTTTAACTACTTTCCACATGACAATCCGGCGCTGCCACCGCGTGCCAGCTGGCGCAGTCATGGCAATCTGCTGTTCTCAAACTGGCTAAATTACTACGTGTACCAGATCACGCCGTTCGATCTGCGTCATATGAACCCAACGTTAGAGTAATTCCCTTTCTGTTTTCCTGACGGTGGATCAGCGATCCACCGGCTTCCTGATATATCCTGCCTGCCTTTTATTTGCTGAATCCAGTCACCCGATCGCGATCTCATTTTTAACTGAAAACCACTTCCTTTAATTATCACTGTTTAATCTTATTATATTCAATCGCTTATGTCGTTTAAATAATAAAAATGGAAATAGTTTTTGATTTTGATTTTTAACTGATGCTATTTTGATCCGGCAGTTCAAAGAATGTTCAAAGAAGATCGTCAGGTAACGCAACGCTTACCTGACCGTATCGGTGACAGGAGCAAACAGATGACGCAACAGACCATCAGCAGTGAACTGGCCTTTCAGCGCCCGTCCGGTCAGGCTGAACAGCAGATCCTGACAGAAGAGGCGGTCAATTTTCTCAGCGAACTGGTAGTAAAATTCACACCACGACGCGATCATTTACTGGCAGAGCGCAAGCGAGTGCAGCAGCAAATAGACGCAGGTAACCTGCTTGATTTTATTTCGGAAACGGATTCCATTAAAAAAACAGACTGGAAGATCCGCGGAATTCCGGCCGATCTGCAGAACCGCAGAGTCGAGATCACCGGACCCGTGGATCGTAAGATGGTGATCAATGCGCTGAATGCCAATGTAAATGTCTTTATGGCGGATTTTGAGGATTCACTGGCTCCCGCATGGGAAAAAGTGATCGCCGGGCAGATTAACCTGCGCGATGCGATTAACGGTACGATTAGCTATACCAGCGAAGCCGGCAAAATTTACCAGCTGAAGCCCGACCCGGCGGTACTGATATGTCGTGTACGCGGCCTGCACCTGCCGGAAAAGCACGTCACCTGGCGTGATCAGCCTGTTCCAGGGAGCCTGTTTGATTTTGCCCTGTACTTCTTTCACAACGTTGATGCGCTGCTGGCCAAAGGCAGTGGCCCCTATTTCTACCTGCCGAAAACCCAGTCATATCAGGAAGCCGCCTGGTGGAGTGATGTTTTCAGTTACGCAGAGGATCGTTACGATCTGCCGCGCGGCACCATCAAGGCTACGCTGCTGATCGAAACGCTCCCCGCCGTCTTCCAGATGGACGAGATCCTCTGGCACCTGCGCGATCATATCGTCGGGCTGAACTGCGGACGCTGGGATTACATCTTTAGCTATATCAAAACGCTGAAGAACCACCCGGACCGCGTTCTGCCGGACCGTCAGTCGGTGACCATGGACCAGGGGTTTCTCAACGCCTACTCAACCCTGCTGATCAAAACCTGCCACCGGCGCGGCGCCTTTGCCATGGGCGGCATGGCGGCCTTTATTCCGGATAAGGATGCTGAACGTAACCAGTGGGTACTGGACAAGGTGCAGGCTGATAAACAGCGTGAGGCCGCCAACGGTCACGACGGTACCTGGATTGCGCATCCGGGTCTGGCCGACACGGTCATGACGATTTTTAACGAGGTGCTGGGCGATCGCCCTAACCAGCTCCACGTCCTGCGCGAGCAGGATACGCCTGTCACGGCTGAACAGCTGCTGGCTCCCTGTGACGGTGAACGAACAGAAGGCGGGATGCGCGCCAATATTCGCGTGGCGGTGCAGTACATCGAAGCCTGGATCAGCGGCAACGGTTGTGTGCCGATTTACGGGCTGATGGAGGATGCCGCCACGGCAGAAATTTCACGCACCTCAATCTGGCAATGGATCCACCACCGCAAAACCCTGCAAAACGGTGAGGTGGTGACTGAAGCGCTGTTCCGCAAAATGCTGCGGGAAGAGATGCAGGTCATCCGTAATGAGCTGGGCGACGCACGGTTTAACGGCGGGCGCTTCGCTGAAGCTGCCGCCCTGATGGAACGTATTACCACGGAGCCCGAACTGGTGGAATTTTTGACACTCCCGGGCTATCGCTTACTTCCCTGAACCCTGACAAGGAGCACCACGATGACTTCTCGTACCCTACAGATTCAGCAGACAGAACAGGCCTGGCGCGATGCACGCTGGGACGGCATTATCCGCCCGTACAGCGCGGCAGAGGTAGTTAAACTGCGTGGCTCGGTAAACCCGGTCTGTACCCTGGCGGAAAACGGCGCACACCGACTCTGGGCATTGCTCAACGGCGGGGCGAAGAAAGGTTACGTCAACAGCCTCGGCGCACTGACCGGCGGGCAGGCCCTGCAGCAGGCCAAGGCAGGTATTGAGGCGATCTACCTTTCCGGCTGGCAGGTGGCGGCTGATGCCAACCTGGCGGCCAGCATGTACCCGGATCAGTCTTTGTACCCGGCGAACTCGGTGCCGTCAGTGGTGGAACGCATCAATAATACCTTCCGGCGTGCCGATCAGATCCAGTGGTCGGCCGACATTGAGCCGGGCGATCCCCGGTACGTGGATTATTTCCTGCCGATTGTCGCCGACGCAGAGGCCGGTTTTGGTGGGGTGCTCAACGCCTTTGAGCTGATGAAGTCGATGATCCAGGCCGGAGCGGCTGGGGTACACTTTGAAGATCAGCTGGCCTCCGTGAAGAAGTGCGGCCATATGGGGGGCAAAGTCCTGGTTCCTACGCAGGAAGCGATCCAGAAACTGGTGGCAGCGCGACTGGCGGCGGATGTCATGGGGGTGCCGACCGTGCTGATAGCGCGCACCGATGCTGACGCGGCTGACCTGATCACCTCTGACTGCGACGAATACGACCGCACGTTTATCAGCGGTGAGCGCACACCGGAAGGCTTCTACCGCACGCATGCCGGAGTTGAACAGGCCATCAGCCGGGGTCTGGCTTATGCGCCGTATGCCGACGTGATCTGGTGCGAAACCTCGAAGCCGGATCTGGAGCAGGCGCGGCGGTTTGCCGATGCCATCCACGCCCGCTTTCCGGGTAAGTTGCTCGCCTATAACTGCTCGCCGTCGTTTAACTGGAAGAAGAACCTTGACGATCGCACCATCGCCCGCTTCCAGCAGTCGCTGTCAGAGATGGGGTACAAATATCAGTTCATCACCCTGGCGGGGATCCACAGCATGTGGTTCAACATGTTCGACCTGGCGAAGGCCTACGCCGGTGGGGAAGGGATGCGCCACTACGTGGAGAAAGTCCAGCAGCCTGAGTTTGACGCCATCCCGCAGGGCTACACCTTCTCTTCGCACCAGCAGGAGGTAGGGACCGGCTATTTCGACCACGTCACAACCATCATCCAGGGGGGCGTTTCGTCAGTGACCGCGCTGACCGGATCAACGGAAGAAGAACAGTTCTGACACCGGGCGGGCCGTCAGGCCTGCCCCAGCGCCGGAGGTGAAACATGTCGATGCTGGAAACCCTGATTGCCCGCACCATCCTGCAGGGGTTTGACGCGCAGTATGGCCGTTTTCTGGAAGTGACCGCCGGAGCACAGCAGCGCTTTGAACAGGCTGACTGGCTGGCGGTACAGCAGGCGATGAAAGCACGCATTCATCTTTACGACCATCACGTCGGTCTGGTTGTGGAGCAGCTGCGCTGTATTACGGCCTCCCAGGCAGACGATCGTGCCTTTCTGCAGCGGGTCAAAACGATCTACACCGATCTGCTGCCGGACTATCCGCGTTTTGAAATTGCGGAAAGCTTCTTTAACTCTGTCTACTGTCGTTTGTTCCACCATCAGGCGCTGACGCCGGAGCGGCTGTTTATTTTCAGTTCACAACCGCCGCGGCGTTTTCGCAGTACCCCACGCCCGCTGGCAAAAACATTTCGCGCAGCAGAAGGCTGGCGACCCTTACTCCATCGCGTACTGCACGACCTCCCGCTGCGCCTGCCGTGGCAGGATCTGTCGCGTGATATTGATTTTATTCTGCGACACCTGCGGGAAAACTTCGCCGCAGACGCGCTGCAACAGGCGACCTTACAGGTCGCCAATGAACTGTTTTACCGTAACAAAGCCGCGTGGCTGGTCGCCAAACTCTATACCCCCTCTGGCATCTGTGCGTTCCTGCTGCCGATACACCGCAGCGAAGAGGGTGAGCTGTTTATTGATACCTGCCTGACCAGCAATCGTGAGGCCAGCATCGTATTTGGCTTTGCCCGCTCCTATTTTATGGTCTACGCCCCGCTTCCGGGGGCGCTGGTTGAATGGTTGCGGGAAATCCTGCCCAGCAAAACCACCGCCGAGCTGTATATGGCCATTGGCTGTCAGAAGCACGGTAAGACCGAAAGCTACCGGGAATACCTCAACTATATGGCAGCGACTACGGAGCAGTTTGTCGTTGCACCTGGCGTACCGGGGCTGGTGATGCTGGTGTTTACGCTGCCGGGGTTTGACCGGGTATTTAAAGTGATCAAGGACCGTTTTGCCCCACAGAAAGAGGTGACCCCCGAACGCGTACGGCAGTGCTACCAGCTGGTCAAAGAGCATGACCGCGTGGGGAGAATGGCCGACACCCAGGAGTTTGAAAACTTCGCGATAGAGCGGCAACGCCTCAGTCCTGAACTGCTGACGCTGCTGCAGCGTGAGGTGCCGGAAAAGCTGCACGATCAGGACGGGCAGCTGGTCATCAGCCACCTGTATATGGAGCGTCGTATGACGCCGCTCAATATGTGGCTGGCGCAGGCCAACCCTCAGCAGCAGCGGGAAGCGATAGAAGAGTACGGTAACGCGGTGAAACAGCTGGCCGCAGCCAATATCTTCCCCGGGGATATGTTGTATAAAAACTTCGGGGTTACCCGGCACGGGCGGGTGGTGTTCTATGACTATGATGAGATCAGCTACATGACCGAAGTGAACTTCCGCGATATCCCGCCGCCGCGTTACCCGGAAGATGAGTTGAGTCATGAACCCTGGTACAGTGTGTCACCAGAGGATGTCTTCCCGGAAGAGTTTCGCCACTACCTGTGTGCCGATCCGTCGATTGCCAGGCTGTTTGATGAAATGCACGGTGAGCTGTTCTGCGCCGGCTTCTGGCGTGAGCTGCAGCAGCGGATCCAAAACGGTCACATTGAAGATGTATTTGCTTACCGCCGACGCCAGCGGTTTTGCCAGCGCTACGGTGTTTCAGCGCTGGCAGCAGAGACCGACGTTTTCGGGTCGGCGTGAGGGCAACCCGGAGGATCAGAACGGTTTGGTGGGCAGATACTTGCCGTCAAGGGTGATCACGGCACGTTCACCGCCGTCCGGATCGGCCACCTTCTGAATATCCAGCTTGAAATTGATGGCGCTGATCACGCCATCGCCAAACTTCTCATGCACCAGTGCCTTCAGCGTTGAGCCGTAAATCTGCACCATCTCATAGAAACGATACACGGTCGGATCGGTCGGAACACCACCGACAATACTGCCGCGCAGAGGTATGGTCTGCAGCAGGCGGATGGCGTCGTCATCCAGACCGAGTTTATCCCCGACAAGACGTGCCGCCGCTTCCGGTAGCGGGTGTTGCCCAAGCAGCGCCGCGGTCACGAAGGCAAGACTGAACCCCGTTCCCTCGTTAATCTCCTCAAAGGTCAGGCCCTTGCGGCTTTTCGCCTCCATAATGAGGTCGGTCAGATGCTGGCGCGGTAACTGGCTATGTAGTGATTGTGTCATGGTAACTCCTTTTAAGATTCAGGCCCGTAATCCGTTAACGGCAGTACAGGTCGTGAGGGGAATAAAGTGGCGCTCGTCGTTCAGTACCTCAACGGTACCGCTGGCAATGTCATAGACCCAGCCGTGCAGGGTCAGGCGGCCCTGTTGCAAGGCGCGGGCGACAGAGGGATGCGTTTTAATATTGGTCAGCTGGGCAATCACGTTTTCGCGCACCATGGCGCTGACACGCTCTGCATCGGAAACGAAGGTATGGGCTTCATTGATTGCTTTAGCCGCATCGGCATAGCGCAGCCAGCTCGCGACGGTAGGCATATGGTCCATACACTGGCAGGTGGCAATCGCAGTCATGGCCCCGCAGTCGGAATGACCACAGATAATTATCTCTTCAACGCCCAGCGCCGCTACGGCGTATTCAACAGAGGCAGACACGCCGCCGGGCTCGGCGCTGAAGCCGGGTACGATATTCCCGGCGTTACGGATCACAAACAGGTCTCCGGGTTCACACTGGGTGACCAGTTCAGGGACCAGACGACTGTCGGAACAGGAGATAAATAAGGTGCGCGGGTTCTGGCTGGTCGCCAGACTACGGAACAGTTCGCTACGCCCGACAAAGGCTTCACGCTGGAATTTTAAAACACCCTCAACAACTTTTTTCATGCTCACTCCTTCGATGGTGACGAGTTGATGACGGCAGTGTGCGCCGCTATTGCTATAGCGTCTAAGACCCATTTACTATGTTCTCCATAGGAATAACCAATACCATAGGGTGTATGCTACTGCGTCATATCCGCTACTTTCTTGCCGTAGCTAAAGAGGGCAATTTCACGCGTGCGGCCGAGACATTACATGTCTCACAGCCCACGCTTTCACAGCAAATCAGGCAGTTAGAAGAATCATTAGCGATACGCCTGTTTGATCGTTCCGGGCGGACAGTGCAACTGACGGATGCCGGAGAAGCGTGGATGCACTATGCGCAAAAGGCGCTGCAGGATCTGGAGGCCGGGGTGCGGGCAATCCATGACGTGGAGACGCTGGCGCGGGGCAGCCTGCGGCTGGCGATGACGCCCACCTTTACGGTCTATCTTGCCGGTTCGCTGGTGGATCTTTTCTCACGTCGTTACCCGGGGATACACCTGAGTGTCAGTGAAATGACCCAGGAGAAAATGGAAGGGATGCTGGCAGCAGATCAGTTGGATATGGGGATTGCCTTCGCTCCGGTTCAGCTGGCGGAAACGGAGAGCAGCGAACTGTTTATCGAGTCACTGCAGATGGTGGTCGGGCGCGGACACCCGCTGGAAAAGCAAAAAACGCCGCTCAGCGCAGAAACGTTCTCCCGTCAGCCGCTGGCGCTGCTGAACGGAGACTTCGCCACCCGTCAGTTTATTGATATTTACTGCCAGCAGCATGGCCTGCATCCCGAAGTGGTGGTCGAGGCCAACGCCATCAGTGCGATCATCGACATTGTCCGCCACGGCCGGTTAGCCACCATTCTGCCCGAAGGGGTAGCGCAGGATCATCCTCAGCTTCAGGTGTTGCCTCTGGACAGCCTGCTTCCCACGCGGCGTGCTCTGCTGCTGCAGCGAAAAGGGAGCTACCGCAGCGCAGCCGCGCGCGCCTTCAGCGATGTGCTGCATGAACTGATCGCCGCGCGCTTTCCGGTTTAACGAGCGTCAGCGCACGCCGCCATATTCACGGGTGATCTCTTTTGCCGCTTTGATCACCAGCGCACCGATTTCGGTCACGCGGTCGTCGGTGATGCGTGAAATCGGCCCGGATATGGAGATAGCCGCAAAGGGTTCGCGATGCTCGTCATAGATACAGGCGGCAACGCAGCGCAGTCCCAGCGCGTGTTCTTCATCATCAAAGGAGTAACCGGTTTTACGGGTCAGCGCCAGGTTCTCCTTCAGGCTGTGCGGTGACATCAGCGTTTTTGGCGTGTAGTGATGCAGGCCCTGGCGGTGTAACAGCTCACTGACCTGCTTATCGTCAAGGTTAGCCAGGAACGCCTTGCCCGCACCGGAGGCATGCATCGGCAGCTTGCCGCCAATCGGGGCCGACATCCGCATCAGCTGGGTACACTGCACCTGGTCGATGATCACCGCCTGATGATCGCTCAGGTCCAGCACAGCCAGGTTCACTGTCTCGCCTGACTGTTCCATCAGCGTGCGCAGCATCGGGTGTACCAGCGCCAGCAGGTTACGGCTCTGCAGGAAGCTGCTGCCGACCACAAAGGCATGGGCTCCGATCGTCCACAACCCTAAATCCCCCACCTGGCGGACAAATCCCTGCTGCTGCATGGTGGTCAGCAGGCGGTGCGTCGTGGAGTTCGGCAGTCCGGCCTGCTGTGCCAGCTCGGTCAGTGCCACATTACCGTGAGATTCGGCAATAAATTCCAGCAGCTTCAGACCACGGGTCAGCGACTGCACCTGACCCGCCGGGGCCGCTGTCGACACTGCTGCAGCGCGGGGCTTCTTGCCGCGTTTAGCCGGGACGGGGGTCGCCATAACAAAATCCTTAATTTTTCACCATGTGGAAATCATTTTCGTTTTATTGAGCCATATTGCAACGACAGCCTGACTGGTCGGATGAGGTCGCCGCCAGCTGAAAATGTCTCATCTGGCATCACTGTTACCCGCACAAAAGTTGTGCCAGTATGGCGTGCTGGCAGTGGTGCCAGAGGCGAGGCTGAAGGGGAAACGTGGTGAGTAACCGGATTGAAGCACTGCATCAGCAGTTGAAAAAACGCATTATGCTGCTGGATGGCGGTATGGGCACCATGATCCAGAGCTACAGGCTGGAAGAAGAGGATTTTCGCGGTGCGCGTTTTGCCGACTGGCCGAGCGATCTGAAGGGCAATAACGATCTGCTGGTGCTGACCAAACCCGACATCATTAGCGAAATTCATAACGGCTACCTGGCGGCGGGGGCGGACATCCTTGAGACCAACACTTTTAACTCAACCTCCATTGCCATGGCCGACTACCAGATGGAGTCGCTGTCGGCTGAGATGAACTACGTGGCAGCCAAACTGGCGCGGGCCTGTGCCGATGAGTGGACGGAGCGCACGCCAGATCGCCCGCGTTATGTCGCGGGTGTGTTAGGGCCCACTAACCGCACCTGCTCCATTTCTCCTGATGTCAACGATCCGGCCTTCCGTAATGTCACCTTCAGTCAACTGGTGGACGCCTACCGCGAATCAACGCGTGCACTGGTCGAAGGGGGCGCGGATATCATCATGATCGAAACGGTGTTCGACACCCTGAACGCCAAAGCGGCTGTCTTTGCCGTGAAAGCAGAGTTTGACGCGCTGGGGATTGAGCTGCCGCTGATGATCTCCGGCACCATTACCGATGCCTCCGGCCGAACGCTGTCCGGCCAGACCACGGAAGCCTTTTATAACTCCCTGCGCCATGCCGAACCGCTCTCCTTTGGGCTGAACTGCGCCCTCGGCCCGGATGAGCTGCGCCAGTACGTGGCGGAGCTGGCGCGCATAGCCGAGGGCTATGTCACCGCGCACCCTAACGCCGGGCTGCCCAACGCCTTTGGTGAATACGATCTGGATGCGCAGATCATGGCGGAACAGATTGGAGAATGGGCGCAGGCCGGTTTTCTCAACATCGTCGGTGGCTGCTGCGGCACCACGCCAGAACACATTGCGGCGATGGCCCGCGCCATTGACGGGGTCGCTCCGCGCCAGCTGCCCGAACTGCCAGTTGCCTGCCGCCTGTCGGGGCTGGAGCCGCTGACCATCAGTGCAGAAAGCCTGTTTGTTAACGTCGGTGAGCGTACCAATGTCACCGGTTCGGCCAAATTTAAGCGACTGATTAAAGAAGAAAAGTATCAAGAAGCGCTGGAAGTGGCGTTGCAGCAGGTGCAGAGCGGCGCACAGATTATCGATATCAACATGGATGAGGGGATGCTCGACGCGGAAGCGGCGATGGTGCGCTTCCTCAACCTGATTGCCGGAGAGCCGGACATTGCCCGCGTGCCGATTATGATCGACTCCTCTAAATGGAGCGTGATTGAAAAAGGCCTGCAGTGCATTCAGGGCAAGGGCATTGTGAACTCCATTTCAATGAAAGAGGGTGAAGCACAGTTTCTGCACCACGCCCGCCTGGTGCGACGCTACGGAGCCGCGATGGTGGTGATGGCCTTCGACGAGGCAGGCCAGGCCGATACCCGTGCGCGCAAAATCGAAATCTGCCGTCGTGCCTACAAACTGCTGACCGAAGAGGTGGGTTTTCCGCCAGAAGATATTATCTTCGATCCGAATATCTTCGCGGTCGCCACCGGCATCGAAGAGCACAACAACTACGCGATGGATTTCATCGGGGCCTGTGAAGACATCAAGCGCGAGCTGCCGCATGCGATGATCTCCGGCGGCGTCTCCAACGTGTCGTTCTCCTTCCGCGGCAATGACCCGGTACGCGAAGCGATCCACGCGGTCTTCCTCTATCACGCCATCCGCAACGGCATGGATATGGGGATCGTTAATGCCGGGCAGCTGGCGATTTACGACGATCTGCCGGCCGACCTGCGTGAAGCGGTGGAGGATGTGGTGCAGAACCGTCGCGATGACGGTACCGAGCGCCTGCTGGAGCTGGCGGAGAAATATCGCGGCAGCAAAGCCGACGACGACAGCACCAAACCGCAGGCGGAGTGGCGCAGTTGGGAGGTGGATAAACGGCTGGAATACTCGCTGGTGAAAGGTATTACCGAATTTATCGAAGCCGATACGGAGGCCGCCCGCCAGCTGGCCACCCGCCCGATAGAGGTGATTGAAGGCCCGCTGATGGCCGGAATGAACGTGGTCGGTGACCTGTTTGGCGAGGGGAAAATGTTCCTGCCGCAGGTGGTGAAGTCGGCGCGCGTGATGAAACAGGCGGTGGCTTATCTGGAACCCTATATCGAAGCCAGCAAAGAGAAGGGCAGCACTAACGGTAAAATCGTGCTGGCCACGGTAAAAGGCGACGTGCATGACATTGGCAAAAACATCGTTGGCGTGGTGTTGCAGTGTAATAATTACGAAATTATCGATCTTGGCGTGATGGTGCCGGGCGAGAAAATCCTCAAAACCGCCCGTGAGCACAACGCTGATATTATCGGACTCTCCGGGCTGATCACCCCGTCGCTGGACGAGATGGTGAACGTGGCGAAAGAGATGGAGCGCCAGGGCTTTACCCTGCCGCTGCTGATTGGCGGTGCGACCACCTCGAAAGCCCACACGGCGGTGAAAATCGAGCAGAACTACAGCGGGCCAACGGTGTATGTACAGAATGCCTCGCGCACCGTCGGCGTGGTATCGGCACTGCTGTCGTCCACCCAGCGCGATGAATTTGTTGCCCGCACGCGCAAAGAGTACGACACCGTGCGTATTCAGCACGGGCGTAAAAAACCGCGCACACCGCCAGTGAGCTTAGCGGTCGCCCGCGACAATGATTTTACGTTTGACTGGGAAAACTACACGCCACCGGTAGCTCACAGGCTGGGTGTGAGCGAAGTGAGCGCTAACATCGATGTGCTGCGCAACTACATCGACTGGACACCTTTCTTTATGACCTGGTCGCTGGCGGGCAAATATCCGCGCATTCTGGAAGATGAGGTGGTGGGTGAAGAAGCGAAACGCCTGTTTGCCGACGCGAATGAGATGCTGGATCAGCTAAGCCGTGACGGCGCGCTCAATCCACGCGGCGTGGTCGGTATTTTCCCGGCTAACCGCGTCGGCGATGATATCGAGATCTACACTGATGAATCACGCACACAGGTTTTGAAAGTGAGTCATCACTTACGCCAGCAGACAGAAAAAACGGGGTTTGCCAACTATTGCCTGGCTGATTTTATTGCGCCAAAATCCAGTGGCAAAGCGGACTACCTCGGAGCCTTTGCCGTCACCGGTGGGCTGGAAGAGGACGCCCTGGCAGAGGTTTGGGACGCCAGGCATGATGACTATAACAAGATCATGGTCAAAGCGCTGGCTGACCGGCTGGCTGAAGGTTTCGCCGAATACCTGCACGAGCGGGTGCGTAAGGTGATTTGGGGGTTTGCCGCTACCGAGAACCTCAGCAACGACGCGCTGATCCGCGAGAATTACCAGGGCATTCGTCCCGCGCCCGGTTACCCGGCCTGCCCGGAACACACCGAGAAAGCCACCATCTGGCAATTGCTGGATGTGGAAAACCACACCGGTATGAAGCTCACCGAGTCTTTCGCCATGTGGCCCGGAGCGGCCGTGTCTGGCTGGATTTTCAGCCACCCGGACAGTAAATATTTCGCTGTTGCTCAGCTGCAGCGCGACCAGATTGAAGACTACGCCAGACGCAAAGGGATGCCGGTCAGCGAAGTCGAACGCTGGTTAGCGCCGAACCTGGGGTATGACGCGGATTAAGGTCAGTGCCCGGCTGATGACATCCCCCGTTAATTTTTTCATCACAAATAAGCCACAAAGGGGTGCGAAGCTGACGGACAGGCCAGACTGAAGTCAGCTTCTGAATACAAAAGCGCGCAGCCGATTGCCGATACCGCCACGTGGGGGCGGGAAAACGTCATCATCAACATGAAGCGATAAGGCGAAGCGATGAAAACAATTCTGGTGGTACTGGACGGACTGAACTTTCAGGTGGCCCGGTACGCGATGGGCTACTTGCAGGCGGAGTGCGCACAGGGCCGGGGTCAGTGTTACCAGATGACCTGCGAACTGCCGTCGCTTTCGCGCCCGCTGTATGAGTGCATCCTCACCGGCGTAACGCCGTTGAATAGCGGTATTATTCACAACGGCGTCAGCCGTCTCAGCCAGCAGCGCAGCGTGTTTCACTATGCGCGGGCGGCAGGGCTGACCACGGCAGCGGCGGCGTATTACTGGGTGAGCGAGCTGTACAACCGCACGCCGTTTGACGCCCCGAGAGACCGTCATACCCATGCGCCTGAGCTGCCTGTCCAGTTCGGCCATTTCTATTCCGATGACGGCTACCCGGACTCGCATCTGTTTGAAGATGCCGAGAGCCTGCGGTTGCGCCATGATCCCGATTTTTTACTGATCCATCCCATGAATATTGACGATGCCGGGCACAAGCACGGCTTTTCCACCCCGCAGTACCGCAACCGGGCGCGCATGGCCGATGGCTATCTGTCGCACTGGATGCCGGACTGGTTACAGCAGGGTTATCAGGTGATCGTCACTGCCGACCACGGCATGAACGACGACCGCAGCCACGGCGGCACCCTGCCGGAGGAGACGCAGATACCGCTGTTTGTTTTCGGCAGCGCCTTCTCCAGGACGGTGGATGCCCTGCCGCAGCAGACCGAACTCTGCGGCACCCTTTGTCAGATCCTCGGGGTGGAGCATGATAAGCCCTACTGCGCCGCGCTGCTGGCCGCCGGACGGTGAAAGGAAAAGGACTTGCCTGGCTGGATACGCGGACGCAGCGTGAAGTGACCTGATGAAGAATGTGGGGTTACGCGTCATCCCGCCGTTTTAATCGGCGGAGAACGAGACAAGATCGGCTAAGATTAACGGTATGTGGCACAGGCGTGCCGTCATCATATTGTCATCATGGAGATCGCGACCGTTGTTAACCCTGCTTAACCTTCTTTCTGCCGTGGCGCTGCTGGTATGGGGAACCCATATCGTGCGTACCGGCATCATGCGCGTTTACGGTGCCGACCTGCGGCGGGTACTCAGCCGCAGCGTGGCCAAAAAACCGATGGCCTTCCTTTCCGGGATTGGCGTAACCGCGCTGGTTCAAAGCAGCAATGCCACCACCATGCTGGTGACCTCTTTTGTCGCGCAGGAGCTGGTGGGGCTGACGCCGGCGCTGGTGATTATCCTCGGTGCCGACGTCGGTACGGCGCTGATGGCGCGTATCCTCACCTTTGACCTCTCCTGGCTTTCGCCGCTGTTTATCTTCTTCGGCGTGGTGTTCTTCCTGGGCCGCAAGCAGACCCGTGCGGGGCAGCTGGGTCGCGCCAGTATCGGGCTGGGCCTGATTTTGCTGGCGCTGCAGCTGATCGTCACCGCCGCCACGCCTATCACCCAGGCCGCAGGCGTCAAGGTACTGTTTTCCTCGCTGACCGGCGACGTGATGCTCGACTCGCTGATTGGGGCGCTGTTTGCCATTATCAGTTACTCCAGCCTGGCGGCCGTGCTGCTGACTGCCACGCTGACGGCCAGCGGCGTGATCTCGTTTAAAGTGGCGCTCTGCCTGGTGGTCGGGGCCAACCTCGGCAGCGGGCTGCTGGCGATGCTGAATAACAGCGCATCGAATGCCTCCGGCAAGCGGGTGGCGCTGGGCAGCCTGCTGTTTAAATTTATCGGTTCGCTGATGGTGCTGCCCTTTATCGACCCGCTGGCGGGCTGGCTGGACGAACTCCCGGTAAACGATGAAGAGCTGGTGATCTTCTTCCACGTCTTCTACAACCTGATCCGCTGCGTGGTGATGGTGCCGTTTGCCGGACTGATGGCCAGCCTCTGCTGCCGGCTGATCCGTGAAGAACCGGAAACAGACCTGCGTCTGAAGCCGCGCCATCTGGATCCCGGGTCGCTGGATACCCCGGCGCTGGCGCTGGCCAATGCTTCCCGTGAAACCCTGCGCATGGGCGATGTGCTGGAGCAGATGCTGGCAACCTTCGGCAAGGTGGTGCACGGTGAACTGCGTGAAGACCGCGAGATCCGTAAGCTGGATGATGACGTCGATGTGCTTTATACCGCCATCAAGCTCTATCTGGCACAGATGCCGAAGGAAGACCTGCCGGAAGAAGACTCGCGTCGCTGGGCAGAAACCATCGAGATGGCGCTTAACCTCGAAATGGCGGGGGATATTCTGGAACGTATGAGCGGTGACGTGGCGGATAAATCCCTGGCTGCGGGGCGGGCGTTCTCTGCCGAGGGGATGAAGGAGCTGGATGCCCAACTTGAACTGCTGACCAGCAATTTGCGTCTCAGCCTGTCGGTGTTCCTGTCACGTGATATCACCAGCGCGAAGCGTCTGCGCCGTGCCAAGCACCGTTTTCGCATCACCAACCGTCGTTACTCGCATGCGCACGTTGACCGCCTGCACCAGCAAAACGTGCAGAGCATTGAAACCAGCTCGCTGCATTTGGGGCTATTGGGCGATATGAAACGTCTGAACTCGCTGTTTTGCGCAGTGGCGTACAGCGTTCTTGAGCAGGCGGATGATGATAAAAAAGACGATTAACCTGCCAGAAGCGCTGTGACGGCAGGTCGCCGCCACCGTGCCTTCAGTCTGACTGCCGCCTCCCTGCGGCAGTCAGGCTAACCGTTACCGGGAAGTTATTTCTTAATCGGCTTACCGGACCAGTAACCCGCCAGCAGCGAGCCGGACAGGTTGTGCCAGACGGAGAACAGCGCACCCGGCAGGGCCGCCAGCGGCGAGAAGTACATCTTGCCCAGCGCCGCCGCCAGACCGGAGTTCTGCATCCCCACTTCCAGCGCCAGCGTACGGCAGGTGGACTCATCGAAGCCAAACAGCTTGCCGCCCCAGTAGCCTCCCAGCAGGCCAATAGCGTTATGCAGGATCACCGCGACAATCACCATCAGGCCCACTGAACCGATAAAGCTCTGGCTGCCCGCGACCACGGCGCTGATAATCAGCAGGATACACACCATCGAAAACGCCGGCAGGTAAGGCTCCACGCGTCTGACGACGCCGTTCAGCGTATGGTGGATCACCAGGCCAAGACCGATCGGAACAACGACAATCTTCACAATACTCAGCAACATTCCGACCACGTCGACCTGAATATGGGTATCCACGTAGAATTTGGTCAGCAGCGGGGTGGCGAAGACGCCCACCAGGGCCGAAACAGAAGAGATGGTCACCGACAGGGCCACATCCCCCTTCGCCAGGTAGATCATCACGTTTGACGCCGTGCCGCTGGCCACGCTGCCCACCAGGATCATCCCTGCCGCCAGGTCCGGTGGCATATGAAACAGTTTTGCCAGGCCCCAGGCCGCCAGTGGCATCACCAGGTAGTGCAGGAAGGTCCCGGCGACCACCGGTGCCGGCCGGGTCAGAACGCGTTTAAAATCGCCGACGTTCAGCGTTACGCCCATACCAAACATAATCAGCATCAGCAGGTAGGGCACGTACGGCCCCATGCCGGTGAACGTGGTGGGGGTGTAATAGGCAGCGACAGAGAGCAGGACCGCCCAGAGTGGGAACAGTCGGGTGACAGTGGCGAGCATAGCCGTGGATCCTTATAAGCGTTATTGATGAAGCGGAGAAAATTGCCATAGCACAGGATAATGAACAGGGGATCATAGCATTAAAAACGGGGTGAAAAGTCAGCGACATTGACGTGATATAAAGCAGAAAACCCCACCGCAGTGGGGTTCAGGCAGCACAGCGTTCTTCTTCTGCGTCCGGCGAAAAAAAACCGGGCCATGCCCGGTTTTGCAATCACTCGAACAGATTGTGATGCAGCGTCTGCACGACTTTTTCAGCGTCGTTACCGGGCACCAGGAAGCAGAGGTTATAGCTGCTGGCCCCGTAGCAGATCATGCGCAGGTTAAACGGATCCAGGACGCCAAACACCTCTTTACCCACGCCGCAGGCCTGCGAGAGCTTGTTGCCGATAATGGCAATTAACGCCAGGTTCTCTTCCACTTCCACCCGGCACAGCGAAGAAAGTTCAGTCAGCAGGGCCTGGGTCAGCAGACTGGCCCCCGTCGAGGTTGAACCGGTGGTATCCAGCGTCAGAGCCACGCTCACTTCTGAGGTGGTGATCAGATCGACCGAGATTTGATGGCGCGCCAGAATGCTGAACAGCTCGGCGAGGAAGCCGTGGGTGTGCAGCATACTCAGGCTGTGCAGGGTTAACAGGGTCTGCTTGCGGCGCAGGGCCAGCGCACGGAACAGCGGCGGGTTCTCTGTTTTATTACTGACAATGGTACCGCCCGCCGCCGGATCCTTGCTGGAGCCCACAAACACCGGGATATCACGGCGTACTGCCGGCAACAGCGTAGCAGGGTGCAGCACTTTGGCACCAAAGGTCGCCATTTCAGCGGCTTCTTCGAAGGTAATGACATCAATCCGTTTCGCGGCAGGCACCACGCGCGGGTCGGTAGTGTAGATACCCGGTACATCGGTCCAGATATCAATCCGTTGCGCATGCAGCGCTTCACCCAGTAGCGCAGCGGTATAGTCGCTGCCGCCACGGCCCAGCGTGGTGGTGCGGCCTTGCTCTTCACTGCCAATAAAGCCCTGGGTGATGACCAGCGCTTCCGCAATGCGGGGTTGCAGCTGGCTGGCGGCCAGCCCGGACAGCATGCTGACGTCCGGCTCGGCTCGGCCAAAACGGTCATTGGTGCGCATCACTTTTCGCACGTCAAACCATTCTGCCGCCACGTCACGCTGGCGCAGGATCTCAACGAACAGCAGCGTCGACATCAGTTCACCGTGGCTGACCAGTTCATCGGTCAGAGCGGTCGAGGTGGCCAGCGCGGCGGCTTCGGACAGCATGGTGATGTTTTCCAGCATGCGGTCGATTTCGTCACGGATCACCGCGGGCTGATCCAGCGCGTCGATAATGGCGTACTGAATTCGGCGGATCTCGTCCAGCAGGAACGCACGTTGCTCCTGTAGCTGGCCCGCCGCCAGCTCAACCAGCAGATTGGTGACGCCTGCGGAGGCAGACAGGACAACCAGACGCACATCGGGATTAGACAGCACCACATCGGCGCTGCGGTTCATAGCTGTGTAGTCAGCGACACTGGTGCCGCCAAATTTCGCCACGATCAGATTTTGAGACATTACGATGACTACCTTCGTGTCAGGATTTATTCCATCAGCTTGGCACAAGGGAAGAACGCAACGGGAGAGGACGTAGAAGAAAGGCTACGCGTCACCCAGAAGCGCCCCACCTCGCCGCCCGACTACCGGACGTTGCTGGTGACAACCCAGAGGATTCAGCCCCTGCGGTCGATATGCCCCACTCCGTGTGGTTAATACCTCGGCGTCGCTCCCCATCATGCGTTATCAAAGGATACGGTTCCTCCAACACACTGCCTGGGCGACGCGCCTCTTCTGGCTTATGCGGTGCATAAGTTGCGCATAGGAATATCGGGTTATGGTGCGGCTGTCAACGCCTGTCGGCCGATGATTATTCATTTTCGTTATGATCGGTACGGTATCACCCACGCTAATCACTTTTGCTACAAAAATCACCGTTTAGACCCTAAGCGTCAATTCTTATAAGCCATGTCCGGGCTATAATTTTTACCCGGAAAAGGGTATGAATAGTCATACTTATATCCCCTGGCGGGATCGTCCGCACCGCCGGATACCGAATCGTGGCGGGATGATAGCTATAACCTGTTGCAGGAAGAGGGGAGCCGAACGCCCGTAACAGGTAAGATATCGTCCGGTCTGACTGACTGTTCTTAAATAAAAAGAGTGTTGCTATGAAAAATATCAATCCGACACAAACCGCTGCCTGGCAGGCACTGATCCAGCATTATGAACAAATGAAAGATGTTCAGATTGCTGACCTTTTCGCTAACGATGCCGACCGGTTTGCTGCCTTCTCTGCCACGTTCGACGATCAGATGCTGGTGGACTTTTCGAAAAACCGCATCACCCGCGAAACCCTCGATAAACTGCTGGCGCTGGCCAAAGAGACCGACCTGCAGGGCGCAATCAAGTCGATGTTCTCCGGGGAAAAGATCAACCGCACGGAAGATCGCGCGGTCCTGCACGTGGCCCTGCGTAACCGCAGCAACACCCCGATCGTGGTTGACGGCAAAGACGTCATGCCGGAAGTGAACGCCGTGCTGCAGAAGATGAAAGGCTTCTCTGAGCGTATTATCGGCGGCGAGTGGAGAGGTTTCACCGGCAAACCGATCACCGACGTGGTCAACATCGGCATCGGCGGATCAGATCTGGGACCGTTTATGGTCACCGAAGCGCTGCGTCCGTTTAAAAACCACCTCAATATGCACTTTGTCTCCAACGTGGACGGCACGCACATTGCCGAAACGTTGAAGACCCTGAGCCCGGAAACCACCCTGTTCCTCGTGGCATCAAAAACCTTCACCACACAGGAAACCATGACCAACGCCCACAGCGCGCGCGACTGGTTCCTGACCTCGGGTCATCAGGAAGACGTAGCGAAGCACTTTGCTGCGCTGTCGACCAACGGCAAAGCCGTCGCTGAGTTTGGTATTGATACCGACAACATGTTCGAATTCTGGGACTGGGTCGGTGGCCGTTATTCCCTGTGGTCGGCTATTGGCCTGTCTATCATCCTTTCCGTTGGCTTCGAAAACTTCGAAAAGCTGCTGGACGGTGCGCATGCGATGGATCGCCACTTTGCCGATACGCCGGAGGAGAAAAACCTGCCGATCCTGCTGGCGCTGATTGGCATCTGGTACAACAACTTCTTCGGTGCAGAAACCGAAGCCATCCTGCCTTACGACCAGTATATGCATCGTTTTTCTGCGTACTTCCAGCAGGGCAACATGGAGTCTAACGGTAAATACGTTGACCGCGCCGGGCACCCGGTGACTTACCAGACCGGCCCGATCATCTGGGGCGAACCTGGCACTAATGGTCAGCACGCGTTTTATCAGCTGATCCACCAGGGCACCAAACTGGTGCCGTGTGACTTTATCGCGCCTGCGGTCTCCCATAACAAACTGGGCGATCATCACAGCAAGCTGCTGTCGAACTTCTTTGCGCAGACCGAAGCGCTGGCGTTTGGCAAATCGCGTGAAGTGGTGGAAAAGGAGTTTGCCGATGCCGGACAGGACGCGCAGTCCGTCGAACACGTCGCGCCGTATAAAGTGTTTGAGGGTAACCGTCCGACGAACTCCATCCTGCTGCGTGACATCACGCCGTACAGCCTGGGTGCGCTGATTGCCCTTTACGAGCATAAGATCTTCACTCAGGGCGCTATTCTTAACATCTTCACCTTCGACCAGTGGGGCGTTGAGCTGGGCAAACAGCTGGCTAACCGCATCCTGCCAGAGCTGGCGAGTGCGGAGCCGGTCGACAGTCATGACAGTTCGACCAACGGTTTGATCAATCGTTATAAATCCTGGCGCTAACCGCAGGGGCGTGGGCGGCTTTTCACCTGCCGCCCCGTCGCATTGACCGGCACGGTGTCCGGCGCTGACCCCCGATTTCTGGGGGTTTTTTATTTTCTGGAAATAACTGGACCTGGTTGACAGTGCCGTGTTTTTCTCACCATTGCACTGCGGAGGCCGGGCGGCTCTCCCCCGGCTGATTCTGTGGCCTTTTTTCCACCCCAAAGATGAGTAAAGTGGCCGGGTCAGGGATGGGCTTATTCCTAAAAGCATCGTAAAAGGTCGTATTTAGAGGCAGATAATTCTTAAATAAATGGCGCATTAATGGTATAAAAACACGAATAACTTATCAATTATCTCTCTGATTTTTAATGTTTTATTCAAATAATTTTGCAACTTAATCATGCAACGTCACGCTAATCCTCACTACCCGCCATTTTAAGCCGCACTTCCCCCGAATCCAGTAAACATTGGTATTAATCTCTGTTAATCGACTTTTCTCAGTCATATGTGTTAACACTTAACCTTTTTTTAGGGTTTTATCAACACGCCTCGCCATGCCATGACGTTCCGCCCGCTGCGCTGCTTTCTGGAAATTAATTCCTCATACTGGAGTCGCCAGGCACCATCCAGGTCCTGGTATCCATTCATTTAATGAAGGGAAAGTGTGATGAAAAAAGTCATATGGGCTACTGCAGCCATAGTGTACTTAGCGAGTGCAACTGGCGCGTTTGCCGCTGAAGCTGCTGGCGCTCCACCGGTGGAAGCCGGTGCTGCTGCTGGTGCTGATGCAGGTTCAATGTCAGCTGGTGCGACAACTGCTGTGGGTATTGGTGCCGTTGGCGCGCTGGCTGGCATTGCGCTGGCCGCAAGCAGCGGCGGAAATGGTTCCAACACCGGAACCACGACCACCACCACCACAGGCACGACCCGCTAAGTACAAAAATTAATCATAACCACACATTTGTGTGGTTATTTTCCGCCTTGTTCTCCTTTGCTCAGGGACACTCACAGTTGCGAAACCTACCACTTCTGCTGCTCTGCCTGCTGCTTCAGGCCTGTACACAAACGCAAAAAGGATTGGGTGAAACCGTCAAGCTGGCCTTTCTCGGCGCTGACGACATCCAGATGACTAACGAACAAATCGACGCGATGCCTTATGCCAGCATGTACCTGCGGGTCAACGGCGGCCAGCAGATCTTTGTGGTGCTGGGCTTCAATGAAGACGGACAGCAGAAATGGATCACGCGCGATAAAGCGATGCTGGTCACCCGGCACGGTCGCCTGGTCAAAACCCTGGGCCTGGCGGATAACCTCAATGACGTCAGTCAGCTGGAAAACGACCCGCTGCGTGATGCGCTGCGCCTGACCGAGGGGGCCAGCTGGACCCGAACGCTCAGCTGGACGCAGGACGGTAAACCTCAGGCGGACACGGCGGTTTCCCACTTCACGCGGGGGAAAGACGAGGTGCTGCAAATTGGCGGGCAGGCTGTTGCCTGTCGCGTCTGGCAGGAAGAGGTAACGACGGCGGAAAATGGCCGTTCGTGGCGCAATACGTTTTGGGTAGATATGTCCAGCGGGCAGGTGCGTCAGGCACGGCAGACGCTGGGAGCCGACTACCTTCCTGTTGAATTCACCATTCTGAAGCCTGCGAAATCATGAAAAAATTAACCCTTATTCTCGCAGGGATGGTGGCATCGCTGTCGCTGCACGCTCAGGCCGATGGCCGGGTGAATATCTTTTATCCCGGGCAGACGCAGCCGGTTGTGGTTGCCCACGCGGCGAATCTGTCACAGCTGGTCACCAGCCCGGCACTGATGGAAAAAACGTGGTGGCCGGGAACGGTGATCGCTGAACGACAGGCGACCGCTGTCGCAGTACAGCAGCAGCAACAGCTGCTGGCGCGGCTTCAGGCCTGGCGCGATGCACTGAAAAGCGACAATGATGCGCAACAGGCCGCCGTGGTTGAAAACGTGCGCCAGCAAATTGCCGGAATGAAGGTGACAGGGCGGCAGAAGGTCAATCTGGACCCGGACTGGGTACGGTTACGTCCCCAGGCCAACCGCACGCTGCAGGGGGAGTACAGCGTGTATACCCTGGCAAAACCGACCTCCATTACCCTGGCGGGGGCGGTGGAAAAAGCAGGTAAAACCCCGTGGGCAGCGGGACGTTCTGCGGTTGAGTATCTGGATGCACACCCGCGCATGAGCGGCGGTGAACGCAACATCGCACAGGTGATCTCCCCCGGGGGTGAGGTGACCGACGTGCCGGTGGCGTACTGGAACCGTCGTCACTACGAGCCACAACCGGGCAGCATCCTCTTCGTTGGCTTCTCCTCGTGGACGCTGCCGGCCGCCTATGCCGATCTCAACCAGCAGATCATTTCTGTACTGACGCACCGGATCCCTGACTGATGAAAAAACGTTATCTTCTCAGCCTGCTGTCACTCTCCGTTGCCTGTGCCTGCCAGGCTCAGGCTGCTACGTATCCGGACCCGATTGGCCCGTCTCAGTCTGACTTTGGCGGCGTGGGTCTGATGCAGGTGCCGACCGCGCGTATGGCCAAAGAGGGCGAGTTCAGCCTTAACTACCGCTATAACGATCAGTACCACTTTTACTCCTCCTCGGTGCAGCTGTTCCCGTGGCTGGAGGCCACCATCCGCTACACCGACGTCAAAACCCGGGAATACAGCGCCGTATCCAGCTTCTCTGGCGATCAGACCTACAAAGATAAAGCGTTCGACCTCAAGTTGCGCCTGTGGGAAGAGGGCTTCTGGCTGCCGGAAGTGTCCGTAGGGTCGCGTGACCTCGGCGGTACTGGCCTGTTTGACAGTGAATATCTGGTGGCCACCAAGGCCTGGGGGCCGTTTGACTTCACCCTCGGCATGGGCTGGGGCTACATCGGTAACAGCGGCACCGTCAAGAACCCGTTCTGTTCTGCCAGCGAAAAATACTGCTACCGTGCAGAGGGCAGCGGCACTGCCGGGTCGGTGAGCGGTGGCGATATGTTTAAAGGACCAACGGCTATTTTCGGCGGCATTGAGTATCAGACGCCGTGGCAGCCGCTGCGCCTCAAGATGGAGTATGAAGGCAACGATTATAAAGATGACTTTGCCGGGCGTCTGGAGCAGAAAAGCAAGTTCAACGTTGGGGCAATCTACCGGATTACTGACTGGGCAGATGTGAACGTCAGCTATGAGCGTGGCAACACCTTTATGGCCGGTTTCACCCTGCGCACTAACTTTAACGATCTGCACCAGAATCAGCGGGATACGCCGAAGCCGGAATACAATCCGCAGCCGCAGGACCGCTTCCTTGAGCCCACGCTGACTGCCAACCAACTGACCGACCTGAAGTACAACGCCGGTCTGAATGCGCCGAATATTCAGGTGGACGGCAGCACGATGACCGTCACCGGGGAGCAGTATAAATACCGTGATACGCAGCGCGGCGTCGACCGCGCCAACGTCATTCTTGCCAACCACCTGCCGGAAGGCGTGGATACGCTGCGCGTGACGCAAACGCGCAGCCACATGCCACAGGTCACCACGGAAACCAACGTGGGCAGCCTGCAACGCCAGCTGGCGGGATATCCGCTGGGACGGGAAGAGACGCTTCAGCAGCAGCGAGTTGACCCGCGCGATCCGGGACATACCGAGCAGGGCTTCCGTATCGACGGCGACCGTCTGAGCTACAGCCTGTCACCGGTGCTCAACCAGTCAGTCGGTGGGCCGGAAAGCTTCTACCTTTACCAGGTGGGCGTAATGGCGAACGCCAGCTTCTGGCTGACGGACCACTTGCTGCTGGACGGCAGCCTGTTTGGCAACCTGGCCAACAACTACGACAAGTTTAATTACAACGGTGCACCGGCGGACTCCTCCCTGCCACGGGTGCGTACCCATATTCGCGACTACGTTGAAAATAACGTCTATGTGAATAACCTGCAGGCCAACTACATGCATGAGCTCGGCAACGGGTTCTACGGACAGGTGTACGGCGGCTATCTGGAAACCATGTACGGCGGGGCCGGGGGCGAAGTGCTTTATCGTCCGCTGGATGCCAGCTGGGCCGTGGGGGTCGACGCCAACTATGTCAAACAGCGTGACTGGGACAACATGATGAAGTTCACCGACTACAGCGCCAAGGTGGGCAACATTACTGGTTACTGGCAGCCGTGGTTTATGCGTAACGTGCTGGTGAAAGCCAGCGTCGGGCAGTACCTGGCGGAAGATAAAGGCGTGACGGTGGATATTTCGAAGCGCTTCGACAGCGGTATTACCGTCGGGGCTTACGCCACCAAAACCAACGTTTCTGCGGAAGAGTACGGCGAGGGTGACTTCACCAAAGGCTTCTATATCTCCGTGCCAATGGATGTCTTCAGCGTGTCACCAACCCGCGGTCGTGCGCAGGTGAACTGGACTCCGCTGACGCGTGATGGCGGTCAGATGCTGGGTCGTAAGTACCAGCTGTACGATATGACCACCGACCGCGACGCGAATTACCGTTAAATCCCGACGTTACGGCGGGGCGATCTTTTTTCCCGGTCGCCCCGTCATGCGGTGAGCCTCATCGAAATGTTGTGATCTGCATCACACTCAAGCATATTGTTATCCGTCGGCATTCCCGACGGATAACAGTGACTTTGAGGTGTATCATGACGTCCCAGGAACGTAACACGCCCGCCACCCGGCTGGCCTTTGCCCTGCAAATGGTTTTAAACACCGGCCTGATTGTGCTGGCCTGCATTCTGATCATCTTTCTTGGCAAAGAGACCATCCATCTGGGTAACGTGCTGCTGAATACCGGCGAGCAGACGTCGTCTTATCTGCTGATCGAAGGTATCGTGATTTACTTCCTCTACTTTGAGTTTATCGCGCTGATCATTAAGTATTTCCAGTCTGGCTACCATTTCCCGCTGCGCTACTTTGTCTATATCGGCATTACGGCGATTATTCGCCTGATCATCGTCGATCATAAAAACCCCTTTGATACCCTGGCTTATGCCATCGCCATCCTGATCCTGGTGATCACCCTGTGGCTGGCAAACAGTAACCGCCTGAAGCGCGAATAAGACTGTAAACGCGCCATAAATTCACGGCTATTTGCCCGGCTTTGATAGGTTTGCCGCCAGGGTCTGCGTTACACTGACGCATCGAAGATTTTGCGGAGAAGTGTTATGGCTGAGAACGCGCTGTCGCAATTGCGCGCGATCAACTGGCTGCCGGATTCATCCCCTCTGTTAACGGCCCCCCTGCTTGACTGGCTGATGGAAGTCGATTCCATGACGCGTCGCTTTGAGCGTCACTGCCAGGCGGTGACGGTGAACCTGCTGCGTGAGGGATTTATCAGTGCGCAGGAAGCGGCAGAGGATAAAGATATCGTGCTGCTGCCTGCCGAGCCGCGTTACTGGCTGCGGGAAATTGAACTCTGCGGCGACGGCGTCCCCTGGCTGGTCGCCCGCACGCTGGTGCCGGAATCCACCCTCAACGGCCCCGAACAGAAGCTGCAACAGCTGGGCACGGTACCGCTGGGCCGCTATCTTTTTGCCTCTTCAACGCTGACGCGTGACTTTATTGATGTTGGCCACAGCGACACGCTGTGGGGCCGGCGTTCGCGTCTGCGTCTGTCAGGCAAGCCACTGTTACTGACCGAACTGTTTTTACCTGCCTCCCCGCTCTATGCCAGCGTGGCGGCAGAAGGGGGAGCATAGCGTGGAGAAAAGCGTGCCAATGAGTAAGGTGGCGGCCTACAGCCGTCTGATGCGTATTGATAAACCGATTGGTTCACTGTTGCTGCTGTGGCCCACGCTGTGGGCGCTGTGGCTGGCAGGAAGGCAGGCACCACCGCTTAACGTGCTGCTGGTATTTGTGCTGGGCGTGTTTTTCATGCGTGCGGCGGGCTGCGTGGTGAATGATTTTGCTGACCGAAAAATTGATGGCTTTGTAAAGCGCACCCGTGAGCGCCCGCTACCCAGTGGCGCGGTGACCCCGCGTGAAGCCAAACTGCTGTTTGCCGGCCTGGTGCTGATCTCCTTTGCGCTGGTGCTGACCATGAATAGCATGACCATCTGGCTGTCGCTGGGCGGCCTGGGGCTGGCCTGGCTGTATCCGTTTATGAAACGCTACACTCATCTGCCGCAGGTGGTTCTGGGTGCGGCCTTTGGCTGGGCGATCCCGATGGGCTGGGCGGCGGTCAGCGAGAGCGTACCGCTGACCTGCTGGCTGCTGTTTCTGGCCAATATCTGCTGGACGGTGGCCTACGACACCCAGTATGCAATGGTTGATCGTGATGACGACCTGAAGATTGGGGTGAAATCCACCGCCATTCTTTTTGGTCGTTACGATAAGCTGATTATTGGCCTGCTTCAGCTGGCCACGCTGTGCCTGATGGCGCTGGTGGGCCGGCAGCTGCATCTCAACGGTATCTTTTACTGGTCGGTGCTGATAGCAGGGGTGTTCTTTGTCCATCAGCAGAAGCTGATTGCCAGGCGGCGTCGTGAGCTGTGCTTTAAGGCGTTTCTGAATAATAACTGGGTAGGATTGGTACTGTTTATTGGCGTGGTACTGGGTATCGGAGGGTAAACGGCAAGGCCGATCCGCTACGGGATCGGCCTGCTATCCTTGTCGTATCAGTCGAGCTCTACCGCACTCTCAATGGTCATTCTGACGTCCTGAGTGATCAGGTCTGCCAGCAGCTGGTACACCTGCTGTGTCTGTTCAACCTGGGCATCACCGGAATCACTGATATAGCCTTCATCCCGCAGCGTTAACACCAGCGACGTAAACACTGCCTTGTCGAAGAACTCCGGCGCATTAATGCCGTGCAGAACGGACAGACGCTGTGCCATGGTCCGGCTCTCTTTTTCCAGCGTTCCCCGGTTAATGGCCGGTTTTGCGCTGAGAATCGAGAAGGTGATTGAATAGCGTTGCAGGGTTTCACGAACGCCCGCTGCCAGCAGCTGCAGGGTACGGAAACGACCGGCACTGAGACGCAGGCTGCTCTCTTCGGCCACCAGGAGCCCCTGACGGGCCATTTCTGCCACCAGTGAGTCCAGCACCTGCGCCAGCTCATCGCTGTTCCAGCGCAGGAACAGTTCGCTCTTCAGCATCGGATAAATCACCGTGACCTGACGCAGCAGTTCGGCGCGGCTGATTTCGCGATGCTGCATCAGGATGGCAGCAATCAGCGAAGGCATCACCAGCATATGGTGAATGTTGTTGCGGTAATAGGTCATCAGTACCGCCTGCTCGCGCGGCAGCACCACGATCTCACCGATGCTGTCCTGCTCCAGCTCGAACTTGTTCATACTCAGCGCATGTTCCAGCATCGCCTCCGGGGTCATATCCGGTACGGTTGAGTCAGGCGAGTAGGGGACGTTGCGCAGCAGCTGTACGTAACAGTCGAGCTGTTCGGTCAGCTGTTCACGGGTCATGGAGCGCTGACGCGAGGCCAGCAGGGCGGTCACGCACAGGTTCATGGCGTTGGCCGCCCCGGCATTGTTAATCCGCACCATCACTTTCTGCGCGATGTCGTTCACGGCTGGGGTCAACCATGCCGGGCGCTGCGCCTCAATCGGATCGATAGCGTCACGCCACTCCGGCACCTGATTATTCAGGTAAGCAATCAGCGGCAGCGGTTCACCAAAGTTGACATAGCCCTGGCCCAGGTTGCGCAGCTTACGCAGCCCGCGCACCATCGACATAAAGCCCTCTTTCTCTTTTGTCGCGCCGCGCAGCTCTTTCGCGTAGGTGCCCACTTCCATCACGTGCTCGTAGCCGATATAAATCGGCACCAGGGTAATAGGGCGATTGCCACCGCGCAGCATCGCCTGGATGGTCATCGACAGCGTGCCGGTTTTCGGGTCCAGCAGGCGGCCCGTGCGTGAACGGCCCCCTTCCACGAAGTACTCAACGGAATAGCCACGGGTGAACAGTTCACCCAGGTATTCGCGGAACACCGTGGAATAAAGCTTATTGCCCTTAAAGGTACGCCGTATAAAGAAGGCGCCCAGGCGACGGAAGATCGGACCGGCAGGCCAGAAGTTCAGATTGATACCGGCGGCGATATGCGGCGGCACCAGCCCCTGGTGATATAGCACGTAGGAGAGAAGCAGGTAATCCATGTGGCTGCGGTGACAGGGAACATAGACAATTTCATGCCCGTCCTGCGCCAGCTGCCGCACACGTTCACCGCCGTTAACATTGATTCCCTGGTATAATTTGCTCCAGGTCCAGCCCATGATGCGGTCGGTCAGGCGAATCGCTTCGTAAGAGAAGTCAGCGGCGATCTCTTCCATCAGCTCAACGGCATTCTGCTGGGCTTTTTCATGGGAGATCTTTTTGCTGCGTGCCTCATCCTCTACCGCTTTGGCGATAGCCTTGGACTGCAGCAGCTTGTTGAACAGGTCCTGACGTACCGGCAGGCGCGGACCGACGGCGGCCAGACGCTGGCGGGCGAAGTGCATTCTGGCGACGCGTGCCAGCTTCTGGGCAATGATTTTATCGGTGCCGTGTTCGGTCGCCATATGGCGCAGTGACACCATCGGCGAGAAGCGCACGAAGCTGTCGCGGCCCAGCCAGAGCACGGCAAAGAATTTCTGAATGCCGTTCAGCATCCGCAGATGCGGCTGATCGTCACCCTGAACTTCGCGGCCAGGTGCACGGCCAAACATCACCGATACCGGCACCATCTGCACATCCAGTTCGGGATGGTTACGGTGCAGGTCGAGATATTCGTGGAACAGCTTGACCGACTGCAGATTCGGCACAAAATACGGGAATACGCGTGGGCCATCATGGATAAACACATGACGGGGCAGGACCGTGCCGTCAATCTCCAGCGGTTCCAGGGGATCGGGAAGGTCCTGTTTGCGACACTGCTCACGCAGGGCAAGGAGATCCGCCTTTGAATCATAAGGCAGCACATACATAATAGGACGCGACGTATCAAGCCCCAGTTCGGCAACCGGTTCAGCCGGGATTGCCTTACTTTTTACCAGTAATTTAACTGGCAGATTCAATAAGTTATAATATAAATTACGCCAACCTGACATAGACAACATGAAGCCTCTTGTTAGCAAAGCGCCGCAAGCATACCAGAAAGCGCCAACAGAATCTGTGGTGTTGAAAAACCTGTAGTTCCACTCATTGACGTTAAACTTCTCAAAGGGTTCCCTGATTATGGCAAATAATGTCACCGGACTGACACGAATCATAAAAGCGGCTGGCTACTCGTGGAAAGGCATCCGCGCGGCCTGGCAGCATGAAGCGGCCTTTCGCCAGGAAGCCGTGGCGGCCATTATCGCTATTGCCATCGCCGTCTGGCTGGACGTCGATGCGGTCACCCGGGTGTTGCTGATAGGGTCGGTGGTGATGGTGATTATTGTGGAAATCCTCAACAGCGCCATCGAAGCCGTCGTTGACCGTATCGGCAGTGAAATTCATCCGCTGGCCGGGCGGGCGAAAGACATGGGGTCTGCGGCGGTACTGTTGGCTATCTTGCTGGCCATGTTTGTCTGGATCATGCTGTTAGTGCCGCATTTGCGATGAGTTTTCCAAAAATCGCCACAAACGGCATTTCGCCCAACTTTAGGTTTTCAATGTCTAAATACCTGTATATACTCACAGTCGACTGTATAAACAACCAGGGGGCGGGATGAAAGCACTAACGGCAAGGCAGCAGCAGGTCTATGACCTGATTCGCGACCACATTAATCAAACCGGCATGCCACCAACGCGCGCGGAGATTGCTGCGCAGCTCGGTTTCCGTTCCCCGAATGCGGCTGAAGAACACCTGAAAGCGTTAGCGCGTAAAGGCGTGATTGAGATCGTATCCGGTGCGTCGCGCGGTATTCGCCTGATGATGGAAGAAGAAGACGGTCTTCCACTGATTGGCCGTGTCGCAGCAGGTGAACCTCTGCTGGCAGAACAGCATATTGAAGGCCACTATAAGGTTGACCCTGACCTGTTTAAGCCCGGCGCAGACTTCCTGCTGCGTGTCAGCGGAATGTCGATGAAAGACATCGGCATTATGGACGGCGATCTGTTAGCCGTGCATAAAACAGAAGATGTGCGCAATGGCCAGGTCGTGGTGGCGCGCATTGACGATGAAGTGACGGTAAAGCGTCTGAAAAGGCAGGGGAATACGGTGCAACTGCTGCCCGAAAACCCGGACTTCAAACCGATCATCGTTGACCTGCGCCAGCAGACGCTGACGATCGAAGGCTTGGCTGTCGGTGTGATCCGCAACGGCAACTGGCTGTAACCGGTACTTCACTCCCCGCTAAATGCTGTGTGCTGCTTAAGTGGCGCACAGCATCGTCAGTGAGGGTTTTTCGCTGATGGACTCCGATGACACTGCTCACCCCCGCAGATAAAAGCCTCTGGCGGCTCGCCCTGCCGATGATCCTCTCTAATATCACTGTGCCTCTGCTAGGCCTGGTCGATACAGCCGTGATTGGCCATCTCGACAGTCCCACGTATCTGGGCGGTGTCGCGATTGGCACGACTATTACCAGCTTCCTGTTTATGCTGTTGCTGTTTTTACGCATGAGCACCACCGGCCTGACGGCACAGGCTTTTGGCGCTAACGATAAACAGGCCCTGGCGCGTGCGCTGATGCAGCCGCTGCTGCTGGCACTTTGTGCCGGGCTGCTGTTTGTTGTGCTGAAGCAGCCGATTACGCACCTGGCGCTCGGGGTAACGGGTGGTAGCGATGACGTCCTGCAGCAGGCCGCACTGTTTATGCAAATACGCTGGCTCAGTGCGCCGGCGACGCTGGCGAATCTTGTGCTTTTGGGCTGGCTGCTTGGCGTACAGTATGCCCGGGCACCGGTCATCCTGCTGGTCGTCGGCAATCTGGTGAATATCGTGCTCGACCTCTGGTTTGTCATCGGGCTGAAGTGGGGCGTGCAGGGGGCCGCAGCGGCAACGGCAATAGCGGAATACACCAGTCTGATCGTCGGACTGCTGCTGGTATGGCGGGTTATGGTGATGCGCGGTCTGTCGCTGCGCCTGATGTTAAGGGCCTGGCGGGGAGATGTGGCGCGACTGCTGCGTCTGAACCGCGACATCATGCTGCGCTCACTCCTCTTGCAGGTCTGCTTTGCCTCGCTGACCCTGTTTGGCGCACGCCTCGGCAATGACGTCGTGGCGGTCAATGCCGTACTGCTGATGTTTCTTACTTTCACTGCTTACGCGCTGGACGGTTTCGCCTATGCGGTGGAAGCCTGTTCCGGTGAAGCGTATGGTGCGCGCAACAGCCGGCAGTTACTGAGCGTGTGGCATGCGGCCTGTCGGCAGTCTCTGGTGGTTGCGCTGGGGTTCTCCCTGCTTTATGCCCTGGCGGGTGAGCACATTGTCGCGCTACTGACCTCCCTTGAACCGCTGCGCCAGCTTGCCGACCAGTATTTGTGGTGGCAGGTGGTGATGCCGCTGGCGGGCGTGGGCTGCTATCTGCTGGATGGGATGTTCATTGGCGCAACCCGCGCCAGGGAGATGCGCAACAGTATGGCAGTCGCCGCGCTGGGCTTTGGACTGACGCTGTGCAGCGTTCCCTGGCTGGGGAATCACGGCCTGTGGCTGGCTATCACGCTGTTTCTGCTGCTGCGCGGTGTCACGCTGTGGGCGGTCTGGCGGCGGCACTGGCGTAACGGCACGTGGTTTATGCCCTGAAACATTTTCTTACGTAAGGTACCGCTTCGCCAGCTTACTGATTTGGCTCTTTTTTTAGGGTTTTTCAGTACGACAGACAGGGTGTTTACGGCTTGAGTGCGATTTCTCTACTACAATTATCTCTGTGTCAGGCAATTAACCAGATAATTATCTGGCTAATCAGCCCAACTCCGAGCTGTTAAAGCTGTTTTAACCCAAGGTAGAGGAATCACATTATGAATAAAGACGAAGCCGGCGGTAACTGGAAACAGTTTAAAGGTAAAGTGAAAGAACAATGGGGTAAGCTGACTGACGATGACCTGACCGTGGTTGAAGGTAAACGCGATCAGTTAGTGGGTAAAATTCAGGAGCGTTACGGCTATCAGAAAGATCAGGCCGAAAAAGAATTGAAAGACTGGGAAACACGTAACGACCATCGCTGGTAACACAGCGGTACGTTAAGCTCTAGGCTCCTACCCGGCACAAGGACTGTGCCAACCCTTATTCCGCAGTTCTCCCCCCGTACTTCCTGTACCGTCCTTCACTTTTTCTTGCTAGCGTCCGCGCTTTTTTCCCTGCACGGTATGATCGTGCTGGCACGCATCCGGATGAGTGCAGGCTTCGATTTCCCCACATTGCTGACAGAAACCATGTGCTTCTATAACGCTGTGAGCCAGGGTAAAACCGGTTTTCAGGGCCAGCGATTTCAATATGTCTTCCACCCCATCGGCGTGCTGTTCCGTCACTGACCCACAGCGATCGCAAATCAGCATGGCTGAGGTGTGCGAGGGTTCTTCAAAATGGTGGCAGACAACATAGCTGTTGGTCGACTCCACGCGGTGGATAAAACCCTGTTCCAGCAAAAAATCCAGCGCCCGGTAAATGGTGGGGGGTTTCGCCTGAGGCTCGGAGTGGCGCAGAAGATCGAGCAAATCATAGGCACTGATCGCCCCATTCTGCTCACTCATCAGCCGCAATACTTCAAGCCGCTGCGGCGTCAGGCGCACACTGCGTTCCTGACAGATGGCTTCCGCCTGCGACAGGATTTTTTCAGCGCTGGTCATATTCATTGTTCCCCCTCAGGCCATAACAGGATGTTATTTTATCACATCTGTAACAAAACACCGAGTCGTGCCTTCCGGCAGCCGCCGGGGCGAAGGGAGGAAAGGTTACACTCCAGAAAAGAATGGTATTGCTGATAAGCGCATAAGATAAAGAAAATTTAACCATTGGCATCCGGGTGCCAGGGCCAGTCAATAATGATTCAGTCGGGCTAATCTTATTTGCGCTGCTTAAGCTTCGTGTCTACCTTTTGCATAGGGCTCGTTGCGTTTGGCATTGGAATAACAGATGCAGAACGTTCAACTGTTAGCATGATAACAGATTAAGAAAATGGCAATGACCTGATAAGCCCACTCATCTTCTCTTAATTCACAGCAATGAAATGTCGCCTTTATGTTCATTATTCAGGCATTCAGTTATGCGTTTTTTACGCATTTTCTTTTTCATTATCTATGGTGGGTTTCGGGTCAATGGCACATAAATTTAATGCACTCAGCGGTTTTTACCGTCCGGTCGTCTTGCCCGCTCTGCTGCTGGCACCACTCAGTGGCCTGGCTGCCGGTAACTATTTTGATGCCCGCAATGATGCCATGGGGGGAACCGGCGTGGCCTCGTCCTCTTATGGTTCGGCAGTGCTGGCCAACCCGGCTCTGATGACCAAAGCCCTGCCGGAAGACTCGGTGAGTATTGTTCTGCCTGCTGTCGGTGCGCAGATCAGCGATAAGGGCAAGCTGGTCGATAAAGTGGATGATCTGACGGATGCCGTGGATGGATATAAGGACCTGGCGAATAACTTTGTCTTCCCCAACGATATTCCACGCCTGCAGGGTGCAGCAGGAGATTTAGCCAACCGCCTGCGGGAGATCCAGGGCGAAAAAGCCTGGGCAAAGGCCGGGGCGGCGTTTGCGGTCACGGTGCCGAATGAGGTTCTGCCTTTTGCGTTTGTCACCAAAGCCTATGGCACGGCATCAGTGGTGGCAAATGTGACCCAAAGTGATATCGATTATTTACAGGAAGTGGCGGATGGAACCCGCATCCCGCTGCCGGGGGATCAGGACAGGCTGACCTCTGAAGGACTGGGGCGTGCTGCCGTAGTCTACGACATGGGGATTGCGGTAGCCCACGAGTTTGATATCGCTGGCCAGCCAGTGTCACTGGGCGTGACGCCAAAGCTGCAAAAAACCACTCTGTACAACTACAGCGCCTCGGTTTACAGCTATGACAAGTCCGATTTCACCAACGGCAACTACAAAAATACCAACACCGGTTTCAACATTGATGCCGGGGCCTCAACCGACCTGGGTGACAACTGGACGCTGGGCCTGAGTGCGCAGAACCTGATCTCACGGGATATCGATACCAAAGAAGTCAGCGGTTACAAAGATACCTACCAGATCCGTCCGCTGGTGACCTCCGGTGTTTCCTTCCATACCGAGCGCCTGACCACCGCGCTGGATGTGGACCTGACCCCCACCAAACGCTTCAAAACGCAGGATGACAGCCAGTATGCTGCCGTGGGTGCAGAGTACCGCCTGCTGGACTGGCTGCAGCTGCGTGCCGGTTACCGTGCCGACGTGAAGTCCAACGACACCGATGTTTTCACCGGCGGTTTTGGCCTGTCACCGTTTAACAAGGTGCATCTGGATCTGGCGGGAATGGTCGGTAAAGACAACACCTGGGGTGCCGTTGCCCAACTGAACTTTACCTTCTGATCCGTTTTTGCTGCGGGCCGGCCTTTGCACACGCAGAGGCCGGCCTGTTTTCCCGTCAGTCGGTGTCCTATTCTTTTCCAGCCGCCTTCTGTCACGCAGGGGCCGATCTTTTTGTCGGCGTAACCCGTGCAGCCTGTGCAGGGACGACCGGAAAAAAAGGCCATCCGCTACAGGATCTCCCACCGCCGTGCTATCATTGCGCACAATATCGCCTCCCTTTTCTGATACAGAGTTAGCGCTTTTCATGACCGAAACATACCCTGCACATCGTTTTTCCATCGCCCCGATGCTCGACTGGACCGATCGTCACTGTCGTTACTTCCACCGCCAGCTGACGCGGCAGACGCTGCTGTACACCGAAATGGTCACCACCGGCGCGATCATACACGGCAAAGGTGACTACCTGGCCTGGAGTCCTGAGGAGCAGCCTGTCGCCCTGCAACTGGGCGGTAGCGACCCGGCGGCGCTGGCGCAGTGTGCGAAGCTGGCTGAAGAGCGGGGCTACAACGAGGTGAACCTCAACGTAGGCTGCCCGTCGGATCGCGTGCAGAATGGCCGTTTTGGTGCCTGCCTGATGGGTGAGGCGCAGCTGGTTGCTGACTGCATCAAGGCGATGCGCGACGTGGTATCGATCCCGGTTACGGTAAAAACCCGTATCGGCATTGACGACCAGGACAGCTATGAATTCCTGTGCGATTTCATCCGGCGCGTTGCGGAGCAGGGCGGCTGTGAGACGTTTATTATCCACGCCCGCAAAGCCTGGCTTTCCGGCCTCAGCCCGAAAGAGAACCGCGAGATCCCGCCGCTCGACTATGAGCGTGTTTATCAGCTCAAGCGTGACTTCCCGCAGCTGACGCTGTCGCTTAATGGCGGGGTTAAAACGCTGGAGGAGGCCCGACTGCATTTACAACATCTGGACGGGGTGATGATGGGGCGCGAAGCCTACCAGAATCCTGGCCTGCTTGGGCAGGTGGATCAGATGATTTTCGGCAGCAGTGCCCCGATGGTGGACTCTGTCGCGGTGGTGCGGGCGATGTATCCGTACATAGAGCGGGAGCTGGCGAACGGCACCTGGCTCGGCCATGTGACCCGCCATATGCTGGGCCTGTTCCAGGGCATTCCCGGGGCACGCCAGTGGCGTCGGTACCTGAGCGAAAACGCTCATAAACCGGGCGCGGGCGTTGATGTCGTCGAAAAGGCCTTACAGCTGGTCGCGGACAGGGTGCCAGCCAGCGTATAACATCGTCAAAATTTCACTAATTGATGATTAAATTCACCAGGTTTCAAACCGGCCTGGTGAATCCTTCTCTTAACTTTCAATAAGTTAGATTTCCTGCCGTCCTGGCACGTTTCTTGTAATAACTCCTTCAGAATTCCTTTTTCTGGAGCGTACCAATATGTTAGAGATCCTGTTTGTCATCGGCTTTTTTATGATGCTGCTGCTGACCGGTATTTCGCTGCTGGGTATCATCGCGGCGCTGCTGGTCGCCACCGTGGTGATGGTCGTTGGCGGGTTATTCGCGATTGTTATTAAATTGTTGCCCTGGCTGCTGCTGGCGGTCGCTGGCGTGTGGTTATATCGTGCATTCCGCAAGCCTGCGGTGAAGGAAAAACCGTGGCTATCCCGGTAATATCAACGAGTTGTAGATTTTTTTAGCGGCGTAATGCGGCGTGGATCACATCACAGAAAATTGCTCAGTGCCATTTTGCAATTAAACATATTTTTTACTTATGAATTCTGCCAGGATGGTTTCACTGAATCAACACGTATTCATCGCCGCTGACCCTACACTCAGTGCGAACAATAAAAAAGAAAGAAAAAGGGCCTCCTTCGGGAGGCCCTTACTATTTGTGGCTTACGGGATCAGCAGGCTTGAACCCTGAGTGCCGCGCCCTTCCAATACCTGGTGCGCATGCTGCGCATCGGCGAGGGCGAACTTCTGTGCTTCCGGCACATCCACTTTGATGGCCCGGCTGGCGATCAGCGAAAACAGCTCGTTACTGGCCTGCACCAGCGCATCACGGGTGGTGATATAGCCGTTCAGCGAGGGCCGGGTGACATACAGGGAGCCTTTCTGATTCAGGATCGCCAGGTTGACGCCGGTCACCGGGCCGGAAGCGTTGCCAAAGCTGACCATCAGGCCGCGACGTTGCAGACAGTCGAGCGAGGCTTCCCAGGTGTCTTTACCGACCGAGTCATACACCACGCGCAGTTTCTTGCCGTGCGTCAGTTCGCTGACGCGTGCGGCAATATCTTCTTCACGATAGTTAATTGTTGCCCAGGCACCGGCATTTTTCGCCAGTTGAGCTTTCTCTGCCGAGCCGACCGTCCCGATCAGATGCGCGCCGAGCGCCTTCGCCCACTGGCAGGCAATCAGCCCGACGCCACCGGCAGCGGCATGAAACAGGAACACCTCGTCGGGCTGTACCACATAGGTCTGACGCAGCAGATAATGCACCGTCAGCCCCTTCAGAAATGAGGCAGCCGCCTGCTCAAAGGAGATGACATCGGGCAGCAGCGCTACCTTATCCACCGGCACGTTGTGAACCTCGCTGTAAGCCCCGAGCGCTGACTGAGCATACACCACGCGATCGCCCGGCTTCAGCACGCTGACGCCCTCACCAACGCGGGTTACCACGCCGGCCGCTTCGGTGCCCAGTCCGCCAGGGAGCGGAGACGGATACAAGCCGCTGCGGACGTAGGTATCAATATAGTTAATGCCAATCGCTTTGTTCTCAACCTGCACTTCGCCCGGGGCCGGATCGGGCACATCAAACTCGACCAGGTGCATCACTTCGGGTGCGCCGTGCTGGCTGATTTGTATACGTTTCGCCATGTTCACTCCTGTGGATTTCGCCGCGATGAGGGGGAGGACGGCAGCCATGCAAACGGGTATACTTGCGCGTCCCCCCACAAGATTTTTGGTATCGCATCACTATGGCAGGAAATAAACCCACCAACAAATCCTACGAAAAATCCGCTGAGAACCGTGAGCCGCGTGACCGCCAGATGGAAGGTCTGAAGCTGCCTCCGCACTCGCTGGAAGCTGAACAGTCGGTGTTGGGCGGTTTAATGCTGGATAACGAACGCTGGGATAACGTTGCCGAGCGCGTGGTGGCGAAAGACTTCTTCAGCCGTCCGCACCGGATGATCTTCGCAGAGATGCAGCGACTGCTGGAGTTGGGGAAACCCATCGACCTGATCACCCTGTCCGAGTCGATGGAAACGAAGGGTGAACTGAGTATGGTGGGCGGCTTTGCCTACCTGGCCGAGCTATCCAAAAATACGCCAAGCGCCGCCAACATCGGCGCGTATGCGGATATCGTCCGTGAACGCGCAGTGGTGCGTGAGATGATCTCAGTCGCCAACGAGATTGCCGACGCAGGCTACGATCCGCAGGGCCGCACCAGTGAAGATCTGCTTGATCTGGCCGAGACCCGCGTCTTTCAGATTGCTGAAAGCCGTGCCAATAAAGATGAAGGGCCGAAAAGCGTCGATCAGATCCTTGAATCGACTATTGAGCGCATCGAGGCTCTTTACCAGACGCCGCAGAACGGCGTCACCGGCGTGGATACCGGCTATGGCGACCTGAACAAGAAAACCGCCGGGCTTCAGCGCTCCGACCTGATTATCGTGGCGGCGCGTCCGTCGATGGGTAAAACCACCTTCGCCATGAACCTGTGTGAAAATGCCGCCATGGAACAGGACAAGCCGGTGCTGATTTTCAGCCTGGAGATGCCCGGTGAACAAATCATGATGCGTATGCTGGCGTCCATGTCCCGCGTGGATCAGACGCGTATCCGTACCGGACAGCTGGATGACGAGGACTGGGCACGTATCTCCAGCACCATGGGGATCATGATGGAGAAGAAGAACATGTACATCGATGATTCTTCCGGCCTGACCCCCACCGACGTCCGCTCCCGCGCGCGCCGCATTTTCCGTGAGCACGGCGGCTTAAGCCTGATTATGATCGACTACCTGCAGCTGATGCGCGTGCCAGCGCTGTCCGATAACCGTACGCTGGAAATTGCGGAAATTTCGCGCTCGCTTAAAGCGCTGGCGAAAGAGCTGCAGGTACCGGTGGTTGCGCTGTCGCAGCTCAACCGTTCCCTGGAGCAGCGCAGCAATAAGCGGCCGATTAACTCCGACCTGCGTGAATCCGGCTCCATTGAGCAGGATGCTGACCTGATCATGTTTATCTACCGCGATGAGGTGTATGAGGAGAACAGCGAGCATAAAGGCATTGCTGAGATCATCATCGGTAAACAGCGTAACGGCCCCATCGGAACCGTGCGCCTGACCTTTAACGGCCAGTGGTCACGCTTTGACAACTATGCCGGTCCGCAGTACGACGACGAATAACACCACTCTGTGGTCGGCCGATAGCCAAGTCGGTCGCCGCATCAGTGTTTGCCCACCTGATAGTGCAGGGGCGACTCTTCTCCCGGTTGCCCCTGACGCCCACCCCGGCCATCGTAAAATAGTGTTGGACAACAACGCCATGAATGCGGTTATCTGTCTGTCAGCAGTCGCCTGAACTGACACCGGCACGGATGAATGATGACCCAGATTGATGATTTTGACCTTAAAATACTGACGTTACTGGAAGCCAATGGCCGCCTGACGAACCAGGAACTGAGTGATATTGTGAAGCTGTCGGCTTCCCAGTGCTCCCGCCGCCGCATTAACCTGGAGCAGGCCGGGTTGATCCTCGGCTACCACGCCCGGCTGTCGCCGGATGCCGTTGGCCTGGGCATGATTGGCCTGATCGAAGTCCGGCTGATCAACCACACGGCCGACTACGTCGAAAGCTTCCACCGCATGGTTGCAGAGCAACCCGCCATTGTCGATGCCTACAAAACCACCGGGGATGCCGACTACCTGCTGAAAGTGGCGGTGGCAGACCTGCCCGGTCTGAGCGCGCTGATCAGCCAGCTGGTCGCCGGGCATCAGAGCGTGTCGCATGTGAAAACGTCGGTGGTGCTTAACCGTCTGAAAGAGAATGGCATCATGTCGGTAAACGAAACGCCGCTGCGCTAAAACGGTGCGCTGACTGCCCCGTTTTTGTGCGTGAACAATGGCTTTCATGCGTAATCCGCGTGATTAAGTGTGCTGATATGCGTGAAGTAACGGAATAACCCTCGTTTTATGCGCGATGTCGATATATAATATTTCCGTTATTCAATGGGTTAATGTTTTGGCTCCTGCGGGTTACGCCTGCAGCCGAAGTCCTGGTGCGATTTTTGCAATGTATTCAGCTATTAACAGAGCAATCATCACCAGAGAATCAATCCAATGGATAACGTCGCACCACCATTCGTAAAAATCCCCCACACGCTGCTGGAAGATGTGCTGGCTATCCTGCTCGGGACGCTGATGGTCTCCTTTGGCGTCACACTATTGAAGCAGGCCGGAGCGCTGACCGGCAGTACCGCCGGTATCGCCTTTCTGATCAGCTATCTGAGCAAGACCACCTTTGGCCTCGCCTTTTTTCTGATCAACATTCCGTTTTACTGGCTGGCGGTAAAACGTATGGGCTGGGCGTTCACGGTCAAAACCTTCTCCGCCGTGGCGCTGGTGTCGCTGTTCAGCCACCTGCACCCCTTATTCATCCATTTTTCCGCGCTGGATCCCTTTTATGCGACACTGTTCGGTAACGTGGTGATGGGGATTGGGTTTATAGTGTTATTTCGCCATAAGGCCAGCCTGGGTGGGATCAATATCCTGGCGCTCTGGCTGCAGGACCGCTACGGGATCCGTGCCGGAAAGCTGCAAATGGCGGTGGATACCTGCGTGGTACTGGCATCGCTGTTTGTGGTGTCGCGCGAAATGCTCATTGCTTCTGTGGCGGGGGCCGTGGTGCTGAATCTGATTATTGCGATGAACCATCGTCCGGGCCGCTACGCCGTTTAGCCCTGCCTGAACTGACCGCGACGTCCGCCGGGGCGTCGAAGGATATCACTGATTATTTAATGGAGACGTGCACCGTGTTTCAAAACGTTGATGCCTATGCTGGCGACCCTATTCTCTCCCTGATGGAGACCTTCAAGCAGGACAGCCGGGCGCACAAGGTGAACCTGAGCATTGGTCTGTACTACGACGCCCAGGGCGTGATCCCGCAGATGAAGGCGGTGGCCGACGCGGAAGCGTTGCTGAACGCGCAGCCACAGAGCGCTTCACTCTACCTGCCGATGGAAGGTCTGCCGCCTTACCGCAGCGCCATCGCCCCGCTGCTGTTTGGCGCGGAACATCCGGTGCTGAAAGCGGGGCGCATTGCCACCATCCAGACGCTGGGTGGGTCAGGCGCGTTGAAAGTGGGTGCGGACTTCCTGAAGTATTACTTCCCGAATTCCCAGGTGTGGGTCAGCGATCCGACCTGGGAAAACCACATCGCCATCTTCGCCGGTGCCGGTTTTACGGTGAACACCTACCCGTGGTATGACGCAGAGACCAACGGTGTGAAATTTACGGCACTGCTGGAAAAGCTGCATACGCTGCCTGCACAGAGCATCGTTCTGCTGCATCCCTGCTGCCATAATCCGACCGGTGCCGATCTGACCGATGCCCAGTGGGATGAAGTGACCGCCGTGCTGCAATCACGCGAGCTGATCCCGTTCCTCGACATCGCCTATCAGGGCTTTGGCGCAGGCATGGAAGAGGACGCTTACGCCATCCGGGCGATAGCGGCGGCGGGCCTGCCAGCGCTGGTCAGTAACTCGTTCTCGAAAATTTTCTCCCTGTACGGTGAACGTGTAGGCGGCCTGTCGATCGTCTGCGATGATGCGGAGGAAGCCTCCCGCGTGCTGGGTCAGCTGAAGGCAACCGTGCGCCGTAACTACTCCAGCCCGCCTAACTTTGGTGCGCAGGTGGTCTCCTGCGTGCTGAATAATCCTGAGCTGAAAGCCAGCTGGCTGGCAGAAGTGGAAGCCATGCGCACGCGTATTCTGGCGATGCGTCAGGCGCTGGTGGAAGGGCTGAGCCTGGCCGTGCCGGGTAAAAACTTCGACTATCTGCTGCAGCAGCGCGGGATGTTTAGCTACACCGGCCTCAGCGCGGCGCAGGTGGATCGGCTGCGTAATGAGTTCGGTATCTACCTGATTGCCAGCGGCCGTATCTGCATCGCCGGTCTGAACCATAACAATGTGCGTCAGGTCGCAGAAGCGATGGCCGCCGTGATGTAATCCCCCTGCCGGCCGGAGCAAACCGGCCGGCAGTCTCCGCTTTTTTACTTTTCAGGTTTACCTTTTCGCCACTTGCTGCACACTTAACGCATCGGTTTAGTTAAGGAGTCGTACTTATGTGGTATCAGCAAACCCTCACTCTGAGCGAAAAACCTCGCGGTTTTCATCTGGTTACTGATGAAATCCTCAGCGAACTGCGTCGGTTAAGTGATGTGCAGACCGGACTGCTGCATCTGCTGCTGCAGCATACGTCTGCCTCTCTGACGCTGAATGAGAACTGTGACCCGACGGTCCGCGCGGATATGGAGCAGCATTTTTTGCGTTCCGTACCGGAAAATGCACCGTATCAGCATGACTATGAAGGGGCGGATGATATGCCTGCCCATATAAAATCTTCTCTGCTGGGCACCTCGCTGCTGCTGCCGATTAGCCGTGGGCGTCTGATGCTGGGCACCTGGCAGGGTATTTATCTGGGTGAACACCGCGTTCGCGGCGGCGCCCGACGGATTGTGGCGACGCTACAGGGGGACGATTAAGCATGAAGGTATCCGATCTACTGACGTACTGCATGGCCAAGCGCGGGGCAGAGCAGAGTGAGCATGAGGAGTGGCAGGCGACGCAAATCAAAGCAGATGGCGTACTGTTTGCCATGCTGTACGACCTGCATGGTCGGCCTGCGGTGGCGCTGAAAAGCACGCCCGCACTGGCAGAACTGATCCGCGATCAGCACAGCGACGTGCAGCCCAGTGAGCATCTGAATCCCTCGCACTGGAACACCGTACTGCTGGACGGATCGTTAAAGGACTCACAGATTTATTACCTGGTGGATGCCTCTTTTCAGCAGGTGCAGAAGTAACGTCCGGGCCAGAGGGCTGAAACAAGAGCGGCTATGGTCGCTCTTCTTGACCAAAGGTCTAATCCGTCCGCTTCAGGTCTGCATCATCCAGTCCTGAATAATCTGGCCATACAGCCGCTCCGCCTCCTCCAGGCGAGACAGCAGGCAATATTCATCGGTCTGGTGCGCCATCGAGGGTTCACCGGGGCCGAGAATAATACAGGGCGGATGCCCGAGCGCCGGTAACAGCAGCGAGGCATCGGTAAAGTAGGGCACAATGCTGGGTTGTAGCGGCCGGTCGTGCAGCGGCTGGCAGCGCTGATACACCTGTTGGATCCACGCATGCGCATCGCTGCTTAATACTGCAGGCAGATCCACCAGGGTCGATATCGTCACCGTCTCTCCCAGCAGGGTGGTGAGCTGCTGGCGAATGGTGGCGTGCTGCAGATTGGGCGCGCTGCGGATATCCACATCAAAACGCGTGCGATCCGGCACTGAATTAATATTCAGCCCGCCTTCGATGCGCCCGACGTTCAGCGTCGGCTGCTTCATCAGCGGATGGGGGGCTCCCGGCGAGAAAGTACGGATTTTACCAATAGCCTCTGCCGCCAGATAAATTGCATTGATCCCCAGCTCCGGCATTGCCCCGTGGGCGGTTTTCCCCCGCGTTTCACAGCGCAGCCACAACGCGCCTTTATGCCCGATAACCGGGTAGTTCGCCGTTGGTTCGCCGACGATCAGAGCCCCCACCCCGGGAAGCTGTCCCGCTTCAGTCAGCGCGCGGGCCCCGTCGCAGCCCGTTTCTTCGCCACCGGTGAGCAGCATCACCACCCCGCTACCGGCAAGAATGCTCTGCTTTTCGCGAACGCAGGCGACGGCAAACGCCGCGATTGCCGCCTTCATATCGCTCGATCCTCGCCCGTAAAGGCGATCCTCTTCGATCTCACCGAAAGGATCGTATTGCCATGCGGCACTGCCGAGGGGAACCGTATCGAGATGGCCGGTAAACGCCAGCGGCTTGCCGGGCCCTGTTCCGACCAGCCGGGCGACCGCATTCCACCGTCCGGTACCGAACGACGTCAGGGTGACCTCAAAGCCCTGTTCACGCAGCCAGTCGGCAAGAAACTGCATACAGGCCGCTTCGTTACCCGGCGGATTGATGGTATCAAAGCGCAGCAGCTGCTGCGCCAGTTCGCGGGTGCTGACGGCTTCCATCAGCCGCGCTCCGTCAGCCAGTCAAGGCAGTTGATCCACAGCTGGCGGTAGCCCGTCCATCTGGCGAACTCCTCCGGCAGCCAGTGCGCCGACATATCGCTGGTCCACACCAGCGAGCGGCCCTGCTGATATTCGCGTACTGCAACCAGTGGATGCGCAGTCCCGGCAATGGTGGCCAGCAGTTTGCCCTCTGGCTGCATCTCGACTTCGTTATAGCCCAGCAGCCATGGCCATTCAGGAGGCAGATCGTTAAACAGAGGGTGCGCTTCCGTCACACTGGCATAGCAGCCTTCCGGCGTTTCGATGCGGTCGTCGCACGCCAGGCACCTGACCGGCAGCACTTTCTCCACGGCAGTATTGCGATAGCGCGCGCCGCCGTTAATTCCCTGGAAGCTGTAATAGCCGCCAATCATCATCAGCGCGCCGCCAGCTGCCACATAGTCGTGGATCAGCGTCAGGCGGTTAGCGGTTCGGCGGCTTTTCAGCCAGGTATCCGGGTGCAGCAGCAGCGTGTTAGCCCCGATATCGGACAGGATGATTGCATCCCAGCTTTGCAGTTCCGCCAGCGTCAGCGGGAAATCGGTGGCTGCGGCATGGGCGGGCATATGGGTAATGGCGTAGTCACTGTCTGCCAGCGCGGCCATAAAATCGGTTGCTCCGCTGTGCCAGGTCGCTGTCGCAAACTGGTCGAAGCCTTTTACGTGCGTTGAGGTGCTGGTCCAGGACTCACCTACCAGTAAAATTTTCTTCTGCATCATTGTTCCTCTTTTACCCGCCAAACACGCGCTGCGGATTTGCCATCATTAAGGTCTCAAGCTGTTCGCCGCTGACGCCGTGACGCCTCAGACGGGGAACAAAATGTTTAAGAATGTAGCCATAGCCGTGGCCGCCGTAGCGGGTCAGCATGGTTTTCAGAAACACGTCCTGCGACAGCAGGATGTGATTAATAAAGCCGTCGTCAATCAGCTCGCGAATGGCGCGCGCGTTCTCCTCATCGGAGGGCGACTGGGCCGATTCATCGGCGTAGTAAAAGCTCATACCAATCATGTCGTATTCGAGAAATGCGCCGCGCCCGGCAAGTTCCCGCTGATACGTTTTGTCGGCAAAGCTGGGATTCATGTGGCACAGCACCGTATGGCGGAGATCGGCCCCTTCCTCTTGCAGAATATCCAGCACCTTGTGCCCCAGTCGTTCCCAGCCCGGAAGATGCACCTCAATCGGTACGCCGGTTGCCGCACTGGCACGGCCGGCGGCGCGCAGCGATTTTTCTTCATCGGCGGTAAAGCGACTGGAAACGCCGATTTCGCCAATCAGTCCGGCCATCACCTCCGGCTTCTCCTCCGCACCGCCAAGGTCGTAAATCAGCCTGTCGGCCAGTTGTTCTACGCTGGTGGTTTTCACCCATTCAGGATGTGACGGCTCCAGATACAGCCCGGTGCCCATAATGATATTCAGGCCGGTCAGGCGGGCGATGCGCTGTAGCGCTTTCGGATCGCGGCCGATGCCGATATTGGTCGGATCCACCACCGTTTCACCGCCCAGGGCACGGAACTTCATCAGCTCGTCGATCGCCACATCGACATCAAACAGCTGGCAGTTATCGCGGCTCATCAGCGGGTTGAGCGACAGCTCGCCGAGGTTTTCCATTTTCACCGGCATTTCGGCCAGATGACGATCGCTACAGCAGCAGGGCGGTACCCATTTGCCCGAGGCATCCAGCAGAATATGCTCATGCATCAGCGTTACGCCCATTTCTGCCAGCGGCAGCGGGCCCAGCACCGTCATCACATAGCCGCTGCGGATACCGATTGGTAGCGGCTCCGGGTGACGAAAAATCGAACCTTTCATCAGCTATCCTTTCGCTGCAGAGCGGGTAGGGTTGAGAATGCGCGTGTTCAGCCAGATGGCCAGCAGGATAATGGTGCCGGTGGCGATCTGGGTGTAAAACGGCGAGATATGCGACAGGATCAATCCGTTCTGGATAACCGCAATGGACAGCGCGCCGAGCAGGGTGCCAATAATGGTCCCGAAGCCGCCAAACAGGCTGGTGCTGCCAAGCACTACTGCGGCAATGACCTGCAGTTCAAAGCCTTCGCCCTGGTTGGAGGAGCCGCTGCCCAGACGGGCCGTGATGATCATCCCGGCCAGCGCTGCCGCCATACCGCTGAGGATATACACCTTCATGGTGACGGCTTTGGTGTTGATACCGCTGCGTCGGGCGCCTTCAGCATTGGCACCGATGGCGGTTACGTAGCGGCCAAAGCGCATATGATTCAGCACGATATGGCCGATAACCAGGATGACGATACCGATCAGCGCCGGCATCGGAATGCCCATCACCCAGGCCCGCCCCATAAAGGTAAACAGGCTGTCGGCCGGGATCGGGATGGAATAGCCCTGAGTGACCAGCAGCGCCACACCGCGTACCACCGCCAGCGTGGCCAGCGTGACGATAAATGCCGGAATACCTTCATAGGCAATAAAGAAGCCGTTAATCGCGCCGACCAGGCCACCGAGCAGCAGCCCGCCGAGCAGCACAACCGGCCACGGCAGTCCCCAGTTGTTCAGGGCGATGGCCGAGAGCGCCCCCACCAGGGCGAGGGTCGACCCGACCGAGAGGTCAATGCCGCCAGTGGTGATCACCAGAGTCATCGCCGTGGCGACAATCAGCAGGGGCGCACTCTGGCGGATAATATTCAGCCAGTTTGTGCTGCTGAGGAAGTGGCTGGTGATCAGGGAAAACACCACGCAGCAGAAGATGAAAAACAGCGCAATGCTGACCACGCCCGAATGGTTGTGCAGCAGTCGGCGCGGCAGGGAATGCTGGATCGTGCGGGAGCCGCTTACGTTCATGATACTCATCCTGTTACCTCAGTGTGCTGCCGCAGAGTGGGCGGTGAATTTCTCACCCACAATCAGATTGACGATATCGCTCAGGCTGGTGTCAGCCACCCGGCGATCCGCGACGTTGGTGCCTTCGTACATCACCATGATCCGATCGCAGACCAGGAAAAGATCCTGCAGGCGGTGCGTAATCAGGATCACGCTGACCCCGCGCGCAGAGACGCGGCGGATAAGCTCAAGCACGGCTTCCACTTCCGCCACCGCCAGCGCCGCGGTCGGTTCATCCATAATCAGTACCTTCGGGTCGAAGGCCGCCGCCCGGGCAATGGCAATCGCCTGGCGCTGACCTCCGGAGAGGTTGCGGACCAGCATCCGGGTATCCGGAATTGAAATGCCAAGCCCTTTCAGCATGTCACGCGCATCGGCGTGCATTTTGCTCTGGTCGAGAAACGGAATGCCGAGCAGGGATTTCATCGGCTCGCGGCCCATAAAAAGATTTCCGGCCACATCCACCGTGTCGCACAGGGATAAGTCCTGGTAGACCATCTCGATATGACAGCGGCGTGAGTCCGCCGGGTTGGAAAAATGTTGCTGTTCACCGTCGATGCGGATGGTACCGCTGGTGGGCACCACCGCCCCGGAAAGGACTTTGGTCAGCGTGGATTTTCCCGCGCCGTTATCCCCCACCAGGCCGAGCACTTCGCCCGGGGCCAGCTGCAGATTCACGCCGCGCAGTGAACGTATCGACCCGTAGGTCTTGGTGATATTGACCATCTCTACCCGAGCCGGGGCAGGTTGTGACTGCTGCATCTGATAACTCCCATCGGTGTGGCAGGGAAATGTTTGCCGTCCGGCGAAAAAGGCCTCATTCAGCACGGTCTACAGTCTAGTAAACCGGTTTACCTGCAGAATGAAGCTTTACTCTCACCATCAGGACAAACGCTACAAAGATATTTGTTCGCCAGTCAGAACATTGCAGCTTCCGTGCCAGGCGCAAAATACCGCGTACGCCACCGATATAAGGTCCTGTAATACAACGTTTTTAAACGGAATCATCAGGTAAACCGGTTTACTTAGTATACTGAAAAGGAAAAAGAGTGATCGAAATTTGCGCCAAAACTGTGCAGTTTTGCGCCATTTTGAGACGGAGTTAACAATGCTGGATAGAATCGCGGCCAATCCATTCGACGGGAAGACGTGTTTCAGCAGGGATATCACTCTCATTATTCAGCAGGCGCAGCATGATCCCGACGGCGGTACGGCCCAGTTCCCGTGCGGGCTGGCGGATGGTGGAGATCCGCGGTTGGGTAAAGTCGGCGTAATTGGCATCATCGAAGCCCACCAGAGATAACGCTTCGGGAGCCTGCAGCCCGCAGGCGCGCAGGCCGTCGAGCAGCCCGAGCACCAGATAGTCACTGGCGGCGAACACGGCGGTAGGGCGGGTAGGCTGGCTGAACAGGCGCTGCAGAGCCTGCTGGCCGAACTCGCGCTGATACTCTCCGTACATCACCCACTCCGGCGGCCAGCTTAATCCTGCCTGCTTCATGGCGGTGCAAAAGCCCTGGAAACGTTCGCGCACGCTCATCAGCTCATCCGGCCCGCCGACAAAGGCGATGTGACGGTGTCCGGCCGCGATCAGCTTTTCCGTGGCGATGCGTCCGCCCTGCACATTATCAGCAAACACCTTGGGCACGCTGCTGCCGGGGATATCTTCATCCAGTAACACAATGCGCTGGTGGCGCTGGATCTCTTTACGTAACAGCCCGTTATCAGGGCGGTTTGTGGTGAACAGCAGACCATCAACCTGGCAGGTATCCAGCCAGCGAATAAACTGGCATTCCTTATCAGGATTATTGCGGGTGATGCACAGTACCAGGCTGTAGCCACTGACGGAGGCTGCCTCTTCGGCGGCATCGGCCAGTTCGGCAAAGAAGGGGTTGGTAATATCGGGCAGCACGAGGCCGAGGGTTTCACTGCCGCCTTTACTCAGGCGGCGTGCCAGGCTGTTGCCGCGATAATCAAGTTCGCGAATGGCCGTTTCAATGCGGTCAATGGTCTCCTGCGGCAGCACAATGCTGTGATTCATATAGCGAGACACCGTCGCTTTGGACAGCGAAGCCCGCCTCGCTACATCGGATAACAACACGCGTTTTATGCTCATTTTCCACGCCATTTTTCTCCAGGAGGGCTATCTGTAACATAAGTTAGCGTCACGCCAGTAGTCTTTTATCGGGGCTGACGGGCGATCAAATAAACACTTGACAAAAATTTCGCAGCGGAGAATTGTATAAACAGTTTACCGCCTTACCCGGGAAGTCATTCCCAAACCGGCCAGACCCCATTTCAGTCGCGCACCGCAACGGACCGGATGCCGAAATGAGGAATAGCAGGTCTTTGTTGCAACCGGATCCTGTCCGGCGCATTCATCTGATATTTGCCCGCCAAAAAAATCCCTCTGCGCTGCCTGGCGACGCGGACACAGCTGTTTTTCGCTCATTATTTTTCGAGGGTACTGATGATGATATTTAACACCAGAAAATGGCATTTGATGGCAACGGCTTCGGCATTACTGGCTTCAGCTTTGGTGATTTCAGCGGCAAAGGCGGCAGATACCTATGCGCTGGTGCAGATTAACCAACAGGCACTGTTCTTTAATCTGATGAACAAAGGTGCCCAGGATGCTGCAAAAGCCAGTGGTAAAACATTAGTCATCTTTAATGCCACCGATAATCCGGTAGCGCAAAGTGATGCTATCGAAAACTATATTCAACAAGGCGTGAAGGGCATTCTGGTTGATGCCATTGATGTGAATGGCATTATGCCTGCGATCAAAGAGGCCGCCGCCGCTAATATTCCGGTTATTGCAATTGATGCCGTATTACCGCCGGGACCGCAGGCTGCACAGGTCGGTGTGGATAATAGCGAAGGCGGTAAAATTCTGGGCAAATACTTCGTTGAGTATGTTGGAAAAGAGATGGGTGGCAAGGCGCGCCTGGGCATCGTCGGGGCGCTGAACTCGGCAATTCAGAATCAGCGACAGAAAGGCTTTGAAGAGACGCTGAAAGCCCATCCAGGCATCACCATAGCCGATGTGGTGGATGGCCAGAATGTCCAGGATAACGCCATGACAGCGGCAGAAAATCTTATCACCGGTAATCCCGATTTGACGGCGATTTATGCCACGGGTGAACCGGCTCTGCTGGGAGCTATTGCGGCAGTAGAAAACCAGGGGCGACAGAAAGAGATTAAGGTCTTTGGCTGGGATCTGACGGCAAAAGCGATTGCCGGCATGGATGGCGGCTACGTGACTGCCGTCCTGCAGCAGGACCCGGAAAAAATGGGGTCGGAAGCCCTGAAAGCGTTAAACACCCTGACGGCGGGTAAAAGTGTGCCGAAAACCATTCTGGTTCCGGCCACGGTGGTGACCAAAGCGAACGTTGACCGTTACCGCACGCTGTTTAAATGATCGCTGACTCGCCGCGCGTGCCTAACAGCGCGGCGAGTTCAGCGCTCTGGGGGAAAGCAGAAAGCGTGCCCCTGCGGCTGACCGTTATGGCGGCAGCCTGACTGGCGTGAGTCAGGGCTAACGCATCGGGCGCCACGCCGCGCAGCAGGGCGGAAGCCAGCATCACCGCCAGGAAAGTGTCGCCCGCCCCGGTCGTATCCAGCACGCTGGCGGCGGTCGCCGGGCAGAACTGGCGCTGACCCTGGCGGATTAGCCAGGCCCCGGCGGCACCCTGCGTGATCACCAGCGTGGCAACGCCCTGTGGCTGTAGCTGTCCCGCTTCCGATTCGTTGACGACGGCGATATCAACCAGCGGCCACAGTTGAGCAAAATCCGGGTTGACCGGTGAAGGGTTAAACACAGTGGTTAAACCACGCGCTTTCGCCAGCCGGAACAGGGCACGGGTTTTCTCCAGAGAAAAATTCCCCTGTTGCAGCAGGATATCCCCGGCGCGGGCATCGGCCAGCAACGGCTCGATAGCCTCCAGGTGAAAGGCATCGGCAGCGGCGGTGGTGGTCATAATGGCATTATCGCCGTCAGCACTATTGAGAATAATTGAGGTGTCGCTATGGCGATAAACAGGTTGAGTGGGTAACAGCGTTAGGGGTTCTCTGATTATCTGCTCACGTATCCACGATCCGTTGCTGTCACTTCCTGTGGCGGCAATTAACCGGGTGTCGATACCGCAGCGGGACAATATGATCGCCTGATTCGCGCCTTTTCCGCCGATATCCTGCGACACTTTATTTCCATGAATCGATGATCCCTTTTGCGGAATATCCGCAATGGACCAGGTTTCATCGACGGTAATATTACCAGCCACATAAACACGCATCGTGTTTCCTTAAAAGGATGAAGAAGATGGTTTCTATCTCAGCAGAAAAAACTGACGCAATACAAGCTATTTTTTCACGTAAGAAAGCCGTGATAGGTGTTATTCACTGCGATCCCTTTCCAGGGTCACCAAAATATCGTGGTAAATCAGTGAAGGATATTATTGAGCGCGCCTTACGTGATGCGGAAAATTATATTAATGGCGGCGTTCATGGCCTGATTATTGAAAATCATGGTGATATTCCTTTTTCCAAACCGGACGATATCGGGCCGGAAACCTCTGCCCTGATGGCGGTGATCACCGAAAAAGTCCGTGAGCGTTTTGGCGTGCCGCTGGGCATTAACGTGCTGGCGAATGCCGCAATCCCGGCGCTGGCAACGGCGCTGGCAGGCGGCGCGGACTTTGTGCGCGTCAACCAGTGGGCGAATGCCTACATTGCCAACGAAGGGTTTATTGAAGGTGCGGCAGCCAAAGCCCTGCGCTACCGCAGCCAGCTGCGTGCGGAACATATCCGCGTGTTTGCCGACAGCCATGTGAAGCACGGCAGCCATGCGATTGTTGCCGACCGTTCAATCCAGGAATTAACCCGCGATGTCGACTTTTTCGAAGCCGATGCGGTGATTGCCACCGGGCAGCGCACCGGGGACAGCGCGACGCTGGGCGAAATTGATGAGATCCGTGCGGCGACGGAGCTGCCGCTGTTAGTCGGGTCCGGGGTCACGCCAGCTAACGTGTGTCAGATCCTCAGCCGTACCCAGGGCGTGATCGTAGCCAGTGCGCTGAAATCAGACGGCGTGTGGTGGAATGACGTAGAGCTGGCGCGGGTGAAACACTTTATGTCCGTCGCGCAGGCGGTGCTGGAGGAGGTATGACAGAGGCATTCAGTGAACGTCTGCTGCGCGAGCACCAACCCGCGTGGCAGGCCATGCAGCAGCACCCTTTCGTCACGGATATTGAGCAGCAACAGCTGCCGGCGGCAGTGTTTAATCGTTATCTGGTGTTTGAGGGGCAATTTGTCGCCACGGCGATCGCTATCTTTGCCCTGGGTGTCAGTAAAGCGCCTGATATTCGCTCACAGCGCTGGCTGATCGGCGTCCTCAATGCGCTGGTGGATACCCAGATCCCCTGGTTTGACGCCGTGCTGGCCCGGCGGCAGATCAATCCTGCCGACCATCCGGGCGATCTGCCCGGGGTTCGCCGCTTTGACGACGGGATGCGACAGGCGGCGCAGGAAGGCAGCTATGCGGAGATTATTACCCTGATGTTTGGCGCGGAATGGATGTATTACCACTGGTGTCACCGGGTGAGTGAACAGACGCTGCAGGATGACGACGTGCGATGCTGGGTATCTATACATGCCGGAGAGGCCTTTTACCAGCAGGCATGCTGGCTGAAAGAGGAACTGGACCGCTGTGCAGACGCGTTGAGTGAGGCAGAAAAGCAGGCGCTTTCGGCGCTTTACGGCAGAGTGCTGCAGTGGGAGATCGATTTTCACACGGCGGCGTACCCCGGGTGAAGGGGGATGACGGGGCCGGCCGGAACAAAGGGCCTCCCCGTGGCAGCAGGGGCGGACCTGCTTTCCCGGTCCGCCCGTTATCGTCACCGTTACGCGCGCAGCGTATCGATATCAATGACAAAGCGGTATTTCACATCGCTTTTCAGCATACGTTCGTAGGCTTCGTTGATCTCGTTGATATTGATCATCTCAATATCTGAGACGATGTTGTGCTTGCCGCAGAAATCCAGCATCTCCTGGGTTTCTTTAATGCCGCCAATCAGTGAACCGGCAATGCTGCGACGCTTAAAGATCAGGTTAAACACCTGCGGTGATGGATGGTCATGTTCTGGCGCACCGACCAGCGTCATGGTGCCATCACGGCGCAGTAGCGTGATAAACGGGTTCAGGTCATGCTGTGCGGCAACGGTGTTAAGAATGAAGTCGAAGCTGTTGGCGTGTTGCGCCATCTGGTCGGCATCCTTCGAAATCACCACTTCATCTGCACCCAGACGCTTCCCGTCTTCAATTTTTGACGGTGAGGTGGTGAACAGGACAACGTGCGCGCCCATCGCATGGGCAATCTTAACACCCATGTGGCCAAGGCCACCCAGACCGACGATACCGACCTTTTTACCCGGGCCGACGCCCCAGTGGTGCAGCGGAGAGAAGGTGGTGATACCGGCGCACAGCAGCGGAGCCGCACCGGCTGGATCCAGGTTTTCCGGAACGCGCAGCACGAAGTCTTCATGCACCACCACCTGCGTGGCGTAACCGCCAAAGGTGATGTCGCCGCTGATGCGATCCTGACCGTTATAGGTGCCGACAAAGCCTTCTTCGCAATACTGTTCCAGGTCTTCTTTGCAGCTGTCACAGGTGCGACAGGAGTCGACCATGCAGCCCACACCGACCAGATCGCCCACTTTGTATTTGTGCCCGTGTGCGCCGACAGCCGTCACGCGGCCAACAATCTCATGGCCTGGCACCACCGGGAAGATGGTGTTGCGCCATTCATTGCGTGCCTGGTGCAGGTCAGAGTGGCAAACGCCGCAGTACAGCACTTCAATCTGCACATCATGTTCACGCAGTTCGCGTGGCTGGTACTCAAACGGAGCCAGCTTCGATTTCGCGTCCTGGGCTGCATAAGCATGCGTAATATTCATTGGATTCTCCAGTTATTGATGATGTGGCGCAGTGGCCGTGAGGGTGGGAGCCGGCAGTGGAAATGCCTCGCCGTATCCGCAAAATGATGAGGGTTAAGCATAGTCAGATAATGGGGTGGGGGGTATGTCCAAAACTCGCTAACTCTTGCCTGATTCTGCAAGATTTTGTGGAGATGGTAACAAAAGTGCAGCAAATAGCGGGAAAAGCTATGGCAGAAAAAAACGGGCCGGTGAGGAACCGGCCCGTCTGATTTAGCCCTGTAACAGCGGCTTGAGGAAGCGGGCGGTGTGCGATCGTTCGCACTCTGCCACGGTTTCCGGCGTGCCGGACACCAGGATCTCGCCGCCGCCGCTGCCGCCCTCTGGCCCCAGGTCAACGATCCAGTCAGCGGTTTTGATCACGTCAAGGTTGTGCTCAATCACCACGATGGTGTTGCCCTGGTCGCGCAGCTGGTGCAGTACGGCCAGCAGCTGTTCGATATCGGCAAAGTGCAGGCCGGTGGTCGGTTCATCCAGAATATACAGCGTCTGGCCCGTCCCGCGCTTCGACAGCTCACGCGCCAGCTTCACGCGCTGCGCTTCGCCGCCGGACAGCGTGGTGGCAGACTGACCGAGCCGGATGTAGGACAGGCCGACATCCATCAGCGTTTGCAGCTTACGCGCCAGCGCCGGCACGGCATCGAAGAATTCACGGGCTTCTTCAATGGTCATCTCCAGCACTTCGTGGATGCTCTTGCCCTTGTACTTCACTTCCAGCGTTTCGCGGTTATAGCGTTTGCCTTTGCACTGGTCGCACGGCACATAGATATCCGGCAGGAAGTGCATCTCAACCTTGATCACCCCGTCGCCCTGGCAGGCTTCGCAACGCCCGCCGCGCACGTTAAAGCTGAAGCGGCCCGGCGTGTAGCCACGGGTACGGGACTCCGGCACCCCGGCGAACAGCTCACGGACCGGCGTAAAGATCCCGGTGTAGGTCGCCGGGTTAGAGCGCGGCGTGCGGCCAATCGGGCTCTGGTCAATATCGATCACCTTGTCGAAGTGCTCCATACCGGTGATATCACGGTACGGTGAGGCTTCGGCAATGGTTGCACCGTTTAACTGGCGCTGGGCAATCGGGAACAGCGTATCGTTGATCAGCGTCGATTTCCCGGAGCCGGAGACCCCGGTCACGCAGGTAAACAACCCGACGGGCAGCGTCAGGGTGACATCCTTGAGATTGTTACCGCTGGCCCCCGTCAGCTTCAGCACTTTCGACGGGTCGCCTTTGACGCGCTGCTCCGGGATGGCGATGCCGCGTTTGCCGCTGAGGTACTGTCCGGTCAGCGAGTCCGCGACCGCCATAATGTCATCGACGGTGCCTTCAGCGACAACCTGACCGCCGTGCACCCCGGCCCCCGGGCCGATATCGATCACATGGTCGGCGGCGCGAATGGCATCTTCGTCGTGCTCGACCACAATCACCGTGTTGCCGAGATTGCGCAGATGCACCAGCGTTTCCAGCAGGCGCTCGTTATCGCGCTGGTGCAGGCCAATGGACGGCTCATCCAGTACGTACATCACACCGACCAGACCGGCACCGATCTGGCTGGCCAGACGAATACGCTGGGCTTCCCCGCCGGAAAGCGTCTCGGCGGAGCGGGACATCGACAGGTAGTTCAGGCCAACGTTGACGAGAAACTTCAGGCGATCGCCAATCTCTTTCAGCACTTTTTCCGCGATTTGCGCCCGCTGGCCGCTAAGTTTCATGTTCTGGAAGAACTCCATCGCATGGCCAATGCTCATATCAGAGATGCTTGGCAGCGTGGTGTTTTCCACAAAGACGTGGCGTGCTTCGCGACGCAGGCGCGTGCCGCCGCAGCTGGTGCAGGAGCGGTTGCTGATATATTTCGCCAGCTCCTCACGCACGGCAGACGATTCCGTCTCTTTATAGCGGCGTTCCATATTGTGCAGCACGCCCTCAAACGGGTGACGGCGCACGGAGGTATCGCCCCGGTCGTTGACGTATTTAAATTCGATATTCTCTTTGCCTGATCCGTAGAGGATCACCTTGCGGCTCTCATCTGGCAGGGAACTGAACGGCGCTTCGATATCAAATTTCAGGTGCTCCGCCAGCGAGCGCAGCATCTGGAAGTAGTAGAAGTTGCGGCGGTCCCAGCCGCGGATAGCGCCCCCCGCCAGCGACAGATCAGGGTTTTGTACCACGCGGTCCGGGTCAAAATACTGCTGCACGCCCAGACCATCACAGGTTGGACAGGCTCCGGCCGGGTTGTTAAAGGAGAACAGCCGTGGTTCCAGCTCGTTCATGCTGTAGCCACAGATGGGGCAGGCGAAGTTAGCGGAGAACAGCAGCTCTTCGGCGCTGGTGTCGTCCATATCGGCCACCACCGCGCTGCCGCCGGACAGCTCAAGGGCGGTTTCAAACGACTCTGCCAGACGCTGCGACAGGTCTTCACGCACCTTAAAGCGGTCAACCACCACTTCAATGGTGTGCTTCTTTTGCAGTTCCAGCTTCGGCGGATCCGACAGGTCACACACTTCCCCGTCAATACGGGCGCGGATATAGCCCTGGCTGGCCAGGTTTTCCAGCGTTTTGGTGTGCTCACCTTTACGATCCTTCACAATCGGTGCCAGCAGCATCAGGCGGCGGCCTTCCGGCTGGGCCAGCACGTTATCCACCATCTGGCTGACGGTCTGGGCAGCCAGTGTGACGTCGTGATCCGGGCAGCGCGGCTCGCCCACACGGGCAAACAGCAGGCGCAGATAGTCATGAATTTCCGTGATGGTACCGACGGTGGAACGCGGGTTATGCGACGTGGATTTCTGTTCGATCGAAATGGCCGGTGACAGCCCTTCGATATGATCGACGTCCGGTTTTTCCATCAGTGAGAGGAACTGGCGCGCATAGGCAGAAAGCGACTCTACGTAGCGACGTTGTCCTTCCGCGTAAAGCGTATCGAACGCCAGCGAGGACTTACCAGAACCTGACAGACCGGTGACGACAATCAGCTTATCGCGCGGAATGGTCAGGTTAATGTTTTTCAGATTGTGGGTGCGGGCACCCCGTACTTCTATCTTATCCATTCACAATTCCCGGATTAGCACAAAACCTCACCATGCCTGCCCGGCACGGCCAGAAAGAAACGCATTATTATGGCACAAAAAAACCTGAATGGATAACCAGTGTTTTGGCGTAGAATGCCATGCGCAACGATGTCATACTGCAACGACAGCCCCCGTTTTTCGAGGCAGCGCCTAAATGTAGGATCTCAGGGTAGCCCATGATAGAATTTTGCGCCTAGACTTACAGAACGAACATTAACCGGAGAGAGCAACATGGCCAGCAGAGGCGTAAATAAAGTAATTTTAGTCGGAAATCTGGGTCAGGACCCGGAAGTTCGCTACATGCCGAATGGCGGTGCCGTTGCCAACATTACTCTGGCGACCTCCGAAAGCTGGCGTGACAAGCAGACCGGTGAAACCAAAGAGAAAACCGAGTGGCACCGTGTTGTGCTGTTCGGCAAGCTGGCCGAAGTGGCGGGCGAATACCTGCGTAAAGGTTCTCAGGTTTACATTGAAGGCGCACTGCAGACCCGTAAATGGACTGATCAGGCAGGCGTAGAGAAGTACACCACTGAAGTGGTTGTCAACGTCGGCGGTACCATGCAGATGCTGGGCGGTCGTGCTCAGGGTGGCGGCGCACCTGCGGGCGGCGGTCAGAGCGGTGGCAACAACAACGGTTGGGGCCAGCCACAGCAGCCACAGGGCGGCAGCAACAACCAGTTCAGCGGCGGCGCGCAGCAGTCCCGTCCGCAGCAGGCCCCACAGCAGAACAGTGCACCGGCAAATAACGAACCTCCGATGGACTTCGATGACGATATTCCTTTCTAAGAAAGGATCGCGATGACTCTCGCTGAATAAGCCCCGCACTGCGGGGCTTTTTTTATGCCCTGAATTAAGAGAGGGTCTGAATAAACCTTCAGGCAGAGCGAAGACGTGTCTGGCAGGGCGTTATTTTGTCTAAAGCGGTTTTGTAAGTGTAAATTTCTAAGGAGTAACTTATATCCAGCCTCATGCGGAATGATAATCAGAATTAACTTATCTCAGTGCAGAGGCTGATGATTAAAAAAGCAATATTACGCTACTTTTGCTTGATATCCCCTTTTTTGAATGGATAATGTCCGAAAATTATAACGTCTAATTTCTCTGTAAACGGACTTTCATTAGAATGACTTTATCTTTTCGCTTTATTCAGCGCCGGGAGATCGCGCCTGTGCTTATGGGTGCGGTGCTGGCTTATTCTTCCCCCACTCTGGCTGCCCTGTTGCCCGACAGTGATGCCCGCCAGGCTGCCAGCCTGGATGCCCGGGAGCAGCTGCGACAACAGGCGCGGGAACGAGCGTTACAGCAGCAAAATGCGCCGGAAAGTGATGTCCGTCTGACGCGCCCCGGTGAGGTACTGCCGGACTACCCCACGAATGAAAAACCCTGTTTCCCCATTCAGACTCTGCGTCTTAACGGCGATCTTGCGCCCCACTTTCAGTGGGCGCTGGCGGCGGCAGACGGGGCAAAAGGCCGTTGCCTCGGCGGACAGGGGATTATGCTGGCCCTGAATAAGGTGCAGAACGCCATTCTCGCTGCGGGTTATGTCACCACGCGCGTAATGGCGCAGGAGCAGGATCTGACAACCGGCGTGCTGACGCTGACGCTCCAGCCGGGGCGCATTGACCATATTCGTTTCAGCCAGCCGGTGTCCTGGCGTGCCCGCATGTGGAATGCCGTCCCCGCCTCACCCGGCGACGTGCTGAATCTGCGCGATATTGAACAGGGGCTGGAAAACTTTCGCCGCGTACCGAGTGCGTCGGCCGATATCAGTATCCTGCCCGGCGGGCGCGATGGCACCAGCGATCTGCAGGTGAACTGGGCAGAGGGACGCCCGGTGCGCCTCAGCCTGGGACTGGATGACAGCGGTTCCAAAAGCACCGGCCGCTATCTCGGATCCGCCACGCTGGCCGTGGACGCCCCGTTTGCCCAGAACGACCTGTTTTATGCCAACATCGGTAAAGATCTCTTCGATCACGGCCCGTTTGGCAACCGTTCCCATACCCTGAATTATTCTGTGCCGTTCGGCTACTGGGGGCTGGCCGCCAACTATAACAACTACACCTATCACCAGAACATCGCCAACGCCAACGAGGTGCTCAGTTACAGCGGGAAGAGCGACAACGTGCAACTGACACTGTCCCGCCTGCTGTTCCGCAATCAGCTGCATAAAACCACACTGAATATGCGCGTCTGGCGTAAGCACTCGACGAACGCCGTCGACGGTATTGATATCGAACAGCAACACCGCCGGACGGCGGGCTGGGAGTTTGGACTCAGCCAGCGCAGCTACTTCAGCGATGCCACGCTGGATGCCAGCATTAACTGGCGGCGCGGCACCGGGGCCTTCGGCGCGCTGCGCTCCCCGGAAGAGGACACCCACAGCGGCAGCGCCCGTACCGGCATTGCCCTCGGAGATATCAGCCTGAACCAGCCGTTTACCCTGGGTGAAGAGCCGTGGCGCTATGTGACCAGCCTGCGCGGGCAGTGGAGCGCAAACCCGCTGACCCCCCAGGAACGTCTGGCGATTGCCGGGCGCTACACCGTGCGCGGCTTTGACGGGGAGCAGATCCTCTCCGGTGAGAAAGGGCTGATCTGGCGCAATGAGATGGCGTGGAATGTGCTGTCGCGCGGGCATGAGCTTTACGTCGCGCTGGACTACGGCCGCGTTGACGGGCCCGGCACGCGTTATCTGTCCGGGCATCAGCTGGCGGGCAGCGCCGTGGGCGTGCGCGGGGCGCTGTGGCGACGGTTCAGTTACGACCTGTTTGCCGGCGTGCCGCTGTATAAACCTGAACAATTCCACACATCAGGCGCCACGGCGGGCTTCAGCGTTAACCTGGAAATTTAACCGGCCGGCCGCCTGAGCGACAGCCGCATACTTCACTGAACGGATCTTACGCCTTCAAGGACGAACCCATGAACAAGCATTGCTATCGTCTTATTTTCAGCCGCACTCACGGGGAGCTGCGGGTGGTTTCGGAACTGGCCCGTAGCTGCAGCAGCGAACCCGGACAAACCCGTGCCACCGGAGCGCCTCGCCTGTGGGTAACGGTGCGCAGGGTGATATGGATGCTGGGTCTGACACTCTGTGCTGGCACGGCGACAGCCGGAGGGATTGTTGCCGACGGACAGGCGGGGGCGCAGCGCCCGCAGGTGATCGCGACCCAGAACGGCCTGCCGCAGGTGAATATTACCGCCCCCAACCAGGCCGGGGTCTCCCATAACCAGTACCGCCAGTTCGACGTCGATAAGAAGGGGGCCATCCTCAATAACTCCGCCTCAATGACCTCCACGCAGCTGGCAGGGATGATCCAGGGTAACCCGAATCTCAATCCCAAATCGGCCCCGGCCCGCGTCATTCTCAATGAAGTCAACAGCAACAACCCCAGCGAGCTGCGCGGGTTTCTTGAAGTTGCGGGTGGGCGGGCACAGGTCATTGTGGCTAACCCGGCGGGGATCGTCTGCAACGGCTGCGGCACCATTAATGCCGGACGGATGACGCTGACCACGGGTAAGCCCCAGTTGAATGCGGATGGCAGCCTCGCCGGTTATCAGGTCGAGCGCGGCACCGTGCGTATTGAAGGCGGCGGCCTGAACGGCGACGCGCGGCATGATACTGAGTATGTTGATGTGCTGGCGCGTGCGGTTGATATCAACGCGGGCGTCTGGGCCCGGCAGGGTCTCAACGTGGTCGCAGGACGCAATCGCATCAGTGCCGATGGTAAAACGGTGACGGCGCTGGCCACCGACGGTAAAGCCCCTGAGCTGGCGATTGATATGGGCCAGATGGGCGGCATGTACAGCGGCAGTATCCGCATGATCGGCACGGAGGCTGGCGTCGGGGTGCGCAACCAGAACGCGCAGGTTCAGGCGGGCAAGACGCTGACCGTCAGCAGTGAGGGCAGGCTCAACTGGCAGTCAGATGCGCAAAATGCTGCCACGCAGGCCGGTGGCGATATCCGCCTGGCGGCCAGAGACGCTGTTGACTATCAGGGTAAATTACACAGCGGTGGTCAACTTTACGTGCAGAGCCGCGAGGGTAAGCTGACGCAGACAGGCACCCTCGCGGCGGCGGGTGATGTGCAGCTCAACGCCATTCGCGGTATAGAGAGCAGCGGGCACCTTCTGGCGGGCAGCGATGCTAACAGCCAGATTAACCGCGAGGCCAGCCTGCGCCTGGAAAGCCAGGGCGATATTCGCGCCAGCGGCAGCCTGCTCAGTAAAAAAGATGTTGATGTGAGCGGACGCCGGGTCGACATCAGCGGCGCGAACGTCGCGGCCAGCCGTGCCCGGCTAAACGCGCGGGAAGGCGGCGCGGCGCTGCAACATGCAGCGATAGACAGCAAACAGCTTGTCATCAACACTGGCGCTGATATTGATGCGCGGCAGGCCAGGGTGAAAGCGGGCCGCTGGGACGTCGCTGCAAATAACCTGTTCAATCAGCAGGCCACCTGGTCCCAGACGGGAAGTGGTGAAAGTCGCTTCGCGCTGACGGGACGGCTGGACAACAGTGACGGCACCATAGAAAGCCGCCAGCTCAGCTTCAGCGCTGCCGCGCTGACCAACCAGCGCGGCAGCCTGCTGGCACTCGATAACGCGGCACAGCAGTGGCGAGTCAGTGGCCTGCTCGACAATGCGGGCGGCGAGCTGGGTAGCAACGGCGATCTGCGGCTTGACGCTGGTAGTCTGGACAATCAGAACGGCACGGTAAAAACCCAGGCAGCGCTGGTGGTGCATAGCTCCGGCGCGGCCAATAACGCGGGTGGTAACCTGCTGGCCGGTAACGCCCTGACGCTCAGCGCGGGCGGTGACGTCAGCAACCAGTCCGGCACCCTGAGCGGCGGCCAGCTCACACTGAAGGCCGGGCATCTGGATAATACCCAGGGGCAGGTTATCAGCCAGGGCGACCTTGGTCTGACGGCGGACAGGCTGGACAACCAGCGTGGCCTCATCGGTGCGGGTAAAGAGCTGGACATTCACACCCGCGACTGGGACAACCGGAGCGGCACGGCGCAGGGCGAAACGTCACTGACGGCGGTGGCGAACGCCGTCAACAACGACGACGGGAAACTGCTGTCAGGCCAGCAGCTGATCCTTAATGCTGCAGGGCGCACCTCCAACCGGGGAGGCGAAATCAGCGGTACGGTGCTGACGGTGAGCGCTGACAGCCTCGATAACACACAGGGTAAGGTGATTGGCCAACAGACGCTGGACCTGAATGCCCATCAGGGGCTGGACAACGACCAGGGACTCATTGGCGCAGGTAAAACGCTGACGGCTCACACCGACGGCGACCTGAACAACCGTGGCGGCACGCTCACCGCAATCGGGCAGGCTACCGTAACGGCACGGGACGTGCACAACGATGACGGCAAGCTGCTGGGTGGTGAGCAGCTCACCCTCACCGCGGCGGGGTTGCTCGCGAATGGAAAGGGTGAAATCAGCGGTCAGTCGCTGACGCTGACGACCGGCAGTCTGGATAATGCCCTGGGTAAGGTCATTGCCCAAAACGACGTCACCCTGACGTCGCAGCAGGGGCTGAATAATGCCGGCGGCTGGCTTGAGGCCGGTGATGGCCTCTCGCTAAACGTCGGGGGCGACTGGGATAACCGTGGCGGTACCGCCCAGGGCGGCCATCAGGTCAACGCCAGTGCGCAGTCGCTCGACAATACCAGCGGCAGGCTGCAGTCCGGTGGCGACCTGAGCCTTAACAGTACAGGCGATATCCTTAACCGCGCGGGCAAACTGAGCGCGCAGCAGGCAGTCACGGTTAACGCAGGCGCGCTCAGCCTGTTTGACAATGACGGTGGTTCGCTGCAGAGCGGCGGCACCCTGGCTCTGCAGGGCGGACGACTGACCAACCGTCAGTCTGGGCGGGTTTACAGCCAGAACGCACTGGCACTCAGCCTCGCCGGGGAATGGAACAACCAGGGCGGCACGTTGACCGGCAGCGGCAGCACGTGGGTACGCGCTGCAAACCTGTTGAATGCTCTGGGGGCTGTCAACGCGCTGGACAGCCTGGACATGCAGTTCAGCGGGAAGCTGGATAATGGCCAGGGACGTATTTTCAGTCAGCTGTCGCAAAAGCTCGACGCGCAGGACATTGTCAATGCCAGCGGCTGGATGGGCAGCCAGGGCAGCTGGCACGCCGTCAGCGGCAGCTTTGACAACGCACGGGGCAGCGTGCAAAGCCAGCAGGATGCGCAGCTTTCAGCGAACCGGCTGGGCAATACCGAAGGTATCCTGCAGTCTGCGGCGGACCTGGTGCTGCACGTTGCGCAGGATATCGATAACCACGGCGGCAAAGTTTCCGCACAGGGGCTGCTTGCCGTACAGGGCCCGACTGCGGATGCCTCCGCCGGGGCAATCAACAATGCGGGCGGCCAGTGGCTGGCGGGAGAGGCACTGAACATTGCTGCCCTGAGCCTTAACAACACCCAAAACGGTGAGCTGTACAGTCAGAAGCTGCTGCGCCTGAACCTGAACGGCGAACTGGATAACCGCGGCGGCAGGCTGCAGAGCGGCGACGCGCTGTCGCTTGACGCAAAGGCACTGAAAAATGCCGGTGGGACGACAGACGCCGGGCAGGCGCTGACGCTGCGCATCCTCAGCCTGCTTGATAATACCGGCGGTACAGTACGCAGCAACGGCGACCAGCGGGTAACGGCGGGCAATATCAATAACCGACAGGGAGTGTTCAGCAGCCTTGGTGACGTTGACCTGGCGACGGCACAGCTGGACAACGCCGGCGGCACGCTTATCAGTCAGGGTGCAGGCACCTATCACATCGACCGGCTTGACAACCAGCAGGGCAAGGTTCACAGCGCTGCATCGCTGACGCTTAACGCAACGCGGGTGAATAACCAGGGCGGTCAGCTCGTCGCAATGCAGGCGCTGAGGCTCAAGGCGGACGCGCTGGACAACAGCGCTCAGGGGACGCTCAGCAGCCAGGCGTCGCTTGACCTGCAAGCTGACAGCCTGAACAACCGCGACGGCGGCCTGATCCTGGGCACCACGCACACCGGCATCCGCGCGCGCGACATCGACAACGCGGCGGGACGGCTGCAAAGTGCGGGCACCCTCACCTTCACGGATGTCGCCACGCTGGATAACCGCCAGGGACGACTCCTTGCCAACGGTCATATCGCCATTAATGCCGGACTGTCGCCGACCGACTCACCGCTCGCCCTGCTCAATCAGGGCGGACGGGTAGAGAGTGCCGGTGACCTGACCGTGCATACGCGCACCCTGGAAAATCAGCGGGGCACCCTGCTCGGTCTGCAGTCGCTCACGCTGAGCGCGCAGCAGGATTACACCCGCACCGCGGGCGAAACCGTCAGCAGCAACGGCACGGTGACGTTCTCCCTGAGCGGTGCCTTTACCAACCTGGCGGATTGGTTGCTACCGGGCGAACTTATCCTCAATGCGGGCAGCATCACCAATCCGGCGGCCCTGGTGGGCAAAACGCTACAGCTGACGGCCGGGACCCTGAAAAACACCGGACGCATCGAAGCGGACACCATGACGATGGACGTCGGTACCCTGGACAACGCCGCAGCGCTGATGGGCGACGACATTAGCGTGCGTGCGCGTGCTCTCGACAACCACGGTCAGCCTGCGGTGATCGCGGCGGCCCACAGTCTGACGTTGTGGGCCGGTGAGCGCCTGAGCAACCGGGATGGCGCCCTGCTCTACAGCGGCGACAGCCTGTCGCTTCACAGCGATGGCCTGATTGAGAACCGGGCGAGCTTTATCGAAGCGGACGGCAACGTTACTGTCGAGGCCCGCCGGCTGGACAATCTGCGCGAAGGGCTGGAGATAGAGCGCGATGCAGAAAAGAGCGACTACAAGTGGCACCGCTACAACTACTACTGGCGCACCTATGGTTCGGCGGTCAACCCCGATAAAAGCACCATGGCGCCAACCACCCAGCAGCTGACCTTCCAGGATGACGCGGCGGCGCAGAGCAACCGCTACGGCACCCTGCTGGCCATTGATGCGGCGGGCAAGCGCGCGCAGGTGCGCGTAAAAGACAACAAAGGCCAGCTGACCGACCTGTGGGTCAACTACCTGGCGCTTAAGCCGAATAACGACGGCAGCTACGCCATGACGTTCTATGAAACGCGTGGGGGAAATCAGCTGGCGACCATCCCGACGCCCTATCAAAACGGCTTCCACTGGGAGCACGACTGGACGCAGGTGCTGACCTGGGACCCCGAAAAGCACATTGATATCGACAGCGCACCGTTCGTCACCGATTACAACAATTTCCGCGAACGTAGCGAGAGCGGCACGGTGACGCGCGACAGGCTGGTCTCCGAAGGCATCGGCGCGCGCATTCTGGCGGGCGGCAATCTGCTGTTGCGCATTACCGGGCAGTTGCTCAATGACGCCAGCGTCATCACCGCCAACGGCAACCTGACGCAGGATGGCGGTGGCAGCGTGGACAATCGCGGTTACTCGGTCAATGAACGGCGGCAGGCCGTCATTGTCGACCATTACGACAAGGACACCCATCACTGGTATCCGACGTTCAACCGCGACGAAACCACGGCGCTGACCACCGTTGACGGCATTATTACCGGCAACGGCACGGTTACCATCAACGGCGCCAGCATTACCAACACGACGGTAAACCAGGCGCAAATCAGCCGGCTCGAGTCGGCATTAAACGCCGTGGACGCCGAACGTGCCGAACTGGAGCGCAACCCGCTGGCCTTTACGGTTGAAGGTGCTGCCCTACTGGATGGCGACACCGCGCTTGCGCCGGGCGAGCAAATGACCATGCCGGGCGCCACACCGTCTTCGCCGCTGGGGCGCCCGCTGCTACCGGCCGAGCTGGCGCTAACGCAGTTACAGCATCTGGGTAATGTAGCGACCGCCATTCCCAATAATGGCCTTTTTGCCCAGCATACGGCGCCCGCCAGCCCGTTCCTGGTGGTCACCGACGAACGCTTTACCCGCCGCGATAAGTTTATCAGCAGCGATTACCTGCTCGACCGGGTGGGTTATGACCCGGCGCAGGCACACAAGCGCCTGGGCGACGGTTTTTACGAGCAGCGCCTGGTGCGTGAGCAGGTGCTGGCACTCACCGGTAAACCGTCCGTCAGGGGGGAAGATGCGATGGCGCAGTACCAGCAGCTGATGAGCAACGGTAGCCAGGTCGCGCAGGACTTCCATCTGGTGCCCGGCGTGGCCCTGACGCCGGAACAGATCGCCGCGCTGCAGCAGGACATCGTCTGGCTGGTCAGCGAGACGGTACAAACGGCCGACGGTCCGCAAACGGTGTGGGTACCGAAGGTCTACCTGGCACAGAGCACGCTGCGCCTGACCGGGGATGGGGCGGTGATTGGCGGCGGCAATCTGCAGCTCTCGGCCGGCAGCATCACCAATGCTGGCAACCTGTTTGCCGACAAAGCTCTGACGGTTGACGCCGGGCAGTTCCTGCACCAGGGTGGCGACATCAAGGCCGGCACTGTTGACGTGCAGGCCGACACCCTGTCGATGAGCACCAATCTGCAGGACGCGCTGCGCCAGGCGACGATGAGTGCCGATGATATCAGCCTGCGCGGCACTGATATTCGGCTTGCGGGCGCGAAGCTGACTGCGGCTGACACCCTCAGCCTGAGCGCGCGCAACAATCTGACCATTACCACCGCCAGAAGCAGCCACACGGCTGACCTTGGGGTTATCTCCGGCTCGATGGGCAACCGCACCCGCGGCGGCACGGAGGCAGCCGGATCCCGGATGGCGCAGGTCAGCGGCGAATGGCAGCAGGCGCTGGGGAGTGAGCTTAACGCCGGCGGCAATCTTACGCTCAATGCCGGGCGTGACGTGACGCTGACGGGCAGCCAGGCCCAGGCAGGCGGCCAGTTGGGCGTGCAGGCCGGCGGCAATATCAACCTCCTTGCCGATAAGACCACCAACACCACGCACCTGGACGCCAACAGCCGGACTTCGTCAGTCAGCAACAGCCGCGAGGAAGAGCGGCTGACGCTCAGTAGCCTCGGAGGCGATCGGGACGTGACCCTGGTCGCGGGCAACCAGCTGCTGGCCGAAGGCGCGCAGGTTGACAGTAAAGAGGGCCGCATCGGCATCAGCGCGCAGGATGTGACTATTAAAGACGCACGGACACACACGCAGGATCAGGACCGTGAAAACAAACGCGAGGGCAAGACCAACAGCCATCGCATCGAGCAAACCACACGCGAGACCAGCAGCGGCAGTACCTTCAGCGGTCAGCAAGGGGTCACGGTTATCGGGCGTGGGGGCGACGTAACGGTCACCGGCAGTGCCCTGCACAGCGAACAGGGCGCCATCGCCCTGCAGGCGAAAAAGGATGTGACCCTTAATCACACCACCGACAGCGAACATCGCGTCTCCAGCGAGGAGAGTCGCGGCCGGAAAACCAAAGGTCAGCGCGCCGAAGAAACCCTGCGTGAAAATGTGGTGGGCAGTACCCTCAGCGGGCGCGACGGCGTCACGGTGGTGGCGCAGGACGGCAGCATTACCGCCACGGCAAGCGCCCTGCACAGCGAACAGGGGGCCATCACGCTGCAGGCGAAAAAGGATGTAACCCTCAATACCGCCACCGAACGTGAGTCAACCTTCAGTGAGGAACGATCTCAGAAAAAGGGCTTCCTGAAAAAAAGGAGCAGCCACAGCGTGGCGCATGATGCCACCACGCGAGAGAAAGGTACCCTGCTCAGCGGGGAGAGCGTCAGCGTTAGCGCCGGCAATGACTTGTCGGTCACCGGGTCGGCGATTGCCGCCGACCGTGACGTGAACCTGCAGGCCGGACATAACGTTGATATCGGTGCAGCCACCGAGACCGACACGCACTACCGGCTGGATGAGAAGAAAAAGAGCGGCCTGCTGGGCAGCGGCGGCATCGGCTTTACGATTGGTAAGCAGTCGAGCAAGCACGAAGTCAACGAAAAAGGCAGGACCCAGAGCCAGAGCGTCAGCACCGTCGGCAGCAGCCAGGGCAATGTCAGTATCACCGCAGGCAACCAGTTGCACATCGGCGGTGCCGACCTGGTGGCGACCAGGGACCTGAACCTTACTGGCGACAGCGTGGCTATCGACCCGGGCTACGACCAGCGCACCCGCAAGGAAACCTTCGAGCAGAAGCAGAGCGGGCTGAGCGTGGCGCTGTCGGGCAGCGTGGGCAGCGCGCTCAACACCGCCGTCAGCACTGCGCAGCAGGCGAGAAAGGAAGGCGACGGACGCCTGAACGCGCTGCAAAACACCAAAGCGGCGCTGTCCGGCGTGCAGGCTGCACAGGCCTGGGCGCGTGACGACGCCCTGACCGGGGCGGCGGACGCGAAGAATGCTGCAGCCGGCCTGCAGTCGGGTGATAAAGGTGCCGCGCAGGGAGCCACCAACACCGTTGGCGTCACTGCCTCCTGGGGCAGCCAGTCGTCGAAGAGCGAAACCCGCACCGACAGCCACCAGTCGCAGGGCAGCACGCTCAGCGCCGGGCAAAACCTGTCGATAACGGCAACCGGTAAGAATAACGCCGCGCAAAGCGGCGATATCGCGATATCCGGCAGTCAGCTTAAGGCGGGCAAAGACCTGACGCTTGATGCGGCGCGGGATATTACCCTGCACTCCGCGCAGAATAGCGAATCCACAACAGGCACTAACAGCAGTAAAGGCGGCAACGTCGGCGTGGGTATCGGTGCCGGCACTGGCGGCTACGGCATCAGCGTCTCTGCCGGGGTTAACGCCGGTAAAGGGCATGAGAACGGCAACGGCCTGACCCATAGCGAAACCACGCTCGATGCGGGCAGCCATCTCAGCCTGAGCAGCGGCCGCGACACCACTCTGCAAGGGGCGCAGGCCAGTGGGGAAAAAATCACCGTTGACGCAGGGCGCAACCTGACGCTGGCAAGCGAACGGGACAGCGACCGCTATGATGCGAAGCAGCAGAACGTCAGCGCGGGCGGCAGCTTCACCTTCGGTTCGATGACCGGTTCCGCCAGCGTCAGCGCCAGCCGGGACAAGCTGCACAGCAACTTCGACAGCGTTAAAGAGCAGACCGGGCTGTTTGCGGGCAAAGGCGGCTATGACGTCACCGTCAAAGAGCACACCCAGCTCGACGGCGCGGTGATAGCCAGCACGGCGGAGAGCGACAGGAACCGCCTCGATACCGGCACGCTGGGGTGGAGCGACATCCACAACCAGGCCGATTTTAAGGCCACGCACAGCGGCAGCAGCCTCAGCACCGGCGGGCCGGTGGGCAAGGACCTGCTGACCAACATGGCCGGCGGCATGCTGTCGGGCGCCAACAACGGCGGCCATGCAGAGGGCACGACGAAGGCCGGGGTCAGTGAAGGGACTCTGACAGTCCGTGATACTGATAAACAGCAGCAGGACATCACACAGCTGAACCGGGATACGGATAACGCCAACGCCGGCAGCATCAGCCCGATATTCAACAAGGAGAAGGAGCAGAGAAGGCTCCAGGAAGCGCAGCTGATAGGTGAAATCGGCGGTCAGGCGATGGACGTTATCCGCACGCAGGGCGACATCGCCGGGCTGAAGGCCCAGACAGACCCGGCGGCGCTGGCGCAGGCGCGGGAGCAGCTGGCGAAAGACGGTAAACCGGCCGGCAGCGCGGCGGTGATGCAGCGCGCCTATGACAACGCGATGCGGCAGTACGGCACCGGCAGCGACCTGCAGAAGGCGGCGCAGGCGGTAACGGGCGCGCTGACGGCGCTGGCGGGCAACAACCTGGCCGGTGCGCTGGCGAGCGGCGCGTCGCCGTATCTGGCGACGGAAATCAGGAAGCTGACCACTAATCCGCTGACCGGTAAGGTGGACGTGGCCAGCAACGCGATGGCGCACGCGGTGCTGGGGGCGGTGACGGCGCAGCTGAACAGTCAGTCGGCTGTCGCTGGCGGGCTTGGTGCCGGCGGCGGAGAGCTGGCGGCGCGCTACATTGCCGGGCAGCTGTTCCCGGGCAGGGCGGCAGACCAGCTGAGCGAAAGCGAAAAACAGCAGGTCAGCGCGCTGAGCGAACTGGCCGCAGGAGTTGCGGGCGGCCTGGCGACGGGCGATACTGGCGGAGCAGTGACGGCCGGCCAGGCGGGTAAGAATGCGGTTGAGAATAACTATCTGAGCGTGTCAGAGAAGACCGAGCTTGAGATAGCGAAGCAGAAACTCAACAGCAAAGACCCGGCAGAGCGTGAGCAGGCCCAGCAGAAAGTTAATGAACTGCGTGAAAAGGATATCGCCAGCGACCAGAAGGTCATTGATGCTTGTGGAAACGGTAATGCCGGAAGTGCGGCTTGTGCCAGTGCAAGACTGGAGGTTATCGCGGCCAAAGGTGAGTACGACACCGGGCAGTACAATAACAAAGTCAGCGAGATGTACCCGGATGCTTACGGCCAGATAGTGAACCTGCTGAATATCACCAGCGTTGATGCACAGAATCAGCAGCAGGTGAAGGATGCACTGACGCAGTATGCAATGGATGTGCTGGGCGTGGATCGCCAGACTGCTCAGGGCTATGCCGAAACCAAGCAGGGTATGGATATTATCGTTGCTTCGGTAACTCCTCTTATAGGGCAAGCTGCCTCAAATAAGTTGAGTTACCTTGGCGTTGGGAAGAAAATAAATTTTGACGGTGAATTTTACTCTGTAGATGGAATGAAATTCAGTAAGAGTTATTATGAGAAGTTATGGTCTCAGGGACGACCAGCTCCATTTATTCAGGCTAGAGAAGTGTTGAATAGCAATCCTAAGTTCGAACCAGATCCGAGAGGTGCACCAGGATACTTCAGGTATGAAGGTGGAGAGCTGGAAATGATTTATAACCCTAAAACTGGTCAGGTTGGGCATATCCAGCCGGTTAAAAGTAAGTAGAGGTAATTATGGATATTTGGCCAATTCTTAAAGATGAGTTGGAAAAATACTATGAGGCTGCTTTGTCAATTAAGCGGCTTGTAGGATTATATGAAAAACGATGTGAAGAACTTATTTTAAATATCGCTAGATCTGAATTTAGTGATGCCGATGCTCTTTTTGATGAGTTGTTTGACATTCAATCTAAACTGGCTGTCATGCTATATAAATATGAATACATTCCTGATAGGAAAATCAAGGATTTAATATATTATTTAGACAGGGATGATATATATTCCAGAAAGCATTGGTTTAAAAAATTCACAGAGGGTCAGCGCTGGCCTGATGAATAGTGTGTAAATATTTACAGCAAATCCCAACCCTCGTGGTTGGGATTTTACTTTATAACTAGCCAGTTACACCTTAGCTACCCGCTTCTGCGGCCCCGCGATCATCTGGATAAACTCGGTGATCTGCCGCTGCTTGCGGGCCGACAGCTTACCGCACACCTGGCGCAGCGTCTGCACCACCTCCGGCTGCGCTGAGGGCGGTTTAACCGTCAGTATCAGGCAGTCCGGCAGCACCCGCACGTTAAGCGGTGTCATCAGACATCCCGGCAATACACGGCACGCCAGGCTTCAGCAACATTGAGGACCGGGCTGAGTACCAGGTCGAGCACCAGAGCGTGGGCATCAGCTCGGGCGGTAGCGTGGCCAACGGCCTGCTGGCGGGAATGAACAGCAGCGGGAGTTCGACGACGAAGGCGGCGGTGAGCAAGGGCACGATAGTCATCCGTGACCCGGCGACCCAGCAACTGGAGGTGGAGGGGCTGAGCCGCGACGTGGAGCACGCGAACCAGACTCTGAGCCCGATATTCAACAAGGAGATGGAGCAGAGAAGGCTCCAGGAAGCGCAGCTGACAGGTGAAATCGGCGGTCAGGCGATGGACGTTATCCGCACGCAGGGCGACATCGCCGGGCTGAAGGCCCAGACAGACCCGGCGGCGCTGGCGAGCGGCGCGGCGCCGTATCTGGTGACGAAAATCAGGAAGCTGACCACCAACCCGCTGACCGGCAAGGTGGACGTGGCCAGCAACGCGATGGCGCACGCGGTGCTGGGGGCGGTGACGGCGCAGCTGAACAATCAGTCGGCTGTAGCAGGCGGGCTTGGTGCCGGCGGTGGAGAGCTGGCGGCGCGCTACATTGCCGGGCAGCTGTTCCCGGGCAGGGCGGCAGACCAGCTGAGCGAAAGCGAAAAACAGCAGGTCAGCGCGCTGAGCGAACTGGCCGCAGGGCTTGCGGGCGGCCTGGCGACGGGCGATACTGGCGGAGCAGTGACGGCCGGCCAGGCGGGTAAGAATGCGGTTGAGAATAATTATCTGAGTGAGAAGGAGTCCCGGCAGCTTGATAAGGAACTCTCCGCCTGTAAATCCACCGGAGGTGACTGCAAATCTGTTGTTGAAAAATATATCGAAATCAGTAATAAAAACAGTAAAGAACTGGCCGAAGCCTGTACGGGTGGCGGTGTGGTCTGCGTAAGTTGGGAAGAAATGGTTCAGGCGGAAACCAACGTTGCGCTGGATGCTGATAAACATCAGATAAGGCTGAGTGAGAAACTGAAGGACCCGGATGCGGCAGCGTTGGTAAAATATCTTAATGGCACCGACCTGAAATTCCTGAAGGATAATATCACTACCAGCGATCGGGTTATGGATGTGGTAATGACCCCAACCTCCTGGCCGGTAGCGGTCATGGGAGGAAAAGCGATAATTACCAATACGGTGACGAAAGGGAAAGAGCAGTTAATTGCTGTTGGCGTGTCTGCCGGGCTGGGTGCGGGTATTCAGTACGGAACCACCGGGGAAGTGAAACTCTCCGATGTTATAGGAGCCGGAGTAATAGGCGCGATCACAGCGGGTAAAGGTTATAACCCAACCGTGGCATGGAATGCAGCAGGCGGTTATTACCAGGCTGAAATTAGCGGTGACGATCCGTTTATGGGGGCCTTGCTGAGTAAGGCAGGTGCAGGTGCTGGATATGTTGTTGGGAATATCATCAAAGTACCAATGGATAAGATACTTAATCCGGTATCGAAACAGTACGAATGGGTGCCGACCGGAGTATGGACTATAACCAAGCCAGTACCTCAAAGCTCTGTACCATCAATTATGGGGAATTTAGGCGATACTTTTATGTCTGGAGTAGCTGGAGACAGTTTGAAAAAAAACATATCTGGAAATAAAAATGAAACTAAATAACACCAAAAAGTCTGTATTAGTGTTGTTACTTCTATGCTTTTTAATGTGTGTTGCTTTGATTATGATTGGTACATTTTCTTATCTTTTCAAAGGATGGCTAATATGGGAATTTGATAAACCATTTCCCTTTGGACAAGAAGAAATCGTAACGATCTTAAAAATCAGCTTGTTAGGCATACCTACGGGGCTGATATTTTGGTTATTCGATATTCGTTAATTTAAATAATAATAAATCCCGGCCACCGCGCCGGGATTTTAACATTAACAGTCAGCCAGCGCTCCGCTTCTGCGGCTTCGCCATGACCTGAATCACGTCCATCAGCTCCCGCTGCTTACGGGCAGACAGCTTTTTACAGGTCTGGCGCAGGGTGGTGACCACTTCCGGCTCCTCCGGCTCTGGCCGGGGTGCTGTCCGGGGTGCAGGGGGCGCAGGCCTGGGATCATGACAATGCTGTAACGGAAGCGGCCGATGCAAAAAATGCAGCAAATGGCGTGGAGAAAGGCGCCGATGGGGCAGAAAAAGGCGCCACCAATACGGTGGGGGTGAATCTCTCTTATGGCAGCCAGTCGTCAAAGAGTGAGACGACCATCAAAAGCAGCCAGTCGCAGGGTAGCACCCTGAACGCCGGGCAAAACCTGTCGATCACCGCGACTGGCAAAGGTAAAGGGCCTGACAGCGGCGATATCAACATTGCAGGTAGCCAGCTTAAGGCGGGTAAAGATCTGTCGCTGGACGCCAGTCGCGATATCCATCTGGTGTCGGCGCAGAATACCGAAAGCACCGACGGTAAAAACAGCAGTAAGGGCGGCAGCGTTGGCATCGGGATTGGAGTGGGCTCTGGCGGCTGGGGCATCAGCGTATCGGCGAGCGTCAATGCCGGTAAAGGCCATGAGAAAGGGAAGGGCCTGACGCATAGTGAAACCACCCTGGACGCGGGCAGCGTGGTCAGCCTGACCAGCGGGCGCGACACCACGCTGAAAGGCGCACAGGTCAGCGGTGAAACCGTGACCGCTGATGTCGGACGTAACCTGACGCTTGCCTCGCAGCAGGACAGTGACAGCTACGATGCAAAGCAGCAGAATGTCAGCGCGGGTGGGAGCTTCATCTTTGGATCCATGACCGGATCGGTGAATATCAACGCCAACCGCGACAAGATGAACAGTGATTTTGACTCGGTGAAGGAGCAGACGGGGCTGTTCGCAGGCAGCGGCGGCTATGATATTAAAGTAGGTGAGCACACGCAGCTGGACGGGGCGGTGATCGCCTCAACGGCCACGGCGGATAAAAACAGCCTTGATACCGGGACGCTGGGTTGGTCAGATATTCATAATCAGGCTGATTACAAAACCGAGCATCAGAGCGTGGGCTTTAACAGCGGTGGGCCAATAGGGGCCAACCTTTTAAGCAACGTCAGCGCCCTGCCGATATCCGGTTCGGGTAGCGAAGGGCACGCGGAGGGGACCACCAAAGCGGCGGTCAGCGAAGGCAGCATCACCGTGCGTGATACGGCGAAGCAGCAGCAGGACGTCACCACCCTGAACCGCGATACGGAGCACGCCAACGACGGCAGCATTACCCCGATCTTTAACAAAGAGAAAGAGCAGAAGCGGCTACAGCAGGCGCAGCTGGTCAGCGATATCGCCGCGCAGGCGCTGGATATCTACAACACCCACGAGGCGACCAAAGCCACGCGTGAGGCCACGGCGGCACTGGGCGATAAATCGCGTCAGGCCGGGCTTGAGGAGCGGGCGAAAAAGGCGCTTTCGGAGGAGAAAAGAGTCAATCCGAAGGTGGATGACGGGCCGCAGGCGGTAGCCGGAAAAGCCTGGCAGCTGGCCTATGACGATGCGCTGGCGGCAAATGGCGCGCAGATGGGGGGCAGCGTGAGCACGGGCGTGAATGCGGTGGTGAGTGCGCTGCAGGGCCTGGCGGGAGGTGACATCAGGGCCGCGCTGGCGCAGGGTGCGGCGCCGTATCTTGCGGGGGTGGTCAAGACCCTGACGACGCAGGATAAGCAGTACAGCGAACTGAGCGCGGCGGAGAAAGCGAATAATGCGCTGGCGCATGCGCTGCTGGGCGGAGTGGTTGCAGAGCTGAGCGGCGGCAACGCGGCGGCGACAGCGCTGGCGCTGTACGGTACGGCGGACAGCAGTAAGCTGACGTCGCAGCAGAAGGAAAACCTGAGCGCGCTGGCGACGCTGGCGTCAGGGATAGCGTCAGGTGTGAGCAGCGACAGCACGGCGGGAGCGGTGACGGGCGGGCTGGCGGGTAAGAATGCGGTTGAGAATAATGCGCTGAGTGATATTGCTCAGGCGCAGTCTGAAGGCAAAACGCTGGAGCAGAAGGCGGGTGAGTACGTTGAGGCCGAGAACGAACGCTATAAGAAGGCCAACTGCAGCGGCATGAGCGCCGAAGCCTGCTCAGTGAAGATGTACACGGAACGGCGTGAAGCGTTGAAAGATATGGTGTCAACGGGTGCAGATTTTGTGCCGGTTGTTGG
>NZ_JBVHNP010000016.1:0-48322 GCF_055556675.1 Erwinia sp. PME.40.26/001
TGGAGCGGGAAACGAGACTCGAACTCGCGACCCCGACCTTGGCAAGGTCGTGCTCTACCAACTGAGCTATTCCCGCTCTGGGTACCGACGAAAATTGTTCACCGGTACGGGGTGCGAATTATACGAGTATTTTGCCCTCCCGCAACCCCGTCACGGCAAAATTTTACTTTTTTTTTGCCAACTGCCGATTAAACCGCCATTGCGCTGATTTTTGCAGCATTACCGGGTTAAAAACAGGGCTGTTGGTCCATTTCCCGTTAACGGCCAGCATTACAGCTGGATGAAGTGCTCACGATAGTAGGCCAGTTCCGCCACTGACTCGCGGATATCATCCATCGCCTGATGGGTACCCTGCTTTTTGAAGCCCGGCAGGATTTCCGGTTTCCAGCGGCGTGCCAGCTCTTTCAGCGTGCTGACATCCAGGTAACGGTAGTGGAAGTAGGCTTCCAGCTCCGGCATATATTTAAACAGGAAGCGGCGATCCTGACCGATGCTGTTACCACAGATCGGGGAGCTGTTGGCGGGAACCCACTGTTCAAGAAAGGCAATCGTCGCCCGCACAGCGGCCTCTTCATCGATCTGGCTGGCTTTAACACGTTCCACCAGGCCACTGTTGGTGTGGGTACGCACATTCCACTCGTCCATTAACGCCAGTTGAGCATCTGACTGGTGAACAGCCATCACCGGGCCTTCGGCCAGAATATTCAGATCGGCGTCCGTGACCAGGGTGGCGATCTCAATAATCCGATCCTGCTCCGGGTCCAGGCCGGTCATCTCAAGGTCAATCCAAATCAGGTTGTTAGCATTAGCTGTCATAGTACGTCTCGCGTTGGCCGAAGCGGCATAGTGTCGAATTAAGGTGTATGATAGACGTTTTGCCCTGCCAGGGCGAAATATGCAAAACCGGTGTGAGGAACAGTGACTAAAAACAAACTATCCAAAGGTCAGCAACGTCGCGTGAGTGCCAACCACGATCGTCGCCTGAAACAGCGTGCTGATAAACCTGAGCCAGATGACAATCTGTTCGGTGAAGCGCGCGATGGCGTGGTGATCAGCCGTTTTGGTATGCATGCCGATGTGGAAGATACGGATGGTTCCGTGCACCGCTGTAACATCCGCCGCACCATTCGATCGCTGGTCACCGGTGACCGTGTGCGCTGGCGTCCAGGCGTGGAAGGGGGAGCTACCGTTAAGGGCATTGTTGAAGGCGTGCATGAGCGTACTTCAGTACTGACGCGTCCCGACTTCTATGACGGTGTGAAGCCTATCGCCGCCAATATCAATCAAATCGTCGTGGTGTCAGCGATTCTGCCTGAGTTGTCGCTGAATATCATTGACCGCTATCTGGTGGCGTGCGAAACGCTGGGCGTTGAACCGCTGCTGGTGCTCAACAAAACCGATCTGCTGGATGATGAAGGTCGTGCCTTTGTTAATGAGCAGATGGATATCTACCGCCGTATTGGCTACAAGGTACTGATGGTTTCCAGCCACCGTAAAGAGGGCCTGGCAGAACTGGAAGAGGCGCTGACCGGACGGGTCAGTATCTTCGCCGGACAGTCCGGCGTTGGTAAGTCCAGCCTGCTCAACGCGCTGCTGGGTCTGGAACTCAGCGCGGCGGAGATCCTGACTAACGACGTTTCCGATAATTCAGGCCTTGGCCAGCACACCACCACTGCTTCCCGTCTCTATCACTTCCCGCACGGCGGCGATGTCATTGACTCCCCGGGCGTACGTGAATTTGGTTTGTGGCACCTGGAGCCGGAACAAATCACGCTCGGATTTGTCGAATTCCGTGACTACTTAGGCGGATGCAAATTCCGCGACTGTAAGCATGACACCGACCCCGGCTGTGCCATACGCGAAGCCGTGGATAAAGGTGAAATAGACGAGTCGCGTTTTGTTAACTACCACCTGATTCTGGATACGATGTCTGAAGTGCAGGCGAAAACCCGCCGCTTTAGCAGCGACAAAGACTGACAAAACTGGCCTGATTGACAGGCGCGGGGAAGTAAACACAGCGCTCATCGCCAGGCAATAGCCTAAACCTGTGGGCGCTGCTACAATCCGCTCCCTTTATTAGCGCTGTCCCCCTGATTGATCACGTTACAGAATGGCATACCGCGCCTCTGCAACCTGACCCGGGGCAGCTATATCTGATTGAGCCAGGAGGCTAACGTGTTAGATCGTATTAAACTCGGCCTGAATAATATACTGCCTAAAAAAGCCCTGACTGAACTGGCCGGCTGGGGTGCCAGCAAACGGGGTGGATGGCTGACCAAAGCCGTGATTGACGCTTTTGTCTGGTTTTACAAGGTGGATATGAAAGAGGCGCAGAAGCCGGACACCGCCAGCTATCGTACCTTTAACGATTTCTTCGTCCGCCCGCTGCGCGACGAAGCCCGCCCGATCGAAACCGACCCGAATCTGCTGGTTCTGCCTGCTGACGGCGCGATCAGCCAGTTAGGCCATATTGACGGAGAACAAATTTTTCAGGCTAAGGGACATACTTATTCACTGGAAGCACTGCTCGCGGGTAATTCCGCGATGACTGAGATGTTCCGTGACGGTGAGTTTGTCACCACTTACCTGGCGCCACGTGACTACCACCGTGTTCATATGCCTTGTAACGGGATCCTGCGCGAAATGATCTACGTACCGGGCGACCTCTATTCGGTGAACCCGCTGACGGCACAGAACATTCCCAACCTCTTTGCGCGTAACGAACGGGTGATCTGCCTGTTTGATACCGAATTTGGTCCGATGGCGCAGATTCTGGTGGGCGCTACGATTGTTGGCAGCATCGAAACCACATGGGCGGGCACCGTAACGCCACCGCGTGAAGGCGTGATCAAACGCTGGAGCTGGCCGGGTGCGGATGCCGAGGGATCGATCGTCCTGTTGAAAGGTCAGGAAATGGGGCGCTTTAAACTCGGATCAACCGTGATCAACCTGTTTGCTCCTGGTAAAGTTAAGCTGGCAGAAAGCCTGACGGCTGAGAGCAAAACCCGTCTTGGCACGACCCTCGCCATCGCACTGCAAAAAGACAGTGCGGAAGACGTCCTCCATCATCCATAGCGGATAATCATGTCACGTCTGATACTCACCCTTTTGTTAGGCTGGAGCCTGCTCCAGCCAGTTTATGCCGCCAGCGCACCGGAGGCGACGCAGATCAAACAACAGCTGGAAGAGGCGAAGTCAGAAAAAACCTCCGCAAGTCAGACCGCCACCGTCGAGGCCCTGCAGTCCACGCTTAACTGGCTGGATGAATATCAGAAATCGGTGGATCTTACGCAGGATTATCAGCAGGTCATCGACGATTTTCCCAAGCTCTCCCGTGAATTACGCCAGCAGATCGTCACCCTGACAGACAGCAACAAGCCGCTGCGCAGCAACATGAGTGCCGCCGATCTCGATCAGGAGATCCTGCAGGTCAGCAGCCAGCTGCTGGAAGAGAGCCGCCAGGCCCAGCAGGAGCAGGATCGCGCCCGTGAGATCAGCGACTCTCTCTCCCAGCTGCCGCAGCAGCAAACCGATGCCCGCCGCGCGCTGAACGAGATAGAACGTCGCTTACAGGGACAGCCTGCCCCCAACACGCCACTCGGTCAGGCTCAGCTGGCGCAGCGTCAGGCGGAGTCTGCCGCACAAAAAGCCCGCGTGGATGAGCTTGAGCTGGCACAGCTTTCAGCCAACAACCGTCAGGAGCTGGCGCGTATGCGCGCCGAAGTCCATCAGCGTAAAGCCGCCAGCCTGGATGCCTATTTACAGGATTTACGTAATCAACTTAACAGCCTGCGCCAGCGTGAGGCCGAAATGGCCCTGGCCCGCACCGAACAGCTGGCCGAAAACAGCGGTGATATGCCCGCTGGCATCACCGAACAGTTTCGCATCAACCGCGAACTTTCCAGCGCACTGAATCAGCAGGCGCAGCGCATGGACCTGGTGGCCTCGCAGCAGCGAACCGCCGCCAATCAGACCATTCAGGTTCGCCAGGCACTCAGCACCATTCGCGAACAGTCGCAGTGGCTGGGCGTCTCCAACGTGCTGGGCGAAGCGCTGCGTGCCCAGGTAGCCCGCCTGCCGGACATGCCCAAACCGCAGCAGCTGGATAATGAAATGGCCCAGCTGCGCGTGCAGCGCCTCTACTATGAAGATCTGCTCGAGCGTCAGAAATCGCTGCGCCAGCTGCGTCAGGATGACAACAGCGACCTGACGCCTGAACAACGCCGTATCCTTGAAGCACAGTTGAAAACCCAGCGTGAGCTGCTGACCTCCCTGCTTTCCGGCTGTGACAACCTGATCCTCGGTGTCACCAAACTGAAAGTCGGCAACAGCCAGCTGGTGGATGCGCTAAATGAAGTCAAAGAAGCCACCCACCGTTACCTGTTCTGGACGGCTGATGTCAGCGCCGTGGACTTCAGTTACCCCATCAACCTCGCGCGTGACCTGCACCGCCTGCTGTCGCTGGACACGTTGGGTCAGTTGGGCGGCGCGATGGTGATGATGGTGACCAGCCGCGAAACCGTGCTGCCGCTGCTTGGCGCAGTGCTGCTGGTCGGCTTTAGCATCAGCTCACGCCGCCACTTCCGTAAATTCCTTGAACGCGCCTCCAGTAAAGTCGGCAAGGTGACCCAGGATCACTTCAGTCTCACCCTGCGAACGGTGTTCTGGTCAATTCTGGTGGCACTCCCTCTGCCGGTGCTGTGGGCAGCGCTGGGCTTTGGTTTGCAGCACGCCTGGCCCTATCCGATTGCCATTGCCATCGGTGACGGCGTGACCGCCAGCGTCCCACTGCTCTGGGCGTTTATGGTCAGTAATACTTTTGCCCGTTCGCAGGGGCTGTTCATCGTCCATTTCCGCTGGCCACAAACCCGTGTAGCGCGCGCGATGCGTTTCTATACGCTGTGCATCGGTCTGGTAGTCCCGCTGATGATGATGCTGATCGCCTTCGATAATCTTGAAGACCGCGAGTTTTCAGCCACGCTCGGTCGCCTGTGCTTTATTCTGATTTGCGGTGCCCTGAGCCTGGTGACCGTCAGCCTGAAACGGGCGGGGATCCCCCTGCATCTGGATAAAGAGGGCAACGGCGATAACTTTATTAACCGGATGCTGTGGAATGCGATGATCGCAATCCCGCTGGTCGCGGCCCTCGCCTCCTGTATCGGCTATCTGGCGGCAGCTCAGGCGCTGCTGGCGCGCCTGGAAACCTCGTTAGCGATCTGGTTCCTGCTGCTGGTGATTTACCATATTATTCGCCGCTGGATGCTGATCCAGCGGCGGCGTATCGCCTTCGATCGGGCACGTCAGCGCCGGGCTGAGATCCTTGCCCAGCGTGCGCGCGGCGAAGAGGAACTCGCCGCCCAGCAAACCGCCGCCGACAGCGTGGAGGTAGAAGAGCCGGTGATCGATCTGGATGCCATCAGCGCGCAGTCATTACGCCTGGTGCGTTCAATACTGACGCTGATCGCGCTGGTTTCGGTGATCGTCCTGTGGTCAGAGATCCACTCCGCGTTTGGCTTTATGGAAAATATTCGCCTGTGGGATGTCAGCACTACCGTACAGGGAGTGGAAAGCCTGCAGCCGATCACGCTGGGCTCGGTGGTGATTGCTATCCTGGTCCTGGTGATCACCACCCAGCTGGTGCGCAATATGCCTGCCCTGCTGGAGCTGGCGCTGTTGCAGCACCTCAGCCTGACGCCCGGCACGGGCTATGCCATCACCACCCTGACCAAATATATGCTGATCCTGATTGGCGGTCTGGTCGGGTTCTCCCTGATCGGCATTGACTGGTCGAAACTACAGTGGCTGGTGGCGGGTCTGACCGTCGGCCTGGGCTTTGGTCTGCAAGAGATCTTTGCGAACTTTATCTCCGGCCTGATCATTCTCTTCGAGAAGCCGATCCGCATCGGGGACACCGTGACCATCCGCGATCTGACCGGTAGCATCACACGCATTAATACCCGCGCCACCACCATTACCGACTGGGACCGCAAAGAGATTATCGTGCCGAACAAGGCCTTTATCACCGAGCAGTTTATTAACTGGTCGCTGTCAGACTCGGTCACCCGCGTGGTACTGACCATCCCGGCCCCGGCCGAGGCGAACAGTGAAGAGGTGACCAACGTGCTGCTCACCGCCGCACAGCGATGCAGCTACGTGCTGGAGACACCGCCGCCGGAAGCCTTCCTGGTGGATTTGCAGCAGGGGATCCAGCTATTTGAGTTGCGCATTCACGCTGCCGAAATGGGGCACCGCATGCCGCTGCGACACGAGCTGCACCAGCTGATCCTGCGGGGTTATCAGGAGCACGGGCTGGAGATGCCGTTCCCACCGTTCCAGGTGCGTATGGAAACGATCGGTCGCAAAACCCCCGCCAGCAACGGCGCGCCTGCGGCACGTAATTATAAATCGGGCGGGTTGTGATGGCCCGGCACCGGCCGAAGGTGGCCCTTCAGCCCTGACGCCGGGATCCTGACGGGGCGCACCGACTTTTCAGTGCGCCCTGCGCGCTAACAACGATCGACGGTAAACGCAATCACATCACTGAGCTGTTCGGCCTTCAGGGCCAGCATCACAATACGATCCACCCCCAGCGCCACGCCGGAACATTCCGGCATCCCGTGAGCCAGCGCGTCCAGCAGGTGAGTATCAATCGGCTGCACCGGCAGACCGGCTGCGGCACGTTTGCGGTTGTCCTGCTCGAAGCGCAGGCGCTGTTCGCGGCTGTCGGTAAGCTCACGGAAACCATTGGCCAGTTCAATCCCTTTGAAATAGACCTCGAAGCGCTCTGCCACGCGATGATCTTCCGTGCTGATCTCAGCCAGCGACGCCTGGCTTGCCGGAAAGTGATAAACGAAAGCGGGTTTCTCTTTACCGATCTCAGGCTCCACGCCCAGCATAAACAGCAGCTGTAAAAGCGTGTCGCGATCTTCTTCCCGATGGGCAAGATCGCCTGCGCCCAGCTTCACGGCGGCCTCACGCAGCTGCGCTTTATCGGCCGACAGCGGGTCAATCTCCAGATGACGGATAAACGCCTGCTGATAGGACAGGGTTTCTGCCGGCGCACACTCCAGCACCTGCTGTAAGAGATCGTCCACCTCGTTCATCAGGCGGTACATATCATAGTGTGGCCGGTACCACTCCAGCATGGTGAATTCGGGATTATGGTGACGCCCCATCTCTTCATTACGGAAGCTGCGGCACAGCTGAAAGATCGGGCCACTGCCCGCTGCCAGCAGGCGCTTCATATGGTATTCAGGGCTGGTCATCAGATAAAGATCGATGCCTGCGGCGGCGCCGGGCCCCACAAACCGCGTCTGGAACGGGAACAGATGCACGTCCGTCACCGTTGCCTGGCTCATCGCCGGGGTTTCCACTTCCAGTACGCCGCGATCGGCAAAGAAACGCCGGATTTCAGCCATAATCGCCGCACGCTTCAATAAATTGGCGATGGGTGCACAAGGCCGCCAGCTGGCCGAATCGCTCATCTTTTTCACTCCAAAGTCAGTAGGGGCAGGAAGTCTACCTGTACCAGCAGCAACACACAATTCTACGTCGAAAAAACCAGCAGCGCTTTATCCTTAAAAATAAAGTGGTTTTTATCCGCTACCCGCCTAAATGGCCGAACACATCAAATTAGCGCGTTTTTAACCCGCCTATACTGGGCGGCGACTGGCGGGTCAGAACCACCCGCCGTGCCTCTGGAATCATGTCAAACACTTACATACCTTCACTATTTCGCCCCGCAGGACCCGCTTCAATGGCGATGCGGTGGGAAGTATGTCGGGTATAAGGGAGGAAGCTGTGCAAACCCTGAATGCCGATTTGGTCATTGTTGGAGCCGGTGGTGCCGGGCTTCGTGCCGCGATTGCCGCTGCCGAAGCCAACCCGCGACTAAAGATTGCCCTGATATCCAAAGTCTATCCGATGCGCAGCCACACCGTGGCCGCCGAGGGGGGAGCCGCTGCGGTCACCCAGCAGCAGGACAGCTTTGATTCTCACTTTCACGATACCGTTGCCGGGGGCGACTGGCTGTGTGAGCAGCCGGTCGTGGACTACTTTGTCCAGCACTGTCCGCAGGAAATGGCGCAGATGGAGCTGTGGGGCTGCCCGTGGAGCCGTAAAGAAGACGGATCGATTAACGTGCGCCGCTTCGGTGGAATGAAGATCGAACGGACCTGGTTTGCCGCCGATAAGACCGGTTTTCATATGCTGCACACCCTGTTTCAGACTTCACTGAAATACCCGCAGATCCAGCGCCTGGATGAGCATTTTGTCCTCGACCTGCTGGTAGATGATGGCGTCGCGCACGGTGTGGTGACCCTTAACATGATGGAGGGTACGCTGCTGGAGGTGCGCGCGCAGTCAGTGATCCTCGCCACCGGCGGGGCCGGACGCGTCTACCGTTATAACACTAACGGCGGCATCGTCACCGGCGACGGTATGGGCATGGCGTTTCGTCATGGTGTTCCGCTACGCGATATGGAATTTGTCCAGTATCACCCGACCGGCCTGCCGGGTTCGGGCATTCTGATGACGGAAGGCTGCCGGGGTGAAGGCGGTATCCTGGTCAATAAAGACGGCTACCGTTATCTGCAGGATTACGGCATGGGGCCGGAAACCCCGCTCGGTGAACCGAGGAACAAATATATGGAACTGGGGCCCCGCGATAAGGTTTCCCAGGCCTTCTGGCACGAGTGGCGCGCAGGGCGTACCATCGCCACCCCGCGGGGTGATGTCGTGTACCTTGACCTGCGCCATCTGGGTGAGAAAAAGCTGCGGGAGCGACTGCCCTTTATCTGCGAACTGAGCAAAGCCTATGTGGGGGTCGACCCGATTACCGCCCCTATTCCGGTTCGCCCGACCGCACACTACACCATGGGCGGCATTGAAACCAACGACCAGTGCGAAACCCGTATTCAGGGTCTGTTTGCCGTCGGTGAATGCTCATCAGTCGGATTGCACGGGGCTAACCGCCTGGGATCCAACTCGCTGGCCGAGCTGGTGGTCTTTGGTCGCCTGGCGGGCGAACAGGCTGCACAGCGGGCCTCCCAGCCACATCCACTACGCGACACCGTCCTCAGCGCACAGCGCAACGATATTGAGAAACGCCTGCATGGCCTGGTGAACCAACAGGGCAACGAAAATGCAGCCACCCTGCGCGACGAAATGGGCATGGCCATGGAAGAGGGCTGCGGCATTTATCGCACCACCGACCTGATGCAAAAAACGATCGATAAACTGGCCGAGCTGAAGCAGCGTTTTTCCCGCCTGCGCGTTACCGATACCTCCAGCGTATTCAATACCGAACTGCTGTACGCCATTGAGCTGGCCCACGGGCTGGATGTGGCGGAGTGTATGGCCCATTCGGCCATCCAGCGGAAAGAGTCTCGCGGTGCCCATCAGCGACTGGATGAAGGCTGCACCACGCGCGACGACGAACACTTCCTCGCCCATACCCTGACATTCTACAACCCGCAGGGTGCCCCTGCGATCGCCTATGATCCGGTCACGATCACCCATCTCCCGCCAGCCGCACGCGTGTATGGCGCGGCCTCTGAGGACAAAACCCCTAAGGAGCCTGCTCATGAGTGAGAGCAAACGCCGTCAGATTGATATTCTGCGTTATAACCCGGAAAGCGATCGCGTTCCGCGCAACGAGATTTATGACGTGCCGTGGGATGAAACCACCTCGCTGCTTGATGCTCTGGGTTATATCAAAGATAACCTCGCCTTTGACCTGTCGTATCGCTGGTCATGTCGCATGGCCATCTGCGGCTCCTGCGGCATGATGGTGAACGGCGTGCCGAAACTGGCCTGTAAAACCTTCCTGCGTGATTACCCGTCAGGAATGAAGGTCGAGCCGCTGGCTAACTTCCCGATTGAACGCGATCTGGTGGTCGATATGACGCACTTTATCGAGAGTCTGGAGGCCATTAAACCCTGGATCATCGGCAACACGCGCGGTGCCAGTGAAGGTCCCGGACGGCAAACTCCGGCGCAGATGGCGAAATACCATCAGTTCTCTGGGTGCATCAACTGTGGCCTGTGCTATGCCGCTTGCCCGCAGTTTGGCCTTAATCCGGAATTTATTGGTCCGGCGGCCATCACCCTTGCCCACCGCTATAACCTTGACAGCCGCGACCAGGGTAAGGCCCAGCGGATGCCGCAGCTTAACGGTATTAACGGCGTCTGGAGCTGCACGTTTGTCGGATTCTGCTCAGAAGTCTGCCCTAAACACGTCGATCCGGCCGCCGCTATCCAGCAGGGCAAAGTGGAAAGCAGCAAAGACTTCCTGATCGCCACGCTCAAACCCCATTAAGGAGGCCATGAATGACCACAAAACGTAATGCGTATATTCGTCCGGTACGGGGAAACTGGTGGCAGGCGCTGCCATTTTACCGTCTGTACATGCTGCGTGAAGGCACAGCTATTCCCGCGCTGTGGTTTAGCATTGAGCTGATTATCGGCCTGTTTGCGCTCAAACTGGGGCCCGATAGCTGGGCAGGTTTTGTCAGCTTCCTGCAACACCCCATCGTCCTGTTGCTGAACCTGGTGGCGCTGGTCGCCGCCCTGCATCACAGCAAAACCTGGTTCGACCTGGCCCCCAAAGCACAGATTATTATCGTCAAAGGGGAAAAGCTGCCACCGGAGCCGGTGATCAAAGGGCTGTGGCTGGCATTGATTATTCTGAGTGGTGCGGTGCTGGCCGTATCACTGCTGGCCTGAGGAGTCATGATGAAAACACAACCACAACGTTCTGATGAACCGATCTTCTGGGGGTTGTTTGGCGCGGGAGGCATGTGGGCTGCGCTGGTCAGCCCGGTGATCGTTCTGCTGGTTGGGCTGCTGCTGCCGCTGGGCTGGGCCCCTGCAGGAACCTTCAGCTACGAGCGCATTCTGGGTTTCGCCCAGTCACTGCCGGGCAGAGTGATCCTGCTGTTGATTATCGTCCTGCCGCTGTGGTGCGCGCTGCACCGCCTGCACCACAGCCTTCACGATCTCAGACTGCACGTCCCGTCCAGTAAACTGCTGTGCTACGGGATCGCCTCGTTATTGAGCGTGGTGGCGCTGATCGCCGTTATTGCGGTCTAAAAACACAGCACAGGCTATACTTAAGCCATTCAATGATAAAGGAATGGTTTATGTCACTCTGGAAAATGCTCACCGCAGGCGCCGGGGCACTGCTCTCGGTCGCCTGTTCAACCACCCCACCGCAGGGCGTTACCCCTGTGACCGGATTCAACGCCGAACGCTACCTGGGCAGCTGGTATGAGATCGCCCGTCTCGATCACCGTTTTGAACGCGGGCTCGATCACGTTACCGCCACCTACAGCAAGCGAGACGATGGCGGCCTGAAAGTGGTTAACCGGGGCTTTAATACGAAAAAACAGCGCTGGCAGGAGAGCGTGGGCAAAGCCTACTTTACCGGCCCCAGCGATCGCGCCACCCTTAAAGTGTCCTTCTTCGGGCCATTTTACGGGGGGTATAACGTGATCGCGCTGGATAGCGATTATCAGCATGCGCTGGTGTGTGGGCCTAACCGGGAGTACTTGTGGATCCTGTCCAGGACACCACAGTTGGATGCCGGCGTGAAAGCCGATCTGGTGGCGCAAGCCCGTCGTGCCGGGTTTGCCGTGGATAAGCTGATCTGGGTTAATCAGCAATAACGACGTCGGGCCGGTGCAGCGCGCCGGCCCGTCAAAGCAGATTAATTCGTGCTTTTCTGAATTGCCTGACCACCTGCCTCAACATCTTCACCTACGCCACGCGTGGTGTTACAAGCTGAGAGTACGGAAGAGAGCACCAGAACTGAAAGAATGGCAACAATACTTTTCTTCATAGCAATTTCCTTTTAATTAGAGATAAGTACAACGCTATAAGCATAGCTGCATTTTATCCACCTGCCCGTGGTAAGCAGAAAAAAGGTCAGTTTATGAGAAGTTCAGGGGGAGTGAATTGAAAAGATAAGGGCCTGACGGGCAGGCCCCTACTGATTCGGGCTTATTTTACGCGTGAAACGTATTCGCCAGAACGGGTATCGACTTTGATCACTTCACCAATCTGCACGAACAGTGGCACTTTCACTACCGCACCGGTAGACAGCGTTGCTGGCTTGCCGCCCGTCCCCGCAGTATCGCCTTTCAGGCCCGGATCGGTGTCGGTGATTTCCAGCTCAACGAAGTTCGGTGGCAGCACCTGGATCGGCTTACCGTTCCACAGGGTCACGATGCACTCAGCATTGTCGAGCAGCCATTTAGCCGCATCGCCCACGGTCTTCTCTTCAACAGGGTGCTGTTCGAAGGTTTCCGGGTGCATGAAGTGGTAGAACTCACCGTCGTTGTACAGGTAGTTCAGGTTGGTATCAACGACATCAGCGCCTTCAGCGGAGTCGGTAGATTTAAACGTTTTCTCAACGCGCGTTCCGGTCAGCAGACGGCGCATTTTAACGCGTGCGAATGCCTGGCCTTTACCTGGCTTCACAAACTCGCTGGATTCGATGGCATAAGGTTCGCCTTCGAACATGATTTTAAGACCGGGACGGAAATCGTTGCTAGAATAAGTCGCCATGAAGGCCCTCTAAATTTATAACTGGTACTTAGCCAAAAAAATGGCACACATTGTAACCCTAAATACCCCTGTGCGAGAAGAATGGTTGCATCAACTTGCCGATGTAATCACTGATCCGGATGAATTACTGCAACTTTTAGCGTTGCAACACCACCCTGAACTGGTTTCAGGCCATGACGCACGGCGTCTTTTTGCCCTGCGCGTCCCGCGGGCCTTCGCTGCACGTATGCGTAAAGGCGATCCGCAGGATCCTCTGCTGCTTCAGGTGATCACCTCGCAGCAGGAGTTCGTTGATGCACCGGGTTACAGTACCGATCCGCTGGATGAGCAGAGCAGCGTGGTGCCGGGTCTGTTACATAAATATCGTAATCGTGCGCTGTTACTGGTCAAAGGCGGCTGTGCCGTCAATTGCCGTTACTGTTTTCGCCGCCATTTTCCGTACTCTGATAACCAGGGCAATAAACGCAACTGGCAGCAAGCCCTGGAGTATATCCGACAACAGCCAGAACTGGATGAGATTATTTTCTCCGGTGGCGATCCGCTGATGGCGAAGGATCACGAACTGGACTGGCTGATGAGTGAACTGGAGCAGATCCCTCATATCAGACGCCTGCGCATCCACACCCGCCTGCCGGTCGTGATCCCCAAACGCATCACGGAAACACTGTGCCAGCGGCTGGCTCAGTCACGCCTGCAAACGCTGATGGTGACCCATATCAACCATGCGCAGGAGATCGACGACGATCTGCGTCTTGCAATGCAAAGCCTCAAGCAGGCCGGGGTGACGCTGCTCAATCAGAGCGTATTGTTGCGCGGCATTAATGACAATGCCGCCACGCTGGCCACGCTGAGTAATGCACTGTTTGATGCCGGTATCCTGCCCTATTACCTGCACGTACTGGATAAAGTGCAGGGTGCCGCACATTTCTATGTAGACGATGAGCGTGCCCGCGTCATTATGCGTGAATTGCTGGGCAGGGTATCAGGCTATATGGTGCCGAAGCTGGCGCGGGAAATTGGCGGGGAGCCGAGCAAAACGCCGCTGGACCTCCAGCTACGTCAGGAGTAAGTCCTGCTTTTGTGCCGGAAAGTAAAAAGGGTGGCCATCATGCCACCCTTTCTGAACATCAGCAGCCTGACAGGCTTACGGACATTTATAAACCTGGCCGCTCATTTTACTATCCAGCGGTGCAAAGCTGGACCAGATGTTCTGGGTTGGGCTGGTCGCACCGTAAATGACGTTGCCGCCCATCTCTGCGGCACGATTGCGCAGGTCGTTAGCCGCGCCGCGCAGTGAACTGCCCTCGCCGCCGGAACCCGAGAACCAGTTACTTTGCGATCCGGTAACGTTGCCCAGCAACTGGCAGCTGCTGGCCGGTTGCTGATCGGTAAAGGTGACGCGTTCGCCCGCAGAACTCAGCGTGTTAGAAGAAGAACTACAGCCTGCCAGCAGCAGGGCCGCCACAGAGAGTCCCAGCAAGTTAATCCGCATTATAATCCCCATTTATTATCATCAGAATCAGGCCAGAGCGTACCGAACATAAGCACGGTGTCTTATCTATCCTTGCCCCATGCACCTTAACCCGTTCAGCGGGTTAGCGTTGCGCCATTACTTATACTATTTTCCCCCCAAAAAGAAAAACCCCCCGTCAAAGACAGGGGGTTTATTCTCACACGGGGGTGGGAAGGAATTACATCATTCCGCCCATACCGCCCATACCACCCATGCCGCCAGCACCTAAATCAGGCGCGTCGCCTTTAGGCAGGTCAGTCACCATACATTCGGTGGTGATCATCAGGCCAGCAACAGAAGCCGCGTACTGCAGTGCAGAACGGGTGACTTTGGTTGGGTCCAGAATACCGAAGTCGATCATGTCGCCGTACTCTTCGGTCTGCGCGTTGTAACCGTAGTTACCTTCGCCCGCTTTCACGTTGTTGGTCACAACGGAAGGCTCTTCGCCGGCGTTAGCTACGATCTGACGCAGTGGGGATTCCATCGCGCGCAGCGCAACTTTAATACCCACGTTCTGGTCTTCGTTCTGGCCGCGCAGTTCAGACAGCTTAGAAGCCACACGTACCAGTGCAACACCACCACCAGCAACAACGCCTTCTTCTACCGCTGCACGGGTTGCATGCAGGGCATCTTCAACGCGTGCTTTTTTCTCTTTCATTTCAACTTCAGTGGCTGCGCCCACTTTCAGAACGGCAACGCCGCCTGCCAGTTTCGCTACGCGCTCCTGCAGTTTTTCACGGTCGTAATCTGATGTTGCTTCTTCGATCTGCTGACGGATCTGCGTCACGCGACCAGAGATAGCCACTTCTTCACCGGTACCATCAATGATGATAGTGGTGTCTTTGCTGATCACAACGCGTTTCGCCTGGCCCATATCTTCCAGACCGGCTTTTTCCAGCTCCATACCGATCTCTTCAGAGATCACGGTACCGCCGGTCAGAACAGCGATGTCCTGCAGCATGGCTTTACGACGGTCACCGAAACCAGGGGCTTTAACGGCAGCCACTTTCACGATACCGCGCATGGTGTTCACCACCAGCGTTGCCAGTGCTTCGCCTTCAACATCTTCTGCAATGATCAGCAGTGGTTTACCGGCTTTCGCAACGGCTTCCAGCACTGGCAGCATTTCACGGATGTTGGAGATTTTTTTGTCAGCCAGCAGGATGAATGGAGATTCCAGCTCAACTGCGCCTGTTTCTGGCTTGTTGATGAAGTAAGGGGACAGGTAACCGCGGTCAAACTGCATACCTTCAACCACGTCCAGCTCGTCCTGCAGGCCGGTACCTTCTTCAACGGTGATCACGCCTTCTTTGCCCACTTTTTCCATCGCCTGAGCAATCAGTTCGCCCACGGTTTCATCGGAGTTAGCAGAGATGGTGCCGACCTGAGCAATCGCTTTAGAGTCAGAGCAAGGTACGGACAGTTTTTTCAGTTCTTCAACCGCAGCGATCACCGCCTGGTCGATACCGCGCTTCAGGTCCATCGGGTTCATACCCGCCGCGACGGCTTTCAGGCCTTCGGTGATGATGGACTGTGCCAGTACGGTGGCGGTGGTGGTACCGTCACCCGCAGCATCGTTAGCTTTAGAAGCCACTTCTTTCACCATCTGAGCGCCCATGTTTTCGAACTTGTCTTCCAGCTCGATTTCACGCGCAACAGAAACACCATCTTTGGTGATGGTCGGTGCACCAAAAGATTTATCCAGGACCACGTTACGGCCTTTCGGACCCAGGGTAACTTTTACTGCATCTGCCAGTACATTCACACCGCGCAGCATTTTTACGCGAGCGTCATTACCGAATTTTACGTCTTTAGCTGCCATTTTATCTTTTTCCTTAAATTCGTTACGTTCAGTGAATTACGCGCTGTTTACGCTTCAACAACGGCCAGGATGTCGTTTTCAGAGATGATCAGGACTTCTTCGTTGTCGATCTTTTCAGTTTTCGCGCCGTAGCCTTCGCTGAAGATGACCACATCACCTACTTTGACGTCTAATGGCTTCACGTCGCCATTTTCCAGGATGCGACCGTTACCGACGGCCAGGATTTCGCCACGGGTGGATTTACCCGCCGCCGATCCGGTCAGCACGATGCCGCCTGCAGATTTGGATTCAACTTCTTTACGCTTGACGATAACACGATCGTGCAATGGACGAATTTTCATTGTTAGCTCTCCTTTGAGAAGTCCAATCAGTTTTGGGATGAAAGCCGGGCATCATGAGCAACCGGCCTCGTGACGAATGAGATGCGGCCGCAGGAGAGGCCTTTCAAGGGCCAGGCGTAAATTTTTTTGCTAATGGCACTGTTTGGTGTTTTTTTGCACAAGCGCAGGGAAAGACAAAATAAAACGGCGCCCCGTCAGGAAAGCGCCGTTTTTGCCAGGCAGTGTACTTTAGTGTTTGTCGTTGTCACGATCGTGCTCAATCAGGTTTGACTCTTTGCGCTCGTACTCGCCATCAACGGTAAATCCACTGTCGGGGCCTGCGCCCGGACCACGCCAGACTTTCAGATGCGGCATCAGTTTCAGCGTCAGGTGTTTTTGCACCGGCGGCAACAGCAACAGCAGGCCGATGAAGTCGGTAAAGAAACCTGGCAGCAGCAGCAGAAAGCCTGCCAGTACCAGCGACACACTCTTGATCATCTCGGCAGCCGGACTTTCACCAGCGTTCAGCTTCTGCTGCATCAGCATAAAGTTTTTCATCCCCTGATTTTTCACCAGCGAGATACCAATGCAGGAGGTGAAGATCACCAGCAGCATGGTCATTAATACACCCATCACATGGGCGACCTGAATGAAGAGAGAGATCTCGATCCATACCAGGGCAAATATCACTAAGAACGGTAACCAGCGCACCGCGTTCTCCTGTATCAAGGGCTGCCCTGCAGACTGCATGGCAGCATAAAATGGCGATCGTCGCGATCGATAGTATAGAAGGTGGGAACGAAACCTCCGGTTTTCAACCGGAAAGGTGGAAAATCATTCCGCGTCTTCCATTGTGAGGACGATCACATAAGATTGAAACTGTTTGATTCAGCAGGCAGTTTAAGTGATCTGGATTCAGGCTTTTACATCGCAACAGAATATGATCGTGCTCGGGTTGACGCAAACGGATAAAATGCCGCGGCAGCCGTTCCCCGGCCCGATATTCTCTGGATGTCGACCGCTGAAGCAGGCACTTGAATTGTATTGATTTAACCGGTATTCCCAACAGAAGGTTCTCATGGCTAATAACATTCGTATCGAAGAAGACCTGTTAGGTATGCGTGAAGTTCCCGCGGATGCTTACTACGGTGTTCATACTCTGCGTGCGATTGAAAACTTCTATATCAGCAACAGCAAAATCAGCGATATTCCTGAGTTTGTCCGCGGTATGGTCATGGTTAAAAAAGCAGCGGCACTGGCTAATAAAGAGCTACAGACCATCCCGCGCAACGTGGCTAATGCCATTATCAGCGCCTGTGATGAGGTGCTGAACAACGGCCGCTGCATGGATCAGTTTCCGATCGATGTCTATCAGGGCGGCGCAGGCACCTCGGTCAACATGAACACGAACGAAGTGCTGGCTAACATCGGTCTGGAGCTGATGGGGCATCAGAAAGGGGAATACCAGTTCCTTAATCCAAACGACCACGTCAACAAATGCCAGTCAACGAACGATGCTTACCCGACCGGATTCCGTATCGCGGTTTACAGCTCTATTTTAAAACTGCTGGATGCTATCGGGCAGTTGAGTGAAGGCTTCCAGCGTAAAGCGGTGGAGTTCAATACTATCCTGAAAATGGGCCGTACCCAGCTGCAGGACGCGGTACCAATGACCCTCGGTCAGGAGTTCCACGCCTTTAACGTCCTGTTGAATGAAGAGATCCGCAGCATCCTGCGCACCGCCGAGCTGCTGCTGGAGGTAAACCTCGGCGCAACGGCCATCGGCACCCGTCTGAATACCCCGGATGGCTATCAGCAACTGGCCGTAGAGAAGCTGGCCGAAGTCAGCGGGCTGGCGTGCGTTCCGGCGGAAGACCTGATCGAAGCCACCTCAGACTGCGGCGCCTACGTGATGGTACACAGCTCACTGAAGCGCCTGGCGGTAAAACTGTCAAAAATCTGTAATGACCTGCGCCTGCTCTCCTCGGGGCCGCGCGCCGGGCTGAATGAAATCAACCTGCCGGAACTGCAGGCGGGGTCGTCAATCATGCCTGCCAAAGTGAATCCGGTGGTGCCGGAGGTGGTCAATCAGGTGTGCTTCAAAGTCATTGGTAACGATATTACCGTGACGATGGCTTCTGAAGCCGGTCAGCTGCAGCTGAACGTAATGGAGCCGGTGATTGGCCAGGCGATGTTTGAATCCATTCATATCCTGACCAACGCCTGCTACAACCTGCTGGAAAAATGCGTAGACGGCATCACCGCCAACAAAGCCGTGTGTGAAGCCTACGTGTTTAACTCCATCGGCATTGTCACCTATCTCAATCCGTATATCGGCCATCACAACGGCGATATCGTGGGTAAGATCTGTGCAGAAACCGGTAAGAGCGTCCGTGAAGTGGTGCTTGAGCGCGGCCTGCTGACCGAAAGCGAGCTGGATGATATTTTCTCAACGCAGAATCTGATGTTCCCGGTGTACAAAGCGAAACGCTATACCGATGAAAACGAACAATAACAGACCCGATCATTAGCTCCCTTTTAAGGCACGTGTTCACTGAACAACGTGCCTTTTTACTTTTCGCGGCACACAAAATTTTAACGGTTTATTAGCAAAAAAATTAAGGAACACCCTATGTTATTACCTGAGCTTATCGTCGTCTTTCTCGCGATTTATCTGGGGAGTCGGCTGGGAGGGATCGGCATCGGCTTTGCCGGTGGCCTCGGGGTCCTTGTGCTGACCCTGGGCTTTCAAATCAAACCCGGCGCCATCCCGTTCGATGTGATTGAGATCATCATGGGCGTGATTGCCGCCATTGCCGCCATGCAGGTGGCCGGAGGGATGGACTACCTGGTTAATCTGGCCGAGCGCCTGCTGCGTAAACATCCGCGCTATATCACGCTTCTGGCCCCGCTGGTGACCTATGTGATGACCCTGCTGGCAGGGACCGGCCACACCGCCTTCTCCACGCTGCCGGTTATTGCCGAAGTGGCTAAAGAACAGGGTGTTCGCCCTTCCCGTCCACTGTCGATTGCGGTGGTCTCCTCACAAATCGCGATTACGGCGTCACCGATTTCTGCGGCCGTGGTGTTTATGGCCGGCATCCTCGAACCCAAAGGCATCAGCTATCTGATGCTGCTGGCGGTGGCGATCCCCTCAACGATGGCAGCGATCTTTATTGCAGCACTGGTCACCAACTTCCTCGGTAAGGAACTGAAGGACGATGAAGTCTACCAGGCCCGTCTGGCAAAAGGGGAAGTTGCCCTGCGCGGTGCCAGCAAGTTTGAAGAAAAGCCGGGAGCAAAACGCTCGGTGCTCCTGCTGCTGCTGGGCATTATCGCCGTGGTGTTCTATGCCACAGCCATCAGTGATGCCGTTGGTTTGATTCAGAACCCGGTACTGCCGCGTAACGAAGCGATCGTGGTGTTCATGCTGACGGTAGCCGCACTGATCTGCTTGACCTGTAAGATCGATACCGGGGAAATTCTCGGGGCCAGCACCTTTAAATCCGGGATGAGCGCCTGTGTCTGCGTGCTCGGCGTCGCCTGGCTGGGTGACACCTTTGTGAAGGCTCACATTGGCGATATCCAGCAGGTGGCGGGTGAGCTGCTGCACGACTTCCCATGGATGCTGGCGGTGATCCTGTTCTTCGCCTCTACGCTGCTTTACTCGCAGGCGGCCACCACCAAAGCACTGATGCCTGCGGCGCTGCTGCTGGGCGTTTCGCCGGTGACCGCCGTGGCCTCTTTTGCTGCGGTATCCGCCCTGTTTGTGCTGCCGACTTATCCGACGCTGCTGGCGGCGGTAGAGATGGATGACACCGGCTCCACCCGCATCGGCCGCTTTGTCTTCAATCACTCTTTCCTGATCCCCGGCACGCTGGCGATAGTCCTGTCGGTGGCCTTTGGCTTCCTGCTGGGGGGCATTATTCTCTGATGCGGCGACGGGCGGAACGGTAAAATAGCCGTCCCGAAAGATCGAAGGGAAAAATACCCGCCCAACGGCTGATTGAATAAATGGCCGGTCCCTGCCCCTTAGCAGGGGCCGGCCTTCTTTTTCGGTCGTCCCGTTCTGTTCCGCGCGGCCCTCACCAGGGAATGTCATGCTATTATCTCCCTTTCCGCCTGGTCGGTCCCCCATGGAGAGAGCAAGACCCGTTATGACCCAGCGACTTATTTCCCTGATATTCCTGCTGTTTGCCACGCTGTTCAGCCTGAACGCCGGTGCGTCGCTGTTTGACAACCATGCCAACAGTCAGTTTGTGACGGTCAATCAGGCCTTCGCTTTTGATTTCACACAGAAGAACGATCGGCTCACCCTCAGCTGGCAGGTCAGACCCGGCTACTACCTTTACCGGCAGCAGATCAAGATTGGCGTCCAGGGTGCCACCCTTGCTGAATGGCAGCTGCCCGCAGGCCAGCCTCATGAAGATGAGTTCTACGGTAAAACCGAGATCTACCCTGACAGCCTGACGCTGCCGTTCACCGTCACCCAGGCCGCCGCCGGTGCAGAGATAACGGTGACCTATCAGGGCTGCGCTGCCGCCGGCTTCTGTTATCCGCCGGAAACCCGTACGGTTCCGCTTAATGCCGTTGCAGCCCACAGCGTCCCCGCCCCTGTCGCCGCGTCCGACGCGGCTCTGTCGACCCATAGCAGCCTGCCTTTCTCGCCGTTATGGGCGCTGCTGATCGGGATTGGCGTGGCCTTTACCCCCTGTGTACTGCCGATGTACCCGCTGATTTCCGGCATTATCCTTGGAGGGAACCGCCGCTACAGCCCCGGTCGCCTGTTTGCACTGGCCATGGTCTACGTGCAGGGCATGGCGCTGACCTACACCCTGATGGGCATCGTGGTCGCCGCTGCCGGGCTGCGCTTCCAGGCGGCATTACAGGCCCCTGCAATACTGATCGGGCTTTCTGTGCTGTTTATTGTGCTGGCGCTGTCGATGTTTGGCCTGTTTACCCTGCAGCTGCCTTCTTCACTGCAGACCCGACTGACGTTATGGAGCAACCGCCAGCAGGGGGGATCGCTGCCGGGCGTCTTCATGATGGGAGCCCTGGCCGGGCTGATCTGTTCCCCCTGCACCACCGCCCCGCTCAGTGCCATCCTGCTGTATATTGCACAAAGCGGTAATATGCTGGCGGGTGCCGGTACGCTCTATCTTTATGCGCTGGGCATGGGCCTGCCGCTGGTCGCCATTACGCTGTTCGGCAACCGCCTGCTGCCAAAAAGCGGCCCGTGGATGCAGACGGTGAAAGAAGGCTTTGGCTTTGTGATCCTGGCCCTGCCGGTGTTTCTGCTGGAGCGGGTGATCGGCGATACATGGGGAGTTCGCCTCTGGAGCCTGCTGGCCGTTGCCTTCTTCGGCTGGGCATTTATCAGTACCCTGAAAAGCCACCGGGGCTGGCTGCGGGTACTGCAAATTCTGCTGCTGGGGGCGATGCTGATCGCCGTACGCCCTTTACAGGACTGGGCGTTTGGCGGTGCGCAGACGACAGAAGCGGCCCCGCAGCTCACGTTTACCCGCATCAGTGATGTGCAGCAGCTGGATCAGCAGCTGGCCAACAGTGGGGGCAAGATCACCCTGCTCGACCTGTACGCCGACTGGTGCGTCGCCTGCAAGGAGTTTGAGAAATACACCTTCAGCGATCCGCAGGTGCAGGCTGCGCTGGAGCATACGCAGCTGTTACAGGCCGATGTCACCGCCAGTAATGCCGCTGATCGCGCCCTGCTGGATCGTCTGAACGTACTGGGCTTACCGACTCTGCTGTTCTTTGATGCACAGGGTCATGAAATCCCCGACTCACGCGTGACCGGGTTTATGAAACCCGCCGCTTTCCGTGCACATTTGCAGAAACTGGCGCGTTAAACGACACTAAGGTTCGATAATGAAGCGTACAAGAGGAGAACCGCGTGCAGCGTGAACAAGTACTTGAACAGGCTCTGAACGTGCTGGAACAGCATGGGTTAGCGGCGACCACCTCTCTTGCCATGATGGCCGGTGAACTGGACTGCAGCGAACAGGAACTTCAGCGCTTCTGGCCGGACCGGGATGCGCTGCTGTATGACGCCCTGCGCTACCACGGCCAGCAGATTGAGGCGTGGCGCCGCCAGCTACTGCTGGATGACAGCCAGAGTGCCGGGCAGAAACTGCTGGCGCGCTATCAGGTGCTGGCCGATGCGGTCAATCATCAGCGCTATCCCGGCTGTCTCTTTATTGCCGCCTGCAGTTTCTACCCACAGCCTGACCACCCTATCCATCAGATTGCCGAGCAGCAAAAACAGGCGTCCTGGCAGTTCACTCATCAGTTACTGAGCGACCTGGAAACGGACAACCCCGAGGGCGTGGCACATCAGATGGAACTGATCCTTGAGGGCTGCCTGTCGCGACTGCTGGTGAAACGTCAGGTTCAGGACGTGGAAACCGCCCGCTGTCTGGCGGAAGATGTATTGAGTTTCGCACTGTGCCGTAAGAACGGGGCGTTAAGCTAAAGCAGGGTGAGCGTACCCGGGTAAAAAGCAGGCAGTCGGCAGGGTTTTACGACTTTTTTGTGACAAAGCCGTTGACGCCGAACGGGGATTACGGTTTAATGCGCCCCGTTGCCCGGATAGCTCAGTCGGTAGAGCAGGGGATTGAAAATCCCCGTGTCCTTGGTTCGATTCCGAGTCCGGGCACCATATTCCGAACCCTCGCTTAGGCGGGGGTTTTTGCATTATGGCTCAATAACTTGTTGGTTTGTCAGTAGTTACCCCTCTTATTCTCCTCCGGCCCCGCTTCCCGGTGGTACAGAAAGGTGGTACAAAATGGGCATTATGATACAGCCAACTAAGAACAGATTCGGCGTTTACCACATCCGTAAAGCCGTACCCAAACACCTGGTCGCCATCCTTGGTAAACGTGAAATCAAGTTCACCCTTGATACGAAAGACGTGAAGGAGGCCAGAGAGCGTGCACCTGCCAAAATCATCCAGATTGACCTCATGCTCAGGTTGGCGGAAAAACAGCTTGCCGCAGAGCAGACTCTGACTGATGCCGATATTGAACTCATTGCCGGTGTGTGGGCATCAAAGACCATGCAGCAGGATGATCTTATCCGGGAACGTTACATCGTCGAAGATGAACTTGATGGTAAAACCGGGCTGTTCCACTCCTCCGAAAATGACATCATCCACACTTATCTGGAAGACAGGGTAAGCAAACCCGGTTTCAAGTCGCAGACATGGCAGGGCGAGCGAGATGTTTCCATCTGCAAACTGCTGGCTGTCGAACTGGATGAAGCTCTGGAGTACACACCTGTTACCCTGACGCCACTATGGCGTAACCGACTGGCATGGCGTCTTGCAGAGCGGCGTAGCGAGCTGACTAATACTTACCTTCTCAGCTTGCAATCCAGAATCTACGCCGGGAAAAAAGGCCTGGACTCACTCCCCGTAGAAAAAACTATGAGTCTCACCTTTGCAGATTGACCTGCCCCCAGTATTAGATACAACGCTCAGTTAGTAATGTCGGTTTGTTTACCTTCTAATTTTCCATTTCTCCAGCTTGCTGCAAATTCAGCCGGCGTCTGGTATTTCAGCGATGAATGAGGTCTGGACTCGTTATAGTCCTGCCGCCAGTCATTAATGATTTTCCGGGCATGAAGAATATCGCTGAACCAGTGTTCATTCAGGCATTCATCCCGAAAGCGACCGTTGAAACTCTCAATAAATCCATTCTGCGTTGGCTTGCCCGGCTGGATTAAGCGCAGCTCAACGCCATGTTCAAAGGCCCATTGATCGAGCGCGCGGCAGGTAAATTCCGGGCCATGATCGGTTCTTATCGTTGCAGGATAGCCACGAAACAGCGCAATGCTGTCCAGAATACGTGTCACCTGAACGCCTGTAATCCCGAATGCCGTGGTGATCGTCAGGCACTCCTTCGTGAAATCATCCACGCAGGTCAGGCACTTAATCCGGCGGCCGCTGGCAAGTGAATCCATGACAAAATCCATCGACCATGTCAGGTTCGGCGCATCCGGGCGAAGAAGCGGCAGCCGTTCAGTCGCCAGCCCCTTACGGCGCCGCCTGCGTTTTACACCCAGACCGTTAAGGTGATAGATGCGGTAAACCCGCTTGTGGTTGACGTGAAAGCCCTCCCGACGCAATAACTGCCAGATGCGCCGGTAACCAAATCGGCGGCGTTCAAGTGCCAGCTCTGTGATACGTAAAGAGAGCTGCGCGTCAGCAGCCGGGCGCTGAGCCGAATAACGGCAGGTTGAAAGTGACAGACCGGCCAGCCTGCAGGCACGGCGTTGCGACAGACCCGTTGTCTCACACATGGCTTCCACGGCTTCCCGCTTCTGGTCTGTCGTCAGAACTTTCGGCCCAGAGCCACCTGAAGCGCCTCCTTATCCAGCATGGCTTCAGCGAGCAGCTTCTTAAGGCGGGCGTTCTCCTCTTCAAGTGACTTGAGCCGCTTCACTTCGGGGACTTCCATGCCGCCAAACTTCTTGCGCCAGGTGTAAAAGGTGGCGTCTGAAATAGCATGCTTACGGCAGAGTTCCCGGGCTGAAACCCCGGCTTCGGCCTCGCGGAGAATACTGATGATCTGTTCGTCGGAAAATCGCTTCTTCATGGGAATGTCCTCATGTGACTGATGAAGACATTACTAACATCGCGGTGTGTTAATCAACGGGGAGCAGGTCAGCCGATCTGTCTACCCCAAACGGAACCCGGCGGGCGAAGTTCTTCATGGGAGCAGAGGATAATGAGGGGGTGAACAGCCTGACATTTTCCAGTCTGGGCATTGCGTTCAACGTTGTCTACACGGCGGATAAGAAATTCACGCTCAAAATGATAAGTGGTGGAAGCGGAGAGTATTCATGTAATGTCATGTAACTCATACATATCCACACAGTTCAAGTAGATCTTAAATAAGGGGAGAGCATCATCTCCCCTAAAAAGCCATTTTGGATGTGTTGTCAGCTAAAGAAAGACTGATAAATCTGCCAAGCCAACTGGGTAGCTAACACTGGCGGAACCGCGTTCCCAACTTGAGTGAACTGTCGAGAGTGCGTACCTGTAAACTCATAATTATCGGGAAAAGTTTGCAAACGAGCCGATTCCCGAACCGAAAGCGTACGAGGTATAGACGGATGAAGATGAGAACGACCACCGCCAGATGACCCTCCAGCTATAACTGTCTTAGAAGGTAGCATTGGATGCAATCTATCAACTCGACCAAGCTTGTCTCGACCGCCAAAAGGCAATTTTACGTAACGTAGGACAGATGATGCTTGATGCTTCCTAGTTACATGATTAGGTAATTTACTTAGATCTTCGCACAGAGCTGCTGCACAAGGCACTTTTTTATCAGCTTTTAGCGGGGGCACAAAAGATTTACCTAACCTATTGCCCACTAAGAACATTCGTGTGCGATGTTGAGGCACAAGGAAATCAGAAGCATTTAGAATCAATGGCTTCTCGACAAAGTAACCATTTTGACTCAACATCTCGATAGCTCGATTTAGCTGAACACCATCATCAACCTCTAAAAGCCCAACGACATTCTCAACAAGAAACGCTGCAGGTTTGTATTTAATGATAAGGTTGATGTAATCGAAGAGTAAGTTGCCGTTCTTTTCATGAGCAAAACCAACACGTTTGAAATTCTCGCCATCTTTACTAAAGCGTTGATTGGCTGCTATAGAAAACGGCTGACATGGCGGCCCACCTACAAAAACGCCAGGATAGTCAGAGCTCACACCGCATTGGGCTAACGCTTTACATGTATCTTCAAAATCAGAAACATCCCCTTTCCAGTCTGGAGGACCAATCACTGACCAGTTTGGACGATTATGCCTCAATGTGTTACTGAAAATTGGGTTTAGTTCTACTAAAGCATCATGAGAAAAACCTGCTGCCTCAAAGCCGAGATCTAATCCACCGGCCCCAGCGAAAAAACTTACCATAGGGACATTGTGTACAGGTTTTCGCAATCTATCCAGCGTTACGTATTCTTCTAGAGACGTATCTTTCGCTAACTCGTAAGAATCCTCGTAACGAAGGTCATCATAACCCCATCCATACGATTGCAAAACGGAATCAAGCTTTGCATCATCCTCTTCGGCCTGTTGCAAAATGGTAGCTTGCTCGACCAACTCCTTGAGTTGCTGTTGTTTCATATGCACGCTGATGTTACCTACATTTTACCGGATTTTTCGCTTATGCGAGGCTTAAACATCTGTAGAAGTATACAGGCTCTTTGCACACTCATAAACCTCATTTGCTTCTTCTTTAGACGTAAAATCGCTCTTGCCTTCATCACGCAGAAAATTACGGTAATATTGATGAACTGCCTTGTGACAAGATGGACACAGTCCTACAAGATCATTCAATAGCGTACTATTCCCCTGCACCCTGACCGTAGATGCTAAAGGCAACTTGTGATGAACTTCGATAAGGCTGTTTACCCAAGGATACTGGGTATGTGAGGTTTTGCGACACATATCACAACGGTCAGGTTCAGAAGACGAACTTAAAAACTGCTCTCTTAGTCTTCTATTCCGCTCTACCCGATAGTGGTTAATTAATCTTCGCTTTCCTTCTTGGAAAGTCTGCTGTGCCTGAGTTTCATCAGATTGATAGCTATCCTCATCTAGATTTACAAAGTGTGAATCAACGGCCTCTGATACGAGCACGGTTGAACTGTCCAACGATCCCATCATTAAAATAGCAGCATCAGGTTCATCGGGTAAATCTTGTACAATCGCATCAGGGCTTAGCAGCTGGTATAAACCGGTTTTAGAAGACGCTAAGACTGAAGGGTCAATAAACAGATGACCTTGCTGCCAAAAAAGGAAGCTTATCTGGCTCATTACTTTCATCATTTCATTTATTTGGCGAAGTTCATCACCTTCGGGTGCCCGGCTTGTTTCGCCAATAGATGAATAGAACTCGAGCCCTTCTAAACCTGTAACGTTATTCCCAGCTAACACACTACACACATCTCTAGCAGACAGGCCATTCACATCAAATCGCCCCGTGAGTAACACTTTGATAATTGCCAGCATCGGGTAGACACGCTGTAGTGAAGCGTCGAACCCTTCGAATGCAGGAGAAGGATAAAAAGTCCGTTTCGCTAGTGTGAGAAGATAGCTATCTGCATCACTAGCCATCTCCCCTGAAACCAGCGACTTAGCAATATCAGTACAGTGATAACGACCATCAATTCGAGACGCGATCAAACTCAGTTTGATCACACGGGCATAGTTACGCCAGACTTTGTAACTATCAGGTGAAAACGGTAATTCAGTTCTAAGCAACAGTGGCTCTCGGAGAGGATCATACTCGGGATCGGTATCTTCTGCCCCATCAATATCAACAAAAACTGTCGCAATTTTTCTTAGGTTTTCAACAGAAAAATAATCCAAACGTCCTTGATCCCAACGCCATCTGCTCATTTCATTATCACCTTGCGGATTAATCCAATTGAGTTGATCCTATTGGCAGAAGATAACAGAGCAAGTGAAGATATCTCCATAAAGCGTGAAGCGTGATAGAACTCACAAAAATGCACTCGGAAAGCAGGAGTCCAGCAGTAATTTTGTAGTTTGAAACTTGATGTATGGTACAGAACAGTGGTACATTTGGAATCGAAGCGAAAGACTAACTGATTAACAATCATAGAGTTAATGAGTCAAGAATCGTGTCCTTGGTTCGATTCCGAGTCCGGGCACCAAATTCAGAAGAACCCGCTTTTAGCGGGTTTTTTGCTTTCTGCCATCCGGACTCTCCATCGAACTGCGTTCGATGACGGGTCTCATCCCTGAGACCCGCCCTTACCTCTGCTATTTAATAAAAAATGCCGCTTTTAAATACTGGACGATTACGGCCACCACGCACAGTCCGGCAGCGATCAGCAACAGCCAGCAGAACACCCTGAAAGGATAATTTCTCCACATGGTGGCGATGCTGCGCAGTTCGTCAGTGGAAAACCCTTTCAACCGGTGATGGAACAGACAGAGATAGGCCGCACTGTATATCACCCACAGCAAAGGGGTGAGCATCGCCAGGGTACGTCCCAGGGTAAGATAAAGGGCGAGCGGAATGGCAATAAACGGGATAAAGGCCAGGTCATCCCAGCGTTTTAACTTCTCCCTCAACCGATCGTCCTGCTCTTTAATCGCTTTCTTACTGAGTGACATGGCCCGCTCTTTTTCCGTAAGAAGATAACAGAAGTTTATCAGGCCCCGGCCCGTGACGGGAAGCCCTCTAATTTTGAGAGGTTACGTCCGGTGCGCCTGGTGATCCAGCCGCCTGCCTGAGCAAAAAATAGCGCTTCTGTAACTGCGCCAGCGCTATTGAAGCCTGCTGTCGTTCAGTCTCAGACGGGCTGGCGGCATAACGACGCAGACGTTCCTCAGCCGGTAGTGCGCGATTAAACGCCTGAGTCACGTCGTACACCACCGACTTGAGCTCGCTCACCGTGATATATTTTCCGCGCTGGCCATCGAGGGCATTCAGTCTGGCGGTCAGCTGCTGCAGCTGTGCCATCCCCACCTGCCAGCCTCCCATCGTGTCTGCCGGTAGCGCCGACGCACTCATCTGCTGTTGCCACGCGGTAGCCATATTATCCGTAGCGGGATCCTGCGGGTTAAGCGTCTGTGCCTGATGCACCAGCCGCTGTCCATAATTGAGCGCTTCTGGCCAACGTAAACCAGGCAGCGGTTTGCAGCTCAACACCGTTTTTTTCAAATAACGACAGGCTGAGTTTTTCGACTAAATGCCAGTTCACATCTGGCCGTGCCGGGTGGGAGAGTTTGCCCAGTTCGTCGCGCAGGGCGGCATAATCCGGCAGCGTACGGGGATCGTCTGCGGCAGCATATCCACACTGATGCTGTTGAGGCGCGGCTCGTAGCGCAGCAGTACGCCGGACAGCGTGGTCATCAATTGATGTGCAGTGCCGGGCATCCCCTGCAGGATTTTGGTCATATCCGGCAGCCCATAGTCGGGCAGATGCGCCAGCGAACCGGCGCGGCAGTTGAGGATGCGCTGCATGTTATCGAGCACTGAGAGGATCACCTGGTTTTCCTCGCTGACGTTGTGCAGATCCAACCCGCCGCTGAAGTTACCATAGAGCATTTCATACAGTGAGGGGGCGTTATGGGTGTGAGGCATTACTTGTCCTTAAGCGGTTGCAGATTTTTGAGCACTATTTCCTGCAATCGATTCAGCCCGATGGATTTTCCATTGAACGAACAACTAAAAAGTCCTGCGAAATGCTGGCACCTTTATCGACCGTTTGCAGATCGTGAACAAACCAGGCATACATTTCTGGCGGGGCACTGTAATAAGGCAGTGGCTGAGGCTGCTCAAGGAATGCCGCATGCGCATAGTCAAGAAATCTTAGTGCCCTGGTCAAGGCAGGTCCATATACATCAGGTATAAGTGAAAGACGTTTATCCATCTCATTATTACTCATACTGTTTCTCATATTTATAGCCGCATCATGAACATCTTCCAGCCAGCCCCAGTTTTTATGCAAAATTTCGAGTTCATTTTGAAACTGGCTTGCCGTTTCTTTCGCTTGCGGAGTAGTACCTAGTAAACCTGCAGATGCACCAGCTGAAGCCAGCACGTCACCACGCCTCTTTAAATACCTTATGCATTCACTGCGATATTGATAATATTGTTGCCCTAACCACTCAATATAGCTGTCCAGATGGGCATTTTGTGCACCCACCGTCAGGGCTTTGTAAGGGATAGCACGTTGATAAATATTCGCCCACTGAGCAACAGATTTATTATTTACGCGATCCTGCATGACGAAGTAGGCCGCAACATCAGTATCAGTTTTATCCAGCGTCTGGAAGTCTGGAAAAGGGACGCCCGCCATAGTCGCAGCGCGATACATTCGATGTAATGCCACCCGACATAGTTCGGCACTTGGCTTTTGTTCATTCGGTTTCAGGCCGCCGCCAATATCTTCAGAACAACCCGGCATCAGCTCTTCCTTGTGGCTTTTACTTTTACCTCCCAGCCTGTAGAGGCTTCTCCAGGAACGGGTTTCATGCGCCGCCACCAGATGTAGCGCACTTTTAACCGCCGAAGGTAATGCGGAGTCCTGATCTATCGATTTGTCCCCCAACAGGACGCTGACTCCACTGACTGGTCCGCCGAGGGCAGAAACAAACCAGTCCACGCCACTTTTACTGCTGGCAGGCGTATGCCGGGCGCAGTCAAAAAGTCCGGTAAAAATGATATCTACCAGTATTCCCTGATAAATGTACTTATCGCCCTGTTTCTTACACATCTCCTCGAGGAACGTATCGATAAATTTTCGCGCAAGCGTGGCACCGAGATCGTAACCGAATAACGAAATGGAAATCAGCTTGATTGGAACCGGGCTATTCGATTTAGCCCTTTCAAAAAAACGCTCAAAGCGTAACTTTGTTGTGCCTAGTCGGGTATCAACACCGGTAACTAACATATCCGCAATGGTAGGGTTATCACGTAACCAGGGAGTAGCTTCAATACTGACTTTTTTCACTGCATTTTTTGTTGTATCCCATCCCAACTTTTTCCATTCGGTTGGGTTGACTAATTTTTTTCCTGAATTTTTTAGTACTTCCCACCAGTCTCCATTTTTTAATATTTCCTTCCCTGCATCTTTCGCCATTTCTTTTGGCTGATCTTTTAAATCATCCAAAACTGAACTTTGTGCCCCATCCATTAAAATATGCAGCTTTTCAGTTAGCTCCTCATCAAATGGCGTCCCTAACCCTGAAATATAAAATTTATCATAACTTAGATTAGCCGTGTTATCTTGAGGGTTTGGGTGTGCTCTAAATAAACGAGAAATATTGGTAAGCCTTTGCTGAGAAGCATCTTGCTCAATACTTCGGTGTATACCATCAAAAAAAAATCCAACATGCCAAATTCGCGAGCAGTTGTTTAATTTAGCATCATCTGCCTGTTGGGCACAATTTGCTGCAGCTAAGATATTAGAGATCTCCATTAGTTATTTCCTTTTTCTATAATTTTCCTCGATAATTCAGGATGTTTTTCATAAGGGGACCAGGCATTATCACTCCAACCCAAAAGAACCTTGTCGCGAGGTAAGAAATGAACATGCAGATCATTTTCACCCCATTCCCGCTCTGGTAACGGCATTATAACCCGACGTGTTTCTCTACGAAGCCCGGCATTATACTGATCGCGCGTTGTACTCAACGTCCAGATAACCTCAGCAGTTTTACCACTAATGCTGCCACAACAGGTAGCAGCGCCTCCACCAGACGAGTATGGATTTTTTTTATATGCGGAAGCATTCGCCCCTGCCACCCCATTAACACTAAACCCCAATATCGGGCGATCTATTTCACTATGAATAATCAGCGTCACTGGTCCGGTCGGTGGCCCCCAGATAGAAGCACAAATAATCCAGCCTCCATACACTAGCACTACCGACAGCATAACGCCCCATATCCATTTACCCCACCGGGCATAACCTTTATTAACGGCCTTATCTAATATGTCCATACGCTTGAAGAAGTCCATATTTACAACCTCTTAATTATCATTTTTGTCACTATCATGATTCTCAGCTGAGTAATACATCTGCCAGCGATGTTTTCCCCTGGCTTACCTTCAGCAACGCTGCCTGCATCTCATCAGACTCAAGGACCTTCTTGCCACCGTTAAGGTAATACAACGCATAAATTTTTTGATCCAACGGTGTGGCGATGCCTGCAGTTTTAGCTTTACCCAGAGCCTTAATCACCATGTCGCGCTGTACACACGGAGTGAAATGTTGGCTCATAGGCATCTTCTGCCACTGCGTCAGCACGCTGCTGACTTCGAGTTTGTCCGCTATTTTCTGCCAGATTTCATTATTGAGTTTTACTGTATGATTCCTGGGATTCTCTGCGGTTGATACCGCTATCTCAATCGACTGCCATCCATCCTCTGAGGGCACCCACCATTGCGTAACACCATTAAACAATAATGCATGCCATTCCTGCTCATTCTGCTGAGCCAGGACACTGATAACATGATGAGCATAAAAACGAACCAATGCAGTTGTACCATCAGGAGTAATGATGCTACAGCCACTTGCAAGCTGCATTGCCAGTGTGCCTGAGGATCGAGTTGAAACTATCACGCCAACAACGCCCGGAATTTTTCCAATATATTCGCCCAGTTGATCCTTGTACTTAATATCCAGCAGCCACGGACCGTAATTTTGGGCTTCAACCAGCTGCGGATGGCGATACAGTGAATACATCTCTGATGAGTGCAGCGCCTTAAAAGCAGTGAATACTTCCGGCAATTGTGCGCCCCCCTCAAATATAAGGCTAATCTGGTATTCATCCGTCACAGGAATAAACTGTAGTAACATCGTTGTAACCATTTTAAGCCCCCTGCACGATGGCATCATTTGCTTTAATCGCGTTCAGTAAACATTCAATGCAGATTTTGCCTTGAAGTGGTGGATACTGCCCCGGGAACAGAGGCATAGTCAGTGGCATTGCATCCTTTGCCCGCTTCGAGGTGCGCTTCACCCTGCGCTGGTACACGCCCGTGGTGCCGTACTCCACCCGGCACGCGTCTAACTTCAGGTAGCTGCCGCCGCCCATCAGCGTGATGCGCTTCTTCCCGGCGAACAGGATGTCTTCGGTGCTGGTCAGCGTGAACTTCTTCTGCGCAAAGAAGCCCAGTTCGCCATTCTGCGCCTGCATCTCCACCGGGCCTTCGCCCGACTTCAGGCTCAGCTGTCCCGTCCTGGCAAACAGCCCGATTTTCTCGCCCGCCAGCGCCGTCATATTGCCCATCACCCCGGCGCTGATGTCTCCCCCGGCGTTGATAACCACGTTGTCTGCGGCGGCCAGCTGCATATCCTCACCGCTGGTAAACGCCATCCCCTCAGGGGCCGAGAAGTGCAGAATCTCATTCAGCGGCTTCAGGCGTTCGTTGAACATCGCTATCTGCGATTCGGTGTCCGCCTTCAGCGCCTCGGCCTGTTGTGCCGCCGCCTGGAGCTGTTCCAGCTGGCGCTCAAGCTGCTCAATCTCCTTCAGCGCCGCGTCCATATCCAGCACCTGACCCTCACCCTTCGGCTGCGCGTCGGCGCTGACGAACAGTCCCCTGGCCGCGCGCAGCGTGCCGTGTTCGTCAGTGCGCAGCTCGGTGCCGGTGCCGCGCGGCTTCTCCTGTGCGTCGACGATATGCCCGGCGTTGAGCTGGGTTTTGCCGTATTCCGTCGCCAGCTTGATATGCTCTTCCCGGCGCTGGTCCTCCATGCGCAGCTTATTGTTCGCCGGGGTACGCAGTACGTTGCGTGTGCGGTTGTCGCGGGCAACGTGGTCCGGGTGCGCCGGGTCGTGCAGGGCGTGGGAGATATACGGCAGGTCAATGTCGCCGTTGCCGTAAGCGATGGCGACTTCGGTGCCGTCGATAAGCGGGGTGTGCCAGCCGTAATCCTCTCCGGCATACGGTTTGGCCATTCTGAGCCACAGATACGCGTAGCCCTGCTCACTGTCGCTGCGGTCGAAGTCCAGTTTGACACGGTAGCGCCCGTGTTCGTCGAGGTGCGCGTAGATATCGCCCTGCTCGCGGCTTTCAATACGGGCGGGCAGCGTGCCGTGGATTTCCGGGCGGCTGGTTTCGACAGGGCGGAAGCAGTAGCGCTCGCTGTAAGGCATGCCAGTCACCGACACGTGCAGCCGCGAGTCGCGCGCGGCGCTAAAGGTCACCCGCGTGATGATGACGCCCTCTTGCAGCGCGTTAATCACTTTACCCTGCGGCTCCAGCACCTGACCGGGCGCGAGGCCGGAGGCGTTGCTGAACAGGTGTACCCACGCCGATTTGTTCAGCTCGCGCTCGTGGTGAATGCGGGCGTAAAACGCGCCGGACTCGGTGGCCGGCTCCGGGTCGCCGTCATCGCCCGCTTCACGGAAGGGCGCGGCGTAGCGGTAGTGCACCCCGGTGGTGACGGCGTCGCTGCGCACGCTGACCGTGGAGCCCTGTGGGGTCGACGCCGTGCGGTAGTTGTAGTCACGTGTGCTGCTGCCACCCGTGACCACCTCGTTGCGGGTGCGCACGTCCCATACCGACTCCGCCGCGCCGTCATACAGCCCGGCTGGCTCGCTGTACGGCAGGCGCATAGCAAACTGGTAGCCTGACTGGCTGTCGGCAAATATCAGCATTTCGCTTTCAGTCGTCGCCTGCGTTTCGCTGCGGAACCAGATGCCAACCTCGGACAGCAGACGCTGGATAAATTCGAGGTCGCTTTCCCGCCACTGGGTGATCAGCTCGCGTGGCGGGTACTCACGCGCCAGGCGAAACTCAAAATCCGGCCCGTTAAAGTCGTGCCTGCGCAGCACCTCCTCCACCACCTCCGGCACCGACTGATTCTGGAATACGGCACACTGGCGGGTGCGTGACAGCAGCGCCAGCCTTGACTCCAGCGTCACCCGCCAGTGAGACTGGTCGGCATTGGTAGAGAGCCACTCCAACCCGGTCAACACGCCGTGCACCTCGCGCCCGGCGCGCATACGCAAGCTGGCATATTTCATCAGCACCTGCTCCGGGGCTATATCGTCCGGCGGCGCGGTGAACTCTATCGTCCAGCGGAACGGCTCGCTTAACGCTTCCCGCCCCGTAAAGTTCAGCACGTTCGGCCGCAGCGGGCTGCCGGTAATCTCCAGCGCGTAACGTGGGCTTAAGTCGAACAGAGCATTCCAGTTATCCATAACTCACTCCTTTACGGGGACGAGGCTAAGCCAGCCGTCCCCCAGTTCAATAATGCGCGCTTTGTCCGGGTCGAGATCGTTGCGGGACAGCACCAGACGCCAGCGGTTGTCCTTCATGTCCGGACGGTTGAACAAACCGACCACCGCCACAAACTGGGCATTTTCATCCATCGGCATATCCAGCGTGACGCTGCCATCCGGCATCACCAGTAGAGAACGCGAGGCCAGCACGTCGTCCTTCAGCGCTGCGTCCGCGTTATTAAGCAAACTCGGGTAGTTCGCCGCATCCACTGCCTTACGATCTGTTAACTGATAGACACGCACCATGGTGGCCAGCGGCGTCTGCTCACCGTCGGCGTTAGCGGCCGCGCGCGGGGCAAAATCCAGATGCAGGATTTTGATCTGCTTGTAGAAGATGGATTTAGTCAGGCTGACCGTACCGTCCGAGACGGTCTGGGTGAGACCGCAGCCTGCCAGCAGGCAGCAGGCGATGAGCGTCAGCGCCCGGGTTACTGTAGTCATTCAGATATTCCTTTATCCCTTGCAGACTTCAGATTGGCGATGCGCTGGCTGCGTTCCCACGTCCCGGTGACACAGCTGTCTGTGCGCCGGGGTTGTGTTTATTTGTCGCCTGCCTGCCATCTGAATCAGTTTGGGGAGAGTGATGTGTAATTATTTAAAGCGGTATTGGCCATCTTCTGCCGGGGGTAAAGCGGTGCATTGCACGCCCACGTAGCAGCCAAGACTGACGGTCAGGGTTTCCCGATTATCGCTGAGCTTGCCATTTTTCAGCCCCAGCAGGCCGGTGTGACCAAGCTGGATACGGCGCGTTTTACCGAGACGCGGTTCAGGTAGCAGGCTGACCGGCACGGTCAGACGTAAGCGGGCATCGCTTCGATAGCCGAGGTAAACGCGCAGCAGGGCCAGCAGGTCGGTGTGGTAATGGCCGCCCGGCAGCCAACCTTCGGCCTCCTGCGGATTACGCGTCACCAGCGTGAGTAACACGCGGCTGCCGGACTCTTTCGCCGTTTTACCCAGCGTGGCGCGCTGCCAGAGCGGCACGCGACTGTCTGCTGCCAGACCGGCACGGCGTTCAATCGGAACTTTCACCGGGTCATGCGGCGTCACTAACGCCTGAGTATCCGGTGCCAGCAGGCTGACCAGAGCGCGGATCCCCTCGGCGTTGCGCGTTGGCAGTCGCATGGTGCCCAGCAATGCCAGAAAACGTGAAACGGGCGTGGCAACGTGCGCTGCCGTACCGGGGATCCCTAATCCCACCAGCCCCAGCAGGCACTGCGAGGTGGCGTCGCCCCCACCCGCTTCAAAGGTGGCCGGGTATGCGTATTTGCGCCAGATACGATAATACTGGGTCGTGATACGGTGGCTGAAGATATCCAGAAAGGCGCTCGTCGCCTCGTGGCCATCCCGACGCTGGGCAATATCGTCCAGATAGTTACCCGGAAGAGGCGAGTCCACGCCGTACATCCCAAGAAAGGTGGTGCGCACCGTGGGCGGTAAATCCGGGCTGTCTTCGTCGGTTTCCACACGTTTCAGTTCACTGACCGGGAACCCCATGCCCGGCCACGGACGAAAGCGCACCGGATCAGTACCTGGGTGGCTGGTTGCCCCCAGCAGCGGCGCGTCTGGATCTGTCTGCTCCAGCAGCTGGCAGAAGCGGTAAAAATTCACCCGCCAGATTTTCTGGCTCAGTGCCAGCGTCAGCCGGGTACGTGCTGGCTGTGATTCTCGTTCCATCGCAGTCGTTTCCCTGTAGGTTGCAGCACCAGCGTCAGCTGGTTGAAAAGATGGATATCCGCATACAGCGCGAAGAAGCGGTGCAGCATTTCCCCGAACAGATTGACGTCACCTTCTCCGGCAAAGTTATCGGCGTTGAGGGTCACTTCGATATCCACGCCGCGCAGCATAAAGCCGCGTTCAAAGCGGCGGATCAACGTGTGCTTCACCGCGACGATCGCTTCCAGGCGGCGGCGATTCATTTCGTCATCCGTCCAGTCATACAGCGCCAGCGTCCCGCGCAGCACCTCGGGGTTATCCATCATGCTCAGGAAGTTCGATCCCAGGTGGCTCATCACCCGCCAGTGGAAGCGATCGCTGGCCGGGGGATAAAGCGGCATGGTTGGCGCAGAGAGGTTCAGCACCTTAACCGGCACTTTACCGGCCTTCACCACCCGGTCCAGCAGGGTGCCTGCCAGCGCCTTGCGCGGCAGCTGCCCGTTGGTTCCGGTGATACGCATCGACAGCGACTCAGGCTTTTCGGCCAGCTTCTCGACTTCAAACGCGCCGCCGCCAAGGATCAGCCAGGTGTCATACAGCCCGGATGCCCCACGCCTGACGCGGGTGTGGTAATAGCGCTCCGGGGCATCGTGGCGCATCATGCCGCCCCGGTGACGGAAGCTGGTAAAGGGCACATAGGGGTGCTTGCCGTGCTTTACCGCACCGTGGATATCATCGACGCTGTAAATCTCGGTATGCCCGTCCTGTAAACGCAGCGGCCGCAGCAGATACTCGTTGTCCAGCGGGTTGAGCGTCAGCGGGTCGGCCTCCAGCGTGAAAAGATTGATGACCGGGGTGCAGTGCAGGCGGAAGTTTTCGGTTTCAAACGGCAGGTCCGAGGGCCAGGCTTCGTTCAGCACGATGTCGATTTCAAACCAGCTGCTGGCGGCATTCAGGCCGATCGTGTCCAGTCCGCGCAGCTCAAGAAACATAAACTTTGGCCGAAAGCTGAAGTACTCCAGCAGCAGCTGGTAGCCGCTGAAGGCGGACTCGCCCTTTGGCCACAGGCGATCCTGATCCTCAAAGCCCATTGGCCTGCACCAGCCATCAAACTGGCGGCGTTCAGTGTGGGTACCCGCATGGCGCGCCCAGGTGGCATGTACCCGCCGGGTCAGCGCCAGATGCAGCGCAGAAGCAACAGGACCGTCGGCATTCAGGTAAATAGCCACCTTGTCGAGCCCGGCTTTGGCCCAGTCCACTTTTTCCGGGCACTCAAAACGCAGGCGGATGGCGGAGCGCCCGTCCGTTTCGGTCTGCAGGCAGGCACCCGCCAGGTGCAGCGGCTGCAGCGGTATCTCACGGGTCGTGCGGTACTGGCAGGCCGTTTTATGTGGCCCGACCGGGCGCGAGAGCACCGGGAATCCTTCCTGTAAAACCTCAGCCAGACGCAGACTGCGCCAGTCGGGCGAAAACGCCACGATCGCCAGCGACGGAATGGTGCGCATGTAGTGGGGCCACAGCAGGCTGACCAGCCCTTCGGTCAGCTCCGGCAGATCGTCGTCGAGCTTTTCGCGCATCCGTCCCATCAGGAAAGCGAAGCCTTCAAACAGGCGTTCCACATAAGGGTCGCGCGCACCCGGCTTATCCAGGTTGAGCATCGCGGCCCGGTCTGGATGTGCGCGCGAGAACGCCTTCCCGGCCTCGCGCAGATAGCGCATTTCAGCCTCGTAATAGCGCAGGGTTAAATCATCCATGGTCGTAGATCCAGTGTTATCAAAAAATATCAGCCACAGAGCACCATGGCACGAGCGGGGTCGATAGCGATAAGCCCGGCGAGAAGGGCATCCATCTCCGCCGCCAGGCGGGTTTTATCAGACTCACTGCGGCTGGCCTTAATGCGCAGCAGCTTCAGGCTGCGGGCCCTGGCTTCGAAAATCAGCTGCGGCTCCCAGTCAGGCAGTGCGATCTGATCCGCCTGGGCGAGCATGTCGTTGAGGAGATGCAGCGCCATTTCATTCTTACCGTGTTGCTCGGCGATACGCGCCATCAACAGGCGCAGCAGCCATTTCTGCCGTACGGAGGTAATGCCGGGACGGGAATGCAGCCAGCTCAGAGCCGACTCCACGCCATCGGCATCAGCCTGCGCCAGCGCTTCGCTCTCCAGCCCGAGGATGTCGTCATCATTCCCCTCGGGAGTCGCACTGGGGGTATCGCCCATCCAACCGCCCTGTTCTTCTCTGACCTGCTGGCTTATCCAGTTCAGCGTCACTTCGTCCGCAAACGGTGTGCCGTCATTGTATGCCAGGGTCTCAAAGCCCGGCAGGCGCTGGAGAAACAGGCGCAGATCTTCGCGAATGATGGCGGCCCAGCCGTCATACGGTGCCCCGCAGCGGCTTAGCGCCTGATGCAAATACCACTGTAAATCGAGCCAGAGGTGATTGACCCCTTCACCAAACATACTGCCGGCCTGCTCCATCAGTTCCTGCCAACTTTGTTGCAGATACAGACGTTTCAGCTGGGCGCGATAGTCGGTACGCGGGGGGGTCAGCCGCGTACGTCCGCTGGCATCCAGCGGCGGCAGTTCGTGGATCGTGTCCCAGCGGATGCTTTTCATCAGATGGTGCCCGGAGAGCCAGCCGAGCGGCTGCTCGTGCAGATAGCGCGCCAGCGTGCGTGCCTGGTCCAGCAGGTCACGGCCTGACTGCACGTCTTTCATTACGGGAGCCGGGGCGGCTTGTACCGAACCGCTGGCGTTGCGCGAATCCTCAGCCGGGCGGCTGTTCTGTGGCACCACGCTATCCAGCCCCCCCGACTGCACCAGCCGGTTCTCCAGCGCCTGATATAGGCCCCCCAGTTCAGGGCGACTGCTCTCTTCCCACAGCTGCAGGCCGTTGTCCAGCAGGACCAGTGCAGCAACGATACGTTGATAACCGCTGCGGTCCACTTCCGGATAGAGGGAAAGGCTGTCGAGAAAACGCCCACCGCCCAGCCAGCTGGCCGCCATTTTGCGGCTGTTAGGGCGGGCAGGAAGTAACGTCTCGCCAAAGCGATTGACCAGTGCGGCCATCAGCGACAGGCCTTCTGCCAGGCCCGATTCTCCATCGCGGTGCAGTCTTGCCCAGATATACCAGGTTGCGACCCGGACATCCTTGCAGCGGGTGCAGAGCAGCCTTTCCGCCAGGTCGCACATCAGGCCGGTATCAATGCCGGACAGCTTGTTGATCTCTTCACGCATCTGCTGAAAATCATCGTCGTACCCCGGATCTTCCCCGACCGGGCTGTCGCCGGGTATTGGACTGAGCCATTTATCCCAAAGGGCGGCATCGGCCGTTGCCTGCAACAGCAGCGCCTGCTGTCCGGCTTCGTCGGCCGCGCAGGTGGTTATCAGTGTCTGTAATGTCGCCATAAAATGTTCTCTGCATCCCTGTTGCGCCCGACACATACGTAGCGGGCATGACTGATTAATAGCCTGCTGAGGCCGTGCTTTCTTCAGCGTCGTAACCTGTGGACTCATCAAGAAAAATTTGCTCCGGCAGCCTGAAATTGCGCAGCTGCAGCAGCGCCATCGGTCCCGCGCTCAGTTCGCTGCGCAGGACAACCTTCAGCGATTCACCGTTCGGGGTGAACCACACGAGCTGGGTGCGGCTGGCGTCCAGTGCCGTCGCCTGTGCCTTCTCCAGCAGGCGGATAAGCCCCCAGTTTCCCTGCTGGCTTGTGTACAGCTGCATACCACTTTTTACACTGCGCCAGCTGAGCTGAGCGCCAGGGTAGTAGGTGTTTCCCGGCCAGGTGAAGCTCTGCCAGCTTTCCATCTGGTTGAAATAATCCAGGTTTTGCTCGTCAATGGTCATCTGCAGCCGGGCTATATTGCGTGACGGGCGGGCCATCAGCTCGAAATGCACGCCTGCATCGCCTTGCGGAAATACGATGTCGGCAATCTCAGCAAGCTGGTTAATTGCCCTGAGAAACTGCGGACTTATGGTCATACCCTGGCTGGCTGCGGCATCGGCCACCCAGCGATTACCTTCCTGGTGCAGAATCCCGCCGAGGCTGGTCTTCAGGAAGGTGGTAATGCGCCCGGCGTCACTGCGCAGGAACTGAGCCAGCAACGGCAGTGAAGCGTCACTGCCCGTGGCTTTGAACGGGTAGCGCCCGGCAAAGGCTTTATTCCACTGACTGACAACCGAACTCTGCCAGCGGGCATTCAGGCTGCCGGCCGCCGGAGCCAGCACCTGGCGCCAGGCGAGATCCAGCGGCTGAACGAAGAGTGACTGACCAAACCCGCTCCACTCCTGCCCGAGGCTGGCAGCCATCAGGCTGCCGTAGTCGCGGGTGTCGGTCAGATCGATAGCTTTCCCCTGGAATACCGTCTGCGCCAGCACCTGCGACATTGCCTGCGGGTCCGGCGCGCTGGTGACCTGCTGCAGCTTGAGGCGTACCTGGGTAACGCGGGCAAGCCAGGACTGAAAACTCAGACTGCCGTAGCTGCCGGTTCCATCTTTGCCGGTCATCACGCCGATCAGCGGACCAAACACACCGTCAAGGGGTCCGCGAGGCCCCTGCGCCTGGGCAACGAACGACTGCCCGTCCTGCTCTTTACCCATCATTTTCTTCGCTGAGTCGACAATTGAATCGGCAAGCCGCGCGCTTTTTTCGCCGGTTTTACCCTGCCACGCCAGCGTGTTCATCAGGGCAACCAGCGGCGACTGGCGGACGTCGGCTACCAGACTGAGCTGGGCAATCGCTTCCGGGAGGGACGTGGCTTCATGCCACCGAATGCTGTTCACCATGTTCAGCCAGGCGTTACCGAAGTCAGTAAAGTAGCGTTCGGTCAGGCGCGCCTTCAGGGCTTCTGGCGATATCTCGCTGTCCGGTGGGTGTTTTTTGTCCGACAGCACCCAGTCAATTTCATCGCGGCGGCTCTTCACCACCTCATTGATTGCGTCCTGCACCTGCTCCTGCCACGCCTGGCGTGTGAACATGCCCGGCACCACCTCTTCCGTACTGAATACCGGCGACGGATCGGTATCACCGGTCAGATCCCGCAGGGTCAGGTCCGGCCAGTTGCTGGCAATACGTTTTAACATCGACTGGTACAGCCCGGACTCTCCGTTGCGCTGCCCTATCTGTTTAAGCAGGATCTGGCGTACGTTACGCACCAGCTGCGCATCGGGTACCGTGCGCCACTCCGGGTGCGCCGGCAGGTTCTGCGCATAAAACCCCAACAGTTTCGGTGCCAGTGCCTGCCAGGTTCCGTCCGGCACACCCTGACGCTTCGGCCAGATTGACAGCATGTTTTTTGCCAGCCAGTCCGCATCCGCGTTGTCAGGGCGGGCAAGCATCAGGTAGCCCTTCAGCCGTTGATAGGCCTGCTGCGTACCCTGCACCCTGCCCTGGCTGGCGGGAGGCAGTTGCACAAAGGCATTCAGCTGCTGCCGAAGATGAACAGCCGCCGCATCGCGCATCAGCAGGTTGTTATTACGGGTGTACAGCGGCCAGAGTGCGGTCAGCGTGTCGCCGTCCTGATTCAGCCCGAAGCGGGTGTACCAGGGCGCGCCAGTTGACTCACGATACTGCAGGCGGGCGATGGCCTGCTGCAACATCAGCTGGTTACGCAGGCGCTCCGCCAGCGGCAGTGTGTTATCCGCCGCAAGTCGGGCAGTTTCCTGCGCCTGATAAATCTGCGTGCGGTTAACGGCCAGAGACAGCACCGTCCCGGCGCACCACAGTGCAATCAGGGTGAGCAGCAGCAGGCGCAGCGCCTTCAGCCAGTCAAAGGTCAGCTTGCGCGCGGCCACCTGACGGCTGTCTTCTTCCAGCGCCTGCCAGCCTGGACTGCTGAGACGGACGTGGGCGGCCGTGTTTGCCCCGGCAAGCTCCGGGCCGATCATGATGCCGCGCAGGCGGTACGGTGCCGGGCCCTGCATCAGGCCGGTAAACAGCAGTGTCAGGCGGGCTTTCAAGGCTCCGTGTAATTGCGACGACAGGCGTAACAACCCGTCATGGCGGGCATCGTTCAGCAGTTGCACCATACCGGCCGTACGCAGGCGCGGCACCATCTCATCCAGCGATGCCACGGCCTGCTCTGGGGTTGCCCCCGGGCCAAACAGGGAACCCACCGGGGCCAGTTCACGGCCATCCTGCTTCCCGTTAGCTTTGTCAATCAGCCACAGCCAGACCGGGGCCTGCCAGCCCAGCAGCCTGTCGGCCTTCTGGCGGTGACGAACGCAGGCATCGCGCTGCGCTTCTGCTGGCAGGCTAAGGGTACTGACCACCTGCACGATACCATCCAGCGGTCGGCGCGGGCGCAGCTGGCGCAACGCCTGCAAGAACGCCTCATCCGGCGCGGCTTCTGCATCACCGCCGTGGATCAGAACGACGCCATCGCTCTCCTGCCACCGGTCGCGGCCCAGCCCGGGAACGGCGTTCTCAATATCAGCAGCATCGCCCTGAACCAGCAGGATGCGGACTTTGCGCTTCCAGCGGCGGCCATAGCGCAGGCTGAGGTGTTCGGTTACTGATGCGGCGCTGAACGTATCTGACGCCGCGTCGGGCTGGAGCGAAAGGGGTGACTCCTCCGCACCCGCTTCGCGTTGATTTTGGCGGTACAGCACCTGAACACCCGATTTTCCTGCGCGGTCAAAGACTTTCTCTATAAGCCATCCCAGCAGAATAAGTACGGTCGCAACCGACAGGCAGAGAGTCAGCAGGCGGCCATGATCCAGCGGACCGATCCCCGTCCACTGCGCCATTTTTTCCGGCAGCGCGAGGAATAAGAAGCTGATTACTGCTGTCAGAAATACCAGAACAGCGACGAGTGCGCCGATAAGCGTTTTTATTTTCATGAGAGGTCCTGATTAATCCCTGTTGTTCTGGCAGGTGTGATGCCAGCCACCCAGATTTCCCCGGGATGGGCTTCTGCCACCACAACCTGTGCACTACCCTGTCTCGCCATGCTGACAGCAAGATTGACCGCTAACCACGGAGCCGCCCTGCCGGTATAGCCCACGGTCTGGTCCACATCATGGTTGTCTTTCGTCATGCTGAACGCCGTCCCGTTGACTTCGCAGGCACGGCTCCAGTCCCCGGCGCGATCCACTTCACTGCCTGTGATGATGGCCCCCATGACGTGTTCTACCGGAAGATTGCTCCAAAGCAGCGCCCTGTGGAGCGTACGGATGAGCGTGGCGGCGCTACCTTTTTCCGGGCGATGTAATTTCACCGCATCCGGGAAGTCAGTGTGATCCCGGTTGACTAACAGGGTCCAGGTGATGGCCTCACCTTCATTATCCTGAGGAGCGGAGCGAATTTGGGCGCTAACAGCGAGCAGCACAGCTGGCTGTTGCCATAACTCATCCAGCCAGAAATCCAGAGCGACAAAACCTTTAGTATTGAGCTGGCGAAACGGCCTCTCCGTCTGCGCGACGACGGCCTGTCTTATTTGTTCATTCGCCTGCGGAACCCCGGGAATGTCACAGTCCGTCATAATCCAGCACGCCACATCGGCGGGAATTTTAGCCAGCACAGGCCTGAGCTGGCCGACAATGTTGGTTATCACGGCGTTAAGATCCTGAGACTGCCGTTCGTCAGAAAATCCCGCGAGGCGGGAATGACGCACGGGTAAAACGCCCGTCCTTGGGATCTGCATATCCAGCTGAGACGCGGAAGATTTCACAGCGCTGAGTAATTTTTCCGCGCCGCTGCCTGACTGTGTTTTCACTCCGGTCAGCAGGACTCTGGCGGCCCTTTGCCCACGCGCGGTTTCCTGCGCCAGCAATTCTTGCCGTTCGCGGTTCCACGATGCGGCCCAGACCTGATCGCACTTATAGCTGAAACGGCGCAGGGTAAAGAGCACCCCCCAGAGGCAAAATGGCAATCCTGATGCCATAAACCAGAATGCAAGCCCCGAGCGTTCCCTTGTCCAAAACCAGAAAGTCAGGACGTTTCCCAGCATCATGATCGCCGTGAGCAGGTATAACCAGCGCCGGGTAACTGGTCGCGGGATCGCCGGGGCAGCGTCAGGAATTGCATCCAGAAAAACAGGCATGATCACCCAACCTTCGCCGCTGAAAAGGAGCTGATCAGTGTGCAGCCACAGCCGCACTTATGGCCGTGGAACGCCACGGGAATACCGTTATCGAGATAATTCGGATTACCTTCGATAATAATGGTTACGCCATGAAATGGCATCGGACAGGAGACCGTATCCCCCTTACGGGCCACACCAATGCCGCCGAATTTCATTTCTTCAGATGCCGTCAAAACCGTTCCGCCGTGCGTGGTTTTGTCTCCTTTGCGAATAATCTGCAACATATATTCCTCCATGTATTAGGTGTCAGGACAAATAAAGCTATCTATTTTTTACTAGCCAATTTTTAACAAGTGAAAAATAGCGCCCCGCTCAGCGGTCTGTTATTTTTCTGGAAAAAACAAGTCATGGGTGCATTTATTTATGGGAATTGAAAACCATTATTTCTTATTATTGAATAAGAAATATATTCAACATTAATTCTTGTAATATTTTTCTCACCAAAAGAGTTAACTTCACATCACAACCTACTTATTTTTCGAGCACCTCGGCTAACTTCAAGGAGAGCGACAGCATCTTGTGCTTGTGCAGTCGTTGTAAGTATCCCAGCTTCAGTTCCAGGCACTTTATGAGATTTCCGGTTTCTCAGCCATCAGCCGGTATTCTTCCAGTGTCAGGTTATTCAGGGACTCATGAGGTCGCTCACTGTTGTACTCATTCAGCCAGCGCTCCGTTATTTTTCGTACCTCATTCAGTGTTCTGAACAGGTAAAAATCCAGTATTTCTGTCCGGTATGTTCGGTTAAACCGTTCTATAAACGCGTTCTGTGTTGGCTTACCCGGCTTGATAAATTCCAGCATCACGCCATGGTCTTCAGCCCATTGCGCCAGCGCCAGTGATATCAGTTCCGGCCCATTATCCATCCACATCTTCAGCGGATATCCACGGTTTGCTACTATTCTGTCCAGCACCCGGACGACACGCTGCGCTGGGATATTCAGGTCAATTTCTATCGCCAGAGCTTCACGGTTAGTCCGAAAACGTCGCCCACATGTCAGCGCGTCGTGCATAAAATCAATCGACCAACTTTGGTTGAGTGCTTCCGGCGTTGCCAGCGGAGCCGGATTGCGCACCGGCAGGCGTTGTTTACCCTTACGACGAAAATTCAGTTTGAGAAGACAGTAAATCCGGTGGACACGTTTGTGGTTCCAGACGTGCCCCTGCCTGCGAACTACCTGAAAAAGCTTCTTAAAACCGTAGCGGGGATAGCGCTCAGCGACCTCGGTCAGCCTCTGGATCACCACTTCATCACGTCGCGTATCCGGTTGATAACGAAACACCGTCCTGCTTAGTGATAACGTCCTGCATGCCTGGCGTATGCTCATCGTAAATTGCGTGGTCAGATAGTTGACGAGCTCACGCTTTATCGCTGGTTTTAAAGCTTTTTTTCGATGACGTCTTTCAGCGCCCGGCATTCCAGACTCAGATCGGCAAACATCTGCTTCAGACGACGATTCTCGTCTTCAAGATCTTTGATCTTTTTGATATCAGCGGCTTCCATACCGCCCTATTTCGCCTTCCAGTTTTAATAGCTGGCTTCAGAAATAGCAGCCTCACGACACACATCTTTGACGGTTCGACCAGCTTCTACAGATTTCAGAACGACAATGATCTGGTGCCCGGTGAATCGGATCTTACGCATAGCGATCTCCTCAGGTGACATAATCAGTATGTCGGAAGATCTCTAAAAATGAATGGGCCGTTTTGGTGGGATACTTACAGAACCTCTCCTTTATTACACACCTCATTCCTCAAGACTACACTTCCTTTGCTTGATACAAGCCATGTATTATTATTATGCGAAGTACACACCCCCGCTCGACTAATCGTTACAATAGAATATTTCCCACCTACAAGATCTTCTTTATTCTTATATATTACGAAAGTGTATTTATCATTTTCCCTATCCTAAATAACAGAGAGGCAATCAACCTTGCCTGTTAATAAATAAGATATATCAATACTATCCAGTTTAGAAAATCTCTCATCCACTTTGCTTTCAATATAGCAACTGCTCAGCGGAGGCAAACTCGTGGCCGCTTTTGTTCGACGGCACGGGATAGCTGATTTTAATCAGTTTTGCCGGCATGATCTACGTCCCTGTTAGTTGCTGGCCAGCTTGATAGGTGTTTTTCTGGTGTCCCTGACGTAGGTTTTTGGAAGTCGGGATTATTAATCGGCGTCATTTTTTCCCCTAAAACCGCAGTCAATCAAACTAAATTCAGACCGATAAAATTATTAAAAATCCTATCCATACGTTTAATTAAGGGAACTTAAATCCATTATCCCTTACCTTTTCGTCTGGTACATCTTCGATACTTTTTCTTTTAATGTGCTACTCACCAAACGAATTTGATTTACACCTTCTTGTGCTTATTTTTTCCCCACCCTTGCTAATTTGTAGGAGGGCAACTGCATCTGGCCTTTCTTCTGGTACAATAAGAACATATGAATACTCCCCTTTATTAAAACCCAAATAAGTGCTGTAGGTTCCAAGATCTACCCATCTTTTCATTTTATTCTTTGAAGAGAAATCAACAGAAAGCTCAGTAATGTTGTTTTTCTTAAAGGAATACCTAACAGTATCATTATTTTTTTTGGCGCAAAAAACTGCAAGCCGTTGTACTTTCCCTGGAAGGTTACATGATGCGACCATTATTTCATCAACGTTACATTCATCAGCAAAAGAATAAGGCACTAACATAACAGCACAAATAAATACTATTTTTTTCATAAGAACACCTGTTCGCATAATCTGTAAGAAATTTTTCTTTCCGCAAGCCCCATATCTCCTCCATTTACTATTCGAGTAACATCTCCTACATCCTCATACCCTCTTCCTTTATCCTCAGAGTAAGGCTTATATTTCAACCAATACCATATAGCACTGCGTATCGCATATGGCATTTCGTTAATGATATCTGGATTACTTACTGAGTCAGGAGCATTATCGCTCCAATATTTATGATAATCAGTCGGAAATCCATGATATTTTTCATAGCCTGTAATTTGAATCAATCCTCTACCTCTAAAGTTATAGCCATCGTCAGGGTTAGTTTGCCGATTCCCATTCAACCTTAGATAATGTTTACGGCCAATTGCCTGTTCATCAGCTCTGCGAATTATTACGCCTCTGGCATTTTTTGCATATCCATCCTGTTCTGCCTCTGAAGAATGCTGCCTGTAATATCGACTGAAAGACCTCAATGCATCTGGAGAGAACTGAAAACCTTCTGTTTTACCTTTCATTTGAGGACCAACTTCTCCTTTAATTTGGGAGAAGAAATGCCTTAGTCTGGTGGGAGTATTCAGTTTGTACGTCTCAAGCTTACTTCGTAACTCATTGACCACTGTATTTAGGTCTTCATCAGAAGCTTGTGGGAAAATCCTTTTCAGTTGATCATAGGTTACTCCATCTGCAATAGGCTTAAGTGCACCCAAAAACATCACCGGGTGCATATGCCACAACGACGGCCCCAGCTTCTCCGTCGTCACGTCCTGCATCCAGGTCAACTTATCGAGGAATGCTTCACTGTACTTCTTCC
>NZ_JBVHNP010000017.1:0-35591 GCF_055556675.1 Erwinia sp. PME.40.26/001
CTGAGCCGCTGGCCTGTAAGCCGTTGTGCCGTCTCAGTGGTTGCGCATTATAGGGAGTTCTGGACGGGTGACAAGGGCTAATTTGCGATAATTTGACTGTTCGCTGCAATCCCCAGCAAAACCCCGCTTTATACCTGCTTATGCACAAACTTATCCACAATCCGTGCATGAGGCGAATTTTGACGAGCATCGCGCAATCGTTTTCGCTACAATGCCCGCGCATAATGGAAGCCCCTTCAGGGGCGTTACATGAACCTTAATCGCGCTTCTTTCTTCTTATAAGGAAGAAGAGAATGTCTAAGCTTCCTATAACGCTCTTTATATGCGATCCAAAGCCAAGGGATAAAACCACCATGCAACAACATCGTCCTGTACGCCGCGCGCTACTCAGCGTGTCTGACAAAGCCGGTATCCTCGAATTCGCTCAGGCGCTTTCCCAGCGTGGCGTCGAGCTGCTCTCCACCGGCGGTACCGCACGCCTGCTGGCAGACGCCGGTCTGCCCGTCACTGAAGTCTCTGACTACACCGGTTTCCCGGAAATGATGGATGGACGCGTTAAAACGCTGCACCCGAAAGTGCATGGTGGCATTTTAGGACGTCGCGGTCAGGATGATGCCATTATGGCCGGGCACAACATCTCTCCGATTGATATGGTTGTGGTTAACCTCTATCCCTTCGCCCAGACCGTTGCCCGTGAAGGCTGCTCACTGGAAGACGCGGTTGAAAACATTGATATCGGTGGCCCGACAATGGTCCGGTCCGCTGCCAAGAACCATAAAGACGTGGCAATTGTGGTGAAGAGCAGTGACTACCAGACTATTATTGCGGAACTGGACGCCAACGATAATTCACTGACGCTGGCCACCCGTTTCGACCTGGCCATTAAGGCGTTCGAACACACCGCCGCCTACGACAGTATGATTGCCAACTACTTCGGTAGCCTGGTTCCGGCCTATCACGGTGAAACCCAGGCACCTTCCGGCCGCTTCCCGCGCACCCTTAACCTGAACTTCATCAAGAAGCAGGATATGCGTTACGGTGAGAACAGCCACCAGGATGCCGCTTTCTATATAGAAGAGAATGTGGCAGAGGCCTCAGTCGCGACGGCACAGCAAGTACAGGGCAAAGCGCTCTCTTATAACAACATTGCGGATACCGACGCAGCACTGGAGTGTGTGAAAGAGTTCGACCAGCCCGCCTGCGTTATCGTTAAGCACGCTAACCCGTGTGGCGTGGCGGTGGGAGAGTCGATTCTGGCAGCTTACGAACGTGCATATAAAACGGATCCAACGTCAGCCTTCGGCGGCATCATTGCTTTTAACCGTGAGCTGGATGAAGCCACCGCGCAGGCGATTGTCAGCCGCCAGTTTGTTGAAGTGATCATTGCCCCCTCGGCGACTGAAGCCGCCCTGAAGATCACCGCCAGCAAACAGAACGTGCGGGTACTGACCTGTGGTCAGTGGCAGCAGCGTCAAACCGGTCTGGACTTCAAGCGTGTTAACGGCGGCCTGCTGGTACAGGATCGTGACCTCGGGATGGTGAATGAAAGCCACCTGCGCGTGGTCAGCCAGCGCCAGCCAACCGCACAGGAACTGCGTGATGCCCTGTTCTGCTGGAAGGTAGCGAAGTTTGTGAAGTCAAATGCCATCGTGTATGCGCGTGACAGTATGACCATCGGCATAGGTGCCGGCCAGATGAGCCGCGTGTACTCCGCTAAAATCGCCGGTATCAAAGCTGCCGATGAAGGCCTGGAAGTGAAAGGCTCTGCCATGGCCTCTGATGCCTTCTTCCCGTTCCGCGACGGTATCGATGCCGCCGCCGCTGTCGGCATCACCTGTGTGATCCAGCCGGGTGGTTCCATTCGTGACGAGGAAGTGATTGCCGCCGCTGACGAACACGGTATTGCAATGATCTTCACCGACATGCGCCACTTCCGCCATTAATAACGGAGCCTCTGATGAAAATTTTAGTGATTGGTAATGGCGGCCGTGAACACGCGCTGGCCTGGAAGGCCGCGCAGTCCCCGCTGGCTGAGACCGTCTTTGTTGCACCGGGTAACGCCGGTACGGCCCTGGAGCCTGCACTGCAGAATGTGGCCATCGGCCCAACGGATATCCCTGCCCTGCTGGCCTTCGCCCGCGATGAGAAAATCGATCTGACCATCGTCGGCCCGGAAGCCCCGCTGGTCATCGGCGTGGTGGATGCTTTCCGCGCGGCAGGTCTGAAGATCTTTGGCCCGACTCAGGCGGCTGCACAGCTGGAGGGTTCAAAAGCCTTTACCAAAGACTTCCTGGCGCGGCATAAAATTCCTACCGGCGAATACCAGAACTTTACCGAGGTTGAACCGGCTCTGGCGTATGTGCGTGAAAGAGGTGCCCCGATCGTCATTAAGGCCGATGGGCTGGCGGCAGGTAAAGGGGTCATTGTAGCCATGACGCTGCAGGAAGCCGAAGACGCCATTCAGGATATGCTGGCTGGTAACGCCTTTGGCGATGCGGGACATCGTATCGTGGTGGAAGAGTTCCTCGACGGTGAAGAAGCCAGCTTCATCGTGATGGTCGACGGTGAGAACGTGCTGCCGATGGCCACCAGCCAGGACCACAAACGCGTCGGCGATGGTGATACCGGCCCGAATACCGGCGGGATGGGGGCTTACTCCCCGGCTCCGGTGGTCACCGATGCGATCCACCAGCGTGTGATGGATGAAGTGATCTGGCCGACCGTGCGCGGTATGGCCGGTGAGGGCAATGTCTACACCGGGTTCCTGTATGCGGGTCTGATGATCGACAAAAGTGGTCAGCCCAAAGTGATCGAATTCAACTGCCGCTTTGGCGATCCTGAAACCCAGCCGATCATGCTGCGTCTGCAGTCGGATCTGGTCGAGCTCTGCCTGGCCGCCGTTGACGGCAGGCTGGACGAAAAGGATTCTGTCTGGGACCCACGTCCGTCGCTGGGTGTGGTTCTGGCCGCAGGCGGCTACCCGGGGGATTACGTCAACGGCGAGCAAATCCACGGACTGCCGCTGGAAGAAGTGGCGGACGGCAAGGTGTTCCATGCCGGAACCACGCTGCAGGACGACCTGGTGGTCACTAACGGAGGGCGCGTACTCTGCGTCACAGCGCTGGGTGACGATGTTGCCGCTGCGCAAAAACGTGCCTATGAACTGGCCAGACCAATCTCATGGAAGGGCAGCTTCTGCCGTAACGATATCGGTTACCGCGCTATAGATCGTAAATAGTCTCCCCAGGCGGCGGTTTTATCCGCCCGGCGCAGGACAGCATCAGGGGCGATCGTTGATCGCCCTTTTTTTTAGGTTAAAAATCCTGTTCTTTCGGTTCTGTCTTGCAGAGATCGCTGGCGGTCACCAGCAATAGCTGAGTTCCTTCCGGGGCCTGCAGCCAGGCAATACTGACCGGGCCTGTCGTCTCCCGCTGCTGACGCGCAATCTGGCTTAACTCCACGCTTTCAAGCGCAGGCTGCACCCTTTTGCCCTCACAGGTGCTGACGGTGCCCCCCTGCTGCCACCTGCCCTGCCTGAGCAGCACGCTACCCGACAGCAAATCGTCACTGATTTTCAGCATGCGCTGCGCGTCAAAGCGATACAGTGCCACCTCATCAGCCGTCAGCGCCTCACGCCGGCCCGCCAGCTGCCGCTGCATAAAGCTCAGACCACCGTTCTGGTCGAAACGCAGGGTGACATCATCCGGTTTATCCCCTGTGACATGGCGCTCTACTGAAAGCAGCCTGTCGTGCTGCCAGAGGTAGTCGGTCGTCTCGGGCGCAGCTCCGTTAAACGGGGTATAGACCGTCATCAGGTGAGCAACCTGCTGATCGTGATTTTTGCGCCAGATACGCACCGCACCGCGATCGGCAAGATAGCCGCTGGCGGTAAAGTCCGGCAGGTCGGAGTGCGAACTGCAGCCTGCCAGCAGGATCAGGGTGGCAAGAGAGAGCGTTCGGGCAAAAAAGGAAAGTTTCATGAAGAAAAGAGTATCACAACGCGCGGCAAGCGCGAGAAACCGTTAAGGGGAAAGGACGGAAGGGAAAAGGATTGCGGGACAAAAAGCATCATCTCTGCGCGAAGGTCGTTTAAACAAAAGGGGCATAACGCCCCCCTGTTTAAACTCTTCACTTCAGACGATTACTTAACAGCGTCTTTCAGTGCTTTACCAGAAACAAATGCCGGTACGTTTGCAGCAGCAATTTTGATTTCTTTGCCAGTCTGCGGGTTGCGGCCAGTACGCTCAGCACGGTGGTTAACTTTAAAGGTACCAAAACCAACCAGTTGTACAGCATCACCTTCTTTCAGAGACTCAGTAATCGCAGCCAGGGTGGATTCCAGAGCAGCTTTAGCCTGGGTCTTTGACAGGTCCGCTTTGTCCGCAATTACATCAATCAGTTGAGTCTTGTTCATAAGTTATCCTTACAGTGTATTTATCGCTTGCTAAGCATCAAGTGCGAGGGAAAAACCAGTTTCTGGCACTCTCCTGCATACACGCACCGATAGCCACATTTTTCAGCCCCCCAAATGTAGACCAGACTGGGGGCGAATGTGAAGCCCAAAGGCGCTACAAATCAGGCCTGAAGTCACGTTTTGTCGCCTTACTGCTGAAAATTTATACCGATATTACTAATACCGGATTCACGCAGGTCAGATCGCAGTCCTTTTATCAGTTCCAGGTCCCTGTCCTCGCAGGCTGCAAGCAGGCGGAATATCTCCCACTGGATGTCCCATTCCTCTTCAACGGCGGGATTCACTTTTAGCTCTTCTTCGGTCATTTCGCGACCGGCCTGGGTCATTTCCAGCATCGCCACCGTGGTGATGGAAGTTTCGCTAACGGCAATCGCATGGGTCAGTGTTTCACCGCTAAGGCGGGAATGCAGCAGTTCGCTCAGCGCGACGCACGCATCGATCGCCGGGTATACACCATACAGATCGTAATCGTCTGCAGAAGGGATCGCTTCTTCCAGCTTTTCAAGCTGGCTGTCAAAATTCACTTTTGCATCTTTCACCACCAGCGTTTCCCATAACAGATCGAGAATACGGCGATACAGCTGGCCGTCTCCAAACCCTGTCTGCTGGCAAAACTCGCGGTAGTTGGGTGCCATGCGTTCGCAGAGGCAGGCCATAAAAGTAACGTGCTGCCAGCTTTCCAGCTTTTCCAGCCGCAGATGAATCGGGTTACGTAACATATCGGGATCTCAGAATTAATGCGCTTGCCGCAGTGTACCTGAAAAGCCACTGAGCGGCACGGTTAACCCAGCTGCAGCCCGGTAAAAGCAGTGCGGCGCGAGGCCACCGCATCAGCCCAGCGCGTAGGCTCGGGCAGACGATACCCCTTCAGGCAGCGCTGTACCCATTCAAGGGCGGTGCCGTGGCTGACGCGGTGGCCCGGAGAGATAAACAATGGGTTACAGCGTGCCTTACTGCGCAGCACCCAGCCCAGCAGTTCCCCTTTATCGCTGAGCGCCTCACAGCTGCCAGGTTCGGCCCCTGGCGGTTCAAACTTGCCACAGAGGCGTTTTTTCGCCACGCCAATCGTTGGCACGTCCACCAGCAGGCCGAAATGACTGGCCACGCCAAGACGACGCGGATGCGCCACGCCGTGGCCATCAACCAGCAGCAGGTCAGGATGGTGCTCCAGCTGCTGCCACGCAGCCTCCAGAGCGGGTGTCTCACGGAATGACAGGAAACCGGGGATATAGGGCATCGTAGTGGCGATGCGGGCCACCTGATACTCAACCATTTTCAGAGAGGGGTATTCGAGGATGACCAGCGCGGCACGGGTCACTTCACCGCCCTGTTCAAACCCGACATCCGCACCGCCTATCAGGCGGGGAGGCATCACCTCAAAATCATCCTGACAGCTGACTTCTGCTGCGCGCCGGAGCTGCTGTTCGCGTAAATCCGCTATTTCCATCTCTTCCCCCTGTCTGATTTATCCTCTGTGGTAAGGGCGGGACAGCTTATGTACCGCTTCGACAAATACGCCTGCATTTTCGGGTGGGACATCCTGATGAATACCGTGGCCGAGGTTAAAGACGTGTCCCTCGCCCTGACCAAAGCCTTCCAGGATCCCTGCGACTTCCTGCTCAATACGCGCCGGTGCAGCGTAGAGCATAGACGGATCCATATTGCCCTGCAGCGCAACTTTGTGACCAACCCGGCGACGGGCGTCGGCAATATCCGTCGTCCAGTCAAGACCCAGCGCGTCACAGCCGGTGGCAGCCATCGCTTCCAGCCACTGTCCGCCGCCTTTCGTGAACAGCGTGACCGGTACGCGACGTCCTTCATTTTCATGCAGCAGGCCGTCAACGATTTTGTGCATGTAATGCAAAGAGAACTCCAGATAATCGCGTCCGGTCAGCACGCCACCCCAAGTGTCGAATATCATTACCGACTGCGCACCCGCCCGGATCTGTGCGTTGAGGTACAGCGTTACGCTGTCAGCCAGCTTGTCCAGCATCAGATGCAGCGTCTGCGGGTCGGCATACATCATCTTTTTCAGTTTAGTAAAGGCCTTACTGCTGCCGCCTTCGACCATATAGGTAGCGAGCGTCCACGGACTGCCGGAGAAGCCGATCAGCGGAACGTCGCCGTTAAGATTTTTACGGATGGTGCGCACGGCGTTCATCACGTAACCCAGTTCCTGCTCCGGATCCGGGATAGGCAGCTTTTCAACATCAGCACGACAGGTCACCGGCGAAGAAAAACGTGGGCCTTCACCGGCTTCGAAATACAGGCCAAGCCCCATTGCGTCGGGAATGGTCAGAATATCGGAGAACAGGATCGCCGCATCCAGCGCATAGCGCCGCAGGGGCTGCAGCGTGACTTCACAGGCCAGTTCAGCATTTTTGCACAGCGACATGAAGTCACCGGCGACCGCACGGGTAGCCTTGTATTCCGGCAGATAACGCCCGGCCTGACGCATCATCCATACCGGGGTAACATCAACGGGCTGACGCAGCAGCGCGCGCAGATATCGATCGTTCTTCAGTTCATTCATCACGAGACTCTCTCACCATACAGACTGCCAGTGTAACATTTATTGGAATTGACGATGATCGACCGCTCAAAAAATTGAGCGGCGACGCGTACAACCCCGGCTCGGCGAGAACAGTCAGGATCAGGGGCAGAAACAATCATAAGGCCAGTATGGCTTATTTTTTCTCATTGCCAGGGGGGGTTTTATCAGCTTTTTGATCGACGGCGGTGAGAACCGGGGCGCGCTGGCCGCTAGCGACCAGCGGTTTTTTATCTTTTTTCTCTGACTGCGCCTGCGGCTCCTCAATCTGGTGAGAGTTACCGATAAACACCCCGCCTTTTTCAATGGAAAACTCGCTCGCGTATACTTCACCTTCAATCCGGCCACGCGACATAATAATCACCGTTCTGGCATAACAGCTTCCCTTAAGCAGCCCGTTAACCACCAGCTTCAGGGATTTTATCTTGCCGATAACCTTTCCCTCTTTTCCTATTTGTGTACTTTTCTGGCTGGTCAGATCGCCTTCAACAACGCCATTAATAGTAATATTATTTTCATTAGTAATTTCGCCGCGTAATACCGTCCCGATAGAGATAACGGTTTCTTTCGTACTGTTATCGTCGTTTAAAGAAGAAGGCAAAAGGGTACTGGGTTCTGCTTTGGCGGGTGAAGGCAATTTTTCAGTGGCTCGTTCTTCTTCTTTCCTGTTGAAATTAAACACGTTTGTCATCATCCTTTTTGTATACAGACTCGAAATTATTAGCAGCAGGCTGAAACACGCCATGCCAGCCAAAGAGAGCAATAAGACCGTCCTTGTCGAAAGCAGAAAGGCAATAATGCTCATACCCCAGCAGAGCCAGACGCCCCACAGACAACCTTGTTTTTTTGTTTCAGACATTATCTTGATTTGCCATATGCGAAAACACCTTTCCCTGGTTCAGTCATGCCCCCTGATGAATCAGTCCGGAATAGAATTTAGCTGATTTTTTTACACAAAAAAGCGTGATCTGTAAAAAAAGATAACACATAAATCCCGTTAAACTGATGCCATGGGTAATATAGTGCAGGCGTAATCCGGCGTTAATAAAATCTCATTCAATAACGGATTCTATAACTTGTTTACCGCACAGGATGATATTTGAAATTATCGAAGAGATAAAGCCAGATACGCCGGTCATTTTTTACAGTAAACCATTCTCTCCTGGTCCTTTACGCATTTAACCAGGAGAATATATCGCAAATATAAAATATTATGGCAACGACAATATTATTGTCGGAATTATTCCGCCTCTGTGCGACACAATGCAACGGTATCTTCAATCAGCCGACGGGCGACAGTGCCAGCCGGGGGCAGCGGTGGCAGCGCATCAAAGCGATACCAGCCAGCGGAGATCAGCTCTTTTGGATCGATATGGATATCGCCAGCGTCATAGTCAGCCATAAACGCCATCATCAGTGACTGTGGGAAAGGCCAGGGCTGTGAAGAGACGTAACGTAAATTCTTCACCGTGATCCCACTCTCTTCCATCACTTCGCGTGCCACCGTCTGCTCAAGGGTTTCGCCCACTTCCACAAAACCGGCCAGTACCGTGAAAATACCGTTGCGGTGTCGGGTGTGCTGCGCCAGCAATATTTCCTCACCACGGCGGATAGCCACAATGATACAGGGGGCGATTTGCGGGTAGTAACGCTGGCGACAGTGGCTGCACAGACAGGCCCACTCTGTTTTACTGTGGTGCATCTCATGGCCACAGTAACCGCACCACTGGTGAGAACGGTAAAATTCAGCCAGCTGGATGCCGCGTCCGACCAGCTGGAACAGGCCGCTGTCCTGATCGATCAACTGCCGTAACGATCCCATTTCGTGAGGCCGGGTATCGCGGATCAACCATACCGTTTCCCCCTGCCACTCTCCAATTGGCGATCCCCGCGATCCTGCCAGACCCAGTAAACCCGCATTACCTTGAGGAAGTTCACCTTTTGGTAACCAAATTTTATGTTCGTGGCTGACAATCCACCAGCCAGCGTCTACGCTTAAAATTTCCTGTTCCATCATTTTGCTCATCATCCTCAGCTTAAAGACTGGATTGAGGTCAGACGTTAAAATATAACACTCACGGAGTTGAACATGCTTAACCAGTTGGAAGTCCTCACCGCGCGCGTTGGCGGGTGCAGTGAACTGGTAGACTTTTGTCTGCGCTCACGTAAGCAGTTGCTGGTTACCTATTATCAAATGGCTGGCATTAAGCCTAACAAGGAAACGCTGACGACGCTCGATGAAAACGCGCTGGATCTGTTCTGCCAGAATCTGGTGGATTATCTTTCTACGGGCCACTTCACCGTTTATGAACGCTTTATCAAAGAGCTGGAAGGTACAGAGCAGCTGGCAAAAGCAGCGGTTATCTACCCCTCCCTAAAGGCGAATACCGAGCTGATCATGCAGGTTTATGATTCCCATCTGGAAACCGCTATCGATCATGATAATTATCGCGAATTCCAGCATGCCCTGTCGGTTGTCGGTGAAGCGCTGGAGGCGCGTTTTACTCTGGAGGATAAGTTCATCAAGCTGGCACTGGAAAAAAGTGCGGAAAATCAGGAAGCGGCTAACGCCTGTACGCTTGCGCGTCCGGCCTGACAGCGGCTGCCCTCTAAACTTCTTGTCGTTTCCTTAAAGCCCCATTATGCTGAATGGGCTGTCAGGGTAAGGCATGCCTTGCCCTTTCAGAATTCATTTTGTGGTTTAAGCGTCGTCCGGACGGCGTGCGTACCTTAGGGTATGTGAGCATCCCGGGCGCAGGATGGCAAACAAGGCCGCTTAAAATACACTATTCTTCTTGTCGGAGTGCCCTTAGGGGCTGAGACCGTTAATTCGGGATCCGCGGAACCTGATCAGGTTAGTACCTGCGAAGGGAACAAGAGTAAATGCTAAAACGCTGTGAAACGATTTCTCTCACGACGTTCTTATTACTCCCGCCTCCAGGCAAGCAAACTTCCCGTTTATTATCAGGAAATTGCTATGTCTACCCATGAAAAACCTGTCACAGAGAAAAAAAACCGTCGTCGCCAACAGCGGGCGGAAGCACAACAGTTTATTGATTCCCTGCGCGGTACCGCTTTTCCCCATTCAAAACGGATCTACCTGACCGGCTCGCAGCCGGATATCCGCGTACCGATGCGTGAAATACAACTCAGTCCAACCACCGTAGGCGGAAGTCACGATCGCCCGCTGCTGGAGGAAAATGAGCCGGTGCCGGTGTACGATACGGCGGGCCCTTACGGCGATCCGGACGCCACCATTAATGTTCATGCCGGCCTGCAAAAATTACGCAGCAACTGGATCTTTCAGCGCAGTGATACCGGGCTGGTCAGTGAGGTCAGTTCGACATTTACGCAGCAACGCCTGGCCGACGAAGGACTGGATCATCTCCGCTTTGAGCATCTGCCCCGTCCACGCCGTGCACTACCGGGTCGCTGTGTGACCCAGATGCACTATGCCCGCCAGGGCATAGTGACGCCGGAAATGGAGTATATCGCCCTGCGTGAAAATATGGGCCGGGAGCGGATCCGCAGTGAAGTGCTGCTGCAGCAGCATCCCGGGCACAGCTTCGGCGCGCATCTGCCCGACACTATTACCCCCGAGTTTGTCCGTCAGGAGGTTGCCAGCGGACGTGCCATTATCCCGGCCAATATTAATCACCCGGAATCAGAGCCGATGATTATTGGCCGAAACTTTCTGGTGAAGGTAAACGCCAATATCGGTAACTCTGCGGTCAGCTCTTCTATTGAGGAGGAAGTGGAAAAACTGGTGTGGTCGGTTCGCTGGGGGGCCGATACGGTCATGGATCTGTCTACCGGCCGCTATATACATGAAACCCGCGAGTGGATCCTGCGCAACAGCCCGGTTCCCATTGGCACGGTGCCCATTTACCAGGCGCTGGAAAAGGTGAACGGCGTGGCGGAGGATCTGAGCTGGGCTATCTTCCGCGATACCCTGTTGGAACAGGCTGAACAAGGGGTCGATTACTTTACAATCCATGCTGGCGTCCTGCTGCGCTACGTGCCCATGACGGCAAAACGCCTGACCGGCATCGTCTCGCGCGGTGGATCCATCATGGCAAAATGGTGCCTGTCACACCACCAGGAGAGCTTCCTCTATCAGCATTTTCGCGATATCTGTGAAATCTGCGCGGCCTATGATATCTCACTGTCACTGGGGGACGGACTGCGTCCGGGCTCCATCCAGGATGCTAACGATGAAGCGCAGTTTGCCGAACTGCGCACGCTGGGCGAGCTGACCAAAATCGCCTGGGAATATGATGTTCAGGTGATGATTGAAGGACCCGGCCACATCCCGATGCAGATGATCCGCGTCAATATGACAGAACAGCTCGAACACTGTCATGAAGCCCCGTTTTATACCCTGGGCCCCCTGACCACAGATATTGCTCCAGGTTACGACCATTTTACCTCCGGTATCGGTGCCGCGATGATCGGCTGGTTTGGCTGCGCGATGCTGTGCTACGTGACGCCGAAAGAGCATCTCGGCCTGCCGAATAAAGAGGATGTGAAGCAGGGGCTGATCACCTATAAGATCGCTGCCCATGCAGCCGACCTTGCCAAAGGCCACCCCGGGGCACAGATCCGTGATAATGCGATGTCAAAAGCCCGCTTTGAATTCCGCTGGGAAGATCAGTTTAATCTGGCCCTCGACCCGCATACCGCCCGGGCATATCACGATGAAACCCTGCCGCAGGAGTCAGGGAAAGTGGCCCATTTCTGCTCGATGTGTGGCCCCAAATTTTGCTCAATGAAGATCACCCAGGAAGTACGTGAATATGCTGCCCGCCAGGAGGCCGAAGCGCATCCCGTCACGGTCGGTATGGCACAGATGTCCGGGGCATTTCGCCAACGTGGCGGCGAACTTTATCATCCCGCCGACGCCCTGAAACCAGAGGAAAAAATATGAATCGTGGCGCTTTCCCCCCTACCGCAGCACAGTTAGGCCTTTATCCTGTCGTGGACTCGGTGGAATGGATTGCCCGCCTGCTGGATGCCGGCGTTCGCACCCTTCAGCTGCGCATGAAAGACCGTGCAGAACATGAAGTCGAACAGCAGATTATTGATGCTATTGCTCTGGGTAAGCGCTATCAGGCGCGCCTGTTTATCAATGACTACTGGCGGCTGGCGATAAAACATCAGGCCTACGGTGTCCATCTCGGTCAGGAGGATCTGGATATTGCTGACCTGGATGCGATTCACGCAGCCGGGCTGCGCCTGGGGTTGTCAACGCATGACGATGCCGAGCTGGACAGGGCGCTGGCCGAGCAGCCCTCTTATATAGCCCTGGGGCATGTGTTTCCCACCCGGACAAAAGTTATGCCGTCTGCGCCACAGGGTCTGGCAGAGTTGACCCGCCATCTGCGGCGGTTGCAGGGGGTATCCACCGTGGCGATCGGCGGTATCAGTCTCGATCGCGCACCGCAGGTGCTGGCCACGGGGGTAGGCAGCATTGCCGTGGTCAGTGCTATTACCCAGGCCAGTGACTGGCGGGCCGCCACCCGCCAGCTGCTTGACCTGGTGGAACCACACACTGCCCACCGGCGTTAATGTTTTCCCTTGCTCTGGACGCATTGCCGCAAAAAATTGTCGCCGCCGGTAACGCCGTTAAACAAGGTGGAAGACGCTACGCAGGCTGAAGGATTGCTACTTTTCACTGCTGCCTGGCCCGCTATAGTGACAGCGCGGGTGACAATGCGGTCATCTGCCAGGGTCAGTACCCTTCCTTCTCGCTGACCCTGCCTTCTCCCGTCTCTCCCCGAGTGGAGGGCTCCGCCACCGCTGGACAGCACAGCATGGCACGTTCGACGGCCTCGCCCAGAATTTCCAGGGCGCGATCGGTTTTATCGGTAAACGGCTGGGCATAGCTGAGGCGCAGGCAGTTGCGGTATTTTCCTGATGCGGAGAACAGGGAGCCGACAGCGATCTGAATATGGGATGCCCGCAGATCCTGATTGAGCCGCAACGCATCGAAAGGCTCTGGCAGCTCAACCCAGAGCAGAAATCCCCCCTGCGGCCGCGTCAGGCAGATGCCACAGGGGAAATGATGGCGAACCCGCCGCGTGAAGATCTCAAAGTTGCGCTGATAGTCACTGCGCATTCGCCGCAGATGGGGCTGATAATAGCCCTGACGGATAAACGCGGCCACGGCCATCTGCGTCTGCGTGACCGTGGAGCCGGTGCTGATGTATTTCATATGCAACACGCGGTCAAAATAACGCCCCGGAGCCACCCAGCCCACGCGCAGGCCTGGCGCCAGCGTTTTAGAAAAGGAACTGCACAGCAGCACCCGACCATCCATATCCAGCGACTTGATGGTTATCGGGCGCGGATACTCAAATGCCAGCTCGCCGTAGACATCATCTTCAATAATGGCGGCATCAAAGCGCTGTGCCAGCGTCAGTAAGGCCTGCTTACGCTGTGCCGGCATCACGAATCCCAGCGGGTTGTTGCAGTTGGGGACCACCACCACAGCGTTGATCGGCCACTGCTCAAACGCCAGCTCCAGGGCTTCCAGACTGATGCCGGTGACCGAATCCGTCGGGATTTCGATTGCGCGGATGCCGAATCCGCGCAGCGTTTGCATGGTGCCATGAAAAGCCGGGGACTCGACGGCAATAATATCGCCCGGCTGACAGATTGCTCTGATCGACACGGACAGGGCCTCATGGCAGCCCGTAGTGATCACAATGTCATCTGCCGTCAGCTGACAGCCGCTGTCAATCATCAGGCGTGCGACCTGTTCGCGAAGCTCCGGCACGCCATAAAGATTGTCATAACTCAGCAGGCGGGGATCCTGTTGCTGGCCCAGACGGCTGATAATTTTCCACAATGGCTTGAGGGTGGGGGCATCAATACAGGGCATACCGCTGCCCAGCTGCAGCATATCTTTATCCAGGCGAGCGTTGAGCAGATCCATCACCGCATCCCACTGGGTAATCTCTACAGGACGCTGTACCGGACGGGTGATCGGCGGTAGCGGGGGCGCGGCTTTACGGGGGGTGACAAAATAACCGGAGCGCGGCTGCGGGGTAATCAGCTGTTTCTCCTCCAGCAGATAATACGCCTGTTGGACAGTGCTGATGCTGACGCCGTGTTCACTACTGAGCGTACGCACGGACGGAAGCCGTTCGCCGGCCTGATACAGCCCCTGTTCGATACGCTGTGCCAGTAACTCTGCCAGCCGTTGATAACGCGTCATTGTATCCTTCCCTCCCGATTACTTTTCACTAAAGCAGTACAGATTGCGCCATTTATCACCATTCAGTCACACTATTGCGCAATCTGTATGTCAATAAAAGATGTTTTTTGCATCTGTATCATCAGCGCCGTTAGCGACAGAATAGTCGGCATACACAAGGTGATGAGGAGGCAGTAATGGAGTTTGAAGAGAACAGAGCAGCGAAGCCCCTGAGTTGGTCGCTGATTAAAACAGTCTTTCTCCTGCCTTATCATCGCTGGCAGGCAAGGCGTATACGCGCCTGCACGCGCAGGATCCTGTCGCAGTTGAGTGTCGCGCAGTTGAAGGATATCGGACTGACCTGCGAGGATGTGCGTAACTTATAGTGATGTGGCCTGGGTCGAAGGATGCACCCGAGGGCAACGCGGACGTTCCACTGCGTTGCCCTTTTTTTATGCTGTGACGGACGATCAGTTACCGCGGTAGGTAGAGTAGCCGTACTGACTCAGCAGCAGGGGAATATGGTAATGGCTGTCGCTGTTTTCAACATGGAAGATCACCGGGATTTCCGGGAAGAAAGTCGGCTGCTTTTGCTGTTTGTAATAATCACCGGTTTTAAAGACGACTTTGTAATCACCCGCCGCCATTGTTTTCCCTGCCGGATAGAGCGCCGGGATACGTCCGTTTTTATCCGTCACGCCGGAAGCCAGTTTTACCCATCCCTGCTTTTGCTGCTGTTCGAGTTCAACCGTCACGCCGGAGGTCGGCACGCCAGTCTGCAGGTTCAGCACGTGCACGCTCAGCGGGTTCTTCATCCCTTCATCACCGGCAGCCAGTACAGGCAGAGAAGCACTGACCAGGCTGGTCATTAGCAGGGCTTTAACAATCTTCATGTCGGACTCCTTAGGATTAATGTCGGCATGAAGATAACAGCTGTCCTGTTTAACCACGATTTTACTGCGGAAAATATGAAATTTCCCAGAGAGCACGGATCGGGAAGGGCTGTCACCCTCCCCGTTTTCCGCTTATTCTTTACCTTCTGTCACCCAGACAGAGGGCCAGTCAGCCGGTTGACCGCCGTTGCAGCCAGGCTGATTTTTAAAGCGTGCCAGGTGAAATGTCTTGCCGTCATAGATCCAGCCGCCGTTATTACCGCACTCGGCGGCCTCGTTACCGCGATCGGAGAAATAGAGATGGCCGACGGCTGAATCATATCCGCCCTGGGCAAACATCGTTTCCTGCATCGGCTTGCCGTCAGCACCGTTCAGCGGCAGCGGTAGCGTCAGCCGCCGGGCGTCTTTCGGATTATCACGTTCACTGATGAACACAACGTTTAATGTTTTGAAGTCTCCCGGTCCGCAGTTGACCATCACCAGTGCCTGGGTGTTATTCAGCGGTTCGGCATAGCTGCGTGCGCGGGTATCTTCATCCTGAGGGCACTGCAGTTGATTCAGCAGCTTGCCATTGGCAGCAATGGCTCCATCCACCAGAGCGGCAGGATCGGTCAAAGGCACCACGGCAGGCACCGGGAAGTTCAGTGCCACAGGTGCAGGTCGGGGCAGAACGGCTGAAGACGGCTTGTTGCCCACTTTCAGCAAGGCCGTCTGATTATCCAGGCGTCCCTGTCGTTCATCCACCAGCAGCAGCGCGGCGGTCAGCCCCTCAAGAGAAGCGCTTTCGGGGCCGGCTGAAAAGGCTATCGTCTGCGCATTTTTGGCCTGCGTCACCCACGCCTGGATCACCGCCAGCTTATCGCTACTGCCCACAACGTGCTCATCACTGCTCTGCGGTGTGGCAATCTGGATATCTGAAGACCAGGCCTGACCATCCAGCCAGATCCCGTCTGCTTTCAACGCTGCCCACTGCTGAAAACTAAGCGAAGGCTGTGCCTCCGCACCTGCCTGACGTTTGAGGATGATACGCAGCGTCTTGTCGGTGTTACGGACATCGCAGTCATTCACGTTGTTACAGGTGACCTGCCAGTTTTTAAAGACCTTCTGTACCGGCGCATTGACCCACTCGTCTGCCTGAATGCCCGTACTTAAACCCATCAGCATAAGCGCCATGACTATCTTGTTATTATTCATTATTACTCTCTGAACTCATCGGAAAAAATGCCTGAGTACGCTTTAACGCTGCCCAGGCGGCTGATCATCAGGGGGAAGTCACAGCATCCCCCGGCTACAGGGCTACTTTGCTCCTGCCGTCACCCAGAGGGATGGCCAGTCGCCCGGTTCACCGCCGTTGCAACCCGGCTGGCTGTTATAGTGTGTCAGATGGAAGACTTTCCCGTCATATTTCCAGCCACCACTGTCCCCGCAGTCGGCAATACCGCGTCCACGCCCGGCCCAGGAGAGTTCACCGCTTTGCGGATCGTAGCTGGCTTCCGTAAACCAGCTCATGACGAGCGGCTTACCCTGGTCATCTTTATCGGGTAAGGGCAGCATCAACTGCGTCACCTCAGCAGGGTTATCGCGTGAACTGACAAACAACAGGCTGGCTGACTGATAGGCTCCCAGCCCACAGTTGACCAACACCAGCGCCTGTTTATCATTCAGCGGCAGCGCCTCACTTCGTTCACGCGCAGCCGTATCTGGCTCGCAGCTCTCATTGGCGAGCAGTTTATGGTTAGCAGCAATGGCCGCGTCGATCAGCGCAGCCTGGTTTTTGAGGGGCACCACCTTTGGCACCGGGAAGTTCATCACCGCAGGGACCGGACGGGCAGGCACCATCGAAGGCTCGTTGTTGCCCACTTTCAGCAGTGCTGTCTGATTCCCCAGACGCCCCTGACGTTCATCCACCAGCAGCAGCGCCGCATTCAGCCCGCTGAGTGAGGCGGCTTCAGAACCGGGGGCAAGGGCGATGGTCAACGCATTTTTACTCGCCTGCACCCACTGCTGGATATCGGCCAGCTTATCGCTTCCACCCGCGCTGTCATCACCACTGATTTTTGAGGGTGCAATCTCAATACCGGAATGCCAGGATTTGCCATCCAGCCAGATGCCCTGCGGTATCAGATCGCCCCACTGCTGGAAACTGAGCGAAGGTTGCGCATCTGGCCCGGCCTTGCGTTTAAGAATAATACGCAGCGCCTCGTCGGTATTGCGAACATCACAATCATTGAGGTTGTTGCAGGTGACCTGCCAGCTTTTAAAGACTTTTTGTACCGGAGCGTTCACCCACTCTTCTGCCTGTACACTCGCGCTCAAACCCAGCAGTACCAGCGCTATCACAACCTTATTATTTGGCATTTTTATTCCATGTGATTTTGTTGAGTCGAAAAAAAACCCCGCCGAAGCGAGGTTTTTTATTATGCCACAGGTGGTTGACGATTAATCGTCATTACCGCCCAGGTTTCCTGCATTAAGCAGTTCAGCCAGGCTGGCAGAGGCTTCATCGGCAGTGACAACTGGCACGACTGGCGCTTCGCCCGCAGCTTTACGACGCATACGATCCTGATGATACGCGTAACCGGTACCGGCTGGGATCAGACGGCCAACGATAACGTTCTCTTTCAGACCGCGCAGTTCGTCGCGTTTGCCCGCAACGGCGGCTTCGGTCAGCACGCGCGTGGTTTCCTGGAACGAAGCCGCAGAGATGAACGACTCGGTTGCCAGGGAAGCTTTGGTGATACCCAGCAGATCGCGTGCAAAGGTTGCAGAGATCTTGCCGTTAGCTTCCAGTTCGCGGTTAGCGATCTTAACGCGTGAGAACTCAACCTGCTCACCGTCGAGGAAGTCAGTACTTCCTGCGCTGGAGATGGTTGCTTTACGCAGCATCTGACGAACGATGACTTCGATGTGCTTATCGTTAATCTTAACGCCTTGCAGACGGTAAACTTCCTGCACTTCGTTAGTGATGTAACGGGTCACCGCATGCACGCCGCGCAGACGCAGAATGTCATGTGGAGACTCAGGGCCATCGGAAACCACGTCACCGCGCTCTACGCGTTCACCTTCGAACACGTTCAGCTGACGCCATTTCGGGATCATCTCTTCGTAATGATCGCTACCGTCAATCGGGGTGATCACCAGGCGACGCTTCCCTTTGGTTTCTTTACCGAAGGAAATAATGCCGCTGATCTCAGCCAGGATAGCCGGCTCTTTCGGACGACGGGCTTCGAACAGGTCAGCAACGCGTGGCAGACCACCGGTGATGTCCTTGGTACCGCCTGATTCCTGAGGAACACGCGCCAGGGTATCACCCGAACTGATCTTGATGCCATCTTCCAGCTGCACAATCGCTTTGCCCGGCAGGAAGTACTGAGCAGGCATATCGGAGCCTGGGATCATTACGTCGTTACCGTTCGCATCAACAATTTTCAGCGCCGGACGCAGATCTTTACCACCCGCAGTACGTTCCGCACTGTCGAGGATAACCAGTGAGGACAGACCGGTCAGGTCATCCGTCTGGCGGGTAATGGTCTGGCCGTCAATCATGTCAGTGAAGCGAATGAAACCGCTCACTTCGGTGATGACCGGCATGGTGTGTGGATCCCAGTTTGCTACGGTCTCGCCCGCTGCAACCTGCTCGCCGTCACCTTTCGCCATGGTAGAACCGTAAGGAACTTTATAGCTCTCTTTGGTACGACCAAATTCGTCGATCATTTTCAGTTCAACGTTACGTGAAGTGATCACCAGCTTGCCAGCGGAGTTAGTTACCGACTTGGCGTTGATCAGTTTCAACGTACCTTTGTTCTTGACCTGAATGCTGGATTCAGCAGCCGCACGCGATGCCGCACCACCGATGTGGAACGTACGCATCGTCAGCTGTGTACCCGGCTCACCGATGGACTGTGCCGCGATAACGCCGATGGCCTCACCTTTGTTGATGATGTGACCACGTGCCAGGTCGCGACCGTAGCAGTGAGCACACACACCGAAGTCAGTTTCGCAGCTTACGACGGAACGGACTTTCAAGCTGTCAACAGAGTGTTCTTCTAACAGGTCACACTGCTGTTCGTGCAGCAGGGTGTTACGTGGCAGAAGGATGTCAGCAGTGCCCGGCTTGATCACGTCTTCTGCGGTCACACGACCCAGTACGCGCTCACGCAGTGGCTCTTTCACGTCGCCACCTTCGATAACCGGAGTCATCATGATGCCTTCGTGCGTACCACAGTCATCTTCAGTCACCACCAGATCCTGCGCGACGTCAACCAGACGACGGGTCAGGTAACCGGAGTTAGCTGTTTTCAGTGCGGTATCCGCAAGGCCTTTACGCGCACCGTGCGTGGAGATGAAGTACTGGAGTACGTTCAGACCTTCACGGAAGTTTGCAGTAATCGGCGTTTCGATGATGGAACCATCGGGTTTCGCCATCAGACCACGCATACCGGCCAGCTGACGAATCTGCGCTGCAGAACCACGCGCACCGGAGTCGGCCATCATAAAGATGCTGTTGAAGGAAACCTGACGCTCTTCCACACCATCGCGGTTGATCACGAGTTCGGTAGAGAGGTTTTCCATCATCGCTTTAGCAACGCGTTCGTTGGCCGCAGCCCAGATATCGATCACTTTGTTATAGCGTTCGCCAGCGGTGACCAGACCAGACTGGAACTGCTGCTGGATTTCAGCCACTTCCGCTTCCGCTTCGGTGATGATTTCCACTTTCTTCTCTGGGATAACCATGTCGTCGATACCGACAGACGCACCTGAGCGTGCCGCATAGGCAAAGCCGGTGTACATGGTCTGGTCAGCAAAGATAACGGTCGGTTTCAGGCCCAGGATGCGGTAACAGGTGTTCAGCATCTTGGAGATCGCTTTCTTACCCAGCGCCTGGTTGACGATGGAGTAAGGCAGACCTTTTGGTACGATCATCCACAGGATGGCGCGACCAATGGTAGTGTCGATGATGCTGGTCTTGGCAACCCACTCGCCCTGCTCACTTTTCTCGTGTTCGGTGATACGCACCTTAACGCGAGCGTGCAGAGACGCATGGCCGGCGCGGTAAACGCGTTCAGCTTCTTTCGGGCCAGTCAGCACCATGCCTTCGCCTTTGGCGTTAACACAGTCACGGGTCATGTAGTACAGACCCAGTACAACGTCCTGAGAAGGAACGATGATTGGCTCGCCGTTCGCTGGTGACAGGATGTTGTTGGTCGACATCATCAGCGCACGCGCTTCCAGCTGGGCTTCCAGCGTCAGCGGTACGTGAACAGCCATCTGGTCACCATCGAAGTCGGCGTTGTAGGCCGCACAGACCAGCGGGTGAAGCTGGATAGCTTTACCTTCGATCAGCACGGGCTCAAACGCCTGGATGCCCAGACGGTGCAGTGTTGGTGCACGGTTCAGCAGGACCGGGTGTTCGCGGATCACTTCATCCAGGATATCCCAGACGACGGATTCTTCACGCTCAACCATTTTCTTGGCGGCTTTGATGGTGGTAGCAAGACCACGCAGTTCCAGCTTGCCGTAGATAAACGGTTTGAACAGCTCCAGTGCCATTTTCTTCGGCAGACCACACTGATGCAGACGCAGGTATGGACCTACGGTGATAACCGAACGACCTGAGTAGTCGACACGTTTACCCAGCAAGTTCTGACGGAAACGACCCTGCTTACCTTTAATCATATCAGCCAAAGATTTCAGAGGACGTTTGTTAGAACCGGTGATCGCACGACCGCGACGGCCGTTATCCAGCAGCGCATCGACTGCTTCCTGCAGCATACGTTTTTCGTTACGTACGATGATATCAGGGGCAGCAAGATCCAGCAGGCGCTTCAGACGGTTGTTACGGTTGATTACGCGACGATACAGATCGTTCAGATCTGACGTAGCAAAACGACCGCCGTCCAGCGGCACCAGCGGACGCAGGTCCGGTGGCAATACAGGCAGCACGGTCAGGATCATCCACTCTGGCTTGTTACCAGACTGAACGAACGCTTCCAGCAGCTTGATGCGCTTGGTCAGTTTTTTACGCTTGGTTTCGGAGTTAGTTTCGTTCAACTCTTCACGCAGAGTTTCACACTCTTGTTCCAGGTCCATGTTTTTCAACAGAGCCTGGATCGCTTCCGCACCCATTTTAGCGTCGAATTCGTCACCAAACTCTTCCAGCGCGTCAAGATACTGCTCTTCAGTCAGGATCTGGCGCTTTTCGAGATTGGTCATGCCGCCTTCAACAACAACGTAAGATTCGAAGTAAAGAACACGTTCGATATCACGCAGTGGCATATCCAGCAGCAAACCGATGCGCGAAGGCAGCGATTTCAGGAACCAGATGTGCGCAGTCGGTGAAGCCAGCTCAATGTGGCCCATACGCTCACGGCGAACTTTGGTCTGTGTAACTTCAACGCCACACTTCTCACAGATCACACCGCGATGTTTTAAGCGCTTGTACTTACCGCACAGGCACTCATAGTCTTTTACTGGCCCGAAAATACGTGCGCAGAAAAGTCCGTCACGCTCAGGTTTGAACGTACGGTAGTTGATGGTTTCTGGCTTTTTAACTTCACCAAAAGACCATGAACGGATCATATCTGGCGAGGCCAGAGCGATCTTGATCGCATCAAACTCTTCGGTCTTAGTTTGCGCTTTCAGAAACTTAAGTAAGTCTTTCACGGATTAGCTCCCGTCGGAGTGAGACTTCTCAGAGACGCCCGGAGTGACCCGGGCGCCCTGTAACCAGTACAGCAGATGCGAGTTATTACTCGTCTTCCAGCTCGATGTTGATACCCAGCGAGCGGATCTCTTTCAACAGTACGTTGAAAGATTCCGGCATGCCCGGTTCCATCTGATGGTTGCCGTCAACGATGTTTTTATACATCTTGGTACGGCCGTTAACGTCATCAGACTTCACGGTCAGCATTTCCTGCAGGGTATACGCGGCACCGTATGCTTCCAGTGCCCACACTTCCATCTCACCGAAGCGCTGACCACCGAACTGCGCCTTACCACCCAGCGGCTGCTGAGTAACGAGGCTGTAAGAACCGGTAGAACGCGCATGCATTTTGTCATCAACCAGGTGGTTCAGCTTCAGCATGTACATGTAGCCAACGGTAACCTGACGTTCGAACTGCTCACCGGTACGACCATCAAACAGGGTGATCTGGCCAGAAGAAGGCAGGCCGCCGAGCTGTAACAGCTCTTTGATTTCGCTCTCTTTCGCGCCGTCAAACACTGGTGTTGCAATTGGCATACCTTTTTTCAGGTTCTCTGCCAGACGCAGCACTTCGTCATCGGTGAAGGTGTTCAGGTCAACTTTCTGACGCAGATCGCTGCCCAGATCGTAAGCACGCTGAATGAATTCACGCAGCTTGGACACTTCTTCCTGCTTCTTAAGCATAGCGTTGATTTTCTCGCCAATGCCTTTCGCAGCCATACCCAGGTGGGTTTCAAGAATCTGACCAATGTTCATACGTGATGGAACGCCCAGCGGGTTCAGTACGATGTCGACCGGCGTACCGAACTCATCGTATGGCATATCTTCGATCGGGTTGATCTTGGAGATTACACCTTTGTTCCCGTGACGACCGGCCATTTTGTCACCAGGCTGGATCTGACGTTTAACGGCCAGATACACTTTCACGATTTTCAGCACGCCAGGTGCCAGGTCATCGCCCTGAGTGATTTTACGGCGCTTGGCTTCGAGTTTTTTCTCAAACTCGTGCTTCAGCTCGTCGTACTGCTCGGCCAGCTGTTCCAGCTGATTTTGCTTCTCTTCGTCAGTCAGGCCCAGTTCCAGCCAGCGCTCACGTGGCAGCTTCTCCAGTTTTTCCGCTTCAACACCGCCAGCAACCAGCAGGTAGTTAATACGGCTGAACAAGCCGGCTTCGAGGATCTGCAATTCTTCAGACAGGTCTTTCTTCGCCTGCTTCAGCTGCATCTCTTCGATTTCCAGCGCACGCTTATCTTTTTCTACGCCATCGCGAGTAAAGACCTGAACGTCGATGATTGTCCCTGACACACCGTTTGGTACGCGAAGGGAAGAGTCTTTCACATCAGACGCTTTTTCACCGAAGATCGCACGCAGCAGTTTCTCTTCTGGCGTCAGCTGGGTTTCACCTTTAGGCGTCACCTTACCAACCAGAATATCACCGCCGGTCACTTCCGCACCGATATACACGATACCGGACTCATCCAGTTTAGAGAGCGCAGCTTCACCCACGTTAGGGATGTCAGCGGTGATCTCTTCTGGCCCCAGCTTGGTGTCACGAGACACACACGCCAGTTCCTGAATGTGGATAGTGGTGAAGCGATCTTCCTGGACAACACGCTCGGAGACCAGAATGGAGTCTTCGAAGTTGTAGCCGTTCCACGGCATGAACGCGACGCGCATGTTCTGACCCAGTGCCAGTTCGCCGAGGTCTGTTGAAGGACCATCAGCCAGCACATCACCACGTTCAATAGGCTCACCCAGGTTCACGCAAGGCATCTGGTTGATGCAGGTGTTCTGGTTAGAACGGGTATATTTGGTCAGGTTGTAAATGTCGATACCGGCTTCGCCCGGATACATTTCGTCTTCGTTAACTTTGATAACGATACGGGATGCATCCACGTACTGAACGGTACCACCACGTTTCGCTACGGCAGTAACACCGGAGTCAACCGCAACCGCGCGTTCCATACCGGTACCTACCAGCGGCTTATCAGCACGCAGAGTAGGAACCGCCTGACGTTGCATGTTTGCACCCATCAATGCGCGGTTGGCGTCATCGTGCTCCAGGAACGGGATCAGTGACGCACCGACGGAAACCACCTGCTGGGTGGAAACGTCCATGTAGTCAACCTGATCGCGGTTGAAGAGGCTCGATTCGCCTTTGCTACGGCAGGTGACCAAGTCGTCTACGAAGTGACCTTCGTCGTCGAGATTGGTGTTTGCCTGAGCGATAACGTAGTTACCCTCTTCAATAGCAGAGAGGTAATGAATTTCGTCGGTCACCACGCCTTCGCGAACGCGACGGTATGGGGTTTCCAGGAAACCGTACTCATTGGTCTGTGCATACACAGACAAGGAGTTGATCAGACCGATGTTTGGACCTTCCGGCGTTTCGATTGGACATACGCGACCGTAGTGCGTCGGGTGTACGTCTCGAACTTCGAAGCCTGCACGCTCACGCGTCAGACCGCCCGGGCCCAGTGCAGAGATACGACGCTTATGCGTGATCTCAGACAGCGGGTTGTTCTGGTCCATAAACTGTGAAAGCTGGCTGGAGCCGAAGAACTCTTTCACTGCCGCAGAAATTGGCTTGGCGTTGATCATGTCCTGTGGCATCAGGGTATCCAGATCGCCCAGGGACAGACGCTCTTTCACCGCACGCTCTACGCGTACCAGGCCAACACGGAACTGGTTTTCAGCCATTTCGCCGACGGAACGGATACGACGGTTGCCGAGGTGGTCGATATCATCCACTTCGCCAATACCGTTACGGATACCGATGAGCTTCTTCATCACCTGAATGATGTCGTCTTTGCTCAGGATACCGGAACCTTCGATCTCGTCGCGCAGCAGAGAACGGTTGAACTTCATACGACCAACCGCAGACAGATCGTAGCGGTCTTCAGAGAAGAACAGGTTCTCGAACAGGTTTTCAGCCGCTTCACGCGTTGGTGGCTCACCAGGACGCATCATGCGGTAGATCTCAACCAGCGCGCTCAGGCGATCGCTGGTTGGGTCGACACGTACCGTCTCAGACATGTACGCACCGTGATCCAGATCGTTGGTGAACAGGGTTTCAATGCGCTTGTGACCGGACTGGCTGAGTTTAGCCAGCAGATCCAGTGACAGTTCCATGTTCGCTGCGATCAGCAGTTCGCCGGTGCTCTCATCAACGTAGTCTTTAGCGACCACTTTACCGGCAATATACTCAACCGGCACTTCGATGTGGGCAACAGCATCTTTCTCAAGCTGGCGAATATGGCGCGCAGTAATACGGCGGCCTTTTTCGACGTAAACGGTGCCGTTCGCTTCAATATCAAATGAAGCAGTCTCACCACGCAGGCGCTCAGGAATAAGCTCCATCTGCAGCTTGTTGTCGCGAATCTGGTAAACCACTTTATCGAAGAACAGGTCAAGGATCTGTTCAGTGGTGTAATTCAACGCGCGCAGAATGATGGTCGCTGGCAGTTTACGGCGACGGTCAATACGGACGAACAGGTTGTCTTTCGGGTCAAACTCGAAGTCCAGCCATGAACCACGGTAAGGGATGATACGTGCGTTATACAGCACTTTACCGGACGAGTGGGTTTTACCCTTATCGCTGTCGAAGAAGACACCAGGACTACGGTGGAGCTGAGAAACGATAACGCGCTCAGTACCGTTGATAACAAAGGTACCGTTATCCGTCATGAGCGGAATTTCGCCCATGTAAACTTCTTGTTCTTTGATGTCTTTAACGGTGCCTTCCGGCGCTTCGCGCTCGTAGATCACCAGGCGCAGTTTTACGCGCAGAGGAGCAGAATACGTGACGCCACGAATCTGACACTCTTTCACATCAAAGACGGGTTCGCCTAAACGGTAGCTGACGTACTGCAGCTCAGAATTACCGCTATAGCTTTGGATTGGAAATACGGAGCGGAATGCTGCTTCCAGACCATATTGACCTTCCGGATCTTGCTCGATGAACTTCTGGAACGAGTCAAGCTGGATAGAAAGGAGATATGGAATGTCCAGAACTTGTGGACGCTTTCCAAAATCCTTACGAATACGTTTTTTCTCGGTATAGGAGTAAACCATAGGGTTCCTCAGCTCGCTGAAATGTAGAACCTCGCTGTCCATCCAGGAGGACAGTTCATGCAACGCTGTTTTTGTGTTGTGCGAAAAACAGAGGTTTTTCGTAATACCTCTTTCTATCACGCTTAAATCATTTCGTTGCCGGTGTCTGAGCAGGGAACCCAGTCAGGAAGGCAGTATATTAAGTCGTCGATAGAGAAAGATATTAAGCTAATCAATGACTAAACAGTGTGAAATATCATTGATGCTGTAGAGCGCAAAAAGGCTGGTGACCAAAAAGTCACCAGCCATCAGCCTAAAAGACTAGGCTGCAACCTGAAAGGTTGGCTTATTTAACTTCAACTTCTGCGCCAGCTTCTTCCAGTGCTTTCTTCAGTGCTTCTGCGTCGTCTTTGCTGATGCCTTCTTTCAGGGCAGCAGGTGCAGACTCAACCAGATCTTTAGCTTCTTTCAGGCCCAGACCAGTTGCGCCACGTACTGCTTTGATTACGGCAACTTTGTTAGCGCCGATAGCTTTCAGTACAACGTCGAACTCGGTTTTTTCTTCTACAGCTTCAGCAGCAGCAGCAGGACCTGCAACAGCAGCAGCAGCTGACACGCCGAATTTCTCTTCCATAGCGGAGATCAGTTCAACGATTTCCATTACAGACAGGGCTGCAACGCCTTCAATGATTTGGTCTTTAGTGATTGACATTTCGTGTTCCTAAATTCAGAAAGTAATTTTGTACGTTAGCAAATGAACGGATAAGAAGAGCATTGCAGCTATTAAGCAGCAGTTGCTTCTTTCTGATCGCGTACTGCAGCCAGAGTGCGAACCAGTTTGCCAGCAGAGGCTTCTTTCATGGTTGCCATCAGGCGTGCGATTGCTTCATCGTAAGTAGGCAGAGTTGCCAGGCGGTCGATCTGAGCCGCACTGATCAGCTCGCCTTCAAAGGCCGCAGCTTTAACCTCAAATTTTGCATTCGCTTTCGCGAAATCTTTGAACAGACGAGCAGCAGCGCCCGGGTGTTCCATAGAGTATGCAATCAAGGTAGGACCGGTTAACGTGTCTTTCAGGCACTCAAACTGAGTACCTTCAACGACGCGACGCAGCAGGGTGTTACGAACAACACGCATGTATACGCCAGCTGCACGTCCTGCTTTACGCAGTTCGGTCATTTTGTCTACGGTAACGCCACGAGAATCCGCAACTACCGCAGACAGCGCGCCTTTGGCTACTTCGCTGACTTCAGCAACAATCGCTTGTTTGTCTTGAAGATTTAAGGCCATTAGCTTGTGCTCCTGGATTTTTGGCCGGGGATGGATTTCCCCGGAACTCACTTCACCTGAACGGTGTTACCACCGACAGGCGCTGAAACACGGTGAGCAGAATCCAGCAAAGACTATAAAAAATATTCTTTTGGTTCTGTCACCGTCTACGCAGGAGATTAAGTTTCTTACGAAACACCTGCGGTCTTGGACGGAGGCCTGGATAAGGCCAGGCTCCAACCTAAAAAAGGGTCTAACGCGTCATTGATGTATCGGTCGCAAGAATGACGCGATTAGAGGCTTTGTATATTTACAAAGCAACGGGCGTAAGATTCTAGATGAATTTTTCGCCCGCGTAAAGCACAGATTAGCTTGCAGCAGCGTTCAGGCCAGCCTGATCAACTGCAACGCCTGCGCCCATAGTGGTGGACAGGCTAACTTTCTTGATGAAAACACCTTTCGCCTGAGAAGGTTTGGCTTTTTTCAGCGCAACCAGCAGGGATTCCAGGTTTTCTTTCAGTTTATCTGTGTCGAAATCAACCTTACCGATAGTGGTATGGATGATACCGTTTTTGTCGTTACGATAACGAACCTGACCTGCTTTAGCGTTTTTCACTGCTTCAGCAACGTTAGGGGTTACAGTACCCACTTTCGGGTTTGGCATCAGACCGCGTGGGCCCAGAACCTGGCCCAGCTGGCCAACAACGCGCATTGCATCTGGAGATGCGATAACAACGTCGAAGTTCATTTCGCCTTTTTTGATCTGGTCAGCCAGATCTTCCATACCTACCAGTTCAGCGCCGGCTGCTTTAGCAGCTTCAGCGTTTGCGCCCTGGGCAAATACGGCAACGCGAACAGAACGGCCAGTACCGTGTGGCAGTACAGTTGCACCGCGAACGTTCTGGTCAGATTTACGAGCATCAATGCCCAGGTTCACCGCTACGTCAACGCTTTCTACGAACTTAGCAGTCGCCAGTTCCTTCAGCAGAGCAACAGCTTCGTTGATGTCATACTGTTTAGTTGAATCAACTTTGTCACGGATCACGCGCATGCGCTTGGTCAGCTTAGCCATTTCTTAGTCCTCTACTACCAGGCCCATGGAACGAGCAGTACCTTCGATGGAGCGAGTCATCGCTTCCAGGTCAGCACCAGTCATGTCCGCAGCTTTGGTTTCTGCGATTTCACGTACCTGAGCACGCGATACTTTACCTACTTTGTCTTTGTTCGGCTTGCCAGAACCAGACTTAATACCAGCCGCTTTCTTCAGCAGTACTGCTGCAGGAGGGGTCTTGGTAACGAAGGTGAAAGAACGGTCAGAGTAAACGGTGATCACAACTGGCGTTGGAAGACCTTTCTCCAGGGATTCTGTTTTGGCGTTAAACGCTTTACAGAATTCCATGATGTTAACGCCCTGCTGGCCCAGTGCCGGACCAACCGGTGGACTTGGGTTCGCCATACCAGCTGCAACCTGCAACTTAACGTAGGCTTGTACTTTCTTAGCCATGATAATTCCTCTATTGGGTGATAGCGCTCCTGGAGGAGCTCCCCGTGATTAATATTCACACGCTGAAAGAACAGCGTATAAAAACAAAAGGCGCGAAATTGTAGTGCAATTTCGCGCCTCTCGCAACCACTAGATGACAGTGATCGTCTCTTTTTTATGCGCCCCGCATCGACACCGGGGCGGCTTCAAAAAGGGTGGTTACCCTTTTTCAACCTGACCGAAGTCCAGTTCAACCGGTGTTGCACGGCCAAAGATGGACACAGACACTTTCAGGCGGCTTTTTTCGTAGTCGACTTCTTCCACCACGCCGTTGAAGTCAGCAAATGGACCATCGCTTACGCGCACCATTTCGCCAGGCTCAAACATGGTTTTCGGACGAGGCTTGTCACCAGCCTGCTGCAGGCGGTTCATGATCGCGTCAACTTCTTTGTCGCTGATCGGCGCCGGGCGGTCAGACGTCCCGCCGATGAAGCCCATAACACGTGGCACGCTACGCACCAGGTGCCAGCTGGCATCGTTCATCACCATCTGGACCAGCACGTAGCCTGGGAAGAACTTGCGCTCGCTCTTACGACGCTGACCGCCACGGATCTCAACCACTTCTTCGGTTGGAACCATGACATCGCCAAACAGCTCTTCCATGTTATGTAACTTGATGTGCTCGCGCAGCGACTGTGCTACACGGCCTTCAAAACCGGAAAACGCCTGAACGACGTACCAGCGCTTTTTTGGAGCTTCAGACATCTCAGAACCTCAGGCCAGTGATAAACGATACCAGACGAACCAGAATTCCATCCAGTCCCCACAAAATCAGTGACATCACGGCAGTGACCGCGGCAACGATTAACGTGGTGTGCAACGTTTCCTGACGAGTCGGCCAGATGACCTTACGAACTTCAGTGCGCGCTTCACGGGCGAATGCCACCGTTGCTTTACCTTTAGTGGTCAGCAGGGCAATGCCGGCTGCTGCTGCCATCAGGACCACGACGGCGAGAGCACGCAGAGGCAATGTGACATCGCGATAATAGGAGTTACCGGCGACAGCGGCGACCAGAAGCACCACCACACCTAACCACTTCAATATTTCCAGGCCGCGCCCGTTTCCTTGAGCTTCGGTATTAGCACTCATAAACCAACCTGCCACAATAAATCAGAAACACTTTTGCCGCGTCAGACGAGGCAACCGAACCGAATGATGCTGTTAGGCGTAACTCGGCATATCCTTTAATTCCAAGCCGTAGCTTGAAAACTATTGGCTTAAACGCCGTGCTACAGAGCCTGCCTCAGCAATGATTATGGTCGAAAAAATCACTGATGAGTCAGGTTCTATGTTACAGCGCGCAAAAAGGGCATCAAATGATGCCCTTTTCATGTGCATTGCGTCAAATATTATCAGCGATTAAGCGATAACTTTAGCAACAACACCAGCACCAACGGTACGACCACCTTCACGGATTGCGAAACGCAGACCGTCGTCCATCGCGATTGGGTGGATCAGGGTAACAACCATCTGAATGTTGTCACCAGGCATCACCATCTCAACGCCTTCTGGCAGTTCGATGGTACCGGTCACGTCAGTTGTACGGAAGTAGAACTGTGGGCGGTAGCCTTTGAAGAACGGAGTATGACGGCCGCCTTCATCTTTAGACAGAATATAAACTTCTGACTCGAACTTGGTGTGTGGCTTGATTGAGCCTGGCTTAGCCAGTACCTGGCCACGCTGGATATCTTCACGCTTGATGCCGCGCAGCAGGATACCACAGTTCTCACCCGCACGGCCTTCGTCCAGCAGCTTACGGAACATTTCAACACCGGTACAGGTTGATTTCACGGTATCTTTGATACCAACGATCTCAACTTCTTCACCGACTTTAACGATACCGCGCTCTACACGACCGGTCACAACAGTACCACGGCCGGAGATAGAGAAGACGTCTTCGATTGGCAGCAGGAATGGCTTATCAATCGCACGCTCTGGCTCTGGGATGTAGTTATCCAGGTGACCAGCCAGCTCGATGATTTTGGCTTCCCACTCTGCGTCACCCTGCAGGGCTTTCAGTGCAGAACCACGAACAACCGGGATGTCGTCGCCAGGGAAATCGTAAGCAGACAGCAGCTCACGCACTTCCATTTCAACCAGCTCCAGCAGCTCTTCGTCGTCAACCATGTCGCATTTGTTCATGAATACGATCATGAACGGAACGCCAACCTGGCGACCCAGCAGGATGTGCTCACGGGTCTGAGGCATTGGGCCGTCAGTCGCAGCAACAACCAGGATAGCGCCGTCCATCTGAGCAGCACCGGTGATCATGTTTTTCACATAGTCGGCGTGGCCTGGGCAGTCAACGTGCGCGTAGTGGCGAGTTGGGGTGTCGTATTCAACGTGAGACGTGTTGATGGTGATACCACGTGCTTTTTCTTCTGGCGCGTTGTCGATCTGATCGAACGCACGAGCAGAGCCACCGTAGGTTTTAGCCAGAACGGTAGTAATAGCAGCAGTCAGGGTAGTTTTGCCGTGGTCAACGTGGCCGATAGTACCAACGTTGACGTGCGGTTTGGAACGTTCAAATTTTTCTTTAGACATCGCTTGTCCCTCTAAGACACGGATTAATCGGTGATATCACCACATCAACCAGGCATTGCCTGAATCGTTGAATTTTAATGCACAGAGAAGAAGCAGGGAGGGAGATTTTGAAAGTGGTGCTGATACCCAGAGTCGAACTGGGGACCTCACCCTTACCAAGGGTGCGCTCTACCAACTGAGCCATATCAGCACGGCTTGGAGCGGGCAGCGGGAATCGAACCCGCATCATCAGCTTGGAAGGCTGAGGTAATAGCCATTATACGATGCCCGCATCCTGGAACTCGGCTACCTGTTCTGTCTGTAGCTTGTGAACAACTCAGAAAAAGCTTTCTTCGTTGCTCTAGTCAACACGCGTTTGCCTGATGACCCTGACTGTGCTTGAGCTCAGTCTGAAATCGTGATGAACAACCTTGTGGTGGTTGCCATCTTTTCCGGTCGAGTGATTTATTTCTCTGCCGGTTTCAACTCCTGACTGCTGAGTCGAAATGGTGGTGGGGGAAGGATTCGAACCTTCGAAGTCGATGACGGCAGATTTACAGTCTGCTCCCTTTGGCCGCTCGGGAACCCCACCTGGGGTACTTTGTTACTTGATGGTGCCGGCTACCGGAATCGAACTGGTGACCTACTGATTACAAGTCAGTTGCTCTACCAACTGAGCTAAGCCGGCATCAAGTGGTGCGCATTCTAGGAAGACCTGAGGCATGATGCAACAAAAATATTGCGATAATTGTTCTTATGCTCACTATTTGTGCAATTCTTCGCAAATTAGCGCTTTTACATACAATCTTCGTTCAAAGAAGCATCAACACTCTGCGTTTTACAGGGTGCGCTAATCTGCACCCTGCCCGCGTCTTATTATGTAATATCACTCGTATGCACAAAAAAAACACGACAAGGTTATGTTTCTGTCCTGGACGTGTCGACAGGAAAGAAGCACCTATAAACAACAGTTAAAAATATCATTAATGCGGGTGCGGTTACGTTTGCATGGGCTAACTATCATTTTTCCTTCTTATTCATGCCCGTCTGGTGGTAACCTCCGACCATTGTTTTTGAAATTTCCCTTAGTATCTAAGCCTGACAACAACCGGAACCTGTTGATACAAAATGGCTGGCCTAGTGAAGGGCAAAAATTGCTGGCAGAAGCACGCTTATGAGCAAAAAAGACGCCTTGTTAACCACACCCTATCTGCATTTCAACCGGACCCAATGGGCCGCGCTGCGTGATTCGGTACCGATGACGCTTTCTGAAGACGAAATTGCCCGTCTGGAGGGCATTAATGACGATCTCTCAATGGAAGAGGTGGCAGAAATTTATTTGCCGTTGTCACGTCTGCTGAATTTCTATATCAGCTCTAACTTGCGACGTCAGGCCGTCCTTGAGCAGTTTCTCGGTACCAATGGTCAGAAGATCCCCTATATCATTAGCATTGCCGGCAGCGTAGCCGTCGGCAAAAGTACTACAGCGCGCGTATTACAGGCGCTGTTGAGCCGCTGGCCTGAACATCGCAAAGTCGAGCTCATCACCACTGACGGCTTCCTGCATCCCAATGCGGTGCTGAAAGAACGTGGGCTGATGAAGAAGAAGGGTTTCCCTCTCTCCTACGATATGCATCGTCTGGTTAACTTCGTTTCCGATCTGAAGTCTGGCGCAGCCCAGGTAACGGCTCCGGTCTATTCACATCTGATTTACGATGTTATTCCTGACGGCGATAAAGTCGTCCAGCAGCCGGATATCCTCATTCTGGAGGGGTTGAACGTCCTGCAGAGTGGAATGGACTATCCCCACGATCCCCATCATGTTTTCGTGTCAGATTTCGTGGATTTTTCGATCTATGTGGACGCCCCGGAAGAGTTACTGGAGCGCTGGTATATTAATCGTTTTCTGAAATTCCGGCAGGGAGCCTTCACCGACCCGGACTCCTACTTCCATCACTATGCGCAACTGCCTGAAGAAGAGGCGGTGGGAATAGCAACCCAGCTATGGAAGGAAATTAACTATATGAATTTGAAAGAAAACATTATGCCAACGCGAGAGCGTGCCAGTCTGATCATGACCAAGAGCAGCGATCATGCCGTTGATCTTGTCAGATTAAGAAAGTAGCAAAAAAGGGGCGATGCCCCTTTTTTTAATGCTGTGGCCGTAACGAAATTTCCCCGCCTACCCAGGATTTCCTCACGCCATCCTGCTCCAGAATTAACCCGCCCTGTGGATCAATTCCCCTGGCGATACCGGTGATTTCACGATCGCCAATCAGCAGTTTTACCGGCCGGTCGATAAAGTTGTCTAACCGCGCCCAACGCTCAATAAACGGAGCCAGACCATCCTGTTCAAACTGCGTCAGTGCGGCTCTCATTTTATTCACGATCAACGCTGAAAGCGCGTTACGATCGACAGTGACATCTGCCTCCTGGAGGTTAATCCAGCCCTGATTAATCACCCCGGCTCCTGTGGCACGCATCGCAAGATTTATTCCTGCCCCGATCACGATCTGCGCAGCATCGCCTGCTTTCCCGGTCAGTTCAACGAGAATACCGGCAAGTTTGCGATCGTCAAGATAGATGTCGTTTGGCCACTTCACTCTGATCCCGGGTGCGCCCTGCGCCTGCAGTGCCTCAGCCAGCACGATACCGATCACCAGACTCAGGCCCATGGCAGCAGCAGGTCCTTGCTCAAGACGCCAGTACATCGACAGATAGAGGTTTGCACCAAAGGGGGAAAACCACTGACGCCCGCGTCTTCCACGCCCTGCCTGCTGATATTCCGCAACGCAGGCATCCCCTGACTGCAGGCTGTCCATGCGATCGAGCAAATACTGATTGGTGGAGTCGATGACCGGAATAACCGCCAGCCTGCCTGCCTCCAGCTTTGCATTGATTGCCTCTTCATTCAGCAACTGCATCGGGGAAGCGAGGCTGTATCCTTTGCCTGTCACGGTAAAAACATCGATTCCCCACTCTTTCAGCGTCTGAACATGCTTATTAATCGCCGCCCTGCTCATTCCCAGATGCTCACCCAGGTGTTCACCTGAATGAAATTCACCATCTGCCAGAATACTGATCAGTTTCAGGGGTACGGTGTTATCTTTCATGCAATCACCTTAACGGCGTCAGTTTCACCCTGCGCCGCAATAAAGCGCACTTCCGGCTCCAGCCAGACCGTAAATTTCTCTGCCACACGCTGACGAACGACACGGGCGAGCTCCACAATGTCCTGGCCGCTGGCATTCTCTGCGTTAATCAGCACCAGAGCCTGCTGCTGGTGAACCGCTGCACCACCGTGACGGAAGCCTTTCAAAGAGCATTGATCGATTAACCAGCCGGCGGCCAGCTTCACGTCACCCTTTTCCTGTGGATAGTGAGGAATATCAGGATAACGCGCCTGGAGATGGGCAGCCGTTTCAGCGCTGACCAGCGGGTTTTTGAAGAAGCTCCCCGCATTTCCGGTCACTTCAGGATCAGGAAGTTTACTGCGGCGCATCGCGCAGACCGCATCGAACACCTGCCGGGGAGTGACCGTTAACGGATCCAGATTTCTCAGATCGCCGTAGCTGAGGACTGGTTTCCAGTTTTTTCGCAGGTGCAGACCTACCGCGACGATCGCATAACCCTCACGGTAGTGATGCTTGAAGATGCTGTCCCGATAGCCAAACTGGCACTCTGCAGCCGTCAGACGCTGGACGGTGCCATCGCAAAGGCGGACAACATCGACATAGTGACACACCTGTTCCAGTTCAACGCCATAGGCACCTATATTTTGAATGGGTGCCGAACCTGTACACCCCGGGATCAAAGCAAGGTTTTCCAGCCCTGCCAGATTCTGCTCCAGCAGCGTTTCAACCAGCTGATGCCAGTTTTCTCCCGCCCCCACATGCACCAGCCAGGCATCCTCCGCCTCTTCAACGCTGATACCTTTAATGCGATTGATGATCACCTGCCCTGCAAAATCCTCAAGAAACAGCACGTTACTGCCTTCACCCAGCAATAATACGGGCTCTTTCTGGCGAGCACTTTCCTGCCAGCACTGGCAAAGATCCTCTATGGTTTTCACCACGCTAATGTGGCGGGCACGGGCGTCGAGACTGAAGGTATTCCAGGGTTTTAACGATTCTTGCTGGCGGGACATAATACGGCCTTCACAGAGTAAACTGTCAGCTAGTGTAACCGATTAGCCGCAGCGCGTTGAGGGTTTTCTGGGCGCAGCTCGCGCCCTTAATCGGCGATGAAACGCCAAAAACCTGCTAATTTCACGTTGAATTTAACTTGAAACAACACGCATCGGGAGGTCGGACGGTGTTTCGGGGGAACATTAAGGCAGAGGATTGGGATCGATCGGGGATTACCCGCTTAAAACGCAAAAAACCC
>NZ_JBVHNP010000018.1:0-5721 GCF_055556675.1 Erwinia sp. PME.40.26/001
TGGAGAAAGGGTCATTCTGAGAATGAAGATTCCGACGTTACTAACTGAGTGTTGTATCTAATACTGGGGGCAGGTCATTTACACCTCCCGGCACGTTTCAGAAAGTCTAAAAACCCCTGATAACCCGCTAAATCACTCACACCTGATATTCCCATTAAAGACGCTAAAACACATGAAAAACCTCATCAGCTTAACAATGGCGCGAGTCTGTCATGGCCTGTTGAAGCACGCCGTAAGCGTGATGAGGCGCATTCGATGCCGCCGAAAGGAATCAAACCCAGCGTTACACATCAAGCCGGAAAATAGCGTTGCGGTATTCTCTTAAGAACAACCTCGGGGAAGTGACCTGAGAGTGGCACAGCTCAAAGCAGATAGTGTTATCGTTTGGAACTGAAGATAGCTTCTCTGATGGTACGCCTTTAATCTCACTGGCCTGCGGGGGTTTTCCGCTCCAGCCGGCCAGCTTCACAGTCGCCGTCAGGCCCGTACCCGCGGCATGTAGCAGTCATGGTTAACCTGCCACATACCCTGGGCCGCACACCGTAATATATTACTGATCCTGATCTTGAGCCTAATTATGGTTAACGCACCTTAAGGGTTTTAAGACCCAGGCATTGTATGTAGTAAATTCATGTACACCATTACTGATATTGAAATCAACTGTACCTCCATCACTCCTAGTTTCAGAGGTTCTATAGTTTTCTGCATCCGAATACACCCAGCCATATTTAGATAAATTTCCCCAAAGTTTATAGGCCGCGTCGAAAGTTGCTAAAGAAGGAAGCTCACCTCCGTTAGCCTTGCAGAGCCGATCAGCTGCCTTTTCGTTCCCCGCAGAAGGGGCATAAGCCTGATCTGTGTAGTAATCCAGGAAATAGGGATATTCACTCACCTTCAGTGTGTAAGAAGCTGATTTATAACCCTCTTTGTTCATGGTGATGGTTAAATCTTTAAGCGGCTGTGCAACAAAGGTCACAATATATTTTTTATCCTCATTACTTTTTTTAACAGTAAGCTCTTCCGAAGAGGAAAAATCATCAGCATTTTCATTTAGCGTTATTGTAAAGGATGCATTTTTAAACATAACGCCAGAGAACGACTTATTAAGATCTAACGAATTACCATTTACTTCAACGCGTACGATTTCCAGTTGCAGAATGATAATTGCATATTTTTTTGAGTAAACTTCACCATCCCATCCGGTATAACCCAACGTTGCCTTTAGCCCCGTGCCCTCCTTGGTGGCCGTGTAGCTCGCCACATAGGTGCCGTCCTGGTTGTCGGTCCAGATACCGTTCAGGCTGGCGTTCGCCACCGTCACTGCCTCCGCCGTCAGCGAGGATGCCTTTCCCGTCACCGGGTTACCGTTCGCATCCTTCAGCGTCACCGTCACCATCATGTCGCTGCCCGCCACGTAGCTGGTTTTGTCCGTTTTCACGCCGGACGTTGCCTGCGCCGGGGCGCCCGCCGTAATGGCATAGGCCGCAGAGTCGCTGCCCTGGCTCCAGCCCGGCAGATTCAGTACGGCCTTCAGGCCCGTGCCCGCCCTGATGGCCGTGTAGCTCGCCGTATAGGTGCCGTCAAGGCCGCCGGTCCAGCTGCCGCTCAGGGTGGCGTTCGCCACCGTGACGGCCTCCGCCGTCAGCAAGGCCGCCTGCCCCGTCACCGGGTTGCCGTTCGCGTCCTTCAGCGTCACCGTCACCGTCATGTCGCTGCCCGCCGCGTAGCTGGTTTTGTCCGTTTTAACGCCGGACGCTGCCTGCGCCGGGGCGCCCGCAGTGATCGCATAGGCCGCAGAGTCGCTGCCTTTACTCCAGCCCGGCAGCTTCACCCCGGCCTTCAGGCCCGTGCCCGCCGTGATGGCCGTGTAGCCCGCCGTATAGATCCCGGCGCCGTTCTCCTTCCAGCTGCCGCTCAGGGTGGCGTTGGCCACCGTGACGGCCTCCGCCGTCAGCGAGGACGCCTGACCCGCCACCGGGTTGCCGTTCGCGTCCTTCAGCGTCACCGTCACCGTCATGTCGCTGCCCGCCGCGTAGCTGGCTTTGTCCGTTTTAACGCCGGACGCTGTCTGCGCCGGAGCGCCCGCCGTGAAGGTAACGGTCGCGGTCTGGCCCGCATCCTTCCCGCCGGCCACCTTCGCCGTTACCGTTACCGCCCCGGCTTTTTTACTGCTCAGCGGCGCCGTGGCCTGGCCCTGCGCGTCGGTGGTTACGCTCTCCTGAAGAGTGGCGCCGTTGGTTGCCGACAGGCTGACCGCCGCATTGCCCACCGGGTTACCGTTCGCGTCCTTCACCGTTACCGTCACCGCATCCACGGTGCCGTCCGCCGGAACGCCCGGGCTGGCAGGGACGACCGCACTCACCTTCGCGGTGCTGATGTCCGCCGTAATGGCATAAGCCGCGGAGTCGCTGCCCTGGCTCCAGCCCGGCAGCTTCAGCACGGCCTTCAGGCCCGTGCCCGCCGTGATGGCCGTGTAGCCCGCCGCGTAGGTGCCGTCCTGGTTGTCGGTCCAGCGGCCGCTCAGGCTGGCGTTGGCCACCGTCACTGCCTCCGCCGTCAGCAAGGCCGCCTGCCCCGCCACCGGGTTGCCGTTCGCGTCCTTCAGCGTCACCGTCACCGTCATGTTGCCGCCCGCCGCGTAGCTGGTTTTGTCCGTTTTAACGCCGGACGCTGCCTGCGCCGGGGCGCCCGCCGTAATGGCATAGGCCGCAGAGTCACTGCCTTTACTCCAGCCCGGCAGCTTCAGCACGGCCTTCAGGCCCGTACCCGCCGTGATGGCCGTGTAGCCTGCCGCGTAGGTGCCGTCCTGGTTGTCGGTCCAGCTGCCGCTCAGGGTGGCGTTGGCCACCGTCACTGCCTCCGCCGTCAGCAAGGCCGCCTGCCCCGCCACCGGGTTGCCGTTCGCATCCTTCAGCGTCACCGTCACCGTCATGTTGCCGCCCGCCGCGTAGCTGGTTTTGTCCGTTTTCACGCCGGACGCTGCCTGCGCCGGGGCGCCCGCCGTAATGGCATAGGCCGCAGAGTCGCTGCCCTGGCTCCAGCCCGGCAGCTTCAGCACGGCCTTCAGGCCCGTGCCCGCCGTGATGGCCGTGTAGCCTGCCGCATAGATCCCGGCGCCGTTCTCCTTCCAGCTGCCGCTCAGGCTGGCGTTGGCCACCGTGACGGCCTCCGCCGTCAGCAAGGCCGCCTGCCCCGTCACCGGGTTGCCGTTCGCGTCCTTCAGCGTCACCGTCACCGTCATGTCGCTGCCCGCCGCGTAGCTGGCTTTGTCCGTTTTAACGCCGGACGCTGCCTGCGCCGGGGCGCCTGCGGTAATGACATAGGCCGCGGAGTCGCTGCCTTTACTCCAGCCCGGCAGCTTCACCCCGGCCTTCAGGCCCGTGCCCGCCGTGATGGCCGTGTAGCCCGCCGTATAGATCCCGGCGCCGTTCTCCTTCCAGCTGCCGTTCAGCGTGGCGTTGGCCACCGTGACGGCCTCCGCCGTCAGCAAGGCCGCCTGCCCCGCCACCGGGTTGCCGTTCACGTCCTTCAGCGTCACCGTCACCGTCATGTCGCTGCCCGCCGCGTAGCTGGCTTTGTCCGTTTTAACGCCGGACGCTGCCTGCGCCGGAGCGCCCGCCGTGAAGGTAACGGTCGCGGTCTGGCCCGCATCCTTCCCGCCGGCCACCTTCGCCGTTACCGTCACCGCCCCGGCTTTTTTACTGCTCAGCGGCGCCGTGGCCTGGCCCTGCGCGTCGGTGGTCACGCTCTCTTTAAGCGTGGCGCCGTTGGTTGCCGACAGGCTGACCGCCGCATTGCCCACCCGGTTACCGTTCGCGTCCTTCACCGTTACCGTCACCGCATCCACGGTGCCGTCCGCCGGAGCGCCCGGGCTGGCAGGGACGACCGCACTCACCTTCGCGGTGCTGCCGTCCGCCGTAATGGCATAAGCCGCGGAGTCGCTGCTTTTACTCCAGCCCGGCAGCTTCAGCACGGCCTTCAGGCCCGTGCCCGCCGTAATGGCCGTGTAGCCTGCCGCATAGGTGCCGTCCTGGTTGTCGGTCCAGCGGCCGCTCAGGCTGGCGTTGGCCACCGTCACGGTCTCCGCCGTCAGCAAGGCCGCCTGCCCCGCCACCGGGTTGCCGTTCGCGTCCTTCAGCGTCACCGTCACCGTCATGTTGCCGCCCGCCGCGTAGCTGGCTTTGTCCGTTTTAACGCCGGACGCTGCCTGCGCCGGGGTGCCCGCCGTGATCGCATAAGCCGCAGAGTCGCTGCCCTGGCTCCAGCCCGGCAGCTTCAGCACGGCCTTCAGGCCCGTACCCGCCGTGATGGCCGTGTAGCCTGCCGCATATGTGCCGTCCTGGTTGTCGGTCCAGCGGCCGCTCAGGGTGGCGTTGGCCACCGTGACGGCCTCCGCCGTCAGCGAGGTCGCCTGCCCCGTCACCGGGTTGCCGTTCGCGTCCTTCAGCGTCACCGTCACCGTCATGTCGCTGCCCGCCGCGTAGCTGGCTTTGTCCGTTTTCACGCCGGACGCTGCCTGCGCCGGGGCGCCCGCCGTAATGACATAGGCCGCAGAGTCGCTGCCTTTACTCCAGCCCGGCAGCTTCACCCCGGCCTTCAGGCCCGTGCCCGCCGTGATGGCCGTGTAGCCCGCCGTATAGATCCCGGCGCCGTTCTCCTTCCAGCTGCCGCTCAGGCTGGCGTTGGCCACCGTCACGGCCTCCGCCGTCAGTAATGACGCCTGCCCCGCCACCGGGTTGCCGTTCGCGTCCTTCAGCGTCACCGTCACCGTCATGTCGCTGCCCGCCGCGTAGCTGGCTTTGTCCGTTTTCACGGCGGACGCTGCCTGCGCCGGAGCGCCCGCCGTGAAGGTAACGGTCGCGGTCTGGCCCGCATCCTTCCCGCCGGCCACCTTCGCCGTTACCTTCACCGCACCGGCTTTTTTACTGCTGAGCGGCGCCGTGGCCTGGCCCTGCGCGTCGGTGGTCACGCTCTCCTGAAGAGTGGCGCCGTTGGTTGCCGACAGGCTGACCGCCGCATTGCCCACCGGGTTACCGTTCGCGTCCTTCACCGTTACCGTCACCGCATCCACGGTGCCGTCCGCCGGAACGCCCGGGCTGGCAGGGACGACAGCACTCACCTTCGCGGTGCTGATGTCCGCCGTAATGGCATAAGCCGCGGAGTCGCTGCCCTGGCTCCAGCCCGGCAGCTTCAGCACGGCCTTCAGGCCCGTGCCCGCCGTGATGGCCGTGTAGCCTGCCGCGTAGGTTCCGGCGCCGTTCTCCTTCCAGCTGCCGCTCAGGCTGGCGTTGGCCACCGTCACGGCCTCCGCCGTCAGCGAGGACGCCTGCCCCGCCACCGGGTTGCCGTTCGCGTCCTTCAGCGTCACCGTCACCGTCATGTTGCCGCCCGCCGCGTAGCTGGCTTTGTCCGTTTTAACGCCGGACGCTGCCTGCGCCGGGGCGCCCGCCGTAATGGCATAGGCCGCAGAGTCGCTGCCCTGGCTCCAGCCCGGCAGCTTCAGCACGGCCCTCAGGCCCGTGCCCGCCGTGATGGCCGTGTAGCCCGCCGTATAGATCCCGGCGCCGTTCTCCTTCCAGCTACCGCTCAGGCTGGCGTGCGCCACCGTCACGGCCTCCGCCGTCAGCAAGGCCGCCTGCCCCGCCACCGGGTTGCCGTTCGCGTCCTTCAGCGTCACCGTCACCGTCATGTCGCTGCCCGCCGCGTAGCTGGCTTTGTCCG
>NZ_JBVHNP010000019.1:0-1776 GCF_055556675.1 Erwinia sp. PME.40.26/001
TTTGCGTCTCTCAAACGCCACGCCAGAACGCTTCTGGCGTTGTAAGGTTAAGCCTCACGGGTCATTAGTACCGGTTAGCTCAACGCATCGCTGCGCTTACACACCCGGCCTATCAACGTCGTAGTCTTCAACGTCCCTTCAGGGGTCTCAAGGACCCAGGGAGAATTCATCTCGAGGCAAGTTTCGCGCTTAGATGCTTTCAGCGCTTATCTTTTCCGCACTTAGCTACCGGGCAATGCCATTGGCATGACAACCCGAACACCAGCGGTGCGTTCACTCCGGTCCTCTCGTACTAGGAGCAACCCCTCTCAATTCTCCAGCGCCCACGGCAGATAGGGACCGAACTGTCTCACGACGTTCTAAACCCAGCTCGCGTACCACTTTAAACGGCGAACAGCCGTACCCTTGGGACCTACTTCAGCCCCAGGATGTGATGAGCCGACATCGAGGTGCCAAACACCGCCGTCGATATGAACTCTTGGGCGGTATCAGCCTGTTATCCCCGGAGTACCTTTTATCCGTTGAGCGATGGCCCTTCCATTCAGAACCACCGGATCACTATGACCTGCTTTCGCACCTGCTCGAGCCGTCACTCTCGCAGTCAAGCTAGCTTATGCCATTGCACTAACCTCACGATGTCCGACCGTGATTAGCTAACCTTCGTGCTCCTCCGTTACTCTTTAGGAGGAGACCGCCCCAGTCAAACTACCCACCAGACACTGTCCCCACGCCGGATTACGGCGCCAGGTTAGAACATCAAACGTTAAAGGGTGGTATTTCAAGGTTGGCTCCACGCAGACTGGCGTCCACGCTTCAAAGCCTCCCACCTATCCTACACATCAAGGCTCAATGTTCAGTGTCAAGCTGTAGTAAAGGTTCACGGGGTCTTTCCGTCTTGCCGCGGGTACACTGCATCTTCACAGCGAGTTCAATTTCACTGAGTCTCGGGTGGAGACAGCCTGGCCATCATTACGCCATTCGTGCAGGTCGGAACTTACCCGACAAGGAATTTCGCTACCTTAGGACCGTTATAGTTACGGCCGCCGTTTACCGGGGCTTCGATCAAGAGCTTCTCCTTGCGGATAACCCCATCAATTAACCTTCCGGCACCGGGCAGGCGTCACACCGTATACGTCCACTTTCGTGTTTGCACAGTGCTGTGTTTTTAATAAACAGTTGCAGCCAGCTGGTATCTTCGACTGCCTTCGGCTCCAGGAGCAAGTCCTTTCACCTACCGACAGCGTGCCTTCTCCCGAAGTTACGGCACCATTTTGCCTAGTTCCTTCACCCGAGTTCTCTCAAGCGCCTTGGTATTCTCTACCTGACCACCTGTGTCGGTTTGGGGTACGATTCAATGTTACCTGATGCTTAGAGGCTTTTCCTGGAAGCAGGGCATTTGTTACTTCAGCACCGTAGTGCCTCGTCATCACGCCTCAGCCTTAAAGAGTTCCGGATTTGCCTGGAACTCAAGCCTACACGCTTAAACCGGGACAACCGTCGCCCGGCTAACATAGCCTTCTCCGTCCCCCCTTCGCAGTAACACCGAGTACAGGAATATTAACCTGTTTCCCATCGACTACGCCTTTCGGCCTCGCCTTAGGGGTCGACTCACCCTGCCCCGATTAACGTTGGACAGGAACCCTTGGTCTTCCGGCGAGCGGGCTTTTCACCCGCTTTATCGTTACTTATGTCAGCATTCGCACTTCTGATACCTCCAGCAGACCTCACAGTCCACCTTCGACGGCTTACAGAACGCTCCCCTACCCAACAATACTT
>NZ_JBVHNP010000019.1:1876-3196 GCF_055556675.1 Erwinia sp. PME.40.26/001
CGTATCGCTGCCGCAGCTTCGGTGCATGGTTTAGCCCCGTTACATCTTCCGCGCAGGCCGACTCGACCAGTGAGCTATTACGCTTTCTTTAAATGATGGCTGCTTCTAAGCCAACATCCTGGCTGTCTGTGCCTTCCCACATCGTTTCCCACTTAACCATGACTTTGGGACCTTAGCTGGCGGTCTGGGTTGTTTCCCTCTTCACGACGGACGTTAGCACCCGCCGTGTGTCTCCCGTGATAACATTCTTCGGTATTCGCAGTTTGCATCGGGTTGGTAAGCCGGGATGGCCCCCTAGCCGAAACAGTGCTCTACCCCCGAAGATGAGTTCACGAGGCGCTACCTAAATAGCTTTCGGGGAGAACCAGCTATCTCCCGGTTTGATTGGCCTTTCACCCCCAGCCACAAGTCATCCGCTAATTTTTCAACATTAGTCGGTTCGGTCCTCCAGTTAGTGTTACCCAACCTTCAACCTGCCCATGGCTAGATCACCGGGTTTCGGGTCTATACCCTGCAACTTAACGCCCAGTTAAGACTCGGTTTCCCTGCGGCTCCCCTATACGGTTAACCTTGCTACAGAATATAAGTCGCTGACCCATTATACAAAAGGTACGCAGTCACCTAACAAGTAGGCTCCCACTGCTTGTACGTACACGGTTTCAGGTTCTGTTTCACTCCCCTCGCCGGGGTTCTTTTCGCCTTTCCCTCACGGTACTGGTTCACTATCGGTCAGTCAGGAGTATTTAGCCTTGGAGGATGGTCCCCCCATATTCAGACAGGATGTCACGTGTCCCGCCCTACTCATCGAACTCACAGCAAGTGCATTTTTGTGTACGGGAGTATCACCCTGTACCCTGCGACTTTCCAGACGCTTCCACTAATGCACAAACTGATTCAGGTTCTGGGCTGTTCCCCGTTCGCTCGCCGCTACTGGGGGAATCTCGGTTGATTTCTTTTCCTCGGGGTACTTAGATGTTTCAGTTCCCCCGGTTCGCCTCATGCCACTATGTATTCATGACATGATAGTGTGACGTATCACACTGGGTTTCCCCATTCGGGTATCGTCGGTTATTGCGGTTCATATCACCTTACCGACGCTTATCGCAGATTAGCACGCCCTTCATCGCCTCTGACTGCCTAGGCATCCACCGTGTACGCTTAGTCGCTTAACCTCACAACCCACAAGCGTCCCGAAGGAACACGTGTTGTCGTTGCGAGCATTTGAGAGACTCGAACATATCGTAGATTTCATTCTTATTACGGAGAATGAAAACGACATGTCGTTTCAATTTTCAGCTTGTTCCGGATTGTTAAAGAGCA
>NZ_JBVHNP010000019.1:3296-5117 GCF_055556675.1 Erwinia sp. PME.40.26/001
CGCGGGAAGGTATCTTCAGGTAAGGAGGTGATCCAACCGCAGGTTCCCCTACGGTTACCTTGTTACGACTTCACCCCAGTCATGAATCACAAAGTGGTAAGCGCCCTCCCGAAGGTTAAGCTACCTACTTCTTTTGCAACCCACTCCCATGGTGTGACGGGCGGTGTGTACAAGGCCCGGGAACGTATTCACCGTAGCATTCTGATCTACGATTACTAGCGATTCCGACTTCACGGAGTCGAGTTGCAGACTCCGATCCGGACTACGACGCACTTTATGAGGTCCGCTTGCTCTCGCGAGGTCGCTTCTCTTTGTATGCGCCATTGTAGCACGTGTGTAGCCCTGGCCGTAAGGGCCATGATGACTTGACGTCATCCCCACCTTCCTCCGGTTTATCACCGGCAGTCTCCTTTGAGTTCCCGACATTACTCGCTGGCAACAAAGGATAAGGGTTGCGCTCGTTGCGGGACTTAACCCAACATTTCACAACACGAGCTGACGACAGCCATGCAGCACCTGTCTCACGGTTCCCGAAGGCACTAAGGCATCTCTGCCGAATTCCGTGGATGTCAAGGCCAGGTAAGGTTCTTCGCGTTGCATCGAATTAAACCACATGCTCCACCGCTTGTGCGGGCCCCCGTCAATTCATTTGAGTTTTAACCTTGCGGCCGTACTCCCCAGGCGGTCGACTTAACGCGTTAGCTCCGGAAGCCACGCCTCAAGGGCACAACCTCCAAGTCGACATCGTTTACGGCGTGGACTACCAGGGTATCTAATCCTGTTTGCTCCCCACGCTTTCGCACCTGAGCGTCAGTCTTTGTCCAGGGGGCCGCCTTCGCCACCGGTATTCCTCCAGATCTCTACGCATTTCACCGCTACACCTGGAATTCTACCCCCCTCTACAAGACTCTAGCCTGCCAGTTTCGAATGCAGTTCCCAGGTTGAGCCCGGGGATTTCACATCCGACTTGACAGACCGCCTGCGTGCGCTTTACGCCCAGTAATTCCGATTAACGCTTGCACCCTCCGTATTACCGCGGCTGCTGGCACGGAGTTAGCCGGTGCTTCTTCTGCGGGTAACGTCAATCGACGAAGCTATTAACTTCATCGCCTTCCTCCCCACTGAAAGTACTTTACAACCCGAAGGCCTTCTTCATACACGCGGCATGGCTGCATCAGGCTTGCGCCCATTGTGCAATATTCCCCACTGCTGCCTCCCGTAGGAGTCTGGACCGTGTCTCAGTTCCAGTGTGGCTGGTCATCCTCTCAGACCAGCTAGGGATCGTCGCCTAGGTGAGCCATTACCCCACCTACTAGCTAATCCCATCTGGGCACATCCGATGGTGTGAGGCCCGAAGGTCCCCCACTTTGGTCCGAAGACGTTATGCGGTATTAGCTACCGTTTCCAGTAGTTATCCCCCTCCATCGGGCAGTTTCCCAGACATTACTCACCCGTCCGCCACTCGTCACCCAAGAGCAAGCTCTCTGTGCTACCGTTCGACTTGCATGTGTTAGGCCTGCCGCCAGCGTTCAATCTGAGCCATGATCAAACTCTTCAATTAAAAGTTCGATTTGCTGCAACAAGTGCAGCGATGCTCAAGTGTAAAACGTCATAATGAATTTCATTATGTGTTCACTCTTAAGACTTGATATTTTTTGTCACCCGGAGGTGACTGATATCAATCCTGCGAGTGCCCACACAGATTGTCTGATAAATTGTTAAAGAGCGTTGCGAACAGTGCCGAAGCTTCCTGTCGCGAGGTGGCGTATATTACGCTTTCCTCCTTCGGAGTCAACTTCTTTTTGAGAAGTTTTTCCGGCG
>NZ_JBVHNP010000020.1:0-4667 GCF_055556675.1 Erwinia sp. PME.40.26/001
GGGGGGGGATGAACTCTGCCTTAAGCGAAATACCTGATCAAGTTGATTGTGCGCTAATTGATTCTTTGAATAACTACCTTGTTTGGAGATATGTCAAGGAGGAGCATAAAGAGAATGGTGATGACGTTTCTGCTGTTTGTTTTTGTTTGACAGAGATAGATAATGGTCATGTTTCATTTTCTCATTCAAACGAGACCGATGTTAATAAGATGGTGACGCATGTCCATCGAAGCATTCGTGTTGCGGGAAAAACAAAACCGGCCTTATACCTATCTATTAATGTTAAAGAAGCATATGAGGAGATAAATGCACCAGATATGTTAATTACATTCAAGACGTGTGGGTATCCCCACATAGGAATGTACTATCTTGATTATTCGAATGTAGCAGAGCGAAATTTAATAATAGCTTCTCTTGTTGAGCTTTCAGACACCTACTTTAGAGCTGAGGGCGGCGTTGTCAGTAAGGTCGAGTGAAGCAAAATCTGCGTTCGTGACAGCCTTTGAGCAGGATCTTCTTGAGATCCTTTTTTGCTGAGCGTAATCTCTTGCTCTGAAAACGAAAAAACCACCCTGGCAGGTGGTTTTTCGAAGGTTAGTTAATCCTGGCAGATTCTCTAACCGTGGTAACAGTCTTGTGCGAGACATGTCACCAAATCTGTCCTTTCAGTGTAGCCGCAGTTAGGCCACCACTTCAAGAACTCTCGATACATCTCTCGCACATCCTGTTACCAGTGGCCGCTGCCAGTGGCGCTTTTGCGTGTCTTTCCGGGTTGGACTCAAGACGATAGTTACCGGATAAGGCGCAGCGGTCGGACTGAACGGGGGGTTCGTGCATACAGTCCAGCTTGGAGCGAACTGCCTACCCGGAACTGAGTGTCAGGCGTGGAATGAGAAACCGCGGCCATAACAGCGGAATGACACCGGTAAACCGAAAGGCAGGAACAGGAGAGCGCACGAGGGAGCTACCAGGGGGAAACGCCTGGGATCTTTATAGTCCTGTCGGGTTTCGCCGCCACTGATTTGAGCGTCCTTTTTTGTGATGCTTGTCAGGGGGGCGGAGCCTATGGAAAAACGGGTTCCCCGCGCCCAAAGGGCTTGCCCTTCTCTTTGCCGTAGCCCCCCGCATGACCGCCATTACTTTAATCCGCAACGCCCGCCGCAGCTTCATGACCGAACACAGTGAGCGAATGAACGAGGAGGCGTCATATCATCCGAGCCTGCACATTCCCCTGTCACTCTTAATCCGCCTTTTTCACCACCACATGAAGCACTTCCATGAAACAGAACGCCGTGGCAACATACTAAGCCAGTATACACTCCGCTAGCGCTACGTGACTGTTTCAGGGCTGCGCCCCGAAACCCGCTAAAAGCCACTGACGCACCTGCGGCTTGTCTAACACCGCGCCGACCGGGAAAATATTTCCCGCCCGTCCCGGCGTTATCAGGAGGCCAGATTGGCAGACAAACGCAGCAAGATGCTCACGATGTGGGTAACGGAAGATGAGCATAGGCGTCTGCTGGAACGCTGCGACGGCAAACAACTCGCAGCCTGGATGCGGCAGACGTGCCTGGACGAGAAGCCGGCTAAGGCCGGCAAACTTCCGTCGATCTCGCCAGCACTGCTTCGTCAGCTCGCCGGCATGGGTAACAACCTCAACCAGATTGCCCGGCAGGTTAACGCCGCTGGCGGTACCGGCCACGATCGTGTGCAGGTCGTGGCCGCGCTGATGGCCATTGATGCCGGACTTGAGCGGCTCCGGCATGCCGTACTTGAAAAGGGGGCTTCGGATGATCGTTAAATTTCATCCCAGGGGGCGCGGCGGCGGCTCGGGTCCGGTGGACTATCTGCTGGGCAAAGACCGGCAGCGCGACGGCGCCAGCGTCCTGCAGGGGAAGGCGGAGGAAGTCCGGGAGCTTATCGACGGCTCGCCCTACGCCAAAAAGTATACCTCCGGGGTGCTGTCCTTTGCCGAAAAGGACTTACCCCCCGGCCAGCGTGAAAAGCTGATGGCGAGCTTTGAGCGTGTTCTGATGCCCGGACTCGATAAAGACCAGTACAGCGTGCTGTGGGTTGAGCACCAGGACAAGGGGCGGCTGGAGCTGAATTTCCTGATCCCGAACACGGAGCTGCTGAAAGGAAAACGGCTCCAGCCGTATTACGACCGCGCCGACCGTCCGCGCATTGATGCCTGGCAGACAGTGGTTAACGGCAGGCTTGGGCTGCACGATCCGAACGCGCCGGAGAACCGGCGGGCGCTGGTCACGCCGTCCGCGCTGCCGAAAACGAAGCTGGAGGCCGCAGAAACGATTACGCGCGGTTTACTTTCCCTTGCCTCATCCGGGGAGCTGAAAACGCGCCAGGACGTCACAGATGCGCTGGAAAACGCGGGTTTTGATGTGGTGCGCACCACGAAAAGCAGTATCAGCATTGCCGACCCGGACGGGGGGCGAAACATCCGACTGAAGGGAGCCATCTATGAACAGTCTTTTAACGCTGGCGAAGGACTTAGAGCAGAAATCGAAAGCGCAGCAGCAGACTACCGTCGAGATGCTGAAAGCCGTATTCAGCGAGCACGAGAAGTCTGTCAGAGCGGAACTGAGCGAAAGCGAGAAGAGAATCAGCGCCGCCATCCTCGACCACGACCGGAAGCTGTCCTCAGCCATGAGCCAGCGGACGAAAGGGATGCTGCGCATGGTCAGCCAGACGTGGCTGACCATCGTCCTGGTTTCCACGCTGCTGATCGCCTCGGGCGCGGGCATTCTGTGGTGGCAGGGGCAGCAGATACTCGACAATTACACGACCATCCGGGAGCAGAAGAGCACGCAGGCCATGCTGTCCGAGAGGAACAGCGGCGTGCAGCTCTCGACCTGCGGAGAGCAGAGACGCCGCTGCGTGAGGGTGAACCCGGAAGCGGGACGGTTCGGAGAGGATTCGAGCTGGATGATACTGGCGGGGAAATAGCACATGACGGAGCTGGAAAAACAGTTGCTGAGCGCATTAGAGCAGCTACAGCAGGACTACTCGAAAAGGCTGGACGAGTGGGAGAACGCCTTCGCGGAATGGCGGACGATGTCTGGTCTTATGCAACGGGAGAACGCGGCGCTGAGCGAGCGCGTCACGGGCTTGAGCAGGCAGGTGCAGAGTTTGAGCGAGCAGCTGCGCCGGTTGTCACAAGGCTGAACGGTATAGAGGCATACCGTGAGCAGGAGCGGGCGGCGCAGCATCAGAAAGCGCTGGAGCGGGAACGATCGCAGCGACAGCGGACGTATGACGGTCCGTCGCTGTAACATACCGGATAAAATGGGGCTTTCGGCGGAGATCTGTGCCGAAAGCCGGTGCCATTCACCTTGCTGCATGGCTATGCAGTCCGGGGAAACTTACCGGACGCAGAATGTGTGGTTTATGGGATAGTTTACTACCGGTTTTGCCGGACTGACGTCGTATTCACGGCGAACCCGCCCGGAACGGTGCAGCCAACAGATGTTATGGTAAACGATTGCATAGGTTGAATATGATTTTATGGCGTACATTTAGAGATTAAAGGCTTGTGAGTAGTAGTTATTAGTACTAAATGTTAATATTTAAAGGTGTTTTTGATTTTTGAGGGCGATATGACAATAGATAAAGCTAGTAAAGAGAACCAAGAAAATAACGATTCTTCTGATATTATTGGTCGGGAGTTGCCACCTTCGTTCCCTTTATCTATAAGATTTGGGATTACCGAGGATATATGTATTATTGATTTTATCGATATTCCATCAAAAAACACCAGGAAGGTGTTTTATTCGGTGGCTATAACGAAAGATCATGCGAAGAAATTAATGTCCGGGCTTAAAAAATTCGTGGATTCGGAATGATAATATGTCAATATACTACAGCATTAAGGATATAAAGGGTGTTGATGATGGGGAAGAATATGAATATGAATATGAATATTCTGACTCCTTATTCTTTAATTCATTTGATGTTGGGTGCGAGTCTTCTTTCGTCGATAGTATTGATGAAGGTTTTGAAGAAGTCAGTAATGATGTTGATTATCCTTCCAGTGTCTACGATGAAAATGTAAATGTAGAAAATTACACTATTATTCTTTATGCCAAAGAGAGAGATGATCTTGATGTTTGGAATGATATTCTCAAGGCTATAAATAAAAACTCATCGTTGGGTGATGTTGATTATCTTTATGAAATGCTTAGAGTGGTGAATGAAACAGGGCTTGTTGATTACACGTCAACAGTTTCTAAAATATACCATGCAATAAGTAAGTACAAAGACCATCTTAACGATGGCGTTGATTTGTCTAGTGCGGCCGTTTTTCAGTTGGTTAGGTATGTTCCGTTCTTTTCATATAAGAAAAATATAGATTTTTATCTAGAGAAAGACACTGGCTACATAGGTGTGATTATCCCAATGAAAAAGAATAAAAAGGGAACTCTGAATTTAACTATAATGAGTACTAGCGAGGTCTATTACTCATACGTTAGGAAAAAAACAGGACTAGTTAAGTTTTCTGGGAAAGGATTTTTAGGTGATGATCTAAAAAACTCAGACGCAATTATGTCAATTTTAAAAATGTCAGATTGGTAGGGGGGGGGATGAACTCTGCCTTAAGCGAAATACCTGATCAAGTTGATTGTGCGCTAATTGATTCTTTGAATAACTAC
>NZ_JBVHNP010000021.1:0-3285 GCF_055556675.1 Erwinia sp. PME.40.26/001
CGCTTCTGGGGCCCTGCGATCACCTGAATAAACTCGGCGATCTGCTGTTGTTTACGGGCGGAGAGCTTTTTACAGGTCTGACGCAGGGTGGTGACAACTTCCGGCTCCTCTGGCTCGAACTGGCCGCAGGAGTTGCGGGCGGCCTGGCGACGGGCTGCTACTGGCGGAGCAGTGACGGCCGACCAGGCGGGTAAGAATGCGGTTGAGAATAATCTTCTGGGTGGAAATGAAGAGAGCCAGACGAAGTTCGTGCAGGAGCATGGCAAGGATGTAGCATCCTGTACAGATAACCCGACAGGTGCAGCGTGTCAACGTGGTCAGGCTATGAATGAAGCTCTGATGGTAGCACTTCCTGCTGGACTTGGTGGTGGTGTGCTAGCAGCGGCGACGCCTGAAATTGCCGCTATTCTGAAGGCTGGAATTGAATCCTGTTCCGGAGCACTGGCACTGTGTATTAATAATCTTGGGCTTCAAGCTTCAGAGATTATCGTCCCGGGCGGAGTGGGGGCCGGGGGGGCTGTTGGGATAGGGAAGACAGCGGCGGAAGCTGCTGCTGCGAAAGCAGAAACTGTGGCGGCTAATGCGGCAAAGAATAACCCATCATGGAAAGCAGGTGACTATCTTGATGACTTTAAACCTTCCCCCACACCTCTGGAACTGGTTAAAGAGCAGGCTGGCAAAGGTTCACAAACTGCATATATCAGGATGGATCATATCCTTAACGGGGAAGTGAAAACCCTCAAGGATGGGACAAAAGCTGGATCTGGTGGCCACTATATTCGTGATTCAAATATTAAAGTAGATAAGGTCACGGGTACACCTGATTCCAATGGCGTTTCGACAGGATATATATCAGTGAGAGATCCAGCAACGGGACAATGGATAAATAAGAAAGCTGAAACTACATTCTTCCCTGAGCAGTGGTCAAAAAGACAGACGGCTCAGGAGATTGAGAGTGCGTTCAAAAATTCTGAAAGAATACCTAACACAGAAATGTGGAGCGGGAAATCATCTAGCGGTGTGAAGATTCAAGGCTATTATGGCAAACCCGATGGAACAGGTGCGACTGCATGGCCTGTTTATACAGGGAGGAATAAGTAATGTTGAATGATAAAATCATTTTCTGGTGGGATGAAAATAGTAATTTATTTGTTCCTGTAGGTGGAAAAATACGTAACTCCTTTGATGGAAGGGTATTGGGGTATGGAGCACGTGAGATTTCAGGATGGTTATCCAATGACATTCAATATGGTATTCATTCTGTTGATATCTGGGTAAAAAACCTCACTGCGCTTGCATCAGGAAAAACAACTGAAGGCAACTTCGGAATAGGTAATGCCCATTGGGTGATGGTTACGCATGATAAAGTATTTATTGGGTGTGAGTATGTTGAAGAGCAACAGGTGCTTTTAACCATAGAGCAAACATTATATGTGCTGGAGCAGTATCGTTTATTCCTGGAAGGATCTTATACAAAAGACTTCCCGCCAGAACCAATCGATGTTGAGTATCTTGCAGAAGGTAGAGATGCTATCACTCAGTATGAATCTTTAGACGGGGCATATTGTTTACCTTATTAATAAAAATCCCGCCCTTAGCTGACGGGATTCTTTTACAACCAGACAGTGGAGAATAATGCGCTGTCCTCCCAGGATGAGAAACAGCGGCAGGATGCGAAATGGGCACTGCCGTATCTGGAAGGTGAAAAGAAAGCACAGGCAGAGAAGCTGGTCACTGACCTGAATGTGAGGGATAAAGCGTTCGATGCAGCGATTGATGCGGCGTGCAAGAATCTGTTATCAGCGGACTGTCGGGGGATGCGTCAGGAACTGGCGGCAATGGGCAAGAGTTACGATGCCCAGCTTGATGGTCAGTACATCGGCACCATGGCGAGTGTTTATAAAGAGGGTGCTGATAAAGTCGATAGTCTGCTGTGGCAATATGCGACAGCAGATGCGCAGGCGCAGAAAGCGAAAGACATCCAGACCATCGCCACTAACTGGGGCGTCAGCTTAGAAACGGCTTCAACGTTGTATACCAGCATGGCAAGGGTGCACACCGCTGCGGCGATTGGTGGTACGATGTATGGGATGAAGGGTGAAAGTGTTCCTGCGGCAAAAGGGAGCACAACAGAAACTTACTTTAGGGTGGAGGGTTGAGGGTTGAGGGTGGAGGTAGTGGTACAAAAACCAGCCAAAATAGGATCAATGCTAACTCTGATGGCAGTGTAACTATTAACTCCGGGTGTAGTGGCCAATTATGTGTAAGTACAAATGGTCCCAATCATGCTTCCTATTACCTTACTAATAAAAGAGCTGACGGCTCAGTAGTCGTCTTTGAAGTTGATGCTGTATTACATAAACAAATAATGGATGCCGCAGTACCTCAGAAACCCATCCCAGGAGTTCCTAAGGATCCCAATGCGCCTAAAATAGTAGACCCAAATAAAGGTGATCCCAGTGTATCTCTGGAACTACCAAAAGTATGGTATAGGCTCATAGAGCAGAATTCATCAAAAGCTCGCGTATTAACAAAAGAGGAGTTCATGAATGAATTTGGAAAATAATTACCAAAATTTTCTCAGTGACCTTTTTGATGGTGAAAAAGCAATAGCTGTTTTTGTTGTTAAAGGAAATCATTATTATCTTATTGATAATAAAGAAAATTACTGCATTGATGTCAGGCCGGAATATAAAAGCTATATTGATAAGGGCTTGATGAAGGAATCCCTTTATGATGAGGCTATTAGCTTATTCAGGAATGGGATACCTGTTCTGACAGAAGATAATTTCCAAGAATATGTAACAAAAAATAATGTTGTTGTTTATTCAGTTGAAGATATGAGAGAATTTTTCATGTTGGGTCGAGTTGGGACTCATTTAATCGATTTTTATGATTATATCGAGAGGTTTTTATCCGTATTAACAGATCCTGTTTCAGATGAATGGGATCAGTGGAGAATGCGACTACCTAAATTTTATATTAATTTTGATAAAAAAATATATCGGCATACTGATTGGGACAGAAGCCATGAGGCTTCTGCGCCTTCAGATTGGAGTGCCCAGGCCAATAGTGATTTTGGGTTATTCATTCCAGATAAAGAGCAATATTGGTTGATAGATGGTATGAATTTTTGGAAATTACAAATGTAGACAAACTATCCCGGCCGCTCATGAGTCGAGATAATTTTGCTTTTCACTCAGCGACAAGCGGTCGGATCACCAGTTGCCCATGCTCTACAGTAATGGTGACCGGCGTATCTGTCCCGAAGCCTGCCTCTTCCAG
>NZ_JBVHNP010000022.1:0-2126 GCF_055556675.1 Erwinia sp. PME.40.26/001
GGAAGAAGTACAGTGAAGCATTCCTCGATAAGTTGACCTGGATGCAGGACGTGACGACGGAGAAGCTGGGGCCGTCGCTGTGGCATATGCACCCGGTGATGTTTTTGGGGGCATTACGTCGGACGAAGAAACGAGGTTGGGCGCACAGTAAGTTTGGGGATTTTCTTGGTAAAGTGGAATCTAAGAATGATTACTCGGCTTATAATGTTCATGTTACTTATGCACCTCACTACAAGACTAATCTGAATGAAATGACCATTAGACAAGTCATGATTTCCCAAGCAAATCCAACTTCTAATGGATTATTTGCTACGGGAAGGTTCCAAATCACCCCAGACACTTTAAAAGAGGCTGTTAAATACTTAAACCTTGACGTAAGTTTATTGTATGATGAGGAAGTACAGGATAAAATATTCGAAGAGTATTTAATAAAAATAAAGCGACCTGCAATTATAAGGTATTTGGAAGGTAGTGGTAGTGTAGAGAGTGCCATATATGACTGGGCAAAGGAGTTTGCTTCGGCAGGTGTTCGGAATGGAGCGGAAATAACCCCCTCTAAAACAGAATTTGAACGTAAGGATGATGGCACTATAAAAACAGACAAACGTGGTAAACCTATTCCTAAAAAAAGGTATGCTCATGCGGAAGGCGTCTCTTATTACTCTGGTGACGGTATTAATAAATCCCATATAATGCCAAGTGATATGGTTAATATTCTTGAGGAATCAAAAAATGAAAATAATTAACATGTTATTTACTCTGTTAATGATTTTTTCACTATCTCTTTCGGCAAATGATAATTCCGATTTACAATTCAATAATTATCCAATAAAAGTCATTTCAGGACCATTTTCCTCTGCGTTGAAACTGACCCCAAATCAGAAAAAATCATCGGCAAAATGGAAGGGGGTTTTATCTGATGAATTAAAGAAGACAGTTAATTTTGCTGGCCATTATCGACTATATATTAGCGACAAAGGGGAGTTCCCAGGCGAATGTGGTGCAAAGGGATGGGTTTGTGGATGGATTATAGATAAAATGACCGGCAGAATAGTCTCTGAACTGCCTGATTTCAATGGGAATACAGCCTATTTTTCAATAATAGATAATGGAACGCCTTCACCTGATCCGTTTTATATTGAGTATTATCCCAATAGAACGTTAATTTTTGTTGGCGGTGAGAATACACCGAAGGATAAGCATGGTGATTTATCACCTGAGGACAGGAAATGTGCATACTCTAAATATAAATTTTCCAATGGAAAGTTTTATGAAATATCATCAGTCGGTTGTGATAATAATAGAAATTAAGCCTAAGGTGTTATTACTAACGTTATAAAATCAAAGGCTAATGGCATAGGTAAAGCACACACTACCTTAAGATGAATAGCAAGTGTACTTGATGAGCCAAAAAAAGGAATTAAATACATTATTTATTGCTGCATTGCATTACATTCTCAGTAAATGCTGGTAAAAATAATAATCCACAATTTCCAGATTTTGCAGAGCCTGTTAGTTCTGGACCTTTTGTTAGTAAATTTCATTTTACCGAAAGGCAAGGTCACTATTCTGAAAAATGGAAGCAATATATTAAAATGGAGATTCTAAAGCCTGTTAATTTTGCAGGTCACTATCGAGTAATCCTTAGCAAGAATGGAACGTCGCCACAAGGTTGTGGTAATGATGGCTGGGTGTGTGGCTGGATAATAGATAAGTTAACTGGAAAAATAGTTTCAGAACTTCCAGCGTTTAATAATAATACAAAATATTACTCAACAATTGATAACGTAACTCCATCTCCAGATTACTTTGATGCAGAATACTATCCAAATAGTACCATGATATGGATATCTGGGCAGAATCGCCCGGAAAAAGCGAAAGATTTAAGATCACGTTGTGCTAACTCCGCTTATGATTTTAAAAATGATAGATTAATTAAGTTAGTTTCATCGCGTTGTGAGGTTGATACAGGGAGTGATGAAAATGTCGATAAATACTTACCATGATATTTTTAATGTGTTTTTAAGAGGTAATCATTGAGTGCGTCATCATGGACGATAACCTGCCGGAGTTCCTCAATAACCCTGAGAAAGTGGGCGAGAATAATCCTCTGTGGCTGAAGTATT
>NZ_JBVHNP010000023.1:0-866 GCF_055556675.1 Erwinia sp. PME.40.26/001
GTGAAGATGTACACGGAACGGCGTGAAGCGTTGAAAGATATGGTGTCAACGGGTGCAGATTTTGTGCCGGTTGTTGGCACGATAAAAGGCGCAGCGGAGGCACAGTCAGCACTGGATTATCTCAACGTGGCCGCTTCTCTTATACCGGGAGAGCGTGTTGCAGCGGGTGTGCTGAAAGCGGCAGAGAAAGCGCTGGCTAAAGGGGATGTGGCTGAAGCGTCGAAGCTGATTAATAAGGCCAGTGATGAGATAGCAACCACAATACGCCCAGGTCACAGGCAATCAGAAATAGATGTAGGTAAAGATCTCGGTGACGGCTGGCGCGAACAGGTCAGCTTCAAGGATGGTAAAGAAGTTCCCTACGGTACAAAAGGTGGGGTTCGCCCTGACTGGTGTCAGGGAAATATCTGTAGTGTTGAAGTGAAGAACTACAATATTACGACTAACAAAAATGGGCTGATTAATAACGTAGCAAAACAGGCAATTGAGCGGCAGAAGAATTTACCTGCGGGAATGCAACAGCAGGTAGTGATTGATGTTCGCGGGCAGAGCGTTACAGCCGTAGAAAGAATGAAAATTGTGAAAGGCATCGTAGATAAATCAAACGGTGCAATTACTTCTTCCTCCATCCGGTTTAAAACAGAATGAAAAATGTCGGAATACTTGCAGCGATGACATTGGCTGAAGTTGGGCCAGTATCTGATGTGAAAGGATTTTTTAATATTATAGTCTCTTTATTGGAAAGCGACGAGAGAGGTAGTAAATATCCTTATGTAACGGAAAAGCTTTATCGTAGATCTTTAGCTTATGATGAACTGTATAAAGTTAAGGATGAATTAGATTCTATTAAAAGTGAACTTTCACTT
>NZ_JBVHNP010000024.1:0-726 GCF_055556675.1 Erwinia sp. PME.40.26/001
GGTGCATCCAGGAGGATTCGAACCTCCGACCGCTCGGTTCGTAGCCGAGTACTCTATCCAGCTGAGCTATGGATGCAGGGGTAAGGCATGTTGATTTTACAGACTTCAGAAGCAGGCTACTACAGAGTAGCCTGCCACTTTTCAGAATATGGTGCATCCAGGAGGATTCGAACCTCCGACCGCTCGGTTCGTAGCCGAGTACTCTATCCAGCTGAGCTATGGATGCAAGGGTAAAGCGACGCAGTTTTCTGCGGGGTAACACTATCGGGGGAGATAAAGCGACAAACCTGAGGAGATACTGAAGAAAATCACGACCACTCATTAAGAAATGATGTCACCCGGAAGAACATTCGGCTATGACCTAAGCCTCATGTGTCGTCGTGAACGACGTTACCTTCCTTTGTGTTGGCGAAAAACTTTACAACATGCCAGCCCACAGGGTTTCACTCTTAAATAAAATGGTGCATCCAGGAGGATTCGAACCTCCGACCGCTCGGTTCGTAGCCGAGTACTCTATCCAGCTGAGCTATGGATGCATTGCTACTTCTTGTATAACGCAGTGTGCTGACTACTCACCGTGATGCAGGGCTGCTAACGCTGCACCAGTACTTCCCAATATTAAAGCCGCACTAAGCCGCTTTAAAAAATGTGGTGCATCCAGGAGGATTCGAACCTCCGACCGCTCGGTTCGTAGCCGAGTACTCTATCCAGCTGAGCTATGGATGC
>NZ_JBVHNP010000025.1:0-616 GCF_055556675.1 Erwinia sp. PME.40.26/001
TGGCTGGGGTGCAGGGATTCGAACCCCGGAATGCTGGTATCAGAAACCAGAGCCTTACCACTTGGCGACACCCCAATTTTTTTGCGACTGGCGAACCAGGCGTCTTTTTCTTTGCGACTTGTACTACCAGCCGTCTTTATATGGCTGGGGTGCAGGGATTCGAACCCCGGAATGCTGGTATCAGAAACCAGAGCCTTACCACTTGGCGACACCCCAATAAAATTGGTGGCTACTACGGGAATCGAACCTGTGACCCCAGCATTATGAGTGCTGTGCTCTAACCAGCTGAGCTAAGTAGCCTAATTTTACTGCTTTACTATCCTAACATACTTTTTACTGCTTAAAAATGGCTGGGGTACCTGGATTCGAACCAGGGAATGCCGGTATCAAAAACCGGTGCCTTACCGCTTGGCGATACCCCATCCGTGCAAACCGCGTTGGAAATGGTGCGGGAGGCGAGACTTGAACTCGCACACCTTGCGGCGCCAGAACCTAAATCTGGTGCGTCTACCAATTTCGCCACTCCCGCGCAAAAAAGATGGTGGCTACTACGGGAATCGAACCTGTGACCCCAGCATTATGAGTGCTGTGCTCTAACCAGCTGAGCTAAGTAGCC
>NZ_JBVHNP010000026.1:0-604 GCF_055556675.1 Erwinia sp. PME.40.26/001
CTTCAGTAAGGACGGCAGAACCACGGCCCGGTCAGGTATTCTGACGCTGAGCAGGGTATCTTCGGAAACCGACAAGGCATCCAAGCAGGATTACTGGCAGCTTTCCCCGGAAAATGGCTATGTGCCGAAAGGCTCAGCGGGGGCAGAATTATTGTCGCAGTATGACCTGTCAAAACTGGGGTTTAAAACTGAGGTCTCAGAGCCTGCGAGCTTCGATTATCTGAATGGTAAAACGCAGCCAACGGGTCTGATCCGCAGCGTATTTCAGTCACTGTATGATGCCGCGAAGGATGATACCCGCATCAGCCATGCGCTGGTGCCGTTTAATTATCAGCGGCTGCTGAAGAGGATAGACAGCGGTGCCGGAGAATATTCACCGATGGATTATCTGCGCGCCCTGCATAATCCTGCATACCGTGAGGTGGTGCAGAAAACCATCGTGAAGCACCCGAGCGACTGGTATCACAGCAAAAGCGATTCTGTCTGGCAAACATTCCTGGAACCGCTAAAGAAAGAGGCGCCGGAGTGGAAGAAGTACAGTGAAGCATTCCTCGATAAGTTGACCTGGATGCAGGACGTGACGACGGAGAAGCTGGGGCCGTCG
>NZ_JBVHNP010000027.1:0-555 GCF_055556675.1 Erwinia sp. PME.40.26/001
GGGGTGAAGTCGTAACAAGGTAACCGTAGGGGAACCTGCGGTTGGATCACCTCCTTACCTGAAGATACCTTCCCGCGCAGTGTCCACACAGATTGTCTGATAAAAAAGTAACGAGCAGAAAAACCTCTACAGGCTTGTAGCTCAGGTGGTTAGAGCGCACCCCTGATAAGGGTGAGGTCGGTGGTTCAAGTCCACTCAGGCCTACCAAATTTTCACTCATGCTGCGTTATGTTTACGGCTCGCATAGTGAACTATGCGTCGCGGAAACACGCCTGCCTGAGTAAAAATTACATCTCCTTCGTGGAATGTAATGGTAGTAAAAGGTTTCTGTAAGACTGTATGGGGCTATAGCTCAGCTGGGAGAGCGCCTGCCTTGCACGCAGGAGGTCAGCGGTTCGATCCCGCTTAGCTCCACCATACTGTTTTTCTAATAAAATACTTCAGAGTGTACTGGCTAACAGTATGCTGCGAAGTATTATGCTCTTTAACAATCCGGAACAAGCTGAAAATTGAAACGACATGTCGTTTTCATTCTCCGTAATAAGAATGAAATCT
>NZ_JBVHNP010000028.1:0-124 GCF_055556675.1 Erwinia sp. PME.40.26/001
GGTCGTTAGCTCAGTTGGTAGAGCAGTTGACTTTTAATCAATTGGTCGCAGGTTCGAATCCTGCACGACCCACCAATTCAGAAAGAAGCGCCTTACGGGCGCTTTTTTCGTTTCTGTGCTCTGA
>NZ_JBVHNP010000028.1:224-547 GCF_055556675.1 Erwinia sp. PME.40.26/001
TGTTTAACGTGCCGGATGAGAACCTGCCGCAGGTTCGCGTCGAGCGCAGTGAGACAGCGTTGCTGAAGGCAACGACCCGAAGGGCGAGGCAACGCCGAGTCATCCTGCACGACCCACCAATTCAGAAAGAAGCGCCTTACGGGCGCTTTTTTCGTTTCTGTGCTCTGATGTTTAACGTGCCGGATGAGAACCTGCCGCAGGTTCGCGTCGAGCGCAGTGAGACAGCGTTGCTGAAGGCAACGACCTGAAGGGCGAGGCAACGCCGAGTCATCCTGCACGACCCACCAATGTAGAAAGGCGCCCTAAAGGCGCCTTTTTGCTAT
>NZ_JBVHNP010000029.1:0-545 GCF_055556675.1 Erwinia sp. PME.40.26/001
CTGCTGATGCGCATTTATCAGGGCGCATCACTGAGCTGGCACTGGAGCGCAGGCGTTTTGGCTACCGTCGTATTTGGCAGTTGCTGCGCCGTGAAGGGCTTCATGTTAATCATAAGCGCGTGTACCGGCTTTATCACCTCAGTGGCCTGGGCGTAAAACGCAGAAGACGTCGTAAAGGGCTGGCAACAGAACGTCTGCCGCTGCTCCGTCCGGCGGCGCCCAATCTGACCTGGTCGATGGATTTCGTCATGGACGCACTGGCCACCGGTCGCAGGATCAAGTGCCTTACCTGCGTCGATGATTTCACAAAGGAATGCCTGACGGTCACTGTTGCCTTTGGGATTTCAGGTGTTCAGGTCACGCGTATTCTGGACAGCATTGCACTGTTTCGAGGCTATCCTGCGACGATAAGAACTGACCAGGGGCCGGAGTTCACTTGCCGTGCACTGGATCAATGGGCCTTTGAGCATGGTGTTGAGTTGTGCTTAATCCAGCCGGGCAAGCCAACGCAGAACGGATTTATTGAGAGCTTTAACGGACGATTT
>NZ_JBVHNP010000030.1:0-463 GCF_055556675.1 Erwinia sp. PME.40.26/001
GCTCGTGCACGCCAACCCCGGCGTGATGCACCCCGACGAGCTCGCGACGCTCCGCCCGGTCGCCCCGTCGATGGGCATGATGCTCGAGACCACCTCGCGCCGCCTGTACGAAGAGCCCGGTCAGGTGCATTTCGGCTCGCCCGACAAAGACCCCGACCTGCGTCTGCGCGTCATCGACGACGCGGGGGCCGCCGGCATCCCGTTCACGACCGGCATCCTCGTGGGCATCGGTGAATCCGTCCGCGACCGCGCCGAGTCGCTCATCGCCCTGCGCGACCTCGACGACCGGCACGGCCATGTGCAAGAGGTGATCGTGCAGAACTTCCGCGCGAAGCCCCGCACCGCCATGCAGGGAGCCCCGGATGCCGACATGCACGAGTACCTCGCGACGGTCGCCGTCGCGCGACTCGTGTTCGGGTCCGACATGCGCATCCAGGTTCCGCCGAACCTCTCCGACCCGCGC
>NZ_JBVHNP010000031.1:0-441 GCF_055556675.1 Erwinia sp. PME.40.26/001
GGGCCGTGCAGGAACTCCTCCTCGCGCCCCTCGGCTACGACCCCGAGATCCCGACGCGGTTCGGCTACGGCTGGGAGCTCCTGCTCACCGCCATGACCGACCCGGATCCGGATGCCAGGCCCACCGCGGTCGATGTCGCCGAGCTCGCGATCGAACTCGCCGAGGGATCCGCGGTACCGGCCCCGCCGCCGGTCAACGCGGAGACCGACCGAACGGACGCCGCCGGCGCGGAGCCCGTCGCCGCCCTCCGTGCGGTGCACCAGGCGCGCGAGACCGCCGCGCGGCGCCGCCGTCCCCCGATCTGGGCCTGGGTCACGCACTACCGCTGAGCGCGCGACTCACGCCCGACGCCGTCGCGCACGCCGGATCGCGACGCCGACGGCGAGCGCCGCGACACCGAGCGCCGATGCGATCGCCAGGGTGATGGCATCCCACCCCGTC
>NZ_JBVHNP010000032.1:0-437 GCF_055556675.1 Erwinia sp. PME.40.26/001
GTGCACGTGCATGGCGTAGCCGTCGCCCTCGCGCTCGACGTAGGCCGTCAGGATCGTTCGCGACTCCTCGTCGTCGAAGTCCACGCGGCCGTAGCTGTCGGGGTCGTTCCCGAGCGGCCAGAGCTGCGGCTCCAAGCGGGTGCCACGGTCATACGGGGTCAGGTTGCGGTCGGTCATGGTTCCTCCTTGTAACGGGATTAGTACTATTTGGGGTAGCGGGGTCAGGCAGCGAAGTGAGCGGCGACGCGCTCGATCTGATCGGGTCGGAGGTCGCACCAGTGATCGTCATCGTCGACCACGACGACAGGGGCCACGGTGTAGCCCAGTTCCTCGGTCACGTACTCGCGTGCTTCGGGGTGCTCGGTGATGTTGACCTCGACGTAGGGGATGCCCTTGCTGTCCAGCATCATCTTCGTCATCCGGCACTTCCCACACTG
>NZ_JBVHNP010000033.1:0-435 GCF_055556675.1 Erwinia sp. PME.40.26/001
GTCGCGTCCGGTCGGCGCCGCGCAGCCGATCTTCGTCCAGGCCCCCGAGGCCCCGCGTCCGCGCGGCAACCGCGGTGCCGCCGGTGCCATCGGCCTCCTCGCGGCGCTCGTGTTCGCCGTGCTGTACCTCGCCGCGACGCTCGGCCTCGGCCTGCTCCTGGGCAGGATCCAGATCGACGGTCTCGCGGATGCCGCCCTCTCGGCGCTCGCCACCTGGACGCTGTGGGTTCCCACGGTGGCGTTCTTCGTCGGCTTCTGGTTCCTCGGTTCGCTCATCAACCGGGGCGGCTGGGGCCACTGGGTCGTCTGGGGTCTGATCGTCGGCGTGATCTCGTGGGGCGGCTACATCCTGGGTGCGCTCTTCGCCGCTCCCTTCTGGATGCTGACAGTCCGCCAGGGCGTGGACGTCGTCCAGGCGAGCGTCCTTGCGCCGCT
>NZ_JBVHNP010000034.1:0-425 GCF_055556675.1 Erwinia sp. PME.40.26/001
GGCTCGCTGTCGTCCGAGTTCGTCAACTGGGGCTGGGACTCGATCGACCAGTGGACCTCGCAGAAGGCCGCGCTGACCGTCTCGGGTCCGTGGAACCTCGTCGACACCTCGATCCCGTTCGAGTGGGGCACGTTCCCCTTCCCCACCGCCAAGGCCGGTGAGTCCTCGAAGGTGAACCTGCTCGGCTACGTCTACGGCGCCGCGGCGAACTCGGATGCCAAGAAGGAGGCGGCCGCCGCCGCCCTCATCAAGTGCCGCGCCTCCGAGGAGAACCAGATCGACACCGCGGTGCAGGGCGGCTACATCCCCGCCCTGAAGACCGCGCAGGACGCCTTCGTCGAGAAGGTCCCCTCGGCCGCTCCGTTCGTGGACGCCGTCGACGGCGCCTACAACTCCGCGCAGCTCGGCACCGAGTGGAACACCCT
>NZ_JBVHNP010000035.1:0-414 GCF_055556675.1 Erwinia sp. PME.40.26/001
TTCCCCGTCGACCCGGTCGCTGCCGATAGCGTCCTGGTGGGAATGGGGGAACGCTACGACGTGATCGTCACCCTGGGCGACGGTGCGTTCCCCCTGGTGGCGGAGGCCGAAGGCAAGCGGGAACGCGGCTTCGCCATCATCCGCACCGGCAGCGGACAGGCGCCCACCCCGGACGCGGACATCGCCGAACTGGGCGAAGGCCGCGTCGTCGCGGTGGCGAGCATGCTCTTCGCCGCACCCGAGGTCACCCTCGACCGTCGTGACGTGGACCGCACCCTCGACCTCACCCTCACCGGCAGCATGGCCAATTACGACTGGGGGTTCAACGGCACCCAGTTCGACATGCACAACCCGTTGCGCGGCGCGCACGCACTGGTCGCGGGGGAACGGGTGCGGCTGCGGGTGACGAACGAC
>NZ_JBVHNP010000036.1:0-401 GCF_055556675.1 Erwinia sp. PME.40.26/001
CCAGCCAGTGAGCGATGACCCGTTTTACGCTAGGGCCGGGTTGAGTTTCGCGCCACAAAGAAAGCAGCCGGTGATAGCCTAAAAGGTCAGCACGCTGCACACAGTAAGCTGTGATCATTTGCGTGATCGCTATGTCCCCCAGCGCCTCAGGGACACTGCGTAGACGCCGAGCCAGGCCAACCTGTTTCTGCGTATTTTCCTGCATTAAGCGCAATTGTTCGATGATCTTCGGCAAGCCCATTGGATCTGGGTGCGTAACCACTTTGAATTCGTGGTCGCTGTTGTTAGCGGTCACCTGCAATACGTCATGCTGATCGACCCGCACGAGATAGGCACTCTTGATTGCGCTGTGTAGCCACGGAAATAGCAGGCGCTTCTGTCTGACCACTGCCCGCAAATCT
>NZ_JBVHNP010000037.1:0-401 GCF_055556675.1 Erwinia sp. PME.40.26/001
TCTAGGACCTCCTGTGTCAGCGCGGAGAAGCCCGCCCCTTCTTGCTCGACGTGCTGCAGGAGTCGCGCGGCCGCGCGGATCCGTTCACGCGCGGAATCTGCGACACCGACCGTGGTACGGGCCGCGTCCGTTTGAGTGGTGGTCTTTCGCTTCGTTGCGATGATCAGCTGTCGTTAGTTTAGGCGGCGGTGATCTCGGGGAGTATCACCGCCTCGTCGATGGTGGGGGTGGTCGCGGTGGGCTCGGTCATGGAGGCTTCGGAGAAGTAGCGGCGGTCGGCGGCTTCCCATTCGTCGTGTTGCTCGACGAGGACGGAGCCGGCCAGGCGGAGCAGGGCGGCGTTGTTCGGGAACACGCCAACGACGTCGGTGCGGCGCTTGATCTCCCGATTGAGGCGTTCC
>NZ_JBVHNP010000038.1:0-400 GCF_055556675.1 Erwinia sp. PME.40.26/001
TTCGAATCCGCGCACGATTTCTGGTTTCAGCACCGACTCTGAGCCAAAACGCAACCCTTTCGACGCCGGTAGGCTGGTGCGTTTACCCAGGTGATCGTACATAAACAGACCAATGCGGATCATCCACGCCGGGCGCAGGTGAGGGCGGTGCGGCAGGCGGAAACGCATCGGGAAGGCGATGTGCGGTGCCATTTTCAGCAGCACTTCACGTTCGGCGAGCGCTTCGCTCACCAGGCGGAATTCATAGTGTTCAAGGTAGCGCAGGCCACCGTGAATCAATTTAGAGCTGTTGCTGGAGGTCGCGCAGGCGAGATCCTGAGCCTCAAGCATGAGCACGGATAAACCACGCCCTGCGGCGTCAACCGCGATACCGGCACCGTTAATGCCCCCGCCTATCACA
>NZ_JBVHNP010000039.1:0-396 GCF_055556675.1 Erwinia sp. PME.40.26/001
GGCGACTCGATCAGGAGCCGGGAGCCGTTGCGTGTCTCCACGCGAGATACCCGGATCTCCGAGAACTCATTGGCGATCGAGATCGGAGCCCCTACCCGCTGGTCTTCGAGCCGCTGACGTTCGTCTGCTGCTGCGATGGCCGCGATGCGGTCGTCCTCTTCGCCTTCCCATTCGAGTTTCATAGGAAGATCGCCAGATTCTGTGTGCGCAAGACCGACTCGTCGACCGTGATGGTTCGGCGTGCGAGCTGCAACCCGCCGCCGACACGTCGCAGAACGTCTTCGCGGCCGGCCGAGATCACCGCGGGCTCGTGCACGTCGCCGCGACTGCGGAAAAGAAGCACCGCAGAATCGACGACGACCTCGCCCGGGACGTCGCTCTCGAAGGTGCGCACGT
>NZ_JBVHNP010000040.1:0-385 GCF_055556675.1 Erwinia sp. PME.40.26/001
GGTCGACATCGTCGCGGCGCCGTTCGGCGCACTGGCCGACCTCCTGCAGGACTTCCTCGGTGAGATCGCATGGATCCCGTTCGCACTGACGATCGCCGGCGGCGTGGCCGGCCTGGCGATCATGCTCGGCCGGCACTCCACCGGGTGGGCAGAGCTATTCATTTCCGCGTGCTGCGCCGTGCTGGCAACCGGGTTGCTCGCCAATCCGGTCGCCTCGCTCACCGCCGCCGGCGGCGCCTTCGACACCGCCCAGGAGTACGGCGGGCAAATCGCCGCGGTCGTCGTCACGGACGACATCAACAGCACGGAGCTCGACTCCGAAAACCTGCTCTCCGCTGCAGTCACATCGCAGCTGGTCGACATCTTCGTGAAGATCCCTGCGCAG
>NZ_JBVHNP010000041.1:0-384 GCF_055556675.1 Erwinia sp. PME.40.26/001
CGAACCTCGACAACCTCGCGACGGTCCCCGCGGACGCCCAGGGCAGCCTCCTCCCGGAGAACGTGCGTCCGTACTACATGGGCGGCTTCGTCTTCGGTATCGCGCAGGGCTGGCTGACCTCGACGTTCCCCAACGGCGGTCCGCAGAACTGGGCCGACTTCTTCGACACCACGAAGTTCCCCGGCAAGCGCGCGTGGCCCGGTGACCCGGGCTCGTACGACTCGTCCTACGAGATCGCGCTCCTCGCTGACGGCGTCAAGTTCGACGACCTCTACCCGCTCGACATCCCGCGGGCGGAGAAGAAGCTGAACACGATCCGCGACAGCCTCGTCTTCTACCAGTCCTACCCGGAGACCCAGCAGCTGCTCACGAGCGGCAGCGCGG
>NZ_JBVHNP010000042.1:0-382 GCF_055556675.1 Erwinia sp. PME.40.26/001
GGAAGTCTCGTTCCGGGCGTCGATGACGGCGTGGGCCTGCTGGGTGAGGCGGTCGTGGATTCCCACAGCGAGGATCGTCGGCAGCGTGGCGACGATGTCGGACATGCCGTCCTGCCCGGTCACGACGCGGACGCACCGTGCCTCGCGACCGCGGTGGTGCCGTTCCGTCAGGGTGGTCGGCTGCAGACGTTCCGCGAGGGCGGCGAGACGCGAGCGCAGTCGGCCGGGGCTGAGGCCCTCGGCCGTTGCCACGGCAAGCAGGTCGAACTCACCGCGCACCTCGACCGGCAGCGGCGCGCCGACGTCGATGATCGCGTGTGCGTGGGCGCGGGTGATCACCCCCGCCTCCCACGCGGCGAGGGTCTGCGGGTAGTCGTCGACC
>NZ_JBVHNP010000043.1:0-382 GCF_055556675.1 Erwinia sp. PME.40.26/001
TATAGGTAGCCGAGACGGCGTCCAGGAGGACCGTCTGGTGGCTCTTGCGCGTCTTGGCCATGTACGCCTGCAGGCGGTCGTTCAGTGGGACCGGAAGGTGGACGGGGACGCCCTTGGTCGCGGTCTCCCGCTCCTCCCCCTCTCCCCCGTCTTCGTCCTCCGTGCGGGTCGTGCGAGTCGGCTGCTTGCGCGGCGCCTGCTTCTTCGCAGGAGCGGCCGCGGTTTCGACCGCCGCCGCAGGGGCGGGCTCCGGGGGCGGAGCCTGGTCGACGGGGGGCTCCACGGGTTCTGCGGGAGCCGGCGTCGGTGCGGTGCGGCGGGTGAGTTTTCCGAGATCCTGACGAGCCATGTCAGGCCTCCTTCATCTGGTTGGCCCACAGCG
>NZ_JBVHNP010000044.1:0-382 GCF_055556675.1 Erwinia sp. PME.40.26/001
CTCGCCTCCCTCGTCGCTGAGGCGGACGCCGAGGTCGTCCTCGTCGCCCACGTGACCGACGACGCCGGGACGGTCGACGCGGTCCTCGCCCGCGCGGTCGAGGCCGACGTGGTCGTCTTCACGGGAGGCGTGAGCGCCGGCGCATACGAGCCGGTGCGGCAGGCCCTGTCCGACCGCATCGCCTTCGTCAAGGTCGCGATGCAGCCCGGCAAACCGCAGGCGTTCGGCGCACTCGAGGACGGTCGGCTCGTGTTCGGACTCCCCGGCAACCCGGTCAGCGTCGCGGTGTCTTTCGAGGTGTTCGTCCGACCCGCGCTGCTTGCGCTCCAGGGCCGCGCGACCGTCGACCGTCGCCGCGCCCGGCTCGTGGCATCCGAGTCCT
>NZ_JBVHNP010000045.1:0-380 GCF_055556675.1 Erwinia sp. PME.40.26/001
TCTTCGTCGCGGGCGGGCTGGTCATCGGCGGTGATATGGAACGGCACGATGTCGCTGGCGGACAAAGCCCGGCCGAGGGATTCGACGTAGGCGAGCCAGCCTGCTTTGTCTTTGAGATCGTCGTTGGTCTCGGCAATCATGTGCGCGTCGATCCCGAACCCGACCATCACCACGAAACCGTGGCGCTCATGGCCATCCGCAAGCTCGACGTCTACCCACCCCATGTCCACGGAACGCGGTTGCCCGGTGAGTGCGCGCGTGAATGCGGCCGGCAGGTCGTTGAGGGGAATGTCGAGGTTGCGGGCCAGAAGGTTCCCCGTGCCCAGGGGCACGATTGCCAGTTCCACAGACGAGTCGATTCCGGCGAGGTGTTCGGCGAC
>NZ_JBVHNP010000046.1:0-378 GCF_055556675.1 Erwinia sp. PME.40.26/001
GTGGCTCCGCCAGCAGACCGACGACGACGAGGCCGTCCGCAACCTCGCCTTCGCCACCGGCTCGGCGATGCTCACCAAGCCCACGCACACGTTCTCGCTCCTGCAGTCGCTGTTGATGGCGGCATCCGCGGGATCGTATTCCCACCTCGTCGACGCCGACTTCATCCTCGACAAGCGCGTCGTCGGCGGACTGCAGCAGGTGCCCGAACTGCTCGCCGAGCGGCTCGGCGACGACGTCCTGCTGAACCAGCCGGTGCGCCGCATCATCTGGGGCCCCGACGCCGTGGCGGTGGACCGGCCCGCGGATTCCGCGACGGGCAGCCGGGTCGACGACCTGCGTGCGCTCACGGCGCGGGTCGAGGCCGCGAAGTCCTCCGC
>NZ_JBVHNP010000047.1:0-377 GCF_055556675.1 Erwinia sp. PME.40.26/001
TGTCGTGGAAGAAGATGCAGTCCGAGGCCGAGCGGATCCTCGCCGAGTGGAACATCCGCCTCGACCCTCGGATGCTGCTCTCGGACGCCCCGATCGAGGAGCGCCAGATGCTCACGATCGCCAAGGCGCTCGAGGCCGGCACCCGCATCGTGCTGCTCGACGAGCCGACCGTGCAGCTCGAGGGCGCGGCCATCCGACGCCTGTTCGACAAGGTGCAGGACCTGCAGCAGCAGGGCGTGACGTTCGTGTTCGTCTCGCACTTCCTGCGCGAGGTCACCGCGATCTGCGACTCCGCGACGGTGCTCCGCGACGGCAAGCTGCTGTGGTCGCGCCTGGGTGATGAGATCCGCTCCGACGACCTCGTCGAGGCGCTCCTC
>NZ_JBVHNP010000048.1:0-377 GCF_055556675.1 Erwinia sp. PME.40.26/001
CGAAGCTCCGAAATCTCGCCGCGTATTAGCGGTCGATGTCTCAGTCCGCTCTCTGAGCGCGGGCCGCTCGGCGGCTAGGAGGAGTGCTCGGCGGCGCGTCTTCCACCGCCGCGCCCGGCTGCGCCTCGGCAGGCGTGGCTGCCTCTAAGCGCTCCACAGCAGGCTCCTTGCCCAGTACCCAATTCCACGGCCCCAGATGTTCGCTCAGCCGTTCCAAGCTCCGGTATCCCTCGAAGACGCCGGTGTGGATGACGGCGTACTCGTCGCCCATCTTCCGCGCCTCAGCTTCGAGCACATCCATGAATGTGTCGCGATCCGGCGCCGCGTCAAACTTGCGCATCGCGCGTTCCAGGAGGTACTTAGTCATCCCGGGCGTG
>NZ_JBVHNP010000049.1:0-371 GCF_055556675.1 Erwinia sp. PME.40.26/001
GAGGAAGTCGAACCCGAGCCCCGTCGCGGCGGCAGCGGCGGCGGTGGCGTGCAGGAACTGACGGCGGGAAAGACCGGTCACGAGATCGTCCGTTCGGGCGGAGGAACCTCGAATGTACCGTTCGCGCAATTCGGCCGTCCAGAGCGCGCGGTCGCGCGTGAGGAGCGGAGGGCGAGGGACGGGCGGAGGAGCCCCGCGGGGCGTTCGGTCCTCCGTTCGGCACAAGCCTTGCCGCCCGCCGCCCCCGCGCGAGTACCGTGTGCGGCATGAGCGACCTCACCTATCCCGAGATCGGGGCGACGGCGGGGGTGCTGCCGCGCGGGTATCACCACGTGCGCGCGGAGCGCGTGATCGGGCGGGGTCGCTTCGCT
>NZ_JBVHNP010000050.1:0-363 GCF_055556675.1 Erwinia sp. PME.40.26/001
TTCATATCGCCTGTTTACCGCAGCTTCAGCGTCGACAAACCGACCAGCACCAGCATCATGGTGATGATCCAGAAGCGCACCACCACCTGGGTTTCCTTCCAGCCCTTCTGCTCGTAGTGATGGTGCAGCGGTGCCATCAGCAGCACGCGGCGGCCGGTACCGAAACGCTTCTTGGTGTATTTGAAATAGGCCACCTGAATCATCACGGAGAGCGTTTCCACCACGAAGATGCCGCCCATGATGAAGAGCACGATTTCCTGACGAACGATGACCGCGATGGTGCCCAGCGCACCGCCCAGCGCCAGTGCGCCGACGTCGCCCATGAACACCTGCGCCGGGTAGGCGTTGTACCAGAGGAAGGCC
>NZ_JBVHNP010000051.1:0-362 GCF_055556675.1 Erwinia sp. PME.40.26/001
CCTTCCGATAGCATCGGTCTCTTTGGCGCATGTGGATACCAGTTGGACTTATCCGGGTGGCGAAAATTATGATGGATTATTAATTGAAGAGGATTTGAGTGAAGAGGCATTGGGTGATACTTACCCCGTCCGTCAATGGATTGCCGGTGCACAATCTACGCTTATTAAGCGCAAGGAACCTCAGTTAAAAAGCGGTAGTCACTGTTTGCTTCCTTTTGAATGTGGCTTTATCAACTACTGTCAAAGCCAGGAGTTAGACTGCCAATCGGAGTTTCCAATCCACTGGTTACCAAGAATTCAAAGCAAAGCACTGAAAACGGCTATCCAAAATGATCCTGCCATGGATCTTCGTAGCGTCCCTG
>NZ_JBVHNP010000052.1:0-362 GCF_055556675.1 Erwinia sp. PME.40.26/001
ATGAGCACGCGGTACTTGCCGGGTTCCTTCACCGTCACGGGCACGCTGATCTCGGTCGCGCGGGGGAGCCCGATGAACGAGCCCCGGAGCGTCCCGAAAACCCCCGGCGTGATCATCCCGGTGCGATTCCACTTCGTATTCGAGAAGAGCAGGAACGACCGGAACATCGGCGACAGGTAGTAGTTGGATGCCACGACATCGGGGTTGAAGGCGAACATCCGCGTGTCCGGACCGGCGATGGCATCCGGATGGTCGAGCAACCACAGGTCGAGAGCCGACGTGGACTCGTCGTCGGTGAGCAGATGGATCGGCGCTCCCGGCGGGAGAGCCGTGGGGTCGTAGTACGGCGTGTACTCGAACGT
>NZ_JBVHNP010000053.1:0-359 GCF_055556675.1 Erwinia sp. PME.40.26/001
GACCTGCGTCGCCAGGGTCTCGGTGGCCGCGGCAGGGCCGCCGCCGGTCAGGGCCATGATCTGGTCGAAGACGCGCAGACCGTTGACGAGGCCCAGTGTCGTGGCGATCGCGACCGCGGGGCGGATGGACGGCAGGGTCACGTGCCAGAACCGCTGCCAGAGGTTCGCTCCGTCGATGGCGGCGGCTTCCTCGATCTCGACCGGCACCGCGGCCAGACCCGCCATGTAGATGACCATCGCGAAGCCGATGTTCTGCCACACCAGCACGATCAGGATGGTCCAGATCGCCCACGTGGGGTCGGCGATCCACGCGCGGGCGACGTTGCCGAGCCCGAGACCGCGCAGCGCGATGTTGAGCG
>NZ_JBVHNP010000054.1:0-355 GCF_055556675.1 Erwinia sp. PME.40.26/001
GATGCCCCACGGGATCGTGAGGATCAGGATGCAGAGCACGATGCCGGCCGCGAGATACCCGAGGAACAGCCAGAATCCCGAGAGGACGAGCCACAGGACGTTGAGGATCAGGCGCATGCGTCCATGATCCCCGACCGGGCGGGGTGTCGGAGGCCCCGCCTAGACTTGATATCGCCATGACCGACGCCTCCACCCCCCTCATCGTCGGCGGCTCCGCCCCGTCGGATGCCCGCCCCGACGCCGACCTGCTCGAAGGGCTGAACGGGCCGCAGCGAGAGGCCGTCACCTACCGCGGGCAGGCGCTGCTCATCGTCGCCGGGGCCGGGTCGGGCAAGACCAGCGTGCTGACGCGGCG
>NZ_JBVHNP010000055.1:0-355 GCF_055556675.1 Erwinia sp. PME.40.26/001
TCGCCTCGGCCGATCGACGCTGGGGGCCGCGGCCGGGCAGACGATCATCGGCGACTCCACCACCGTGCTGCTCTACAAGCTGTTGCGCGCCGGGCTAGCGGAGCGTTCCACGGCTGACCCGGAACGCGTCGAGATCGTCGTGAGCCGCGACGACTTCCCCACGGACCGCTACCTCGTCGAGGGGATCGCCGCCGAACGCGGCGCGCGGGTCGTGTGGGTCGAGGTCGACACGTCGCGCGGAGTGGATGCCGACGCGCTCCGCGCCGTGGTCGGGCCACGCACCGCGGTCGTGCTGCTCAGCCACGTGTCCTACCGCTCCGGATATCTCGCGGACGCCGAGACCCTCACGCGCATC
>NZ_JBVHNP010000056.1:0-354 GCF_055556675.1 Erwinia sp. PME.40.26/001
AGATTTCATTCTTATTACGGAGAATGAAAACGACATGTCGTTTCAATTTTCAGCTTGTTCCGGATTGTTAAAGAGCAAATATCTCAAACGTGACTCGTTAAAGTCAGTTTTGAGATACGGTGATAACGACTTTCACTTCGTTACCGGTATGGCGTCCCCAAGGGGATTCGAACCCCTGTTACAGCCGTGAAAGGGCAGTGTCCTGGGCCTCTAGACGATGGGGACTCTGATACTACTATTGCTCGTTACTTCTATCAGACAATCTGTGTGGACACTACGCGGGAAGGTATCTTCAGGTAAGGAGGTGATCCAACCGCAGGTTCCCCTACGGTTACCTTGTTACGACTTCACCCC
>NZ_JBVHNP010000057.1:0-353 GCF_055556675.1 Erwinia sp. PME.40.26/001
GCGGCGGCTTCGATGTCGTTGAGCGTTGTCATGCTGAGATTGTAGAGCCTATGGGGTGATTTGTAGCAGTTCGGGCATGCAGCCGCTCAGGATGCCGCGAAAGCAAAGTCATGGGCCGTTCTGCTTGCAAATTCGAAAATCCGTCGCGTAATTTTTTGCCTGGCCGATGATAACCAGTACCTGAGTAATTGCAGTCCAGACAACACAAAATTTCTTTGCGAGTGGCCATTGAAGTCCGTCGCTGCGCCGACTAGAGTAAAGACTCGTCGCGCCGCCAGCTGCTTCCACCCGGAGAGAACAGCCAGCCCGGATGCGGCACCCGGAAGTGGCGCGCGCCCTTCCTTCTCACGCAG
>NZ_JBVHNP010000058.1:0-353 GCF_055556675.1 Erwinia sp. PME.40.26/001
GGCGCTCAAGGCCGACTATGCCAAAAGCCCCGCATGGCTGCGCAAGCTGATGGATGCCTGGGCGGCCGGCCTCAACGCCTACCTTGCCGACCATCCGCAAGTGAAACCCAGGGTGCTGACCCGGTTCGAACCGTGGATGGCGCTGAGCTTTTCCGAAGGCAGCATCGGCGGCGACATCGAAAGCGTACCGCTGAGCCAGCTCGAGGCGTTCTATGGCCAGCGGCAGGTGGCGCTGACCATGGCCGAGCGCGGGCTGCTCTACCGCGAACCGCAAGGGTCGAACGGCATCGCCATCGCCCCCGCACTGACCACCGACGGCCATGCGCTGTTGCTGATCAATCCGCACACCAGCT
>NZ_JBVHNP010000059.1:0-350 GCF_055556675.1 Erwinia sp. PME.40.26/001
TGCTGCTCTCGCACCTGCTCGATGCCAGCGGCATCCCGTCCGTCGTCATCGATCAGCGCTCGCGCGACGAGATCGAGAGCACGATCCGCGCCGGCATCCTGGAGCAGGGCACGGTCGAACTGCTCGACACGCTCGGCGACGCGTCGCGTGTCCGGACCGTCGGGCACCGCCACGACGGCATCGAGCTGCGCTTCGCCGGCGAGGGTCACCGCATCGACTTCCCGTCGCTCGTCGGCCGTTCCGTGTGGCTGTACCCGCAGCACGAGGTGCTGAAGGACCTCATCGCCGCGCGCCTCGCCGCCGGGCAGGACCTGCGGTTCGGCGTCACGGCGGAGAGCGTCGTGGATGCC
>NZ_JBVHNP010000060.1:0-341 GCF_055556675.1 Erwinia sp. PME.40.26/001
TTTTGAGGCGATCAACCTAAATAACAAAATCCCAATCGTCAAACATAGCGCTGGATAACAAAATGAAAAATGGGATGGCAATAAACGAAATTAACTATCGCCCACTCCCTCATTCAGTACCGTAGCCAAGCTGATCAATGCGCAATGATCCTGGACAGAAATGACAGGTCGCAGCAGTCTTCAACATGCGTGGCCATGAACCAGGTCAGCACGCCGCAAAAAATGGCTGTGGCGACACAGATGATCATGAGTCGACCAAATTTGGGATTTGCGGATGATCTGGTCATGGTGTGCTAAATAGGAATATGATTGCAGCTCGCATTTATATCAGGTTGCCGTCA
>NZ_JBVHNP010000061.1:0-340 GCF_055556675.1 Erwinia sp. PME.40.26/001
ATGCTGACTGACCAATGGTTTGTTGCCATGAGCAAAGCGGATGCATCGGGAAGCAGTATCACGGCAAAAGCATTGGAATGCGTTGCATCTGGCGAAATTAAGTTTGTGCCAGAAAACTGGGTCAACACCTACAACCAATGGCTCAACAATATTCAAGACTGGTGTATTTCACGGCAATTGTGGTGGGGACATCAGATTCCTGCCTGGTATGGTGAAAATGGTGAGATTTTTGTTGCCCATAGCGAAGAAGAAGCACAAAAAATTGCCCTCAAAAATGGGTATCAGGGCAGCTTAAGGCGCGATGATGATGTACTCGATACCTGGTTCTCATCTGCATTAT
>NZ_JBVHNP010000062.1:0-339 GCF_055556675.1 Erwinia sp. PME.40.26/001
GTCCGGCAGGGACCACGCCGGCAGCTTGGTCGTGTAGATCGCATCACCCTGGATGCCGATGAGCGTCGAGGGGTCGACCGTGAGAGCACCGGAGGTGTAGCCGCCGAGGGAGCTGGGGCCGTGGAGGACGCGAGCGCGTGCGCGACCCCAGACCTGGGCGGCGAGCTCCGGGTGGTAGAAGCTTCGGGTGCGGTCGTTCGGGCGCGACGGGATGCGATAGATCCAGAGGTTGCCCTGTCGCAGCATCTTGGCCCTGTACTCGGGCGGGACGTCATCGGGCGACGCGGCGACGCGGGTCTCGTCGCGGCCCGCGGCGGCGAATGCACCGATCGAGTGCAG
>NZ_JBVHNP010000063.1:0-338 GCF_055556675.1 Erwinia sp. PME.40.26/001
GAGCGGTTCTTCGGCATCCGGAGCCTCTTCCGCGGGCGGCGTCCACCGCGCCGACTCGACGGCCTTCGAGCGCGTGCGGCCCGTGTTGAACGGCGGGTCGAGATAGACGAGCGTGAACGAGCCGTCGGGGAGGCCGGGCGTGATCGCGAGGTTGTCGGCGTGGTGGATCTCGACGCTGCCGTGGTCGAGGACGCCGTCCAGGGTCGTGCCGCTCACGGAACGCGCTGAAGCCACGCGTCGGTGGCGAACTTCGAGGCGACGAGCGCCTCCGCCTCGGCATATTCCTCTTTGGTGATATGTCCGGTGGTTGCGCCGTACAGCGTCGTGAAGGTGTCGAT
>NZ_JBVHNP010000064.1:0-333 GCF_055556675.1 Erwinia sp. PME.40.26/001
GGGAGTGCCGAGGCAACCGCCCTCAGCGGCCTCTACAGCGGCCACCTGACCACCCTCGAAGGAGTACGCGCATGAGCGCCCGACCCGAACGCAAACGCTCCACCCTCAGCGGACGCAACCCCATCGCACCGGCCGCTGAGACGCCGCAGGAGCCTCCGGCAGCCGCTCCCGCGCCTGCCGCACCGGCCACGCCCGCAGAGAGCGTCACAGAGCCGCAGGCGGCCGCACCGAAGAAGCGCAGCAAGTACCCGCCCAAGGTGTCGTTCTACCAGGAGCAGGAGGACACCGACCGCATCCGCGGCGCGATCATGCACACCATCCCCTACGAGGGCG
>NZ_JBVHNP010000065.1:0-331 GCF_055556675.1 Erwinia sp. PME.40.26/001
CTGCGCGCCTTCACCGAGCGCCTCGGCACCATCGTGACCAAGGAGCCCGTGGGCCAGGCCGGCACCGGCGTGCACCGCTATCACGCGGCCGAGGTCGAGGACTGGACTGCATTCCACCGCGGTCTGCTCGAACGCGGCGAGATCCTCGTGGAAGAGGTCATCCGCCAGCACGATGACCTCGCCGCCGTCTGCCCCGGCACCGTCAACACGACGCGCGTCACGGCGTTCTTCGACGGCCAGAAGACCCACATCCTCGCCATGGCGCAGAAGTTCGGCCGCGGCGCGGTCAGTGACCAGATGACGTTCGGCGGCTTCTACACGATGCTCGACG
>NZ_JBVHNP010000066.1:0-329 GCF_055556675.1 Erwinia sp. PME.40.26/001
TCGGCCTCGACGAGCACACGATTCTGCGTCACGCGTTGCGCGGTGTCTTCGCCGCGCCACGCGCCCAGGTGGTGATCGTCGTGCCCGCGGGCTTCGAGGGAGCCGCGCTCACCGACGTCCGCGAGGTCGCCGGTGACCGGATCGACCTCGTCTCCGTCGTGGCCGGGGGAGCGACGCGTCAGTCGTCCGTCGCCGCCGGGCTGGCGGCGCTGTGGGCCGACATCGACACGGTCCTCGTCCACGACGCCGCGCGCGCGCTCACGCCGGTTGCGTTGTTCGAGCGTGTCGTCGCCGCTCTCGACGACGGTGCGCTCGCGGTCATCCCGGCC
>NZ_JBVHNP010000067.1:0-325 GCF_055556675.1 Erwinia sp. PME.40.26/001
CCTGTGAGGTTTGCTTCCAAGGGCGGCCCAGGCAGCTCAATCTTGGCGACGGGAATTTCAGGCGGCAGAAGCGCGAGAGTCCTCGCAGCGATGTCTCGGTCGGCATCAGAAATCAGCGCGACGATACCGCGTTGATCCCCCCGCTTGGCGAGCCAAAGATGCCGCCCGTGCGCAAAATTGCGGTAGTCCGCGACGTGGAGGCTTCCGATGGCCGCCTCGGTGAACTTGGATTCCAGGTCGATTGCGCCCAGCGCGCCGCTTGGGCCGTGTAGGACGACCGTCGTCGCCCGAGTCCACAGTGGAAGCGCCTCCTCACGCCACGATG
>NZ_JBVHNP010000068.1:0-324 GCF_055556675.1 Erwinia sp. PME.40.26/001
GAGCGGCGCCGACCGGTCCTGCAGAGCGGAGAGATCGAGCGGATGCCACCCGATGTGCACCGTCTCCCCCTCGGGCACGCCGCCGCGGTGAGCGGCGGCCGCGAGCTCGGCACGACGCCGCTGCGACTCGGCCGCGAACCCCCGGCGCACCTCCGCCCGGGAGCGCACGATGTCGCCGGTCGCGAGGACGGCGTCGTCGGTGAGGAGCAGCACACCCAGGTGCCACGCGCGCCCGCGGTCGACGATGCGGGGAGCGCGCGGGATGCCGAGCAACCGCCGCCCCTCCTGCAGCTCGCCGATCCGCTCGCGCGGGGCATCGGCGAG
>NZ_JBVHNP010000069.1:0-320 GCF_055556675.1 Erwinia sp. PME.40.26/001
AGGCGTACACGAGGGTCGTGTTGTTGCCACGGGACAGCATCAGCGCCGACATGCGGTCGATCGAGTCGTCTGCGCTGGCGGCGTGCAGGGTGGACAGCGACCCGACACTGGACTGCATGGCCTGCATCATGGCGTAGATCTCAGGGCCGCGGACCTCGCCGACGATGAAGCGCTGGGTGTCCAGTCGGAGGGTGTCGTAGACCAGGTCTTCGGGGGTGATCTCGCCGGGCAGCCGCCCATCGGCGCCACGCTCCCCCTCCCCCGGCTTCGCCTCGAGTGAGACCACTCGCGGGTGGCGGTCGTTGATCTTGTGCAGGTAG
>NZ_JBVHNP010000070.1:0-320 GCF_055556675.1 Erwinia sp. PME.40.26/001
TCGGGACGGGTGTTCTGGATCATCGCGGCATCCAGGCCCATCCCGGCCATCACGACGAAGCCGTGCTCTTCGACGGTGCCGTCGGCACGGCGGATCCGTGCGATCCCGGTGTCGGTCGCGAGCACCTTCCCGTCGAACGTCGCGCGGATCATCGCGTCGGCGTCGTCCAGCGGCAGGTTGAGGTTGCGAGCGAGGAGGTTGCCGGTGCCGCTCGGGACGATCGTCAGCGGGATGCCGGTCGAGGTGAGGGCCTCGGCCACGGCGCGGACGGTCCCGTCGCCGCCGGCCACGAGGACGGCATCCACCTCCTCCTCGATGGC
>NZ_JBVHNP010000071.1:0-320 GCF_055556675.1 Erwinia sp. PME.40.26/001
TGTTCGCGCTCGGACGCGCCGCCGAGTCCGCCGGTGGGGTCACCGTCGCCGCGACGCCGACGATCGTCTCCGGTCCCGATGCCGCCGGGGCGGAGGTCTCCCGGGCCACCGGTGCGACCGGTGACGGATCGGGGGATGCCACGGTGTTCCGCGCGGCGCCGAAGGACCGCGCCGCGACCCCCTTCGCGGCCGCCGGTTCGGCGACCGTCTCCTCGACCGACCTCACCGGTTTCAGTGCGTCGGCGTGCCGCCCCCCGCTCGCGGAGTCGTGGTTGGTTGCCGGTGTGTCCACGACCGGCGCCAACGATCTCGTCGTGCTC
>NZ_JBVHNP010000072.1:0-317 GCF_055556675.1 Erwinia sp. PME.40.26/001
ATGACGGTGACGGTGACGCTGAAGGACGCGAACGGCAACCCGGTGACGGGGCAGGCGGCCTTGCTGACGGCGGAGGCAGTGACGGTGGCGAACGCCACCCTGAGCGGCCGCTGGACCGACAACCAGGACGGGACCTATGCGGCAGGCTACACAGCCATCACAGCGGGCAAGGGCCTGAAGGCCGTGCTGAAGCTGCCGGGCTGGAGCCAGGGCAGCGACTCTGCGGCTTATGCGATCACAGCGGACGGCAGCACCGCGAAGGTGAGTGCGGTCGTCCCTGCCAGCCCGGGCGCTCCGGCGGACGGCACCGTGGATGC
>NZ_JBVHNP010000073.1:0-317 GCF_055556675.1 Erwinia sp. PME.40.26/001
GGGACGTGGTTGTACAGCGACGTCGGGTGCACCTTGAGTCGATCGGCGACGCGCCGGATGCTCGCGCCGTCCGACCCGTCCCGGTCGATGAGTGCGAGCGCGGCGCGCGCGATCGCGTCGCGGGACAGCTTCGGGTGCGACGGCCGGGGCACGACGGTCCTTTCCTCGGAACACCGGAACACGATTTAACCTACGCCGTATGTTTCCTGTTCGGTATGCTTCACAGCGATCCCGCGCACCATGGAGCCCCGCATGACCGACACCCTGTTCGACTATTTCGCCCACGGGGAGCTGCCCACCCCGACGCTCCCGACCGC
>NZ_JBVHNP010000074.1:0-317 GCF_055556675.1 Erwinia sp. PME.40.26/001
GCGGGGTTCGTCATGCGCCAGCCGATCGCGGTGTTCCACATCGTCGCGTTGCCGACCGCCGGGAACGGCTTCGCAGCCTTCTCCACGACGTATGGCGCGCGGCTCATGGACTCGACGCCACCGGCGAGCACGATGTCGGCGTCGCCGGACTCGATCGCACGCGACCCCTGGATCACGGCCTCGAGCGACGACGCGCAGAGCCGGTTCACTGTCGTCCCGGTGACGGTGGTCGGGAAGCCGGCGAGCAGCGCGCCGAAACGGGCGACGTTCCGGTTGTCCTCCCCGGCCTGGTTGGCATCCCCGAAGACGACGTCGTC
>NZ_JBVHNP010000075.1:0-316 GCF_055556675.1 Erwinia sp. PME.40.26/001
CTTGACGTGCTGGCCGTCCTCGACGAGGAGGGTCGCACGCTTCAGGACCGGGTACACCACCGGCTCGTCGCCGTTGTCGGGCGTGAGGATGACCTTCTTGGCCTTCTCGGTCTCGTCGATCGTGATGCGGCCGTCGGCCTCGGCGATCGGCGACGCACCCTTGGGGGTACGGGCCTCGAACAGCTCCTGCACGCGGGGCAGACCCTGCGTGATGTCGTCGGCCGACGCGGAACCACCGGTGTGGAAGGTACGCATCGTCAGCTGGGTACCGGGCTCACCGATCGACTGGGCCGCGATGATGCCGACGGCCTCACCG
>NZ_JBVHNP010000076.1:0-312 GCF_055556675.1 Erwinia sp. PME.40.26/001
GGTTCCACAGCCCGTTCCACACGGCGAAGCAGGCGGCCACGATCGACGAGATCAGCGGCGGGCGTTTCACGCTCAACGTGGTGTCGGCATGGTGGGCCGAGGAGGCGAAGCAGTACGACGGCCTGTTCAGCGCGCACGACGACCGGTACGCCCGCACGATCGAGTGGGCCGAGGTGCTCCGCGGCCTGTGGACGGAGACACCGTTCGCCTACGCGGGGGAGTACTACTGCACCGAGGGCACGTTTCTCGAGCCGAAGCCGCGCGTGATCCCGCGCCTGTACGCGGGCGGCGAGAGCGAGGCCGGACGCACCG
>NZ_JBVHNP010000077.1:0-310 GCF_055556675.1 Erwinia sp. PME.40.26/001
CGGCGGGGTGCGCGTCCCTCTAGGTTAAGTGCCCAAGACACGCGGACGCGCTCGCAGAGCATCCGCGTGTCTTGGACACTCAACCTTCAGCGACGCATCGAGGAGGGACCGACGGTGACGGATGCCACGATCCCGGGCGATCTGCGGGAGGCGTTCGACGCGTACGAGCGGGCGATCGTCGCGAACGACCTCGATGCGCTCGACGCGTTCTTCGCCCCCGGCGACGACACGCTCCGCGGTGACACGGCGGGGCTCCTCGTGGGACACGACGCGATCAGCGGGTTCCGCGCTCTCCGCGGTGGCGTTCCCC
>NZ_JBVHNP010000078.1:0-305 GCF_055556675.1 Erwinia sp. PME.40.26/001
CATCGACTACGCCTGTCGGCCTCGCCTTAGGTCCCGACTTACCCAGGGAAGATTAGCTTGACCCTGGAACCCTTGGTCTTTCGGAGGACGTGTTTCTCACACGTCTTTCGCTACTCATGCCTGCATTCTCACTCGTGTCGCGTCCACGGCTGGGTCACCCCGCCGCTTCACTCGCGACACGACGCTCTCCTACCCATCAACACTGCTGGACCACGAAGGCCTACCAAAAATGTCAATGCCACAACTTCGGTGGCGTGCTTGAGCCCCGTTACATTGTCGGCGCGGAATCACTTGACCAGTGAGCT
>NZ_JBVHNP010000079.1:0-305 GCF_055556675.1 Erwinia sp. PME.40.26/001
GCCGGTGGCCAGTACCAGTTTGTCATAGGACAAGGTCTCTTCTGCGCCGGCCACGTTGACCACCACCTGCTTGCGTTCCAGGTCGATGTGCCGGGCCTTGGCATTGAGCTTGAGATCGAACTGCACCGGGCTGCGGCCGGCGTCAAAGAAACCGGGCGCCACCAGCGAGAGATCTTCCGCGCTCTTGCCGGCAAAGAATTCGGAGAGGTGCACGCGGTCGTAGGCCGGGCGTGGTTCTTCACAGAGGATGGTGACCTTGAGGTCGCCCGCGCCGCTCTCGGCCAGGCATTCCAGGAATTTGTGGC
>NZ_JBVHNP010000080.1:0-301 GCF_055556675.1 Erwinia sp. PME.40.26/001
CCCGAGCGACGGTGCGGCTCCCTCGGGTCCGTCGGCGTTCGCGGCGGCGGCCCTGGACCTCTGGCGCCTCGGGGCGGGCGAGCGGTACCGCGAGGCGGCCGAGACCCTGGTCCGCGTCGCCGCCCCCGCCGCCCTCGCGGCGCCGCTCGCGTACGGCGCGATCCTCGACGTCGCCCTCGGTCTCGCGACACCGCCGCGTCAGGTGGTCGTGGTGGGCGAGACGGACGCCGCCCTCGCCGACGCCGCGCGCCGGGTCGCCGCCGACGTGGTCGCGGTGGTCACGCCCGCGCAGGCGCAGGAT
>NZ_JBVHNP010000081.1:0-294 GCF_055556675.1 Erwinia sp. PME.40.26/001
CCGAGGTGCCAGCACCTGCGCTGACGTCGGCTTGACCTCAAGTGCTTGAAGTGTGCTGAGCTAGGTGCATGTCGATGCTCACCATCCAGCAGGCGGCCCGGCGGTCGGGCCTCAGCGAACCCACGCTCCGGTACTACGAAGACGTCGGGCTCATCGGCCCGATCGTGCGCGACGCGAGCAGCGGGCATCGGCGGTATCGCGAGCGCGACCTCGACGACCTGCAGGTGCTCGCGTGCCTCCGCGCGATGGGCGTCGGGATCGAAGACATGCGCACGTATCAGGCGAACCGCCGTC
>NZ_JBVHNP010000082.1:0-292 GCF_055556675.1 Erwinia sp. PME.40.26/001
GCCCCAGGGCAGCTCGGTGCCCGTCGTGGCCAGCGAACCCGGCCGACCGGCCGTGGCGCCCGGCGTTGACGTCGACGTCGGGGTCGGCGTGGGCGTCGTCGACGCCGAAGGGTCGGGCGTCGGGGTCGGGATGGGGCCGGTGCCCTCGTCGACCGGCTGCGTGCCCTTCAGGTACGCGCGGCCGAGCGGCGACGGTGCGACCGTGCCCTTCGCGGCGAAGAAGTCGACCGTGGCCTGCAGGTCGATCTGGCCCGAGTCGGCCTTGCCCGTGCCCTGCGCGAAGGTGAAGAAG
>NZ_JBVHNP010000083.1:0-290 GCF_055556675.1 Erwinia sp. PME.40.26/001
TTGTCCTTATCGATTCGCCGCAACGTCACCATCGCAAAGCCATAGTGCGTATAGGCGCCTCCCCCGCCTGCGGGTGCACGCTGATCGATCTTCTCCGAATCCCAGTCATGAATGAAGCCTGTGGCTTCCGGCAACGGGTCGTGAAACGACAGTTCGAGCTTGCCGCCGCCCTTTTTGCAGAAGCAGGGGATATTGGGCTGGCGTAGCATCGATTCAGTGTTGAGGTTATCAGGGAGGAGGATGGTGAGATACATGGTCTTTATCTGCAAGGACATGGCAAAACAGCAGTC
>NZ_JBVHNP010000084.1:0-289 GCF_055556675.1 Erwinia sp. PME.40.26/001
TTGATACTCGGCCTCCAGCGTACGGTGGAATATCGGCTCGTGATGGGCGATGCGGTTACGCAATTGTCGGATCGTTTCAAGTGCGTCATGGATGGCCTTGCGATGTTGTGCCACGGAGCGGCGCGGATCGAGATACGGGAAGACGCGCCGCAGGTAAGGATTCCATAGTCGTCCATCATGCCTTGCGGCGAACATGCGCTGCCAGAAGACGAACTTGAGTTCCGCAATCACTTTGCCCGTCTGCCCGATCGGTAGTCCTGCCCGGGCCTTGGCCAAATCATGGCGCGCA
>NZ_JBVHNP010000085.1:0-289 GCF_055556675.1 Erwinia sp. PME.40.26/001
GGGCGGCGGGAACATCGCGACCATGCAGGGCGGGTCGCTCCTCGCAGTGTGGATCGGACCACCATGGCCTCCCGCGCCGTCCCCCCGCGGCCTCTACATCGATACGACACCCCCGAACGCGTGGGGAGTGAGGATCTGACATGCCGCTTCCCGTAGATGTCACTCAGCTCGGCTCTTTCCAGGGAGTCCGGGGCCTGCAGGGTCTGACCGGCACGTTCGACAGCGTCGCGGCGGTACCGCTGCCGCCCGGAAGCCAGCCTTACGCGATCAAGGGCGGGACGCCGGAGGC
>NZ_JBVHNP010000086.1:0-289 GCF_055556675.1 Erwinia sp. PME.40.26/001
TGACCTCTGTACAACACAGTTTCCGGCAGGACAATGGAAGAGGGCTTGCCTGCCAGACAACCCGAATCCTCAGCCAGATTTTCATTCCAACAATGAAAAACCTTTGCTGCGCGGGCTCAGGCTCTTTGGCGTGCCCCTGCCTTGTCATCGTATAATCCGGGGAATAACCATTTTCCACAGGTTCCGCCTTGTCTGCCGCCGTACAAAACGCTTCGCAACAAACCATCATGCATCCGATCGTCGCCGACATGGAGGCGGTCAACGCAGTCATCCGCCGGCAGCTGTACTC
>NZ_JBVHNP010000087.1:0-287 GCF_055556675.1 Erwinia sp. PME.40.26/001
GTGTTGGTGAGGTCCTTGACCGAGAACGGGACGCCGACGAGCGGCGGCAGCGGGTCGCCTGCCGCGACGAGCCGTTCGGCCGCTTGCGCCTCCTTTCGCGCGCGATCGGCACAGAGCGCCATAAAGGCGTTGAGATCGCGCCGTTCATCGATGCGTGCCAGCGCGGCATCGACCGCTTCGACTGGCGAGATCTGCCTCGCGCGGATCGCAGCCCCGAGCTCGGTTGCGGACAGATTGGCAATGTCGGTCATGGCCGCCTCCCTCACACCATCCAGCGGCCGCCGTCG
>NZ_JBVHNP010000088.1:0-287 GCF_055556675.1 Erwinia sp. PME.40.26/001
GCGGCGGTGCTCCTCACCGCCTTCGTCCTGTGGCAGCGCCGCGCCTCGCACCCGCTCCTGCCGCTGGCCATCCTGACCGACCGCAACCGCTCCGCCGCCTACCTGTCGATCCTCATCGCCGGCGCGAGTATGTTCGGCATCTTCCTGTTCGTCACGTACTTCCTGCAGGCGACGCTGAAGTTCAGCCCCATCCAGACCGGGCTGGCCTTCCTGCCGATGGTCGTCATGCTCGTCGTCGCCGCGCAGCTGTCGACGAACCTGCTCTTCCCCCGCCTCGGCGCGAAGGT
>NZ_JBVHNP010000089.1:0-287 GCF_055556675.1 Erwinia sp. PME.40.26/001
GTATCTGGCTGACTTTCCCTATGTGAATGGTGGTTTGTTTGCTGACAAGCTGCCAGTGCCGAAATTCAATCGAAAATCACGAGCCATGCTCATTGAGTGTGGTGCGGATCTGAACTGGTCAGAGATCAACCCCGACATCTTCGGCTCGATGATTCAGGCAGTGGTTGACCCCAGTCAACGGGGCAACATGGGCATGCACTACACGTCCGTGCCCAACATCATGAAGGTGATCGAACCCCTGTTCCTCAATGAGTTGAAGGAAGAATTTGAGAAGCACTCGGACAGCA
>NZ_JBVHNP010000090.1:0-287 GCF_055556675.1 Erwinia sp. PME.40.26/001
GGCGACGCCGGTGCCTTCCAGGCGAACAAGCCCTCGGTGATCATGGCCGCGGCTCCCGCCGGCAGCTACGCCGGGCACACCGCCATCTTCACCTGGGGGAGCCTCGACACCACGTACGGTCCGGGGCAGCTCGCGAACTCCCAGGCGGCGCAGGCGGCCGGGTTCAGCGTCCTGACCCACATCGTCGATGGAGCCGGTCACACGGGCGAGGCGCTCGACAAGAGTCTCGCCTTCGCGATTCCCGCCCTGGCCTCCACACTCGGCCTCGCCGCGCCGGCATCCTGAGT
>NZ_JBVHNP010000091.1:0-287 GCF_055556675.1 Erwinia sp. PME.40.26/001
CGGGGACCGTCTGCTTCGGGAGCGCGGGCTTGGCCCGGCGCAGCGGGAAGGCGAGCTCGTCGGCGAGCGACACGGTCCGCGCGACCGCTCCCGGATACCGGGCGAACCGCGCCGCCATCTCGGCCCCGGAACGCAGGTGCGCCCCGGCGTGCGCGGGCAGCCACCCGTCGAGCTCGTCGAGACTGCGATTGGCGCGCACCGCAGCGACGGCCGCGGCGAGCAGCTCTTTCTGCGGGGCCGCGTAGTGCACGTTGTTCGTCGCGAGGACGGGGAGGCCGCGCTCGGCG
>NZ_JBVHNP010000092.1:0-283 GCF_055556675.1 Erwinia sp. PME.40.26/001
TACTTAGCGTCCATGCTAAGTAAAGCCACGCTTACTTAGCATGGTGTTAGCTGATGCCCACCACCCCACTGGCGCAGAGTTCTCGCATCGGTCGATATGTAGAGACCACTACGGGCGGCGAGAAGGTCCGGGCCTATGTTCCGCAGCCTCTACCGCCCAACCCGCCAATTGCGATCCAACCCCTGCTGTCGCGCTTAAGCGCCGCAGACCAGGCAGTTGGTCGCCTCGATGGCATCTCGGTGCTTCTCCCTGACAAAAATCTATTCCTCTATATGTACGTTCG
>NZ_JBVHNP010000093.1:0-283 GCF_055556675.1 Erwinia sp. PME.40.26/001
TGTGCTGGGGCTGATTCCGGGTGGTTGACAGCAGTTTCCAGTTTCCAGTGGTTCGTTTCCGGAGAAGCGTCGGAGCCGCCGTGCCCGCTTCTCTTGAAACGGGAAACCAACAACCGGAAACGGGCGCGCGATGACCGAGCTTGAAGCTCAGGCCGAGCATTCCGCGCGCGCGCCGATCATCAACGGCCAGCCGCTGACGCAGCTGCCGGATGATCTCTACATCCCGCCGGATGCGCTCGAGGTGTTTCTCGAAAACTTCGAAGGCCCGCTCGATCTTCTGCTG
>NZ_JBVHNP010000094.1:0-283 GCF_055556675.1 Erwinia sp. PME.40.26/001
TTCTCCCCTAAAGTAATTAATACTGCAGATATACCTAAATCGAGAAAATATGTTGCTGTATCTTTCATATCACTTTCATTATTGATTGAAATACCTGTTAATAATTCTGCTTCTGTTTCGTTTGGAATAATTATATCAGTTAACTCTAAAAGTGACTTAGGCAATTCAATTGCCGGTGCAGGATTTAATACAGTCGTGATATTTTGCTTACGAGCAATTTTAAATGCTTGTTCTATCGCCTCAAATGGAACTTCAAGCTGCGCTACAACAAAGTCTGCACCAA
>NZ_JBVHNP010000095.1:0-283 GCF_055556675.1 Erwinia sp. PME.40.26/001
GCGGAGGCGCGGCAGTCGCTCAGCGATGTGCGCGACGAGACGGCGCGCGAGCTGGCCGACCTACAGGCGCGGATCGCTGAGCGCATCGCGACCGCGGAACGCGAGGACGTGCGCGCCTACTCGGCCGCTCTGAGCGCCGGGTGGTCGGCGGACGAGCTGCGCAAGATCGGCTTCTCCGAGCCTGACAAGAAGGCGCGCGCGCGGCGTCGATCGACGCGCAAGGCTGCGTCTGGCTCGGCACCCACGGCGGCTGACGACTCGCAGTCGGAGGCTTCTACGGAGG
>NZ_JBVHNP010000096.1:0-281 GCF_055556675.1 Erwinia sp. PME.40.26/001
CCTCCCCGGTCGACGTGAAGAAATGAACTGCCAGATCGGCAAAGGATGAAACAGGGCTGAACATGGGATGAGGGCGATGGATAAACGGTGAAATGAAGAATGGATCAGGCGGGCCACATTCTACCGCCCTGCCCCGGCTGGCATCAGCCACAGAGATGACGCTTTGGGCACTGTTGCGGAACACATCCCTGCTGTTCTGGCTGGCACGTCATGAAGACAAAAAATTACCGCCGGGAAATCACCCTCAGGTGACTTGCCGGCGGCAGATGAAGTTTTAAGCT
>NZ_JBVHNP010000097.1:0-281 GCF_055556675.1 Erwinia sp. PME.40.26/001
CGAGCAGCAGCGCGAGGGGACGGACGTCGAGGGCCACGGCATCCGTCATCGCCGTCGCCGCCGTCTGCTGGCCCACGAGGAAGGTCCACGGGAGGCCGATCGCGACGAGGAACGCGGTCGTCGAGGCGCTGCTCCGACGCGAGGTTTCCGTCGACACGGCCCGCGCGACATGCCAGCTGGCGGAGCGGGATGCCGGCACGATCGCCGTCCACGCGCGGATCAGGGGCGGTGAGAACACCGGCACCGACACAGCCGCCGCCGCGATCAGCACCGGTCCGATG
>NZ_JBVHNP010000098.1:0-279 GCF_055556675.1 Erwinia sp. PME.40.26/001
CGTGAAGTAGAAGTCGGCGCCCAGCTTGTCCATCTTGTTGACGAAGCAGATGCGTGGGACGTCGTACTTGTCGGCCTGACGCCACACCGTCTCGGACTGGGGCTCGACGCCCTCCTTGCCGTCGAAGACGGCGACGGCACCGTCGAGCACGCGCAGCGAGCGCTCGACCTCGACCGTGAAGTCGACGTGTCCGGGGGTGTCGATGATGTTGATCTGGTTCTTGTCCCAGAAGCAGGTGACGGCAGCGGAGGTGATCGTGATGCCACGCTCCTGCTCCTG
>NZ_JBVHNP010000099.1:0-279 GCF_055556675.1 Erwinia sp. PME.40.26/001
GGCGTTCTCGAACGTGTGGTGGTCGCTCGCGAACGAGTACGACCTCGTCTGGAGCAAGGACGAGGACGACTGGGAGCGCCTCGCCGCGATCGTCGGCGAGGAGGACCCTTTCGATCATCTGCTCTCGATCCACAACTGCCGCCCGTTCTACGACTACGGCCGGCCGTGGATCACGCACGCGAGCGTCCAGCGCGTCGATGTCTATCGCACGGCCGAGAACACCGACGAGTGGCGCGAGCGGTGGGGCAAGCCCGTCGTCATCGACGAGTGCGCCTACGA
>NZ_JBVHNP010000100.1:0-279 GCF_055556675.1 Erwinia sp. PME.40.26/001
TCGGGCGACGCCCGACGCGCCGCGACCCGCGCGAATCGGGAGGCCATCGCCGCCGCCGCCGTGCTGCTGCGTCTGAAGGGCCTTGGCGGCCCCGTCGTGTTCGATCTCGCGGGGAAGGGTCACGACGGCGAGTCGCTGAAGACGGCGGCGGAGGCCGCCTTTGCTCCGGGTCAGCCCGGTGTGGCGTTCGGACCCATCAGCCGGTTCGGCTTGTGGCCGCTGGTTCTTCCCCGTCGCGCGGCGCCGACCGTGGATCGTCTTTGCGACCCTTCGGGGCGT
>NZ_JBVHNP010000101.1:0-279 GCF_055556675.1 Erwinia sp. PME.40.26/001
TATGAGATATGCAATTCATTCCCACCTTATGCAACAGATCCGTTGAGTGTTTTTATGTGCAAAAAACTTCCTTAACTTCATGTTTTTATGTTGCTAAAGGGTGTAGATGCAAAGTTATAATGTCCGCACCACCACCTATGAACAGGCTATCTGGTTTTATCGGAGAGGCTTTTTCATTGAAGGTGATGTGTGAGCCACAAAGCCATTCCGTTCATAAAACGGTATCGCCTGCTGTCGGGCATCAAGGAACACGAAGTTCATATCCCTGCTTTCTGATTC
>NZ_JBVHNP010000102.1:0-279 GCF_055556675.1 Erwinia sp. PME.40.26/001
CGTCTCTTTCGGCTGAGTTTTCCGAGTGCCTCCTCGGCTTTCGACCAGCGATGCTGCCGCATGTATCGAAGTCCGAGCGTGTATTGGATTCGCTCGCGGCTCGCCGTCTTCAGATTGGGTCGCTTCTTTAGGTAGTTAGCAATCTGCTCGGGGGTCATCCGGATGTCAAGCAGGTAGGCGACGTCATCGCTGTGGCCCAGCTTTCGATAGATATCGAGGGCGTCGCCCATCCGGTTCTGCCCCTCGTAGAGCAGCGCCAGGCACTCGCGCGCACCACCG
>NZ_JBVHNP010000103.1:0-279 GCF_055556675.1 Erwinia sp. PME.40.26/001
GCCGTACTGCGGCGGGGCGGCGTCGGGGGCAGGAGGTCGTACGACCTCGGTGCGGATCGCGCCCGACGTCCCGAGGATCCCGCGAGCCTTCGCCAGACTCGACGCCGCGACGAACACGTCGTAGTGGTCGGCGGCCACCTGCGTGACCGAGGCGAAATCACGGCGGCGCCGCAGAAGCGAATACGTGCCGAGGCTCAGCAGCATGCCCAGTGCCATGCCGACCAGCAGCACACCCACGAAGGCAGAGATCTGGGCGTTCGGCGTACCGAGCACGAAGAT
>NZ_JBVHNP010000104.1:0-279 GCF_055556675.1 Erwinia sp. PME.40.26/001
GCTCGTCCCGATCGTCGAGTGATCGCCGTCCTCGGCGATGGCGGGTTCATGTTCAACTCCACAGCGATCCACACCGCTGCCGCGTACGACGTTCCGGTCGTCTACCTCGTCCTCGACAACGGGGGCTGGCGGGACGTCGCGACCGTGACGGGAGCGATGGGCAGCTCGCTCGGAGAGCCCGGCGCAGAGGATGCGATGCGCTGGACCTTCCGGCCCCCGATCGACCACGCATCGTACGCCCGAAGCCTGGGACTGAAGTCTTGGCGGGCGTCCAACCCG
>NZ_JBVHNP010000105.1:0-279 GCF_055556675.1 Erwinia sp. PME.40.26/001
GGTATACTCGGGGGAATGACCCGCGACGACGATCTCCAGAGACTGATCCTCGCGGTGCACGCCCTCACGCGCACCGCCGCCATAGACACCAAGAACGACACCCCCGCTGCGCAGTGGCGCACGCTCACCCTGCTGCGCGACCACGGCCCGCAGCGCCTCGGCGACCTCGCGACCCTCAGCCGCATCTCGCAGCCCGGCATGACCCGACTCGTGCACCAGCTGGAGGATGCCGGCCTTGTCGCCCGTGGCATCCACCCGGACGACTCCCGCGTGAGCGTC
>NZ_JBVHNP010000106.1:0-278 GCF_055556675.1 Erwinia sp. PME.40.26/001
CATCGACGGTCTCGACATCGTCGATGAACCATCCGATTCGAACGGTACCGAAATCCGTATTCACGAGGACGTGGTCCTCGGCATCCTGCGGCGCCGTCTCCACAACGCTGATCAGCGCCTTGCCGAGCGGCCCGGCGAGCTCACCCCCGAGCTTCTTGTTCAGAGCTCGTAGGAAACGTTTCCCCTCCCCGAGGTCGAACGATGCCGACCACTCTCCGGCATCCGCGTTCAGCTCCGGGGCGGGTCGAGATTCGACGGCACGCATAATTTCCGCGCGT
>NZ_JBVHNP010000107.1:0-278 GCF_055556675.1 Erwinia sp. PME.40.26/001
TTCTGCTGCTGGTTCCTCTACATCTGCTGCGGGAAACAGCCAAGCGACTACCAAGCAAGATGGACATCTAATTACAGCAAAGCAAGCCTTATCCGCTGGTGAGTATGCGAAAGCCATAGAGGAAGCTACAGCGTCCATTAAAAATAATGCTAATAATGCAGAAGCCTATTCTGTACGTGGCTTTGCAACAGCATTAAACGGTGATGCGGCTAAAGGGTTGACAGATACTAAAAAGGCTTATGATTTAGACCCTAACAATGTGGCTAATTACTATAACA
>NZ_JBVHNP010000108.1:0-278 GCF_055556675.1 Erwinia sp. PME.40.26/001
CGGATATGGTCGATGACTTGACCAGGCCGGGCGAAGGCGACGTGCCAATGGTTGGAATGGCCGGAATCACCCGGCCCGAGCAGTTCGAGCAGGCGAATGCCATGAGCGGCCATCAGTGCGCGGATCTGCGCGCGCGTGATCGTGAGCAAGCCACCTGCCGGTATGAAATCGACCGCTTGGCCAACCTTGTGCCAGCTATGAAGCGCACCGTAGGTGGCGTTGATAGGGCGGAGGGAGTCGGTGATGCGGGCGCCGAAGGCCTGGCGCACCAGAGCGGT
>NZ_JBVHNP010000109.1:0-278 GCF_055556675.1 Erwinia sp. PME.40.26/001
GACCGCGTGGTCGACCAGCACGACGGGTGCGCCGTCGCGGTCGACGACGTCGCCGGTGGCGCTCTCGCGACGCGGCATCTGCTGTCCGCTGGCGGCGAGGGACTCACCCTGGTGAACGGCCCCGTCTCGATCCCTCAGTGTCGCGACCGACGGCGCGGTGTGCTCGACACAGCCGCCGATCGAAGCGCGGTCATCGAGTTCACGAGCCCGCACATGACCGTCGACGAGGGTGTCCGCATCGGCCGGGAGATCGCCGACAGCGGGGCCCCGCGGCGCGT
>NZ_JBVHNP010000110.1:0-278 GCF_055556675.1 Erwinia sp. PME.40.26/001
GATGCACACCATCTGGCCCATCATCATCGCCATGCCGATGATCGAGCGCACATTGGGCTCGCGCTCCGGCTGATAAGTGTCGAGCAGCCTGTCGGATGCGCCATCGCGGATGATCGCGGCGAGCTTCCACGCGAGGTTCGCCGCATCACGCACGCCCGAGCACAGCCCCTGGCCGGCAAAAGGTGGCATGCGGTGCGCGGCATCGCCAGCGATCAGGCCGCGCCCGCTGCGCCATGCGGTCGCGACCATCGCGTTGAAGCGATAGACCGCCTTGCGCT
>NZ_JBVHNP010000111.1:0-278 GCF_055556675.1 Erwinia sp. PME.40.26/001
GGAGCGTGGACGACGCTGCCTCGGGCGTGGCATCCGCCGATCCGGTCGGGTTGACGGTGTCGGAATCCGAGCGCGGGATGTACCAGCTCACCGGCAGTTCACGCATGCCGAACCACCCTCGACGGGAGCGGACGATCGTGAACCCCTCGTCGCGGAGGTGGAGGGCGTAGTCCGGCGTCACCTCGGTCGGCGAGACGCGCACCCACCCCCGACGAAAGTCGTAGGCGTGGGTCGCAATGTGGCGGCGAGACATGCGAACCTCCTCGTTCCGAGCCTGG
>NZ_JBVHNP010000112.1:0-278 GCF_055556675.1 Erwinia sp. PME.40.26/001
GGTGCCACTGTCTGTATTCAGGCGGGAACCGACACCGAGCTGAACGTAGCGGACTTCTTTAAAGCCAACAAAATGCAATATACGCCTGTGACCTTTGACCGCTCTGATGAATCGGCTAAAGCGCTGGATAGCGGACGTTGCGATACGCTGGCATCTGACCAGTCTCAGCTTTACGCATTACGCATTAAGCTGGGCAAACCGGACGAATTTATTGTTCTGCCCGAAGTGATCTCCAAAGAGCCGCTGGGGCCGTTGGTGCGTCGTGGTGATGATGACTG
>NZ_JBVHNP010000113.1:0-278 GCF_055556675.1 Erwinia sp. PME.40.26/001
CCTATCGCATCGTCCACTACAAACCCGATGCCGAGCTGCTGCTCGAAGCGTTCGACGACTACTGGGGCGGCCGGCCGCCACTCCGGCGCATCCGCTTCGTCGAAGTGCCCGAGGTGGCGTCGCGCGTGAACGGTTTGCGCGCCGGCGATTTCGATTTCGCCTGCGACATGCCGCCCGACCAGATCGCGACCATCGAGTCGAGCCCGCGCCTGCACGTGGTCGGCGGGCCGATCATGAACATCCGGCTCACCATCTTCGACAAGCACCATCCGACGCTG
>NZ_JBVHNP010000114.1:0-278 GCF_055556675.1 Erwinia sp. PME.40.26/001
CGCCTCCAGTCGTGGATCAAACTTCAACATGCGGGCGGCGTTTCTGGAAGTGATGAACGATGCGCTGGGATCGCTCGGGGTCATTGTTGCGGCCGTTCTCATCTGGACCACGGGTTTCCTTCAAGCTGACGCCATCGCCGGACTTTTCATCGCCGCACTCATCGTTCCGCGTGCGTTCAAGCTGCTGCGCGAAACGTCGCGGGTGTTGATGGAGTTCACCCCCGACGGTTTGGATTTGGACGATGTGCGATCACACATCCTCGAACTTGACCACGTCG
>NZ_JBVHNP010000115.1:0-278 GCF_055556675.1 Erwinia sp. PME.40.26/001
GGTCCACTGGGGACCGCCGCCCGAGCCGAGAGCCTCGCCCGTGATCGGGTCGATTTTGCCGACGGCGTGGAACTGGTCGGCTGTGTCGCTGAGCGCGGGGGCGTAGCCGCTTCCCTTGTCGGTGATGGCGTGCACGATGACCGGCGCGCCGTAGGACTTCGCCAGCTCGAGCGTTTCGATCAGCGACTCGAAGTCGTGCCCGTCGATGGGGCCGAGGTACTTGATGTCGAGGTTGCTGTACAGCGCCTCGTTGTTCGTGAAGCGCGACAGGAAGCCGT
>NZ_JBVHNP010000116.1:0-278 GCF_055556675.1 Erwinia sp. PME.40.26/001
GGGCGCGCAAGGCCACTATGGTCTAACGCCCGACATCACTGCGCTCGGCAAAGTGATTGGCGGTGGCTTACCCGTTGCCGCGTTTGGCGGTAGAAAAGACATCATGGCCAATCTGGCGCCACTTGGAAATGTGTATCAGGCTGGCACTTTGTCAGGTAATCCGGTCGCTGTCGCGGCAGGTTTGGCAACCTTGAAACTGATCAGTACTGCCGGATTTTTTGACAAACTCGGTGTGCAAACCCGTAAATTGGCTCAGGGTATGGCTGATTTGGCCAAAG
>NZ_JBVHNP010000117.1:0-278 GCF_055556675.1 Erwinia sp. PME.40.26/001
GGGCTGCATGGGGCCGCTTATGGCGCGGGCGGCGGGCGCGGCCAATCGGCCGGCGTGAACGTTTTGGCAACGTGCCATCGGCATTCTGGCGGGGAATGCGGCGGACGGGTTGATGCGGCTGGGCAAGGTGAAGGAGTGGCGGGGCGATGCCGGGTTGCGGCCGGTGCCGCCTGCGCGGCCGGCCCCGGCGCCAGCGCCGGCGCCCGCGGCGCCGGTGCTGTCCCACTGGGCGGAGATCGGGAACAAGCGGCCGCCGCCGCCACCGCGCCCGGCGCGGT
>NZ_JBVHNP010000118.1:0-277 GCF_055556675.1 Erwinia sp. PME.40.26/001
TCTTCCCAGGCGTGATCGCGCTGGCTGTCGATCCACGGGCGCGACTTGGTGCGCACGAAGTCCTGGGTATCGGCAATCGCGGCGCGGGCGATGCCCACGTCCACGGCGGCCTGGATGATCTGGAAGATGGCGCCGTCGGCGGAGGGTTCCAGGTAGCCCTTGTAGGCCGGGATCAGATGCGTCTTCGGCACTTTCACCTGATCGATGATGACGGTCCCGCTCAGGGTAGTGCGCTGGCCGAAGGCTGACCAGTCGTCGATGACGGTCAATCCCGGTG
>NZ_JBVHNP010000119.1:0-277 GCF_055556675.1 Erwinia sp. PME.40.26/001
GGCGCTGGCTGGTGGCCTCGGCTAATTCCACGCTTTGCTGGGCAATCACGCTGATCTCCTGCGCGCTGCCTTGGCTGCGCTCGGCCAGCTTGCGGATTTCAGCTGCCACCACGGAGAATCCGCGTCCGTGTTCTCCCGCGCGCGCCGCCTCGATGGCGGCGTTCAAGGCCAGCAGATTGGTCTGGTAGGCGATGTCGTCGATTACGCCGACCTGGCGCGCGATGCCGCGCATGGCCGCCACCGTGCTCTGGACGGCCGCGCCGCTCTGGTCGGCATC
>NZ_JBVHNP010000120.1:0-277 GCF_055556675.1 Erwinia sp. PME.40.26/001
GAGGCGCGGCTTCCGTCCACCGTTGGGTAATCGCGGGTGGAGAGACCGGCGGCGCCCTTCTCGACGAGGAAAACGCCGACGCCCTGGGTTTCGCGCTGGCCGCCGCCAGTGCGGGCCGTGACGATCAGATGGGTGGCCCAGGGCGCGCCCCAGACCACCGCCTTGTGTCCCGAGAGCGCGTAGCCGGATCCGTCCTTCTTCGCCGAGGTCTTGAGGTCGGCGAGGTTGTAGCGTCCCTGGGGCTCGGCATAGGCGAAGGCGATGATGGTTTCGCCCG
>NZ_JBVHNP010000121.1:0-277 GCF_055556675.1 Erwinia sp. PME.40.26/001
CGGTAATGCGTAATTTCCCCAATGTCATCCGGTAATAACCCGGAGCTTGCTGATCCCGTACAGAGGTCTGTTCGGCAGCATAGACCGGACTGAACGCGATAAGAGACGCCACCAGCATCAGTAAAATTTTCATAAATATCTCTCCAGAAAGTTTCATCACAACGTGGTGGGCAGTATCATTACGCAACCTGTATCACTCAAATTGATTAAACTGATGCTCACTATCAGAGAAAATGATTTTCATCGAATCGACCTGAATTTACTGACGGTGTTGTTG
>NZ_JBVHNP010000122.1:0-277 GCF_055556675.1 Erwinia sp. PME.40.26/001
TGCGCATCGCGCGCACGATGGCCGCGGTGAACCGCACCGACGTGCTGTTCGCGGTGCTGTTCTTCCCCGCCGAGATCTTCATGTGGATCCGCATCAGCCACTTCGTGCGCTCGTGGACCCGCTTCCTCTCGCGGAAGAAGGTCGACAACTGGGCGATGCAGGCGAAGGCGGAGCGCGGTGGCGGCCTGGGTCACTGGGCGCCGATGGTCGTCCTCATCGCGGTCGCGATCGCCCTCGCCGTCATCTGGGTGCTGGTCGGTCCGGTCGTCCAGTCCTC
>NZ_JBVHNP010000123.1:0-277 GCF_055556675.1 Erwinia sp. PME.40.26/001
GCATCTGCCGCTTGAGCGGCGACGCCCTGCAGCAACTCGCCGCCAGCGCGCCGCGCTGAAGTCGATCCCGCGCCCGGCGTACCCGCGCGCGCCGCTTAACAAAAACGCCGGAGCGGGCAGGCCCACTCCGGCGTCGACCGGACACATGGCGAGGCCGGCGCAAGGCCGGCCCCGCCTCCGAGGCTAGGGACGCACGCGCTTGATCACAGCGGCGAGGTTTGCGACGTCGATCGCACCGACGCCCGAGCCCTGATCGTAGCCGGGGACTCCCTTGTAG
>NZ_JBVHNP010000124.1:0-277 GCF_055556675.1 Erwinia sp. PME.40.26/001
CCTCACTCCTGGAGCTGTCGATCAGCCGAACGTGACACGCACTGTCCCTGCCCTCTGGGGCGGGGGTGAGGTTCATTGCCCGTACGCGGGTTTCACGAGTGTTTGAGAGGACTGATGATGAACAAGAAGATGCGTTTGGCAGCGGTCGCGGCCGTACCGCTGGCAGCGGTGCTGTTCCTGGCCGGCTGCGCGGACAACGGAGGCAGCATGCCTGGAATGGATCATGGTGGGTCGTCGTCGGCCCCGTCGGAATCGGCGGAGGCGGACTTCAACATGG
>NZ_JBVHNP010000125.1:0-277 GCF_055556675.1 Erwinia sp. PME.40.26/001
CATGCAACTCTCCTTTTTTGTGCCTGCGGTGCGCGGCAGTGATCGCGGCCACAGAATCTGTCTGTTTCGCGAACAGGCTTTAAGCGGCGCACCTGATCCAGGCAATGGTTCTTTGGGTCAATAGCATGGGTGGAGCTTACGCAACGCGTTTCGATTGTCATGCATGGCATCGCCGCTTAACCGGCCTCACATGAATTCCCACCTCGCCCCTGAACAGATCGAGGACGGCCTGTCCGTACCCCGCCGCTATGTGGCGATTTTCGCGCTTTCGGCGGGT
>NZ_JBVHNP010000126.1:0-277 GCF_055556675.1 Erwinia sp. PME.40.26/001
GGCGGCGCCGGCGAGGAAGGTACGTCGCGTCGCCCCCTTTTTCGGTCCTGGCATCACTGCTCCTTCAGCGTCGCGAGATAGGCCACGACATCCTCGATCTGCTCGGCCGTCAAGATGGTCTTGCCCTCGAACGCCCTGGCGACACGCGTGAGGCCTGTCGTCCGGTAATAGGGCGGCATGATCGTGTCCGGATTTAGACGCGAGCCGTCGACGATGCGCAGACGTAACTGAGCCGCCGACCAGCGCGTTCCCGCGCCGCCGAGGCTTGGCGCCAGAG
>NZ_JBVHNP010000127.1:0-277 GCF_055556675.1 Erwinia sp. PME.40.26/001
GTCCCGTTGCGGGCGTCCGTCCGATCCGGTTGCTGCCCTGGTTGCAGGTTGTCAAAATAGGCGGGCGTTCCATCATGGACCGCGGTGCCGAAGCCATTCTTCCCATTGTGGCGGAGCTCCGCAAACTGCTGCCCGAGCACCGCCTGCTTATTTTGACCGGTGCTGGCGTGCGGGCCCGCCACCTCTATGGTGTTGGCCTCGACCTCGGCCTGCCGGTTGGCTCACTGGCCCCACTTGCTGCCAGCGAGGCGGGTCAGAATGGCCATATTCTCGCCTC
>NZ_JBVHNP010000128.1:0-277 GCF_055556675.1 Erwinia sp. PME.40.26/001
GGGGAAGCTGTTCGTTCAGAACCGGAAGGACCAGCTCGCGGCCAGCGCGATCGCGGCGTCGCGGCTGGCGTTCCTGTGGTGGACGTTCACGGGCGACTGCTTCAACGTCACCAAGGGCACGATGTCGCAGATCCCATTCTCCCCGCACGCTTACGGGCAGGACACGTTCGATGCTCTGGTGGAGCTCGGCGAGAGGATCGAGGAGGCGCTGCCGGCCGTGCGCTCCTGGGATCTCAACTCCGGGAAGTACGTGGGCGGGTACGCGATCCCCGAACTG
>NZ_JBVHNP010000129.1:0-277 GCF_055556675.1 Erwinia sp. PME.40.26/001
GCCAAGTGAGGCAAAAGCTACTTGCAAAGCCTTGAATTCTTCGATAGCTAGAACCTCCGTGGCTGTGATGGCACCAGCAGACACGGCAGGACGATAGAGATTTCCAGCCAGGCAAGACCGCACCGGATCATAGAAACGGCAAGCTTCTTTGATGAATGATTTGACGCCGCGTTCTATGCGGCAGGAGAAGAATTCTCTTTCTTCGACTCCGCATTGCTTTGCCAGGTCAAGTAACTGCAAAGAATGGCAATCGGCAGGATTGCCTGCACCAAATTCG
>NZ_JBVHNP010000130.1:0-277 GCF_055556675.1 Erwinia sp. PME.40.26/001
CTCATAAGTGAGCACAAGTTCAGTTCCGCTTTTAAGATCCATCAGTCGGCAATCAGATAATCCCTCTCTTCCTGATTTTCCAGTCGATTCAACATGACCAACAGTAAAGTCGCTGAACTTTTTCTCCAGCTCCAGCGAGAGGTCCTTGTAGTTCTTATACATCTTAAGATCCACCTTCCTGAGGTATGGAGCGCCATCCATGCTAACCTTGATATAAAGGCAGCCTGGTGCTGGTGCCTGCTTCGCGTCGGCCACGTCTTTGTTTCTCGGAGCAGAT
>NZ_JBVHNP010000131.1:0-277 GCF_055556675.1 Erwinia sp. PME.40.26/001
GCTCGTGCAGCAGCAGGGCATCCACTTCTTCCCGCTTCAAGGCCATGGCCGCCTGTTCGATGCTCTCGAACGGACCCAGCAACTGCAGCGGACGCCCCAGGCGCTGCAGCAGGCCGGGTTTGTCCAGGCGCTGCGCCAGGGTGGAGCCGATCACGGCCAGCCGCCATTGCCCCTGCACCGCTTCCGGTGGCGTCGGGCGCGCTGCGTGCAGTTCCGCGTGGGTGGCCGCCACTTGCTGCAACTGATCCATATCCAGTCCGGCCAGGCTGCCGATGGC
>NZ_JBVHNP010000132.1:0-276 GCF_055556675.1 Erwinia sp. PME.40.26/001
GGGGATGCGCGACGGCGGCGTGCTCCCGACGTTCAAGCACTTCCCCGGACTCGGGCACGTGGGTGAGAACACCGACACGTCCTCCGGGGTGACCGACGACTTCGTCACCGCCGACGGCCCCGACGTCGGGGTGTACTCCACGGTGCTGAAGAAGGGCCCGGCGGTCGCGATGCTGTCCACCGCGATCTACGCCAAGATCGACCCCAACGCGCCAGCGGCGTTCTCGCCGACGGTGGTCGGGGTGCTCCGCGGCCGGGTGGGGTTCGACGGCGTGAT
>NZ_JBVHNP010000133.1:0-276 GCF_055556675.1 Erwinia sp. PME.40.26/001
TTACCATCAACGTCGCTGGGTCACGCATGGCGCTTACTCCTTCTAGGATCTAAAGTCTAAGGGCATCGGTGACAGATTTAACTTAGGCTGCGGTGGAATCAACTTTAAAGCGATATCAACGGCTCTCAGCCCGCTAGCTGATTTATCGCTAGTATTACCGCTCCACTGCGCGCGAGGGCAGGTGTCTTTAGCTGGCCTCGTTTGAGTTGGTAAGACAGTAATGCCCAGAGAGCGGCATGCTTAATTAGAATTCCGCCCAGTTTTGTGAAATTTTGT
>NZ_JBVHNP010000134.1:0-276 GCF_055556675.1 Erwinia sp. PME.40.26/001
CGCTCCTCTTCGACGTCGTGGGCCGCAAGTTCGGCGGCAAGGTCGGCAGCTTCCTCCGCGCGACCTACTACCTGCCGCAGATCCTCCCCGTCGCCGTGGCCGGCATCGTCATCGGCTGGATCGTCCGGCCCGGCGACACCGGTGCGCTGAACCAGATCCTGGGCGGGCTCGGCATCCCGTCGTACGACTGGCTCGGGCAGATGCCTTCGGCGCTCATCGTGCTCATGGTCGTGCTCGTGTGGGTGCAGATCGGGTACCCGGTCGTGGTCTTCATGG
>NZ_JBVHNP010000135.1:0-276 GCF_055556675.1 Erwinia sp. PME.40.26/001
TAGAACCCTCGTGCAGCGTCTTCGCCGCCCTTCGGCATGGCGAGCTGGACGTGCTCGAGGGCGAGGACGGCCACGGCCTCAGCCTCCCAGCATCTCCGCCGCGCGCGGCGCGAAATAGGTGAGGACGCCTGCGGCGCCCGCGCGCTTGAACGCACCGAGGCTTTCCAGGATGGCGCGCTGCTCGTCGATCCAGCCGTTGGCCGCCGCCGCCATGATCATGGCGTACTCGCCCGAGACCTGGAAGGCGAAGGTCGGCATCCGGTAGGTCTCGTGCAC
>NZ_JBVHNP010000136.1:0-276 GCF_055556675.1 Erwinia sp. PME.40.26/001
GCTGCTGCACGGCATCCCCCACGTCGTCACCGCGCACAGCCTCGAGCCGCTGCGCCCGTGGAAGGCCGAGCAGCTCGGCGGCGGATACGCCGTGTCCAGCTACATCGAGAAGACCACGTACGAGGGTGCGGCGGCCGTCGTCGCGGTGAGCGCGGGCATGCGCGCCGACATCCTGCGCAGCTACCCGTCGCTCGACCCCGACAAGGTGCGGGTGATCTACAACGGCATCGACACCGAGGCGTGGCATCCGGTCGACGATCCCGGGGTGCTCGCGCG
>NZ_JBVHNP010000137.1:0-276 GCF_055556675.1 Erwinia sp. PME.40.26/001
GACAATAAGACCATCCAGTTTTTATTCCTGCCCACTGAACATGATCCGGATTCTTATGTTCGAGAATATGGAGTGGATGCTTTTTTGCAGGCAGTCAGCGGCGCCATGCCTCTATCACAGTTTTTGATTCAACAGGTTTGCGAAGATACCAATCTTAATAGTGCCGAAGGCCGCGCCCAGGCATTATTTCAGGCGCGTCCTTTGCTGAATCAGTTGCCACGCGGTGCTTTGCGTATGCAGGTAACACGTGAATTGGGACATCAGCTTGATACGCCG
>NZ_JBVHNP010000138.1:0-276 GCF_055556675.1 Erwinia sp. PME.40.26/001
TCTGGTCCACGGTCGATCGATTCGATGACGGAACGAACGTCCTGCGGACGACCGCCGATCCGGGAGGCCCCTGGGTCGCGCTCGTCGGGATCGCTCCGGTCGTCGTGGCTGCGATCACGCTGTTTCTGCCACGACGTCCCGCCCGTATCCTCCTATTGGTGCTCGCGATTCTCATCACCGTCGCCGCACTCGGCGGGTTCACCGTCGCCGGATGGTTTCTCCCCTTCATCGCGCAGCTGTGGGTAGCCGTCTTCCTCCCGATCGCCGTGTCGCGCG
>NZ_JBVHNP010000139.1:0-276 GCF_055556675.1 Erwinia sp. PME.40.26/001
GTGAGGATGCCCGCCCAGAACTTGGCGCCTTCGCCGCCGGTCGGGCCGACCCACATCCCCAGCACGTCGCGTTCACCGTTGAGGTTGACACCCATCGCCACGTAGATCGGCCGGTTGGCGACTTGGCCGTCGCGGATCTTGACGACGATGGCGTCGATCAGGATCACCGGGTAGACCGCGTCGAGCGGCCGGTTCTGCCATCCGACCATGTCCTCGACGACGGCGTCGGTGATCCGGCTGATCGTGTCGCGGGAGATGTCGGTGTCGTAGATCTCC
>NZ_JBVHNP010000140.1:0-275 GCF_055556675.1 Erwinia sp. PME.40.26/001
TCGGTTTCCATCGTGAACGGGACGGGTACCGAAACAGCCAGGTAGTGACGGGCATCATACAGATAGGTTTGCCCGCCGAGGAATCCACGCTTGCGACCCTGCACGACCACCACGATGCCCGGCTCATAGAGGACCGGCGTTTCACTCAATGCACGGTTGGACCTGAGGAAGCGCACATCCGGCAGCAGCGACAGGTTGTAGCCCTCGTCAGGGGCGAGCTCGGTGAGCAGCTGCACCATGCGCTGGTGCGCATTCGATTTTTTCTGCGCGGATTT
>NZ_JBVHNP010000141.1:0-275 GCF_055556675.1 Erwinia sp. PME.40.26/001
GTCGGCGCACGTCGTCCAGCGCTCGAGCAGGGCATCGACCTCGTCGGCATCCGTCATCGTCCGCCCGTCGCCGATGTACTGACGCACCTCGGGCCGGCGGTACAGGTCGAACAGGAACGCGCGGTCGTCGGCGGAGCGCGTCCACTCGCGCAGCACGAGACGCTCGGTCGCGAGGTGCGTCCGCCGCATCGGGAGGTGCGGAATGCCGTCCTCGGCGAACGGCTCCCCCGACACGACGAACCCGAACCGGCCGTACCAGTCCGCGAGCTGCGCCT
>NZ_JBVHNP010000142.1:0-275 GCF_055556675.1 Erwinia sp. PME.40.26/001
GACGACGGTCGTGTCGGTCTGCAGCCCCGCGATCGCGCCGCGCGCGGTGGCGTCCTTGCGCGGCGGCGGACTGCCGCGGAACTGCGGCAGGACCAGGGGAAGCCGGTCGAGGTCGACAGACCCGAGGACCCAGTCGCGGTGGGCGCGCCCCACGAGGTCGGCGAGCTCGTCCGGCGCGCGATCCAGGAGGGTGCGGAGAGTCGCGAAAGCCGATCCACCGGTCGGGATCGAGGCGAACAGGGTGAAGCCGTCGCCGTCGCACGCGAGTCCGCCGG
>NZ_JBVHNP010000143.1:0-275 GCF_055556675.1 Erwinia sp. PME.40.26/001
CGGGTGATTGCATTTGATATGCCAGGCACCACGCGCGATTCGATCTATATCGATTTTGAAAAAAACGGTAAACCCTACACGCTGATTGACACGGCTGGTCTGCGCAAACGCGGCAAGGTGTTTGAGGCGGTGGAAAAGTTTTCCGTCGTCAAGACCCTGCAATCAATTTCGGATGCCAATGTCGTGCTGTTGTTGTTGGATGCGCAACAGGATATTTCCGAGCAGGATGCCCATATCGCGGGGTTCATTCTGGAGAGTGGCCGAGCCTTGGTGGT
>NZ_JBVHNP010000144.1:0-275 GCF_055556675.1 Erwinia sp. PME.40.26/001
TCCTGAGCTTGTCGAAGGACGAGGCCGAGCCGAGCATCGCGCCGCTGATTGGCCGTCCGGTTCAGCCCAGCAGCGTCTGCTTCACCCGTTCGGCCAGCACCTTGATGTCGATCGGTTTGGCCACGAAGGTGATGTCGCTCTCGCCCTCCAGGAGGTCGGAGAACTCGGCCTCCGCATAGCCCGAGATGAACATCACCTTGGCGTCGCCGAGGAAGGGCCGCGCCTTTTTCAGCAGGGCGGGGCCGTCGAGGCCCGGCATCACCACGTCCGAGATC
>NZ_JBVHNP010000145.1:0-275 GCF_055556675.1 Erwinia sp. PME.40.26/001
TGCCATGGCTAAAGAGGGACGAAAGTGAGCTGCTGCCCACGCCCGCGCTGGCGGTGAGTGAAATGGTCGGGAAGAAGTTCGCCCGCGCGGCACCGATATTGGCATTCGCGCTCTTCAGATTATGCTCCGCTTCCTGAATATCGGGGCGGCGCAGCAGCACGGAGGAGGAGACGCCCGCCGGGGTCAGCGTAATGCTGTTATCCGCCAGGCTCTCCAGCGTGCCCGGCAACAGCGCTTCCGGCACCGTCTCGCCCGCCAGCAGATTGAGCGCGTTT
>NZ_JBVHNP010000146.1:0-275 GCF_055556675.1 Erwinia sp. PME.40.26/001
TCGCAGGATCGGCGACCGTCACGGGCCGAGGTCGCTCCTGACGGGCAGGGCAGGCCGCGCAGCCGTCGACGTCGGCCCGGACGCGCGACGTCGGTGTGCCGCACCCGCCGCACGGAACCCCGCGCACCACGTCGACGGGACCGAAGCCGGGGCACGCGCAGGCGGGGCAGGGTGTGCGCAGACGCGCTGCCATCCCCCAGGCGACGCCGCGCAAGGTGCGGCGGCGCTGCGGGTTCAGGTGCGCGCGGAGGTCGGGCTCGAGCCGAACCGGCCCT
>NZ_JBVHNP010000147.1:0-275 GCF_055556675.1 Erwinia sp. PME.40.26/001
GTCGGAATCGACCGTGCGAGCACCACGGAGGTCTCGCTCTCGGAACGTCGACTGCGTCAGGGAGACGCCAAGCGCGCGATCGGTGCGGAGGCTGCCCGGCTGCTGAGCCCCGGGTTCCGCGGCTCGATCTTCATCGACGCCGGCACCACTCCCGCGGCCGTCGCTGCCGAACTCCCGCAGGTATTGGGGGAGGGGAGCGACGTCGAGATCGTCACGCACTCGCTCGAGGCCGCACACCTGCTCGCGGGTGACGAGCGCGTCTCGCTCACGGTGAT
>NZ_JBVHNP010000148.1:0-274 GCF_055556675.1 Erwinia sp. PME.40.26/001
CGCGGCGGTAGCTGACCGTTAAAGTAAAAATCCCGGCACAATGGCCGGGATTAGTTTTGCCTGAAGCTTAATAAAAATCGTCTTGTGTTAGCTGTCTACCCATTGGGATAACTTCATTTTTATCAAAAGACAAAAGATATTCCTCATCATAAAGCTTTATTGAGTACCCATAAAGTATCCCGTCTTCTTCACTTACTCCCATAACACCGCCCTTTTTACCAGCATATTTCTTATTTTTTTCTTTGCAATCAGGGGATATTTCCACTTCCTGATA
>NZ_JBVHNP010000149.1:0-274 GCF_055556675.1 Erwinia sp. PME.40.26/001
CACCAATAACCACAACCAGGAATACATCGTCATCGTCGTAGCAGGAAAAATCAATCAAGCAATGGCTTTCGCTGCTTCCTCTACCGGAGCAACTGGTGGAGCACCACCGGTGGTCGGGAGTCCGACCATGACCTTGAATGCATCATAGATTCCCCACTGAGCACCGGTAAGAGTACCAATCATGACAATACGAAGGGGCAGCCCTCTGGTGAAAAGGCCCAACATGCCAATCTTCTTAACAGCGTCGCCAACTGTAGCACCCTTGGCATTGTTG
>NZ_JBVHNP010000150.1:0-274 GCF_055556675.1 Erwinia sp. PME.40.26/001
GATTCCCCGGCGACTCCGACGCCCTCGTGCGCCGGCTGCGGCGCCTGGCGCTGTGGTCGGGGGTGGTCGCGGGGGTGGCGCTCGCCGCCGGCTCCCCGCTGTGGTCGGAGCTGTTCCGCACGGCGTCGCCGTGGCCGTTCGTCGTGCTCGCCGTCGGCGTGCCGTTCTGGCTCGTGCAGGCCGTCGGCCGCGGCACGCTGCAGGCGCGGCTCGCTTTCCCCGCCCTGGCGCTGTCGTTCCTCATCGAGATGGTCACGCGCGTGGGGCTCGGGAT
>NZ_JBVHNP010000151.1:0-274 GCF_055556675.1 Erwinia sp. PME.40.26/001
GAGCCCGACCCCGGCATTCGGCAGGCGCGAGAACGCGAACGCCTGGTCGGGCGTACCGACGTTCATCATCATCTTCACGGGGGCCTCCGGCATCCGGTCGAGCTCGGTGACCTCCTCGGCGAAGTCCAGGATGCCGTCGTACACGACGCCGTCATCGCCCTCGGCGCACGAGACGGTGACCTCCTGACCGTCCTTGAGGGCGTGGGTGGCGACGCCGGTGCCGACGACGGCGGGGATGCCGAGCTCGCGGGCGATGATCGCGGCGTGGCACGTG
>NZ_JBVHNP010000152.1:0-274 GCF_055556675.1 Erwinia sp. PME.40.26/001
GCCGTCAGATCACCCGTCGCGGCGCTGCCGTCAAGGGATCCCCGCTGTTGGGCGTGCCAGTGGGCTCGATGAGCAGGATGTGCGCCTCTTCCCTGGCGCGCGGGCGGTGGCTGACGCCCTTGGGAACGATGTAGAGCTGGCCCGGCACGAGCTGCACCGTGCTGCCATCCTCCAGATCGATTTCCAGCTCGCCCTGCAGCACCAGGAAGAAGTCGTCGGTGTCTTCGTGGACGTGCCAGTGGTATTGGCCGCGCAATTTGGCCACCATCACATC
>NZ_JBVHNP010000153.1:0-274 GCF_055556675.1 Erwinia sp. PME.40.26/001
CCTCCAGCGCCGCGCGCACCGCCGTCAACCGCTCCGGGCTGGAGATGAAGGCCTTGTAGGCGGCTTCCGCGCGGGCGAAACAATCGTGGTCGTCGGACACCGCCATATAGGTGTCCCAGAACAGGTCTTCCTTGGTCTTATGCACCGCCGGGTAATCGCGGTTGAGCTGGTCGAAGCCCGCGCGCAGTTCGGCAATCGCTGTCATCTTGCTCACTCTCCTTTGCGCTGTCCGTCGGCCGCTTGTGGCGGGCCGGAACAGTCTGTTTATGAAGTT
>NZ_JBVHNP010000154.1:0-274 GCF_055556675.1 Erwinia sp. PME.40.26/001
TTGTCGACGCGTTTATCCAGATTGACCAGCAAACAAAGCACCGCCAGATAAGGCCATAGCATGGACACCCATAAAGCCAGCTGGTTGAAATGAATCAACTTGCCTTGATGCCAGGCATCAATCATGGCTTCATAAAATGGATTGGGTGGCATCAGATTACAGAGCAGCAATTGCAGCAGCAGACCCAGCCAAGCCCAAAAACGGCGCTGCCTTGGGCCGGCAATACAGGCCACAAAAGCCAATGTGATACCCATCAAAATACCCGCCATGGCAC
>NZ_JBVHNP010000155.1:0-274 GCF_055556675.1 Erwinia sp. PME.40.26/001
TCGGCGAGGTCCTCGGCATCCACGATCCCCACGAGCGATGCGGTCGCGGCGGTGCGGTCGCGCAGCCGGTCCTCGATCTGACCGCGGAGCCGCGCACCAAGCGCCACGTCGACGATCACCGCGAGCACGACGAGCAGCAGCGCGACGAGCGCCAGCACGGACACGATCGTCCGACGCCGGAGCGATCCGGACCGCAGGGCGCTCATGCGCGCTCGCTCAGGCGGTAGCCGAGGCCGCGCACGGTGTGGACGAGACGCTCGCCGTGGGCCTCCAT
>NZ_JBVHNP010000156.1:0-274 GCF_055556675.1 Erwinia sp. PME.40.26/001
TAGGGACCGTCCGCGAAGAAGGACGGCGTGGCGCCGGCTGGCAGGGCGGCGCCGAACGCCCGCAGCGACTGCTCGCCCGGCGGCAGCGGCCGCAAGGCGCCCGGCGCATAGGCGAGCGAAACGGGCGCCGCCGTCGTGACGTGGTAATCGGTCGAGGGCACCGGGCCCGACGGCGCGCAGCCGGCGGCGGCGGCGCAAAGCAGGAGGGCAGGCAGGGCGCGCATCTCAGTCGGCCACGAACCCGGCCGCGACGTCGCCAGGCGCGCTGCCAGGC
>NZ_JBVHNP010000157.1:0-274 GCF_055556675.1 Erwinia sp. PME.40.26/001
TGGCGGGCAGCGGATATGGCGGTATGGATATCTATATGTCGAGAAAGAAAGATAATGGTTGGGAAGCTCCCACCAATATGGGTAAAGATATAAATACCTCAGGCAATGAGACATTCCCATTCATGGCTGGCAACGGTACTTTTTATTTTACCTCAGACGGATGGCCGGGATATGGCGGCATGGATGTTTTCTACTGCAAAATGGATGGCGGAAAATACGGCAAACCGGAGAACATGGGGGCTGAATTTAACTCACAAAAAGATGACCTGTCTCT
>NZ_JBVHNP010000158.1:0-274 GCF_055556675.1 Erwinia sp. PME.40.26/001
TGACATTTTTTCACAAGGTAACATCATCGGACTGACTGCCAGTACACAAGATACTAGCAATTGGTTATATCGTTTTGGTACCGGTGCAGGCAGTAGTAGCTGGTGGGTATCATATAAGGACTTTGCACAAAATATTGGTGTGCTGGGTGGTGGCAATCTGACGCTTAATGCCGGTGGAAATATCCAGGATATTAGCGCTAGTATTGCAACCAATGGTCGTTTGGCTGGTGATACTGTTGATCCTATCGTACTTGGTGGTGGCAATCTGAAGATT
>NZ_JBVHNP010000159.1:0-274 GCF_055556675.1 Erwinia sp. PME.40.26/001
GGCTCGAGCCAGCGGCCCTCGTACATGAGCCGGCCCAGGCGGCGCCCCTGCTCGTGGTAGGTCGCGAGCGTGTCCTCGTTGAGGATGCTGTTGACGAGGCACTCGTACGTGATGAACAGCAGCGCCATGCCGGGCGCCTCGTAGATGCCGCGCGACTTCGCCTCGATGATGCGGTTCTCGATCTGGTCGCTCATGCCGAGACCGTGACGGCCGCCGATCGCGTTCGCCTCGCGAACGAGCGCCACCGGGTCGTCGAAGCGCGTGCCGTTGATCG
>NZ_JBVHNP010000160.1:0-274 GCF_055556675.1 Erwinia sp. PME.40.26/001
GTCGGTGATCACCGACAGGTCGAACGGCGCCGGCAGGAGCAGCTCGGTGTTGCGGTCCAGCGGCGACCCGCGCCGCATGAGCGGCGTCTCCGCCCAGTCGTTGGCGGCGAGCTCGCGGCTGCGCGCCGCGAGGTCGGCGACCGAGCCGGAGGTCCCCGGCACCGCGGGCGAGGCGTGGTCGAGCACGGTGGTGAAGAGCGAGAGGGTGCCATCACGGTTGTCGACGATCTCCACGACCTGCTGCTGCTGCGGGAAATCGATGCACGACGCCGTC
>NZ_JBVHNP010000161.1:0-274 GCF_055556675.1 Erwinia sp. PME.40.26/001
GCATGGTGCGGGCCCTGGTGGGAGCGTGCGTGGCGGTCGGGGAGGGCCGGCTGGAGGCCGACCGCGTCCTCGCGATCCGGGATGCCGCTGAGCGCACGCCGGACACGAAAGTCCTGGCTGCACGTGGTCTCGTTCTCGCCGAGGTCGGATATCCCGCGGACGACCTGTTGGCCGCGCGCGCGGAACAGACCCGCAACCGCCGCGACGCGGACGAGATCGGTTCCTGAGCGTTCCGCAACCCTCAGGCCCCGCAAGGGTGCACCGCCCTAGGCTG
>NZ_JBVHNP010000162.1:0-274 GCF_055556675.1 Erwinia sp. PME.40.26/001
GTTGATCTCACCCGTGATCGTGCGGATGTGCTTGGTGGCCTCGGAGACGTCGCCGGTGCCGGCCTCGCCCTTCGAGCGGATCATCGCGGCACCCTCGGTGATGCGGCGCAGCGCCTCGCCGAGGTTCGTGGCACCGCACACGAACGGCACGGTGAAGTTCCACTTGTCGATGTGGTTCACGTAGTCGGCGGGCGAGAGCACCTCGGACTCGTCGATGTAGTCGACGCCCAGCTCCTGCAGGATCTGCGCCTCGACGAAGTGCCCGATGCGGGCC
>NZ_JBVHNP010000163.1:0-274 GCF_055556675.1 Erwinia sp. PME.40.26/001
CAATGGATGCGTTCGGACGGCTCGACCTGATTTTCAACAATGCCGGCATGGGCGCGCCGGCCATTCCGCTTGAGGACATTTCTCTCGCGCAATGGCAGGCGGTGGTGAACACCAATCTCACCGGGCCGTTCCTGTGCACGCAGCATGCCTTCCGCATCATGAAGGATCAAACGCCGCAGGGCGGACGCATCATCAATAACGGCTCGATTTCGGCCTACGCCCCTCGCCCGTTGTCATCGCCCTATACGGCGACCAAGCACGCGATCACGGGACT
>NZ_JBVHNP010000164.1:0-274 GCF_055556675.1 Erwinia sp. PME.40.26/001
ATCGACATCCTCCCCTTCCTCCTCAGAGGGCCAGGGCTTAAATAAGCTTCTGGTGCCCGGAGCACTGGGCGGTCTCGCCGGGCTGCTGGTTGCCAACAAATCATCGCGCAAACTGCTCGCCAAATATGGCACTGGCGCGCTGCTCGTCGGCGGCGGGGCGGTTGCCGGTACGGTGCTGTGGAACAAATACAAAGACCGTATTCGCGAAACCCATCAGGATGAGCCGAAGTTTGGCCAGCAGCAGTCGCCGCTGGACGTGCGCACCGAGCGTCTG
>NZ_JBVHNP010000165.1:0-273 GCF_055556675.1 Erwinia sp. PME.40.26/001
GGTTCGCGGCGATCTCACCCGTCTTGAGCACTGGACGAATGCGGTCGACCAGGCGCGCTGTGTCGCGCACAACATCGCTCATCCCGACGACCGACGCTCATATCTGCCTGTCGAGTATGTCTGGAGTGACCAGTTCAACTGGAAGCTGCACATCGTCGGTCGCACGACGGCAGTCAACCCCGAGATGGTGACGGACCCTCGAACACCCGACCGGATCGCGTCTCTGTACTCTCAGAATGGTCTGTCATTCGACGGGGCAGTGGTACTGAATTG
>NZ_JBVHNP010000166.1:0-273 GCF_055556675.1 Erwinia sp. PME.40.26/001
TGTTCGGGGGTGGCATGCCAGGAGGGGACAACCCAAATCCGAGGGGTGATTTCAATCGGATCAAACTGGGATTGTGTCAAACGCACCCAGTCCTGATCAGCGACGTCGCGTAACTCAAACGTCGGTACCGCCAGGTCAGCCACTTGCGCGGCATGTTCAACCAACTCTTGTGCATCCAGCTTGCCATCCATCAAGGCGATGATGCGCGAGCGCTCCCAGGCGCTGCGCTCGATTGGCATACCAGGTTCGCCAAACAGGGGTGTTTCGTCATCG
>NZ_JBVHNP010000167.1:0-273 GCF_055556675.1 Erwinia sp. PME.40.26/001
GCCGATCACCACGTTGCCGTCGAAGGCGACGCCGATGCCATCGGCGCTCTTGACGTTGGGACCGAGGATGCCGTGGTCAAAGCTGAACTTGGCGATGCGGCCCATGATGGCCGGCAGCTCCTTCTTGGTGGCGAATTCCAGCGCCGCCTTGGGCTGGTAGAACATGGCGGTGGCCGCCAGCTGCGACTGGAAGCCCGCCAGGTCGGTGCCGGAAGCCTTGCCCATGGCGGTCAGCGCGCGGGTTGCGCGTTCATCCTTGGCGGTCATGATGGC
>NZ_JBVHNP010000168.1:0-273 GCF_055556675.1 Erwinia sp. PME.40.26/001
GCGAGAAGCTGGTGCGCACCGCGCTCAAGGATGGGCCGGACGCGCTGAACGACAAGCAGAAAAACAGCATCCTGGAAGAACCGGGCCTGCTGTCGCAACTGCACCAGGCGGTCTGGAGCGGTGCTGCCGAGGTCCATCCGGACTGGCATGCCGCGCGCCAGCAAGCGGCACCTGCCGCCGCCGTCGCATCACCGGCACTGGCCGCCTGAGGGGGCGGACCACACCGGAACAGGGGACGGCCGAAGACATTCGGCCGTCATCTTTTGCAGGGAT
>NZ_JBVHNP010000169.1:0-273 GCF_055556675.1 Erwinia sp. PME.40.26/001
CAGGGCTTCTTCGTTTTCGGCGAAGTTGCACTGATCTACGTCTATCACCAGCAGGCGGCCCTGATAGGTGGCTATCCACTTTTCGTAGAACTCATTCAAGCGCTTGAGATAGTCCAGCCGCAGATTGTCTTCGTATTCGCGTCCGCGTTTCTGTATCTGGTTTACCAGCGTAGGAACTGATGCTTTGAGATATATGAGCAGATCGGGCGGTTGTATGAGTGATGTGATGGTTTCGTAGAGGCGGGTATAGTTCTCGAAGTCGCGTGTGCTCAT
>NZ_JBVHNP010000170.1:0-273 GCF_055556675.1 Erwinia sp. PME.40.26/001
AGCATAAGACCGCCCTGACTTCTTCGCCATGTTGCGTTCTCTCCCAGGTGCCATTGACGATGGACGTGATACCCTCTGTTAGCCCAATGCCATCCCTAGCCAGTTCCTAGGGTCTGCTAGTATGACATTTTTCTTTCTTTTCTTTTTCTTCTTCTTTTTTCTTTTTTTCTCTTCTTCTTTTTTCCTTGCTTTCTTGTCTTGTCTTTTCTTGCTTTTCTTGTCTTTTTCTTCTCTTTGCTTGCCTTTTTCGTTTTGTTTCGTTTTTCTTCATTT
>NZ_JBVHNP010000171.1:0-272 GCF_055556675.1 Erwinia sp. PME.40.26/001
CGCCGTGATGCCCGAGATGTGGAACAGGCTGGCACCCTGCAACGCGGCGGCAAAGTCAAACTCCTCCGGCCGCGCTGTGGCGAAGGCCGATCCGGCCCGGTCATAGGTGATCGCCGAGGGGCGGAGCGAACCGCCGACCTCAAGGAAATACAGGCCCATGCGCCCGTCTCCGCGCACGAAATGCTGCACCTCCACACCCGCCCCGGCCAGTGCTGCGCGAGCTTTGTCGCCCAAAGCATTGGCTGGGACCTTGGACACAAACCGCGCCTGAT
>NZ_JBVHNP010000172.1:0-272 GCF_055556675.1 Erwinia sp. PME.40.26/001
GTGGTTCCTCCGGTTTCAGTTCGTTCTTTTTGTTTTTGCGCCTAGACGCCCAGGTGGGCGTGCAGCTTGGCGATGTTGCGGTCCATGTCCGCGTTCGGGATCATATCCACGACGCGGCCTTGCTCCACCACATAATGGCGGTCGGCAACGGTCTGGGCGAAACGGAAATTCTGTTCGACCAGGATGATGGTGAAGCCGTCACGCTTGAGCCGCGCGATGGTGCGGCCGATCTGTTCGACGATGACCGGGGCCAGTCCCTCGGTCGGCTCGTC
>NZ_JBVHNP010000173.1:0-272 GCF_055556675.1 Erwinia sp. PME.40.26/001
CGTGCGGATGCCCAGGCGGGTCATCATCGCGATCGTCTCGGCCGCTTCGGGGCGTAGTTCTTCGCGCACCCCGATCAGTCCGGCGATCTGCCCGTTGGACTCGACAACCACGACGGTCATCCCGGCGCCGGCCATGCTGTCCGCGTCGTCCCGTAGGGTCTGCGGGTCCAACCACCGAGTGTTACCGACCCGGACGGTGACGGCGCCGACACGGCCGCTGATACCGTGCCCGGCCTCCTCGGCAATATCCTGCGCAGCCGGGGCAACAGGGG
>NZ_JBVHNP010000174.1:0-272 GCF_055556675.1 Erwinia sp. PME.40.26/001
GCCGGACGCCGCGGGGGCCGAGCGCGTCCGACGCCGGTTCGCGCGCGTCTCTCCGGCGCTGGGGGCCGCGACGACCCGGCAGGGCCGCAAGGTCTACGTCGTGCCGACGCCGATCACGAAGGAGTCTGCGTGCGCCGAGGTCCGTCGGCGGACCGGGGTGGAGTGGTCCATCGCGGCGGGAGATGCCGCCTTGGATGCCGGCATGATCGGCGCCGCGGACGAGGGCATCGTCCTCGGCGGTTCGGCGTGGACCTCCGAGGACGTGCCCGAAC
>NZ_JBVHNP010000175.1:0-272 GCF_055556675.1 Erwinia sp. PME.40.26/001
GGTCCCAGTTCACGAGGCGCTTGCCGCGATAGATCAGACCGTCCTCATGCAGCTTCACGAAGTGCTCGATCACGGCCTTGGAGTAGGCCGGGTCCATCGTGAAGGCTTCGCGCGACCAGTCCACGCTCGAGCCCATGCGGCGGATCTGCTCGCCGATGGTGCCGGCCGAGAATTTCTTCCACTCCCAGACCTTGTCGAGAAACTTCTCGCGGCCGAGCTCGGCGCGCGTCAGCTCGCCGGCCAGCTTCAGATTGCGCTCGACGACCATCTGC
>NZ_JBVHNP010000176.1:0-272 GCF_055556675.1 Erwinia sp. PME.40.26/001
GTCCGTGGCGACGATGCGTGGAGCCAGGGCCGCATCACCGGCGCCATCCACATGCCATACCGGCAGATCGCCGACCGCGCGCCCCGCGAGCTCGACCGCGACGTACCGATCGTCGTCTACTGCTGGAGCCCCGGCTGCAATGCGGGTCAGAAGGGCGCGCTCGAGTTGGCTCGGCTGGGCTACCAGGTGCGCGAGATGATCGGCGGGTACGAGTACTGGGTGCGTGAGGGTCAGCCGTACGAGAACGACGAAGGACCGCTGAAGCGGGTGTT
>NZ_JBVHNP010000177.1:0-272 GCF_055556675.1 Erwinia sp. PME.40.26/001
GTCCGCTCTCGCCGATGCGCTGGGAACGGGCGCGTCCTACGTCAGCAAGATCGTCCGGAAGCTCGAAGCCGACGGGTGGGTGGAGCGGACGACCGACCCCTCCGATGGGCGGGCGACGCTCATCGCCCTCACCCCGGCCGGAGAAGTCGCGGCACACGGCGTGTATGCGCTCGGTGACCGGATGATCACCGAGGTCCTGGACGGCTGGTCGGCGGAGGACGTCCACGCTTACACCGCCCTGACGTCGAGATTCGTGAAGGATGCCATCGCCT
>NZ_JBVHNP010000178.1:0-272 GCF_055556675.1 Erwinia sp. PME.40.26/001
TCACCTACGATGCTGCCACCTGCGGCCTGAGCAGCGAAAGCCGCCAGCTCGGTGGGCAGATGGTGCTGCAAAAGCAGTTCCGCTATGACGCCTCTGGCAACGTCACCTCGGTCTTTGCTGCCAACGGCCGCGAAGACAAGATCGCCTACGACGCAGCTAACGGTAACTTCCTGCCCGTCCGCTATGGCCGTATGCCGAGCGCCCAGGGCACTGAGCTGGTAACAGCGCTCACCTACGACTATGCCCACGGCGGCCTAGTAAGCAGCAACGCC
>NZ_JBVHNP010000179.1:0-272 GCF_055556675.1 Erwinia sp. PME.40.26/001
GTGGGTTCCAGCACTGCAATTGGCTTTGAACCAAGCACCTGGGACAATTCGCTGGATCTGGCCGGTTACCCAAAAACCAGCCAGTTACCTGGCAACTATCGAGCACCTGCTGCAACCTCAGCCGCTCCGAGTCAAGTCAAAGTCATGCCAGAAGCCAAGGCTGACGAACCCCAAAAATATGAAAGTGCACCAGCACAGCCCGCTGGCAATGCACCGCCTGGATTCAAGTTTTAATGAGTCATATGACTAACGACTGATCATTGATTATCGTC
>NZ_JBVHNP010000180.1:0-272 GCF_055556675.1 Erwinia sp. PME.40.26/001
CGTGACGTCCGTCGGTGTACCGCATCGCGATCGCCTTCTCGCCGACCGAACGCTTGAGGATCGCGGGACGACCGGCGCGCAGAGCGGGCTTGTATGTGTAGAACTCGTCGGGGTTCACGGCTCCCTGCACGACGGCCTCGCCGAGGCCGTACGAGCTGGTGAGGAACACGGCGTCGTCGAATCCGGACTCGGTGTCGAGCGTGAACATGACGCCCGAGGCGCCGACGTCCGAGCGCACCATCCGCTGGACGCCCGCCGACAGGGCGACCTCG
>NZ_JBVHNP010000181.1:0-271 GCF_055556675.1 Erwinia sp. PME.40.26/001
GACAGCGCGCCCTGTTCACCGTGCAGGATCGACGACATCGACCACAGCGTGTCGAGGTTCGCGAGCTTGACCTTCTGGCCTTCGTCCAGCTTGTCGCCGATCGCGGTCTTCAGATCGCCGTTCAGGTTCGGATTGACGATGTAGTCTTTCGTGATGTCGTAGGGCGCGTCGAAGTCGATGTACTTCTTGTCGAGCGGATCCCAGAAATGGTCGTGCGTGGCACTGATGATCTTGTCGAAGGCGGTCGATCGCTCGCCGTACCGCTTGGTAT
>NZ_JBVHNP010000182.1:0-271 GCF_055556675.1 Erwinia sp. PME.40.26/001
GAGAATCCGCCCGAGTGGCCACGGCATCGTAAGGGTTTTCGGCAAGAGGTGCTAACAAAGGCCATGTGGGAGGCGACATACAGGCAGGTTCGATATCAGATGATTTGCTTGGCCGTGAAGGACTGCAGTTTGTCGTTGGCAAGCGGAAATGCCAGAGGAAAAGTGCGCTTCAACTTCTGGAACGGGGGGCTTGCTCAGTGGCTGCTATTCTCCCGCGGGTTGGAACGGAAGATGGTCAGCTTGCGACTATTCAGGCTGATCTGGCCCTTGT
>NZ_JBVHNP010000183.1:0-271 GCF_055556675.1 Erwinia sp. PME.40.26/001
TTCTTCGCCTTCTGCAAGAAGGCATTCCCCGAGATCAGCGACCAGACCGTCGCGCGCATGGTGGCCGGCATCGAGGCGGAGATCTTCCGCCCCGACGAGGAGCTGCGGCGCCTCGCGCGACGCGCGGTCGAGCTGGGCGTCGAGGCGAAATTCCAGGAGGGCGTGTCGGCCGAGGATGTCATTGCCTCCCTCGAGCGCGTCGGCGACTCGGGCCAGGCGTGGCTCGCCGAGCTGGAAGCCTCCCGCGATCCCTGGTTCAACATCAACGTCG
>NZ_JBVHNP010000184.1:0-271 GCF_055556675.1 Erwinia sp. PME.40.26/001
GTCGATGACCAACGCGCCCTATCTGCTGTTGAAGGCTCGCAGCGGCTATCGGATGGGCAACAGCGAAATTTTCGACCACATGTTCTACGACGGACTCAACAGTCCGTTCGACGGCAAGGCCATGGGCTGCTTCGCGGATGCGACCGCGCAGAAATACAACTTCACGCGGGCCGAGCAGGACGCCTTCGCGGCCGAGTCCGTCCGCCGCGCGATGCGCGCGCTCGGAGCCGGCGAGTTCGACCGCGAGGTGACTCCGGTCACGGTGAAGACC
>NZ_JBVHNP010000185.1:0-271 GCF_055556675.1 Erwinia sp. PME.40.26/001
TCGGGGTATTTGGTGATCTCCACAAGCTCCGCGCCGGCGGCCTTCAGCACCTCCAGCGCGTGGGCGAAGACGGCGTCCGTTTCGGGGTGGAACCCGGCCTCGAACCGCAGCACGCCGATGCGCGCGCCCTTCAGCGCGGTGGGCGAGAGCCCGGCAGCGAAATCCGTGCGGTGGGCGTCGGCCTCGGCCGTTGCCGGATCGGCGGGGTCCGTGCCGGCAAGGATGGTGGTCAGCAGCGCCACGTCCCGCACCGTGTGGCCCATGGGACCCG
>NZ_JBVHNP010000186.1:0-271 GCF_055556675.1 Erwinia sp. PME.40.26/001
CGAGGACGATTCTCACTGCGCCTCCAGGTCGGGGTGCTGAGCCATGAGCTGCCGGGCCTCGGTCCACGAGAGGCCGGCGATACCGAGGACCGCCGTGACGGCGATCTCGCGGGCCGCGGTCGACTCGGCGTCGACGCGGGTCACGACCATGCGTCCGGTCTCTTCCAGCAGGCGTGACAGGGTCGGGGCGGAGAGGTCGGTCCGCAGCTCGCCGGCGTCCTGGCCGCGGCGAACGATCGCGTCGATGCGGCGGCGGAGGGGAGCGAGGGAT
>NZ_JBVHNP010000187.1:0-271 GCF_055556675.1 Erwinia sp. PME.40.26/001
TCGACGACAAGCAGATCCCGTGGGAGCCGGTGCTCCGCGCGCTGAAGGACGCCGGGTACACCGGCTACCTCTCGAGCGAGTACGAGGGCGAGCGCGAGCCGTGGCGCTCCATCGAGCAGGTGCGCCGCCAGCACTCGCTCATCCGCCAGATCGCCGACCGGCTCTGAGGTGGCCGCCGTGCCGAACGGACTCATCCACGACGACAGTCTCCGCCCTCACCCGGACGGGCTCGCGCTGCGCCTGACGATCCCCTGGTACCGCAGCCTGTGGC
>NZ_JBVHNP010000188.1:0-270 GCF_055556675.1 Erwinia sp. PME.40.26/001
TGCGAGACGAAGCGCTGGCCCACGACCGAACCCGATCCGACGATCACCCGGAACAGCCCCTCCGGCAGCCCGGCCTCCAGCGCCAGCTCACCGAGCCGCACGGCGGTGAGCGGCGTCAGCTCGGCGGGCTTCAGCACGACGGCGTTGCCCGCGGCGAGCGCGGGGGCGAAGCCCCACGCGGCGATCGTCATGGGGAAGTTCCACGGCACGATGATCCCGACGACGCCGTACGGCTCGTGGTACGTCACATCGAGGCCGCCGGCGACGGGG
>NZ_JBVHNP010000189.1:0-270 GCF_055556675.1 Erwinia sp. PME.40.26/001
GCCCGCGGTCCGACGACGTTTTGTATGAGGAGCGTACCGCGATGATGAACCTGGTCTGCATCCCCAACCTCGTCGGCGGCCATCTCGGCGGCTGGCGCCACAAGGACGCTTTCGACAAGCCGGTCATGAATCTCGAGGGCTTCATCGAGATGGCCGAGATCGCCGAGCGCGGCAAGCTTGACGCGGTGTTTCTGGCCGATGGCAACGGCGTGCGCGACATGGATCGCCCCGCGCTGTTCGCCGCCAACCATCCCTCGGCGCGGCCCGCCT
>NZ_JBVHNP010000190.1:0-270 GCF_055556675.1 Erwinia sp. PME.40.26/001
GCAGGATAAAAGGTGTGGTCGGTAAAACCGGCAGAACGACACCCAGGGTGCCGAGCACTACCGCCAGCCAGCCAATGATGATTAAAATAGTGCGTTGCATAGTGCTAATCGTTGCCGGAATAAGCGGCTAATGTACCATAATCGCCGTGAAAAAGAGGGAATGAGAGATGAAAAGCGACGCGCTTTTAGAGAGGCTGGAGCAGCAACTTGCCCGGCTACGCCAGCAGGCCGCGCCGCTGGCGGATCACTTCACCGTCAGCGCCCGTTTTG
>NZ_JBVHNP010000191.1:0-270 GCF_055556675.1 Erwinia sp. PME.40.26/001
GTACCAGCACCACTAGTGATCAAGCTGACCACTGCGGTGGGTGCTAGAAGACTGCCACCGAGGTTGATATTACCGGCGGCGCTCGAGCCCATGGTCATACTGGTGATAGTGACGTTGCCCGTGACTGGGAAGTCCCCATGCGTGACAGGGTTTATCGAGATATTGCCCGTACCTGTATAACTGAGCGGACCGGTCATCAACACCGTGTTGTCGAGGGCTTGACCGCCAACAAATGCGTTGGTCAAGTTGGTGGATCCGGCTGAGCCTGAT
>NZ_JBVHNP010000192.1:0-270 GCF_055556675.1 Erwinia sp. PME.40.26/001
CGAAGCGTCTGGTGGAAGTATTACAGGCGCTGAAGGTGGTGCCGGATATCACCCTGAAGCAGCTCAACAGCAAACAGCAAACCGAGCTTGCGCAGACACTGCACGCCTGGCGCATTCAGCCAAACGGTACCGAGGGATATCGAACTGCTGAAGTGACGCTGGGCGGCGTGGATACCACACAGCTCTCCTCGAAAACGATGGAGGCGCGTGCGGTGCCGGGACTTTACTTTATTGGTGAAGTGGCTGATGTCACCGGCTGGCTGGGCGGCT
>NZ_JBVHNP010000193.1:0-270 GCF_055556675.1 Erwinia sp. PME.40.26/001
GGCCAGCACCGGCCTCGACTACCACCTGGTCTGGGCGAAGACCGACGACCCCGAGCCGCGCGTCGGCCACCTCATCGTCCGCGGAGACGCCCCCGGGATCACGATCATTCCGACGTGGGACCACCTGGGGCTCCGCGCGAGTTCCACGCACGACGTCGTCTACGACGGCGTCGAGGCTCCCGCGGACCACTTCCTCGAGATCCCGTACACGGGGGTCTACCGCGACCCGGCCGCCCAGGCCAGCGCCCTCGGGCTCACGCACGCCGCCCT
>NZ_JBVHNP010000194.1:0-269 GCF_055556675.1 Erwinia sp. PME.40.26/001
CAGAGGCAGGCGACTTAAAATCGCTCTAGGTGTGGGTTCGAGTCCCACCGGGGGTACCGCGGCGGCGTGGTTCGGCTGGATCGTGATCCCAGCGTGCGTATCGACTGAGAGTCGTGCCCAGGCCCCTGGTGGGAGGTGGCCGCGCCGTTAGGATTGTCCGGGCAGTCGTCGAACGGAGAACCGGAACATGTGGGAGTGGCTCGTTCCCCTCATCGTGATCGTTGCGATCCTCGTGATCGCGGGAATCTATCTCTGGGCGACGTACAACT
>NZ_JBVHNP010000195.1:0-269 GCF_055556675.1 Erwinia sp. PME.40.26/001
GCGGTGACCTCGCCATCGCTGCCCTTGAGCGAGAGGTCGAAATCGACCTTGTCGCCGACCTTGACCGCATCGGTGATCGACGGCGCGGCCTTGAACGCCATCGTCATCGCGGGCCACTTGGCCTCCGGGATCGGACCATGATCGAGCGTGATCGTGCCTGCCGCCTTGTCGATCGCGGTGACGGTGCCATGGCCCTTGGCCTTGATCGCGGCGTTCGCGTCAGGCGCCATCGACATGTTGCCCATGTCGCCGCTCATGGTCGCGGCGGG
>NZ_JBVHNP010000196.1:0-269 GCF_055556675.1 Erwinia sp. PME.40.26/001
GCGGGTGGTCAGTCGTTCAGCCCGAAGAGGTCGAGCGGGTGGGTCAGCCGCCACCACGGGCTCGGCGGGTCGATGTCGTCCTGCAGCCGCACGTCGACGGTGGCGGCGTCGAGCGGCCCGGTCGCGATCAGCTCGCCGACGGTGTCGCCGGCGGTGCGGGACTCCCCGAGCGTGAACGACGTGTCCGGGGTCGCGCTCGCGCCGTTCCACAGCACGTTCTGCGCGTCGGACGCGGTGACGAGCGCGACATCCTCGCCCCACAGCGTCGT
>NZ_JBVHNP010000197.1:0-269 GCF_055556675.1 Erwinia sp. PME.40.26/001
GGAATGCTTCGCCGAGCTGGAGCGCCGCAAGGAGCGCGACGCCGATCATTCCGCCGCTTCCTCGGCCGGGGGCATGTTGTGCCCGAGCAGCCGCAGCACTTCCTCGGCGGCCTTCACCAGATTGGTGCCCGGCCCGAAGATCGCCTGCACGCCCGCCTCGCGCAGGAACTCATAGTCCTGCGCGGGGATCACCCCGCCGGCGACCACCTTGATGTCTGCCCTGCCCGCGGCCTGCAGCTCGCGGATCAGCTCGGGGATCAGTGTCTTGT
>NZ_JBVHNP010000198.1:0-269 GCF_055556675.1 Erwinia sp. PME.40.26/001
CGTCCACGTGCTCGCGGGCGCTCACGACCTGGATATCGACCAGTCGGATCACGAAGGCGACCAGGACGATGAGCACGATGGACAGCGCCACCAGGGTGCGCCGTCGGGGGGAACGGGAAAGCGGCGTCGTCTTCGGCGTGGCCATGTGCTTATCGTGTCGCAGGGGTCGGCAGACCGTCGCTGATCGGCGGGGGTGTCGCGGAGGCCGCGGGCGCGGGGGGCGCGTCGGTCGCAGCCGCGTCGGTCACCGCAGCCGGCTCGGCGGCCTT
>NZ_JBVHNP010000199.1:0-269 GCF_055556675.1 Erwinia sp. PME.40.26/001
AGGCTGAGCTTCTCGGCGATGTCGCCCGGTTTCCAGCCGTGGTTCATCAGGCGCAGCGTCTGATCATGCAGATACTTGTAGGCGTCGCGCTGCTTGGCCATGTAGTCGAGGAGCCGCGAGGTTCCCCACACCGGCCAGTGGTGCTGGGCAAAGACGACGTCGGATTTGACCGCGAACTTGTCGCGCGCCTCGTTGAGGTACTTGGCCCAGGCATTGGCATCGCGCACCTGCGCGCCGCGGATCGGATAGATGTTGTGCAGGTTATGCGT
>NZ_JBVHNP010000200.1:0-268 GCF_055556675.1 Erwinia sp. PME.40.26/001
TGTCGTTCCACGCCCGCATGTGAGCCCGTGCACTCACGTAGAGAACGTCGGCGTCGCCGGGATACTTCGCCTGCAATGCCGCCGCGGTGGCCGCGGCTCGCTCAATCTGGTTCATCGCGAGCCGGCATTGGACGATGCCAAGTCCGGCAAGTCTTGCCGTATCTCCGGAGCTCCCGTTGAACGCCTTCTCGAGCCCAAGTTCAGCTTCAGCGCACCGTCCCGTGGCTGCCTGAGTGAGAGCGAGGAATGCAGCCGCTCGCGGATCCGC
>NZ_JBVHNP010000201.1:0-268 GCF_055556675.1 Erwinia sp. PME.40.26/001
GGCGTCGCCGCCGACCTTGAGCCCGTCGATCACCTTGCCGACCGAGCCGACCGTCTCGATCAGGCCCCAGAAGGTGCCGAGCAGGCCGAGGAACACGAGCAGGCCGGTCATGTAGCGCGAGATGTCGCGGGCTTCATCCAGGCGGGTTGCGATCGAATCCAGCAGATGCCGCATGGTCTGCTGCGAGATCGACATCCGTCCGGTGCGCTCGCCGCCGAGGATCGCAGCCATCGGGGCAAGCAACGTCGGCCGGCGCTCGATGGCGAGG
>NZ_JBVHNP010000202.1:0-268 GCF_055556675.1 Erwinia sp. PME.40.26/001
CATCGCATTGATCCCATCTATACGGTTCGGCTCCTACATCTATTGGACCATACCCATAGAGCGAACTAGAGTCAGGGTGACAGCACCGGCACCGCTGCCGACGTGGCACGCACCACCCGGCACCGACCCGATCACAGTGACGAGGACGCACGTTGATCATCGACATCCATGGCCACTACACCACGGCCCCCGCGCAGCTGGGAGCGTGGCGCGATCTGCAGATCGCGTATGCGGAAGGCGCGGGCGAGGCGCCCGACCCGGCCGCGCT
>NZ_JBVHNP010000203.1:0-268 GCF_055556675.1 Erwinia sp. PME.40.26/001
GTCGACGGCCGTGGCATCCGCCCGTCCCGTCTCCGTCCCGTCGGCGTCGTCGCTGTCGGTCGAGACACCGAGGAGGATCGTTGCCTCGTAGGTCTTGTCAGCGCCCACGATGTAGGTGAGCAGGCGCGTCGCGCCCTCGACGCCCAGCACGAGCAGGCCCGTGGCCATCGGGTCGAGGGTCCCCGCGTGCCCGATCTTGCGGGTGCCGAGGGCACGCCGGGCGCGGGCCACGACGTCATGGCTGGTGATGCCTCCGGGCTTGTCGACC
>NZ_JBVHNP010000204.1:0-267 GCF_055556675.1 Erwinia sp. PME.40.26/001
CGGCGCTGGATGACCGAGGAGGCCAATGCCGTCATCCGTGGCGCATTGGCGGCTGGTGCAACGGCCATCAAGGTCAACGATTCGCATGGCGGCTTCCGCAACCTGCTGCCGGACCTGCTGCACCCGCAGGCGCGCATGGTGCTGGGCAAGCCGCGCGTGCTGGGCATGATGGGCGGCGTGGATCATGATATCGATGCGGTCATGCTGGTGGGTTACCACTCGCGCGCTCAAGGACGCGGCATCCTGGCGCACACCACCAACAGCTTT
>NZ_JBVHNP010000205.1:0-267 GCF_055556675.1 Erwinia sp. PME.40.26/001
GAGCTTGATCGTCAGACGATTCATACAGAAACATTGCAGGATCCCAATATTGATCGTAGTCGCAATCTGTCCAGCTTATATGCTGGTTATGCCCAGACGTTGGGGCAACATCAAGTTCAGTTAAATGGCCGGATTGATCACACCAAAGACTTTGGAACAGCGGCCACTTATTTATTGGGCTATGGTTATCATCTCAATCCAAATATTAAACTTATTGCCAACGTGTCTTCTGCATTTACCGCACCGTTATTGGGGCAACTTTATGCG
>NZ_JBVHNP010000206.1:0-267 GCF_055556675.1 Erwinia sp. PME.40.26/001
GAGCGCCGCTTCCGCGAAACCGAAAGTGAGTGGGCGCGTGAAGAACTCGGCAAATACTTCAGTGACGTTCCGTGCGAAGCGTGCCACGGTTATCGCCTGAAGCCGGAAGCGCTTTCCGTCAAGATCGGCGGTAAGCATATTGGCGAAGTCGCCGAGCTTTCGGTTCTGCGCGCCGGGGAATGGTTCGAGAACGTTCCCAAGCAGTTGAACAAGCAGCAGAACGAGATCGCGACGCGCGTGCTCAAGGAAATTCGCGAGCGGCTATCG
>NZ_JBVHNP010000207.1:0-267 GCF_055556675.1 Erwinia sp. PME.40.26/001
GGTCGCCCCGACGCTCGGGTACGGCAGCGTGATGTTCGCTCCGTGCAGGCCGTTCGGGGCCGTGATGCGGATGCCCTCGTAGCTCTTGTCGACCACCGCACCGAACGCACGGAGCGCGTCCATGTGGAAGTTGATCGGACGGTCGCCGATGCGGCATCCACCCAGGTCGGGGATCAGCGCCTCGCCGAGCAGGTGCAGCAGCGGGCCGCAGAACAGGATCGGGATGCGGGACGCGCCCGCGTGCGCGTCGATCTCCTCGAAGTGCGC
>NZ_JBVHNP010000208.1:0-267 GCF_055556675.1 Erwinia sp. PME.40.26/001
CTTCGAGACCGGCCGCGCCGTGCTGCGCCGCGCCTTCGACCGTGGCGTCACCCACTTCGACCTGGCCAACAACTACGGTCCCCCGGCCGGTTCCGCCGAGGAAAACTTCGGCCGCTGGATGGCCAAGGATTTCCTGCCCTACCGTGATGAGCTGGTCATCTCCAGCAAGGCCGGCTGGCAGATGTGGCCCGGTCCCTATGGCGGTCCCAGCGGTGCGCGCAAGCACCTCATCGCCAGCTGCGAACAGAGCTTGAAGCGCATGGGCCT
>NZ_JBVHNP010000209.1:0-267 GCF_055556675.1 Erwinia sp. PME.40.26/001
GACTCTCATGTTGCAGCGCCTCTTCGGGACTCATCTCCCGGTGAATCTCAGACATCCGCATATCGTCCACAATCGGGGGCTGACCTGCCTGTAGCATCAGCTTATACCAGCACTGCGGTCACGCCTGACACGCATGCGGCCGTGTTATCTGTCAATGACGCACGATTGTCTACGCAAAGTAATGGCATATCGGCACAACAGGAAAGCAAGTCAATTCAGATTCATCAATCAGCACCACTTAATCAGGTCAATGCATCTGTGATGCTG
>NZ_JBVHNP010000210.1:0-267 GCF_055556675.1 Erwinia sp. PME.40.26/001
GAGCATGCCCTCGGCCTGCGAGTAGTGGCCGGGGGCGTGGGCACCCGCGGTGTAGCTGAGGAACGACGAGCACCACGGCTCGTTGAGCGTCGTCCACACGTTCACCCGGTCGCCGAGCGCATCGTGCATGTCGAGCGCGTACTCGGTGAAGAGGTCGCTCGTCTCGCGGACGGTCCACCCGCCGCGATCCTGCAGGGCCTGCGGGAGATCCCAGTGGTACAGGGTCAACCACGGGAGGATGCCGGCATCCAGGAGCTCATCGACGAG
>NZ_JBVHNP010000211.1:0-267 GCF_055556675.1 Erwinia sp. PME.40.26/001
CGAGGCTCCGGTGATCCTGTCCGCCTCGGCGGCGGAAGTCCTGGCGGGTGCCCTCGAGGTGGGCGGGCGCCCGGTGGTTTCCGCGGCCGTCGCCCCCGACGACGCCGTGCCGACCGCCGATCCGGCGTGGGTGCTCGTCGACGCCGCGTTCGCCGACGCCCTCGACGCGCCGGCCGATTCCGTGTGCGACCTGATCCGCGTGCAGCCCGGCGTCGACATCGCCGGCTTCGCCGCCGACCTGCGTCTCGACCGGCCGGATGCCGACAT
>NZ_JBVHNP010000212.1:0-267 GCF_055556675.1 Erwinia sp. PME.40.26/001
TACGGTAAATGCGTTACCAACGCGGTAGGGCAACCATTCAATATCACCTACAAAGATGTGGCAACGCGTAAGCGCAGGAAGTCGGATGTGATGCGCCGAAAGCTGTTGTCGCACATGTTACAGGGTCTGGAAAGCCAAGCTGTATATGAGTACGTCATCAGCCATAAGGGCGTTTGTGCACTGGAGCACGATGGGTTTGTTTCATACGAAGAGGTAACTGACTGGTCACATCCATACCTTTTGATTGAGAAAAAACATTAAAGGGCC
>NZ_JBVHNP010000213.1:0-267 GCF_055556675.1 Erwinia sp. PME.40.26/001
ATTCTGCGCCGCCGCTGCCCTGCACGCAATGGGTCGGCCACAACACCTGCGCGCCGTAGTCGAGGACGATGGTCTCGAATGGCTGCTTGCCGGCATGGTTGGCGGCGAACGAAACATGGTCGTGCGGATGCCAGTCCTGGGTCAGAACGACATTGCCGAACCGACGGGCAATACGATTGACGGCGGGAACCACCTTCTCCCCACCCGGGACAGCAAGCGCCCCGCCGGTGCAGAAATCGTTCTGCACGTCGATCACCAGCAGCACGT
>NZ_JBVHNP010000214.1:0-267 GCF_055556675.1 Erwinia sp. PME.40.26/001
TCGCAGACGCGGCGCTGGATCTCATCGATCTGGACGCGCCGGTCATGCGCCTTGAGCACGTCGTGCAGCACCTCCTGCGTCGTCTCCAGCGTGATCGGACGGTTGAACAGGTTGGCGTGCGCCACCAGGCGGTTGAGGCTGGCTTCGAGCTCGCGGACATTGCTGGTGATCTTGTGCGCGAGGAACTCCATCACCTTCGGCGGCACGTCGGCGCCGGCGCGCGCGGCCTTGGCCTGCAGGATCGAGACGCGAAGTTCGAAGGTGGTG
>NZ_JBVHNP010000215.1:0-266 GCF_055556675.1 Erwinia sp. PME.40.26/001
CCGGCCTCGCGCCGCTTGTCGGCGGCGACCTTCTCGAACGCGGCCTCGGTCACCTCGGGCTTGCGGTGGTTGGGGATGAACGCGCTCATACCGCCGATCGCGTACGCGCCGCGCTTGTGGCACGTGCGCACGAGCAGTTCGGTGTACGCCCGCATGAACGGCACCGTCATGGTGACCTCGCTCCGGTCGGGGAGCACGAACCGCGCCCCGCGCCCGCGGTAGGTCTTGATGATCGAGAAGATGTAATCCCAGTGGCCGGCGTTGAG
>NZ_JBVHNP010000216.1:0-266 GCF_055556675.1 Erwinia sp. PME.40.26/001
TCGCAAAACAGAAAGTCGATATTTCGTCGCCAAATGGCGACTTTTCGTGTGTCTCAAGCGTATTGATGATGTTTTTGATAGACAACACGCACAGTGGCCGCATGGAAAATGCGGCGCACCGTGATGTTCACGCTGGTGATATCTCTTTGCGCCACAAGACCAGTGTGCCCAGCAAGCCCGCCAGAATGGAGCCGCCCAGCACGCCCAGTTTGAGCTTGGCTTCGAAATCCGGGCTCAATCCCTGGAAGGCCAGGCCGCCGATGAAG
>NZ_JBVHNP010000217.1:0-266 GCF_055556675.1 Erwinia sp. PME.40.26/001
GGCATCGCGTGATCCCCAGCCAGCGTAAAAACGGTAACGCGTGGTCTGATTGGTTTCGGGATCAGTCACATCCAGACGATAACGGCCATACTTCACCGGCAAGGCCAGCTTGAGACGATTATCCAGTTTGAGAATACGCGACTCGATCAGTTCATCGGCATCGGTATAGCCCGAATGCCAGCCACGCTGATCGTCATAGCGCCAGTAATAGCGACGATCTTCATTGAACAACCGTAACTGTGCACCGTTTAATGGAGCAAGCTTGC
>NZ_JBVHNP010000218.1:0-266 GCF_055556675.1 Erwinia sp. PME.40.26/001
GAGAGCGTGAAACTCTCGCCTCGGCGCAGCTTGGTCGCGATGACGACCTTGACGTGCGCGAGCGCGCGATCCTCGATTTCGATCGGAGTCGCGGCGTCGCCGTAGAAAAGAGTCCCCACGCCAACAGTTAACCCCGCACAAACGTCCAGGATCGGGGGGTTGATTCTGCACCGCGTGCCGTGGCATTCGCGCGGCGGCCATCGTTTCGCTCGGATAGGCTCGCAGTCATGGGCCGATTCATCTACGACACCGTCGCGAACGCCGTC
>NZ_JBVHNP010000219.1:0-265 GCF_055556675.1 Erwinia sp. PME.40.26/001
AAGCGCGCCCGCCACGCCCGCGCACTCATCGGCTCCTCGCTCGTGCAGTGGACGGCCGCACGCCGCCAGCAGCTCGTCAACGACTTCACCGAGGCCGAAGAGGACAGCGAGCACCGCCTGTGCACACAGGCCTACTGGCGTGAGACCATCCCCAGCCAGAACGGGCACGCCGGCCTCCACGACCGCCTCGTGCAGTCCGCGGTGGTCCTGGACCGCGGCATCGTGATTATGCTCATGATGCTCCGCGACCTCGACGTCATCAGCG
>NZ_JBVHNP010000220.1:0-265 GCF_055556675.1 Erwinia sp. PME.40.26/001
GGCTCCGCCTGGGACGAGGAACTCGAGCCGTTCCGCCACGCCGGCGACAACCAGCACATCGTCTGGTTGCACAAGGTCGGCTGACAGATGTCGGGTGGGGGAGGCGCCACTACCGGAGGCCGGTGACCGCTTCCCGGCACCGGGACCGCGTATCTCCCTCCCGACGACGAACCGAACGCCCCCGCCATCCCGCCGCAGTCGGGGGATGCCGGGGGCGTTCGGCTGTGATCAGACGGAGGCGATCGCAACGACGGCGTTGTGGCCG
>NZ_JBVHNP010000221.1:0-265 GCF_055556675.1 Erwinia sp. PME.40.26/001
GGCCTCAACGAGGGCGCCGGCGGCGCGCTCGACGCCTCGGGAAAGCGGGTCGCCCACAATATCCAGGCCGGCGAGAAGATTTCGGTGAACTTCCGGCTGGAGGCCACCAACCCCGGTGGTCACTCCTCCCGCCCGCGGCCCGACAACGCCATCTACAGCCTGGCGCGGGCGCTCGACCGGGTCAGCCATTATGATTTCCCGGTCCAGCTCAACGACGCCACCCGCGGCTACTTCACCAAGATGGCCAAGATCGAGGGCGGCAAGC
>NZ_JBVHNP010000222.1:0-265 GCF_055556675.1 Erwinia sp. PME.40.26/001
CCTACCACATAGCGGTCTATCATATAGACAACCGGCTCTGCAACTGCCTCATTGATATTTTCAAAAGTATGAACACCCTCTTGAATAATGACCTCTGAAACAGCCAGTCCGTCTTTAACGACACTCATTTTATTTCTTTGCTTGCGATTTAAATCTTTTACTTCAGAAGCATCTTTCACCGACATGATACCCATACCATAGGTACCCGCATTTGCCTTGACAATCACAAATGGTTTTTCCTTGATGCCATATTCACGATATTTTT
>NZ_JBVHNP010000223.1:0-265 GCF_055556675.1 Erwinia sp. PME.40.26/001
GAGGATCTGATCGGCGACCGCCGGATCGCCGGCGATGGTCGCGATGGCGGGGCCGATGCGCGCGAAGAGGTGGTCGTAGCCGCGCCCGCCGTTGCGGCGGAGGTTGGCCTGCGCCCAGACGTCCTGCGCGATCACGAGCTGGTCGCCGTAGCCCTCGGACAGCAGCCACTCGACCATCTCGAGTCGCTCGGCGTCGGTCGGGTTCCGCAGGTCCGTGCTGCCGTAGTAGAAGTCCGACCCGAAGGTGTCGTACGCCAGCACGGCT
>NZ_JBVHNP010000224.1:0-265 GCF_055556675.1 Erwinia sp. PME.40.26/001
CGGGGAGGGTCTGCATCGGGCCGTCGAACGGGTTGGAGTTGAAGTTGTCGGTGAAGCTCGCGGCGATGAAGATCGGCGCCGTCTCACCGACGACGCGGGCCACGGCCAGCACGACACCGGTGATGATGCCGCTCGCCGCCGTGCGCAGCACGACCCTCACGATCGTGGCCGATCGCGGCACGCCGAGGGCGAGCGATGCTTCGCGCAGATCCGCGGGCACCAGACGCAGCATCTCTTCGGTGGAGCGGATGACGATGGGGATCAT
>NZ_JBVHNP010000225.1:0-265 GCF_055556675.1 Erwinia sp. PME.40.26/001
GGTTGGGCACTTCGCGCTAGGGCGCTTGGCATGAAAGTAACCAGCGCGCCGGGCAAATTCGGCGACGAAGTGTTCCTGGTAAAGCGCGACGGTGACGCGGTGCAGCTTCGCCAGAACACGCAAGCACGTCGCCTGCTCGACATCACCGGATTCACTGGGAAACAGATCGCCATCATCGAAGACTTGAAGAAGTGCGGCCTGATCGCCGCCTAACCACCACAACGCATAGAGATAGGGACAGAACATGATTGATATGCGCCGCGTT
>NZ_JBVHNP010000226.1:0-265 GCF_055556675.1 Erwinia sp. PME.40.26/001
GACCTGCCGCATGTGCCGGTCCGGCAACGTCTGGGATATCTCAGCGATGGAGAGCTTCTTCTTGTCGCTGAAGATCGAGCGCACGGCTCGCAAGGTCTACCGATCCAGAAGCGATGCCAAGGCTGATGTCTTCGACTACATCGAGCGCTTCTACAATCCGACACGACAGCACTCGACGCTGGGCTATCTCAGCCCGATTCAGTACGAGCAACAGACGCAAGTAGCTTAAGGTGGTGTCTACGAAATCGTAAGCGGCACAGTGCGG
>NZ_JBVHNP010000227.1:0-264 GCF_055556675.1 Erwinia sp. PME.40.26/001
GCGCGGCATATCGACATCGAACACATCGATGGCGTCTTGCGACGACGTCAACCTCGCCGCGAGCACGCTGTTGAAGTCGTCGAACGGAACTGCTTCGTAGTTCACCGTGATGTTCGGGTGCTCCTTGTGGAACGCGTCGAGCACTGGCTGGATCTGCTTGGCGTCGTACGCCGCGCCGGCGTAGGTGACGGTGATCGGCTGCGTCGGCTCGGTCAGGCTCGTCGGGCCGACGCCTTGGGCGGTCCCTGAGCCCCCCGATCCGCT
>NZ_JBVHNP010000228.1:0-264 GCF_055556675.1 Erwinia sp. PME.40.26/001
CGCCGTGGAAACCGAGGAGGTGGTCAGTGACCATGGCCGCCCCGAAGAAGCCCACAGCTGCAGCGAAGCCCCGCGCACGCAAGGCCGCGCCCCCCGCTGAGGAAGTCACCAGCGACGTCGACCAGGCAGCGACGTCCGAAGCACCCGCACGCGCACCTCGCGCAAGCCAGAAGCCGGCAGCGGCGAGCGCGACGCCTCCTGAGTCGGCCGAGGCGGAGACGCCACCGCCGGCGAAGAAGAAGCGGGGGCCCTACAACGTCGTCT
>NZ_JBVHNP010000229.1:0-264 GCF_055556675.1 Erwinia sp. PME.40.26/001
CTGGCGCGCGGTACCGGCGCGGCCATCACGCGCCAGGGCGGCAAGTCCTGGTATTTCCTGACGGCGGACTATGCTTTCGGCACCTCGCTGGAGAAGGACACCAGCGAGGTCGTCAAGAGCAATGGCGGCAACGTCGTCGGCGCGACCCGCGTGCCGCTGGCGACGTCGGACTTCTCGTCCTTCCTGTTGCAGGCGCAGTCCTCCAAGGCGCAGATCCTGGGGCTGGCCGTGGCCGGGGGCGATGTCATCAATGCCATCAAGGCT
>NZ_JBVHNP010000230.1:0-264 GCF_055556675.1 Erwinia sp. PME.40.26/001
GTCGCAGCGGGAGACCTCCGCCCGGACACCGGCACCGTTCGTCGCCCGCAGAACGTGCGGCTCGCTTTTCTGCGCCAAGAGTCGGAGCTGCCGCTGGATCGTCGCGCGAGCGAGTTCTACGCAGCCCACGTCGACGCGCTCGTTCCATCGCGTGAGGCAGTCGGTCTCTCGCAGCTCGGGCTCCTGCGCGCCCGCGAATCGAGCAAGCGGATAGGTGAGCTGTCGATGGGCCAGCAACGGCGCCTCGAGCTGGCCCTGGTGCTC
>NZ_JBVHNP010000231.1:0-264 GCF_055556675.1 Erwinia sp. PME.40.26/001
GTTGCCGAGGCTTTGAAACGAGTTGCCGTGGGTTGTCACGCCGTCTCACCTTCCCTTTCCCCGATGCTACTGCGGTTCGTCTCGATCAGGGCGGTCTCGATACGCTCGCCCCATTCATTCACCAGGCTGCTGACCTCGTCCTGCCACATGACGGTGGACGACTCGAACCTGTGTGCCGCGTCCGGAAGACCGACGGTCAACGCCGCCACTGCCATCGGCGGATGGCCCGGATACTCCACGGTGACGGGAGTGGCGAGGACCGAT
>NZ_JBVHNP010000232.1:0-264 GCF_055556675.1 Erwinia sp. PME.40.26/001
GTTTCCCTCCAAGGGCATCTGGTCGATCGTCTTCGTCACCGGGGAAGCCACCCGCGAGATCGCGCACGAGCTGCCTGGCGAGGATCTCGTCAGCGTCTTCATGCCGACCGGCATGCTGCCGCCCTCGGGGTTCGTCTGCTTCGTGCCGCGCAAGTCGGTCCTGCCGATCAAGATGACCATCGAGGACGCGGCCAAGATCATCATCTCTGCCGGCATGGTGAACCCCGAGACGCAGGAGCGCCTGAAGGAGCTTGCGGCGCGGGG
>NZ_JBVHNP010000233.1:0-263 GCF_055556675.1 Erwinia sp. PME.40.26/001
GGCGGATTGATCGGGAAGCACCTGCTCGCCTTCGATCCCGCGGGGTCACGGGTGCGGGCGATGGTGGCGGTGGCCACGCCGTTCGGGGGGTCCCGGTACAGCCGCCTCATGCCCACGCCGTCGCTGCGCGCCTTCCGATCCGGGGACGCCACGATGCGCGCGCTCGCCGCGGCCGCCGACGTCAACAGGCGGATCGTGTCCGTCTACGGTGCGTTCGACCCGCACATCCCCGAGGGCAGCGAGCTCGCGGGTGCCCGCAACGT
>NZ_JBVHNP010000234.1:0-263 GCF_055556675.1 Erwinia sp. PME.40.26/001
TGCTGGCGCAGGGCGGCGGATCCATCATCAACACCGCCTCGTCCCTCGGGCAGGTCGCCATCGCCCACCAGTCCGCCTACGTCACGTCGAAGCACGGCGTCATCGGCCTCACCCGAGCCGCCGCGGTGGAGTACTCCGACAAAGGCATCCGCGTGAACGCAGTGCTGCCCGGGGTGATCCAGACGCCAATGATAGACGCGCTGGAGGAGACCTACCCCGGCTTCAAGGACGCGCTGCTGACGAAGCACCCGATCGGCCGACTC
>NZ_JBVHNP010000235.1:0-263 GCF_055556675.1 Erwinia sp. PME.40.26/001
TCGGGTCCGGGGCGCGAGCAGTTGCCAATCGGCGACGAGGGTCAGACGCGGATCGCGGCCCTTCGTGCCATACCAGCGCTGTCGCGGCATCCACACGGTCAGGAGATCGAGGAGGTCACCCATGCGGCGAGGCTAACGCGATCACCCGCGGAGTGCGCGGGTCTTGCGCGGCCGCTTCTTCGATGAGAAGGCGTCAGGATGCCTCGGACTCGGGGTCCGCGTCGTCGCGGTCTCTTCGGCGGGGGAGCGCTTTGCGGGCGACG
>NZ_JBVHNP010000236.1:0-263 GCF_055556675.1 Erwinia sp. PME.40.26/001
TGTTGAAACCCGATGATAGAAACTCCTTCAACCTTGAGCGCGGAGATACGATAAAACTTCCTGCTGGCACAATTGCTTATTTGGTTAACAGAGATGACAACAAGGAGCTTAGAGTATTAGATCTCGCCATTCCCGTAAATAGACCTGGCCAACTTCAGTCTTTCTTATTGTCTGGAAATAAAAACCAACAAAACTACTTATCTGGGTTCAGTAAGAACATTCTAGAGGCTTCCTTCAATACTGATTATGAAGAGATAGAAAAG
>NZ_JBVHNP010000237.1:0-263 GCF_055556675.1 Erwinia sp. PME.40.26/001
GGATCCGGATCGACTCCGAGTGGCAGTTGACGACGGGAACCCGGGCGCACGTGGCGACGATCGGCATCTCATCGGCGCTGACGCCGAGGATCTTGCGCGTCTCATCCATCATCTTGCGCTCCTCGGTCGTGTAGCCGCTGTCGTCGGCGAACGTCTCGACCTGGGGGAGAACGTTGAACGCGATCTGGTGCGGGTACACGCTCGGCGCCGCAGGGGCCGTGTCGTGGAGGATGGCGTGGGTCTGGTCGAGCAGCTCACCGATC
>NZ_JBVHNP010000238.1:0-263 GCF_055556675.1 Erwinia sp. PME.40.26/001
GAGCGGCGCGAACTCGCGACCCGGCGGCTGCGCTTCGCGCTTGGCCTGCCGGTGATTCCGGGGCCGGTCTGCCGGCCGACACCGATGCGGAGATGAAGCATGCAGGATGAGGATTCCGATCAGCGTCTCGGCGATGCGGACGCAGCCGACGACACGCTGCCGGTGCATCCGTATCTCGTCGACGAAGTCCGGCTCGACAAATGGCTGTGGGCCGCGCGCTTCTTCAAGACGCGCATGCTGGCCAAGCAAGCGATCGAATCCGG
>NZ_JBVHNP010000239.1:0-263 GCF_055556675.1 Erwinia sp. PME.40.26/001
GGACGAGGCGCGGCCCTATCTGGCCGCTTTCGCCGCCGATCGCGCGCCACCCAGCGGAAGCGAGTTTTTCGCGGCCGATCTTACCGCCGAGGATCTACTTGATTCCGATCACCTGGCCGAGCTTGCCCAGAAGATCGAAGCGGCTCACGGCTAGCGCCGTGCGCGCCGGGGCTATTTGCGAGCAGATGTGCGCTGTTGCTCCGCCACGTCGCGGATCATAGCTGCCCAGCATCCCAAGATCATGCCCTCTTCATTATCGACTT
>NZ_JBVHNP010000240.1:0-263 GCF_055556675.1 Erwinia sp. PME.40.26/001
CAGATCGCCTCGGTCGACTTCGAGATCGACGAGCAGTAGAGGAAGTACCCAGGCGCCGTGAAGAGCGAGGATGGTTTCTCGATGCCCCGAGTACGTGCGGTCACCCCCACCGTGGCAGAGGAGCTCCGCGACCTGAAGGCACGCTATTTTCACTACGTCGACCTGAAGCAGTGGGACGAACTGCGCGGACTCTTCGTGGACGACTGCGTCTTCGAAGGACTGTGGGCCGCCGCGCCCGACCCCGACACGTTCGTGGAGAACCT
>NZ_JBVHNP010000241.1:0-263 GCF_055556675.1 Erwinia sp. PME.40.26/001
GTCTGCCCGCTGCGCGTCGGCGCGGGCGTGAAGGGCAAGATCCTGACCGCCCTCGCCTACGGCATTCCCGTTGTGTCGACCTCCATCGGGATCGAGGGCAGCGGGCTGCTGCCAGACCAGCATGTCAAGCTCGCGGACGACGCCGAAAGCTTCGCCGCCGCGACGCTGGCGCTTTACCGCGACCCTGGCGCCTGGACCGCGCTGTCCGAAAGCGGCCAGGCCTTCGTTGCCGATAACGTCTCTCCCGCGCGGGGCGCCGCGTT
>NZ_JBVHNP010000242.1:0-262 GCF_055556675.1 Erwinia sp. PME.40.26/001
CGGGCGGATTCCGGTCGTGTTCCTCGGGCAGGTGCTGCTCGCGGCCGCGTTGGTGGTCGCCGCGACGCTCTCGTGGTCGCAGGCCGGCGTGCTCGTGGCGCTGGTCCTCCTGGGCCTCGGGTGGAGTGCCGCAACCGTCGCGGGTTCGGCGCTGCTCACCGAAGCGACTCCGCTGGCCGCTCGCCCGCGCCGACAGGGGCGGAGCGATACACTGATGACGGCGTGCGCGGCGGTGGGGTCGGTGCTCGCCGGGCTCATCCTG
>NZ_JBVHNP010000243.1:0-262 GCF_055556675.1 Erwinia sp. PME.40.26/001
GCCGCCGCCCGAGCTCGAGCCGCCGCCGAGGCCCTGGCTGATGGAGCCGGAACCGCCGCACGCGGAGAGGGAGAGCATGGCTGCAACGGTGGCCGCGATCAGAGTCGTCCGGAACACGCCATGGGGGATAACCTTAATGTCCATTTTGTCCTCGCATTAGAAATGTGTTGTGAACTTCGTTGTGTTGAGTGGTGCGAGGACTACTCTGCAACTGTCGTGCCATTTCGATGCTCGCCGGTTCGGCAACAGGATTTAAACGGCG
>NZ_JBVHNP010000244.1:0-262 GCF_055556675.1 Erwinia sp. PME.40.26/001
TCGAGCGCTTCAATCGCAACGACGGCGCCGGCCGCGTCAACGAGGGCGAGGAAGCGCTGCTGGTGCGCGTGCAGGGCCGGCTCGAATCGCTCGACGACATCGGCGCACTCGTCGTGCGCGCCGAGGGCACGGCGATGGTGCGCGTGCGCGATGTCGCCACGGTGCGCATGGGTGCGCTGACGCGGCTTGGCGGCGTCACCCGCAACGGCGAGGGCGAGACCGTGGAAGGCCTCGTGCTTGGCCTGCGCGGTGCGAATGCCGG
>NZ_JBVHNP010000245.1:0-262 GCF_055556675.1 Erwinia sp. PME.40.26/001
ACGGTGTCGGAGGGCATCCTCGCCCAGGACTCCCAGGGTCTGCCCGACATCACGGTCCCGATGATCTTCGCGGGCCTGATGGGGGCGGTGCTCTGGAACCTCCTCACGTGGTGGCTCGGCCTTCCGTCGAGCTCCACGCACGCGCTGTTCGGCGGCCTCATCGGCGCCGCGGTCATCGGGGCCGGGTTCGGCGCCGTCGAGTGGGGCGGGGTCGTCTCCAAGATCGTGCTGCCGGCTCTCCTGTCTCCGTTCATCGCGGGGT
>NZ_JBVHNP010000246.1:0-262 GCF_055556675.1 Erwinia sp. PME.40.26/001
CCCTGCTCGATCATCCGCTGGTGGGCGATGCGCGCAGTCGTGGCCTGCTGGGCGCGCTGGAACTGGTGGCCGACAAGCAGACCAAGGCCCGCTTTGCGCCCGAGCTGAAGCTGCATGATCGCATCTTCCAGGTGGCCTATCGCCATGGCCTGGTGTTCCGCGCCTTCGGTGACAACATCCTCGGCTTCGCGCCTGCGCTGTGCTACACGGAAGAGGATTTTGCACTGATGTTTGCGCGCCTGCGGGCCATCCTCGACGAGGT
>NZ_JBVHNP010000247.1:0-262 GCF_055556675.1 Erwinia sp. PME.40.26/001
CGCCGACGGCGGCGATGACGGCCTGGGTCTCGTCCGGCCATGCGCCCGGCGCGCTCGCGATGCAGGAGGACTGCGAGCTGATGGCCGACAACGCCGCGAAGTCCGCCGTGCGCTACGTGCGCCACGGGCTTGAAGGGCCGGAGCTGCGCTCGCTGATCGGCGGCGGCAAGCTCGTGACCAAGCTCGGTCTCGCCTGGCGCGAGCGTCTGAGCTTCGTGCTGACCGACAAGCTCGCGGTCAAGCGCCTGCGCTATCTGCACAT
>NZ_JBVHNP010000248.1:0-262 GCF_055556675.1 Erwinia sp. PME.40.26/001
TCTATGCCCTTGGCATTTTGCTGTGGCAGCTGCTCACGGGGCGGTTTCCCTATCCCGGTGATAATCCAGCGGTCATCGCCGCCAAGCACCTCAGCGCGCCCTACCCTTCGCTCCGAAACATCACCGCTTCGGTGCCCATGCCGCTCGATGAGATCGTGCGGAAGTGCTTGGCCAAACGGCCAGAAGACCGATACGATCGGGTCGAAGGGCTGCTGGTTGACCTGCGAAACCTGCTCGACGCCCTCCGGTTCGGGCGACCCTT
>NZ_JBVHNP010000249.1:0-262 GCF_055556675.1 Erwinia sp. PME.40.26/001
CCGTCCTCGTGCCCGGCGTCGGCACGCTCCGCGCCCTCGTCGCCGAAGTCCCGCCCGCGGTGGACGACCTCGTCCACGCTTTCTGGCCCGGCGGCCTGACCATCGTCCTCCCCGCACAGCCCTCGCTGTCCTGGGATCTCGGCGACACGCACGGCACCGTCGCGGTTCGCATGCCCGCGCAGAACCTCACGCTCGAACTGCTCGAGGAGACGGGGCCGCTCGCGGTGTCCAGTGCCAACCGCACGGGCATGCCCGCGGCGGT
>NZ_JBVHNP010000250.1:0-261 GCF_055556675.1 Erwinia sp. PME.40.26/001
GTACCAGCGCTTCACGATCTGGGTGAGCGTGCAATAGCAGAGGAGCGTCGCGGCGAGCCACGGGAAATAGGCCGCCGGGAGCGGTACCATTCCGACGGCGTCACCAAGCTGCGTGAAGGGAATCAGAACGCCGACCCCCATGACAGCGAAGGTAAGCAGAAGCAGCGGCGTCGCGGCGGTACTCTGCAAGAACGGCACCTTGGCAGTTCGGATCATGTGAATAATCAGCGTTTGCGACAACAAACCTTCGACAAACCACCC
>NZ_JBVHNP010000251.1:0-261 GCF_055556675.1 Erwinia sp. PME.40.26/001
TGACCCAGATGACGGGGGCGCCCAGACGCGCTGCCGCGGGCTCGACGATCGCCCGCACGCGGGCGTACGCGTCGTCCTCACCGAAGTCGGCGAGGTCGCCCGTGAAGATGAGACCGTCGGGACGGATTCCGGATGCCTCGATCGCGACGACCGCCTGGGAGAGGTGCTCCTCGGAGTCGACGCGGTCGTACAGCGGGGCGCCGCCCGCTCGCAGGTGCGTGTCACTCAGGTGGAGCAGCACGCGTTCGGCGCGAGGGTGTT
>NZ_JBVHNP010000252.1:0-261 GCF_055556675.1 Erwinia sp. PME.40.26/001
GGACATACCGCGTTCTCGACATTACCGGTGATTGCAGAAGTGGCGAAAGAGCAAGGCGTTCGCCCTTCCCGGCCGCTGTCGATTGCGGTAGTGGCTTCGCAGATCGCGATTACCGCATCACCCATTTCAGCCGCAGTGGTCTTCTTCGCCACCCTGCTTGAGCCGCGCGGCGTCAGCTATATCACGCTGCTGGCGATTGCCATCCCCTCGACCATGGTGGGCCTTTTCCTGGCGGCTCTGGTGACTAACTTCTTAGGCCGT
>NZ_JBVHNP010000253.1:0-261 GCF_055556675.1 Erwinia sp. PME.40.26/001
GTCGGGACATCCAGTGCTGGTTGGCGACGAAGTTGGAAAGCGAAAGGCCCGCGCAGAAGCGCAGCGCGACGAAGCCAGCGGGCGAGGACGCGTAGACGGCGGCGAGGGCGAGCGCGAGCGCGCAGACGAGGCTGGCAACCCCGGACGCCCGGCGCGGACCGAGGAGGTCGCAGGCGGGGCCCATGGCGAGGCGGCCGACCAGGGCCGCAGAGAGCGAGGCGACGGCTGCCGTGGAGGAGTCGGAGGGCGCGAGGACGAGCG
>NZ_JBVHNP010000254.1:0-261 GCF_055556675.1 Erwinia sp. PME.40.26/001
GCGCGCGGCCCTGGAGGAACGTGGATGCCAGGTCCCTCCGGTCCAACTCGGAGACTGGACCGCGGAGTCGGGGCACCGCATCGGCGCGGCGCTCGCGCAGGATCCGGCCGTGACCGCGGTGTTCGCGGCCAACGACCAGATGGCGCTCGGCGTCATCCGCGCGCTGCACGAGGCCGGGCGCGCGGTGCCGGGGCGGGTGAGTGTCGTCGGGTTCGACGACATGCCTGAATCCGCGAACTTCTGGCCCCCGCTCACGACCGT
>NZ_JBVHNP010000255.1:0-261 GCF_055556675.1 Erwinia sp. PME.40.26/001
GATTCTGCCGGTTATTGCGAGCGATACGCAAGAAAACCCTAAGCACAAGCAGCAAGTAGGGCAAACCGGACCGGTTCGGGACAAAAAAGGGGCGCCGACCCATGGTCGACGCCCCCTTTTTTGCGCGTGCGCGACGGCGGATCAGGCCGGCAGCGCGGCCTTCGCCTGCGCGATGATCGCGGTGAACACGCCACCTTCGTTCATCGCCAGATCGGCCAGCGACTTGCGGTCGAGTTCGATCCCGGCCAGCTTGGTGCCGTG
>NZ_JBVHNP010000256.1:0-261 GCF_055556675.1 Erwinia sp. PME.40.26/001
GTTTTGACGCGAATACCACGAGTCATGCCATCTTCGCCCAGGTAAGCACCCCAGGGCCAGGCGGCGATGGCGACGTGAATCGTATTATTTTTGGCGGCAATGCCCATTTTTTCTGAGCCGATCCAGGCAATTGGACGCAGATAGCAGGATTCCAACTTGTTGGCCGAGACGACATCCTTTTGCGCTTGCACGAGTGTTTCGACATCAAAGGGAATTTTCATCTGAAAAATCCGTGCCGAATTGAACAGCCGCTCGGTGTGT
>NZ_JBVHNP010000257.1:0-260 GCF_055556675.1 Erwinia sp. PME.40.26/001
TCGAGGAGGTCGCGGCGGCGCGAGCGCGCCCCGCGGAGGAGCCGGATGCCGACCTCGAACTGCTCCTCGCCGAGCGAGCCGACCGTCTGCGCCCGTCGCACACGCCGGCACCGACCCGGATCCCGGCGTCGAAGTTCAAGGACTTCGTCGCCGATTACGGCGGAGCTGTGGAGGAGCTGCGCCGCCCGCTCCCGGAACGGCCGTACCGGCAGACCCGGCTCGGGACGCTGTTCCACGCGTGGGTCGAGAAGAGGTCGGGG
>NZ_JBVHNP010000258.1:0-260 GCF_055556675.1 Erwinia sp. PME.40.26/001
TCAGCCGGCTTCCGGCGCGCTCAGTCGAACAGGCTGGAAACCGAGCTTTCGTCGGCAATGCGGCGGATCGCCTCGCCGATCAGCGGGGCGATCGTCATCACGCGGATGCGGTCGGAGTCGCGCGTCGCCTCGGTCGGCAGGATGGTGTCGGTGATGACCAGTTCCTTCAGCGCCGAATTGCCGACCCGCGCCACCGCACCGCCCGACAGCACGCCGTGGGTGATGTAGGCGGCAACGCCCTTGGCCCCGGCGTCCATCAG
>NZ_JBVHNP010000259.1:0-260 GCF_055556675.1 Erwinia sp. PME.40.26/001
TGCCCGTGAATGTCTTCGATCGTGACGTTGACGGCAGTGACGTTGAGGTGGGTGTGTTCGGAGAGCGCGTTGTAAATGCGTTGCCGGACGTCGTGTGCGGTGGGGGTCATCGGTGTACCCCAGGCGATGCTGAGGGTGACGCTGACGATGACCGGCGCGTCTAGCTGTTCGGCGTCCCCGTCGATCTGGCACTTTCCGATCACCGTTCCTGGGACCTGATCCGTGATGGAGCGCAGCAGCGCCCGGACCGCGCCCTCGGT
>NZ_JBVHNP010000260.1:0-260 GCF_055556675.1 Erwinia sp. PME.40.26/001
TGGGCGAATCCAGCCTGCGGAACATCGACTACGGCGACTGGGAAACCGGCGGGGTCACCAACCCCGACGGCACCCGCACGACGTCGATCGGCCTGTTCCAGCAGCAGGACGGATGGGGCACCCGCGAGGAGCGGCTGGACCCCTACATCTCGTCGACGAAGTTCTTCAACGCGATGACCACGAAGGTTCCCGACCGCGAGTCGCTGGAACCCACAATCGTCGCGCACCGCACTCAGGTGAACGCCGACCCGTACCACTAC
>NZ_JBVHNP010000261.1:0-260 GCF_055556675.1 Erwinia sp. PME.40.26/001
TGCCAGCGCCGCGAATATCGAGATCGTGCGAGGCGAGCTGAAATCCGGCGCCGAGATTTTCCAGCGACTGCAAAACCCTCAGGCGCCGTTCGGCCTGTGCGGTGATCTTCTGCTGAGCCGGCAACGTGAATAGCGCGTAGGCGCGCAGTTTCGAGCGCCCCACCCGTCCGCGCAACTGATAGAGTTGCGCAAGGCCGAACATGTCCGCGCGATGCACGATGAGCGTGTTGGCGTTCGGAATATCGAGGCCCGACTCGATG
>NZ_JBVHNP010000262.1:0-260 GCF_055556675.1 Erwinia sp. PME.40.26/001
GCGCATCGACAGCTTCCGCGCCTCGCATCTGTCCGAACTCGACAAGCGCGCCCGCCGCGTCGCCTGGGGCGCGATCCTGCGGCGCGACGTAGCCGTCCGCGTCGAGGCGACGTGCAAGGCCTCCCGCATCTACCACTCCGGCGCGGCCGTGCAGCGCGTCGAAACCGCCATCCGCGAGGAACTCGGCGCGCCGATCTCGCGTGAGGCGGACGTCTCGATCCGCGCCCTCATCGAAAAGGACGTCTGCACGCTTTGGGTCG
>NZ_JBVHNP010000263.1:0-260 GCF_055556675.1 Erwinia sp. PME.40.26/001
CAGGGCCAGTTGCGCGCCATGGCCGGTCTCAATCTGGCCTATCTGACGGCGGCACTGGCGGTGTACGACACGGCACCCGACAAGGCCCGCCTGTCGTCGCTGCACGCGCATCGCCGCGCGGCCTGCGTGGCCAACGTCGAGGCCGGTCTGCTGTTGCAACGCCTGGCGCGCGAACGCGGCTGGCCCGAACGCGATCACGGGCGCGGCCGCACGGCGGTGGCCCTGTCGCGCCGCCTGGCTGCGGCGGCCAGCCATCTGTG
>NZ_JBVHNP010000264.1:0-259 GCF_055556675.1 Erwinia sp. PME.40.26/001
GGCGGTCACGACGGCGCTGACGAGACCCTCGACGAACGGGGCGGGGCTCAGGACGACGCGGTCGGGGGTCGCGGCGAACTCGAGCGCCATCTCCGCGCTCAACAGCGCCGACCCGAGGTCCATCAGGACCAGGACGCCATCCCCGGAATCGACCTCGTCGAGTGCGGCCGCGATCGCCGTGGCATCCGTTCCGAGGTCGCCGTCCGGACCTCCGGCCGCGACACGGACGGCGGGCGGGTCGTCGCCGCCCATCCTCAGC
>NZ_JBVHNP010000265.1:0-259 GCF_055556675.1 Erwinia sp. PME.40.26/001
GCCACGCTGACAACGAGGCTCATGGCAGGGTCGAGCCATACCCAGCCGGTCAGCAGGATCAGTCCGCCCGCGATCACGACGCCGGCGGCGAGCGCTGCGTCGGACGCCATGTGGAGAAAGGCGCCCTTGATGTTGAGGTCGCCCTTGCGGCCGGAGGCGAACAGCAGCGCGGTGACGCCATTGACCGCGATGCCCACCGCCGAGACGATCATGATCGTCGTCCCGGCCGATGGCTCAGGATGTAGGAGGCGGCGGACCG
>NZ_JBVHNP010000266.1:0-259 GCF_055556675.1 Erwinia sp. PME.40.26/001
GCCACCGCCACAGTCGCTGCGCCGACCGTGATCAACACGGACGAACCCGTGGAATTGCCCGCCATGCCCGTCGAACCGGAAAGAAGCACTCCCTTCCTGACCATCCGCGATTTAAGATCCGGCAGTGACGCCTTCCGGGCTGTCGCGGCTCGTGCCAACACGGAATCGCATTCGCGAATCCCGCCCGAGCCTCACCCGGCAGCCGTCGCCGCTGACCCGCCGGCCACCGGCGACATGCCCGCCATGTCTGACTCACCGG
>NZ_JBVHNP010000267.1:0-258 GCF_055556675.1 Erwinia sp. PME.40.26/001
GTCATCGTCCCCGGTTGCCAGGATGCCTCCGGGCGCATCACCACGACAGCTGATGGCAAGCCTGCAATGCAGAACCCGACCCCGCGCAACGAAGTTGAGTTCCACGTCATCTACGACGCCGAGACCAAGACCTGGCTCGTCAACGATCGAATCGACTTGGGGACCACATGCTGAGACGAGGAATCGCAGCGCTCGCCGCCGTTATCGCCCTCATCGCGGCCTCTCTCGTCGCTGCCATGCCCGCGCAGGGCGCCAATG
>NZ_JBVHNP010000268.1:0-258 GCF_055556675.1 Erwinia sp. PME.40.26/001
GCCTGGACGACCGCGGGCGCCTGACACGCCCACGCGACTCCCAGGAGCCGCGCGTACCGTGCGGTCATGAGGTCGACCCCCCCGGTCCTCGCGACCCTTCCCGCTTTGCTCCTCCCGGCGCTGCTCGCGCTCGCGGGTTGCACCTCGACCGACGCGGCGTCGCCGTCGGCGTCCTCCGCCGGGCCGTCGGCATCCACCCCCTCCCTGGCCCCGTCGGCACCGTCCCCCGGCGCGACGCTGCCGAGCGACGCGTCCGCG
>NZ_JBVHNP010000269.1:0-258 GCF_055556675.1 Erwinia sp. PME.40.26/001
CGCGCCGCGCGGCGGACTCGTACCGAAGGACCGAACTGACATCAGCCAGCCAGACTCCGGTCGACAAGCGTCGCCCTTCGATGTCCCCACGCGCGAGGAGGTCGACAGCGTGTCGCGGCGTGATCGCCAGGCGCGTGGCGAGCTCAGCCGTGGTGAGATCACTCATGACAGATAACCTCCCGAGTCAGAGATATTCTGGCACAAACAGCGGGTTGAGAAAATCGCCCGGTGTCGCGGGCCGCCTCTTCACGCTCCCGG
>NZ_JBVHNP010000270.1:0-258 GCF_055556675.1 Erwinia sp. PME.40.26/001
TGTACGAGAGCTGGGCGGTGCCGTTCGCGGTCATGCTGTGCATTCCGTTCGCCGTGTTCGGCGCCTTCGCGGGCCTTGCAGCGCGCGGCATGGCGAACGACATCTATGCGCAGATCGGCCTGATCATGCTGATCGGCCTCGCGGCGAAGAATGCGATCCTGATCGTCGAGTTCGCGAAGCTCGCGCACGAGCGCGGCGCGAGCCTTGTCGATGCCGCGATCGAAGGTGCGAAACTGCGTCTGCGGCCGATTCTGATGA
>NZ_JBVHNP010000271.1:0-258 GCF_055556675.1 Erwinia sp. PME.40.26/001
CGGCGCCTGGTACCGCCGGCGTCTCATCGGTCGCATGGGTGACGCCGAGGGCTCCCGCCGGTTCTGGGGCGTCGTGCTGCTCGAGCTGGTGTTCATGGGCGTCGCGAGCGGCGTCGCGGTCGCCCTCGCGCGCACGCCCCCGCCCGCCGCCGACCTCCCGCTCATCGGCACCACGCCCGCCGAGGTGCTGACCGGGGCGCCGGTGCCGCCGGAGTTCACGATCGACCGCTGGTTCACGGCGTGGGACATCGACCTGCT
>NZ_JBVHNP010000272.1:0-258 GCF_055556675.1 Erwinia sp. PME.40.26/001
GATCGTTCGAGAGGAATCGCGCTCCGATCCGGTCAGCCCGAGAGCGAGGTCGTAGCGCAGCGCGCCCGAGAAGTTTCCACCGAGGGTCGGGTTTGCGGCGGTCGGCGCGGTCTTGGTGATGTAGCTGTCGAGGACGGCCTTGGTGGGCGCGTCGAACGGCACGACGCTGCCGTTGGTCGCGTGGACGAGCTGCGGAACGCCGGCAGCGTCCAGGAAGGCGGGGATTGCGAGGACGGTCTCGTTGCCGGGCAGGAGTTT
>NZ_JBVHNP010000273.1:0-258 GCF_055556675.1 Erwinia sp. PME.40.26/001
AGCTGTTAAGGTTGAAAGTCAACTTAAGCTTGTTATTAGGCCTATGTATTCGAACCCTCCTCTTCATGGTGCTTCTATCGTGGCTACCATACTTAAGGATAGTGCTATGTTCGATGAATGGACTTTGGAGCTGAAGGCCATGGCTGATAGGATAATTAGCATGAGGGAGCAGCTTTTCAATGCGTTGAAAATCAGAGAAACACCTGGGGATTGGTCCCACATCATTAAGCAGATTGGGATGTTTACTTTCACTGGGCT
>NZ_JBVHNP010000274.1:0-257 GCF_055556675.1 Erwinia sp. PME.40.26/001
CTGGCCTTCTGGGCGGGACGGGGCTTCTGACCGTGCGGGACACACTTCGCCGGGCGGGGGCGCTCCTCGTCGCCCTCGCGGCCGCAACGGGCGCCGCGTGGGCGGCTCCGACCGGAGCGGTCGCCTCCCCGCCCGTGATCGCGGCGGCGAACACGACGCCGTCGACGGGTGACGCGGGACGCGACGACCCGATGGTGCGGCTCGGGGGCTGCCTGGCCGGTGGCGGTACCGGTGACGTGGTCCTGCTCATCGACGAG
>NZ_JBVHNP010000275.1:0-257 GCF_055556675.1 Erwinia sp. PME.40.26/001
TGCAACCAAAGATTTGTACGTGTTGCAGCGTACGAGACCAGTCGTCCTTACCGACTGCTAACCCGAAATCGGAGTAAGTGCAAGTTTCTACGCTGTTTTCATCCTGGGAAATAGAAGCAATACATATGTACTGCAATAATCAATGTGTGATACGTATCGGTAAAGGCAATTCATAATATGGAATAACTGAATCAATCGGAACGATGGTCGCCGTCGCGGGTAACAGGTGATATCGAAACCGAAAATCTAGCAATGAC
>NZ_JBVHNP010000276.1:0-257 GCF_055556675.1 Erwinia sp. PME.40.26/001
CCTCGAAATGCTCGGCGCCAAGTGCAGCGAACTCTCGGTCACGGGCCTGAGCGTCAATCTCGAGGTCGATCGCACCGCATCAAGTAGTGGCGGCTCCAGCGTGGCGCCGAAGCCGGAAGACCGGGTTCAGGTGCAACCCCTTGGCGGTGCCAAGGGACGCCTGAATCTCGAATACGAAATGTTTCCGAACAACCCCGAGCCGAGCCTGCCGATCGATGGCGGCGTCATCGACTTCAACAAGGCCGACTGGCCCTACT
>NZ_JBVHNP010000277.1:0-257 GCF_055556675.1 Erwinia sp. PME.40.26/001
GATGCGGTCGATCCGGTCTACGGAGGCGGCAAGTTCATCTACATGAAGGGCGTGGCGAGCACCGTAGTCGGTTCGCTCGTTACCTGGGACGCTTCGGAGACGACTCCGTCGTACCAGACTGCGCTGGCGGTGGCTGCGGCCAATGCCGGTCAGCAGTACGCCGTAGCGACCGCTGCGATTCTGGCCGGCCAGTACGGCTGGTATCAGGTGTCGGGCACCAACATCGTGGCGACCAACGGAACGGCGACGGCCGGTTC
>NZ_JBVHNP010000278.1:0-257 GCF_055556675.1 Erwinia sp. PME.40.26/001
GATGCCTCCCCGTCCTCGCGCAAGCGCCCGTCGTCGGGCTGCTCTACGCCGTGTTCCTGCATCCGACGGTGGCGGGACACGCCAACGCCCTGCTCACTCAGCAACTCGCCGGCGTCCCGCTCGGCACGAGCCTCCTCGCCGCCGTCACCGGAGGGGGCGCGGATGCCACGACCGTGCTGCTCCTCGGGATCCTCGTCGCCGTGATCGCCGGTGCGGGCGAACTCACGCGCCGCTTCCTGCGCCCGCCGTTCGATCCG
>NZ_JBVHNP010000279.1:0-257 GCF_055556675.1 Erwinia sp. PME.40.26/001
GAAAGCTACAGGTTTGTGATACACAACTCCCGGGGTAGTTCGACGAGGCTGAGACCGTCTCATGAACGGTCGTCAGTAAGACCGTGCCGCGCGATCAACCGCGATGTCAGCAAATCAGAAGATTCGTAGATCAGCTGCGCTTTCGATATCGCTCCAAGCGAGGTGCGATGACGTCGACCATGATCCATCGGGCGGTGGGTGCCATCGCGATTGCCCACATGATGGAGGCCAAGACATCAGTTGGGTAGTGGAGCCCG
>NZ_JBVHNP010000280.1:0-257 GCF_055556675.1 Erwinia sp. PME.40.26/001
GCCGAGCGCGAGTCGATTCGCGCTGATCAGATCCACGGATGCCGCCTCCTCGGCGAGCATCAGCGGGTTCTCGTACCGCATGTCGATGACGCCGGTGCCCACCTCGATGCGCGACGTGCGCGCCGCGATCGCCGCGAGCAGCGGCATCGGAGCGGCCTGCTGCCGCGCGAAGTGGTGGACACGGAACGAGATGCCGTTCACGCCCAGGTCGTCCATGCCCTGGGCGAGGTCGATCGCCTGCAGCATCGAGTCACCGG
>NZ_JBVHNP010000281.1:0-257 GCF_055556675.1 Erwinia sp. PME.40.26/001
TCCAGCGAAAAGTAAATAGTCACAACGAAGTCCTGTTCCAGCAATGGAGCGGGACTTTTTTGTTATGGGGCAACGGAAAAATGGAAAAGCAAATTCCCGGGTTTCTTGACTACACCGTCGATGAATTGGGGAATGTCTATTCCTACAAGTGCCACAGAAAAATGAAGCTTAAGCCGTGGCTTAATAAGAACGGATATCACGAGGTTAGATTCCGTAATGGAAATGGCCCTTGCAAGGTTTTCAAGGTCCACAGGCTT
>NZ_JBVHNP010000282.1:0-256 GCF_055556675.1 Erwinia sp. PME.40.26/001
GCAGGTCCTCCACGAGCTGTCGTCGGGGCTGCCGGCGGACGAAAGACCGGCCGGGGACGATCCGGCGTCGCTCGCGCGCGCGGCCACCCGCGCCGAGTACAGCCGCCCGGGCTTCATGGAACGGACGTTCGGCGGACGATCCTTCGGTGGCGGCATGGGCGGTCCGAGCTTCGGGTCGATGCTCGGCGCGTCCATGCTCGGCACGATCGGCGGCTACGTCGTCGGTTCCGCCCTCGTCGGCTCGCTCTTCGACCCC
>NZ_JBVHNP010000283.1:0-256 GCF_055556675.1 Erwinia sp. PME.40.26/001
GGGCATGCACCGAGTCTAGGCATCCCCTCCGACAGAGGTCCGGCCACGCGGGTTTGTAGGGTGGAACGGTGACCCGCATCATCTCCGGCCGCGCGGGCGGCACGGTTCTCGACGTCCCCGCCAAGGGCACGCGGCCCACGAGCGACCGCGTGCGCGAGTCGCTGTTCGGGGCGCTGGAGTCGGCCGACCTGATCGAGGGCGCGCGTGTGCTGGACCTCTACGCCGGGTCGGGTGCACTCGGGCTCGAGAGCCTGAG
>NZ_JBVHNP010000284.1:0-256 GCF_055556675.1 Erwinia sp. PME.40.26/001
GACGATGACCTCGCGGGGCGTTCCTCCGACACTGATAGAGGTGGCTGATCCGCGTCATAGGAAGCCCACAGCATCCGGGGTCATGGTTGATCTCGCCAGGAAAGAGGAGCATCCCATGAGCGACACCACGGACGACCGTCCCGAGGGTACCGAGCCCCGCCCCACCTCCGACGCGGCCGCGCAGGGCGCGGTCCCCACGTCGCCCGAGACCACCACGCCCGCCGCCGCACCGGCCGCGGACTCCACGCCGGCGGTG
>NZ_JBVHNP010000285.1:0-256 GCF_055556675.1 Erwinia sp. PME.40.26/001
GTCATGCGCATGGCGCGAGGTACCCAGGCCGGGTCCGATCACCAGCGCCGCGCTGGCGCCGAATTCGACACGGTCGGCCAGGCGGAACATCAGTTCGGGATGCTTGTCGTCGTAGGCCGGGCCATCGTCGACGAAGGCCACATAGACCCGTCCAGCCCCGCCGAAGGCGGCGGTGCGCGCCGCCAGCACCGGCGCACCGGCCATGCCGCGCGCACCGCCCACCACGATGACGTCGCCGTAGCTGCCCTTGTGGCTG
>NZ_JBVHNP010000286.1:0-256 GCF_055556675.1 Erwinia sp. PME.40.26/001
CGAGGTCGGAGTCAGGATCACCGCTGTCGGGTCCTCCGTGATCGTGAGGCCCGGGTTCGAGCGCGCCTCGGCGAGCGGGTCGGGTTCGGCGCCCATCACACCGACCTGGCTGTAGGTCAGGATGCCGACGACCGCCACGACGATCGACTGACCCACACGTTCGGTGATCCCGAGCAGCAGCGACACCAGGCCACCCGCGCCCGCCATCTGCGCGAGCAGGTAGAAGAAGCACACCGCGAGCGTCGTGATGGCCGCA
>NZ_JBVHNP010000287.1:0-255 GCF_055556675.1 Erwinia sp. PME.40.26/001
CGGTGCGGTGAAGGTAACGGCGAAGGTGGCCGGCGGGAAGGATGCGGGCCAGACCGCGACCGTTACCTTCACGGCGGACATCAGCACCGCGAAGGTGAGCGCGGTCGTCCCTGCCAGCCCGGGTGCTCCGGCGGACGGCACCGTGGATGTGATGACGGTAACGGTGAAGGACGCGAACGGTAACCCGGTGGGCAATGCGGCGGTCAGCCTGTCGGCAACCAACGGTGCCACCCTTAAAGAGAGCGTGACCACCGA
>NZ_JBVHNP010000288.1:0-255 GCF_055556675.1 Erwinia sp. PME.40.26/001
CAAAGATACCGGTCATCACCATCGATGGCCCGACCGCCTCCGGCAAGGGCACCGTGGCGCAGAAGGTGGCGCGGCAACTGGGTTTCCATTACCTGGATTCGGGCGCGCTGTACCGCCTGACGGCGCTGTCCGTGCTGCGCCGCGGCGTAGCCCTGGATGACGAACACGCCCTGGCCAAGGCGGCAGAGCACTTGCACTGTCATTTCGATGGTGGCCACATCTTCCTGGCCAATGAAGACGTGACCCAGGCCATCC
>NZ_JBVHNP010000289.1:0-255 GCF_055556675.1 Erwinia sp. PME.40.26/001
TTCATCGTGACCGACTTCACCCCCGAGCAGAGCATCACGCTGGGCAAGAACCCCAACTACAAGGGCAGCATGTCGCCCAAGTACGACCAGCTGATCATCCGCTTCATCGGTGACGCCAACGCGCAGGTCACGGCCCTCCAGAACGGTGAGGTCCAGGCCATCCAGCCGCAGCCCTCCGCCGACACGCTGACCGCACTGAAGAACGCCAACGCCACGGTCCACTCCGGCAGCCAGCTGTCGTACGACCACGTCGAC
>NZ_JBVHNP010000290.1:0-255 GCF_055556675.1 Erwinia sp. PME.40.26/001
TCCGCGACGCGGGCGCACGGACGACCGAGGACATCTTCACCGGGGTCTCGCAGCCGATGCCGTCGGGGCGCGTGTACGGCGGGCAGGTGCTCGCGCAGTCGATCGTCGCGGCTTCGCGCACGCTCCCGCCCGAGCGCACCGTGCACTCGATGCACGGCTACTTCCTGCGGCCCGGTGACCCCGACGCGGGCATCACGTTCTCCGTCGACCGGATCCACGACGGGCGGTCGTTCTCGACGCGGCGCACACAGGCGT
>NZ_JBVHNP010000291.1:0-255 GCF_055556675.1 Erwinia sp. PME.40.26/001
CTAAGTATCTCAAGTATGCAAAATTGTTCGGCTCGGATACTTCACAAAGCATTCTCTTGCTTCGTATTGGGCAGATTATTTTTTGTGAATGGAGTCACAATGGTCGGCTTCGTGCTCAGCGTATTGATTCACCTAATTCTCCTTCAATGTACAAGTCTTATTACGATGCAGAAGATCTGCGTTTCCAATCTTTGGACTTTAACAAAGGTCAACTTCAAGATCCAGGTCTGGTGCACTTTAGTTCTCAAAGTGGTG
>NZ_JBVHNP010000292.1:0-255 GCF_055556675.1 Erwinia sp. PME.40.26/001
GCGGACAAGGGCGCGGATGCGTTCGTGCGGGCCTGGGGGGCGGTGCGGGCGCGGTGCCCCGGGTGGCGGGCGGTGATGATTGGGGCCGACCGGTATGGGCCGGACAGTCCGGAAACGTCGTTTTTGGCGGCGTTGCGGCGGGAGGCGGCGGCAAGCGGGGTGGTGATGACGGGGTATTTGCCGCGGCCGGCGGTGCTTGGGTGGCTGGCGCGGGCGGCGGTGGCGGTGGTGCCGAGCCGGTGGCCGGAGCCGTTC
>NZ_JBVHNP010000293.1:0-255 GCF_055556675.1 Erwinia sp. PME.40.26/001
GCGCGACCAGCTCGGCTTCGACCGGAACGTCATCGTGCAGGCGACCTGCCACGGCGCCGACAACCGGGCGCTCGTCGACGCGCTGCGCCGCAGCAAGGGGCGTGCCCGCGGGGTCGCGACGGTTCGTCGCGACGTGACCGACGAGGAGCTCGCCGAGCTGCACGAGGCCGGTGTGCGCGGCGTGCGGTTCAACTTCGTCAAACGCCTCGTCGACCGGGTGCCGACCGACTCGCTCGACGCGATCGTGGAGAAGAT
>NZ_JBVHNP010000294.1:0-255 GCF_055556675.1 Erwinia sp. PME.40.26/001
AGTGCCAGAAATATGGTTTTGCCGATGCGGCGCTGGCGGGTTACGACATACTGACATTGACTGCGTTGGCTTCCGACCAATACCGTGGCTTTCGGGACTATCATGATGAAGCGTTACGTTTGGGTAGTTCGCTGGTTTGTTTTCCCGGTGGCGAAGCAGGCCTGGACGATTGATGAAAGGCGGCAGCATGGCAAGCAAAGATGAGATCATCGCGTTTTTAGCGCGGAACTTTCCCCAGAGCAAGTGTGAGGTGGT
>NZ_JBVHNP010000295.1:0-255 GCF_055556675.1 Erwinia sp. PME.40.26/001
GCTTCTTCAGAGGGATGGCCAACCTGTGGGATAACGGCGGCACAGTAGCCAACTTTGCCGGCAATGGTACGGTGGCGACCGACTTTGGCCCTCACCAGATTGGTATTCGCAATGTCAATCTCCCCGATTGGTCATTGAAAAATACCCAGCTGGGTGTCAAGTATGAAGGGGTAACCAAAGACGCCTTGTCCTTCTCCCTCAACTTGCTGACATATCGCTCACAATTGCCGTCACTGCATGCGATCAACGGCAATG
>NZ_JBVHNP010000296.1:0-255 GCF_055556675.1 Erwinia sp. PME.40.26/001
GCACATCGACGAGCGCTCCCTGGACGCTGGGTCCGCTGTCGCTCGCAGCCCCCGTCGAGACGGCGATCGGCATCGCCGCGGTGCTCTCCGCGGTGCTGTGGCTGGCGTGGCGCACGAGGGATGAACGCACTCGGGCCCTGCGGCGCGCGAGCGAGAGCGGCGCCGTCGCCCTTCCGCGGCGCCGCTCCCGGACCGACCGACGGCGCACCGCCCTCGGCGCGGGCATGGTCGTGGTGGCCGTGGTCGCGGCGGTGG
>NZ_JBVHNP010000297.1:0-254 GCF_055556675.1 Erwinia sp. PME.40.26/001
TCCAAGAATGCCGCTGCTGTTCAAAATTCACTGCATCCGCTTTGATACGGTGCCTGTTTAAAATTTATTTAAACAGGATCGCCGCTTTTTGAATGGTGATCGATACGCCCCAGGCCAGTGGGATACCCACCGCAGCCCAGGCCAGCAAGACGGTCACCAAACTGGACGAACCACTGCTGGCATTGATGCCACTCATACGGGCTTCGCTGGCCGCCGCTTTGTCGTGAGCAAGGCGTTTTTCTTCGGCCAGTTCG
>NZ_JBVHNP010000298.1:0-254 GCF_055556675.1 Erwinia sp. PME.40.26/001
GCAGGTACTGCGGGTTGAGACCGAGGGTGACCTCGTCGCCGACGAGCGTCGCGTCGACGGATTCCGTCGCGCGCGCCTGCTCGGTGCCCGAGGCATCCATCGACACCCCGTCAGGACCGAACGTGAACCGCAGCGGCGCGGAGCGGTCGAGCACGAGGGCGACACGGCGCACCGCCTCGGCGAGCTCGGCAGTGTTGACGACGCTGTGGTGCTCGGTCTGCGCGGGGAAGAGCCGACGCACGGGCGGGAAGTTG
>NZ_JBVHNP010000299.1:0-254 GCF_055556675.1 Erwinia sp. PME.40.26/001
CAGTGCCACCATCCTGACCAATAAAGTAAGGGATGGAGCCACCAATCCAATTGCCTTTGGGTAGTTTCTTTAATAATGCAATATCAGCAGCGACTGTGCATGGTCGACCATCTGCCAAAATTCCAACGGCTTCTTCTAAAGAATAGAGTTTTCCGGGTAAATTATTCATGTCGTCATTCGCCTGTTTTCGTTAGCTGTTTTGACCAGAGAATTGCTGCATTTGCTTGATCTCATGACCAAGAAGTTTGGCATTT
>NZ_JBVHNP010000300.1:0-254 GCF_055556675.1 Erwinia sp. PME.40.26/001
CTCAAACGGCCCGACCTGTATGGCAAGACGGGCACCACCAACGATGTGGTCGATGCCTGGTTTGCCGGCTTCCAGCCCCGCATCGCCGCGGTGGCATGGGTGGGATACGACACCCCGCGCAGCCTGGGGAGCCGTTCGTCGGGTTCGGCGCTGGCCTTGCCGGCCTGGATCGACTTCATGAGCACCGCACTCAAGAACGTGCCGGTGCAAGAGTTGCAGCCGCCTGAGGGGGTGGTGCGGGTCAACGGCGACTG
>NZ_JBVHNP010000301.1:0-254 GCF_055556675.1 Erwinia sp. PME.40.26/001
TGCCGCCGTCTCCCCCGCGACCTCCCCCGGTTCTCGGACGGTCGCGCGCCTCGTCGCCGCGCACGCGGTGGGCCTTCGCGGGATCGTCCGGCGACTCCTCGCGGGACTGGATGCCGTGCAGATCCCCGAGCGCCAGGGCCCGGTGCGCGTGGTCACGCCGGGTCTCGTGCGGGCCGCCCACGCGGCCGGCGTCGAGGTGCACGTGTGGACGGTGAACGACCCGGCGGACATGCGGCGATTGCTGGACCTCGGCG
>NZ_JBVHNP010000302.1:0-253 GCF_055556675.1 Erwinia sp. PME.40.26/001
AGCGCTGATTAATGTGTGATCAATCAGTGAACAGATCAGGCTATTACGACAGTTCAATTATTTCGGCGTATTTGAATCTGCGTTTGTCTGATCTGCCTATGCAGTCTAATGCCGTTTTGGCGGGAGCTGTCTTTAGAATTGACGGGATGTTTGGGGCTAGATTGGCGTTTAGATCAATGAGATCCGTGTTGTGTCAGATCTAGTCAACGAGGGAAGTCAACAAGCGGGGATGCTCAATCAATTGCTCACCAGT
>NZ_JBVHNP010000303.1:0-253 GCF_055556675.1 Erwinia sp. PME.40.26/001
TCGTTCGGCGTCGTCCACCGGTTGTCCTGCTGGAAGAACGAGCGCGCGTCGTCGACGTGGTAGACGCCGAGCATCGAACGCTGCACCTTCATGAGGTCGGTCGGGTACCGCACGTGGCTCATGAGGTCGGCCGACATGTCGCTCCACGGGTGGAGGCTCGACGGGTAGATCTTCTGCCAGGCCTGCAGGATCGGGTCCTGGTCGTCCCAGGCGTAGAGGGTGACGCTGCCGTCGTAGGCATCCACGGTCGCCT
>NZ_JBVHNP010000304.1:0-253 GCF_055556675.1 Erwinia sp. PME.40.26/001
TGCCGCACGAAGAGCGGGATGAGCGCGGCACGCACGACGAGCACGAGCCCGACGATCGACAGCACCCAGGTGAGACCGGCCGCGGGCGCCATGCCCAGCGACGTGAAGAGCGCATGCCAGCCGACCAGCACGAGCTCGACGGCCCATTTCAAGGGCCAGAGGACGATTCCAATGAGATCCGGCACGGATCAGTCCTTTCGGGAGGGCACGACGAAGCCGTGCGGAGTGAGTTCGTGGCGGAAGGCGCGGTGCG
>NZ_JBVHNP010000305.1:0-253 GCF_055556675.1 Erwinia sp. PME.40.26/001
TGCTGTTCCACACCCTCTTCGTGCTCGGCACGTACGGCACCGGTCGCGCCGCGCACGTCCACGGCGTCGCCACCGTTCTCGACGGCCCCGCAGGCCCGGTGGTCACGGCCGACGCCGCGATGGGCGGCTGGCACCTCATCGCCGCCGCACTGACCACGCTGGCCCTGCACCGGGGTGAGACCACCGTGGCACTGCTTCGGGTGCTCGCCGACCGCCTCGTTGTCTGGCTCCGTGCCCGTGCCGCGATCATCGC
>NZ_JBVHNP010000306.1:0-253 GCF_055556675.1 Erwinia sp. PME.40.26/001
GCACGGTCGCCATCGACCCGATCACCTGGCTCCGCGCGAACGCCGGACGTCACTCGCTCGATTAGAAGAGGCTGCCAAGCTCTGATATTCTCTTCTAGTTGCCCGGAGCGATCCGGGTACGCCCCGATAGCTCAGTGGCAGAGCACTTCCATGGTAAGGAAGGGGTCGTCAGTTCAATCCTGACTCGGGGCTCACAGCATCTCTCTCAAGGGGATGCCGCGCGGCGGGGTAGCTCAGTTGGTGAGAGCGCACG
>NZ_JBVHNP010000307.1:0-253 GCF_055556675.1 Erwinia sp. PME.40.26/001
GCTGCAGAATGTTGGTGACTTCACCCAGATAGCCGTCGGCGGTCTGAGCGAGCGCGATGCCGTCATTGGCATTGCGGATCGCCTGGTTCTGGCCGCGGATCTGCGAGGTGAACGAGGTGGCGATGGCGAGGCCGGCGGCGTCGTCACCCGCGCTGTTGATGCGCTTGCCGGTCGACAGGCGCTCGATGCTCTTCTGCAGCGCGACAGTCGCCGCGTTCTGCGCATTGGCCGCCTTCAGGGCGGCAACATTGGT
>NZ_JBVHNP010000308.1:0-253 GCF_055556675.1 Erwinia sp. PME.40.26/001
TCAGCGACCTCGCCAGCGTCGACGCCGTCTTCGACGAGATCAAGACCAAGTGGGGCGGCCTCGACTTCGTCGTCCACGCGCTCGCCTTCTCCGACCGGCGCGAGCTGTCCGGCCGCTATGCCGACACGACCCGCGAGAACTTCGTCAACACCATGGTGATCTCCTGCTTCTCGTTCACCGAGATCGCCAAGCGCGCCTCCGAGCTCATGACCGACAAGGGCACGCTCCTGACGCTGACGTTCTCCGGCGCCAC
>NZ_JBVHNP010000309.1:0-253 GCF_055556675.1 Erwinia sp. PME.40.26/001
GCGGTAGCGCGGCGAGGTCAGAGCCACGAGACGTGCGGCGACGGCCTGTTCGTGGGAGCGGCGGAACCCCGCGACGTCACCGGCGATCGTGCCGAGCGCGAGGCGCAGCCCGGGAACGGTCTGCACGAGCGCCGCGGTGTCGGCGAGCGACTGCTCCGTGAGGATCGGCGAACCGATCCATGCCCACGCCGTGGAGCGGTCGACCGCGGTGACCAACGGGGGTACGGGCGAGCGCAGCGCTCCGCCGATCCGG
>NZ_JBVHNP010000310.1:0-253 GCF_055556675.1 Erwinia sp. PME.40.26/001
GTCACCGAGGAAGTCGTTGGCATCGATCTCGTCCACATCATGCTTCGCGTCGCCGCCGGCGAACCACTGCCGTTTACGCAAGAAGATTTGACCTTGAGTGGTCACGCCATCGAAGCTCGCGTCACCGCGCAGGATCCCGATGCTGATTTCGCGCCGTCGACGGGCAAAATCACGCGCTGGCAAGCGCCCGGCGGTCGCGGTGTCCGCATGGAGACCTACTGCTATGCCGGTCTCTCCGTCACGCCCTATTACG
>NZ_JBVHNP010000311.1:0-253 GCF_055556675.1 Erwinia sp. PME.40.26/001
TTGCCATCGCTGCCGCGCGTGAACGGGCCGGTCGGATAACGGCCATCGAGGAAGCCGGTGAAGGTATGCAGGGTCTTGAAGCTGCCGTCCGTGCCGATGCTGAAGGCGGTGCCCAGGCCCTTGCTGCCGCCGGCATTGGTGGTGCCATAGAGACGACCGTCCGCACCCAGCACCAGGGCGTTGGGCTCGCTGCCGTCGGTGGCACCGGCGAAGCTGTGGACCAGCGTCAGCGTGCCGTCCGGCGTGAGCCGGT
>NZ_JBVHNP010000312.1:0-253 GCF_055556675.1 Erwinia sp. PME.40.26/001
ATAGGTAAATTATGGCTTGTTGAGTTTATATTTATTATTTATTGAAAAATACAGATAAGGAGTATATTTTAATGACGAATCAACACAATAAGCTACTCGACTATCTCGACGGCACTGACAAGATGTACCCAATTGGATAAAAAATTGAAATATTCAATATCGTTAAGCTTGATCACTTTGCCCTCTCAATCGGTTCATACCTCGGTTACAGCAAGCGATAACTGCATCGGCACAAAGGCAATACCCATTGTTT
>NZ_JBVHNP010000313.1:0-252 GCF_055556675.1 Erwinia sp. PME.40.26/001
GACGGCGTCGATCTCGTCGAGCGTCACGCCGGCCTCGGCGAGCGCCGCGTCGATCGACGGCTGCAGCGCCTCGAGGTGAGCCCGGGCTGCGACCTCGGGCACGACGCCGCCGTAGCGCGCGTGTTCGTCCATGCTCGAGGCGATCGTGTTGCTCAGCAGCTGCCGACCGCGGACGATCCCGATCCCGGTCTCGTCGCAGCTGGTCTCGATGCCGAGCACGAGGGGCGCGTCCATCAGCACCATCCCTTTCCG
>NZ_JBVHNP010000314.1:0-252 GCF_055556675.1 Erwinia sp. PME.40.26/001
GAGTTCGCCGACGTGGAAGCCCTCGAGCGCTATCAGGTGCACCCCGCGCACCAGGAGGTGTCGGCGTTCGTCCGCTCCGTCGTCACCGAGCGCGCCGGGATCGACTTCCCCGTCTGAGGCCCGCCCTCAGCTGAGGGGACGCGTCGTCACCGGAACGGGCGCGAGCGCGATCCGGACGTGGGCGTGGTCGTCGAGGCGTGCCTGCGCGCCGTGCTCCACGTGCACGAGGCTGCCGTCGCTCGTGCGTACCCG
>NZ_JBVHNP010000315.1:0-252 GCF_055556675.1 Erwinia sp. PME.40.26/001
GCCGGCATCACCAAGCAGTCCGACTCGCTCTACAAGTACATGGTGCAGAACAACGTGGCCTTCACGTTCCAGCCCGGGGTCTACAAGCTGCAGCAGCAGATGTCGTCGCCCGCCGTACTCACGGCACTCCGCGACCCGGCGACCCGCCTGAACCACTCGGTCCAACTGCGCGAAGGCCTCACGCTCGAGCAGTCCCTCGACGCGATGTCCGAGCAGCTCACGATCCCGCGCGCCGACTTCGAAGCGGCGGTG
>NZ_JBVHNP010000316.1:0-252 GCF_055556675.1 Erwinia sp. PME.40.26/001
GACGCCGAGCACGCGCTGGACGTCACCTACGCGCAAAAGCTGGGCGTGAACCTGAGCGACCTGCTGATCTCGCAGCCCGATACCGGCGAACAAGCCCTGGAAATCTGCGACGCCCTGGTGCGCTCCGGTGCGGTGGACCTGATCGTGGTCGACTCCGTGGCCGCGCTGACCCCCAAGGCTGAAATCGAAGGCGACATGGGCGATTCCCTGCCCGGCCTGCAAGCCCGCCTGATGTCGCAGGCGCTGCGCAAG
>NZ_JBVHNP010000317.1:0-252 GCF_055556675.1 Erwinia sp. PME.40.26/001
TTCGACAGCCTCCCAAATGGCGGCAGCAGCGCCAGCTGGTGGTACGTAAATCACGGAAACGGTAGCGCCAGTTTGTGCTTTGGCATCTTTGACGCTGGCGTAAATAGGAATGCCTTCGAAATCCTCGCCAGCTTTTTTAGGATTCACACCTGCGACAAAAGCAGCTTTGCCGTTGGCATAGTCACGGCAGCCACGGGTGTGAAATTGGCCAGTTTTACCAGTAATACCCTGGGTAATGACTTTGGTATCTTT
>NZ_JBVHNP010000318.1:0-252 GCF_055556675.1 Erwinia sp. PME.40.26/001
TGGCGGGTCATCTCTTCCTCATCCGATCAGATTTTCAATTCAAATACCAAAAATTCTTTTATGCGACGTTTATGGCTGTTGTTTGCCCAGACCGTGACAGTGGGTCTGGCGGTGTGGTTCATTGTAGCGACCTTGAAGCCGGACTGGCTGTCCGGATCCTTCACTTCGCGCGCACGCCCTGCCCAGTCCACCATCCAGATGCAGGAAGCCACACCCGCCGCGCCCGCCCTGGACTCCTATCGCCATGCCGCG
>NZ_JBVHNP010000319.1:0-252 GCF_055556675.1 Erwinia sp. PME.40.26/001
TCTGCACACCGCCGTCGGCCTCGCCCAGGCCGGCCTCTCCGTCGTCGCCACGGTCCGCGACACCTCCCGCGCCGACGCGCTGCGCGAGGCTGCCGACGCCGCGGGCGTCACCCTCGACATCCGCGCGCTCGACGTCACCGACGCCGACGCGGCGGCCGACCTCGTCGCCGACCTCGGCGTCGTCGACATCCTCGTCAACAATGCCGGGCGCGGAGCCGTCGGCACCCTCGAGCAGCTGTCGGATGCCGATCT
>NZ_JBVHNP010000320.1:0-252 GCF_055556675.1 Erwinia sp. PME.40.26/001
GCTGTCTGGCATAAAGGGCAGTGCATCATCATCAATATCCTAAAAAAGGGCAGGGGAGAACCACTTAGTTTGAATATGCAAATCGTGTTTTGCAAATTACACCCGAATTAAGCAGTTTCCGTTTCACCCTCTGTTTCTGACTGATATTCAATATCTGAAAGCAGCACTTCAAACTCAAGCGTGGTTGTATATCCGCTGCCGCTCAGGCTATGTGTGACCTTGCTGATAATCCACGGCTGCGCATCGATCACG
>NZ_JBVHNP010000321.1:0-252 GCF_055556675.1 Erwinia sp. PME.40.26/001
GGGTGATGGCATCCAGGTTCCCGGCCGAGAGGGCGGATGCCACGAGGTCCATGCTGCGCGAAGCGCCATGGCATTGGGGCGGGCTGAGCGCCGCGGGCACGGGGGAGGGGATTCGGCGGAGGGAGGACGGAATGGATGCCATGCATCCTCCGCTCCGCGATTCTCGTCCCGCGGCGGGGTGGGGATGAGCCCGGACACACCGGACACCGGATGCCACGCCCCCCAATGGGGTGGCATCCGGTGCCGGAGTCG
>NZ_JBVHNP010000322.1:0-252 GCF_055556675.1 Erwinia sp. PME.40.26/001
TGATGGATCAGCGGGCCAGTGAGATCGCTTCGTAGGGCGTCTGCAGGTCGCGCTCGGGGATTTCCCAGACCACCAGCTTGGGCGGCGTCTGGGTGAAGGCGGGATTGGCGAAGTAATCGCGGGCGCTGCCGGAGAACTTGCCGCCATCCTTGGCGAAGCTGCCGATCTTCGCGCCCAGCGCCATCTGCAGGAAGCCGACGAAGTTGGAATTGCGCGAGAACGAAGTACCAATCAGGGCCACGTTGGGCAACT
>NZ_JBVHNP010000323.1:0-252 GCF_055556675.1 Erwinia sp. PME.40.26/001
TGCGAGCGCGAGTGCGCGGCATCCAGTTTATCGAGCGACGCTGCAACTCATCGCGTGATGCGCTCGCGGTGCACCGTGAACGCGTCGAGCGCAGCTTCGTCGATCTCGACGCCGAGCCCCGGCCCCGTCGGGACGCGCACGTGTCCGTCTTCGAGGACGGCGGGCGCCGTGACGATGTCGCGGTTGTAGAAGCGGGCGGATGCCGAGATGTCGCCGGGCAGCAGGAACCCGGGGAGCGCCGCGAGCGCCGCG
>NZ_JBVHNP010000324.1:0-251 GCF_055556675.1 Erwinia sp. PME.40.26/001
TCTTGGACCCAACCTGCCCAATGCGGAGATCGCGCAGGCCGCCAAGGTCTTCAAGGCGGATGCGGTCGTGATTTCCCTTTCGTCGTGCGAGCGGGCCGCACAGCAGGTGAAAACGATCCAGCGCCTGCACAAGCTGCTCAAAGGCACGGCGGCCCTCTGGGTCGGCGGGCCGGCCCATCATCCGCTGCACGAAGCCCTCGCGGGAACGGAGGTCGTGGCGTTCGATCGCTTCGATGGTTTCCAGCGCTATC
>NZ_JBVHNP010000325.1:0-251 GCF_055556675.1 Erwinia sp. PME.40.26/001
CACGGTCTGTCGGTAGTACTGGATATCGTGCTGAACCACTTCGGCCCGGAGGGCAACTATCTGCCGCTGCTCTCACCAGACTTCTTCCACAAAGAGCGCCAGACGCCGTGGGGCGCCGGTATCGCCTATGACGTTGATGCGGTGCGCCGCTATATCGTGGAAGCGCCGCTCTACTGGCTGCAGGAGTTTAATCTGGATGGCCTGCGCTTTGACGCCATCGATCAGATTGACGATCCCAGCGACAAGCATGT
>NZ_JBVHNP010000326.1:0-251 GCF_055556675.1 Erwinia sp. PME.40.26/001
GTCCTACGAGCTGGACCTTTGGGGCCGCGTCCGCGCCCAGGCCCGGGCGGCGCGCGACCAGGCCCAGGCCAGCGACGCCGACCTGGCCAATGTCCGCCTAAGCCTTCAAGCCCAGTTGGCCGACGCCTATCTGGCGCTCCGAGGACTCGACGCGCAGTCGAAGCTGTTGGTCGACACGGCCGACGCCTATGATCGGGCCCTTAAGCTCACGACGATCCGCCACGACGGCGGCGCGTCTTCGGGACTGGACG
>NZ_JBVHNP010000327.1:0-251 GCF_055556675.1 Erwinia sp. PME.40.26/001
CACCCACCAGCATGAGCGAGGCATTGCACTGCGTGTCGAGGTCCATCACGAGCACGCGTTGATTGCCCCACGCCGCCGCCGCGTGCGCCAGCATCACCGCAGTCGTCGACTTGCCGACGCCGCCTTTTCTGTTCGACACCGCGAGGAAGCGCGCCATTGTCCCCTCTGTCGTGGGTGAGCTCGGGGCGAGGGCAATAGGTGATTCGGATGGAGGCCGGTAGATGTAAGATTTTCTTGACTTTTCTGCGCAT
>NZ_JBVHNP010000328.1:0-250 GCF_055556675.1 Erwinia sp. PME.40.26/001
GATTCTGGATGCTGGTCGCTACTCGGCCCGCACCCAGCAGGCCGAAGCGCGACAAAAGCAAGCCTTGGTGGCTTATCAAAAATCGCTTGAGTCAGCCTTCAAGGAAGTCGCCGATGCCCTGAGCAATCGCAACCAGTATCAACTGGCCGATACCGACTTGCAATTGCGCACCACTTCGGCCAAGGAAGTCTTGCGTCTGGCGCAGTTGCGCTACAAGGCGGGTTACTCGGCTTATCTGGAAGTCCTGGAT
>NZ_JBVHNP010000329.1:0-250 GCF_055556675.1 Erwinia sp. PME.40.26/001
GAGCGCATGTCGAGGACCGTGGATGCCATCACCGCACGCCTCGGAGCCTCGAACCACCTCGTCTACCGCTACACCGGCATGGACCAGGAGGAGCACACGTTCGTCGCGTGCGCGTTCTGGCGCGCGACGGCCCTCGCGTGCGTCGGCCGTCACGCCGAGGCGATCGAGGCGATGGACGCGCTCGTCGCCCAGGCCAACGACGTCGGCATGTACGCCGAGATGATCGCCGAGGACGACGGGGCGTTCTGGG
>NZ_JBVHNP010000330.1:0-250 GCF_055556675.1 Erwinia sp. PME.40.26/001
GCCTCGGGCACGGCAAGGGCTACAAGTACGCCCACGACAGCGAGATCGGCATCGTCGCGCAGCAGTACCTGCCCGACGAATTGCGCGGGAAGCAGTACTACCAACCGACGTCCCACGGGGCGGAACGCGAGGTGTCCGCGCGGCTGGAGAAGATCCGGCGCATCCTCGACGGCGGCTGAAACGGCGGCGGGACCGCCTCTGGTAGCATGAATCGGCTCGAAACAGGGTTTTCGGGCATCCCCTCCTTCCT
>NZ_JBVHNP010000331.1:0-250 GCF_055556675.1 Erwinia sp. PME.40.26/001
TGATCGGGGCGGCGATCGTCGTGATCCTCCTCGGCGTGGTCCTGCCGCTCCCGCCCGAGGCCCGGCACCGGGGCCTGGCCGGCCTGGGCCGCACCGACGGGATCCTCGCCGCCGCCTACGCGGCGGTCGCGGTCGGTGCTGGCGCAGCCATCGGCCGGCGCCTCGGGCGGCCCGTCGCCGCCCTGGTCGACGCCCCCCGGGCGGCGACGGCCGGCGAGCGGCGGACCGTGCTCGGGCTGCCCGCCCGGCT
>NZ_JBVHNP010000332.1:0-250 GCF_055556675.1 Erwinia sp. PME.40.26/001
CATCCCGGTGCCGGAAGGCCGCAAGCTGCGCGTGGTCGGCAACCTGCCCTACAACATTTCCAGCCCCTTGCTGTTCCACCTGGCCGAGATCGCCCCGCAGGTGCAGGACCAGCATTTCATGCTGCAGAAGGAAGTGGTCGAACGCATGGTCGCCGAACCGGGCGGCAAGGCCTTTGGCCGCCTGTCGGTGATGCTGCAGTGGCGCTATCACATGGAGCTGCTGTTCGTGGTGCCGCCGACCGCCTTCGAT
>NZ_JBVHNP010000333.1:0-250 GCF_055556675.1 Erwinia sp. PME.40.26/001
GGCTTCGCCAAGCTGGAGGCCGACGGCAAGCTCTCCCGCGCCGAGGCGCAGCAAGGCGCCATCGCCCGCGTGCGCGACTAGCGCTATACCGGCGACGGCTACGCCACCCTGGTGGGCGCGGACTCCACCATCGTCATGCATCCCATCAACACCAAGCTCGATGGCCGCAACATGCTCTCCTTCAAGGATGCCAAGGGCAACGAGCTCTACAAGATGATCGCCGCAGCCGGTGCCTCGCCGGCCGGCAAGG
>NZ_JBVHNP010000334.1:0-250 GCF_055556675.1 Erwinia sp. PME.40.26/001
GATGCGATTCTCCACCATCGCCGTCATTACTTTCGTGCTCGTCGCGTTCTCGGGCACGGTTCGCGCCGCCATCGGCCTAGAAACTTTCGGCGCACTCGCCTCCCCTTACGGTCTCATCCTCATCGTCAAGGTTGTAGCCCTCACCGCCATAGGTGTTCTGGGGGCAATCTACCGACGCCGTCTACTCCGAAAGATGCGGGCCGATCCCAACAACTCCAAGACTTTCTGGCTGCTAATGAGCGCGGAGCTG
>NZ_JBVHNP010000335.1:0-249 GCF_055556675.1 Erwinia sp. PME.40.26/001
TCGGGCCGTGTAGCTGTAACGGCACATGAATTGCGCTGGTTTGTAGAGTAATTTAAGCATGGTCGTCGCGGATCACTTTAGAGTTGTTTGAGTACCCATTATGATTTTTGGGCGTGAATGGTTGTCTTTTGATAACAAGGGGAATAGCGGCGTATTTCCAGCTTTTATTAACGCTTCAATGCCAAACAATGTGACGTAAAGAGTTACTAAATCTCGTATTGAGCTTGCATTGAGCTCGTGTTGACTGCG
>NZ_JBVHNP010000336.1:0-249 GCF_055556675.1 Erwinia sp. PME.40.26/001
GTCCGCGCATCACCTATTATCTCCAGACGCGCCTCGGCGTGGCGATGAACGGTGTTGTTCTGGTTTCGCCCTATCTCGATCCGAGCGCGTATACCGATCGAGAGCTGTCGCCCCTCCCATGGATGCTGACCCTGCCGACGATCGTGGCGGCCAATCTCGAAAGACAGGGAAAGCTCACTGACACGAGAATGGGCGAGGTCATCGACTACACGCGGACCGAGTACGTGTCGGATCTCCTCAAGGGGCAGT
>NZ_JBVHNP010000337.1:0-249 GCF_055556675.1 Erwinia sp. PME.40.26/001
CCATCGGCCGCATCGGCTGCCTGCTGACGGAGAAGCCCGGCACGCCGACCGGAGGCGACTGGGGCATCGTCCTCGATCCCGCCGCCGCGGCCCGGGTGGGCGCGCCCGCGGGAGTGCCGTTGCACCCGAGCTTCGTGTACGAGATCGCGTTCCACGTTCTCGCGTTCTGCGTGCTGTGGTTCTGGCTGCGGCACCGACCGATCGCCGCGGGCGAGACGCTCACCCTCTTCATCGCCGCCTACGCGATCT
>NZ_JBVHNP010000338.1:0-249 GCF_055556675.1 Erwinia sp. PME.40.26/001
TGCATGGACTGCGGCATCCCGTTCTGCCACAAGGGCTGCCCGCTCGGCAACCTGATCCCGGAGTGGAACGACCTCACCTGGCGCGGCGAGGGCCGCTCCGCGATCGAGCGCCTGCACGCGACGAACAACTTCCCGGAGTTCACCGGTCGCCTGTGCCCGGCGCCGTGCGAGAGCTCGTGCGTGCTGGGCATCAACCAGCCCGCCGTGACGATCAAGCAGGTCGAGGTCTCGATCATCGACGAGGCGTTC
>NZ_JBVHNP010000339.1:0-249 GCF_055556675.1 Erwinia sp. PME.40.26/001
GCGTCTTCACGTCGCCGATGACCGACCCGCGTCTTCGTCTCGCGGATGCCGACGTATTCGACGATCCGTTCGCCGCGGCCGCACCGCGGGCCCCGCACGTGCACGCGGACGGGCGGCTGACCGCGGGGGCGCAGGGTGCGGTGCTCGGCGTGGCGGACGACCTCGCGGACGTGCTCGCGACGCCGCGTCCCCGGTGGGAGGCTCTGGCCGGCATCGCCGCGCCCGCTGACCTGACCCGCGACCTCTCCG
>NZ_JBVHNP010000340.1:0-249 GCF_055556675.1 Erwinia sp. PME.40.26/001
TCTTCCCTGATCCCACCGGATTCCATAACTGTACGATTGAGTTTTGCGCAGCCGTTGCCACGCACTGCACGCCACCCATGAAGGCACCGCCGCCCAGCGTGCGAGCCTTGCCGCCGTCGATGACTTCGACCGAGCCGGTAACACGGTTGTCGAAGAATCCGCCGTCAGCAATCAGCATGGTCCCCAAGATGTTGGCCGCGTTGGCGTTGTTGCTGAAGATCAGATTGTTGAAGTTGCGGCCATCCAGCC
>NZ_JBVHNP010000341.1:0-249 GCF_055556675.1 Erwinia sp. PME.40.26/001
GGGTACGCCGCAACGCAAGCGGAATCGTCAAAAGATGAAGAAATTGACAGCCGAGCGCAAGGAAGAAATCAAAGATGACAGTTCCGTTAAACGCGAGTCTGTCATCAAGGACGAGGCTCCGCGCGATCCCGCTGCATGACCCGACGCGCATCCAGGGGCTCTTCCAAAAACTTAGAAAACGGGATCATCGCGCACCATCATCGTGAGTCGGCAGCCCGCACAGCGCGCCGGTTTGCGCACTGCATCATG
>NZ_JBVHNP010000342.1:0-249 GCF_055556675.1 Erwinia sp. PME.40.26/001
GCTGGCTGCAGCGGTGGGCCGGCCGCTGGTCACCCTGGCACCGGAAGACCTGTGCCTGGCCGCCTGGCTGCGCGACGACCGGCTTCCCGGCGAGACCGCCGTGCTGCGCCTGGATCGCAGCGCCCGCTGGCTGCTGCACGGCGAGGGCCCCAGCCACGCCTTGCCCGAGGTCAGCGCCCGCGGCGGGCACCTGGCCCTGCTAGCGCACGCCGCGCCCTTGCTGAAACCCCTGCCGCGTCGCCTGCTCCT
>NZ_JBVHNP010000343.1:0-248 GCF_055556675.1 Erwinia sp. PME.40.26/001
GTTCGGCGATGATGCCACTCATCGGCGCGATGAGTGTGATCCGAGCTTGCACCTTACCCAGTAATTCAACCTGATGAATCTGTTCATTACTCATACCCGCCAACCGCATCCGCTGTCTGGCCGCATCGAGCAGTGCATCCCTGTCATTGGTTTGCATCTGGCTGATGGTCAACCACTCTTCCTGGGCCGCCACCCATTCGGGCACATAGAGCTCGGCCAAGGCCTGACCTTTTTTGACAGGATCCCAT
>NZ_JBVHNP010000344.1:0-248 GCF_055556675.1 Erwinia sp. PME.40.26/001
GCTGGATACCGCCGCGCGGAAATGTTGGCGGACGACTCCAGAAATCCGAACGCGCTCGCGCGCGCAGCGTTCCGCATCGCTGCGACGTGCGTGTGATCGAATTTTCTGCGTTGAAATTCATCGTGAGAAATTCCGGGATTGACGAGAATTATTTTTCTAATACAAAGAGTTATAAGCCTACAAATAGAAAAATATTCTACTACGCAAGAAACTGATCTTGGAAAGTTCGATGGGTGTCAGCGCGAAAA
>NZ_JBVHNP010000345.1:0-248 GCF_055556675.1 Erwinia sp. PME.40.26/001
ACCGATGAAACCAATACCAAGGCGGAAAAAGCGCAATACATTGCCGAAGCCTTTGCGGGCTTTGCCGGGCTGCTTGGCAATTTACATGAGGAGAGTTATATCCATGTCGAAGATGTGCGCGCAGCGGCTTACGGTTATGGCGGGCGCACGCAGGAATATCGTTATCAACATGCTTAATACATCTGTTGGAAAACAGATGTATTAAGCTGGGTCATGGCAGATTTTTATAAATGGGTTTACCAGTGTTT
>NZ_JBVHNP010000346.1:0-248 GCF_055556675.1 Erwinia sp. PME.40.26/001
TAAAGTGCCGCCCGGTTGGCAGGTTCACCACAAGATCCCACTCGATGACAGTGGAACAAATGCTTTGAATAATCTGATACTGATCCAAAACTCGCCATATCACTCCGCGCTTTCAAAGACACAGGCGATAATCACTAAAGACCTCCCATACAACGCCAGCACTAACGTTTTATGGCCTTCGCCGAACGGCGTAATTTACCCTGTAGGGAAGTGAAAACGATATGAATAACACAATTCAGATAATGGGT
>NZ_JBVHNP010000347.1:0-248 GCF_055556675.1 Erwinia sp. PME.40.26/001
GGTGCGGGACGTGTCGATGGGATGGCCGAGCACCTTTTCGGCGCAGTCGGTGCGCAGGAAGGCGACGACGTCGTGGCCCCCCGCCATGCGCCTGGCGAGCGGAAGGGCCTGTTCGCCCAGCAGCATGCCGAGCAGGCCGATGAGCGCGATGGTCGGCGGCGCCGGCGAGCGCACGCCGAGAAGGCTGTAGATGACGCCGACGAGCAGCCCGACGGCGAGCGAGATCAGATAGGGCTTCATCACATGTC
>NZ_JBVHNP010000348.1:0-247 GCF_055556675.1 Erwinia sp. PME.40.26/001
TGATGGGGGCGGGTGCGTTGCTTTTGACCACCGCTGCGGTACCGGCGGCGGCCCACGATTGGGACGGCTATGGCTATGGCCGTTACGACTCTGGCGGCGGCTACTACTACAATGTCGTGCGCCAGCATGTGCAGGAGTGCCGGCAGCACGAGCGCTTCCACGAGCAGCTCGATGCTCTGCACGGCGATGCCCATGACGAAGGCTTCGACGGCCGCGACGAACACGACGATCTGCACGATGCGCTCGA
>NZ_JBVHNP010000349.1:0-247 GCF_055556675.1 Erwinia sp. PME.40.26/001
TCGGCGACAGCTCCGACGGCACCGTGCGCGCCCGCCTTTATCGCGACGGGGCGCTCGACGCCGTGTCACGCCTTCCCGCCCGGTTCTCCGTGCCCGGCGGGCACATCGAGGTGGCGGTGGGAGGGTTCGGCCTCCGCCGGTGTCACTTCGTCCCGGATGCCGGCGACGAACGCCAGCTCGTTCCGCACCCCCGCTCCGCGGAGGGACGCCGGGCCGCCTTCGACCGGGATCATCGCGCGGCGAGTCG
>NZ_JBVHNP010000350.1:0-247 GCF_055556675.1 Erwinia sp. PME.40.26/001
GACCCCATTCGGCCAGCGCCTGCTGCACCGAATCCGCGTCCAGTTGACCGGACAGCACCGTGACCGGGATGTTCCACCGCCGCTCGTCGGACAGGGGCAGTCGGTCGATGGGCACCGTGCCGGGCACGTCGACCACGCGCTCGGCGATGCGGCGCCGGGTGTCGTCGTCAAGGTCGGCGATGTCGGGCTCGTCGAAGAAATCCCACCCGGGGAACGGCACGACGCCGTCCACGACGGGGAATTCGGA
>NZ_JBVHNP010000351.1:0-247 GCF_055556675.1 Erwinia sp. PME.40.26/001
GCTGCTGCTGCTGTTGCGCGGTATCAATGGTGTGCTGGGCAGCGCCGTCTTGCCCTCGGCCCAGGGCATGGCGCTGCGCGCGGCGCCGGACCGGCCGCGCATTACGCTCATCGGCACGGTCGCCACGTGCTGGGCGGTGGGCACCATGTCCGACCCTGGCTTCGCGGCCGTGCTCGCCACCTTTGGTCTGGCCGCGCCGTTGTTCGTGGCCGCCGCGCTGGCCCTGGCGGCGGCTGTGATCATGGGC
>NZ_JBVHNP010000352.1:0-247 GCF_055556675.1 Erwinia sp. PME.40.26/001
GCCGCCCACTACGACATCCTTTACGCGCCGGATCGCCAGCGCCGTGACGCGATGATCGCCGGCCCGGCCAAAAAGGTGGCGGTGGTGCTGACCAACGGCTCCACCGGCCTGACTGCCGACGAAATGCGCGCCTTGCCGCATCTGCAGCTGGTGTGTGCCCTGGGCGCCGGCTTTGAAAACATCGATGCCGCCCACGCCAAGGCGCATGGCATCGAGATCGCCACCGGTGCCGGTACCAACGAGGACT
>NZ_JBVHNP010000353.1:0-247 GCF_055556675.1 Erwinia sp. PME.40.26/001
CTGCCAGTTCCCCTCGGCGCTGCGGCCGCACGTAGTGTGGTTTGGTGAGATGCCGCTGGGCATGGAGCAGATTTATCAGGCGCTTGAACAGGCCGATTACTTTATCGCTATCGGCACCTCAGGCCATGTCTATCCGGCCGCGGGTTTTGTCCATGAAGCCAAACTGCAGGGCGCGCATACTGTTGAGCTGAACCTGGAGCCAAGCCAGGTGGGCAACGAATTTGCCGAGCGGCATTACGGCCTGGCG
>NZ_JBVHNP010000354.1:0-247 GCF_055556675.1 Erwinia sp. PME.40.26/001
TGGACAGAGGGCCGAATCGCAGGGCGTCCAGGACGGCGATGGGGCGGGCGCCCATCGTAAAGATATCGCGCAGGATGCCCCCGACGCCGGTAGCCGCGCCCTGGAAAGGCTCGATGAAGCTGGGGTGGTTGTGGGACTCGATTTTGAAAGCAATGGCCCAATCGCCGCCGATGTCGATTATGCCGGCGTTCTCTCCGGGCCCCACCAGGACGCGGTCGCCGCGAGTGGGCAGAGTCTTCAGGTGCAG
>NZ_JBVHNP010000355.1:0-247 GCF_055556675.1 Erwinia sp. PME.40.26/001
CGACATCGAAATATTAATAATAAATCTCGCCAAATTACGACCCGCAAGGTTTTTAGCATACAGACGCACTATCTATATTGAGTACAAGCGAATGTTGCGCGATTAGTTCAATCTCTTGATGTGTGGTGTAGATCAACATGCCACCATTTTTTAGATGGTTATTCATAACATCAATTAAATCGGTGACTGCACGTTTATCCAATGCAGTAAATGGTTCATCCAGAATCCAGAGTGATCGCATTTCAGG
>NZ_JBVHNP010000356.1:0-247 GCF_055556675.1 Erwinia sp. PME.40.26/001
ATCGGGCTGCGATGGCGCGCGACACTCGCCTTCAGCTCCTCGGGCGTCAGCCAGACCGCGCGCGCGATGCCGGCATCGAGCGCACGCTCCGGATGGTGACGACGGGCCTCGGCGATGAAGGCAAAGCGCAGGAAGCCGTAGGGCAGCCCGTCCGGCTTGAATTCGTAGATGCCGAGCAGAGCCTGCGGCTCGACATCCCAGCCGGTTTCCTCGAGCGCCTCGCGCACCGCCCCCTCGATCAGCGTCT
>NZ_JBVHNP010000357.1:0-246 GCF_055556675.1 Erwinia sp. PME.40.26/001
GGCGCGATGCGCAGGAACAGGTCGCGGTCGAGCGCATTGTGATGCGTGATGAACGGCCGCGCCGTCGCGCCGCCGGCGATCGGCTGCAGCATCGGCGTCTCGACCTCGACGAAGCCCTGGCCGTCGAGGAAGCTGCGGATGAAGCGCACGACGCCCGCACGGATGCGGAAGGTCTCGCGCACCTCGGGGTTCATGATCAGGTCGACATAGCGCTGGCGGTAGCGCGTCTCGGTGTCGGTCAGGCCG
>NZ_JBVHNP010000358.1:0-246 GCF_055556675.1 Erwinia sp. PME.40.26/001
CTGGAAGACGTCGGCGTCCACGCCGACCATGGCGATCTGACGGCCGGAGTCCTGGATCGCGACGGCGGCCGACTGGTAGATCGGGCCACCGACGGGCAGCAGCACGTCGACGTTCTGGTCGATGATCGCCTGCGCCGTCTGACGGGCGGTGTCGTTGGCCTCGAAGCCACCGGTGAACGAGCCGTCCTTGGCGGCGCGGTCCCAACCGACCACGCGCACCGAGGTGCCGTTGTCGGTGTTGTACTT
>NZ_JBVHNP010000359.1:0-246 GCF_055556675.1 Erwinia sp. PME.40.26/001
TTACGCGATCGGCTTCGTCGTCTTCATCATCCTGACCCTGATCAACTTCATGGTCGTGACCAAGGGTGCGGAGCGCGTGTCGGAAGTCTCGGCGCGCTTCGTGCTCGATGCCTTGCCCGGCAAGCAGATGGCGATCGACGCAGATCTGAACGCCGGATTGTTGACGCGCGAGGAATCCAAGGCCCGGCGCGAGGAGGTCCGCGAGGAGGCCGACTTCTACGGTTCGATGGACGGCGCCTCGAAGTT
>NZ_JBVHNP010000360.1:0-246 GCF_055556675.1 Erwinia sp. PME.40.26/001
CGACCGGGATGCCGGCGTCCCGGAGCTTCGCGACCGGCGCGACGCCCCAGCCCATCGGCACGTCGCAGCCGGGCGCGTGCGTCGCCGTGACCCCGGCCGCCGCGAGCCGGGCGATCTCGTCGTCGGTGACCCCGCACAGGTGGGCGAGGGTGACGTCGGGGGCCAGCCAGCCCCAGTCCTCGAGCAGGTCGAGCGGACGGCGGCCGTAGCGGTCGAGCGCGATCTCGACGTCGACGACCTCGTTCG
>NZ_JBVHNP010000361.1:0-246 GCF_055556675.1 Erwinia sp. PME.40.26/001
GGCCTCTGTTGATTTGAAGAAGACAAGTAAGGCACAACGTAAGCAGGGCGATCCACCAGAAATGGGGGCATTCTTCTTCCGGTATTGAGCAAATCAGCATCTCGCCGGGCGCCATTCACATGATGGTCGAAAGCCCAGTCTGGAGGCTTCTGCCCTCCTGAAGCAGAGGTTTTCTATTTCAAGTACTGAAGGATCAGAAAATAGCGACTGATAAAGACTGGGGAAAGCGTTGATCGCGGTAGGAGT
>NZ_JBVHNP010000362.1:0-246 GCF_055556675.1 Erwinia sp. PME.40.26/001
GATTGCCACGCGAGGTATAACGAAATGCGTTGGAGGGATCGGCAACAATTTCCTCGCAGGCAGCCGCTACCCCTGGCGAATAGGCCAGTGCCAGATCACGCTGGTTGACCAGCTGTTTGGTTGCGGTAACGGAGATTTTGCCGGGGGTGGGGAATTCGTGGTATTCGAGCGCTGCTGCACGCAGTTTGGAGTCAATCGGTTGGGTCATATTTGTCACCCGCCTTATAATTTGCGGGTTTTCCATGG
>NZ_JBVHNP010000363.1:0-245 GCF_055556675.1 Erwinia sp. PME.40.26/001
GCCTGGTTTCAATAGGCGACTTGAGCCCCTTGGACTAAGATACGAGCATTGTACCCGGGGGGTTACGTGGTTCGGGACTGGATGGACGGTCGGCTTAAGTATCATTGATCCTCGTAGATTCACCATGTTCTCCTTCTTTGCGATGGCTGTTCCTGCGCCGACCGCGCCGGACGCACGGACGCTGGCTTATGTGGCGCGGGTGTACTCGACCAGCCCCCGCGTCAAGACTGGCTACGCCGTGTTTG
>NZ_JBVHNP010000364.1:0-245 GCF_055556675.1 Erwinia sp. PME.40.26/001
GCGGGTTGCAGAGCAGGACGGCCTTCGCTCCGGATGCCAGCGCCCCGGCGATCCCCTCGAGATCGAGCTCCCACCGCTCCCCCGTGTCCCGCAGGGGTACCCGCTCGACGACGGCGCCCGCTTCCTCGACGGTGTCGTAGAACGGCGGGTACACGGGAGGCGTGACGACCACCCGGTCGCCCGGCGACGTCACCGCGCGCAGCACCTCGACGACCCCCATCATCACGTCGCCGGTCCACCGGATC
>NZ_JBVHNP010000365.1:0-245 GCF_055556675.1 Erwinia sp. PME.40.26/001
CGGCATAGATGCTGATGACGAAGAGGATACGAATCACAGCCGTCAGTCCGCCCCCGGCATAGTGGTCCGACATGACGTAAATGAAGGCGGTCGGGTCCTGTATGTGTTCCAGCAGCTTGACCACCTTGTCGCTGCCGGCCCCGATGATGAGCGCCCACAGCGAGATGCCATAGAAGGCTCCGATCAGCAGCACCGAGGTATAGGTGGCAATCGGTATCGCACGCTTGGGATTCTTGGCCTCTTCG
>NZ_JBVHNP010000366.1:0-245 GCF_055556675.1 Erwinia sp. PME.40.26/001
CAGACAAATATTCCACCGAAATCGTCGCCGACGCCATGCAAATGTTGGGTGGCCGTGGCGGTGCCGGTGGTGGCGCTGCCATGGACGAAGGCGGCGGTAACTATGCCCCGCGTGAATCATCCGGCGGCGGCCGTAGTGCTGGTGGCTACGGTGGCGGCAACGCCCGCAGCAGCAGTGGTGCAGCCCGCACGCCTGTACCAACCCCTAAAGGTGGTTTTGATGATATGGATGACGATATTCCGTTT
>NZ_JBVHNP010000367.1:0-245 GCF_055556675.1 Erwinia sp. PME.40.26/001
GGCTGCGCTGCCACGTGCGCGGATCGAGGCCGTCGGTCTCCCAGCCGTGCAGCTGGTTCGCGGCGACGTCCGTGCCGGGGATCAGCGTGCGGTATCCGACGATCCCGTGCTCCCCCGGCTCGGTGCCGGTGAGCAGGCTCGTGAGGGCCGCGGCGGTCGTCGACGGGAAGACGGTGCGGGCGACGTCGCGACGCGACCCGGCGGAGCCGAGGAACCGCGCGTGACCGCGGCGCTCGGCGAGATTG
>NZ_JBVHNP010000368.1:0-245 GCF_055556675.1 Erwinia sp. PME.40.26/001
CTCAGCAAGAAGCGGCGCCATTCCGTTTTCCGGTACAGATTGTGGCGCGTCAGGATGGTTCATCCGCGGATGATTTTCGTGGCTATATGGGCCGTGTTGAGTCAGGCAGTGTGGCAGTGGGTGACACGATTACCGTGCAGCCCGCCAGGATCAGTGCCACTGTGACTGAAATCCTTGGGCCCAATGGCAACCTTGATGTGGCTCATGCTGGCCAGAGCGTGACGATTCGTCTGGGCGAGGATGTG
>NZ_JBVHNP010000369.1:0-245 GCF_055556675.1 Erwinia sp. PME.40.26/001
CGACGCAGGGCGCGTCGAGGCGGTCGAGGTTGCCGAGCATGTCGTACTCGCGACGGGCCATCTCCTCGGTCGTCTCCTTGATGGCGACGACGCGGCCGGAGAGGTTCGCGAACCGCACGAGGTGGCGCGAGATGCCCTTGGGAAGGGCGACGATGTGGGAGCTCGGCCAGTCGGCCAGGCCCGTCGACCACGGCAGCTGCAACAGTCCCGGGTCGACGGCGCTGGCGGTGATGCTGAGGGATTCG
>NZ_JBVHNP010000370.1:0-245 GCF_055556675.1 Erwinia sp. PME.40.26/001
TTCGAGGCCATGATGCGACTCGCGGCGCGACGCGACCGGCCGAGTGCCGTCTTCTGCGCGAACGACATGATGGCGATCGGTGCCCTGGATGCCGCCCGGCGGCTGGGCCTCTCGGTGCCCCAGGACGTCGCCATCCTGGGTGTCGACGACATCGATGCCGCTGCCTTGGTGCGCCCCGCGCTCACGACGGTCCGCATTCCGGCTGAAGAGATCGGCCGGGCCGCGGGCGAACTCCTCCTTCACCG
>NZ_JBVHNP010000371.1:0-244 GCF_055556675.1 Erwinia sp. PME.40.26/001
CAGGGGCGCCCCGGTAGAATCGAGGAGTGAGCACACCTGCCGTCCACCTGCCCGTTCCCCGGATCCCGGGTCGACGCGGGCGGCTCCAGGATATCCCCGTCCCCGGACAGAAGAAGGTGCTGTTGGCGGCGCCCCGCGGCTACTGCGCGGGTGTGGACCGCGCGGTCATCGCCGTCGAGAAGGCACTCGAGCGCTACGGCGCGCCGGTGTACGTGCGCAAGCAGATCGTGCACAACATCCACGT
>NZ_JBVHNP010000372.1:0-244 GCF_055556675.1 Erwinia sp. PME.40.26/001
GGGGCGGCCGAGGCGAAGCGACGTCAGCTCGGCGACCCTTCGGAGGACGCGCCCGCCCCGGCGCCGACGCCTCCGTCCGAGGACCTCTCGTTCGAGACGACGGTGATCAACCCCTCGGGCCTGCACGCCCGCCCGGCCGCGACGTTCGTCAAGGCGGCTTCGCGCTTCGACGCGGACGTGCAGATCGCGGAGGTGGGGGGCGAGACGCCCCCGGTGTCGGCGCGGAGCCTGCTGGCCCTCATGG
>NZ_JBVHNP010000373.1:0-243 GCF_055556675.1 Erwinia sp. PME.40.26/001
CTTGCTCATGAAACTGACGATGGGGTGTTTCCAGCTCGCGAAAGCCACCCAGATGGGAGCAATGCGCTTTACCCTCGCCCTGATAATACCATTTGCCCAGGCGGCAATTATGATGGTCAGCAAAGTTGGCGACAGTCTTGTTATTCAAGCCAAACAACACGCGATACACCTCAAACTTGTAGATCAGGTGATCCATTTTGGCCAGTTCAACAAAGCTCTTCAATGCCGTCGGCGCCATGGAGT
>NZ_JBVHNP010000374.1:0-243 GCF_055556675.1 Erwinia sp. PME.40.26/001
GGTATGGACATCCAGGTCGCCGGTCGGCTGAACATCGCCGACGTCCTGGCCAACCCGAAGGAGAAGGTCGTCCGTCAGGCGATCACCTCGAGCGGTTGGGCGAAGGTCCACCCCGGCACGATCGACGTGCTCATCGGCAGCCCCTCGGCCATCAACTTCGACGGTCCGCACCCGAGCGTGCGCGACGTGTGGAAGCTGGAAGAGGCTCTCGCCACGATCGAGGCCGACTACGACCTCGTCCTG
>NZ_JBVHNP010000375.1:0-243 GCF_055556675.1 Erwinia sp. PME.40.26/001
TCTCAAAAAGACTAAGGAGCTTTTATAATCTCCATAACTAATCTCCCTTCTTCCTGAAGGAGCACCCCTCTGTGAGTCTGGCTTTGCCACCTGTTGGCTGGCACAAAACTGTTTGGCAGTTCCCACAAACCACAACGGTTTGAGAGTGACTGAACACAGTAGTTATGTTGAAGCATCCTTGGCATTTGACATCCATGAAGAACGAATTAGGAGATTGAACGAGTCGCTTGAGTTTGTGCTTCC
>NZ_JBVHNP010000376.1:0-243 GCF_055556675.1 Erwinia sp. PME.40.26/001
ATGATCGCCCGAGCCGACACCGAGGAAGCGCGGACGCTCGACGCCGCGCCCTCGCCTGCCTCGCTGAGCGCCGCGATCACCCTGTGATCGCGTGACCTCGCCCGGGCGTCCGCGATGATCGGGATGCCTACCGTGAGGCATGCGCATCACGGTACGTCCCGCTCGAGCGCGAGGCCCCGCCACCGTCCTCGCCACCGGGTATGTCGTCGTACTCGCGCTGCTGCTGCTCTGGCCGGATCACGT
>NZ_JBVHNP010000377.1:0-243 GCF_055556675.1 Erwinia sp. PME.40.26/001
CTCGGTCAGCAGATGCACCGGCGCCGACGGCTCGGCCTCGAGCTTCTTGCGAAGCTGCGACATGTACAGGCGCAGATACCCGCTGTCGGCGACCTGCTCGCTCGCCCAGATCTCCTTGAGGAGCGTCTGCCGCGTCACGAGCGAGCCGGGGTTGCGGGCGAGGAACTCCAGCATCCGCCACTCCGTCGGGGTCAGGTGCACGCGGGAGCCGGCGCGCGTGACGGCCTTCGCGGCGAGGTCGAT
>NZ_JBVHNP010000378.1:0-242 GCF_055556675.1 Erwinia sp. PME.40.26/001
CTTCGCCTTGCGGTACAGGCGCGAACGCTGACCCCGGTAACCGGAGGCGCGCTCGAGGATGACGCGACGCTTCTTGTGGGCGTTGACGGCCCGCTTGACTCTAGCCATGACTAATCTTCCTTAAATCTCGCGGACGCTCAGATACCGAGCAGCTTCTTGGCGACCTTGGCGTCACCCGGCGCGAGGATCTTGTCCGCCGAGAGACGACGGGTGCGCTTGGTGGGCTTGCCCTCGAAGTTGTG
>NZ_JBVHNP010000379.1:0-242 GCF_055556675.1 Erwinia sp. PME.40.26/001
GACATCAACGTCATCTCGTACGAGGACACCGCCGGCGCCATGCTCCAGGACGCCATCTGGGCCGACACGAAGCGCCTCGCCGACGACCCCGCCTACGCGGACGCCGCCACGCGCTTCCTCAAGGCCGTCATCAAGGGCTGGGTCTTCGCGCGCGACAACCCCACGGAGGCCGCGGACATCACGTACAAGGCCGCGACCGCCCCCGGCGTGAGCGCCTTCCCCGTCGGACCGACCCACCAGCT
>NZ_JBVHNP010000380.1:0-242 GCF_055556675.1 Erwinia sp. PME.40.26/001
AGTAGAGCGCGTGGACCTTCTCGTTCACGTGCAGGTAGAAGACGCCGGCGCCCTTGGCGAAGAAGCGGTCCTCGTCGTCGTCATGGCGGTGCTCGGACAGGAAGCGCTCGCGCGAGGCGCCCTTGACCTCGGCATCCGCTCGGGCGGTCGCGTGGATCGCCATGCCGAGGGTCGCCGCGCTCCAGCCGACGAGGTCGCGACGCGCGCGGTCGACCTGCCAGTCCTTCATGCCCAGGCGCTGG
>NZ_JBVHNP010000381.1:0-242 GCF_055556675.1 Erwinia sp. PME.40.26/001
CGGCGAGCGCGCGCACCTGAGCGGTCAGGTCCACGGAGTTCGTGACGGGGATGCCGTTGAACTCGGTGATGACGTCACCCTTCTGCAGTCCGCCGGCCTGCGCCGCTCCCCCGGAGATCACGTCGGCGACGTAGGCGCCGGTCGTGGTCGAGCCCTGGACGGAGGCGGCATCCTGGACGCTGGCGCCCAGCAGTCCGTGCGAGGCGGTTCCGTTGTCGATGATCTCCTTCGACACCCGCTGG
>NZ_JBVHNP010000382.1:0-242 GCF_055556675.1 Erwinia sp. PME.40.26/001
TTGCTGACCCTGCCACGCCTGAGCTGGCTGGCCATGGCGGGCAATCCCTGGTGTGAAGCAGTGGAGGAAACGGCGGACCGCAACGCGCAAGTCGCGGCCATCGATTGGGATGATCTGGTCTTGGGCGAGAAGCTGGGGGAAGGCGCCTCAGGAGTGATCCACGCTGCCAGCTGGACCGTGGAGGAGGGGTCGCAGCCAGTGGCAGTGAAGCTCTTCAAGGTCGCTGTCACCAGCGATGGCCT
>NZ_JBVHNP010000383.1:0-242 GCF_055556675.1 Erwinia sp. PME.40.26/001
GTGAGCTACGCCTTCGGCGAGCAAGCCGGTTCGACCCGCAGCGGCAGCCAGATCAGCACCGCCCTGCGCTACAACAACGGTGGCTTCGCCATCGGTGGCGGCTTCCAGCAAACCGTCGACACCACGCCTGCACGCAACAAGGCCACGACCTACAACCTGTCGGCTTCCTACGCCTTCGGCGCGGCCAAGGTCTTCGCCGGTTACTACCGCATGAAGGATGCAACCGGTGTGAACGGTGCATT
>NZ_JBVHNP010000384.1:0-242 GCF_055556675.1 Erwinia sp. PME.40.26/001
TGATCTCGCATGTGGCGCAAACCCTCGTTGAGCAAGGTCGTGCGGCCGAACGTCTGGTGATGGTTGGCACGGCCGCCAGTCGCTGGGAAGTGGCCACTGTACCGGCTGATACCATTGTGATTCATGGCGAACTCGACGACACCGTACCGATTCAAAGCGTGTATGACTGGGCGCGCCCGCAAGAGCTGCCCATGATTGTGATTCCCGGTGCGGACCACTTTTTTCATCGCAAGCTACCGCTT
>NZ_JBVHNP010000385.1:0-242 GCF_055556675.1 Erwinia sp. PME.40.26/001
GGGATGCGCAGCCCGGCTCGCACTACATCACGGTGCGCGCAACGGACAAGCAGGGGAACGTCCAGATCCAGGAGGCCGCGGCGATCGCCCCGAACGGCTCCAGCGGGTGGCAGCGCACGCTCGTCACCGTCCGGTGACGTTGCGTATAACGGCCAGCGCACGATAGGTGTCAAGTCCTGTTCACGATGAGGACCCGCGGGGCATGATCGGCTCATGCCTTCAGCAAGCAGCCCGACGCCCCG
>NZ_JBVHNP010000386.1:0-242 GCF_055556675.1 Erwinia sp. PME.40.26/001
CGCCCTCGGCGAGAACGTGGTGCCGTTCTACGAGAAGTTCGGCTTCACGCGGTTCCCCGGGCAGAGCCGCACTCTCTACCTGCTGACCAAGGACGCGCGCGCAACACTCGGCGAGTTCTGACGCTCGCAGCGGCCCGCCGACTCACCCCGTCACGTCCGCGGGCACGGGCCGCCGCCCGATGTGCACGCCGACAGGGACGTCGTACGCGAGGTACTCCGCCATGAGCGCCTCGGCGTCACGG
>NZ_JBVHNP010000387.1:0-241 GCF_055556675.1 Erwinia sp. PME.40.26/001
TCGAGAACGCGCTGAAGATGTCGGCGCAGATCGGCGCCGAGAACGGCCAGGTCGACTTCATGGCCAACACCACCGCCGGCATCTACGCGGGCTCGATCATCCCCGAGTCGCAGCTGCTGGTGACCAGCCAGATCACCGGTCAGGACTTCGTCGACCGCGTGCAGAAGTTCTACGAGAGCGAGGTCGGCAAGTAATGACCGATCGTGCGGTCGCCGTCGCGGCGGCCCCCCGAACAGACGCC
>NZ_JBVHNP010000388.1:0-241 GCF_055556675.1 Erwinia sp. PME.40.26/001
GCCGGCGAGGGCGCCCTTGTTCTCCGTCAGCGTGATCGTCTTCACGCCCATCGTCCCGCGGCCCTTCACCGGGTACTCGGGAATCGGCGTGCGCTTGCCGTAGCCGTTCTCGGTGACGACGAGCAGTTCCTGGTCATCGCGGGCGACGTCCATTGCCAGCACGGCGTTGTCCTTCTGCGAGACGTTCATCCCCCGCACGCCGCTCGTATCGCGTCCCATCGGTCGCACGGCGTTCTCACTG
>NZ_JBVHNP010000389.1:0-241 GCF_055556675.1 Erwinia sp. PME.40.26/001
GTGACGGGCGTGCACTCCACGGCCGTCGACGCGTGGGAGGCCCGCAAGGGCGTGTGCCAGGACATCGCGCACATCACCCTCGGTGCTCTGCGCGAAGTCGGCATCCCGGCCCGCTACGTCTCGGGCTACCTGCACCCGAAGCCGGCGGCCGAGATCGGCGAGGCCGTGACGGGCGAGTCGCACGCGTGGGTCGAGTGGTTCGCGGGGGACTGGCAGGGCTTCGACCCCACGAACAACATCG
>NZ_JBVHNP010000390.1:0-241 GCF_055556675.1 Erwinia sp. PME.40.26/001
CGGTGCGCACCACCGGCGCGGCCGACCTCGCCCAGCCGGAGCCCGACTTCTTCATCGTGGGAGCGAAGTCCTACGGCCGCGCGCCGACGTTCCTGGCGCTGACCGGGTACGAGCAGGTCCGCAGCGTTGTCGCGCAGCTCTCCGGCGACCACGAGGCCGCTGCGCGGGTCGAGCTGGTACTGCCCGAGACAGGCGTATGCGGGGGCGCGGGGCTGTTCGACGACCCGGACGCGGCGAAGGG
>NZ_JBVHNP010000391.1:0-241 GCF_055556675.1 Erwinia sp. PME.40.26/001
GGGGAATTTTAAGAGATTTCCGGATTTTCAGCCGGAAAAATTCCGGATTGCAATCAGAGGTCTTATATAAGACACATGACTTATCCAATTGATTATGCATCAGGATTTTACGCAAGGCCATCTTTTTGCGACACTAGCGCATGCCTTTGATCCTCTTCAACAAACCCTTCGGCGTGATGAGCCAGTTCTCCGCCCATCCCGAGCGCCAGACGCTGGCCGATTACCTCGACCTTCCCGACAT
>NZ_JBVHNP010000392.1:0-241 GCF_055556675.1 Erwinia sp. PME.40.26/001
TGGTCGAAGCCGAGATTGAACAGCAAGTTCCAGATCGTCGCCACCGTCGCCGAGACGACGCCGATGACGCCCATATGGGCGACCGGCTGATTGAACAGCCAGGCCGCTGCCGGCGTGAAGATGGCGATACCGATCAGTTCGAACAGGACTGCGTGCCTGATCCGGTCGGAGAAGGAACGCATAGACATTTTGAAAACCCTTTCTTGTCGTTGTGATCGGGTTTCTATCTGATATTGTGGGA
>NZ_JBVHNP010000393.1:0-241 GCF_055556675.1 Erwinia sp. PME.40.26/001
GTTCCTGCCGTACCAGCAACGCCAGATAAATCATCAGAAATACCGAAATAACCTTGTTGTGTTTGGCTTTTGTGCATTGAATAAAGCACTGAAATCAGGCTACAATCTATAGGTTTTGTATTTCATGCCGACGTGGTGAAATTGGTAGACACGCTATCTTGAGGGGGTAGTGGCGAAAGCTGTGCGAGTTCGAGTCTCGCCGTCGGCACCAACTGCGATTCCATCGCTAATCTGATCGAGG
>NZ_JBVHNP010000394.1:0-241 GCF_055556675.1 Erwinia sp. PME.40.26/001
TCGGCATAAAGATTCTTGAAATACTCGTAGAGAGCGTATTTGAATCCTCCCTGAATACCGTATCCACAGAGTTTCCCGGACCAACCTCTCCAAAGAGCATAAGAACCTTGTTGTTTCCAGATGGTGGAAAGGCCAGATACGATTCCATTGTTATATTTATTGGGATAAACCTGCATATTGACTTTGAGTACATCGAGAGGAGTAATGGCGAGATGAGTTGCGCCAGAACTAAGCATACCAC
>NZ_JBVHNP010000395.1:0-241 GCF_055556675.1 Erwinia sp. PME.40.26/001
CGTCGGAGTCAAGCGCCTCGAGCCCCGCCGCGATCGCCGGGAGAGCCGACTCGTCTCCCGCGAACAGGTGCCAGGATGCCGCGGGGTCGGGGGTGTATCCGCCACCGGGCGAGCTGACCACCAGCCGCTCCCCCGGCCGCGCTCCGGCCGCCCACGGTCCCGCGAGACCCTCGTCGCCATGGACGACGAAGTCGATCGCGAGCTCATCCCCCTCGACCTCACGCACGGTGTAGGTGCGCGT
>NZ_JBVHNP010000396.1:0-241 GCF_055556675.1 Erwinia sp. PME.40.26/001
TCGCCCTTCATCGGCTCGACCATGTGCGGGTGAAGGCCGGTGGCTTTACCAACCTTTCGCGCGATCATCTGGACTATCATGAAACCATGGAGGCCTATCTGGCTGCCAAGCTAAGGCTGTTCAAAGAAGTAATGCCAAAGGGCGGCGCGGCCATACTGAATGCCGATATTCCCGAATATCCCCTTGTTGCCGAAGCGGCTACCCAACACGGACTTAACGTTATTTCTTATGGAAAGAATGC
>NZ_JBVHNP010000397.1:0-241 GCF_055556675.1 Erwinia sp. PME.40.26/001
CTGCAGATCCTGCTGGCATCTCGCCAAGGTTTGCTGAGTCTGGTCGTGTTCTCGGGCTAAGGTGGTGTGGGCCAGGCGCAGTTGGGCTTCGCCGGCCAGGGCTGCCTCTCTCTGGCTACGCATCACCGCCTGCGCTTGCTCGTGTGCCTCGTTGGCGGCTTCCAACTGCTTAACGACATCATCCTGAAGCCGCTGGTAGACGCACTTGACGGCCTCCACCAGATCGACTGGCAAGCCGGTG
>NZ_JBVHNP010000398.1:0-241 GCF_055556675.1 Erwinia sp. PME.40.26/001
TGGCGCTCCCGGCATCCGTCCCCGCCAGCGCGGCGGTGGATCCCGCGACCGTGACGACGACGGCGTCGAACGCCGAGCCGCCGACGACCGCGAACGCGATCACGTGCGCACCGTCGGACAACCGGATGCCGGCCATGCCCCCGGCCGAGCGACCCTGCGGCCGCACGGACGAGGCGTCGAACCGCAGCAGCTGCGCGTCGTCGGCGACGAACACGAGTTCCGCGGCATCCGAGGCCGGGGC
>NZ_JBVHNP010000399.1:0-240 GCF_055556675.1 Erwinia sp. PME.40.26/001
GAAGTCTAATCAACACCGCCGACACGGATTCATTCCCGCCGACTCGGGACGAAACCGTGCTATTTGAGCAGCCGTGACAGGCGCCGGTCGGCGAGGATCTTGCCGCCCGTCTGGCACGTCGGGCAGTACTCCAGCGAGTTGTCGGCGAAGAAGACGCTGCGTACCTCGTCGCCGCACACGGGGCACGCCTCGCCGCGCCGGCCGTGGACGCGCATGCCCCGGCGCTTGGCATCCTTCAGG
>NZ_JBVHNP010000400.1:0-240 GCF_055556675.1 Erwinia sp. PME.40.26/001
TTGTGGTCAGTGGCTCGTGCACGACGGGGCGCTCATTGCCTTTGAGTCGGTCCTCTTGGCGCCTGCAAACCCGGCTTTTTGCAAGCCACTAGTCACTAACTGCTAGTCACTGCTTATGTACGACCTCCTGTTCCTCGTTTTCCTCGCGCCGCTAATCGGCTTCGTGCTGCTCGCCTTCGGGCGCGGCAAGCTGTCGGAGAATGTGTCCGCGCTAATCGGTGTCGGCTCCGTCGGCATTTC
>NZ_JBVHNP010000401.1:0-240 GCF_055556675.1 Erwinia sp. PME.40.26/001
GCAACGGGATGTTCTTGCTCGTCCAACCGAACGGCGCGAAGTACTGGCGGTTGTCCTACCGCTTCCTTGGCAAGCAGAAGACGCTCGCCCTCGGCGTCTATCCGGCCGTCACGCTTGCGACGGCACGGAAGAAGCGCGACGAAGCACGCGAGCAGATCGCGGCCGGCATCGATCCGGGCGAAGCGAAGAAGGACGCAAGACGAGCCGCCGAGATCGCGGCGGCCAACTCGTTCGAAGCGG
>NZ_JBVHNP010000402.1:0-240 GCF_055556675.1 Erwinia sp. PME.40.26/001
GCAAGCGTCGCGGTTCGTTGTCCCAGATTCACGGCGCCGATCTCGGCGCGCACGTCATCAAGGCGCTGGTCGCGCGCAACGGCATTCCGGCGGAGGACTACGACGACGTGATCTTCGGCTGCCTCGATGCGATCGGCCCGCTGGCCGGCAACATCGCGCGCAGCTGCTGGCTCGCGGCCGGCCTGCCGCTCGACGTGCCCGGCGTGACCATCGACCGCCAGTGCGGCTCGAGCCAGCAGG
>NZ_JBVHNP010000403.1:0-240 GCF_055556675.1 Erwinia sp. PME.40.26/001
AGGAAGCCAGACCGGCGAGCGCACGATGGTCCTTCGGGGCAGGGTCGGCGAGTTGACGCGCCAGCTGGGCCTGAACGGGCTGATCCTCCGGATGCGAGGGATCGGTGTAGTACTCGTCGATGGCCGCGAGCACAGCCCCAATGCGATCCGCTCCGAACGCCCCGGAGAGCGCGGCGACGTCGAGGTAGTCCCGCATCTGGTTGCGCTTGACGATCAGGAAGCCCTTGATGCGCGCGATCT
>NZ_JBVHNP010000404.1:0-240 GCF_055556675.1 Erwinia sp. PME.40.26/001
GTGCCGATTAGCGCCGTTGCTGAAGTCACTTCCGCCGGGCTGTTGATAGCCGGGGAAGGGATTCGGATGGGCGTAGGCGGCGTGGCCGGGCTGTTTCGAGAAAAATATCGCGCCGATCCCAAACCCCGGCGCTTTGCCCTGGGCGCGCTGGACGGCTCCGGCGTGCCACGAGTGGTCGGTTTTTTTTCCCTTTACCCGGAGCCTGAGTTTCAGCCGGGAGACGCCATGAAGCTCCATCTG
>NZ_JBVHNP010000405.1:0-240 GCF_055556675.1 Erwinia sp. PME.40.26/001
TATTGACCGGTGCCAGTTCAAACTGCATGACGCCATTTTCACTGCCGCGCTGACGCCAGGTGCGTAGCAGCACGACCTGCTGCTGCAATGCCAGCACGCAGTCGCCGGGCTGAGGTGACTGCGTGGGATCGATGATCACCACATCATTCCGCAGAATCGCGGGCGTCATCGCCTGTTCTTCCACCCGGAAGGCAAAGCTCTGCTGCGAAAGCGCCATGTCGTTGTGCATCAGCAGTTCAT
>NZ_JBVHNP010000406.1:0-240 GCF_055556675.1 Erwinia sp. PME.40.26/001
GAACTCATGAAGGTGTCGTCGTGCCACTTCCGTCCGATCTGGAAGGTATCGAGGAAGTTCTGATCCAGCGTTACGCCGCGATACGTCCGTCCCGGCTCCGCGGGCAGCTTCGACAGGCCGGAGGTCGCGTTCTCGATCCTCGTTTCGACGGAGCCCACGTCGAACGGCGACGGATGACTCGGGTCGCGGAGATAGGGGTTCATCGCGTGGACCCCCGGTACCGTGGTGTAGTCATAGATG
>NZ_JBVHNP010000407.1:0-240 GCF_055556675.1 Erwinia sp. PME.40.26/001
GCCGCTCCTTGTCAGCTTTCGACTTCACGGTGCGCTTCGTCTCGGCGCTGCGCGCGATCCAGTCCGACACCGACTTCGGCTTCGGATCCCGGATCAGCACCACGACGCCACGGCCTTCCTTCGCCACCGCCTGCATGGATCGAGCAATGGGGCTGTCCGTCGCCGGGCGTCCGTCGAAGCCCGGAATGCCGAGAAGGTCGGACAGCGCGTTCACGACATGCACGCGCACGAGCACGGGCT
>NZ_JBVHNP010000408.1:0-240 GCF_055556675.1 Erwinia sp. PME.40.26/001
GCAATGTCCCGGATTGTGTCGCTGAGTTCGATGTCGGCGGCGCTCGCTGCGATTGCCCTCGTCTGCGCCATGGAGCAGCCGTTGCCTTATCGGCTGTTGGTCATCGCGGGTGGCCTCTACGTGATCGCGCGCCATCGCGCCAACATTCAGCGGCTGCTGGCAGGGACGGAGCCGCGCCTTGGATCAGGCGGACAGGAAGCCACGGCTTGCCCGGATGTCACCGGTGCTGCTGGACGTGCT
>NZ_JBVHNP010000409.1:0-240 GCF_055556675.1 Erwinia sp. PME.40.26/001
GCTCCGGCCGGAGGACGGGCGGGAGATGGGAAGGCGTGTCGATCGGCATCCCTGCCATTGTCTCATCCGCCCCCGCACAGGCCCCGCATCGGCGCCGCACGGGAGGTTCCAAGGACAGCGGCGGTATCGTCGGCAGGTGACCGCGATCGCCTTCCTCATCGGCGTGCTCGTGCTCGTGATCGGCCTGGCCGTCTCGATCGCCCTGCACGAGATCGGGCACCTTCTGCCCGCGAAGCTCTT
>NZ_JBVHNP010000410.1:0-239 GCF_055556675.1 Erwinia sp. PME.40.26/001
TTGAGCGGGTCGTCGCCACGGTAGTAGTCCATGACGATGTGCGCCTTCTTCTGAAGGAACTCGTTCTCGGTCGACCAGCGGAACGCCTCGTCGATCTCCTTCGTCGAGCACAGCGTCGAGAAGATCGACGAGTAGCTCTTCGCGTGCACCGACTCCATGAACGCGATGTTGGTGTACACCGCCTCCTCGTGCGGGGTGATCGCGTCGGGGATGAGCGAGACCGCACCGACGGTGCCCTG
>NZ_JBVHNP010000411.1:0-239 GCF_055556675.1 Erwinia sp. PME.40.26/001
GGAGACGCTGCCATACCCGGCGGCGGTGATGATCGTGCTGCGCACCTTCACCTGGAACAGGGCAGCCGGGCGTTCCTGGAAGGTGCTCACCCAGATCGCATCGAACCGCCGCTCGTAGAACTTCCGCAGTGACTCGTCGCGATCGGCGAACTGGCTGCGGATGGGAACGATCAGGCTGAGCCGGCCATCCGGGCGCGTGATCTGCGCCGAGCGCTCGCAGCAGGAGGCGTAGATGTCGT
>NZ_JBVHNP010000412.1:0-239 GCF_055556675.1 Erwinia sp. PME.40.26/001
GAGCTCACGCTCGCGCAGAAGTGGGACCTCACCGCGCTCGAGGCCGCGCGGAACGTCCACACGCACCCGACGCTGTCAGAGGGTCTGCAGGAGGCCTTCCACGGCCTCGTCGGCCACATGATCAACCTCTGATCGCCCTCACGACGAAAGCCCGCCCGGTTCGCCGGGCGGGCTTTCGCGTTGAGAAGAGGTCAGCGACCGAGAGTGCGGGCGAGTTTGGAACCGGATGCCGCGGGCCG
>NZ_JBVHNP010000413.1:0-239 GCF_055556675.1 Erwinia sp. PME.40.26/001
GCTCCGGCTCGACCTGTCGCTCGGCACCCCCGACCCCGCGATGCTCCCCTCGATCGAACGGGCGCTGGCCCTCGCCCGGCCGCGCGCGGACACCGGCCGCTACCACGACCTGCCGGTGCTGCCCGATCTGCACGACGTGCTCCGCGACCAGTGGCCCGTGCGCGGCGTCGAGGCGCTGACCGTCGTGGACGGCGCGCTCGACGGCATCTCCCGCACCCTCGATCAGGTGGTGCGCTTCG
>NZ_JBVHNP010000414.1:0-239 GCF_055556675.1 Erwinia sp. PME.40.26/001
CGTGGCTGGAACGCGCCTACGGTTACGCCATGAGGGACCACGAATTGTGGGTCAAGGAACCGCATCTTGCCGGGGAGACCGGACTCTCGCGCTATTTCGATTTCGGAGAAGGGCCGGCGCCGGAGAGCCTGAAGGACGAGACGAATCACTACCAGATTGTGAGCGAATATTTTTTGAAGAATCCCGAACTGGGGAACCGTTTGCTGGTGGACCGGAGCGCTCCCGATGCAGGCAAGACT
>NZ_JBVHNP010000415.1:0-239 GCF_055556675.1 Erwinia sp. PME.40.26/001
GGACCGTGGAGGTGCTCGAAAGCGGACCGACACGCATCGTCCTCGAACGCGTGGAGACCGTGCGCCCCACCCAGGCCGCCGCCGAGGAGTTCGGTGCCGCGCTCGCCGCGACCCATGACGCCGGCGCCCCCGCCTTCGGCTCGCCACCGCCGGGATGGACGGGCGACATCTTCATCGGTCGCCGGACGCAGCCGGCGCGGCCCGCGCCGACGTGGGGCGCGTTCTACGCGGCCCAGCGC
>NZ_JBVHNP010000416.1:0-238 GCF_055556675.1 Erwinia sp. PME.40.26/001
GACCTAGATCAATCAACCTCACTTGTGGAAAATAAAAAATGGACATTTGCAGCAGAAGTTTATAAGTCATATCTATATGCAGCAACACGCTTGATAAAAGAAGAAGGCGGAACCATCGTATCGTATGATGGCGATCGTGTTATGGGTATATTTATTGGTAAAAAGCAATGCAATGATGCCGTACGATGCGCGCTTAAAATCAATTATGCAGTTAAGAATATAGTCCAGGTTGAACTTG
>NZ_JBVHNP010000417.1:0-238 GCF_055556675.1 Erwinia sp. PME.40.26/001
GAATACCTCTCTGTACGGCGTTTTGTCCGGCAGTGATGGGATTAGAAATCCATCAGCTCCGTCTCTTTTTCTGACAGTGCAGCATCAACTTTCTTGATGTACGCATCGGTCATTTTTTGCACTTCATCCTGCGCACGACGTTCGTCGTCTTCGCTGATCTCTTTATCTTTCAGCAGCGCTTTGATTTTATCGTTGGCATCGCGACGGACGTTACGTACCGACACACGGCCCTGCTCGG
>NZ_JBVHNP010000418.1:0-238 GCF_055556675.1 Erwinia sp. PME.40.26/001
GGGAGCAGATTCCGTTGCCGGGAGTTGAGCGATGTCGCTCACGAATCCCGTCGAAACCCGATCCGTTTGCTGGACTTCCCCCTGCGCGGGCGCGACGCTATCTACCAGATCCGAGATTCGCTCGGCTGCTGAGTCCTGAATGGCGTTCGCCGGCGTAACGCCGAGCGTCATCATCAGCGCGCTGCACACGCAAACAATAAGCGCCCCATGAGAGGCGCGGATTCGATTCCGACTTTCC
>NZ_JBVHNP010000419.1:0-238 GCF_055556675.1 Erwinia sp. PME.40.26/001
TAATAAAACATTTAGAAATCAGATAATCAAGCATAGAGCGCTGATGTAGCAAACCATCAGGAACCACGACCAACGCTTCACCACCAGGCTTTAGATTATTGACAATCCATTGCATAGCTAACGCTTCGGTGCCTCTGCCTAATGGCAGGAATTTGTCTTCTAATCCGCTGGCTTCAATAGCCCCTTTTAAACTTGCAGAACCGCTCGTTACATATGGCGGATTCGTAAGAATTAGATC
>NZ_JBVHNP010000420.1:0-238 GCF_055556675.1 Erwinia sp. PME.40.26/001
TTGGGAACTTACTTGCCGGATGACAGAGCATCGGCGCCGCCGACGATCTCGGCGATCTGCTGCGTGATCTCCGCCTGGCGCGCGTTGTTGCGCAGGCGGGTGTAGTCGGTGATGAGCTTGTCGGCGTTGTCGCTGGCCGACTTCATCGCCTTCTGCGTGGCGGCGTGCTTGGCCGCGGAGGACTGCAGGAGGGCGTTGAAGATGCGGCTCTGCACGTACACCGGCAGGAGCGCATCGA
>NZ_JBVHNP010000421.1:0-238 GCF_055556675.1 Erwinia sp. PME.40.26/001
GGTGGAAGTGCGTCCCACGCAAAACCAGGTAGACAACCTGCTGGAAGAAATTCAGATCCGCGCCGGTCGGGGCGAGCGGGTGCTGATCACCACGCTGACCAAGCGCATGGCGGAAGACCTGACCGAGTATTTCGAGACGCTGAACGTGCGCGTGCGCTACCTGCACAGTGAAATCAAGCCCATCGAGCGCATGGAGATCATCCGGGACTTGCGCCTGGGCGAGTTTGACGTGCTGATT
>NZ_JBVHNP010000422.1:0-238 GCF_055556675.1 Erwinia sp. PME.40.26/001
TTCGCGATCCTCGGCAGCATCTGGCTGGTGCGGCGGCCGTTCGTGGCATCCGTCCTCCTCTCCATCGCGATCTGGATGAAGGTGTGGCCCGCGGCGATCCTGGCCGCCGGGTTCGTCGCCATCCGCCGACGCCTCGCGCTCGTGTGGGGAGCGGTCGCGGTGTCGCTCGCGACGATCATCCCCGTCGTGGCCCTCGGCGGCGCCCCGTACGTCTTCGGTTTCGTGGGGGACCAGACCT
>NZ_JBVHNP010000423.1:0-238 GCF_055556675.1 Erwinia sp. PME.40.26/001
GAGCGTGCACGGCGCGAACAACGCCGTGTTCGTCCAGGCCGAGGCCGCCGGCGACCTGATGTTCTACGGCGCCGGCGCGGGCGGTGTGCAGACCGCCTCCGCCGTGCTCGGCGATGTCGTCTCGGCCGCGCGCCGCCACATCGCCGGGGGTGTGGGCGTCGGCGAATCCACGCGCGCCAACCTCCCCACCGTGCCGATCGGACGCGTCATCACGCGGTACCAGATCACGCTCGAGGTC
>NZ_JBVHNP010000424.1:0-238 GCF_055556675.1 Erwinia sp. PME.40.26/001
TTTTGTTGCACCAGGCAAAATCAGTTTATCTTTTGTCAAACGCAGGTCGGACATCGCAATCGCGACATCATGGCGGCCCAATCCAACAAAGCCACCCGAGCTGACAATCACATAAGAGACTGATTTATCCGGGCTGATAATGATGTCTTTGACTTCACCGACTTTTTCGTCAGCCTCATTGTAAATTTCTGATCCCAAGATTTTCTTCTTGGCACTCCATCCCAACAGCACACCTTTC
>NZ_JBVHNP010000425.1:0-237 GCF_055556675.1 Erwinia sp. PME.40.26/001
GCATTACGATTTTCAGTTCGCATTCATCTTCCAGCACCTGGATCAGTTGCTGGTCGGCGCACTGCTCACCATACGGCTGAGCGCGCTGTCGATGATCTGCGGTTTGGCCGTCGGCATTTTCGGCGCCATCATTTCCATCCACGGCAGCGCACCGGCGCGGCTGGCGGTCACCTCCTATGTCGAGCTGATCCGCAGTACGCCGTTCCTGGTGCAGTTGTTCATCATCTTCTTCGGCCT
>NZ_JBVHNP010000426.1:0-237 GCF_055556675.1 Erwinia sp. PME.40.26/001
TGCTCGCCGTCGTGGCGGGGATCGTCGCGCTCCTGCGTCGTCGCGCGGCGGTCGCGCTCGGGCTGGCCGTCGTCTTCGCCGCCGCGGCGGTCGGCAACGGCGCGGTTCTGCTGGCTCGGGGCTGGGGCGGCTCCGTCGCCGAGGGCGACCTCACCGTGGCGGTGTGGAACACGTACGGCGGGGGAGCGTCGCCCGACGCCATCGCCCGCCTCGTCCGCGAGAGCGGCGCCGACGTCG
>NZ_JBVHNP010000427.1:0-237 GCF_055556675.1 Erwinia sp. PME.40.26/001
GACCTGCTCGTGCAGGCGGCGGTCGTTGCCGGCATCCCGGGTGTCGTGCTCGTCCTCGTGGCCGCGGCGCTCGTGTCGCTCAGCGGTATCCGCGCCGCGCGGGGAGCGGTGGGCCCCCGCCGCGATGCCTTGATCGGCGCGTGGACCGTCTTGGCGGGCGCATCGATCGGGCTCCTGGCGAGCCCGACCTCGCCGAAGACGCTCCTGCCGATGGCTGTCGCGGTCGGCGTGTTGGTG
>NZ_JBVHNP010000428.1:0-237 GCF_055556675.1 Erwinia sp. PME.40.26/001
TGTCCGAGTTTAGCGCGACTCGGCCCGCCGTTTGATCTCATCAAGAACCCGAACGTGGACCTTCTTCACGATCGCGTCCGTCCAGACCGACCAATAAATCGCGGGGCGGTAGCGATGTCGATAGCGAGACCAGCCGGTCAACTTGGTTCGTCCGTCCGACAATGGTTCGAGCGTAAACGAACCGTCAAGACTTTCGAAATAGCCTTTGAGGTGAGCCGCCTTGACCTCGCCGAAAGG
>NZ_JBVHNP010000429.1:0-237 GCF_055556675.1 Erwinia sp. PME.40.26/001
TTGTAATAGGTATAAATGCGTTGTACTGATTGCACGCCAGGATCATCGGCGCCGCTGTAGTCGGTATTGTTGGCCTTTTTGAACCAGTCATAAATGCGCCCTACAAATGGCGAAATCAATTGTGCGCCGACTTCGGCACAGGCGATGGCCTGGGTGAGCGAAAATAGCAGCGTCATATTGCAGTGTATGCCTTCGGCTTCCAGCACCTTGGCGGCCTGAATGCCCTCCCATGTGGCG
>NZ_JBVHNP010000430.1:0-236 GCF_055556675.1 Erwinia sp. PME.40.26/001
TTCACCGTCATCACCGGGGCCTCGCTGGGCAATGGCAGCGATGGCCTCATGGCCGAGGCCGGCCTGCTGGCGCGACGCCTGCCGTTCCAGGTCGACCCCACACTGCGCAAGAAGATCAATGCAGGCGAGGTCATGTTCATCGACCAGCACCTTTCCGAGACGGCCGAACAATTGCGCAGCGGCACGCCCTCGCGCATCGACATCGCCGTCATCGAAGCTGCGGCGATTACCGAAGA
>NZ_JBVHNP010000431.1:0-236 GCF_055556675.1 Erwinia sp. PME.40.26/001
GTCGCTGTTCACCTACAGCGATCCGTTCAGCAGCGCTGCGAGCCAATATGACGTCTGGAACACGGGTACGGGAGGCGGGCACTTCGTTCTGAACGGGGCGGTGCTGTCGACCAACCAGGACAATTACGTCACGGCTGCCCAGTTGGCGTCGCTGAGCTATCAATCCGGTTCGGGAGCGGACACGCTGTGGGTCCGCGCGAATGACGGCACCGTCTGGGGAGCATGGTCGAGTGCCT
>NZ_JBVHNP010000432.1:0-236 GCF_055556675.1 Erwinia sp. PME.40.26/001
GCGCTCGAGGAAATGCTTCGCCTCATCGCCGACACGGGCCTCGGCTCGTTCCTCGTCGTGCTGAAGCGCTTCGGCCACCTGCCCTCGCTGGGACTGCTGTCGTTTCCGCGTCCGGGCGCGACGCTGGCGCTCGACTTCCCGAATCGCGGCGCGCCGACGCTGGCGCTGCTCGAGGCGCTCGACGCGATCACGCGCAGCGTCGGCGGCGCGGTCTATCCAGCCAAGGACGCACGCAT
>NZ_JBVHNP010000433.1:0-236 GCF_055556675.1 Erwinia sp. PME.40.26/001
GTCACTGGTGGGACAAACAAGCGTGGGAGAACTTGTCGCCTTGATATCGGAATGTTCCGCTCATGTCGGTGGCGACACAGGAAGTACTCATATCGCCGCAGCGCTCAATCGGCCAGCGATTGGGCTCTACTCCATCACTCGGCCCCAACGCTCATGCCCCTACGGACAAGCGGATCGGTGCCACTTTCACCCAAACGGCCTGGCGTTCATCGAGCCAGGTGCAGTATTCGAAACTT
>NZ_JBVHNP010000434.1:0-236 GCF_055556675.1 Erwinia sp. PME.40.26/001
TGTCGGAACAGAAGACGATGCGCAGCCGGTGCAAACGCGGCAGGTCGTCGGGCAAGGCAGTCAGTTCGTTGCCGCTGAGGTCCAGAATCTCAAGGGTTTCAGCCAGGGTGAAGATTTCTGGCGGGAATTCGCGCAGGCCGCACGAGAGAGACAGGCGGGTAATGCCTTCCAGCGCGCCGCTGCGCAGTTGTTCCAGAGTGTGCATGCAGAGAAGTGAAGAAACGGACTAAAACGCG
>NZ_JBVHNP010000435.1:0-236 GCF_055556675.1 Erwinia sp. PME.40.26/001
GTGATGCCATCATCAAGGGCAAGAACATCTTCACCGGTCCCCTGCTCGACACGGCCGGGAAGGAGCGCGTCGCGGCTGGAGCTGCCCTTTCCGATGGAGAGCTCTGGAAGCTCGATTGGTACGTGAAGGGCGTCATTACCCAGAAATAGGCGCGCACCCTTGCAAGCACAGCCGGTCAAAGCGCCTGCCCTCGAGATGCTCGAGATCAGCAAGCGCTTTGGCAACTTTCAGGCTCT
>NZ_JBVHNP010000436.1:0-236 GCF_055556675.1 Erwinia sp. PME.40.26/001
TATGCTCCTGCCAAACCTCGATATCCGACTTGGTCACACCGGCATCGGCAGCCAGCACAAACAAAACCGCATGGGCATTAGGAATCAAATTGAGCGTCAATTCTGGCTCACTACCAATGGCATTCAAGCCAGGTGTGTCCAGAATCACCAGACCCTGCATCAATAAAGGGTGCGGAAAATTAACGACCGCATGACGCCAGCGCGAAATTTCAACTTCGGTATCTTCCGGACCACGC
>NZ_JBVHNP010000437.1:0-236 GCF_055556675.1 Erwinia sp. PME.40.26/001
TTCGATGTTACGGTCGGCAACCATACGCAGCTGGATGGCGCAGTGCTTGCCAGTCGCGCAGAGGCTGACAAAAACCGGCTCGACACCGGTACGCTTGGCTTCACAGATATCGCCAACAAAGCGGATTACAAAGTCGAACACGTCGGCGGCGGGTTCAGCACCGGGGGAAGTATTGCCGGCAACGTGATCGGCAATATGGCCAGCAACATGCTGACCGGGCTCGGCGGTAGCGGGCA
>NZ_JBVHNP010000438.1:0-236 GCF_055556675.1 Erwinia sp. PME.40.26/001
GATCGAGGAGCGCGAACGCCGCCGCGACATCCTCGTCGGCGACGAGGCGGTGTTCGCGTTCTACAACGCGCGCATCCCCGCGGACGTCACCGACGTCCGCTCGTTCGAGACCTGGTGGAAGGATGCCTCGAACCGCACGCCGCACCTCCTCGACCTGCGCGAGTCCGACCTCACCGGCGACCGCGCGCAGGGCGACGACCGGGCGTTCCCCGCGCGCTGGCGCCAGGGCGACCAGA
>NZ_JBVHNP010000439.1:0-235 GCF_055556675.1 Erwinia sp. PME.40.26/001
GCGCTACGGCGTTTCACTTCTGAGTTCGGCATGGGGTCAGGTGGGACCACCGCGCTAAAGCCGCCAGGCAAATTCTTTGTGCTCTGTCCTGTGTCTTTTGTGCTCTGACGGCGTTGCCTGCGCTCGTAAGCTCAGTCACATACTTCTGTATGCTCCTTCTCTCACTTCGCTGGCCGCCTTGTCACAGCGCAAAATCCTTCGGACTTAATTCCGGGAACAGGCTGAAAATCTCTTT
>NZ_JBVHNP010000440.1:0-235 GCF_055556675.1 Erwinia sp. PME.40.26/001
GATCGTGTTCGTGTACGAGACGACATCGCCGTACCGGTCGGCAACGACGAAGTGGTTGGTGTCGGTCTCGTGCCGCGGGGGCGGGTCGCCCGGGGCGCGCCTGACGGCGCACCCCCCGGACCGGGCGAACGGGTCGCCCGGGGCGACCGGGCTCGTCAACGCGTGGGCCGGATCGATGAGGCACGCTCGCTGGCGACCGAACGCCCGGGAGAGCAGCTCGCGCTCCGGGACGGAG
>NZ_JBVHNP010000441.1:0-235 GCF_055556675.1 Erwinia sp. PME.40.26/001
GTCCACGAACGCGTCCCTGCCGAGCGCGATATCGAGATCACGCTTGGCACCATACGCAAGGGCACCGCCGCCGGTCTCCGTTTCGAGCTTCAGGGCATGGTCGCCGGCCGCGCCGCCATCGTCGTCGAACACGTCACCCGCATCGATGACAGCGTGGCCCCGCACTGGCCACAAGGCAGGGGAGGCGGCATCTACCGTATCGAAATCACCGGCGCCCCGAACATCGAAACGGAAT
>NZ_JBVHNP010000442.1:0-235 GCF_055556675.1 Erwinia sp. PME.40.26/001
TGATTTGCGTATTCACCAGGAAGCTGCTGGCGAAATTGCGGCCGGACGTGCCGATCATGTAGGCGATCGTCAGCGAGAACGTGAAGATGTGCACGAAGGGATCGTTCGTCACCGCGAAGGCGATGAAGCAGGAGACCCCGAGCAGGGCCACGTGGGCGGCCGAGCCGACGGCGTAGCGCAGCTCCCAGGCCTTGGCCTCGTCGAAGGACATCGGCACGGCCGGGCGGAAGGCGTA
>NZ_JBVHNP010000443.1:0-235 GCF_055556675.1 Erwinia sp. PME.40.26/001
CTGCACGAGCACGATGGCCGAGCCGTACACGGCGATCGCGAACAGCAGCAGACCCAACTCGCGGTTGCGCTGCTTCGCGGGCGTGCGGATCTTCTTGAGCGCCCGCATGACGGCGGTGTCGGTGGACACCTCGCCCGATCGCGTCAGTTTCTGGTCGGTCATCCGGTGGCCTCCGCTTTCGGACGCAGTCGGGCCACGATCTGTTCGGCATCCGCGAGAGAACGCGCCTGGACCG
>NZ_JBVHNP010000444.1:0-235 GCF_055556675.1 Erwinia sp. PME.40.26/001
GTGCGCGCACCGGCAACTCTTCGCGCACGCGCGCGTGGTGGGCTCGCGCGGCGGCGACGCCCTGCGGGCCGAGGGCCGCGGCATCCGGTTCCCCGTCCACGACCAGCGGAACCTGGAGCGGGCGGGCGTCGGGGTGCTCCGCGGCCGTGGCCAGCTCCTCGAACCCGTCGCTCACGACGATGAGCTCGGACGTCGCCGTGCCGCCGTCGAGTGTGCGGAACGCCGCCTTGCGGCC
>NZ_JBVHNP010000445.1:0-235 GCF_055556675.1 Erwinia sp. PME.40.26/001
TGCGCGATCTCCGCTCCGCCGATCGCGTCGGCCAGCCCGCGCGCCGCCTCCTGATCCTCAGGACCGCGGTAGTAGACGGTCGTCGTCGCGAAATCGGTCGTGTCGGAGTCCCCCGTCTGCACCGCGTCACCTGACCATCCGAGCGCGACGATCCGGTCGCGAAGTTCGCCGGCGAGCCCGGCGTTCCCGGTGCCGTTGAGCACGAGCACCGAGTACGACGTGTCGATGGCGGCCG
>NZ_JBVHNP010000446.1:0-235 GCF_055556675.1 Erwinia sp. PME.40.26/001
ACGGCGGCGGGCGAGGCCCTTGGGCGCGGCATCCCGGATGGCATCAAGAAGAGCGGGCGCGAGCGAGAGGGTGGTGGCACCTTCACCAGCCCAAAAGACGACCCATGGGGGTACATGGTCAGCACTATCTGGAGCAACTTCTGGAACTGGGGCGAGGACATCAGGAACCCGTTCGCCGGCTTCGCAGACGGCGGCTACACCGGTGACGGCGCGAAGTACGACGTCGCGGGCCCCG
>NZ_JBVHNP010000447.1:0-234 GCF_055556675.1 Erwinia sp. PME.40.26/001
GAAGCCGCAATCGGTGAAGAAACGGCGCACCTGCTCGTCGCCAACTGGCATGTAGGGGGTGATGACGCCGATTCGCTTCGCGCCGTAGCACTTCAGCGCCGCCTGTGAGGCGTCCGAGCCCATCGAAACTTTCACGCCGGCGCGCTTCTCGACGCGCTCCTGAAGCGCCTTGGAGCCTTCCAGACCATCCCAGAACGTCTCCGACGACATGCCCATGACCAGATAATCCGGTTC
>NZ_JBVHNP010000448.1:0-234 GCF_055556675.1 Erwinia sp. PME.40.26/001
GACGAGCTCCTCGTGCACGACCGGCCCGAAGCCGCCGAGCGAGGGTGCGTACGACGCCTCCGTCGCCACCCCGAACGGCGTCCCGAGCTCGGCCGCGGCGCCCGCGGCCTTGGCCTCGGCGGCATCCATCGGGCTCAGCGCCCTCGGCACGTCTCCGGTGAACGTGCCGAGGGCGTCGGTGTCGAGCGCGGTCGTCGCCCGCACCGCGGCATCCAGCCATCTCCCGAAAGCGGG
>NZ_JBVHNP010000449.1:0-234 GCF_055556675.1 Erwinia sp. PME.40.26/001
TGAGCGCCTCGTCGAGGAACACCGGGGCGTAGCGCGGGCGCTCGGCACCGGCATCCCCGAGCTGGTAGCGCAGAGCCGCGCCGACGATGAACGCGATGAGCTCCTGCGACTCGCCGCCGGACTTCTCGCCGATGTGGTCGTACAGGGCCACGTGCTCGCCCGTCGCGGCGCGGAAGCGCTCGGCGCTCACCCGCACGTGGTTGCGGACGTCGACGAGGTCGGCGAAGTCGGGCG
>NZ_JBVHNP010000450.1:0-234 GCF_055556675.1 Erwinia sp. PME.40.26/001
GTTAAACAAGGGCATGCCATCAACTTCTGCCGTGATGACGGGTTTGATATCAATCGGAATGACATCACCCACTTTCATATGCAAAATATCCTGCAAGGGAATCTGGGTATTGGCCAGATTGGCAACCAGTTCAACTTCTGCAATCTGCACCTGTTTTTGCAACATGCCCAGCCAGCGTTTATCACTTTCACCCTGTTCGCCCTGAATGGCGTTATAGAGCAGGTCACGTACCGG
>NZ_JBVHNP010000451.1:0-234 GCF_055556675.1 Erwinia sp. PME.40.26/001
TTCTCTTCATCGCGATCGTCACGTCGGTGTGGGCGATCGTGCCTCGTGTGAGGAGTAAGCACCCAAGCCGGAAGGCGATGGAGGACTTCATCTACTTCGGCCACACGCGGTATTGGAAACCGGAGGCTCTGCAGGAGGAGCTGTGTCAGCCCGCGCTGGAAGTGTTGTCCCGCCAGTTGGTCGTCCTGGCTCACGTCGCGTGGAAGAAGCACTACCTCGTGAAGTGGTCAGTGT
>NZ_JBVHNP010000452.1:0-234 GCF_055556675.1 Erwinia sp. PME.40.26/001
GCGGGTGCGGGTGGCGCTCGATGCTTCTCTTGGAACAGCCTTCGACCGCGAGGCCGTCGCGGGGGCGCTGGGACGCGCACCGGACGAGGTGGGCGTCGATCGACGCGACCTCCTCGTGCCGTTCGCCGACGAAGGAGCCGCCGTCGCGGGCCTCCGGGCCCTCGTGGGAGCCGGCATCCCGATCGTCGAGTACGCCCCCGCGGTGGGAGACCTCGAACACGCGTTCCTCGACCT
>NZ_JBVHNP010000453.1:0-233 GCF_055556675.1 Erwinia sp. PME.40.26/001
GTGATTTGATCCATACAAGCCGGAGGGCTTTCCCGACGGCGGCCTGGCTCACTTTTCCGCAGTCACTCGTGCTTTTGCCTTAGACTCTGGCACCATCCGGTCCGATGGCCGGATGCATTGAAGGAGGCATGGCAAGCGATGCGAATACTGCTGGTGGAAGATGACGCCATGATCGGCGAGGAAGTCCGCGCGGCCCTCCGGGAGGCCAGCTACGCGGCGGACTGGGTGCGCGA
>NZ_JBVHNP010000454.1:0-233 GCF_055556675.1 Erwinia sp. PME.40.26/001
TCATCATCACCACCAACCTCGCGTTCGGCGAATGGCCCACCGTGTTCGGCGATCCCAAGATGACCACCGCGCTCCTTGATCGCGTCACCCACCATTGCGACATCGTCGAGACCGGCAATGACAGCTGGCGCTTCAAAAACCGCAGCTGATCGCCCCCACCGACCTCCGATTAAAAGATGCTTTGCGCTGCGCGCGCCTCCGGTCGGGCTCCGCCCTCCCTACGCCGCGCGCAG
>NZ_JBVHNP010000455.1:0-233 GCF_055556675.1 Erwinia sp. PME.40.26/001
AGGTTGCCGGGCAGATTGCCCTCGGCGCTCCACAGGTCCACCTGGAAGGCGAGGGTATCCTGGCGCGTCGGACCATCGGCGACCCATTGCAGCGGGGTGTTCGAGATCAGGCCGCCGTCCCAATAGAATTCACCGTCGATTTCGGTGGCCGGGAAACCCGGTGGCAGGGAGCCGCTGGCCATGATGTGCTCCGGCCGGATCAGATGGGTTTCCGTATCGAAATACGTGAAGTT
>NZ_JBVHNP010000456.1:0-233 GCF_055556675.1 Erwinia sp. PME.40.26/001
TTTGAGGAAATGGTTGAAGATGGTCGCATCGAGGTTGAGGCTATGGCCTTTATTCAGGGACGATCCATTCCTAATAGCATTATCATTGTTGACGAGGCGCAAAATCTCACACCACGCGAATGCCGAATGGTAGTTGAGCGTTGTGGTGAAAACAGCAAAGTCATTTTACTTGGAGACTTATCACAGGTTGAAAATCCATATTTGGATGCGCGATCTTGTGGTTTGGCACACGC
>NZ_JBVHNP010000457.1:0-233 GCF_055556675.1 Erwinia sp. PME.40.26/001
TTTTGGCATACGTCGTGGTAACTGACAACTTAAAAGAAGCCGGAAACAAAGGCTCAGAAACAAATAGAGGAAATTCTAGGGGTTCTGGAGGCGTAATTAGCCTTGGGGGGCTCCCTCTTTCGGCTGCTCACGCTGCCAAGGTCAAGGATTGTCTACAGCCAGTGTTTGTTCAAAGAGAGCCAAACACTTTCAGCCAAGATACAAACAAAATTGCAGTAGACCGAGCTGTTGAA
>NZ_JBVHNP010000458.1:0-233 GCF_055556675.1 Erwinia sp. PME.40.26/001
ATTGTTATAGGTATTTTGCTTGCATATTTCTCCAATTATTTCATTGGCACTCTTGGTCTTGCTGCAGTGGAGTGGAGGTGGAAACTGGGTGTGTCTGCCATTCCTGCCATTTTGTTTTTTGTTATGTTGTTTGGTATTCCGCGTAGCCCACGCTGGCTTGTAGCAAGAAATCAAATTGATGAAGCTAGAAATGTTTTGAAAGTTATCGGTGTCGAGGACTATGAAAAGGAGCT
>NZ_JBVHNP010000459.1:0-233 GCF_055556675.1 Erwinia sp. PME.40.26/001
TTGGGGCCGCCGAGGTAGCGGAACAGGGGCAGGTCGGCGCTGTCGGCGGCGGCCTTGGCGACGGCGAGCGAGACGCCGAGGATGGCGTTGGCGCCGGTGCGCGACTTGTTCTCGGTGCCGTCGGTCTCGATGAGGATCTCGTCGATGATGCGCTGCTCGCTGGCCTCGACACCCTCGATCGCGGGGCCGAGCTCGTCGACGACCGCGGCGACGGCCTTGAGGACGCCCTTGCC
>NZ_JBVHNP010000460.1:0-233 GCF_055556675.1 Erwinia sp. PME.40.26/001
GGCATCCGTCGCCCAGATCTCCTGCAGACGCGTGACCGCCTCGTCGTCGAGCCCCGCGCGGCGGACCGCCCGCAGCAGGGTCGGCGACATCGCGTGCATGGTCGAGGAGAAGTCGGCGGTGAACCCGAGGCGGTCGCTGCCGAGCTCCTCGTACGCCTCGCGGATCTCGAGCACCTTCGGGTCGTTGGGGCCGGAGGGCGCGTGGATCTCGTAGCCGAGCTTCTGGTCGTACT
>NZ_JBVHNP010000461.1:0-232 GCF_055556675.1 Erwinia sp. PME.40.26/001
GGCACGAAGGTGCGCGTCGGCGACGAGACCGTCAAGGCGGGCGAGCTGTCGGGGCGGGATGGCATCCTGTTCCGTCGCAACTCGCTCACGGGTGCCGTCGAGGCCTCCGCACGAGCGGGCGTCGGCGTCACCCTGAACGCGGCGCTGCACGCCTGACGCGGCGCGGCGTCAGTCGCGCACGCGCACCGAGAGGCACGTGACGCACCCCTCGAGCTTCTCGAACTCACTCACG
>NZ_JBVHNP010000462.1:0-232 GCF_055556675.1 Erwinia sp. PME.40.26/001
TGCCCTTCACCTACTCGATTGCCAATGGCTTGGCACTGGGCTTCATCAGCTATGCCGGATTGAAGCTGCTGACGGGTCGTATGAAGGATGTATCAGTGGTAATCTGGATCATCGCCGCGATCTTCCTGTTCAAGATCATCTACCTCGGCGGTGAATGAGCGGCCACGCCGCCTCATGAAGCAAAAGGAAAAATCGAAGAGGCAGCCCGGTGACAAACCGGCCGCCTCTTCGG
>NZ_JBVHNP010000463.1:0-232 GCF_055556675.1 Erwinia sp. PME.40.26/001
GGTGACGCGGCGCACGCTGGCGACCACTTCGGTCATGGTGCTGCCGGCTTGCTCCACCAGGCGGCTGCCGGTATCGACCTTGGCCACGGAATCATCGATGAGGGTCTTGATCTCCTTGGCGGCACCCGCACTGCGCTGCGCGAGGCTTCGCACTTCGGAGGCCACGACCGCGAAGCCGCGGCCCTGCTCGCCGGCGCGGGCAGCTTCGACCGCCGCATTGAGCGCAAGGATG
>NZ_JBVHNP010000464.1:0-232 GCF_055556675.1 Erwinia sp. PME.40.26/001
GAGCAGTACAGGCGCACCAGCATCAGGGTCTGCCCGTTCATCGTCGCCATCGACAATTGATGGGGACGGATGGTCGGCAGATCGACCAGGAAGGTCTCGACCCGGTCGATCAGGGCCGGGGCCGCAGCGTGAAGGTGTTGTGGGGTATCCATGGACTGCATTGAACACCCGGAAGCCCTGCCATTGCCAACACCAAATTCGTCTAGTTTCATACCTTTTTTATATAGTTTAT
>NZ_JBVHNP010000465.1:0-232 GCF_055556675.1 Erwinia sp. PME.40.26/001
TCGACAGCGCGACCATGACCAGCAGGTCGCCGACCAGCGCAAGATCGATCAGGCCCAGCGCGGCCAGCACGAGCTCGACCTCGGTGATGTCGAGGATGTGCTCGAACAGATGCACGAGTTCGCGCACGGCCTGCACGGCGAACACGAGCAGCAGCACGACGAGGACGACATACAGGGGCACGAGCAGCCAGCGGCTGTTCAGCAGGGCTCGTTCGAATTGACGCTCCATGAT
>NZ_JBVHNP010000466.1:0-232 GCF_055556675.1 Erwinia sp. PME.40.26/001
GTCCCCGATCGCTGGACCGAGCCGAAATTCCGCACCTTCTTCGACGACGCGGTCAAGTCGAAGATGGCGTTCGCCTTCGTCGATCGCGCCTCCGGCAAGGTGATCGGCTCCAGCCGCTATTACGAGCACGACCCCGACAAGAGCGAGATCGAGATCGGCTGGACCTTTCTCGCCCGTTCGCATTGGGGCGGCGCCGGCAATCGCGAGGTCAAGCGGCTGATGCTCGATCACG
>NZ_JBVHNP010000467.1:0-232 GCF_055556675.1 Erwinia sp. PME.40.26/001
CGAAGAAGATCGCGTCCACATAGGCTTCGAGCGCGTATGGTCCGGACATCGGGGCGGAGGCGGTGACGGGCACTCCCGCGGCCTGCAGCGCCCGATGAGTCGCCATCGCGACGTAACCACCCTGTGAATATCCGGTGATCAACAGCTTCCCGTTGTCGGAAGTGGCGGAGGACATCGTGTGCGGCAAGGCGGCACGGGCGGCAGCCAGCGCGTCGATCATGTCCTTCGATTG
>NZ_JBVHNP010000468.1:0-232 GCF_055556675.1 Erwinia sp. PME.40.26/001
GACTGGCCAGATGCACAAGCACATGCTGACGGGGTTTGAGCCATTTGCGATATTGCTTCATGCTGGCGGCTTCAAACTCGCCCTCCGGCACATGAAAACCAGCCAGGTCACATTCACCGCGCGCCAGTGCAGCGACAGCTTCGGTGCTGTTGCGATAGGCCAGATCAACTGGCGTGCCCGCCTCGCCCAATGTCGCCACCAGAGCCGCCACCGCAAAACCATGTGAGGCGCT
>NZ_JBVHNP010000469.1:0-232 GCF_055556675.1 Erwinia sp. PME.40.26/001
GAGCTGCTGCAGCGCCATGGCACGCCGGCGCAGCAGAGCCTGTTCCTGCCGCGGCTGGCGACCGGCAGCGTGCTGCAGGCGGACGAGGTCGCCCTCGCCGGCGACGCCCTCGTCGGCGACGGCCCGGAGGGGCTCGCGCTGATCCTGCAGCTCCATCTCGTGATCGCCGAGGACGCCGAACTGGTCGGCGTCTGCGTCGACGTGCGCGACCCGGAGCGGCGCCTGCAGGTCG
>NZ_JBVHNP010000470.1:0-232 GCF_055556675.1 Erwinia sp. PME.40.26/001
GCCGGACGAGGCGAGCGTGGATGCCAGCGCCGATGCCGTGCGCATTCTCACCGTGCACAGCGCCAAGGGACTGGAAGCCCCGGTGGTGGCCATCCTCGATGCCAATCACAGCGATTCGGTGGAAGACAATCTCGGCATCCTCTGCGCCTGGCCGCAGGATCAGGATGCGCCCACGCACTTCTCGGCCTTTGGCCGGCGCAGCGAACGCGGCTGTGCGCGGGATGATCTGTTC
>NZ_JBVHNP010000471.1:0-232 GCF_055556675.1 Erwinia sp. PME.40.26/001
GGATGCGCCGGATCCTCTTCCACCATACGGCGCAGGCGGGAGATCTGCACGTCGATGGAGCGCTCCATCGCTGAGTATTCACGACCGCGCGCCAGGTTCATCAGCTTATCGCGCGACAGCGGCTCGCGCGGGTGGCTAACCAGCGCTTTCAGCACCGCAAACTCACCGCTGGTTAGCGGCATTGGTTCATCTTCGCGGAACATTTCACGGGTGCCGAGGTTCAGTTTGAACT
>NZ_JBVHNP010000472.1:0-231 GCF_055556675.1 Erwinia sp. PME.40.26/001
TGCCCGCTCGGCAACCATTTTGGCCGTCAGGTTCATCAGTTTCCGTTGATCGGCCACGTTCTGTCCGATCGTTCGCAGGCCGCGGGTGACGGGGACGGGGGTCGGGGTAGCCATGACCCCAACTTTACTTCGATCTTGACAGATCCAAAAGGACTTAAGAATTGTCCTCACCGTTCTTAAATGAGAACTCGGGTAGCGGCGTCGCGGCCGTTTCAGAGGCCGAGCGCTCGG
>NZ_JBVHNP010000473.1:0-231 GCF_055556675.1 Erwinia sp. PME.40.26/001
CGCCCGCATGTACCGCGGAGCGACCCTGCCGCGGCCGACCTCGGCTCCCCGGCCGCCGTCGCTGGGCGGGCGCTGGTCGCTCCTGCCTGATCGGGAACCGGATGCCGCGGCCCGGGCGACCGCGACGGCGAGCCTGTTGCTCGACCGCTACGGCGTCGTCACGCGCGGCGCCGTGCAGTCCGAGGGCGTCCCGGGCGGTTTCGCGCAGGTGTACCGCATCCTCGCCGGCTT
>NZ_JBVHNP010000474.1:0-231 GCF_055556675.1 Erwinia sp. PME.40.26/001
GACCACCGCGCCGTCGTTGCCGGACACGATGCGGTCGGCGAGATCCTGGCGGCCTTCGGTGGATGCCGCGATGAGCCGCCGCGCGTCGTCGATGCGCCCGAGTTCGAGCAGGGCGAGCAGCGCGTGCAGCCGGTTGCCGTGCTCGTGGGTCTGCGAGCGCAGCGTCTCGCTGAGGGTGCGGACCCCCTCCAACTCGCCGAGGAGCGCCTGCAGCTCGGAGCGGTCGCGGAG
>NZ_JBVHNP010000475.1:0-231 GCF_055556675.1 Erwinia sp. PME.40.26/001
TCTTCGCGCTCGTCGACATCTTCGGCGCCGAGAACGTGGGGATGGTCACGGGCGACTCCTCGGTGAACTCCGACGCCCCGATCATCTGCTGCACGGCAGAGATTCTCGCGAACCTCGCCCTCCGGCAGGGACCGGACGCCGAGGTGGACCAGGTCGTCATGGACGAGTTCCACTACTACGGCGAACCCGACCGCGGGTGGGCGTGGCAGGTGCCGCTGCTCCTGCTCACCC
>NZ_JBVHNP010000476.1:0-231 GCF_055556675.1 Erwinia sp. PME.40.26/001
GTTCGAGGCGGCTCGCGAACTGGGCCTGCGCGTCACGACCCACGCGGGAGTGTGGGGCGCGACGACCGACACCGCCATCACCCAGATGTACGACGCCGGATTCATGACGCCCGAGATCACGTACGTGCACTCCGCGTCCCTCAACGAGCAGAGCTACCAGAAGATCGCCGCCACCGGCGGCACCGTCTCGGTCGCCACGGAGTCGGAGCAGAGCGCCGGACAGGGATATCC
>NZ_JBVHNP010000477.1:0-231 GCF_055556675.1 Erwinia sp. PME.40.26/001
GAAGGGCGAGCGCTGCGCCACCCACCATCTCTGGGAAGCGCTCGGCGACGAGATCGAGCATTTCCTCGGCGGCGTCAGCCTGGCGGACGTGGTCGCGCGCCGCATCCCGCGCCGGTCCGGCGCGGAGGTCGCGGCATGAGCAGGCCAGACCCGGTCTACCTCGACTACAACGCCACGGCGCCGATCCGCCCGGAAGCGCGTGAGGCTGCCCTCTGCGCGCTGGACATCGGG
>NZ_JBVHNP010000478.1:0-230 GCF_055556675.1 Erwinia sp. PME.40.26/001
GCCCATGGCGTGCTCGAGCAGGTTCTTGGCGATCTCGGCGTCCTCGCGGGCCGCGATGGTCCAGCCCACGACGAACCTGGAGAAGATGTCGAGCACGACGTACAGGTCGTAGTACACGCCCCGCTCCGGCCCCTTGAGCTTTGTGATGTCCCAACTCCACACCTGCCCCGGCGCCGTCGCGACGAGCTCGGGCCGGGTCCGGGGCGGGTGGCTCGCCTGCCGGCGCCGTT
>NZ_JBVHNP010000479.1:0-230 GCF_055556675.1 Erwinia sp. PME.40.26/001
GATGCGTTGAATCAGGTTACGGCTTATACCCGCGACGCTGCCGGGCGCCTCGTCGGCGTCTCCGCTCCGGGAGGTCTGGCGACGGCCATCGCCCGGGACTCGCTCGGCCACATCACCAGCCTCACGGATCCGGCGGGAAACGCCTGGAAACGGACCTACGACGCGCAAGGGCGGCTCAAGACTGAGACCGATCCGCTCGGCCGTGTCACCAGCTACGCCTACGACTCGCG
>NZ_JBVHNP010000480.1:0-230 GCF_055556675.1 Erwinia sp. PME.40.26/001
GTGCGCCATGAACACCTTCGACGTGCGCCCGTTGCCCTCCCGGAACGGGTGGGCCTGGTTGACATACGCGAACACGGTCGAGGCGGTGGCGATGAAATCGTTCCGGCTGAGCTTGCCCCAGTCCGTCGACGTGACGAGCTACTGCACGTCCGACAGATACCGGTCGACCTCGCCCGTCTTGACGTCACCGAAGCCGCGACCCGGACCCTTCGACATGTTGACGGTGCGGT
>NZ_JBVHNP010000481.1:0-229 GCF_055556675.1 Erwinia sp. PME.40.26/001
GCCCTGTTCTACCGCTTACCGGGTAGTACTTTGGCGTTTAAAGTACCGCCACAGGAGCCGGAGGTGATACAGGCCCTGCGCCAGCTCTGCCCGAAGCTCTCGGCGCGCAAGCAGCGCGAGCTGTTGGATGTGATTCAGGTCACGGCGAAGCCGAAGAAGCGCGGCGGTAGCTGACCGTTAAAGTAAAAATCCCGGCACAATGGCCGGGATTAGTTTTGCCTGAAGCTTA
>NZ_JBVHNP010000482.1:0-229 GCF_055556675.1 Erwinia sp. PME.40.26/001
GGGAATGTATCCGCAGATCCCGGCCTTCGCCCACGCGATGACCTCCTCCTCGGTCTCACTGAGCGCGAACGCAACTATCCTTGCTGCGGCCGCACAACTGCGCAACGTGTGCACCGCGGCGGTGCCGCGTGGAAATGCCGTATCGAGCAGAATCACTGGGGCGGTCACGGTTGCGGCAAGTTGGCAGGCGTGCTCGAGGGTGCCGGCCACCCCGATAATGACGAACGCG
>NZ_JBVHNP010000483.1:0-229 GCF_055556675.1 Erwinia sp. PME.40.26/001
TGCGCGCGAGCAGGCGCAGAAGGCCACGAAGGCCGATCCCGGCAATGACGATGCCCACTTCATGCTGGGCCTAATCGCGCTCGACGACCGCCGCATCGAGGACGCCGAAGCGCAGTTCGCGCAGCTCGCCAAGGGCGGCGAGCGCATCGACGACGCGCACTACTATCTGGGCCGCATCGCCGAGTTGCGCGGCCAGCCGGCGCAGGCGCTGGCGCAGTACGACAAGGTC
>NZ_JBVHNP010000484.1:0-229 GCF_055556675.1 Erwinia sp. PME.40.26/001
GACGACCTTGTAGTTCTTCAGGTCCTCGGCGGTGATGAGGCCGCCGTGCTTGTCCATCTCGGCCACGATCTTCTTGGCGATGGCACCGTCATAGAAGGCCTTCGGACCTTCCTTGGCGATCAGGCGCAGCGACTTGGTCAGGTCCTTCTGGACCAGCATTTCCCCTTCCTTGAGCGGACGGCCTTCCTTGAAGAAGATCGCCTTGGACGAATCCCACTGGCCCAGGTGT
>NZ_JBVHNP010000485.1:0-229 GCF_055556675.1 Erwinia sp. PME.40.26/001
CTCCAGGTGCTCTTCATCGCTCTCCTCGTCGGCTTCGCTCTGCAGGGCATGGGCGAGCGCGGCGCGCGCATGGTCGAGGGCATCCGCAACTTCCAGGTGCTCGTGTTCCGCATCCTCGGCATGATCCTCTGGCTCGCCCCGATCGGTGCCTTCGGTGCGATCGCCGCCGTCGTCGGCAAGACCGGCTTCGGGGCCGTGATCAGCCTCGGCATCCTGATGGGGTCGTTCT
>NZ_JBVHNP010000486.1:0-229 GCF_055556675.1 Erwinia sp. PME.40.26/001
TTGCAACATTCACAGTAGCACCAAAACCAGTGCATACTCCACAACTGAGAATGCAAACTTTGTCAAGCGGTGCATCAGGGTTGATCTTTGCAACACATCCAGCATGAACCACAGTATACTCGCTGAACGTAGAGGTGCCGACGAAATGGTGTATGGGCTGTCCCTTGATAGAGAATCTACATTTGTTGTCATTGATCATGACACCTCTATCAGTGTTGATTCTAAGAAG
>NZ_JBVHNP010000487.1:0-229 GCF_055556675.1 Erwinia sp. PME.40.26/001
CTGTCGCAGCTACAGGCGTAATCGTAACTCCTGCCACGGCAAGCCTTGTTGTTGGTGCGACACGTCAGCTTACCGGCACTGTACAGCCTACTAATGCAACTGACCGCACCGGCACCTGGACGACCTCCTGGGAGTGGACCGAAGCCGGCAGCTACCGGATCTATGCCGACTTCGTGCCGGACGTCGCCGACGGCCCCGACAAGGTCACCCTGACCCGCACGGTCGACGT
>NZ_JBVHNP010000488.1:0-228 GCF_055556675.1 Erwinia sp. PME.40.26/001
GCGCCTTCCGCATCGACCTCATCGTCGACGCGCTCGCCCGGGCGCGCGAAGCCGGTGTCGAGGTCGTCCTGGTGTCATCGGGCGCGATCGCGACCGCGCTACCGTTGCTCGACCTGCAGGGTCGGCCCAACGACCTCGCGACGCAGCAGGCCGCCGCGGCGGTCGGTCAGAACGTCCTCATGTGGCGCTACCAGACCTCCCTCGACAGGTTCGGTCTGCTCGCCGGGC
>NZ_JBVHNP010000489.1:0-228 GCF_055556675.1 Erwinia sp. PME.40.26/001
TTCAACGGCGCCGAGTGGCTGGCCAAGAACAAACCCGATCTGATCTCAGCCGCTTTCGCGCTCAACGAAGGCGGCGGAGGCCGCACCGACGGTCACGGCAAGCTCGTCGTGGAGTCCATCCAGGTCGGTGAGAAGGCCGCCCAGAACTACCATCTGGAGACCACCAATGCCGGTGGCCACAGTTCCATCCCCATCCGCGACAACGCCATCTACCAACTCGCCGACGCG
>NZ_JBVHNP010000490.1:0-228 GCF_055556675.1 Erwinia sp. PME.40.26/001
GGTCCCTCGGCGTGCTGACCGCGGCGCGCGACGCCGGCCTCATCACGAAGTCGAACCTCATCCTCGGCATGGGCGAGGAGCCCGAAGAGGTCGTGCAGGCGCTCCACGACCTGCATGAGGCCGGGACGGACATCATCACGATCACGCAGTACCTGCGCCCGACCCCGCGGCACCTCCCCGTGCAGCGGTGGGTCAAGCCCGCCGAGTTCGTCGAGTTCAAAGAGGAGG
>NZ_JBVHNP010000491.1:0-228 GCF_055556675.1 Erwinia sp. PME.40.26/001
CCAGCACAGCCCTTTTTACATTTCCTGCTTGCCCAACGCGGGCATCCCGGAAAACGTGGGCGGAAAGGCCCATTACCATTTAAGCCCGGAAGATCTGGCGGCGCACTTGCAGCATTTTGTCAGTGATTTGGGCGTGCATATTGTGGGCGGCTGCTGCGGCACCACGCCCCAGCATATCCAGGCGGTGAACGGCCTGGTGGGCAACTTGCCGCCCGGTTCCCGCGTCAT
>NZ_JBVHNP010000492.1:0-228 GCF_055556675.1 Erwinia sp. PME.40.26/001
TCCCGATGGGATTTGCGGTCAGATTTATCCATTTCGCGCTTTTCAACGAAACCTTGCTGCTGCCACGGACCTACTTCGTGGAAACCCTGCTTCTCATGGCCGTTGCCGGCCTGTCGTTTCAGCTCACCCGCGCAAAGCAGATGGTCAGCCAATACTATTGGCTGTATGAGCCGAGCGGACCTTTAAGTTGGCGGCTGCGGCAAGATGCACCATCGAAGCCTTAAATCG
>NZ_JBVHNP010000493.1:0-228 GCF_055556675.1 Erwinia sp. PME.40.26/001
TGCATCTTCGTGATCTTCTTCTCGAGCCGCCTGCAGGATTCGCGTCTGGGCCGTGCCTGGGTGGCGATCCGTGAAGATGAAATCGCCGCCAAGGCGATGGGCATCAACACCCGCAACGTCAAGCTGCTGGCCTTCGCCATGGGCGCGTCCTTCGGTGGCGTGGCCGGTGCCATGTTCGGTGCCTTCCAGGGCTTCGTCTCGCCGGAATCCTTCTCCCTGACCGAATCC
>NZ_JBVHNP010000494.1:0-228 GCF_055556675.1 Erwinia sp. PME.40.26/001
CTGGGCGGGGGTGTGCCGCCACAGCTGGTTCAGCACGACCTCGGGGGTCGCGTCGCGCTTCAGGTCGATGACGATGCGAACGCCTTCGCGGTTCGATTCGTCGCGAATGTCGCTGATCCCCTCGATCCGCTTTTCCTTGGCGGCCTCGGCGATCTTCTCAACGAGCGCGTTCTTGCCCTGCTGATAGGGGATTTCGGTGAGGACGATCGCCCGACGGTCGCCGCGCAT
>NZ_JBVHNP010000495.1:0-227 GCF_055556675.1 Erwinia sp. PME.40.26/001
GCAGGAAGGCGGCAAGCGCGAGGATCCCCGGGAGCTGACACCGGTCAGTGACCGGGGTGAGCACGCGCAGCCAACGCATCTGCAGCGCGAAAGATGACGCTTAGTGATGCCCTAAAGATTTCGTGTTGCAGGAAGGCGGCAAGCGCGAGGATCCCCGGGAGCTGACACCGGTCAGTGACCGGGGTGAGCACGCGCAGCCAACGCATCTGCAGCGCGAAAGATGACGC
>NZ_JBVHNP010000496.1:0-212 GCF_055556675.1 Erwinia sp. PME.40.26/001
GAGGAAGAGAACGCCAGACTCAAGAAGCTGCTTGCCGAAGCCATGCTGGATAAAGAGGCGCTTCAGGTGGCTCTTGGGCGAAAGTACTGACGACAGACCAGAAGCGGGAAGCCGTGATGTTGATGTGTGATGCGACCGGTCTGTCGCAACGTCGTGCCTGCAGGCTCACAGGTTTATCCCTGTCGACCTGCCGCTATGAGGCTCACCGTCCG
>NZ_JBVHNP010000497.1:0-212 GCF_055556675.1 Erwinia sp. PME.40.26/001
CCAACAACCGGCACAAAATCTGCACCCGTTGACACCATATCTTTCAACGCTTCACGCCGTTCCGTGTACATCTTCACCGAGCAGGCTTCGGCGCTCATGCCGCTGCAGTTGGCCTTCTTATAGCGTTCGTTCTCAGCCTCAACGTACTCACCCGCCTTCTGCTCCAGCGTTTTGCCTTCAGACTGCGCCTGAGCAATATCACTCAGCGCATT
>NZ_JBVHNP010000498.1:0-208 GCF_055556675.1 Erwinia sp. PME.40.26/001
ATAGCAAAAAGGCGCCTTTAGGGCGCCTTTCTACATTGGTGGGTCGTGCAGGATGACTCGGCGTTGCCTCGCCCTTCGGGTCGTTGCCTTCAGCAACGCTGTCTCGCTGTGCTCGACCTGAACCTGCGGCAGGTTCGAACCCCGCCCGGGTGACAGATAGCAAAAAGGCGCCTTTAGGGCGCCTTTCTACATTGGTGGGTCGTGCAGG
>NZ_JBVHNP010000499.1:0-206 GCF_055556675.1 Erwinia sp. PME.40.26/001
GCCAGATGGTCAGCATCGTGAACACGATGGGCGATATCAAAGGGCTGGAAGAGGCGAAAAAAGGCGCTGCACCGCTTAAAGATAACGCGACAGAAAAAGAAAGGGCCAAATGGCTGGCCGGATTACGAGAAAGCGATGCCTATCAGAAAGCCATGTCCGACTACGGCGTGGGCAGCAAGAACCAGATGGTGGTTCAGGCAGTAAGC
>NZ_JBVHNP010000500.1:0-205 GCF_055556675.1 Erwinia sp. PME.40.26/001
GGGTGATTAGCTCAGTTGGTAGAGCATCTCCTTTACACGGAGGGGGTCGGCGGTTCGAGCCCGTCATCACCCACCATTCATTATGTGAATGATGCCCGCGAAAATGCAGTACCCAGAGATTTGAGATGTGGGTGATTAGCTCAGTTGGTAGAGCATCTCCTTTACACGGAGGGGGTCGGCGGTTCGAGCCCGTCATCACCCACCA
>NZ_JBVHNP010000501.1:0-203 GCF_055556675.1 Erwinia sp. PME.40.26/001
AGCGACTTCAGGCGCTTAACTTCAGGCACCTCCATACCGCCATACTTCTTACGCCAGGTGTAAAACGTGGCATCGGAAATGGCATACTTGCGGCAGAGTTCACGGGCGGATACCCCAGCTTCGGCTTCGCGGAGAATACTGATGATCTGTTCGTCGGAAAAACGCTTCTTCATGGGGATGTCCTCATGTGGCTTATGAAGACA
>NZ_JBVHNP010000502.1:0-202 GCF_055556675.1 Erwinia sp. PME.40.26/001
GGCGCTACGGCGTTTCACTTCTGAGTTCGGCATGGGGTCAGGTGGGACCACCGCGCTAAAGCCGCCAGGCAAATTCTGTTTTGTCCCCGCCGTCGCTTGCGCAACCGCACGGACCAATCCGTTTCGAACAGGCTGAAAATCTCTTTGCGTCTCTCAAACGCCACGCCAGAACGCTTCTGGCGTTGTAAGGTTAAGCCTCACG
>NZ_JBVHNP010000503.1:0-202 GCF_055556675.1 Erwinia sp. PME.40.26/001
TGGTGGAGATAAGCGGGATCGAACCGCTGACCTCTTGCATGCCATGCAAGCGCTCTCCCAGCTGAGCTATACCCCCACATCTTAATTCTCAGTTTTCCGGTGCCACCTTATCTTCTGGTAAAGAGTTGGTGGAGATAAGCGGGATCGAACCGCTGACCTCTTGCATGCCATGCAAGCGCTCTCCCAGCTGAGCTATACCCCC